>NZ_JAATEO010000021.1 GCF_012034245.1 Micromonospora thermarum | reverse complement strand
CCGCATGAGAGGGCGGGCACAGGTTCACGCAACCGCATCAAAATTCCGGATGCTTGTGACGCGGTGGGCGTGAGCTGGATGAACCCTTTCGACATGCTGCGAACGGAGCAGGCGGCGTTCAGGCTCTAGCGTTAGGGCTTGGCTAACGCCGACCGCTAACTCTGGAAGGGCCGGCCACCGACGAGCGCGGCAGGAAGGTCAGCCCTTGTGATGACCTGTCGCGGGCCGATGAAGCGGCGGGCCACCAAGAGCCCTGCGGCATGAGCCTCAGCGCCGGCATGGCTGGCCGACGCGTCGGCAATCAGCCACGGCGTGAGGTTGCGCTCGAAGGCATCGACAGCACCCTTCAAAACACAGCTCTCTGTCGCAATCCCACAGAAGTAGAAAGTGCTCCA
Source organism: Micromonospora thermarum (assembly GCF_012034245.1). Classification (GTDB taxonomy): domain Bacteria; phylum Actinomycetota; class Actinomycetes; order Mycobacteriales; family Micromonosporaceae; genus Micromonospora; species Micromonospora thermarum. The sequence goes on along the minus strand of NZ_JAATEO010000021.1, from coordinate 119,515 downwards.
CCCCCGCCGCTCAAAAGCCGCTTCACTGTCGACGGTAAATGGGCTGTAAATTCGCTTGTCGAGCATCGTCCCGCGACCCAGGTACGGTTGCAGCTCAGGCACAATGTCAGTCTCAGGGGAAGACTGAAGCCGGCTCCACTCGAAAAAACGCTCGAATGGACTACCGGGATAGTTGAAGTACCGCGTGAAAAGAACGTCGCCGCCGGACTCCTGCCATCGGCGTACCAGGTCGACAACGATCGGCACAACATGCGCCGACTGCTTTCGTACGAACCCGTTCTGCATGTCGGTCACCACGAGCACCGGCTGACCTGCCGTCATCTCAACCTCTATCCGCGTCTCGGAGTGTTTCGATTGCCTGCTCCAACGCAGGCATGAGGTCGCTTGTTCGCAAGATGGCTCTCCGCATCGCCTGATGCTGGCCCGTCTCCCGTGGCCGTGAAGTTGTTAGGCGTGAACGAACTCCTCGAAGATAGCGCCATCCGTGCTCCGGCGGAACTTCAGGGTCTCGCCCATGTTCGATCTGGCGGGTTATAGCGTCGGTGAACGCCCACATCGATTGAACTGCCAGTTCACATGCTACAAGCTCGGTCTCTGTTATTGCCCGGTCCGGCGCTGTCGGATGGTAAACGACACCAGACCAAGAGGCGAAGCCGGAGGAGATTCCGCGCAGCCCGAATGACTCGATACCCGCGTGGTCGTATCCCTCCGCCAACAAGGATTGCTCTATCAACTCTGCATGGGCTAGATGCTCATCGTCCATCGGCCGATTCCTGTGCAGGAGCACCGACGGTGTAGACATTATCCGGAGCGCAACGTCTAGCAACTCGGGAGGCCAGGCAGATTCGGCTAACCAGTGTGTGCCCAGCACGTAAAGTGCGCTCTGATCAACGGCACGCACGTACCGAGAGAGATAATCGGCCGCCCACTTAATATTGTCTCCGTAGGATACCTTCCGCCATGCAGCAAGTGACGCGATGGTAGAGAGCTGCAAGTCTTCGACTAGATGAAAGACGACCGACCCACAAGGCCAGAGGTAAAGAGAGCAATCCCCCTCCGGGTGATCAACGGGCGCAACGGAGCAAGCGTGCCATTGCCCCTCGGCTGGGTCGAGCGAGAGGCCATCGCGCAACAATGCTGCGCCTTCCGCGCCTATGTACGCGGGCACGAATTTGTGGGATCGCACGGAGAAGTGCGGGCGGTTTGCCGCGCCGCTGTCAAGTTCACCAAACAAGTCATGAGGCTTTGCGCCGTACGCCAGGCAGTAGAGCTGCCGGTAGATCGGATCGGTAACCGCTACTCGCCCGGTTTCATGGCGGTACATTGCCTTTTCGATCGCTTCGACTGTAGGCGTCTCTCGCAACCCGCCAGTCAGCCCTAGTCGGTGCAGCTCACGCGCTGCCCGCTTCCGCGAGTCCCAGCCTGCCGCCTTCCGACGGTTCACGAGCACCAAGTTCGGCTTGAGCTGGCGAGGGACCTCAGTGGACATGGGCCGTGTCCCTCGTGTCCGCGTGTGGGGTCTGCCGCATCGGCAGCGCAACGGGCACTCTCGATTCAAGGCAGACAAGGTTCCGCTGCCGATCGGAGACGAGAGAGGGGGACACCTGATGATCCGGGCTAGTCGACGGAAGTGCCCCGGCGCGGCCTACTGGCCTGCCACTGCTGGATGGTCTTCGGCCGCCAGGCCGGGGACCGGCCGAACATCCGATCTGGTGCGGGAGCCTGACCGCGTGAGACGTAGGACGCCCACGTCGCGCGGCTGATCGGCACGCCGACAGACGCCAGGTAGGCCCGCACGTGTTCTGTGGTCCACCAGTCGGTGGGCAGCTCGCTCGAAGTCATCACTACAAGCCTACGCGGTAGTGGTGCTTGCGCGAATACAACGTCGCGCTGTAGCGTGCGAATACAACGCCAAGTTGTAGCGCTGGCGACTCCACAGCCGGCGGAGGTGGCTTCGGCTGCACCGCTCGTGAATCTGCTGGACCGCCGTGGCGCTCGGTGTTTGACAACTGCACAGAGGTCCGGGACGCAGGGAGATCCGTCTCCCCGATTGGGTCCCGATGCATGCGCGATCTAGGGGTGGCGAGCGGCGTTCGGCTGTTGACGTGTCCGGCCGCAAGACCTGTCCGCTTTAGGGGTTTGGCCCCTTGCTTGCCCAACCGAGGATCGCCCGGCGTGCCAGCACGGCACGCCCTGTTCATCGCTGCGGAGCGCGGCCGGTCTGGCCGCGCTCCGGCTGTTCGTCCGACCTGAATTCGAGCTGGGGAGAGGTGAGCCGTCATGTCCGTGAGCATCGCCGCCGCCGTGCGGATTACGACCAAGCACAGCGCCGTGTGGCGCGACTGCAACGGGTGCGGCTCCCTCGCCCCCCTCGCCCCTGATGAGGACCGCTGCCGCTCGTGCCGGCAGCCGTCGACCGCCCGCCGCCGTCCGGCGTCGGGTGCCCGTCGTTCCGGAAGGAACCGCACGTGAACCGCTACGACCTGACCGACGCCGACCCGGACGGGCCGAGCGTCGATGACCTGGCCGAGATCGAGCGGGAGATGCCGCTGATCGACGCCGAGGTGCTGTTGCTCGACGCGCAGATCACGATCCTGTGCGCCGAGCCCGCCCCGTCCGACCTGGACTGGCAGCGGGTACGCCGGGCGCGCAAGCGGGTGCTGCGAGAGGCCCGCGCGCTGCTGGCCACCCGCGCCACCGCCAGCCGTGGGACCCGGGTGGCCTGAGATGACCGCCCGGATGATGCGCCCCGCCCACCCGGTACCCGGGCCGATCGTGGCCCGCCGCGTGGTCGGCACCCCGGGCGAAGTCGCCGCGGTGGTGGCGACGCTGCGCGACTCCAACCGACTTGTCGGCATGTCCCTGCCCGCGCAGATGCCCCACGGCGACGGTCGGGTGTGGGTGACGGTCCGGTTCATCGACCGGCCCCGCGCCGCCCGCACCGCCGCCCCGGTCCGCACCGCTCGCCGCTGGCCGGTGGTGACCGCCGTTGCCGTTCCTGCCGCCGCCGCTGTGACGGTGGCCGGCTGGCTCGCGGTGCAGCTCGTGCAGGCGGTGATTGCGCTGTTGCCGCTGCTGGCCGGAGGGCTGTTCGTGCTCGCCGTGCTCGCGCTGCTGCTGCGCCGTTCCGGGGTGTGCTGCCCCGGCCTGCACTGCCCCGGCTGCAACCACTGACACCTGGAGGAGTTTCCGTTGTCTGTCCGTAAGAACCGCCGCGCGATCCTGGCCGAACTGATCCTGCTGTCCAATCCGGCCGGCATCGCCATCCGCTCGGACGGCACTTCCCTGGCCGTCGACTTCGACAGCATCGCCGAGCTGCACTCGTGGCTGCACCTGGCCGGGCTGAACGGCCCCGACGTGCTCATCGGGAAGGAGCACGAGGGCACCAGCAGCGACGGCCGCCCGTACCGGTCGGTGAACGCCTACCCGACGTGGCACGGGTGGGAGATCTACGCCCACGCCGTCGAGTACACCGACAGCGGCGCGCAGATCGACGCGTCGACCGCCGACCGGCTCGCCGCCCTGGCGGTGGCCTGATGACCGGCCGCACCTACACCCACCCGTCCGTGCTCGCGGGCATCGCCGCCGGGGCCGCGTGGGCGGATCCGGAGATGGACCCGACCCGCATCGACTGGACGGCCCGCCGGGCCGCCGCCGCGATCCCGTTCCCCCTGGTGGACGGTCGACCGGTCAACCCGTACGCCCCGACCGGCATCCGCCACGGGCGTAACGAGCTCGGGCACTGGGGTGAGGCCCGGTGCGCCGACGCCATCGTCGTGGCCACCACCCCGCGCAACTGGCGGTGGATCGTCATGGTCGAACGCGACGACGATCACGGGTGGGCGCTGCCCGGTGGGCACGTCGACCCCGGAGAGACCGCCCTCGCGGCGGCGGTGCGGGAACTGGCCGAGGAGACCGGCCTGATCGTCGACCCGCGCTTGCAGCCGCACGAGGTGCTGCCGGCCCGGTACGTGCCCGACCCGCGCGCCTCCGATGAGGCGTGGATGGTCACCACCCCAGTCGTGTTCGACGCCGGCATCCACGTGGGTGCGCTGCCGGACGTGACCGGCTCCGATGACGCCCGCCGCGCCGTGTGGGTGCCCGCCGTCGACTACGGCTGCGTCGTGCGGCACCTGGCCGACGCCTACGGCGGCGTCGTGTTCGCCGCCCACCGTGACCTGCTCGCCGACATCCTCACCGACTGACCGGGAAGGAGCACCGATGTTTCGTCGTACCCCGGAGGACCCGTCGATCGTGGCGGCCCGCGCGGCGGCCATGCGTGAGTCCGCCGCCGCTGAGATCGAGCGTGAGCGGCTGATGGCGCAACTCGCTCGGGAACAGCAGGAGGCCGCCGCCGAGCACGCCCGCCGCCAGGCGCTAGCGGATGAGCAGGAGCGCCGCCGCCGCGACGCCGCCCGCCGCGCCGAGCGCGCCGAGCGCCGGGAGCGGCAGCGTAAGGCCCGTGCGGAGTTCGCCGCGAAGCTGCGGCCGGTGCTGCCGCTGCTGCTGATCAACGGCGGTGCCGCGTACGCGCAAGCCGCCTACGCCTACGAAGAGATCGCCCCCGCCGCCTGGAACGCTCCGTCTCGGGTGGCGTTCGCGGTTGCGTTTAGCGCGGCGTTGGAGTCGATCGCGGTCTACGTGCAGTGGCACGCCCACGACGCGCTCATGCTCAAGGCCCACGCCACGGCCGCCAGTCTGCGGCGGGCGGCGTGGCTGATCGCCGCCGTGGTCGCGGCCATCAACTACGCGCACTTCGCCGACGGGATCGCGCCGACGGCGGCGGCGGTGGCGTTCGCGCTGCTGTCCCTGCTGTCGCCGTGGCTGTGGGGGCTGCACACCCGCCGCGCGCAACACGTCCAACTCCTCGCGGAGGACGCGAACCTGATCGATGACGCCGGGGTGGAGTTCTCCCCGAAACGCCGCCGCATGTTCCCGATCCGCTCCCTGATGGCGGCCCGGTGGTCGATCGAGCACAACGAGCGCGACCCGCGTAAGGCGTGGGAGGGCTACAACGCCGAGCGGGCCGCCCGCAAGGCCGCCCGACAGGCCGACAAGGCCACCCACGCGGATAAGGCCACCGCGCCGGCTGTCGGGCCGACGCCGGAAGAGGTGCCGGGCGACCCGTGGGAGCACGCCGAGCCGATCAGCCCCGCCCCGGCCCCGGTAATGCCGGTTCGTGAGCCGGTTCGCCCGGCGCGGGTCACGGCCCGGTCGCTGACCGCCGCTGAGCGGGTCATCGCCGCGCACACCGCCGAGCCAACCGCCAACCACGAGCGCATCGCCCGCCTCGCCGAGGTCAGCGTGAGCACCGTCAAGCGCCACCGCCCCCGCCCCGCCACCGGTTCACCATCCGCGCCGGACGCTGCGGCAACGCCGGTCAACGCCACCCCCGCCCCGATCGCCGCCTGAACAGGAGGACCGATGTTCGGCAGGAAGACCACCGTCCCGAACACGATCAGCGACCAGCAGATCACGGATCTGAGCCGGCGTGCGCAGAAGGTCAACCCGTCGATGTTCAGCGACAAGGCCATCCGGCAGCGCCTGGCCTCGCAGGCACAGCAGCGCAAGGCCGACCAGTCCTGACCCCGCCCGGCGGCACAGCTCATGGCCTAGGAAACCGCGCTGTGCCGCCGGTCCAACCCGCAACCCGCATCAGGTCTTGGGAGGACCACCAGTATGGGCATGCACATTTCCGATCGCCAGTACCGCGAGCAGCACGAGCGGATCGTGGCCCGCAGCCGGGAGGCCCGGTTGGCGCAGATGCGCGAGGCGCAGCGCCAGGCCGACGAGCGCAACGCCTGCGCGGCGCGGCGAACCGAGCAGGGCCGCAAGCGGTGAGCGCGAAGCGGTTCGCCGACTCCTACCAGAGGTGGCGCGACGCTGAGACCGCCGCCACCGCCACCGGCAGCAAGGCCGCCCGCGCGGAGGCCGAGCGGCAGCGCCGCGCGCTGCACGACAGCCCGGAGGCGCAACGCGCCCGCCGGCAACTTAACGGCCGCGCCGCCCCGCGCGACCGCCGCTGACCTTTCCTCACCAGCACCCGCTGGCCGCTTCCGCCGCCACCGGCTCACCGGGCCGGTGGCGTTCGGTGGCCGCCAGACCGCCTGGACGGCCGGGAAGGAGCACCACCTGATGGGCAGCAAGCACAACGTGGCGTCCGGCAATGACCGCGTGGCCGTGCAGGTCGGGCAGGTCCACGGTCGCCGCGCCACCGGCAAGGACACCCCGAAGACCGCCGACACCACGGCGGGCCGGACCGAGAACGTGCGGTCTGGCAACGCCAGGGTCGGCCGGCAGGTCGACGAGATCCGCGGTGGCCTCACCATCCGCCGCTGACCACCCCGCCCCGGCGGCACGGCCTCTGGCCTGGAAACCCGTGCCGTGCCGCCGGCTGGCCCCCGCCCCGCACATGTCGAGTTGGAGGAAGCACCATCATGACGCCCCCGCACGATGACGACCGTTTCGACTGGCAGGCCGCCGAACACGACCTGAGCAACCCCACCACCGGCGCGGATGCCGAGGTGGTGGACCTGGACGACGCGCGTTCGCGGCGGGCGCCGCGCCCGCGCCCGCCCGCCGGGGACGAGCGCACGCACTACGACGTGCCTCTGGATGAGGAGCCCACCCCCGGCGGCGGGCCGGTCGACGTGCCGCCCCTGTCGCCGTCCGGCCGCAAGCCGGTCGTTCCCCCGGCGCTGGCGGGGTGGGCGAACATCAAGGCGTCGGCCCGCTACGCCCTCGCGGTGACCGCCTACCGCGCCGGCTTCCATGGCCTGCGCTCACCCTGGTACGCCGCCCAAGCGTCGTTCTGGGCGACGGTCGGGTTGGTCCGGCTGGCCAACCGGCAGCGCCGCTGGTGGTGGGTCAGTGAGCAGAGCGCGTTGCGGCAGGCCGCCGCCGACGCGAACGACGCGGCGATGTGGCACAAGCTGCACCGCGAGGTGAAGGCCACTCGTGCGTGGCGCGGCACCGTCCTGGTGGCCGAGGCCGTCGCCGTTGTCGTCGGCGGGCCGATCCTGGTGGCCCTCGCCCCCTGGTGGGCGCTGGCGCTGGCCACGGTGGGCGTGGTAGCCGGGCTGGCGCACGTCGGCCGACCCGCTGACCGGCCGATCATCACCCCCGCCACGGTGGCGGGCCGGTTCCGGCGGATCAACTCCGATGTCGTGCTGCGCGCCTACTACGCCGCTGGTCTCGGGCACCCGGACCGGGCCAACCAGCAGATCACGTTCGGGTCGAACATGTCCCGCGACCGTTCCGACACCGGCTCTCAGGTGCTCATCGATCTGCCGTTCAACGGCAAGACCTGGGAAGACGTGCTCAAGGCCCGGCCGGCGATCGCCGCTGGTCTGGACGTGTCGGTCAACCAGGTGTTCCTGACTCGGGACAAGACCTCCCACCGTCGGCACACCCTGTTCGTCGCCGACCGGGACCCCCTGGCGGTGGCGGCGGGGCGTACGCCGCTGCTGGACGGCAAGCCGCGCGACATCTGGACGCCGGCCCCGTTCGGGCTCGACGAGCGGGGCCGCAAGGTCGAGCTGCTGATGATGTGGGTGTCGATCCTGATTGGTGCGCAGCCGCGCAAGGGCAAGACGTTCGCCGCCCGCGCGTTGGCGCTGTTCGCCGCGCTCGACCCGTATGCGCGGTTGCTGGTGGTCGACGGGAAGATGTCGGCCGACTGGGACAAGTTCCGGCTCATCGCGCACCGCTACGTGTGCGGGGTAGTCCCGAACAGCCGCGACAACGACCCGATCACGCACCTGCTGGACATGCTGCGCGAGGTCAAGGCCCACATCGAGGAGGTCAACGACTTCCTGGCCAAGCTGCCCACCTCGGAGTGCCCGGAAGGGAAGATCACGCGGGAGCTGTCGCGCAAGTACCCGGTGCTGCGGGTGTGGGTGCTGGTCATGGAGGAGTTCCAGAACTACTTCGAGACCGACGACCAGGACACCAACAAGGAGATCGCCGCCCTGCTCAGCTTCATCATGGCGGTCGGCCCGTCCGCCGGGGTGATCATCCTGTCGTCGTCGCAGAAGCCCTCCGGGGTCGGCGCGGGTGACGTGGCCAGGTTGTTCAACCGCTACCGGGACAACCACGCGGTGCGGTTCGCGCTCAAGTGCGGCAACCGGGTCGTGTCGGAGGCGATTCTCGGTGGTGACGCCTACGCCGAGGGCTTCGATGCCTCCGCCCTGCCCACCGGCAAGGAGTACCTGGGGGTGGGCATCCTCTACGGGGCCCACGACGATACCCCGATCGTGCGCACGTACCTGGCCGATCACGGGGACGCCGAGCGGATCCTCACCGCTGCCCGCCGCCACCGCGAGGCGGCCGGCACCCTGTCCGGCTACGCCCTCGGTGAGGAGATCGCCCGCGAGGTCCGCGACGTGCTGGCCGACGTGCGCTCGGTGTTCCGGGGCAAGGAACCCGGCCTGCACTGGAAGGTCATTGCGGCGCGGCTGGCCGAGTCGATGCCGGAGCACTACGCCGACGGCACCGAAGAGTCGATCTCGGCGCAGTGCCGTGCGGTTGGTGTACCGAGCGTGAGCGTCAACATGCGCGGGTCGGTCAACCGGGGTGCCCGGAAGGTCGACATTGTCCGTCTGATGGACGGCCGCGAGTCCGCCTGAGATGTAGCGGCGGCGCTGCTACAGGTAGCGCCGCCGCTACATCCACCCGCTACATGCCTGGCCAGCCCCTACATGCCGATGTAGCGGGTAGCGCCAGCAACCCCCACACCCCGGAAAACCGGCCCTGGAGGCACCCGCATGCCCTCGCTAGCCGCTACCGCTACCCACACCGCCGCCACCGTCGCCCTGTTCCTGCTCATCGCCGCCGCCGTCACCGTCTGTTACGTCGGCGTGTGCTGGTGGCGGCCGTTTCGCCGCTGCCGCCGCTGCGACGGCACCGGCCGCCGCCGCTCCCTCATGCTCCGCGCCCGCCGTGCCTGCCGGCGCTGCGACGGCACCGGCGAGCACCTGCGCCCCGGACGGATCGCCCTCAACTACCTGCGCGAGCTTCACGACAAGGGGACCCCGCGATGACCACCACCCCAACCGCGACGGCCGCCGGCACGGCGGTCCGCTTCACCAACAGCCAGCGCGCCGCGCTGATCGTCTGCGCCCCGACCCGGATCACGCCTGGCGCGCTGGCGCACCGGCCGTCGCGCACGGTCCTCGGCACCGACGCCGAGGGCAACCCGTCGAGCGGTGGGCGGCTGGTGTTCACCACCGACCGGAGTTGGATCACCACCCCGGCCTGCCGGCCCGACCCGGACCCGGCCGACCCGCACGCCGGGCGCGGCTGGTGCGAGGTCACCGCCGCATGGGCCGACCACTGCGGCGCGCTGGCCTGCCCCGCGTGCTTCCCGCCGGAGCGGGCCGCCTGATGGGTCTGCGGGTGTTCTCCTACGGCGGCGGGGTGCAGTCCACCGCCGCGCTGGTGCTGGCCGCTGCGGGGCGGATCGACTTTGGGGTGTTCCTGTTCGCCAACGTCGGCGATGACTCCGAAGACCCGGCCACCCTCGCCTATCTGGAGCGGTACGCCAAGCCGTACGCGGCGCTGCACGGCATCCAGCTCCACGAGCTGCACCGGCAGCGCCGCGACGGCAGCCGCGAGACCCTGTACGGGCGGCTGACCCGTGACGGGTCGCGGTCGCTGCCGATCCCGGTGCGCATGTCCAACGGCGCACCCGGTACCCGCTCGTGCACGGCCGACTTCAAAATCAAGGTCATCGGCCGGTGGCTCAAGACCCACGGCGCGACCGCTGACAACCCCGCGACCGTGGGCGTGGGCATCAGCCTGGATGAGATCGATCGGGTCAACAACCGACGCGCCGAGTCCTACGAACGCACCGTCTACCCGCTGTTGGACCACGCGCCGCCGCTGCGCCGCGACGACTGCGCCCGCATCATCGCCGCCGCCGGCCTGCCGGTGCCGCCCAAGTCGGCGTGTTGGTTCTGCCCGTTCCGGCGACCCGCCACGTGGGCGGAGACGCGCCGCGACCGGCCCGACCTGTTCGCCCGCGCCTGCGACCTGGAAAACCTGCTCAACGCCCGGCGAGCCGTGCTCGGCAAAGACCCGGTGTGGCTGACCCGCTTCAACCGGCCGCTCGCCGACGCGATCGGCACTGCGCAGGACATGCTGCCCGGCTTCGACGACGACGCGCTGTGCGACAACGGCGCGTGCTTCACCTGACCCCCGCCACCCACCGGAAGGGCACCCCGATGACCACCAATACCTTCACCCTGTTCGACATCGCCGCACACGTCACGGCCCGCCTCAACGCGATCAACGGCACCGGCCGCGAAGAGACCGGCCTGCGCATCCTCAAGGTCACTGAGGAGGCCGGCGAGGCCGCCGCCGCGTGGATCGGCACCCTCGGGCAGAACCCGCGCAAGGGCGTGACTCACACCACCGCTGACGTGGCCGGCGAGTTGGCCGACGTGGTGTTGACCGCGCTCGTGGCTATCGCCTCGCTCGGCCACGACCCGGAGCAGGTCCTCACGGCCTGTTTGGGCAAGGTCGCTGCTCGCCTTGATGACTCCTACCGGCTGCCCGCGCGCCGATGACCGCCCCGGCCTGCCGGCACTGGATCGGTGCGGCGGGCCGCTACTGCGGCGCGGCTGAGGGTGTGCGCCCGTTCCTGCAAGGGCCGCGCTGCCCGGCGCACACCCCGGCCGCGATCGCCGGACAGCCCGAACCCCGCTCCACGCCGATGGTCCGCCGGCAACCCGCCCGCTCGACGACAGGGAGGCACCTCATGCCCAATCCCGATCTGCTCGCCGCCGCCCTGGCCCACGCCGCGCGCGGCTGGCACGTGTTCCCGCTACGCCCTGACGACAAGCGGCCCGCGTTCCCCGACCACACCGCCGACGACTGCACCGGCCGCGACCCCCGCTGCCGTGCCGGGCACGTCGGGTGGGAGGCCCGCGCCACCACCGACCCCGACCGCATCCGCCGCGCATGGTCGACCCGCCCCTACGGAGTGGGCATCGCCTGCGGCCCGTCCGGACTGGTCGTGGTCGACCTGGACGTGCCCAAGAACGCCGCCGACGCCCCGCCGGCCGAGTGGGCGGGCGCGCGAGACGGCGCGGACGTGCTCGCCGCCCTGGCCGACCGGCACGGCGGCCCCGTCGAGCCGACCTACACCGTCACCACCGGACGCGGCGGCAGCCACCTCTACTACCGGCACCCCGAGCACGGGCCGCAGCTGCGCAACACCACCGGAGACCGGGGCGGACTCGGGTGGAAGGTGGACACCCGCGCGCACGGCGGCTACGTCGTGGCCGCCGGCTCCACCGTCGCCGGCCGCCCCTACACGGTCGCGCTGGACTGCGAGCCCGCGCCGCTGCCCGCGTGGCTCGCGTCGCTGCTAGCGCCGGCCCCGCGACCGGTCTACCGGCCGACCGCGGTTGCCCTGCCAGCCGACCGGCGCGGCCGGTACGTCGCCGCCGCGATCCGCCGGCAGGTCGCCCACCTGGCCGCCGCGACCGAGGGCAAGCGCAATCACGCGCTGTTCACCTCTGCGGTGGCGCTCGGGCAGCTCGCCGCCGGGGGCGCACTGACCGAAGTCGACGTGTACGCAGTGCTGGAACCGGCGGCGCTGTCCCTCGGACTGCCGGCGGGCGAGGTGACCCGCACGATCGCGTCCGGGCTGCGTACCGGCGCACGCCAGCCCCGCCACCTGACCAGCATCAGGGAGGCAGCATGACCGAGCGGTTGCAGATCGGCACCGGCCCCGAATCGATCCGAGTGCTCAAGGCCGCACTGGTCGGCGGGGTGCTGCCGGACACGTACGTGTCGGCCGGCGCGCTGGTGCACATGGAAGCCGTCTCCGGTGGGCTGGCCGCCGCCGCCGATGAAGATTCGCCGCTGCCGGTGTCGGCCAGCGTGGTCACCCCCGCCGGGCTGGCCGGGCTACTCGCCGAGCACGCCTACGTCTACCGGCTGCGCTCACGCAAGAGCGACAACGGCGACCCGGAGACGTTCGAAGAGGAGGTGACCCCACCGAGGGAGATCCTGTCGTCGGTGCTGGCGGGGAAGACGTGGCCGGGTGTGCCGCCGCTGCGCGGGATCATCGGTGCCCCGGTGCTGCGCCGTGACGGCACCCTGTTGCAACAGCCCGGCTACGACCCGGCCACCGGCCTCTACCTCGCCTCCAAGGTGGCGCTACCGCCCGTCCCGGACGAACCCACCCGCGAGCAGGTCAACGAGGCACGGCGGTTCCTGCTCGGCCGGTTCCTGCGGGACTTCCCGTGGGCCAGCGCGGCGGACCGGGCCAACTATGTGGCGCTGCTGGCCACGCCGATCCTGCGGCACTTCACCCGGTCGCTGACGCCGTTCGCGCTGATCGACGCCACCATGCCCTCATCCGGCAAGACGATTCTCACGGCCGGGCCGGGCATGCTCTACGGCCAGCGGGTCATGCCGTGGGCCTACTCCGATGAAGAGTTGCGCAAGTCCATTACCGCTGTGTTGGCCGAGCAGGTGGGCGTGGTGATTTGGGACAACCTCGCGGAAGGCACCGTCATTGACTCGGCGGTGCTCGCGCAGCTCGTCACGACCGGCGTGTGGTCGGACCGGCAGTTGGGCGCGTCCCGGAACATCGCCACCGTCAATGACCGGCTGTGGATGGCCACCGGCAACAACCTCCAGGTGGGCGGAGACATGGCCAGCCGAACAGTGCGGGTGCATCTCGACCCGAATATGCCGCGCCCGGAGCTGCGCGACCAATCCGGGTTTGGCATCCCGCACCTTGACCAGTGGATCACCGTTCCGGCGAACCAACTGAAGGTTCTCTGGCATCTTCTGGTGCTGGTGCTCGATTGGACCCGGCAGGGAGCGCCGAAGGTGTCCGGGTTGTCGATGCGGCAGTTCACGCCGTGGGCGCAAGCCCTCGGCGGGTTCCTGGCGCATCACGGCATCGACGGGTTCCTGACCAACGCCGCCGACGTGCGCGAGATCGATGAAGACGAAACGCGCTGGCGCGCGTTCCTCACCTGCTGGCACGACCGCCACGGCGGCCGGGCGATGACCGCCGCCGAGCTGCGCCGCGACGCTGAGCCCATGCACCTCGGCAGCGACCTACACGACCCGTGGGACGGGCAGTTCATCACCACTCAGGCCGGGCGGCTACCGAACCCGCTGCAACTCGGCCGGATGCTCACCGGGCAGGCCGGACGCTGGCGCGGTCAGTACGTCATCCGTGCCGGCCGCAGCGAGCGAGGCGACCGGGGCGTGTTCTGGGTCGAGCAGCACGAGGGGTGAGGACAACCGGCTGAACCATCTCCGCATCTCCGCAACGCCGCACAAACCCCGGCCAAGCTGCGGAAACACCCTGCGGAGATCCGACCGATAGACCAATCCCGATCTCCGCATCTCCGCACGATCTTGCGGAGATCACCGGCCGTTGCGGAGATGGCCACCACGACCGGCCGTCAATCTCCGCAACTGTTTGCGCAGCTCACAGCCCTGTTTGCGGAGATGCGGAGATGCGGAGATGGTTCAGCCCCTCCCGCAACACGCGCCGACCGCCCGCTACCGGACCCGCGTAGGGCGGCCCGCTGAGAGCCCCTGAGAAGACTCGGCGCATCCCCTTACACCAACCCGCCCGAGATCTTGGCTCTACGGCGCTCTCAGCGGGCCGCCCTACGCCCCTCTGCCGAGCAGCACACCGAACCACCACCTGACCCTGCCCGACGACCGAAAGGCCGCCAGCATGCGAATCAGGCTGCACGGCACCCAGGCCGAGACCGCCGCCACCCTCGCCGCGCTCGCCCGCGTGCTCGATATCCACCACGTCAGCCGTCCCTGCCCGGACCGGCCGCCGTCCACCTGGCACCGCATCTACCTCAACGCCGTACCCCGCGACCGTGAGGAGACTCGCCCGTGAAGCCGCACGACCTGAAGCTTCGTCGCGACAAGCCGGCTAACCCTGGGCCGCTTTACCGGCCAGCGGAAGTCGCCAAAATTCTCCGCTGTTCCGAGTGGTGGGTAAAGGAGCAAGCGCGAAACGACCGCATCCCGTTCGCCTGGATCGGAGGCAGCTACCGATTCACTGACGAACACGTCGCGGAAATAATTCGGCTGTTCGAGCGGCGGCCCGCCACTGCTGTGCCGCCACAACGCGAGACCCCCGCGCCGCGTCGCAGTCGATCCGAGACCGCCGCGCCGGCAGTTCAACTCAAGGCGCGTCGGCCCCGGCGGACGCGCAATGCGGGCGAGGGTTCGTCCCTCGCGGCCTAATCCAAGCTCGGTGCCGCCCGGCCTCTCGCCGGGCGGCACCGCTGTATTCGAAGGGGGAAAGATTTGGGGTATGCCGAGAAGCGCGGAGGCTACTGGCGCGGCCGGTACAAGATAGATCGCGGAAAGTACGGAACCGTCAGCGACGACAACGGCGAAACCATCCGCTTCCGAACCAAACGCGAGGCCGAACGTGCGGCCAATGAAGAGGAAACCAAGGTGCGCAACGGCCGGCGGCGCAACCCCACCGAGAGCCGGATCACGTTCGGCCAGTACGTCGGCCGGTGGTACGCGGCTCAAGACCTGGCCGCGTCTACCTTGCAGAACTACAAGCGACACATTGAGGAGCACCTGCTACCCGCATTCGAGCACGCCGCAATTGCCGACATCACAGCTAGCGACGTGGCGGCGTGGGAGAAAGAAGAAAGGGCGCTCGGCTACGCCGAGTCGAGTATCAAGACATGGCGCGCGACCCTCCACCTCATCCTTGCCGATGCCGTAGAAGAGGGACTACGCGACTCCAACCCGGCTACCCGCCGCCGTGGCCGAGGTAAGCGCGCCGGCCGTTCTCGCAATCGCGGCCCGGAGAAGGCTGTTACCAACCCGCTCGGCATTCTGCTGCTCGCTGAAAGGGCCGCGCTCCTATCCGGTCGTGACGATGAATTCGTGGCCGTTGTCCTCAAGGGCTACACCGGAATGCGGTGGGGTGAGCTTGTAGGGCTAGAGACGCAATACGTACGGCCGACCGGACTAAGAGTGGAATGGCAGCTATACGAACTCGACTCCGGAGAGCTTCACCGTTGTCCACCCAAGGACGATTCTCATCGCACCGTCGATTTGCCTGAGTGGCTGTTCGGCTTGGTGTCGGACCACATCGCGCGCACGAAACCGAAGCCGTGTACCTGTCACGGCCGCAAATACGTCTTCGGGGGCTACCGGGCCGCTAATGGGGCAGCGCAACGGCCAGGACCAAAGCTTGCCGACGTTGCCCGCCGCGCGGGCGTTTCGGTCGGCACCGCCTCCGCCGTGTTGAACCATCCGGAGATGGTGCGCGAGACAACGCGCGCCAAGGTTCAGCGCGCAGTCGGAGACCTGGGCTATGTCCGGGGCAATGGTGTGTCGGGGGAGCTGGCCGCTCACTGGCGACGCAACAGTTTCGCCACTTGGCTGTTCCACCCGGCGGCTACGGGTTGGTACCCGAAGAAGGCACCGCAAGAGCCGCGCCCGGTGCCCGTGCTCGCCGACCCGTGGCCGGGCGTGCCAGTACGCGGGCGGAACGCCACCGGCCGCGCTGAATCCTGCTGGCTGCCTATCGCGCCCGGCCTGACGCCGCACGGCCTCAGGCACACACACAAGACGCTCATGGTCGAGCTGGGCACCCCGCCAAAGCTCATGGACGAGCGGATGGGACACGAGGACGGGTCGGTGCAGGCTCGCTATTCGCACGTCACGCCGGACATGCGGCAACGGCTCGTGACGGGGCTAACCGGCGTGTGGGAAGCGGCGCTGACTGCGCGCCGGGAGATGGCTCCCGGCTCGCCCGTGGCAGTGCTTGACCGCCTGTTGAGAGGCGGCGCGTAGAGGCGATTGGGGAGAGGAATCTCAAGATCTTCTCCCAGATTTCTCCCAGGGGCACCCTCGGGAGACAACTCAGGGCCGGTCTCCCGTGAGGGAAACCGGCCCTGAGCTGGCCTTACTGTGGTCGGGGTGGCCGGATTTGAACCGACGACCTCTTCGTCCCGAACGAAGCGCGCTACCAAACTGCGCCACACCCCGAGGCGTGCCGACAAATAGTAGCCCACCCGGTCCGACGGTCAAACTCGGTACCCCCTCGGCCCGGGCGCCCCCACCAAGATCCGCGGCCACGCCAGCGGCCATGCCGGCGGCCATGCCGGCGGCCATGCCGGCGGCCACGCCGGGGGCCACGCCGGGGGCGCGACCTCAGCGCGGGATCAGCGTCAGGATGCTCGCCTCGGGTGGGCAGGCGAACCGGACCGGGGCGGTCGGGTGGGTGCCGAGGCCGGCCGAGACGTGCAGCCACGAGTCGGAGCCGGGCCAGCGGTGCAGGCCCTTCGCCATCGACCGGGGCAGCCCGCAGTTGGTGACCAGCGCCCCGACGCCCGGCACGCAGACCTGGCCGCCGTGGGTGTGCCCGGCGAGCAGCAGCCCGAACCCGTCGGCCGCCATCTGGTCGAGCAGGGCCGGCTCCGGCGAGTGGCTGAGCGCGATGGACAGGTCGGCCGACGGCGTGACCGGGCCGGCGACCGAGGCGTAGTCGTCGCGCTCGATGTGCGGGTCGTCCACGCCGACCAGCTCGACGAGCCGCCCGCCGGCCTTGAGCGTGGTCCGGGCGTTGTTCAGGTCGACCCAGCCGGCGCCGGTGAACACGTCGCGCAGCTCGTCGTACGGCAGCTCGACGCCCTCGACGTACTCCCGCTCAGGCAGGAAGTAGGTGAAGGGGTTCTTGAAGACCGGCCCCGTGTAGTCGTTGGAGCCGAACACGAAGGCGCCGGGGTAGTCGAGCAGCGGCTGGAGGGCGCGCAGCACCCCGGGCACCGCGCCGGGGTGAGCCATGTTGTCGCCGGTCACCACGACCAGGTCGGGGTCCAGGCCGGCCAGCGACGCCACCCAGCGCTGCTTGCGCCGCTGGTCGGGCATCATGTGCAGGTCGGACAGGTGCAGGACGCGCAGCGGCTCCGCGTCGGCCGGCAGCACCGGCACGTCGTACCGCCGCAGGGTGAACATGTTGCGCTCGACGAGCGACGCGTACGCCAGGGTGGCCGCGCCGACCGCGGCGGTCCCGGCGGCGAGCCGGAATAGTGTGCGCTTTCGCATGGCGATCAGGGTAGTTTGACCGTCCATGAGCACGTTGAAGGACCGCCTCACCGCGGACATGCGTACCGCGCTGAAGGCGCGCGACGAGCTGACCACCTCCACCCTCCGGATGGCGCTCGCGGCGGTCGGCACCGCCGAGGTCGCCGGCAAGGCCAAGCGTGAGCTCACCGACGACGAGGTGCTCGCGGTGCTGACCAAGGAGGCGAAGAAGCGCCGCGAGGCCGCGGCGGCGTTCGCCGACGCCGGGCGCACCGAGCAGGCCGCGAAGGAGAGCGCCGAGGGGGAGGTGCTGGAGCGCTACCTGCCGCAGCAGCTCTCCGACGAGGAGTTGGCCGACGTGGTCGCGGGGGCGCTCGCCGCCGGCGGCTTCACCGGCAAGGCGCAGATGGGCCCGGCCATGAAGGCCGCCCAGGCCGCGGTGGCCGGCCGGGCCGAGGGGGGCCGGGTCGCCGGTGAGGTACGCCGGCAGCTCGCCGTCTGACGCTTCTTTCCCGAGTACGCGAAACGGGCGGGCACCCCGCGAGGGGTGCCCGCCCGTTCGTCGTCGTGGAGCGGGTCAGCCGCCGGGACGGCCCGGCGGCCGGCCGGGGTTGGTGGGCGGGGTGCCGGTCGAGCCCGGCTTCGGCGTGTTGCCCGCGCCGGAGCTGACCTGGATCATGACCACACCGCCCTTGATGGTGCGACCGTCCGGGCTGGTGCCGGCGGCGGTGTTCGCCGGGCAGGTCGACGGGACCTTGTTGCTGGAGACGACGGCGTCGAAGCCGGCGCCCTCGACGCGGGACTTCGCCTGGTCCACGCTGACGCACTTGACGTCCGGGATTCTCCGCTGGTCTCCCTCGCGGATCTTGTTGCCGGGCGGGGTGAAGTTGATCCGCTCCTTGCCCTTCATCGCGTCGCGCAGCGTCTCGTACACCGGCGGGTTGATGCCCGTGGGCTCGTTGTGGCCCATCTTCTGCGTGGTCTGCGGCCAGTCCGGGTCGGCCATGATGCCGGCCACCGAGTACTGCTTGGTCATCGCGACCAGCGACGAGCTCTTCTCCGAGTCGGTGGTGCCGGACTTGCCGGCCACCGGCGCGTCGACGATGCCCCGCACGTTGCGGGCGGTGCCTCCGCCGCCACACTTCGACGTGCTGGAACTGTCACCGACCGGGCAGCGGGCAGCGTCCACCGCGGCGCGGGCCACCTCGGTGCTGATCCGCTGCTCGCACCGCGGGTTGGCGATGTCGAGCTTCTTGCCGTCCGGGTCGCGGATCTCCTGCACCGGGATCGGCTCGCAGTACTTGCCGTCCGCCGCGAGGGTGGCGTACGCGTTGGCCAGTTCCAGCGGCATGGTCTGCGAGACGCCGAGGGTGAAGGCACCCCACTGTTCGGCGCCCTTCTCCAGGTCCAGGTCCTCCTGGGCGCGGAAGTTGATGCCCAGCTTCTTGGCGGCCTTGACCACGTTGTCGGCGCCGACCTGCTGCTGAAGGGGCACGAAGTAGGTGTTCACCGAGCGGCCGAACGCGGTCCACATGTTGTGGACGCCGACCATGCTGTCGCTCGCGTTGGTCGGGCAGTAGAAGTGCGTGCCCTTGCAGGCCGCGGGGCTGCTGCTGTCGATGATGTACTCGGACCGGAACTGCTTCTCCGCGTTGATCGTGTAGCTGAGCGGGATGCCCTTCTCCAGCGCCGCGACGATCGTGAACATCTTGAACGTCGAGCCGGCCTGGTACCCGGTGATGCCGTCACCGCCGCTGAGCAGCGGGTTGACGGTGTTCGGGTAGTTGCCGCGCTTGTTGGGGTTCTTCCGGCGCTGCTTCGGGTCGCTGTGCGGCTTGTTCTGCGGGTTGTCCGGGTCGTCGAGCTTGAAGTTGCGGTTGACCGAGAGCGCGCGGACCCGGCCGGTGCCCGGCTCGACGACCGCGACCATCCGGGCGGCCTTGCTGTTGACGCCGAGGTTCTTGCGGACCGCCCGGTCAGCGGCGTTCTGGGCCTGGGGCTCCAGCGTGGTGATGACCGTGAAGCCGCCGCTCTTGAGCCGCCGCTCGCGGTCGTACGAGGTCGAACCGAACGTCTCCTGCTGCATCCACCAGCGGTAGAAGTAGTCGCAGAAGAAGCCCCAGTCCTTCTTGTAGGTGTCGACGCAGCCGTTGGGGGCCCGCTTGCCGACGACCTTCAGCTTGACCGCCTTGGCCGTGTCGGCCTGCTCCTTGGTGATCTTGCCGATCTCGTACATGTTGTTGATGACGTAGTCACGCCGGGCCACCGCCTGCGGGTAACCGCTGCGGGTGGTGGGGTTGAACGCGCTCGGGGCCTTGACCAGGCCGGCGAGCATCGCCGATTCCTCGATCGTGAGCTTGCTCGGGTGCTTGGCGAAGTAGACCTGGCTGGCGGCGAAGATGCCGTACGCGCCGTTGCCGAACGCGGCGATGTTGAGGTAGCGCTCCAGGATCTCGTCCTTGGAGAGCTCCTTGTCGATCTGGATGGCGTAGCGCATCTCGCGGAGCTTGCGGGCGCTGGTGTCCTCGGTGGCCGCGACCACGTCGGCCGGGTGGGTCGCCGAGTACGCGATGGCGAGCCGGACGTACTGCATCGTCAGCGTCGAGGCGCCCTGCCGGTCGGTCGTGCCGGAGCTGTTGTTGACGAAGGCGCGGGCGACACCGTTCAGGTCGACGCCGTTGTGCTTGTAGAAGTCGTGGTCCTCGGCGGCGATGATCGCGTCGCGCATGACCGGTGCGATGTCCTTGAGCTTCACGTCGCGGCGGTTCTCGTCGAACATCGTCGCCAGCGGCGTCCTGCCGTCGTTGGCGAGCAGGTAGCTGATCTGCGGTGCGCGGGCCACCGTCAGTTCCTTGGGCAGTGCGCCGAAGGTCTCGGCGCCGGCCTTCGCCGCCAGGCCGGACATCGCCACTGCGGGGAAGGCCGCTGCGGCCACCACCACGCCGGCCAACAGGCCACAGATGAGTAGCGATGCGGCGTTGGTCAGCACATTGTGGTCACGTTTCCGCATCCAGGTCACCTCGACAGGGTACGCGAACAGGCAACGAGGGGCGCGGGGCGTCTTTTCCCCATTTCCTGCGCGCGCCGGCCTCGTTGTGCTAAACGCACGACCCCCGGTTCGAGGTTGCGTGGACCTGGCGCCGAGTCTCCCCCTTTCGGGGAGGCCGCGCAGCGTTTTCGCGTACCCGAGCGGGGTAACCGGCGGTCGAGGGCCCGGGAAGCCCGGGAGTGTCCGGAATGATGGATTTGGCCGATAACATTGCGTAATCGGGCAACTACAGAGCATGATGAGGGCGGCGACAGCGCCACATGTCGTCCGTGCCGCCTTGGGGAAGGCCGGCCGGACGACCGGGGGGAATTGCCGGCTGGTCCGCGAACGGGGTCGGTAGTACTGCAAGGGGGGACGTGTACAGATGGGCATGATCACTGACTGGCCGTCACTGGCGGCGTGTCAGAACGGAGACCCGGACGCGTTGTTCGTACAGGGCGCCGAACAGAACGTGGCGAAGCGGATCTGCCGGAGCTGCCCAGTCCGGTACGAGTGCCTGGCGGACGCGCTGGACAACCGGATCGAGTTCGGTGTGTGGGGTGGCATGACCGAACGGGAACGCCGGGCGCTGCTGCGCCGCCATCCGCAGGTCACGAGCTGGCGCAAGATGTTCGAGGCCGCGATGAAGAAGAACGCGAAGGAGAAGGCCGGCAAGGACAGGGTCCTCGCCGGCACGGCCGGTTGAGCCGGCACCAGGTGCGCCGGCGCAGTCAGCTGAGGCCCGGCCGGTCGACCGGCCCGGTCACACGCGGCTGATCGCCGCACCGATCGTCCGCAGCCCGTCGACGTCGTGCACGTCGGCGGGCTGCGCCGTCACCGACACCGCCGGGACGGTCGGGAACGCCTCGGTGAACCGCGTGGCCACCCGCTGCTCGCGTACCGCCTGCTGGGCCAGCGCGGCGTGGGCCCGCAGCACGTCGACGGTGCCCTCGTGGCCGCCCTGCTCGGCCAGCCGCTCGGCGGCGGCCAGGCTCTCGTCGGGCCCGAGATCCGGCACGGCCGGACGGTGGACCCGGTTGAGGACCAGGCCGGCCAACGGCATCTTCTCGTCCCGGAGCCGGCCCGCGAAGTAGGCGGCCTCCCGGACCGCGTCCGGCTCCGGGGCCGCGACCAGCAGGAACGCCGTCTCGCGGGCCTGGAGGATGCGGTACGTCTGCTCCGCACGCTGCCGGAAGCCGCCGAACATCGAGTCGAGCGCCGCGACGAAGCCGGAGAGGTCGGTCAGCAGCTGGGCCCCGAGGATCTTCTGCACGACCTTCGAGAACACCCCGAAGCCGGCGGTCACGAAGGTGAACATGCTCCGGCCGCCCGTGCGGGCCGGGGCGAGCAGCAGCCGCAGCATCCGCCCGTCGAGGAAGCGGGAGAGCCGGGCCGGCGCGTCGAGGAAGTCCAGCGCCGAGCGGGACGGCGGCGTGTCCACCACGATCAGGTCCCACTCGCCCCGCGCGTGCAGCTGCCCGAGCTTCTCCATCGCCATGTACTCCTGCGTGCCGGCGAAGGTCGAGCTCATGGCCGCGTAGAACGGGTTCGCGAAGATTTCCGCCGCCTTCGCCGGATCCGTGTGCTGGAGCACCACGTCGTCGAAGGTGCGCTTCATGTCCAGCATCATGGCGTGCAGCTCGCCGCCGCTCGCCTCCACGTCGATGCCCTTGACCTGCCGCGGGGTGTTGTCCAGCTCGGTCAGCCCGAGCGACTGCGCCAGCCGGCGCGCCGGGTCGATGGTGAGCACCACCGTGCGCCGGCCGTGCTCCTCCGCGGCCCGCAGCGCGAGCGCGGCGGCGGTGGTCGTCTTGCCCACCCCGCCCGCCCCGCAGCAGACCACGATCCGTACGCCCGGATCAGCGAGGATCCGGTCGACGTCCAGGGGCGGCGCCACGTTGTCGGAAGGCACCAATCGAGCGTATCGGGCCGGCTCCCGCCGCGCGCCCGCGCCGAGGTGAGGTGTGAGTCAATCCGCGCGGACCAGGGCCTCGGCCAGGCGGTCCAGCCCGGCCCGGTCCACCCCGTCGGGCAGCAGCGGCAGCTCGACCATGGGCAGGCCCAGCTCCACCAGGTCGGTGCGCAGCGAGTCCTCCAGCTCACGCCGGATCACCTGGTCGCGTGCCTCCGCGGCCAGCCCGGAGACGGTCCGCTCGTCGGCGGGCAACCCGGCGGCGTGCAGCCCGCCGGCCAGCTCGTCCGGGGTGACCGGCCGCCCGACCGGCAGCGGCGGCCGGGTGCCGTTGACGATGACCCGGCCGACCGGGAAGCCGAGCGAGGTCAGCTCGTCGATCGCGTCGACCGTCTCCTGGACCGGCATCTCCTCCAGCAGCGTCACCACGTGCACGGCGGTCATCGGCGAGCGCAGCAGCGCGGCGACGCCCTCGCTCTGCGTCTTGATCGGGCCGACCCGGGCCAGTCGCGCCGTCTCGGCGGTGACGTTCAGGAAGCGGCCGATCCGCCCGGTGGGTGGCGCGTCCAGCACCACCGCGTCGTACACCCGCCGCTGGCCGGCGGTGCGGGTGGTGGCCTCCTTGACCTTCCCGGTGAGGAGCACGTCGCGCAGGCCGGGGGCGATGGTGGTGGCGAAGTCGATGGCACCCAGCTTGCGCAGCGCCCGGCCGGCCCCGCCAAGCTTGTAGAACATGTCCAGGTACTCGAGGAGGGCCTCCTCCGCGTCCACCGCGAGGGCGCGTACCTCGCCGCCGCCGGGCGCGTCGGTCAGGTGCCGCTCGGCGTACGGGAACGGCTCGGTGTCGAAGAGCTGGGCGATGCCCTGGCGCCCCTCGACCTCGACCAGCAGCGTGCGGCGACCGCCGGTGGCCAGCGCCAGGGCCAGCGCCGCGGCCACGCTCGTCTTGCCGGTGCCGCCCTTGCCGGTCACCACGTGGAGCCGGGCCGGCCACTCCGTCGCCGCCGGCTCGTCCGGACGCTTCGCTGCTCCCACCCGTCGAGCCTAACCAGGTCAGGCGACCTCGCAGACCCACCAACCTGTCTTCTTGACCACGGTGAAGCGCAGGGGCAGGTCGGCGAGCTTCTCGTCGGCGGTGGTCATGGTGACCTTGGTGGTGACGGTGGCCCGGTCACCGGTCTGGTTGTCGACCCGGGGGGCGCTCCACCGGAAGCGCGGATTCTGGTAGGTGGCCGCGTACCGCTCCACCTCGGCGACCTTGGCCGCGATCTTCTCGTCGTCCCGTGACGCGGAGCAGACCAGGGCCGCCGCCTTGCCGGCGTCGCGGTCCTTGTAGACGGCGTTGAGGAACTCCTCGACGGCCGCCTCCGGCTCCTTCGCGCCGGTACCGGTCTCCGCGGTGCGGAGCGTCAGGAACGCGGCGACGCCGCCGCCGGCGCACAGGACCAGGATCACCGCCAGCGCGATCGACGCGACCAGCACGCCCCGCTTCCGGCGTGGTGCCTCCGGACCCTGGTACGCGGGGTAGCCGGCGGGCGGCGGCGGGATCGCCGACGGGTCCTGACGCGGCACGGAGGGCGTGGCCGCGGCGGAGCCGGCCGGGGCGGCCGGATCGCCGCTGGGTGGTTCGGTCATCGTTCCCCCGGGGTGGACTGACGTCGGCTCGGCGAGGCGACGGAACGTCGGGCGTGGCGGACCCGTCCGTTCCGTCCGGAAGGGTAGCGGTCGAGCCGGCCGTCCGGCGCGTACCGGTCCCGCGTCCGGGTCGTGGGTGGACGGCAGGTCTCCGCCGGGGCCTGCGGTCAGGCCTTCTACCTGCGGTGTGTCGCATATGTGACTTGTGGTGAACCGTCCCCGCGCGTCCTGTTGGCGGGACGCCGGGCCGGTCCTACGTTTTCCCCCGGGTGCGGAATGCGGGCCGGGGCCGGAGGGTCGGATCGACAGGCGCACTCGACCAGGTACGACGGCCGGAGGCAGGGCATGCGCGACGTGGAGAACACCCCCCGAACCCAGTTCCCGGCGGCGACCCGGCGGCCCGGGCCGGGCGGCGACGGGGGCGGGTTGCCGATCAACGAGCGGTCGTACCGCCGGATCAGCGAGCCCGTCGACGTGCCGCGCGCCTTCGGCCAGTCCGGGGACCGGCCCCGGGACGAGGAGGGCCCGGGCTACGTGGTGCACCTGCCGATCCGGGTCGCCGACCTGGCCGCCGCCACCGCCCTGGCGAGCACGATCGCCACCTCCCTGAGCTTCCTCGGCGAGGTCGACGCCGGGGAGACCACGGTCTCCACCGCCGACGACCAGAACAACCGGCACCGCGTGTTCTGCGACCTCCTGCTGCCCGACCGGTCCCGCTGCCCCCAGCCGTACGAGCACAGCGGTCCGTGCGGCGACGTGCCGGTGGCTCCGGAGCAGCGTCCGGCACCCCGGCCCGCGAGCGGACCGTAGGCTGTGGCTGAAAAGGAGACTGTCGGCGTTTCCCGGCAGTCCCCAAGAGCCGCACTCCACGAGAGGGAGCCTCCCAGCGATGCAGAAGTGGGAATACGCCACGGTCCCGCTGCTGGTCCACGCGACCAAGCAGATCCTCGACAACTGGGGCGAGGACGGCTGGGAACTGGTGTCCGTGGTTCCCGGCCCGAACCCGGAGCAGCTCGTCGCCTACCTGAAGCGGCCGAAGGCATGACCGGGCCGCACGCGAAGCTCGCCGAGCTGGGTCACGAACTGCCCGAGGTCGTACCCCCGGTGGCCAGCTACGTGCCGGCGGTGCAGTCGGGGCAGCACGTCTACGTCTCCGGCCAGCTGCCGATGGCCGAGGGCAAGCTGCTGGCCACCGGCAAGGTCGGCGCCGGTGTCTCCGCCGACCAGGCCAAGGACCTGGCCCGCCGATGCGCGCTGAACGCGCTCGCCGCGATCGACTCGCTGGTCGGCCTGGAGAACGTCGTCAAGGTCGTCAAGCTGGTCGGCTTCGTCGCCAGCGCGCCCGGCTTCACCGGCCAGCCCGCCGTCATCAACGGCGCCTCCGACCTCCTCGGCGCCGTCTTCGGCGAGGCCGGCCGCCACGCCCGCAGCGCAGTGGGCGTAGCGGAACTCCCGCTCGACGCCCCGGTCGAGATCGAGGTCATCGTCGAGGTGGCGTAGCCCGACCACCACCGCGATCTTGCACTTCCTGCCCCGGCAAAGGCCCTGAAGGGGCACGAACCGGGGGCCGAAAGTGCAAGATCGCGGGGCGTGGTGGCGGGGGCCGTACGATCGCAGCCATGGGCGGGCACTTCACGGCACCGGCGGCGGCTCTCGCGGACGAGCTGCCGGGGTGGGTCATGTTGCTGCGGGCGCCCAACCCCGGGCCGATGACGCTCGACGGCACCAACACCTGGGTGCTGCGGGCCGCCCCCGGCGAGCCCGCTGTCGTGGTCGATCCGGGGCCGGCTGACGAGGCGCACCTCGCGGCGATCGCGGCGCAGGGACCCGTCGGGCTCGTCCTGATCACCCATGGCCACCCGGACCACACCGAGGGCTCGGCGCCCCTGCACGACCTGCTCGGCGGCACCCACGTCCTCGCCGCCGACCCGGCGCACACCATCGGCGGCGAGCCGCTGACCGAGCCGGGTGAGCACCTCGGCGGCTTCGGCCTGGAGATCCGTCTGCTCGACACCCCCGGCCACACCGGTGACTCCGTCTGCTTCCTGGTCGAGCACGAGGGCCAGCGCGTCGTCCTCACCGGCGACACGATCCTCGGCCGCGGCACCACCGTCGTCGCCCACCCGGACGGGCACCTCGGCGACTACCTGAGCAGCCTGGAGCTGCTCTCGACGTACGCCGGGATCCCGGCCCTGCCCGGCCACGGCCCGGCGCTGGCCGACTGCGGTGCGGCGGCCGAGTTCTACCTGGCCCACCGGCGGGCCCGGCTCGACCAGGTCCGGGCCGCGCTCGACGCCGGCGCCACCACCGCCGCCGAGGTCGTCGCGATCGTCTACGCGGACGTGGACCGCTCGCTGTGGTGGGCGGCGGAGTGGTCGGTGCGGGCGCAGCTCGAGTACCTCGGCCGGGAATCCGGCGGCACCGGCGCGGGGTTGGAGCAGACGTGACCTGCCCGGTGTGTGGAACCGTCGCCGTACCCGGCGCGCGGTTCTGCCACAACTGCGGTGCCGCGCTGCCGGCAGCCGCGACGCTCCCGGCCACCGAGCGCCGGGTGGTCACCGTGCTCTTCGGCGACCTTTCCGACTTCACCTCCTGGTCGGAGGACCTCGACCCGGAGCGGGTCGGCGCGGTCACCGACCGGGTGCTAGCCGCTCTCGCCGGTGCGGTCAAGACCTTCGGCGGGCACGTCGACAAGCTGACCGGCGACGGGATCATGGCGGTCTTCGGCGCGCCGGTCGCGCACGAGGACGACGCCGAACGGGCCGTGCGGGCCGCGCTGTCCATGCAGCGGGCGGTCCGCCGGGTGCTCGACGACGAGCGCGGCGGCGGCGCGCCGCTGGGCCTGCGGGTCGGCCTGAACACCGGGGACGTGATCGCCGGCATCCAGGCCGCGATCGAGTACACGGTCATCGGCGACACGGTGAACACCGCCGCCCGGCTGGCCGACGCCGCCGCCGTCGGCGCGGTCTACGCCGGTGCCCGGACCGCCGCCGCGACCCGGCACGTCGCGTCCTGGCGGGCGCTGCGCCCGCTGCGGCTCAAGGGCAAGCGCGAGCCGGTCGAGGCGTACGAGCTGCTGGGCCTCCTGGACGCCCCGGGCACCCGGTCCGGCCTCGGCGACGAGGCCCCTTTCGTCGGTCGGGAGACCGAGATCGGGCGGGTGGCCGGCCGGCTCGCCGAGGTGATCGACCGCAGCGAGCCCCGGGTGCTGCTCATGACCGCCGAGGCGGGCATCGGAAAGTCCCGCTTCGCCGCCGAGGTGGAGCGCCTCGCCGCCGGCTACGACGTGGGCGCCGGCCGGTTCGCCGCCCACACCGGCGCGCGGGTGCTCTCCGTCCGCTGCGCCGCGTTCGGCGAGCGGCGCCGGCTCGCGCCCCTCGCGGACCTGGTGCGCGCGGCGGTCGGCCTGCCCACCGACGCGGCCACCACGCTCACCCGCCCCGCCGTCGAGGAGCGGCTGCGCCGGCTCGGCCAGCGGCTCGGCCGGGCCGGGGGCGAGCCCGCCCCGATCGCCACCGAGCAGCTGCTGGCCCTCCTCGGGTACGCGGAGCTGCCCAGCGGTGGCCCCACCGACCAGGGCGAGTGGACCTCCACCGCGCAGTCCGCCGACGCCGAGGCGGTACCCAACGCGGTGGCCGACCTGCTCAGCGCCCTCGCCGGCGAGGCGCCCCTGGCGGTCGTCGTCGACAACCTGCACGACGCCACCGCCGAGACCATCAAGGCCCTCGGGCTGACCCTCAACCGGCTCAGCGGCCCGGTGCTGGTGCTGCTGCTCGGCCGGCCCGAGCTGGTGCGTACCGCCGGCGCGCTGACCCGGGTCGCGGACGCCGAGGTGCACGCCCTGCCCCCGCTGCGCGGTGCGGACGCGGCCCGGTTGCTCACCAGCTACCTGGGCGGCGGCAGGCTGCCGCAGGCCGACGCCGACCGGCTGCTCGCCACCGCGCAGGGCAACCCGTTCTACCTCGCCGAGCTGGTCACCCTGCTGATGGAGCGGGGGGCGCTCACCGCGGGCACCGGCAACTCCTGGCGGCTCGCGCCGGGCTCGCTCGGCAGCCGGCTGCTCTCCCGGGACCTGGCCGCCGTGCTCGCCGCCCGTATCGACGCGCTGCCGCCGGACGCCCGGTCGGCGCTGCGGGACGCGGCGGTCGTCGGGGACACCGTGCCCGCCGGCACCCTGGAGGCGCTCCGCGAGCAGCGCACCGGCCGGGACGGCCGGCCGGCGGCGGTCGTCGCCGTCGAGTTGGAACGCGCCGTCGAGGAGCTGCTGCAACGGCGGATGCTGCACCGCACCCGCGCCGGGTACGCCTTCGCCACCCCGCTGATGCGGGAGGCCGCTTACTCCGGGGTGAGCAAGGCCGAACTTGCCGAGCGGCACGCCGCGCTCGCCCGCTGGGCCGCCGCCGACCCGCCGGCCGGTGCCCCCGCGCCCGGCGGCTTCACCGAGGAGGCCCGGGACGAGTTCGTGGCCGGGCACGTCGAGCGGGCCACCGCGCTCGCCGACGTGGTCGGCCTGCGCCCGGACGCGTCCGCCCGGACGGTGGTCCCGCTGGGGGTGGCCGCGCTGGGCCGGGCCGCCCGCCGGTCACTGCAGGTCGGGGAGCCGGCGATGGCCGTGGAGTACGCGGAACGCGCCGCCGAACTCGCCCGCGGTGCCGTACCGGCGGCCGACCGGGTGGTTCACGCGCGGGCGCTGCTCCAGATCGGCCGCCCGGCCGACGCGCTCTCCTCCGCCGAGAAGATCGCCGCCAACGCCGGCGACGAGGCGGCGACCCGGGCCAGCGCCCTGCTCCTCGCCGGCCAGGCGCACCAGACGATGGGCGACCAGGGCCGGGCGGTGGCCTGCTGGCAGGAGGCGTTGCAGGTGGCCACCGCGCACGGGCTGCCGACGCTGCGTGCCTCGGCGATGCGCCGCCTCGGCATGGCCGACTTCATCGCCGGGCGGCTGGGCCAGGCGAGCAGCCGGCTCGCCGCGTCGTACCAGGTAAGCCTGTCGGTGCAGGACCGCCGGGGGCAGGCCTGGTCGTTGCAGAACCTGGCCTGGGTCACCACCACCCGGGGCGACTTCGCCGGCACCGACGCCGTGCTGGGCCGGGCCGCCCGGCTCTTCGCCGAGCTGAAGGACCCGTACGGGCGGGCCTGGCTGCGCGGCACCACCGCGTACGCCCGGCTGCTCGCCGGCCGGCTGCGGGATGCCTGCCGGATGGCGCAGGTCTTCCTGCCCTTCGGGGAGCGGGTCGGCGAGGAGTGGGCGGTGGGCACGCTGCGCGCGGTGGAGGCGTTCGCCACCGCCGAGCTGGGCGACCTGGCCGAGGCGGACCGGTTGGCCCGTCGGGCGTACCGGGACTTCGCCGCCGTCTCCGACGAGTGGGGGCGCGGCTTCGCGCTGGTGGTGCGGGGCGTCATCGCGCGGAGCCTGGGCGAGCCCGAGCACGCCGCCGACCTGCTCACCGACGCGCTGGCGTTCGCCGGGCGCACCTCCCACCCGCTGCTCACCGGCATGGCCGGCACGCTGCGCGGGTTCGTGGCGCTGGACATGGGCGACTGCGACCTCGCCGAGCGGGACGCCCGCGCCGTGCTGACCGCCGTCGAGCCGCACAACCCGCAGGCACCCGCGCAGGTGGCGCCCCGGGTACTGCTGGCCACCGCGCGGCTGGCCGCGGGCGACTCGGCCACCGCGGTCGGGCTGCTCGCCCCGGTCGCCACGGCCGCCATCAACGCGCCGTCGCTGCTCTTCTCCCGCCGCCAGACGCTGGCCCGGTACGCGTCCGCCCTGCTCGCGCACGGCCAGCGGGAGCAGGCGCTGGACTGGGCGCGGCGGGCCGTCGCCGCCCCGGCGGAGGACGTGCGCAGCCAGGTGATCGCGGCCAGCGTCCTCGCCGAGGCGCTCGCCGCCTGCGGCCGCCCGGCCGAGGCGCTGGCCAGCGCGGAGGAGGCGGTGCGCCTGGCGTACGCCACCGAGCAGCGCAGCGAACGCCGCAACGCCGACGCGCTCCGCGCCCGCCTGTCTGGAGGGTGACCCCCGGCGCCAGGTTTGGCGGTTTCGCCGATGTGGATGTCGGTGGTGGTCGCTAGCGTGTGGAAGCCGGACGCGGGGTGCGACCGCGCCGGCCGGGGAGGGGTCCGATGAAGCTGCCGCGTTCCGCCGCCGGCTGGACGATCGCGGTCTTCGGCGTGCTCGCGTTGCTCATGGGCGCGGTCGGGCTGATCTGGCCGGAGGCGCTGCTGCGGATGCTCGGCTTCGAGGTGCCCGCGTCCCGGGCGCCCGGTGACCACACCGGCACCTTCCTGACGGCGTCCTCGATGGCCTCGTTCAACATGGGGGTCTACTACCTGCTCGCCACGGCGACCGAGTGGCGGGCCTTCTACCGCTTCACGGTCTGGTTCCGGCTGGTCACCTTCGCCGTCTTCTCCATCGCGGTGCTGGCCGACGTCGCGCCGGGCCGGTTCTTCGGGGTGGCCGCCTGGGAGGGGCTGGGCGCGCTGGCGACCGCCGCCGGCCTCTGGTGGGACGCCCGCCGGGGCGCTGCCGCATCGACGCTCGCCACCGCCACGACGCCCGCCGGTCAGGCCGCGCCGCCGTCCGCGGCGGACGCGGTTCACTGAGCGGCCGGCCCGGTTCGGTATTTTCGAGCTGTGACCGACACTCCGCCCGGCGCCCTGCCGTTGCCCATCGTGCCGGGTCTAACCGATTTGCGGGTGTTCGCCCGGGGTGGTTACGCGACGATCTACAAGGCAACCCAGATCTCGGTGGGGCGCGAGGTCGCGGTCAAGGTCGAGAACCGCACGCTGGACAGCGAGCGGGACCAGGCGCGGTTCCTCCGGGAGGCGCGCGCAGCCGGGCGTATGTCCTCGCACCCCCACGTGGTAGACCTCTTCGACGTCGGGGTCACGGTCGACCAGCACCCTTACCTGATCATGGAGCTGTGCGACGGGTCGTACGCCGAGCGCATGCGGACCTCCCCGCTCGGCCCGCTGGAGGCCCGCGACCTCGGGGTGAAGATCGCCGACGCGATCGCCCACTCGCACGCGGCCGGGGTGCTGCACCGCGACGTCAAGCCGGCCAACATCCTCTACTCGCACTTCAACCCGGCGGTGCTGGCCGACTTCGGGCTGGCCGTCGTCGCCGAGATGCGCGACGCCTCGGTCGCCCTGGAGGTGCTCACCCCGGCGTACGCGCCGCCGGAGATGTTCAACCACAGCCCGCCGTCACCGGCCGTCGACGTGTACGCGCTCTGCGCCACCCTCTACGCGGTGATGCACGGCCGGCCGCCCCGCTGGCGCTCCGAGCGCAACCCGAGCCTGGTCACCGTGCTGGAGATGTTCCACCAGCCGATCCCGGGCCTGCCCGGCGTTCCGGAGGGCCTGGTCGACATCCTCCGCGCCGGCATGTCCAACGATCCGGGGGCGCGACCGTCCGCGGCCGAGCTGAAGACCCTGCTCGCCGACCTGCCGCTCAGCGGTGCCGTGCCCGGCCACGGCGGTGCCCCGATCCACGGCGGAGGCACGCCGTCCGGGCCGTACGCCGTCGGCCGGTCCGCCCAGCCCGCGCCGCGCCCGCCGATGGAGGACCCGCACCCCACCGTGCCGGCCGACGGGCAGCGTCGGCGCCGCTGGTTCCTCGGCGGCGCCGGGGTGGTCGCGCTCGCCGCCTCGGCCGGGGCCGGTGCCTGGCTGGCCGCCGGGGCAGCCGCGCCGCTCCCGTCGCCGACGGCCGCCGTCACGGCCGTGCTGCGGCCGGCCTGTTCGCAGGTGTCGGAGCTGCCCGACGGCGCGCGGTGCGGCGACGAGCTGGAGTGCTTCGGGCCGATGCAGGTGCGCGGTGCGCGGGCCTGGGCGACGCGAGTGCCGTGCGCCGGCGAGCACACGTGGGAGAGCTACGTCGAGGGCGTGCTGCCCGACACGCTGCTCGGCGCCGGCTACGACGAGGTCAGCACCGACCCCGCCGTACGGCGTGTCTGCAACCCGACGACGTTCCGGTTGACCAGCGGCATCGCGTACACCGACGGGTGGAACCTGGAGGTGCTCCCGCCGGACGCCGCCGACCGGACCTACCGCTGCCTGGCCGGGCGCGGCCTGGACGCGCTCGCGTCACCGACCTTCACCGTCAGCTGACGGCCCCCGGTAGCGGTCCCGCATAGCGCGCACCGCCTCCCGGTTGCCGAGGGTCTCCAGCGTGTCGGCGTCGAGGGCGTGCAGCGCGTCGGCCGGCGGGGGCGACACGGGGATGGCGGGTGGCTCGCGTCCGTCCCGGACGGCCGCCACGGCGACTCCCGAGATCGCCGCCGACAGGACGCAGAGCAGCGCCAGGACGACCGCGAGAAGGCCCTCGCCGCGCAGCACGACCACCGTTACCAGCAGCGCCACCGCCGCCATCCCGGCGACGAGCGCCACCAGCCGTGCGTCGGGCCTGCGTACCGTCACCCGTCCAGGATGTCCACGAACGGTCGGCTGTCAACTCGCCGGCCCGTCGGCCGTGGACATGGGGCCATAACAGCGTCCGGCATGAACTTTTCGTTACACCGCTGGGCGGCTTGTCTGGAATGTGGCTCTTCGGGGCGCGACATTCATTGCCTGCGATCTCTAGAGTGACGGGGGTCGAGCGACACCTCGACACCGTCCCTGTTGTCCACCGGAAGGCGTCCACATGCCACGACGAACCCGGTCCCTCGCCGCCGCCGGCATCGCCGGCATCCTCCTCAGCGGACTGGCGGTCCCACCCGCTCAGGCCGGCTGGGGTCGGCCCGTCACGTCCGACCGCACCAGCCCCGCCGAGGCGCGGCGGGTCGACCGCGTCCCCACGCCCAAGCTGGACTGGTACGCGTGCTACGACTACGCCGAGTGCGCCACCGTCGAGCTGCCGCTGGACTACGACAAGCCGAAGGGCGCGACGACCGAGATCGCCCTGTTGCGGGTCAAGGCCCGCGACCAGAAGAACCGGATCGGCAGCCTCTTCGTCAACCCGGGCGGCCCGGGTGGCTCCGGCACCGACATCGCGCTCGCGGCGCCGTACTTCCTCGGTGACGAGGTGCTCGACCGCTTCGACGTGGTCGGTGTGGACCCGCGCGGCGTCGCCGCCAGCGAGCAGGTCCGCTGCTTCCCGTCGGTGAAGGAGCAGACCAAGGCGTACGCCGGGCTGAACGTGGCGTTCCCCTGGACGAAGGACGAGGAGAAGGCGTACGTCACGTCCTCGAAGGCCGTCGCGAAGGGCTGCTCCACGACCGGGAAGCCGCTCAGCGGCGCCATGTCCACGGCGGAGGTCGCCCGCGACATGGACGTGCTGCGCCGGGCGGTCGGCGACAAGAAGCTGACGTTCCTCGGGTTCAGCTACGGCAGCATCCTCGGGCAGTACTACGCGAACATGTTCCCGGACCGGGTCCGCGCCCTGGTGATCGACGGCGTCCTCGACCCGAATGCGTGGGTGGGGCAGGGCAAGGCGCGCGACGTCACCCAGGAGGACCGGATGCGCAGCGCCCAGGGCGCGTACAGGGCGCTCCGCGAGATCCTGGACCGGTGCGAGAAGGCCGGCGAGGAGCTGTGCTCCCTGGCCGCCGGTGACCCGGTCGCCTCGTACGACCTGGTCGCCAAGCGCCTGCGCGCCAAGCCGCTCGTCATCGACGACCCCGACCTGGGCCAGTTCACCGTCACGTACGCGGACTTCGTCGGGTCCACTCTGGGCGGTCTCTACGGCCCGTTCGGGTACGAGCAGGTCGTCGGCCTCACCGCCGAGTTGCTGGTGCTGACCGACCCGGCCGCCTCCCCGGCCGCGAAGACCGAGGCGAAGGCCGGCGTGGTCCGGCTCGCCGCGCAGGCGCGCCAGCAGCGGAAGTTCGACTTCCCGTACAACAACGGGCTGGAGACCTTCCTCGGCGTGGACTGCACCGACGGCAACCACCCGAAGGACGCCGGCTCGTGGCCGGCGCGGGCGGCGAAGGCCGACAAGCGGGATCCGTACTTCGGCCGGCTGTGGACGTGGGGCACCTCGCCGTGCGCCCGCGACACCTGGACCGTGCGCGACGAGGACCGGTTCACCGGGCCGTTCAACCGGAAGACCAGCGCGCCGGTGCTGGTGGTCGGTAACTACTGGGATCCGGCCACCAACTACCAGGGCGCGGTCGCCGCGGCGAAGCTCCTGCCGAACAGCCGCCTGCTCAGCAGCGACAGCTGGGGCCACACCGCGTACGGGACGTCGGCCTGCGTCACCGGCACCGTCGACGCGTACCTGATCCGGGGCACGCTGCCGGCGAAGGGCACGGTCTGCACGGGCGACATCCAGCCCTTCGTGCCGCTGCCGGACGAGCCGGCGGCGACCGAGCGGGCGAAGCCGTCGAACGCCCGCGCCGCGCAGGACGCGCCGCGTCGCGGTGACCGCAAGCAGCTCCCGCCGGTGGTGGCGCCGCTGCCCGCGGTCGGCACGCTGACCGTCCGCTGACGGACCCCGGGGTACGGCGGGCGATCGAGCGCCCGCCGTACCCCGGCTCTTTCTCACGTTCGACGGCGCCCGCTACCGTCGGTTTCCCACAGGCTCCGCCGCGTAGCGAGGTGATCCATGTCCCGGTTCCGTTCGGTCGCCACCACCGTCGCCGTGGCGACGACGTTGCTCCTGGCCGCGGCCGCCGGCTGCGACAGCCAGCGGGAGCCGGAGCTGCCCTCGGTGCAGGAGAAGCTCCGCGAGTCCCACATCTGGGGTCAGCCGATCCTGCGGATCGGGGTGGCGGACGACGAGCCGCTGATGGGCGAGGTCCGCAACGGCACGCACGTCGGCTTCGACGTCGAGATCGCCCGCTACATCGCGGCCTCCCTCGGGTACGAGGGGGAGCAGCGGGTCGAGTTCGTGAACGTGTCCACCGAGGACCGCATCCCCGCCCTCCAGGGCGGCGTGGTGGATTTCGTGGTCTCCAGCTTCTCCATCACCGACGAGCGCAAGAAGCTGGTCAGCTTCGCCGGGCCCTACTTCGTCACCACGCAGGAGGTGCTGGTCCCGACCCGGCACAAGGACGCCATCCGCACCATCGAGGACCTGCGGAACCCGAAGTACAAGATCTGCACCAGCGGCGGCTCCACCACCGAGGCGGAGCTGGAGAAACACCAGGTCCCCACGGTCGTGGTCAAGGACGTCTGGGACTGCGTCGAGGGCATCCGCGCCGGCCGGTACGACGCGGTCAGCTCCGACGAGACGATCCTCGCCGGCTTCCTGGCCCGCCACCCGACCGAGTTCGAGATCGTCGACATGCCGTTCGGCACCAGCGAACTGCTCGGCGTCGGCGTACCGATCGGCGACCCGGCGCTGCGGGACCTGGTGGCGTACTTCCTCGACAAGAGCTACCAGCAGGGGCGCAACGGGCAGACCAGCCCGTGGCAGACCGCGTACAACCGGACGCTCGGGCCGTGGCTGCGCGTGGAGAAGCGGCAGCCGCAACCGCTCGACGTGCCGAAGCTGGTCGACTTCGACGACAAGGCGCCCCGGCGATGAGCACGGCGGCGGCGACCGGCGATCCTGGCGGCCCGACGCCGCCCGTCCCGCGTTCACCCGCACCACCGTCAGCCTCGCCGCCGGGGACGCCACCCGTGCCATCGTCGCCGTCGCCCTCGCCCTCGCCGGCGGCGGAGTCGCTCGGGTCGCCGTCGCCGTCGCAGGGGCCGCCGCTCGGGTCGGCGGCGGGGCAGGTCGAGCCAGCTCCCGTCACGCCTCGGACGGGGACCGTCGGCGGCTGGGACCAGGTCGAGCGGCGGGCGCGGGCCAGCCAGTCGTTCTGGACGGCCGTGGTCGGCGTGCCGGCGATCTTCTCGGTGCTCCGGCTCGGGGTCGAGGCCGGCGGCGAGTTGCAGACGACGCTGCTGCTGGTGGCCAACGTCGGGCCGATCAACCTGCTGGCCGGCTTCCTCACCACCGCCGCGCGCCTGCTCGCCACCGCGCTCGTCGCGGTCTTCGCGCTCGGCGCGGTGCTCGCCGCCAGCGTGGATGGTGCGGCGCGCCGGCCCCTCTTCGCCCGCTGGGTCGAGGTCACCCCGACCTGGTTCGTGGCGGCGAGCTTCCTGATGGCCCTGGTGACCTGGCCGCTGCTGTACCTGCCGCTGCTGGTGCCCGCCGCCTTCGCGGCGTTCCAGGTGCGGCCGGAACGGCTGCACGAGCAACCCGTGGCCCGGGTCCTCGTCGTCGCGGCGGTGTTCGGCGGTTACCTGTTCCTGCTCGTGCCGACGCTGCGTGACGCATGGCGGCTGGAAGAGTGGCTGGCGATCGTGCTGCTGGTCGTTCCGCCGCTGCTGGCGCTCTTCATCGCCGGGCCGCTGCCCGGCGTGGTGATCCGGCCACTCGCCTCGCTCACCCAGCTCGCCGTGCTGGCCATGCTGGTGTGGGTGGCGCTGCCGGTGATCAGTACGCCGGTGCTGCCGCTCACCGTGACGACGGTGGGGGACTCCTCCGGGGCCTCTGTCGGAGTTACCGAGGACATCCGGGGGCACGTGGTGACCACCGACGACGTCAACATGGTGATCCTCCAGGAGCGCGGCGGCGTGCGCTACGTGCCGGTGGGACAGGTACGCGCGCAGGTGCTCTGCCCTTCGGAGGAGGAGCTGCCCCGGCACCGGCTGCGGATCCACGACTTCCACGTCGAGGACTCGCTGCTGGAGGGGCTGGGCCGGCGGGTCCGCCCGGTGCACCGGGTGGACGCTGCCTGCCGATAATCAGCTAAATCGGCCAGGACAGGGCCGAGATGCTCTTGCAGGTTACGGTGCGTGTCCGTTCCTCAATCACATACGAGCAAACCACCACGGTGCCGTCGTGGAGCGACAAGGGCACCTGCCCCCACCACAGGTTGTCAAAGCCTGGTTCGCGGCGAACGCCCTGATAGGGGTCCTCAAAGCGGGAAAGCACCCATGCCGTCACCAGGTTGATGAGGTCCTGGTCGGGGGACTCGGTCTTGATCCAGATGTCGAGGTGGTCGGTGAAGCCCTTCAGCGACCACAAAGCGGCGTCAGACACCAGTAACGAGCCTCGCGCGGAGGGCTTCAACGCTGTCTTCGTGCATCCCCCGCTCGTCCATGGCGGCGTCGGCCAGCCATGCCCGCACGTCGGCGGTGTCGAGGACCGTTTCGTCGTCCTGCTGGCGAGGAGCACCAGCGGTACGGAAGAACTCCTTGATCCAGTCCTGCCGGATCGTGACGGACTCACCAGGACGACGGCTGCTGTCGGCCAGGCGCCAGGGTGGTTCGCCGTGCGTGAGGTTCTCCAGGTCGGTGCCGGTGAGGTTGCCGTACCGAGAGATCACGTACCCGATGGTGTTCAGCTCCGCCTCTCCAAGCTGGCGGCGCGGCGGGGGTGCGTGACCCCTGCGCTCGTCCCGCCACAGTGAGGACACGACTGGGCCCATGTCCCACGCGTCGATGCGCTCTCCGAACAGAGGGCGATCGAAGGTGGCGAGGTGGTGGCCCTGGCAGTAGTAGAGCAGTTTGTGCAGCTTCTTGACCGGAAGTCCGGGTAGCCGGTCGCGAAGTTCGGCGGCGATGTCATGCGCGGACACGGTCATGCCTCCCATGTTAGGGGTCGATCGAGAGGTTCCGGTGGTGGCAGCACGGGCGGGAGTCGCGGTCGACGGAGTACGAGGACAGTAACGAGAGGGTGCGACACGAACTGCTCTCGACGCGACCTGTCCTAGCGGTCGCCGCGTTGAAGGCCGCGAGGATCTTCCGGCGCTGCGGTTGAGGGAGTATGCCAGCGAAGGGCGAGTTCTGGCGTAGGTCGACAGCTTCCGGATCTTCCGCGATCAGTGCCCTGTAAACGGCGCCGACACCCTCGTCGATCTTGTCCTGCCAGCGCCTCAGCCAGACCTCGGTCATTGTCTTCTGATGCTGCAGGAGCAGCCGGTCGAGATTCACTCTGGCCCTGCGGAGCACCTCGTCAGGATCGGTGGCCAGGCGGCGCGCCACCGCTCGGTGCAGCCACAGCGACTTGAGCTGGTCGGGAGTCAGCTTGTGCGGGCGGCTCATCAGCGCCTCGACATCCACACGGTGATCCCTCAGGAGCGCGGCGGGGTGCGGTACGTGCCGGTGGATCAGGTACGCGCGCAGGTGCTCTGCCCTTCAGAGGCGGAGCTGCCCCGGCACCGGCTGCGGATCCACGACTTCCACGTCGAGGACTCGCTGCTGGAGGGGCTGGGCCGGCGGGTCCGCCCGGTGCACCGGGTGGACGCTGCGTGCCGGTGAGTCCTGCCTTCTGGAGGTAGATCGTGCGGCGGGCGATGGCGTCGCCCTTGGCGTTGAGCTGGTAGCCGTCCAGCCAGACCCAGCCGTCGTACGTGATCCAGTCGAGGACTCTGATCAGGCGGAACTTGATCGGGGTCAGGAACTGGACGCTGGCGGCGCGGTCGATGTGGAGCAGGGTGCCGGCGCGCAGGTCCGTCATGGCAGCCAGCCGAGGAAGCGGCGGTGGAGCAGGCCGGCCGGTGCCCAGGCCATGTCCTGGGTCGCGGCTACGAGGCACGAGCCGAGGTAGAGAGCTAGGGATACCGGGGCATCCTCGTACTCGGCTTTGAGTTCGTTGCGGCGGGTGCGGCAGGGCCAGGGGGCGCCACACCCGCCGCACGTCCAGATCGGCAGAACAGGGCCATGCGTGGTCATCGGCCCTCACCCGGCCAGTGCCTGCGGTTGATCGGCACTCGGTGTCTTGCCTGGCAGGGCAGGGCGCTTCCGCATCGGCAGACCCGCTGCCACTTCTGCCACGACCACACCGGACGGTGCCGCCGAGCCATCGTCAGCGCAACTGCGATCACGTACTGGTCGTAGGCGACATGCCTGCTCATCCGGCCCCCTCGCTTTGGGGGCATGGCGGCCGGGCCACGCACGGTCATCCGACCGCCACACCCAGCTCATGGTTTACCGGCGAACACTCAATATGCAAGATTACATTTTGGATGAAACGATCGAGGAGCTTTCACCTCGTTAGGTTCCATTGCTGAGCGTGGCGAACAGGTGTTACATATCGAGCGCAAGTTTCGCCCGGTATGTAGTGCCGGAGAGGAAGTGGCAATGACGACGGACACCGGCTCGACGGTTCCTCGGCGGCAGCTCGGGCGGCACCTGCGGCACCTCCGCGAAGAGGCGCGCATGACCGTCAAGGCAGCAGCCGACGCGCTGGAGTGGTCCACCCCGAAGATCTGGCGGATCGAAACGGGTGCGACGTCGATGCGCTCCCTCGACGTCGAGGCGATGTGCAGAATTTACGGAGCGTCACCGGAGTTGACCGAGGCGCTGATGGGCCTCGCGAAGGAGACGAAGGGGCGCGGTTGGTGGCACTCGTATGGCGACGCCATCCCCGAGTGGTTCGAGCTGTATGTGGGCCTGGAAGCCGCCGCACGCCGCCTGCGGAAGTACGAGGCGCAGTTGATCCCTGGCCTGCTTCAGACCAAGGCGTACGCCACACGGGTCTACGAGGTGGCACGCCCGGACATGACCGCGGAGGAAATCGACCGAGGCGTAGCGGTGCGACTCGGCCGACAGGCGCTGCTGACCCGCTCCGCACCCCGCGCTCCGCAGGTGGACATCATGCTTGACGAAGCTGTGCTGCGCCGGGGTGTGGACGCCGAACAGCTCAACCATGTCGTCACGGTGAGCCGCCAGCCCAACGTGTCTGTGCGCGTGGTGCCGTTCGGCGTCGGCCTGCACCGCGCCAGCATGACCAACGGCGCCTTCACGATCCTC
The DNA here is from genome assembly GCF_012034245.1 of Micromonospora thermarum. Lineage (GTDB taxonomy): Bacteria > Actinomycetota > Actinomycetes > Mycobacteriales > Micromonosporaceae > Micromonospora > Micromonospora thermarum. The sequence goes on along the minus strand of NZ_JAATEO010000021.1, from coordinate 80,192 downwards.
GACTTCGACGCGGGTAGCGAGCCGTCGATCATCTACTCAGACGGCCTCACTGGCGCCCTCTATCTCGACAAGCCCGCAGAGGTCGCAGCGTACGAAGGCGTATGGTCCGCCATCGAGCAGCAAGCCCTCAGCGAGGCGCAGTCTCGCAAGCTCATCGCATCGATCGCAGAGGAACAGACATGACCCCCCTCAAGTGGAAGAAGAGTACGCGGAGCAACGGTGGCGGTGACTGCGTGGAGGTCGCCGCCCCACCCCACGCCGTCATGATCCGAGACAGCAAGGACCGGCAGGGACCGGTGCTGTCCTTTACCCCCCCGCGAGTGGAGTGGCTTCATCGAGGCCATCAAGACCGGTAAGTTCGACGTCTGAGCAAGGGAACCAGCCGATATCCAGGGCTGGGTGGGACGGCGGAGACTGTACGGCTCGGCCGGGTGAGCGCAGTGTCGATGGAGCCCGTTTTGCCCATGCAACGGTGGGGAGCGGCCCGATCGGTCGACCTCGACCACGGCAGTCCGTAGTCGGTAGTACACCGCAGCAGCCCCGCGTCGTAGCTGGCGGCGCCTGCCATCCCGGCCGATACGACCGTGTCAAAGGACTCAACCCAGACCATGACTTGCGCCCTAGCCCCGCGTCGTTCGCGGGGGAGGTCCACGTGTCTGACGTCCTGTCGACCTAGTCCAGCACCGCTGCCACGTGCACGCCTCTTATGGGTTGTCGGTGCCCAAGGTTACGACCCACTCCCGCCAGCAGGGCGGGTCGACGACAAACAGGATGACGAACAGGCACACTAGGCTGAGACATTATGACATCGGCCGCAGCTCTAGCGGGTTGCGGCAACCCCACACCGCGCCAGGCTCGGGATCGAGGAACTAAGTGACGAATGAACCTTTCGTAGCGCCCGACCCGATGGGTAAGTTTTCCATCAACCGCTTAAAGCTGCGTCACTATAGGAGTATCGCGGGCTGCGACATAAACCTGGGTCCGCTGACGCTGTTAGTTGGCCCAAACGGCGCAGGTAAGAGCAATGTGTTGGACTCACTTCGGCTTGTCGCGCAGGCGCTCAACGAAAATCTTGACAACGCGCTTCGTGAACGGGGCGGAATCAGTGAGGTTAGACGACGCTCACGAGGTCATCCAACGCACTTCGGCGTTTCAATGGAATTCACAGCGGCGGGTTTGCGTGGCACATTCGGATTCCAGGTGGGGGCCGTTAGCGGTGGGGACTTCCGCGTCTCGCGTGAAGAATGCAGAGTGTGGTGGCCTGAGTCTGACGAAGTAATAGACCCCGGTGGACTGCGGGCGCTGCTCTATAGCGAGAAGTTTTATGAGGTACGTGAAGGCAAGGTCGTGTCCTCTAGCGAGCCGTTGCTGCCAAAGGTTTCCGAGGATCGACTGTACTTAGTGGCGGTGTCTGGTATCGAGGCCTTCAGGTTCGTGTACGAGGGTCTTTCCAGCATCAATGTGTATAACCTGAACCCGGACGCTATGCGCCACTTGCAGAAGCCTGAAGCCGGCGACCTATTGCGTCGTGATGGATCAAATATTGCAAGCGTGATCGAGCGGCTGCGGCGGGACTACCCGGATGCCAAGGCCAAGATTGAGGAATATCTGAGCCGGGTCGTAGAGGGCGTAGTGGGCGTTGAGCGCAGAGGACTTGGTTCTTGGGAAACCATTGAGTTTCGGCAACGGGTTGCTGGAGATGTAGCCCCTTGGACCTTCCAGGCTAGTTCGATGAGTGATGGCACTTTGAGAGCTCTCGGAGTCCTCACCGCGCTGCTTGGTGGAGCCCCTGGTAGGCCAAGCCCTGTCGGTGTCGAAGAACCAGAAGCTGCCCTGCACCCTGCTGCGGCCGGCCTCCTTCTAGATGCCCTACGGGACGCAAGCGAGTCTCGCCAAGTCATAGTAACTACACACAGCCCAGATCTGCTTGATTCCTCGACCATCTCGCCAGACGAGATTCTGGCTGTAAGGTCTATTGAAGGCAACACAGTTATTGGCCGCGTTGACGCAGCTGGGCAGAAAGCATTGCGAGAAAGCCTATTTACGCCAGGTGAGCTGCTTCGAGTTGACCAACTGGCTCCAGAGAAGAACGATTCGGGGCAGTTGGAGTTGTTTAGATGAGCGCGCCTCCTACGATTGCATCGATAGTTGAAGGTTATGGCGAAGTGAGCGCATTACCCGTTCTCGTGCGGAGAATCGCCCTGGAGGTTTTCGGCTGCGCTACGGTGGAACTTAGCAAGCCTCACCGGGTTCCTCGGAACCAGATGGTTGGCCCAACGATGTGTCGTGCTGTGGAGATGCAGACGGCTCGAATTGCGAACGAGGGTGGCGTGCTCGTCGTTGCTGATGCCGACGACGATGATCCATCAGAACTAGCAACGCAAATTGAAGATGCGGCGAAGAGGGAGGGCGTCTTGGTTGCCATCGCGGTCCGCGAATACGAGGCGTGGTTCCTGGCTGCAATTGAGTCCCTGAGGACTCATCGATCAGTACGTGATGATGCACATTTCGAGGGTGATCCTGAACTGCCGAGAGGTGCGAAGTCGCGGCTCGAGAGCCAGATGGTAGAGAAGTACCGGGAGACAATCCACCAGCCGGCCTTCTCCGCCATGCTGAGCATAGAGCAAGCCCAACGATGCCTCTCGTTCGATAAGCTCGTGCGACAAATCGGGCGACTACTAGATGCTTAGCTCGCGCAGAAGGTGGCGACCTAGCCTCTCATGGCACCGCAGCCGGGCAGCTAGCTGACTGAGAAAAGGCGGCCGACCAGCTGTGCCAACTCAGTACGACTTGTCTTGGCCGAGGACGTGTTGGGCGACGAAGTTGAGGATCATCTCCCGGCTGACCGGGGCGATCCGGCCCGCCCGTACCGCCCCGAGCAGCGTCGCCACCCCGTACTCCGTGGTCATGCCGGCCCCGCCGTGCACCTGCACCGCCGTGTCCACCGCCAGAGCCGCGGCCTCGCCAGCCGCGTACTTCGCCATGTTTCCGGCGACACCCGCCTCCAGGTCACGCCCGGCGTCATAGAGGAGAGAAGCCTTCTGGATCATCAGCCGGGCCAACTCCACCTGCACCGCCGCGTGCGCCAGCGGATGCGACACCCCCTGGTGGGAGCCGATCGTCCGCCCGCCCCACACCGCCCGCGTCGCCGTGTACTCCGACGCGCGCTCGATCGCGTACCGGCCGGTGCCGGCGCCCATCGCGGCGACCGTGATGCGCTCCGGGTTGAGCCCGGAGAACAGCGCCGGCAGGCCGGCCTCCACCGACTCGCCGACCAGCGCGTCGCCGGGCAGGCGGACGTCGTCCAGGTAGAGCAGGAACTGGTTCTCCGGGGACAGGATCTCCATGTCCAGCTTGGACCAGGTCAGCCCGGCCGCGTCGGTCGGGACGATGAACAGCGCCGGCTTCAGCTTGCCGCTCACCGCGTCCTCGGTGCGGGTCACCACGAGCACGTGACCGGCGTCGTCGACCCCGGAGATGTAGCACTTGCGGCCGGAGAGCACCCAGTCGTCGCCGTCACGGCGGGCGACTGTGCCGAGGCGGTGGAAGTTCGAGCCGGCCTCCGGCTCGGTGATCGCGAAGACGATCTTCTGGGAGCCGTCCGCCAAGCCGGGCAGGTGGCGCTTGCGCTGCTCGTCGGTGCCGTGCCGGTTGATGACCGTGGCGGCGATGGCGGGGGAGACCACGAGCAGCAGCAGCGGGCAGCCGGCTGCGGCCAGCTCCTCGCAGACGATGGCCAGCTCGGTGATGCCGCCGCCCCCGCCGCCGTACTCGGTCGGGATGTTCACGCCCAGGTAGCCCAGCCGGCCGGCCTCGTTCCACAGCTCGGTGGTGTGCTCGCCGGCCTTGGCCTTCTCCACGAAGTACCGGTGGCCGTACCGCTTGCCCAGCGCCCGCACGGCGTCGCGGAGCTGGTCCTGCTCGGGGGTGAGGTCGAAGTTCATGACTGAGCCTCCTCAAGAGGGTTGACCACGGCCAGCACGGCGCCGGTGTCGACCTGGCCGCCGGCCGGGACCGGCAGTTCGGCGACCACGCCGTCGGTGGGGGCGAGCACGGGGTGTTCCAGCTTCATCGCTTCCAGGGTCAGCAGCAGGTCACCGGCGGCGACCCGCTGGCCGACCTCGACGTGCACCCGGGTCACCGCGCCGGGCAGCGGCGCGAGCAGCGACCCGGCGGCCAGCTCCGCGGTGGGTAGGGGGAAGCGCGGCAGCTCGGCGAGGCTCGCCGCCCCGTCCGGGCCGTCCACGAAGACCTCCGACCCCTGACGGTGTACGCGGTACGCCCGCCGCACCCCATCCACGTCGAGCACGACCCGTTCCGTGGCGGCCTCGACCAGTGCGACGGTCGGCGCACCGCCGAATTCGTCGGAGGTCGTGGCGTCGCCGGCCGCTGCCGGCGAGCCGCCGTTCGACGTCGGGTTGCCGGCTATCCCGCCCCGGGCGGCCGGGCCGCTGTCGGACGTTGCCGCCGAGGTAGCCCGTCCGGAGGCGGCCGGCAGTGTTGACCACTCGGCGAGCCGTCCGGCGCGATCCAGGCGGTAGCGGACCTCGATCTCGCCGCCGTCCGGGCCGGTGAAGCGGGTGACCTGGGGGAAGGCGGGCACGTTGCGCCAGCCCGACGGCAGCCCGGCCAGCACCGACGCCGAGGCGCGACGGTCGGCCGCTGACGCGAGGGCCGCTGCGAGCGCGACCAGGGGAACCTCGTCGGCGGGCAGTAGCGGCTCGAAGACCTCGGGGTGCCGGTCCAGGAAGCCGGTGTCGACCTCGACGGCGGCGAACTCCGGACTCCGTAGGACGCGGACCAGCAGGTCCCGGTTGGTGGCCACGCCGTGCAGTTCGGCCCGAGCCAGGGCACCGGCCAGGACGCGGGCCGCCTCGGCGCGGGTGGGCGCCCAGGCGATCACCTTCGCGAGCATCGAGTCGTAGTGGACGCTCACCGCCGAGCCGTCGACCACGCCGGAGTCGAGCCGCAGGCCCGGACCGGCCAGCGGTCCGAACTCGGCCGCCACCCCGGGCAGGGCGAACCGGTGCAGGGTTCCGGTCGCGGGCCGGTAGCCCTGGGCCGGGTCCTCGGCGCAGAGGCGTACCTCGATCGCGTGGCCGTTTGGCGGCGGGGTCGCGGACAGGGGTAGCGGCTCGCCCTCGGCGACGAGCAGTTGCAACCGGACCAGGTCGAGGCCGGTGGTGAGTTCGGTGACCGGGTGCTCGACCTGGAGGCGGGTGTTCATCTCCAGGAAGTAGATGTCGCCGTCCGGCGCGAGCAGGAACTCGACCGTGCCCGCGCCGACGTAGTCGACCGCCCGGCCGGCGGCCACCGCCGCCTCGTGCAGCCGTTGCCGCACCTGCGGCGGCAGCACGCCGGGTGCCTCCTCGACGATCTTCTGGTGGCGGCGCTGGATCGAGCACTCGCGGACGCCGAGGGCGACCACCGTCCCGTACCCGTCGCCGAAGATCTGCACCTCGACGTGGCGGCCGCGTTCGACGTACCGCTCGATGAAGACCGTGCCGTCGCCGAACGCCGCGGCCGCCTCGCGGCGCGCGCTGGCGACGGCCTCGGCGAGCCCGGCGGCGTCGCGGACGGCGCGCATGCCGCGCCCGCCGCCCCCGGCGGACGCCTTCACCAGCACCGGGAAGTCGGTGACCTGGTCCGCGTCGGTCCAGGTGGGGAGCATCGGTACGCCGGCCTCGGCGAGCAGCGCCTTCGCGGCCACCTTGTCGCCCATCGCGGCGATCGCCTTGGCGGGCGGCCCGACCCAGGTCAGGCCGGCGTCGGTGACCGCCGTGGCGAACTCGGCGTTCTCGGCGAGGAAGCCGTAGCCCGGGTGCACGGCGTCCGCGCCGGCCTTGCGGGCCGCGTCGAGGATGAGGTCGATCCGGAGGTACGTCTCGGCGGGCGTGTTCCCGGGCAGGCGGACGGCCTGGTCGGCCTCGGCGACGAAGGGCGCGTCGGCGTCGGCGTCGGAGTGCACGGCGACCGTCTGCACGCCGAGGGACCGGCAGGTGGCGAAGATCCGGCGGGCGATCTCACCGCGGTTGGCTACGAGCAGCTTCTGGATCATCGTGTCCTCACATCCGGAAGACGCCGAAGCCGTCGGCGCCCTTCACCGGTCCGTTGTGGATCGCCGACAGGCAGAGCCCGAGGACGGTACGGGTGTCCCGGGGGTCGATCACGCCGTCGTCGTAGAGCCGGCCGGAGAGGAAGAGCGCCCCCGACTGGGACTCGATCTGCTGCTCGACCATCATCCGCATCGCGGCGTCGGACTCCTCGTCGTACGGGCGGCCCTTCGCGGCGGCGGCCTGCCGCGCGACGATGGACAGCACGCCGGCGAGCTGCGCCGGGCCCATCACCGCGGACTTGGCGTTCGGCCAGGTGAACAGGAAGCGGGGCTCGTACGCCCGGCCGCACATGCCGTAGTTGCCGGCCCCGTAGGACGCGCCCAGGTTGACCGTCAGGTGCGGCACCGTCGAGTTCGACACCGCGTTGATCATCAAGGCGCCATGCTTGATGATGCCGCGCTGCTCGTACTCGGTGCCGACCATGTAGCCGGTGGTGTTCTGGAGGAAGATCAGCGGGGTGTCGGACGCGTTGGCGAGCTGGATGAACTGCGCCGCCTTCTGCGCCTCCGCGCTGAACAGCACGCCCCGGGCGTTGGCGAGCACGCCGACCGGGTACCCGTGCAGCTCACCCCAGCCGGTGACCAGCGCCGTGCCGTAGCTGGGCTTGAACTCGTCGAACTCGCTGCCGTCCAGCACCCTCGCGAGGACCTCGCGCGGGTCGAACGGCACCTTGAGGTCGGCGCTCGCGATGCCGAGCAGGTCCTCCGGGTCGTACTTCGGCGGCTGGGGACGGCTTGTGCGGGGCGGCGGGCCGGTCTTGCGCCAGTTGAGCCGGCGTACGCACTGCCGGGCCAGCCGGATGCCGTCGCGCTCGTCCTCGGCCAGGTAGTCGGCCAGGCCGGAGGTCGAGGCGTGCATGGCCGCGCCGCCGAGCGACTCGTCGTCGGCGTCCTCGCCGGTGGCCATCTTCACCAGCGGCGGCCCGGCCAGGTAGACCTGCGACCGGTCCCGGATCATGATCACGTGGTCGGACATGCCCGGCACGTACGCGCCCCCGGCGGTGGCGTTTCCGAAGACCACGCTGACCGTGGGGATCTTCGCTGCGGAGAGCCGGGTCAGGTCACGGAAGACCCGCCCGCCGGGGATGAAGATCTCCGCCTGGGTGGGCAGGTCCGCCCCGGCCGACTCGACCAGGTTGACCATCGGCAGCCGGTTGGCGAGGGCGATCTCGCCGGCCCGCCGGGTCTTGGCGAGCGACCAGGGGTTGACGGCCCCGCCGCGTACCGTCGGGTCGTTGGCGATGATCAGGCACTCGACGCCCTCGACCACGCCGATGCCGGTCACCACGCTGGCGCCGACCGGGAAGTCCGTCCCGTACGCGGCCACCGGCGACAGCTCCAGGAACGGGCTGTCCGGGTCGAGCAGCAGCTCGATGCGCTCGCGGGGGAGCAGCTTGCCGCGCTTGTGGTGGCGGGCCACGTACTTCTCCCCGCCGCCGGCGCGGGCCTGGTCTAGCGCCGCGTCCAGCTCGGCGAGGCGTTCCAGCAGGGCTGTCCGGTTGGCCTGGGCTGCCGGGGAGGCGGGGTCGATCGCGGTGTCGAGTGTGGTCACAGGCCCATGCCCTTCGCGATGATCTCGTTCATGATCTCGGTGGTGCCGCCGCCGATGCCGAGGATGCGCTGGTCCCGGTAGTGCCGCTCCACCTCGGCGTCGCGCAGGTAGCCGAACCCGCCGTGCAGTTGCAGCGCGGCGTCGACCACGTCGGCGCAGGCGGCCACCGCGACGTTCTTCGCCATCGCCACCTCGCTGATCACCGGCTCCCCGGCGGCGGCACGTTCGGCCACCGCGAGCACGTAGGCGCGGGCCGCCTCGGCGCGGGTGTGCATCTCGGCGAGGCGGTGCCGGACGAGTTGCCGGCTCGCGAGGGGCCGGCCGAACGTCTTCCGGTCCCGGCACCACCGGGTGGCCAGGTCGACGCAGCGCTGCGCGGTCGCGTACGCCTGGACGGCCAGGGAGATCCGCTCGCTGGCGAAGTTCCGCATGATGGCGAGGAAGCCGGTGTTCTCCGCGCCGACCAGGTTCGTCACCGGAACCCGGACGTCGGCGAAGGACAGCTCGGCGGTGTCCGAGCAGTGCCAGCCGAGCTTCTCCAGCCGCCGCCCGACGGTGAAGCCGGGCGTCCCCTTGTCGATCACCAGCAGCGAGATGCCGCCCGCGCCCGGCCCGCCGGTGCGCACGGCGGTGGTCACGAAGTCGGCCCGGTGGCCGCTGGTGATGTAGGTCTTCGCGCCGTTCACCATGTAGTGGTCGCCGTCGCGGCGGGCGGTGGTGCGCAGGCTCGCGACATCCGAGCCGCCGTCGGGCTCGGTGACGGCGAGCGCGCCGATCATCGTGCCGGCGAGGGTCGGGCGGACGTACCGGTCGATGAGGTCGTGCGCCAAGTCGTTGCTGCGGCCGGGCGTGGTCGCGGAGCCGGCGTTACCGGCGGACCCTGCGTTGCCGGCGGACCCTGCGTTGCCGGCGGACCCGGCGTTACCGGCGGACGCAGCGGTGTCGCCGACGGCCGCGACGATGTGCGGCAGGGCGATGCCGTGCGTGAACAGCGCCGCGATCAGGCCGGACGAGCCGCCCGAGCGGATGATCTCCTCGGTGACGGTGATGGAGTCGAGCAGGTCACCGCCGCTGCCGCCGACCTCTTCGGGGAAGCCGATGCCGAGCAGCCCGAGCTTCGCGGCGGTGGCGTGCAGGTCGCGGGGGACCTCGCCGGCCCGCTCCCAGTCGTCGAGGTGCGGCAGCACCTCCCTCGTCACGAACGCCCGCGTCAGCTCGCGGAGCTGCCGGCGTTCCGGAGTGTCCACGATGGTCATGACGGTGCCCCCGGAGTCAGGTCGGCCGGCAGCTCGACGACGCGCGAGCGGAGCAGTTCGCCGAGCACCTTGGCCTGCGGGTCGAAGCGGGTCGAGGCGGCCACCCCCTGCCCGAGCAGTCCCCGGACCAGGAAGTTGACCGCCCGCAGGTTCGGCAGCTCGTACCGCTCGACGGTCAGCGGCGCGGTCTCCGGCAGCAGCTCGGCCAGCCGCTCGACGGTCAGCCAGTCGCGCAGCCAGGCCCAGGTGGCGTCGGTCCGCGCCCAGACTCCCAGGTTGGCGTCGCCACCCTTGTCGCCCGAGCGGGCTCCGACCAGCTCACCGATCGGGGCCCGCCGGGTCGCAGCGTCGCCGCCCGTCGGTCGGCCGGCGGTCGTGCCGGTGCTGCCGCGCGGGGTCGCGTCGGCCTGGCTGCTCAGGGTTGGGCGAGACTCGCCGGACGCCGGCTCGCTGGCGAGGGAGGCGGTCCGGGTCGGCGGACCGATCGGCACGCGTTCGCCGTCGGGCAGGATCGCCACGTGGTCCACCGCGTCCTGCGGCACGGTGTCGGCGGTGAAGACCCCGTACGGTGTCGCGTCGCCGGGCAGCGTGGTCAGCGTGCAGCCGGGGTAGGAGGCCAGGGCCAGCTCGACCGCGGCCGCCGAGAAGGCGCGTCCGGCCCGTGCCTTGTCACCGTCCCGCAGGTGTACGTGCAGCAGCGCGCTCGCCGCCTCGGTGTCGGCCGCGTCGGGGTGGTCGGTGCGGGCGAGGACGAACTCCAGCCCCTCCTTGCCGACCGCCTCCTCGATCTGGCCGCGCACCAGGGCCGCCTTCGCGGGGATGTCCAGCCCGCACAGCACGAACGTCATCGAGTTGCGGAAGCCGCCGAGGTTGTTGACGCCGACCTTCAGCGTGTCCGGCGGCGGTGTGCCCCGGACGCCGGACACCCGTACCCGGTCCGGCCCGTCCTGCGTGAGGCTCACGGTGTCCAGGCGGGTCACCACGTCCGGCCCGAGGTACGCCGGCCCGCCCACCTCGTACAACAGTTGGGCGGTGACCGTCTCGACGGTGACCGCGCCGCCGGTGCCCGGGTGCTTGGTGATGACCGACGAGCCGTCGGCGCGCAGCTCGGCGAGGGGGAAGCCGGGCCGGTGCCCGCCGTCGGGGAGTTCGGTGAAGAAGCTGAAGTTGCCCCCGGTCACCTGCGCCCCGCACTCGAGGAGGTGCCCGGCGACGGTCGCGCCGGCGAGCGCGTCCAGGTCGTCCCGCCCCCAGCCGAACCGGGCGACGGCCGGCCCGACCACCAGGGACGCGTCGGTGACCCGCCCGGTGACCACGACGTCCGCGCCGCCGTCGAGAGCGGCGGCGATGCCGAACGCCCCGAGGTACGCGTTCGCGGTCAGCGCGTCCGGCCGGGCGAGGGCGTCGCCCTCGACGTACCCGACCTTGACGTCGAGCCCGAGCCGCGCGGCGAGCGACCGGACGGCGGCGGCCAGGCCGGCGGGGTTCAGGCCACCGGCGTTGGTGACGATCCGGACGCCCCGGTCCAGCGCGGTGCCGAGCGTGCCCTCCAGCTGGCGGAGGAAGGTCTTCGCGTAGCCGAGGTCGGGGTCGCGCATCCGGTCCCGGCCGAGGATGAGCATGGTCAGCTCGGCCAGGTAGTCACCGGTGAGCACGTCCAGCTCGCCGCCGTCGAGCATCTCCCGCCAGGCGGCGAACCGGTCGCCGTAGAAGCCGGAGGCGTTGCCGATCCGCAGGACGTCGCTCACGCCGTCACCCCGCTCCGCTCGGCGACCCTGCGAGACGCGGTTCGCTCGACATACCTGCTCACGCCGTCACCTCGGAGGCGTCCTGGGTGGACAGCGGCTCGCGGCCGGCGCCGGGCGGGCCGGCGAACGCCTGGGCCACGTCGAGCCAGGCGTCGGCCACCGGCCCGGTCGCCGTGAGGCCGAGGTCGGCACGGTGCCGGCGCTGGGTGACCAGCAGGCAGAAGTCCAGCGCCGGCCCGGTGACCCGGTCGGCCGCGTCCGCCGGCCCGTAGGACCAGATCGCGCCGTCGGTGTTGTCTTCGCTCCCGGCTGCGGGGCTCGCAAGCTCACTCCTCGCACTCGCGGGCGCGGCCAGCTCGACCCGCACCGGTGCCGTCGGCACCTCGCGGCCGTGCGCGGCGAAGGAGTGCCGCAGGGTACGGAAGCCGAGGTACGCGACGTGCCGCAGCCGCGCCGTGGCGGGCCGGGTGACGCCGAGCGCGTCGGCGACGTCCTCGCCGTGCGCCCAGGTCTCCATGATCCGGGCGGTGACCATCGACGCGGGGGACATCCCGGTGCCGTACCAGGGCAGCTTCTCGCCGGGTGGCGCGGCCGCGAGCGCGGCGGCGAGCGCCGCCCGGCCGGCCCGCCAGCGGGGCAGCAGCTCGTCCGGCGGCGCGAGGAACTCCTCGGCGCCGACGTCGACCAGCCGGGCCGGGGCCGGCGCGGTGGTCACCGAGGCGAAGAACGCGTCGGCGTCCGTCGCGGCCAGCAGGGCGACGTGATCCGTCCAGGCCAGGTGCGCGATCTGGTGGCCGATCGTCCAGCCCGGCGCGGGGGTGGGTCGGGCCCAGTCGGCGGCGGACAGCGGGGCGACGAGGGAGTCCAGGTCGTCTGACTCGGCGGCCAGATCCGTCAGCAGGTCCGTGAGGTCGACCATGGTGCCTCCGGGGGTCTCGGCGGTGGTCGGTGCGGTGGGTCCGGATGCGGTACGTCGGTGCGGGGGTGCGGCTGGGCCGGGTGTCCGGGGGTGGTGCGGTGGCTCTGTTCCGGCGCGGATCTGTGGTGGCGGCGTGGGACGGGGGTGCCGGCTCGGCGGGCGGGCGACGCCGGGTGCCGGGGGTCAGAGGGCGAGCAGGTGGGTGAGCTGGCGTTTCCAGGTGGCGAGCAGCGCGGTGCGGCGGGCGGAGTCGTCGTTCAGCAGGTTGGCGACGCCCAGGCCGCGGAGCAGGTCGAGGGTCGCCTGCACCGCCTCCCGTACGCCGGGGCGGCGCTCGTCGACCTCGAGCAGCGCGACGGTCAGGCGGTGCATCTCCCGGCCGACCCGTGCCTCCAGCGGCACCAGCGCCTCCCGCAGCTCCCGGTCGGTGCGGGCGGCGACCCACAGCTCCAGGGCGGCGACGAAGAGCGGGCCGGTGAAGGCCGCGGCGAGCAGGTCGACCACCCGGTCGAGTCGCTGCGGGCCGGCCGGCAGGGCCTCCGCCTCGACGCGCAACTCCTCCGCGCGCCGCTCGGCGAGGTGCGCGACCGCGGCGGTGACCAGCGCCGCCTTGGTCGGGTAGTGGTGGAGCTGGGCGCCACGCGACACGCCCGCCCGGGTCGCCACGACGGTCGTGGTGGTGCCCGACCAGCCGTGCTCGACCAGGCAGTCCACGGTGGCCTCCAGCAACCGGGCCTGGGTGGCGCGGCTGCGTTCCTGCTGGGGGACGCGGGTCGATACACCGGACACGGCCTCAGCGTGCCGCCCGCAAAACAAACAGTCAAGCCTGACTTTTTCTGAGGCGACGAACAGCCGCGCCAGTGGCACCGCTGCGGTGTCGTTCCCTTTTCATGATCGTTTGATCGCGAGCTGGGCCGGAACGGCCGGTCTCATCAGACGCTCATGGGCTCCGCGGCCGGAGCGGGTCAGCGGCCGTCGCGCGGGGCGAAGACGGTCAACGCATCCGTGTCGCTGTGGCGGGATCGGACGTACTCGTCGGCGAAGGCGGCGGCGTCCGGGTACGTCGACTCGGCGGCAATCCGGGCGCACGCGGCGTCCACGTCGAACAGGGTGCGCCGGAGCTGCACGCCCGGGCCGAGCAGGGCCGGCGGCGATGTCACCGGTGACCGCGATCAGGTCAGCACCGGCCACGTCCGGCTCGCCCAGCACAGCCTCCAGCGCCGGCACCACACCATGAATGTCGGAGAGAACAGCAACCCGCTGAAGCATCGTCCCACCGTCCCCGACGCTCCGTCACGACGTCGACCCCGTTCTGCTCCCGGCAGACCACCGCGGTCCCGGCTCCCGTCGATCATGGAGTTCTGGACCCCGCAAAAGCCACAGACGGGGGCGAAACGGGGACCAAAACTCCATGATCGGCGGGGAGTGGGGCGGGTGGACGCGAACGGCCCGGCCCGCGCGAGGGTGGGCCGGGCCGTTTCGTCAGATGCTCTTGGTCAGACGCGGGCGCGGCGGGCCAGGCGCTCCGGGTCGAGGATGATGATGCTCTTGCCGTCCAGGCGCAGCCAGCCGCGCGAGGCGAAGTCGGCGAGCGCCTTGTTGACCGTCTCGCGGGAGGCGCCGACGAGCTGGGCGATCTCCTCCTGGGTCAGGTCGTGGGTCACCCGCAGCACGCCGCCGTCGCGGGTGCCGAACCGGCCGGCCATCTGGAGCAGGTTCTTCGCGACCCGGCCGGGGACGTCGGTGAAGATCAGGTCGGCCAGCGAGTCGTTCGTCCGGCGCAGGCGGCGGGCGAGCACCCGCAGCAGCTGCTCGGCGATCTCCGGCCGGTTGTTGAGCCAGGGGCGCAGCGCCTGCTTGCGCAGCCGCACCAGGCGGGTGTCGGTCACCGCGGTGGCGGTCGCCGTACGCGGGCCGGGGTCGAAGAGCGACAGCTCGCCGACCATGTCCGACGGTCCCATGACCGCGATCAGGTTCTGCCGGCCGTCCGCCGCCCGGCGGCCGACCTTGATCTTGCCGGACAGCAGGATGTACAGGCTGTCACCGGGCTCGCCCTCGTTGAAGACGACCTCGCCCTTCCGGACCTCGAGCGTCTCCATCTCCTTGGCGAGCGCCTCGGCAGCCTCCGGGTCGACGCCCTGGAAGATCCCGCTGCGGGCCAGTACCTCGTCCATCGCGCACCTCCGCCTGCGCGTGCCGTCTTCTCGGCCGGGTCCGCCGTCCGCTTCTCCCTCGCGCGTCGCCAGTCTAGGCGCACGTGAGCGGTTATCCGAGGTGCACCCCTGGAATCTTGATCGTTGGACGTAACGTGCCCGTCGTGATCACCCGCTAGGATCGCCCGCCCGCCGGAGGGGCGCACGCCGGCCGGTGCCGCAGGTCGTAGGGTCGCCACGTGCTGAACGAGCCGTTCCTGACCACCCGCCGCGAGGACGGGCGGGACGCCCCGCTGCTGGTGTGGCGGGCCGACCGTCCGCTTCTCGCCGTGAGCTCGGCGCCACTCGGCGGTGGCCTCGGTGTACGGGAATGGGTCGTCAATGCCACCGTGTCCATGTCGTACGACCGGGAGGACCCGGCCGACCACCTGGCCGAGCTGACCGACCAGCTCGGCCTCGACGGGCCCGGGGTGGGCCTGCTGACCGGCGTGGACGTCGCGGAGGTGGTGGCCCGGACCGACAGCGGCGTGCGGGTCTGGGCCACGGTCGGGCTCGGCGTGCCGGTCTGGGCGGCCGCCGCGGTGGAGGGCGGAGTGACGGCGAGCACACCGGCTGCCCCCTCCCAGCGGGTGGGAACGGTCAACATCGTGGTGTACGTGCCGGCCCGGCTCGGGCACGCCGCCCTGGTCAACGCGGTGGCGACGGCCACCGAGGCGAAGGCGCAGGCGCTCGCGGAGCTGGGGGTGCCGGGCACCGGCACCCCCACCGACGCGGTGACGGTCCTCTGCCCGGCCGACGGGCCGGAGGCGGCGTACGGCGGCCCCCGCTCCACCTGGGGCGCGCCGCTGGCCCGGGCGGTGCACGCCGCCGTCACCGTCGGAGGCGCCGGCACGGTGGTGCCCTGGTCCCACCGGCTCCCCGGCTGAACATCTGCCCGATCGGGTCATGTCGGCGCGTCCACCTGCCGGTAGGGTCGCGGGCGATGTACGCTGCCGCCCCCGCGCCACCCCGTCCGCGCCGCCGCCTCCTCCCGGTGGTCGGCGCGCTGCTCGTCGCCCTGCTCGTGGCGGGCTGCGGCGACGCCGGCCCGGGAGCCGGCCCCGTCTGGCAGCCCGGCGCCGGGGGTGGCGGCACCGGCGCCCCGGTGCCGTCCGGTGAGGCCTCGCAGCCCGCCGAGGCGGCCATCTCCCTCTCCGCCACCGGCGACATCATCATGGCCAACGCGCCGAACAAGCTTCCGGCGAACAACGGCAAGGGCTTCTTCGACGACGTCGAGAAGGCGCTCGCCGCGGACCTGGTGATGGGCAACCTGGAGGAGCCGCTCACCGTCGACACCGGCACCGGCAAGTGCGGGGCCAACTCCACCCGCTGCTACCAGTTCCGCGCCCCGCCCGAGTACGCGGCACACCTGCGCGACGCCGGGTTCGACCTGCTCAACCAGGCCAACAACCACGGGTACGACTACGGCGCGAAGGGCTACGAGAACACCCAGGCCGCGCTCGAGAAGTACGAGCTCGCGCACACCGGCGCGCCCGACCAGATCGCCGTGGTCGACGTGAAGGGCGTCAAGGTCGCGGTCGCCGGCTTCTCGTCGTACCCGTGGTCGAACCCGCTGACCGACATCGCGGCGGCGAAGGAGGTCGTCACCAAGGCGGCCGGCATGGCGGACCTGGTGGTCGTGCAGGTGCACATGGGCGCCGAGGGGGCCGACAAGACCCGGGTGAAGCCGGGCACCGAGCTGTACCTGGGCGAGAACCGGGGCGACCCGGTGCGGTTCAGCAAGGCGATGATCGACGCCGGCGCGGACCTCATCGTCGGCCACGGCCCGCACGTGCTGCGCGGCATGGAGTTCTACAAGGGCCGGCTGATCGCGTACAGCCTGGGGAACTTCGCCGGTGGCGGCAACTCGCTCAACAACAGCGGCCGGCTGGGCTGGGGCGGGGTGCTGAAGGTCTCGCTCAAGCCGGACGGCACCTGGGCCGGCGGGTCGTTCGCCGCGACGTACATGAACTCGGCGGGTCTCCCGAGGATGGACACGGACGACCGTGGCCTGGGCCTGGTGCGGGACCTCAGCGAGAAGGACTTCCCGGAGACCGGGGCGGTCCTCGACGACTCGGGGAAGATCAGCCCGCCCGCCGAGGGCTGACCGGCCGGGGCGCGGGCGTGGCCCGACCGTCTGTCGGGCCGGCGACGTAGGCTTTCCGCGTGACCACCAGCTTCACCGAGACCGATCTCGGGCGGACGCGCCGCGCCCGACGGATCGGGCGGGTGCTGACCGAGACCCACCCCGACGCGCACTGTGAACTCAACCACTCCAACGCGCTGGAGCTGTCCGTCGCGACCATCCTCTCCGCGCAGTGCACGGACAAGAAGGTCAACGAGGTCACCCCGAAGCTGTTCGCCCGCTACCCGCGCGCGGCCGACTACGCCGGCGCGGACCGGGCGGAGCTGGAGGAGCTGATCCGGCCCACCGGCTTCTACCGCAACAAGACCGACTCCCTGATCAAGCTGGGCCAGGCGCTGGTCGAGCGGTACGACGGCCGGGTGCCCGGCAAGCTCGCCGACCTGGTGACCCTGCCGGGGATCGGCCGCAAGACGGCCAACGTCATCCTCGGCAACGCCTTCGGTGTGCCGGGGATCACCGTCGACACCCACTTCCAGCGGCTCGTGCACCGGTGGCGGCTGACCACCGAGACCGACCCGGTCAAGATCGAGCACGCGGTCGGCGCGCTGTTCCCCAAGCGGGACTGGACCATGCTGTCGCACCGCGTGATCTTCCACGGGCGGCGGGTCTGCCACGCGCGGAAGCCCGCCTGCGGTGCGTGCACCCTCGCGAAGCTCTGCCCCTCGTACGGCACCGGTCCGACCGAGCCGGCAGCGGCCGCCAAGCTGCTCAAGGGGCCCCGCGCCCGGGACCTGGCGGCGGCCGCCGGGGTGGACCCGGAGCTGGTCCCCGTCCAGGCCGTCGTCGCGGAGGCGCCGTGAGGACGCGGCTGGCCGCCCTGCTGGTCCCCGTGCTGCTGCTCGCCGGCTGCACCGCTGGCGGCGAGGAGGGCGCCCCCACCACGCGGGACCGCGCGGCGCAGAGCCGGCCGTCCCCGTTCGCGGACTGCGCCGAGCTGACCGCCGCGCCGGCGCCGTCCGGCACCGCGACCCCCGTCCCGACCGACGGGGGTACGCCGCTGCCCGAGCTGACGCTGACCTGCTTCACCGGTGGCGCGCCGGTCGCGTTGCGGGACGTCCGAGGGCCCGTGGTGATCAACCTCTGGGCCTCCTGGTGCGCGCCCTGCCGCAAGGAGCTTCCCGCGTTCCAACGCCTCAGCGAGCGGGCCGACGGCCGGTTGACGGTCCTCGGGGTCAACACGCGGGACACGCGCGGCGGCGCGCAGTCCATCGGCGAGGACTTCGGGGTCCGGTTCCCGACCCTGGTCGACCAGGGCGAGGCGCTGCAACGGGCGCTGGGCCGCAACGCGATCCCGCTGACCGTCCTCGTCGACGGCGGCGGCCGGATCCGGCACGTCGACGCCAGCGGGGCGCTCGACGACGCCCGCCTCACCGCCCTCGTTCGCGAGCACCTGGACGTGGCGGTGCCGGCGTGAGCGGATCAGGGCCGGGGTGCGGGGCGGCGTCCGCCGTGCCGCCGTGCTGCGGGGCGGCGTCCGCCGTGCCGGCGTGCTGCGGGGCCGCCGTGCCGGCGTGTGAGGTGCCGGCGTGACCCGTCAGCCGCCGCCCTGGCTCGACCCGCTGCTGGCGCGGCTCGGCAGCGCGCGCACCGAGGACTTCACCCGGCTCGCCACCCCGGAGAGCGGCGGGCGGGAGAGCGCCGTGCTGGTGTTGCTCGGCGAGGCGGCCGGCGCCGGCCCGGACGTGCTGATCCTCCAGCGCGCCGCCACCCTGCGCAACCACGCCGGCCAGCCGGCCTTCCCCGGCGGGGCGGCCGATCCGGAGGACGCGGACGCGTCGGCGACGGCACTCCGCGAGGCCAACGAGGAGGTCGGCCTCGACCCGGCCAGCGTGACGGTGCTCGCCGAGCTGCCGAAGCTGTGGATCCCGGTGAGCGACTTCGTGGTGACCCCGGTACTCGCCTGGTGGCACGCCCCGCACCCGGTGCACCCCCGGGAGCCGGCCGAGGTCGCCCACGTCGCCCGGCTGCCGGTCGCCGAACTGGTGGACCCGGAGAACCGGATGCGGGTACGCCACCCGAGCGGCTGGATCGGCCCGGCGTTCTCGGTACGCGGGATGCTGGTCTGGGGCTTCACCGCCGGTGTGCTGTCGACCCTGCTGGACATGGGCGGCTGGGCCCGCCCGTGGCACCGGGGACGCGTCGTGGAACTCCCGCCGACGGGGGCCAGCCCGGCACCGTCCGCCGGCAGCGACGAGGTGGACGAGACCGCCCTGCGCTGACTCGACGGTCACCTTCCGCCAGCGATGGTCATCCCGCGGGCCCGGTGCCCGTACGCTTGACGGCGTGTCCGCCGTGGATCTCGTACTGCTGCTGCTCATGCTCGTGTTCGCGATCAGCGGATATCGCCAGGGCTTCGTCATCGGGGTGCTGTCGTTCTCCGGCTTCTTCCTGGGCGCGCTGGTCGGGCTCCAGCTCGGGCCCTTGCTCGCGCAGCAGTTCGTCGACAGCGGCACCCGGGTGCTGATCTCCCTGGTCGCGGTGTTCGGGCTGGCGGTGGTGGGCCAGGCCCTCGCCGGCTGGCTCGGTTCCCACCTGCGCCGCACGATCACCAGCGACGTCGGACGGCAGGCCGACGACATCGGCGGGGCGTTCGTCTCGCTGTTCGCCGTTCTCCTCGTCGCCTGGCTGGTCGCGGTGCCGCTGGGTTCCTCGTCGCTGCCCTGGCTGGCCTCCTCGATCCGCAACAGCGCGCTGCTCACCGTGGTGGACCGGGTCCTGCCCGACCAGGCGCAGGAACTCTCCACCGCGCTGCGGGACACCGTCGACACCAACGGCTTCCCCGACGTCTTCGGCGACCTGGCGCCGACCCGCGCCCGGCAGGTCGCCCCGCCCGACCCGGCGCTCGCCGGTTCCCAGGTGGTGGCCAACAGCCAGCGGTCGGTGGTCAAGGTCCTCGGCTCCGCGCCGAGCTGCTCCCGCCGGATCGAGGGCTCCGGCTTCGTGTACGCCGACGACCGGGTGATGACCAACGCGCACGTGGTGGCGGGCACCCGCTCCACCGTCGTGGAACTCAACGGCGACCGGTACGACGCCCGGGTGGTCGTGTACGACCCGGACCGGGACCTGGCCGTGCTGTACGCCCCGGGGCTGCCCGGCCCGTCCATGCGCTTCGCCGCGGGCAACGCGGGCAGCGGCGCGGACGCGATCGTGCTGGGCTTCCCGCTCGACGGCCCGTACAACGCGCAGTCCGCCCGGATCCGGGACGTCGACGAGATCACCGGTCCGGACATCTACTCCGCCGGGAACGTGACCCGGGAGATCTACACGATCCGGGCGCTGGTGCAGAGCGGCAACTCGGGCGGCCCACTGGTCTCCTCGAACGGCCTGGTGCTCGGGGTGATCTTCGCGGCGGCGGCCGACGACCCGAACACCGGCTTCGCGGTGACCGCGGCCGAGGCCCGCCCGGTCGCCCTGGCCGGCGCCGAGCGCACCCGTGGTGTCGCCACCGGCGACTGCACCTAGAGCGGCGTCGACGTCCCGGCGGTGACCGTCGACGCGGGGCAGCCGGTCAGCGTGCCGACGGCCGCGCGACGGTCGGCGGGACGGCCCGCCAGACGGTGAAGGCGGCGGCGGTCGCGGTCACCACGGCGGCGCCCAGCAGCCAGCCGGCCACCACGTCGCTGGCCCAGTGCACCCCGAGCGCCACCCGGCTGAACCCGGTCACCCCGGCGAGCACCAGCGCGGCGGCGCACACCGCGTACCGCCCGCCGGGCCGGCCCGCCGCGGGCAGGAAGACCACCAGCAGCACCCCGGCGGCCAGCGCGGCGTTCAGCGCGTGCCCGGACGGGAACGCCAGCCCGACCGCCTGCGCCAGCGGCTCCGGAAGGTCCGGCCGGGGTCGCCCGACGAGCAGCTTGAGCAGCGGCCCCAGCAGCCCGCCGACCGTCATGGTGGTGGCGACCCACAGCGCCAACTGCCGGAGCCCGCGCCGGAGCAGCCAGAGCACGAGCACCAGGGCGCCCACCCGCAGCGGCATCGGCCCGAAGACGGTGGTCCAGACCGACAACGCCCCGGTCCAGCTCGGGTGGTCGTGGCCGTGGCCGACGAGCGTCTCGGTCACCGCGAGGTCCAGCCGGCGCAGCGGTGACCAGGACGACAGCACCAGCAGGGCGAGCAGCGTGAACGGCACCACCACCAGGAACGCGGCCGCCACGGCCAGGGTCAGCCGCAGACCCCGGGCGTCGTCCGGGTGCAGCCGTCGCTCACGCCAGGACAGGCAGGACGGCCGGTGGAGCGTACGGGGGCCGGGCGCAGTCATGACGTCCGTTCTACCCGGAAAGTGACCCGGCCAGACCGGCGTCGGACGGATCCGGCGAGCGGTCAGCGGCCCCACTGGCGGAGCCGGCGCACCACCAGCGCGGTCCCGGTGAGCAGCGCGACGGAGATCGCCAGCCCCGTCCAGAGCCGCTCCGGGGTGGAGTCGTGGTGGGAGCCGGCCGGCTGGGCCGACCAGCGGGCCTGCTGCCGGGACGCGTCGATGCCCATCTCGTCGCCGCCCGCCGCCGCGTCGGCCGCCCCGGGTGCCGGACCGAAGCCGACCACGCCGGGCGAGGACCGGTCGTCCAGCGGGTTGCGCCCGACCGACGGCACGTCGGCGGTCAGCGCGGCAACGGGATCGACCAGCCCGTACCCGAAACGGTCGTCCCGCCCGGTCGGCCCGATGTCGCGGGCGGTGGCCAGCAGCCGGTTGACCACGTCACCGGCGGACATCTGCGGATAGCGGGCCCGGACCAGCGCGGCGGTGGCCGCCACCAGCGGCGCGGCGAAGCTCGTCCCCTGCACCCGCCAGTAGCCGTCGGGGGAGCGGGCGCCGACCAGACCGGTGGCGGGCGCGGTGAGCACCGTCTGACGGCCGGTGATCGCGCCGGACCAGAGGTCCTCGCTGTCCCCCTCCAGCCCGGACACCGCGAGCACGCCCGGCTCGCGTGCCGGGTACCACACCTTGCTGCTGGTCGAGGTCGCCACGTTGCCGGTGCAGGCGACGACCACCACGTCCCGGGCGAAGGCGTAGTCCAGCGCGGCGGCCAGGGCCGGGCTGTCGCTGCTGCCGCCGAGCGACAGGTTGATCACGCGGGCGCCGTTGTCGACGGCCCAGCGCACACCCTTGGCGACGACCATGGCGTCGTCGTAGCGGTTCTTGGCGTCGAGGACCCGCACCGGCAGGATCCGCGCCTCGGGTGCCAGGCCCACCACGCCGCGGCTGTCGTCGTTGCGGCCGGCGATGAGGCCGGCCACGGTGGTGCCGTGACCCACCGGATCCGGTTCGGCCGTGCCCTCCGGGCCGACCA
Organism: Micromonospora thermarum; assembly: GCF_012034245.1. GTDB lineage: Bacteria > Actinomycetota > Actinomycetes > Mycobacteriales > Micromonosporaceae > Micromonospora > Micromonospora thermarum. The sequence continues at coordinate 58,976 of NZ_JAATEO010000021.1, read as the reverse complement.
GGTCGAGGCCCGGCAGGACCTGGCCGGCCAGGTCGGGATGCGAGGCGTCCACTCCGGAGTCGATCACCGCGACGATCACACCGGAGCCGGTGGAGGTGCGCCAGGCGGTGGTGGCCCGCAGCGCGTCGATCTGCCACTGCTCGTCGCGGACCTGGTCGGGACGCCCCTTCGCGTCGGGGGCGCGGCGCACCGGAGGCGCGGCGAGCGGGCCGGCGGCGGCGCCGGGCACCGTCACGGTGACCCGCGCGGTGGCCTGCTCCCCGACGGCCGGGGCGGCGGCCGCCGGTGCGACCGGCAGGCCGACGGACACGGCAACGGCCGCCACACCGAGCAACGCCCGGCCGGCAGCACGTCGAGCGGCACCGCTTCGCCGCACCCTGGTCACATCCTCGGCCAATCACCTCGACGCAAACATGACGAAGGGAGATTACCGGTTCCCACCCGCCCTCAGGGGCGTTCCAGGGACACCAGTCCCGGCGGAGGCAGATGAGCCAACTGGACCAGGCGTACGCCCTCGCGCCGGGTGACCAGCCGCCCGCGTCCCGGCGGGAATGGTCCGGGCCGCACCGGACCGACGAGCGCACCCTCCTCCGGGCTGCCCGCCATCACCAGACCGGCCGTGGACAGCTCGCGCAACCGTTGCGCCACCGGCTCGTACTGCGCCCGCCCGGCACCGCCCGTACGGCGGGCGAGGACCAGGTGCAGGCCCACGTCCCGCGCGTGCGGCAGGTGCTCCTCCAAGGCCCGCAGCGGGTTCGCCGGGCCGCTGGCGACCAGGTCGTAGTCGTCGACGAGCACGAACAGCTCGGGACCGGACCACCAGGACCGCTCCCGTAACTGGGCGGGCGTGACCTCCGGGCCCGGCGCCCGGGCCTGGAGGTAGCCGGCGGCCGACTCCAGCAGCTCGGTGGTGTGGGCGGCGGCCGTGCCGTAGCCGATGACGTGCACCGCTTCGGTGAGGTCGAACAGGCTGCGCCGGTAGTCGACCAGGATCACCCGGGCCTGCTCCGGGGTGAAGCGGGCCATGATCGAGGTGGCCAGCGCGCGCAGGAACGACGACTTGCCGCACTCCGCGTCGCCGAACACCACGAAGTGCGGCTCGGCCGCGAAGTCCAGCACCACCGGCCGCAGGTCGGCCTCGGCGACACCGACCGGGATCCGCAGCCCGGTGGCCCCGGAGAGGTCCAGGTCGGCGTAGGGCAGCACCGGCGGCAGCAGCCGGACCCGCGGGGCGGCCGGGCCGCGCCACGCGGCGGCGACCCGCTTGACCAGGTCGGCGGTGTCCGCGCCCGGGGTGAGCTGCGGCAGGCCGGTGAGGAAGTGCAGACTCTCGGCGGTGACCCCCCGGCCCGGCGTCTTCGCCGGGACGTTCGCCGCCGCGCGGCGGGCGATCAACGAATCCGACGGGTCGCCGAGGCGCAGCTCCAGCCGGGAGCCGAACAGGTCCCGGATCACCGGCCGGAAGTCCAGCCAGCGGACGGCGGTCGCGACCACGTGCACCCCGTACGACAGGCCGCGGGTGGCGAGGTCGGTGATCGACGGCTCCAGGTCGTCGTACTCGCCGCGCAGCGTGGCCCAGCCGTCGACCACCAGGAACACGTCGCCGAACGGATCGGCGGCCGGCTGGGCGGTGCCGGCCAGGGCGGCGCGCCGCTGCCGCCAGGCGGCCATCGACTCCACCCCGAGGTCGGCGAAGCGGCGTTCCCGGTCGGCCAGCAGGGTGGTGACCTCGCCGACGGTGCGCCGGACGGCCGTCGGGTCCGCGCGGCCGGCGACCCCGCCGACGTGCGGCAGCTCCCGCAGCGCCGCCAGCCCCCCGCCGCCGAAGTCGAGGCAGTAGACCTGCACCTCGGCCGGCGTGTGGGTGAGCGCCAGCGCGGCGATCAGGGTGCGCAGCGCCGTCGACTTGCCGCTCTGCGGCCCGCCCACGACGGCCACGTGCCCGGCCGCCCCGTCGAGGGCCAGCCACAGCAGGTCCCGCCGCTGCTCGAAGGGCCGGTCGACGACGGCCACCGGCACCTGGAGAGCGCCGTGCAGCTCCGGGTTGCCGACGGTGAGGCCGCGTGCCGGGTCGACGGCGGCCGGGCCGAGCAGCTCGTCCAGCGCCGGCGCCGGGCCGAGCGGGGGGAGCCAGACCTGGTGTGCCGGCGGCCCCTGCCCGGCCAGTCGGCCGACCAGCAGCTCCAGCAGGGTCGTGCCGCCCTCCTCCTCGGCCGCCGGCAGGGCGGGCGGGCCGACCGGCTCCGGGACCGCGACGAGGTGGGAGGTGAAGGCGAGCACCCGGGAGCCTTCGGCCGCGTCCCCACCCGGGGCCGCGCCGCGCCGGCGTACCGCCCCGGAGACGTACGCGGCCCTGAAGCGGACCAGCGGGTCGGTGCCGGAGCGGAGGAACCCGTGGCCGGGAGAGCGCGGCAGCTCGTGCGCGTCGGGCACCCCGAGCACCGTCCGGGACTCCAGCGCCGAGAAGGTCCGCAACCCGATCCGGTACGACAGGTGCGTGTCCAGCCCGCGCAGCCGGCCCTCCTCCAGGCGCTGGGACGCCAGCAGCAGGTGCACGCCGAGGGACCGGCCCAACCGGCCGATCTGGACGAACAGGTCGATGAAGTCGGGCTTCGCCGACAGCAGCTCGGAGAACTCGTCGCAGACCAGCAGCAGCGACGGCAGCGGGGCGAGCGGGGTGCCGGCGGCCCGGGCCCGCTCGTAGTCGCGCACGCTGGCGAAGTTGCCGGCGCGGCGCAGCAGCTCCTGGCGACGGACCAGCTCGCCGTTGATCGCGTCGACCATGCGGTCGACCAGCGGCAGCGCGTCGGCCAGGTTGGTGATGACCGCCGCGGTGTGGGGCAGCCGGTCGAACGAGGCGAAGGTGGCACCGCCCTTGAAGTCGACCAGCACGAAGTTGAGCTGCTCCGAGCTGTGCGTGGCGGCCAGCCCGAGCACCAGCGTACGGAGCAGCTCGGACTTGCCCGAGCCGGTGGCACCGATGAGCAGCCCGTGCGGGCCCATCCCGTCCTGCGCCGACTCCTTCAGGTCCAGCTCGACCGTGCCGCCGTCGGCGCCGACCCCGATCGGCACCCGCAGCCGGTCGCGCGGCGGCCGGGGCGCCCAGCCCTGCTCGGCGGTGAAGCTCTCCGCGTCGCCCAGGCCGAGCAGGTCGAGCAGGCCGAGGTCGGCACCCGGGGCCGTGTCGCCGCCGCGCACCGCGGTGGCCAGCCGCATCGGCGCCAGCCGGCGGGCCACCGCCTCGGCGTCGGCCAGGTGGAGCCGGTCGGCCGTGCCGACCTCGGCGTGCCCGTCGGCGGAGTGCGAGTGCAGCCGGCCCGACCGCAGCTCCAGCAGCAGGGCGTACCGGTCCAGCAGGCGCGGGGGAGGCGTGTCCAGGTCGATGACCGTGACCGCGTCGATGCCGCTCTCCCCGGTCAGGTCGGACGCGCCGGTCAGGTCACCGCCGTCGAGCACCACGACCACGTGGGGGCCGTCGGTCGCCGGCCCGGCCGGGCTGAACCGGGAGCGGCTGCCCAGCACCTCGTCGAGCAGCCCCTCCAGCTCGACCGCCGAGCTGGTCACCAGCCGGACCGGGCCGAGCGCGTCGGTGCGGGTGGGGTGGTGGGCGTGCGGCAGCCACTTGACCCACTCCCAGGAGGGCCGCCGCTCGGGCCCCGCGCACACCGCGATCAGCAGCTCGTCGGGGGCGTGGAAGACGGCGAGCTGGGTGAGCACCGCCCGGGCCAGCGCCTGGGCGGCGGCGGGCGACCCGCCGGGCCCGGCGGCGGTGTCGCGGACGTGGACCCGGGCGAAGCTGCGCAGCGAGAGGGCCACCGGCAGGTCGGGCACCACCGAGTACGCGTCCAGGAACCGGCGCAGCGCGCCGGCGGTCATCGGTTCCAGCTCCTCCAGCGGCCGGGTGACCGGGGGGACCAGCGGGGTCGCCAGGGTCTGCGGACCGACGGCGACGCGGACGACCGCGAAATCGGGATCGGCGGGCCGCCGCTCCCAGACCCGGTGGCTGTCGACGGTCGACCAGAGCCGGCCGGGATCCGGGTGCCGGTAGTAGAGCCCGGCCCGCTGCCGGCCGGCGGTCTCCCGGACCCGCCGGCGCAGCCCGGTGAGGTGCCGCAGGTACTCCCGCCGGGCGGCCATCATCTCCGACTTCTTCGGGGTGCCGGAGGCGCTGCCCCAGGAGGTCACCAGCATCGCCAGCGACGACAGCCCGAACATCCCGCCGACCACGTAGGAGTACGCGCCGCCGCCGCGGCCGAACATCATCGCCATCGCCACGGTGCCACCCAGCATCGGCAGCACCATGAGCAGCTGCTGCCAGCGCCCTCCGGTGACCGGGGGGATCTCCGGAGGCGCCTCCACCGGCAGTTCACCGACCGGAATCTCCGGCGCCGGGCGGCGGGGTGGCCGCTTGATGACGACAGTGGACACACGACCTCCTGACAGCGCTCGGTAACCCGAGCCTGGCTCATCGTAGGTAGAGTCCTGTCGTCCGCGCAGCCACCAACCCCGCTCGATATGGAGATTCTTCGATGAATGTCGGGTTGGCCCGGGTCACCATCAACGCTCCCCAGCGGCGGCTCGACGTGGCCCTGCCGGAGCAGGTGCCGCTGGCCGAGTTGCTGCCCGAGGTGCTGCGCCACGCGGGCGAAGGGCTCGCCGACGACGGTGAGGGGCACGGCGGCTGGGTGCTGCGGCGCAGCGACGGCGCGGCGCTCGCCACCGCCCAGGCCCTGCTGCCGCAGGGCGTCCGCGACGGCGAGGTGCTGCACCTGGTGCCGGCCCGCGCGCAGTGGCCGGAGCTGGAGTACGACGACGTCGTCGAGGCGATCGCCGACGGAGCACGGCGGCGTGGCGCCGCCTGGTCGCCGGTCGCCACCCGGGTCGCCGCCCTCACCGGTGCGGCGGTGCCGCTGGCCGTCGGCCTGCTCGCCGTGCTCGCCGGCGGTCCCGGCCACCCCGCCGGCTGGCCCGCCGCCGCCGTGGTCGCCCTGCTGCTCACCCTCGCCGGGACAGTGGCCTCGCGGGCGTACGCGGACGGCGCGGCCGGGGCCACCCTCGGCGGGTACGCGCTGCCGTACGCCGCGGTGGCCGGCGCGCTCGCGGTCAGCAGCGGGGATCCGGTCGGCGTCGTGCCGGGGCTGCGGTGGCTCGGCGTACCCGAACTGCTCGCCGGCGCGACAGCGCTGCTGCTGGCCTCGGTGCTCGCCCTGGTCGGCGTGGCGGCCCGGGTCCGGGTCTTCGTCGCCGGCGCGGTGGTGGGGCTCGGCGGGGCGGTCGCGGCGATCGGGGGGATGCTGCTGGCCCCGGCCGGCGCCGCGGCGGTCCTGCTCTGCGTGCTCGTCTTCGCGGTGGGTGCGATCCCGCTGCTGGCGATCCGGCTCGGGAAGGTGCCGCTGCCGCCGATCACCCTGCCGACCGGGGACGCGGGCGGCGGCCTCGACCGGGTCCGGGACCTGCCGGACCGCGAGCGGGTCCACGCGGCGGTGGCCCGCACCGACGAGATGCTCACCGGGATGCTCGTCGGGCACGCGGTGCTGGCCGCCCTCGCCGCCCTGCTGCTCGGGCTCACCGATGACGTCGCCGGCTGGGTGCTGGTCGGTGTCGCCGCGACCGTGCTGCTGCTGCGTGCCCGGCTGTTCGTGGCCGTCCGCCACCGGGTGCCGGCGGTGGTCGCCGGTCTCGCAGGTTACGCCGTGCTCGGCGCCGTGCTCGCCGACCGGTCGGACCCGGGGGGACTGCTCGCGCTGACCCTCGGCGGGCTGGCGCTGGCCCTCGTCACGGTCGCGGCCGGCACCACGTACGCCCGGCGGCCGGTCTCCCCGTACGTCGGGCGGGCGGCCGACCTCGCCGACACCGCCCTGGTGGTCTCGGTGGTCCCGGTCGCCTGCGCGGTCCTCGACCTGTACGAACAGGCCCGGGGGCTGCTCGGCTGAGCGGCCCCCGGGCCCGCCGGTGTCTGCTGGTGCGCGTCAGTGCGCGGACTCGCCGCGCTCGGCGGCCTCCTGCGCGCGCCGGTACGACGCGGCGATCTCGGCCTCGGCCTCCTGGCGGCCGACCCAGGTCGCACCCTCGACCGACTTGCCGGGCTCCAGGTCCTTGTACACCTCGAAGAAGTGCTGGATCTCCAGCCGGTCGAACTCGCCCAGGTGGTGGATGTCGCGGAGGTGCTCCTGGCGCGGGTCCTCGTACGGCACGCAGAGGACCTTGTCGTCGCCGCCCTTCTCGTCGGTCATCCGGAACATGCCGATCGTGCGGCAGCGGATGAGGCAGCCCGGGAAGGTGGGCTCGGGGACCAGCACCAGCGCGTCCAGCGGGTCGCCGTCCTCACCCAGCGTGCCCTCGATGAAGCCGTAGTCGGCCGGGTACTGCGTGGAGGTGAAGAGGGTACGGTCCAGCCGGATCCGGCCGGTCGCGTGGTCGACCTCGTACTTGTTGCGGTGACCCTTGGGGATCTCAACCGTGACGTCGAAATCCATCTGCACGCTCCCTCGTCTGCCCACGCTGGCAACGGACCAGCGGCGTCGTCGCTCTCCGGACAGGGCGAAACCCTGACCGGCGCTCCGGCCCCCGCATAGTGTTCGGACCGAAGTAGTGTCACCCAAGCAGATTTTCGCAGCGGGAGGAGGGGGTCGTGGGGAGGGAAGATTCACACTACCGCCCGGAGGATGGCGCTGGACGGGGTACCGGCGGATCTGCTCGGGGCGGTGCCACCGGTCGGGTTCACGTACCCGACGCCCACCCCTCCCGTACCCCGCCACCCGGTCGCATGTACGGCTCGCCGGCCGACCCGCCCACCCGCGGTCAGGAGGCTCCGGCGTCGTGGCCACCGCCCGGCGGGCCCGACCCCGCGCGCTTCCCCGCCCTCGGCCGCACCGATTCGACGCCGCCCGTCGGGCCGGCACCGGCCGGCAACGGCCCCGGTCGGGCGGCGGCCTGGAACGGTCACGAACCGGCACCGGCCTGGAACGGCCCCGGCGCGGCGGCCTGGAACGGTCCTGGTCCGGTGCCGGCCTGGAACGGTCCTGGTCCGGCACCGGCCGGCGGGTCCGTTCCGCCGCCCGGCAACGGTCACGGCCGGGCTGCCGTGACCCCCGGCGCCGCGCCCCGGCCCGAGCCACTCGACCTCTGGGCGGCCGCCGCCTCCCGCCCACCCGCCGGCCCACCGCCGTCGGGGTCGGCCCGGCCGCCGGCCGGCCCGCCCGTCGGGTCCGCACCGCCCGCCGGCCCCACACCCCCGGCGCGCCGTCGCCGGCTGCTGCCGGCCGTACTGGCGTCGGTCCTGCTCCTGGTGCTGACCGCGGTGGGTGTCGTCGTGGTCCGCCCGGGCCCGATGGCGGAGTGGCTGGGCGACGAGCCGGCCGGCGACCGGGTCGCCGCGACGCCGGAGCGGGCGCCCGGGGCGGTGCTGGCCGCCGCCGACGCGAACGCGCCGCTGCCCACCGCCGCGGGGGTACGCGCCGAGCTCGACCCGTTGGTCCGCGCCGCCGCGCTCGGCGACCGGGTGAACGTGTCGGTGACCGACGTCGCCACCGGCGAGTCGCTCTACGGCCGGGGCGCGGACGACGGCACCGTGCCGGCCTCGGTGACGAAGCTGGTCACCGGGGTGACCGTGCTCGCCGCGCGCGGCCCCGGGTACCGGATCCCCACCCGGGCGATCGCCGGGGCGAACCCGGGCGAGGTGGTGCTGGTCGGCGGCGGCGATCCGACTCTCGCCGTCGACAAGAACGGCTTCTACCCCGGCGCGGCCCGGCTGGACGACCTGGCCGCACAGGTGAAGCAGGCCCTCGGCGGCACCAACCCCACGAAGGTGGTCGTCGACTCGTCGCTCTACGCGGGCCCGGCGCACGAGCCCGGCTGGGACGACGACATCCCGATCGGTGGCTACGGCGCGTCGATCACCGCCCTGATGACCGACGGCGCCCGCAGCGACGTCCCGCAGGCCAAGAAGGACCACGACAACGGAGACCACGCCGCCGAGCGGGTGAGCCAGCCGGACCTCGCCGCCGGCCGCGCCTTCGCCCGGCTGCTGGGCGTACCGACCGACGCCGTGACGCGCGGCAAGGCCCCGGCGGCCGGTGCGGACGCGACGGCCGGCGCACCGGGCAGCGAGCTGGGTGTCGTGCACTCGCTGCCGATGGTGCGACTGGTCGACATCATGATCAGCGACAGCGACAACATCGTCGCGGAGGCCCTGGCGCGGCAGGTCGCCGTGGCCCGGGACCAGCCCGCGTCGTTCGTGGGGGCGGCGAAGGCGATGGACACCGTCGCCGCCGAGCTGGGCCTGCCGGCCGACGAACTCTCCCTCGCCGACGGCAGCGGCCTGTCCCGGACCAACCGGATCAGCCCGTCGCTGCTCACCGACCTGATCACCCTCGCCGGCAACGGCAGCCGCCCCGAGCTGGCCGCGATCTTCGGCGGCCTGCCCGTCGCCGCCTGGTCCGGCACGCTCGCCGACCGGTACGCGGGCGCGGCGGCGAAGGCCGGTGCCGGCGTGGTCCGCGCCAAGACCGGGACCCTGACCGGTGTGCACGCGATCGCGGGTGTGGTGACCACGGCGGACGGACGACTGCTGAGCTTCGCCGTGCTCACCGACCGGACGCCCGACGGGCAGGACGCGCCCCGCGCCGCCCTCGACCGCATCGCCGCCGCCCTCGCCGGCTGCGGCTGCCGTTAGGGCCTCCCCGGGAGGTGGGTGCTCCCCGCGCGGCGGTCGAGCCCGGGTCGGGTTGTGGCGGCGCGGGTACGGTGGGTCCATGGCGCAGTTCGTGGACTGGGATCTGGCCGCCGCGACCGCGGGGGCGCTGGGCAAATCGGGCCCGCGCGTGTCGTACGCGGAGGCCACCGAGGTGGTCGGCGATCTGCGGCGGTTGACCGACGAGGCGGCCGGGCACGTCGTCGACTACACCGGGCTGCGGTCGCAGGTGTCGCACCCGCCGGTGCGGGTGGTCGACCGTCGCGACTGGGCGGCCACCAACATCGCCGGGCTGCGCGAGGTCATCGGCCCGCTGGTCAGCCGGCTCACGAAGGACAAGCAGCCCGGCGCGCTGACCGAGGCGGTCGGCTCGCGCATCACGGGTGTGCAGGCCGGGACAGTGCTGGCATACCTGTCCGGCCGCGTCCTCGGCCAGTACGAGGTGTTCTCCGCCGACCCGGGGCAGTTGCTCCTGGTCGCGCCGAACATCGTCGAGGTCGAGCGGAAGCTCGGGGCCGACCAGCGCGACTTCCGGCTCTGGGTCTGCCTGCACGAGGTCACGCACCGGACGCAGTTCACCGCCGTGCCGTGGATGCGGGCGTACTTCCTCAGCGAGGTGCAGGCGTTCGTCGACGCCTCCTCGGCCGGCGGCGACCACCTGCTGGAGCGGCTGCGCCGGGGCGTCGCCACCCTCTCCGACGCGGTGAAGGATCCGGAGAGCCGCACCAGCGTGCTGGACCTCGTCCAGACCCCGGCTCAGAAGGCCGTGCTGGACCGGCTGACCGCGCTGATGACGCTGCTGGAGGGACACGCCGAGTTCGTGATGGACGGCGTCGGCCCGCAGGTGATCCCGAGCGTGGAGCGCATCCGGGCGGCGTTCAACCGCCGCCGGGAGGCCGGCAACCCGCTGGAGAAGGCGATCCGCCGGCTGCTCGGCGTCGACGTCAAGATGCGCCAGTACGCCGAGGGCCGCAAGTTCGTGCACGGTGTGGTCGACCGGGTCGGCATGGAGGGCTTCAACCGGGTCTTCGCCTCGCCGCTCACCCTGCCCCGGCTGGAGGAGTTGGGTGACCCGGACGCCTGGGTGGGCCGGGTGCACGGGTCGGCGGGCCCCCTGCCGGCCGCCGGCTGACCGTCCGCCCGTGGCCGCGCTCGCACCGCCGGTCGCCGCGATCCGGGTCGCCGTCCGCCGGGCGCTGACCGGCCTGCCCGGCTCCGGGCCGGTGCTGGTGGCCTGCTCGGGGGGTGCCGACTCGCTGGCGCTCGCCGCCGCCACCGCCTTCGTGGCGCCGCGGCTGGGCCGTGCCGCCGGGCTGGTGACGGTCGACCACGGCCTCCAAGCGGGTTCGGCGGAGCGAGCGGCGGCGGTGGTGGCCTGGGGCCGGGAGGCCGGCCTCGACCCGGTCGAGTCGGTCCGGGTCGAGGTGGCCGGGCGACCCGGTGGTCCGGAGTCCGCCGCCCGGGATGCCCGCTACCAGGCGCTGGCCGAGGTCGCCGGCCGGCACCGCGCGGCGGCGCTGCTCACCGGGCACACCCGGGACGACCAGGCGGAGACGGTCCTGCTCGCGCTGGCCCGTGGAGCCGGCCCACGCGGGCTGGCCGGGATGCCGGCCCGCCGGAGGCTGGACGGCGTGCCGCTGCTGCGGCCGCTGCTGGACGTGAGCCGGGAGCAGACCCGTACGGCGTGCGCGGTGCTCGGGCTCAGTCCCTGGGAGGACCCGCACAACGCCGACCCGTCGTACGCCCGCGCCCGGGTCCGGGCCGACGTGCTGCCGGGGCTGGTCCGCGCGCTCGGGCCCGGGGTGCTGGACAACCTGGCCCGCACCGCCCGGCTGGTCGCCGCCGACAACGAGGCGCTCGACGACCTGGCAGCGGGCGCGCTGGACGCGGTACGGGAGCCAGGCGGCGCGCTGTCGGTACCCGGGCTCGCCGGTCTCGCGCCCGCCGTCCGGGGCCGGGTGCTGCATGCGTGGGCCCGGGAGCTGGGCGCGCCGCCGGCCGCGCTGTCGTACCGGCACGTGGCCGCGCTGGAGGCCCTGGTCACCGGCTGGCGTGGGCAGGGGGCGGCGCACCTGCCCGGGGGCATTCGCGTGTTCCGCCGCGCCGACCGCCTCACCGCCGTCGGGCCTCGCTGAACCCCGCACCGCCCGGCACGTCACCGGAGCAGCGACAGTTGCGGTTGCCCGTCGGTGGGCGGGCCTGTCGACCCTCTGCCGACGGCCACCACCCTGACCGTGGTGCGGCCGCCGTCCAAACGACATTGGCGGTGACCTCTTCGCGATCGTGTGGGACGGCGACCGGCTGCACGGGTTGAACGCCGCCGGCCGGTCCCCGGCGGCGCTGACCAGCGAGCTGGTCCTGACCGCGACCGGCGGTGGGGGCGCCGAGCCGGTGGCCGCGCTGGGTGGCGCGCAGGGACGCGGTCCGGCGATGCCGGCCCGGGGCTGGCTGCCGGTGACGGTGCCCGGCGCGCCGGCCGGCTGGCGGGATCTCCACGACCGGTTCGGGTCGCTGCCGTTCGCCGAGCTGTTCAGCGACGCGATCGGGTACGCCGAGCATGGCCACCCGGTGTCCGCCGGGGTGGCGGCGGCCTGGGAGCGGGCCCTCGCCGGGCACGCCGGCCTGGTGGGGGAGGAGTACGCCGAGTTCACGCGGGTGTTCGCGCCGAACGGTCGGGCGCCCCGGCCGGGCGAGCGGTGGCGCAACCCGGACGCCGCTTGGACGCTGCGGCGGATCGCCGCGAGCGGGGCGGAGGACTTCTACCGGGGTGCCGTCGCCGCCGCGCTGGACGCGTACGCCGCGCGCACCGGCGGCGTCCTCACCGGCGACGACCTGGCCCGGCACAGTTCGTCCTGGGTGGAGCCGGTGCACACCCGCTACCGGGGACACGAGGTCTGGGAGCTGCCGCCGCCCGGGCAGGGCCTCGCCGCCCTGCTCGCCCTGCACGTCCTGGACGGCCTGGAGCTCGCGGACGTGCCGCCGGTCGAGCGCGTGCACCGCCAGGTCGAGGCGGTCAAGCTCGGCTTCGCCGACGCGCACGCCCACGTCGCCGACCCGGACCGCGCGGCCGTGCCCACGGCGGCGTTGCTCGACCCGGGGTACGCGGCCGCCCGGCGGGCGCTCGTCACCGACCGGGCCGGGGAACCGGTGGCCGGCGACCCCGAGCGGGGCGGCACGGTCTACCTCTGCACCGCCGACGCGGACGGGATGATGGTGAGCCTCATCCAGTCCACCTACCTGGCCTTCGGGTCGCACGTGGTGCTGCCCGGGTACGGCTTCGCGCTCCAGAACCGTGGCCTCGGCTTCCGCCTCGACCCGGATCATCCCAACGTCGTCGCGCCGGCGAAGCGGCCGTTCCACACGATCATCCCGGGCTTCCTGACCCGCGACGGTGCCCCGGTCGGCCCGTTCGGGGTGATGGGCGGGCACATGCAGCCGCAGGCCACGTACAGCTCGTGTCGGCGACCCTCGACGGCGGGCTGGATCCGCAGGCGGCGCTGGACGCACCGCGCTGGTACTGGCACGCCAGGCGGAGCCTGCTCGTCGAGCCCGGCCTGGCGGCGGAGCCCGGCCTGGTCGCGGGGTTGCGCGCCCGGGGCCACGAGGTCGCCGTCCCGGCCGAGCCGTCGGTCTTCGGGTACGGGCAGGCGATCTGGCGATCCCGCGACGGCGGGTACGTCGCCGGCTCCGAGTCCCGGGTCGACGGCGGGCTGGTCGGCTTCTGACGCCGCGGCCCGGACCGACCGGAACGGAGGCCCGGCCGGGTCAGCCGGCCAGGGTGCGGTCCCGGAAGGTGGTGCGGTACGCCTGCGGGGTGGCCCCCACCCGGCGGGTGAAGTGGTGGCGCAGGGCCGCCGCGTCGGAGAAGCCAACGCGGTCGGCGACCTCCTCGACGGTGAGCCGGGTCTCCTCCAGCAGCCGCCGGGCCAGCAGCACCCGCTGGTTGGTGAGCCAGTCGTGCGGGGTGGTGCCGGTCTCCGCCCGGAACCGCCGGGCGAACGTCCGGGGCGCCATCTCGGCGCGGGACGCCAGGTCGTCCACGGTCAGCGGCCGGTCCAGGTGACCCATCAGCCACTCCAGCACCGGCTCCAGCGTGGGCGCCTCGGGAGCCTTGGGGATCGGGGCCTCGACGTACTGGGACTGCCCGCCGTCCCGGTGCGGGGGGACCACCATTCGCCGGGCCAGCCGGGTGGCGGTCGCCGACCCGTGCTCCTGACGCACAAGGTGCAGGCAGGCGTCGATGCCGGCGGCGGTGCCGGCGCTGGTGAGCAGCCGCCCGTCCTGCACATAGAGGGAGTTGCACTGCACCTTCGCGGTGGGGTGGCGGCGCTGCAGGTCGTCGACGTACTTCCAGTGGGTCGTGCACTCCCGGCCGTCGAGGATCCCCGCCTCGCCGAGCACGAAGGCGCCGGAGCAGACGCTCAGCACGTACGCGCCCCGGTCGGCGGCCCGGCGCAGCGCGGCGAGCACGGCCGGCGGAACCGGGGTGCCGTGCTTGTGCGCCGGCACGGCCACCAGGTCGGCCTCGTCGACCGCCGTCAGGTCGCCGTGCGGGGTGAGGTGGAAGCCCGACGAGGTGCGGACGGGCCGTCCGTCGGCGGTGCAGACGGAGAAGCGGTAGCCGGGGAAGCCGTCGGCGGTGCGGTCGGTGCCGAAGACCTCGGCGAGCACCCCGAGCTCGAACGGCGCGACGTTGTCGAGGGCGATGACGGCGACGGAGCGGAGCATGTGACGAGGGTAACCGCAGGGGTGGCAGAAAATCGAGGGACAGCGGCAATCCTGCCACTGTCCGGTCTGGTGGGTGCGGCGGAGACTGGTGTCAGTCCGGTGCGCACCGGCGGCGAAACCGACACGAACATCGCGAAAGTGAGCGCCGCCATGGAGTTTCTGCTGTTCCTTCTCTTCCTCGTCCTCCTCGCCTCCGCCTCGGCGGTCGGCCTCACCGCCGACAGCCGAGACTCGGCCGACTGGAAGTCGACCGACGGTGGCCGGCGGTGGCGGTCCCGTGCCTGCTGAGCCTTCTGGGGGCCTTCGCCGGAAAGATCCCGGGCGGGACCGTGCCCAAAAGGGGCGGCCCCGCCGACGGGGGCCATCCGGCGTACGGCAGGCTAGGAGCCATGGCTGACGGCTCCTGGTACGACGCCGACATCGACCACGTGATCATCTCCGAGGCGCAGATCCGCGAGAAGACCACGGAACTCGCCAAGCAGGTCTCGGCGGACTACGCCGACGTCGAGGACGGGCTGCTGCTCGTCTGCGTCCTCAAGGGCGCGGTGATGTTCATGGCCGACTTCGCCCGGGCGCTGGGCCGCCAGGGCCCGCCGGCCGAGCTGGAGTTCATGGCCGTCTCCTCGTACGGCCAGGGCACCACCTCCTCCGGCGTGGTGCGGATCCTCAAGGACCTGGACCGGGACATCGCCGGCCGGCACGTGGTCGTGGTGGAGGACATCGTCGACTCCGGGCTGACCCTCTCCTGGCTGCTGCGCTACCTGGAGTCCCGCTCGGCGGCGAGCGTCGAGGTGGTCGCGTTGTTCCGCAAGCCGGACGCGGTCAAGGTGCCGGTCCCGGTCAAGTACGTCGGCTTCGACATCCCGACCGAGTTCGTCGTCGGCTACGGCCTCGACTTCGGCGAGCGCTACCGTGAGCTGCCCTACGTCGGGGTGCTCAAGCCCGAGGTCTACGCCCGCTCCTGAACGGCGACGTCCCGGCCGACGTTCAGCGGACTCTCAGGCAGGCGGACTACGGTGGAGGCCGGTGGCGTGGAGGCAACCTCCACGCCCGACCCCTCGACCCGCGTGACCGGGCGGTCGGGTGGCCGGGTGCGGAGCTCCCGCCGCGCCGGCTGAAACCCCGGTTCGCCCTGCGCGTAAGTGCCCGGCTGGCAAGCTCATACCTCGCGCGCACGGTGTACGGTCGAATGACCGCGGCGCGATTCGGCGCCTCGGGGTCGATGCCGGCCCGCACGGCGGCTCGGCCGCCGCGCTGGCGGCGACACCATCAGACGGTCAGGACGTCGATCAGGAGGATGCGGGCGTCACGGCGCTCGACAACAGTATGGAACGTACGCGTTTCTTCCGCCGACCGGTGGTCTGGATCATCCTGGTCATCCTCGGCGCCGTTGTGCTCAGTCAGCTGTTCACCGCTGGTCCCAGTTACCACCGGGTGGACACTTCCGTTGCGCTCGATCACCTCAACACCGGCACGCCCAAGATCGAGAAGGTCGTCTTCCAGGACAAGGAGCAGACGATCCAGCTCGACCTGGCCGACAAGGTCAAGTTCGGTGACACCACCACCGACCGGATCGAGGCGCAGTTCCCGTACGAGGTCGGCGACGAGGTCTGGAACGAGGTCCTCGAGGCCAAGGCGAACAACCGGGTCACCGGCCCGGCCGACGTCAAGGTGTCGTCCGACAGCATCTGGGTGAGCCTGCTGGTCAACCTGCTCCCCATCGCCCTGCTGGTGCTCCTGCTGCTGTTCTTCATGTCGCAGATGCAGGGCGGCGGCTCCCGCGTGCTCAACTTCGGCAAGTCCAAGGCCAAGATGATCACCAAGGACACGCCGAAGACCACGTTCGCGGACGTGGCCGGCGCCGAGGAGGCCGTCGAGGAGCTGCACGAGATCAAGGACTTCCTGCAGAACCCGGCGAAGTACCAGGCGCTCGGTGCCAAGATCCCGAAGGGCGTGCTGCTCTTCGGCCCGCCCGGCACCGGCAAGACGCTGCTGGCCCGCGCGGTCGCCGGCGAGGCCGGGGTGCCGTTCTACTCGATCTCCGGTTCCGACTTCGTCGAGATGTTCGTGGGTGTCGGCGCCAGCCGCGTCCGCGACCTGTTCGAGCAGGCCAAGGCGAACGCCCCGGCGATCGTCTTCGTCGACGAGATCGACGCGGTCGGCCGACACCGTGGCGCCGGCATGGGCGGCGGCCACGACGAGCGCGAGCAGACCCTCAACCAGCTGCTCGTCGAGATGGACGGCTTCGACACCAAGGGCGGCGTGATCCTGATCGCCGCCACCAACCGGCCGGACATCCTCGACCCGGCCCTGCTGCGGCCGGGCCGCTTCGACCGGCAGATCCCGGTGGACGCGCCGGACATGGAGGGTCGCAAGGCCATCCTGCGGGTGCACGCCAAGGGCAAGCCGTTCACGCCGGACGTCGACCTCGACTCCGTGGCGCGCCGGACCCCGGGCTTCAGCGGGGCCGACCTGGCCAACGTGATCAACGAGGCCGCGCTGCTCACCGCCCGTAAGGATCAGCGGGCGATCACCAACGACTCCCTGGAGGAGTCGATCGACCGGGTGATCGCCGGCCCGCAGCGCCGCACGCGGGTGATGAGCGACCAGGAGAAGAAGATCACCGCGTACCACGAGGGTGGGCACGCGCTGGTCGCCTGGGCGCTGCCGCACGCCGCGCCGGTGCACAAGGTGACGATCCTGTCGCGGGGCCGGTCGCTGGGCCACACCCTGGTCCTGCCCACCGAGGACAAGTACACCCAGACCCGTGCCGAGATGGTCGACACCCTGGCGTACGCGCTGGGTGGCCGGGCCGCCGAGGAGCTCGTGTTCCACGAGCCGACCACCGGCGCCGGCAACGACATCGAGAAGGCCACCCAGCTGGCCCGCGCGATGATCACGCAGTACGGCATGAGCTCCAAGCTCGGTGCCATCAAGTACGGCACCAGCGGCGACGAGCCGTTCCTCGGCCGCAACATGGGCCACGAGCGGGACTACTCCGACGCGGTGGCCGCCGAGATCGACGCCGAGATGCGGGCGCTGATCGAGCTGGCGCACGACGAGGCCTGGGAGATCCTGGTGGAGTACCGGGACGTCCTGGACAACATCGTGCTCGAGCTGATGGAGAAGGAGACGCTCTCCACCGCCGACATGGCCCGCATCTGCGCCCGGGTGGCGAAGCGCCCGCCGATGGCCCCGTACAACGGCTTCGGCAAGCGCCAGCCCTCCACCGAGCCGCCGGTGCTGACCCCGGCCGAGAAGGAGGCGCTCAAGGCGCAGGCCCAGGCCGACGGTGCCTCCCGTCAGCAGTGGCCCCGCTGCCTCGAACAACTCGGACGGTACGCACTGAGCACCGACGACGCGGCGGCCAGCCCTCACCGGGGGCTGGCCGCCTCCGCGACCGAACCCGACGACGACGCCGTGGACTACGTCGCCGCCCGGCTGATCAGTGGCAAGCTCACCGGCCGTCCCGTCGAGGACACCATGGACCTCGGCCGGATCGAGAAGGCGGTCCGCGAGATCCTGATCGCGGTCGGGGAGGATCCCGACCGCGACGGGCTCCAGCAGACGCCGGCCCGGGTCGCCCGCGCGTACGCCGAGCTGTTCGCCGGTCTGCGCGTCGACCCCGCGCAGGTGCTCACCACCACGTTCGAGGCCAACCACGAGGAGCTTGTCCTCGTCCGGGACATCGACGTGATGAGCCTCTGCGAGCACCACCTGCTGCCGTTCCGTGGCAGCGCCCACATCGGCTACATCCCCGGCCCGGACGGCCGGATCACCGGTCTGTCGAAGTTGGCCCGGCTGGTCGAGGTCTTCGCCCGGCGCCCTCAGGTGCAGGAGCGGCTCACCTCGCAGATCGCCGACCTGCTCATGGAGCGGCTCGACCCGCGCGGCGTGATCGTCGTGCTCGAGTGCGAGCACATGTGCATGGCCATGCGCGGCATCCAGAAGTCGGGCGCCCAGACCATCACGTCCGCGGTACGCGGCACGCTCCAGCGGGACGCGAAGTCCCGCTCCGAAGCGATGGCCCTGATCAACTCCCGCTGACCTGAGCCGGCCCGCGACGGCTGGCCGTCGCCATGCCGCGGGGCGGCAGGCTCAGCCGGCCAGGAGCGCGAGCAGGAGTACGGCGCTGACCAGCACCGCCGGCACCAGACAGACCAGCGCACCCAGCCGCGCCGTACGGTCCGCCCGTCCACCGGCCGCGGACGGGAAGAACCGCCCGACTCCCAGCCAGCCGACCGCGAATGCCACCGCCGGCATCGGCAGCCCGCAGATCAGCGCGGCGGCGGTCACCGGGCCCGGACCGGCCACCACGAGCAGCACCACCTGGATCAGCGGCACCAGGAGGGCCAGCGGCGCGTACACGAGCAGGTTGCGGGCGGCGGCGGGCCAACCCGCCGCGCCGACCAGCCCACGCGCGGCCAGCGCGGCGTCCGCCGCGTCCGCGCGGCTGCCGGCCATCCGGAGCGCCGCCAGCACGGCAGCCGGTCCACTCGTCATCGACCGGGTCGCCTCGGTCAGCTCCGGCGGTGTCGGCACCAGCGAGATCGGCGGTACGCCGGCCTCCCGCAGCCGCGCCTCCTGCGCGGCCAGGCGCGTGCGTACCGTCGCCAACTCCTCCCGGGCCGCCTGGACCGTGCGGGCCTGCTCGCCCGCGGCGGTGGCGGCGTCCCGGCGGACCCCGTCCAGTTGACGGGTCGCCGCGACGTACTCCGTCCAGGCGGTGGCGACCGGGTCGCGTCCGGACCCGGTGGGCGCCGTGTCGGCCGACGTGGTGTCGGCGGCGGTCCGCTGGCGTCCGGGGCTGGTGCCGCGGGTGCGGGCGCGACTCATGCCGGCGCTCCGTCCTCGGCGAACGGGACCAGGACCGTGCCCTGCTCACCCGGGCCGTCCCAGAGCACCGCCCGGCCCGCCCGGGGACGCCACTCGACCGCGCGGCCGAACACCGTCGCCAGTTGCGCCCCGGGCACGTCCACCACCGCCACCGCGGCGACCTTGCTCACCTCGCCCTCCGGCTCCAGCAGGGCAGCGAACGACGGTACGGTCCGCCACCGGCCCAGCAGGTGCCGGCCGGCGGGCGGCCCCTCCCGCAGCAGCGCGCCCAACCGGTCCGGCGGGAGCTGCTCCGACGGACCGTCCAGGTCGAAGGCGACCACGTAGGCCGGCCCGGTCGTGTCGAGAGTGTCGAGCAGGCCGGCGCGGTCGACCGTCTCGACCGGGTGCCGTTCGGCAAGTTCGGCGGCGAGCGCCTCGGCGAGCGAACGGCCGTCCTCCGGGGTCACCACCACGAAGTGAGCGGCACCCGGCGGGTGATGGGCGGCGACGCTGCGGGCGGCGGTGACCAGCAGCCCGACCGACTCCGGGCCGTGCCCCAGCACGGCCAGGTTGCGCCCCGGCGAAGGCCCCAGCGGCACCGCGACCGTCGACCGGGTCACGTCCAGCGCCCGCCCCAGCAGCGCGGCCGGCCCCGGTGCCCCGCCGGCGAGCGCCGTCCGGTATCGGGGATCGTTGCGCAGCAACGGGCGCGCGTACCCGGCGAACACCACCGGCGGCGCGGCCCGCTCGGCGCGGGCGTCCCACAGCCGGTGCCGCAACTCCTCCACCACGTCGGGGTGGTCCTGCGGGTCGGGGAAGCGGACCATCCGCTCGTGCCCGCGGATGGCACCCCGGGGGCCGCCGAGCCCGCCGGCGGTGTTCACGACCGCACCGCCCACCGGCAGCCCGGCGGCCGAGTCGTTGGTCGGTTCCAGCACCGCGCCGCCGCCGGGCAGCGCCACCCGCACCGGGAACTGCCCGAGCACCGAGTCCCGGTCCGTCCGGCTGCCCAGACCCAGATCGCCCTCACCGGCCAGGACCAGGTGCACCCCGTACGACCGGCCGGCGCGGGCCACGGCGTCGAGCCGGGCGGCGGCCTCGGTGGCGATCCGGTCCCGCCCGGCGAGGAGCAGCGGGAGATTGTCGACCACGCACACGATCCGGGGCAGCTCCCGGTGCTGCCGCAGCTCCGCGAACCGCTGCCCGCCGGCCCGGGCGCCGGCGTCCTCCCGGCGGCGCACCTCGGTCGCCAGGAGATCGAGCAGGTCCAGCACGTACTCGCGGTCGGCGGCCATCGCGGCGGCGCGTACCTGGGGAATCCACGAGCGGTCCCGCTCCGTCTGGAGGAACTCCACGAAGGACTCACCGGCGCCGAGGTCGGCGAGGTAGACGACCAGTTCGTCGGGGCCGTACCGGGCGGTCAGGCCGAGCAGGGCGGTGGTGAGGAAGGTCGACCGGCCGGCGCCGGAGCGCCCGCTGACCAGCCAGTGCGGGGTCAGTTCGGTGAAGCCCAGGGACACCGGCCGGCCACCGGCGTCGCCGACCGTCGTCGACAGGCCACCGGCCGAACTCGCCGTCCACAATGCCTCGTCCCGGTCCGGTAGCAGGTCGGCCAGCGCCAACCGCGTGCCGGCCTCCACCTGGTCGGCCAGCCGGCGGCACACCGCCCCGACGAGGTCGGACGGCGGGTCCGGCTCGATGAAGACCGGCGAGTTGAGGCCTCCCGACGGATCGCCGTCCATGCCCGGGGCGTCGGTGTCGGGGGTGCCGACCGGTGCGGCCGGATCGGGGGGCGCCACGGCCTGGGCGGGGGCGCGCGGACCGGCGAACGACGTGCCCGGTGGGTCACCGAGCAGGGCGTACGCGGTGCGGATCGCGAGGGGCGTGGCGCGGGGCACCGGCGGCCGGCCGGCCGGCCAGCCCGCCACCAGCAGGTGCAGACCGCTGGAACGGCCCTGCTCGGCGAGCGTCTCGATCCGCGCCAGGTCGGTGGGGCCGGTCGGCTCGGGCAGCGCGGCGATCACCAGCAGGAGAACACGGTCGTGCCGGCGACGGCCACTCGTGCCGGGCACCACCCACTGCTCCGCCTCGGACAGCACCGCGCGCAGGCCGGCGACGTCCGTCGCCGGGGGCGGCAGGATCCCGGCGTCCGCCAGCGCCGCGAACGGCGTCAGCACCGTACCCGTCCCGTCCACCGCGCGGACCAGCAGCGACCCGGCGGGCGTGGCCGCCAGCAGACGCAGCAGTACGGCCCGGAGCAGCCCCGCCACCCGGGGATCGCGGGCGTCGGCGTCGATCGCGAAGTTCCCCGTGCCGATCAACGGAACCAGGGCGGGGAACCGGGCGTCGTCGAGCGGGGCCGCCGTACCGACCCGGACGAACGACGGTGGGCCCTCCCCGGCCGGAGTGGACGGTGCGAGGGTGTCCAGCGCCGCGCCCGCCCAGCCCGGCGCCAGCAGGGCAGCGGCCGTACGCAGGCGCTCGGCCAGCTCGTACTGGCGGCCGTGGTCGGCGGGAACGGGACGGATGCCGTCGAGGACGTCCACGGCGGCGATCGCGGTGGCGGCGGCCCGACGGTGCAGGGCGGCGGCCCGGCTCGCCCGTGTCCTCGCACCGGCCACCGTGTCCACCCCCTCTGCGCGAGGTCGGCAACCCCTCCCCGCGCAGAGACGGTAACCCAGGATGACCCTCTCCCGGCGGACGCGCGGCGGCAGTGCGCCGGTGTTGTTGTGGATGTCACCGGAGGGGAGGGGTCCGTCACGATCCGCGAAATCTGGGGCATTGGGTCTCCCGGCGGCAGCCGCTAGCCTCAGGGGGTGGAATCAGTGCAGCCCCCCGCCGGTTCCCAGGTCTCCCGCGTACCGGCGCAGCGGCCCCCCTCGGACCAGCTGGCGCCCCCGCCTTCCGCGCCGGCCCCGGTCCCGCAGCGCCGCCGGATCCGCACGATCGTCACCGTCGCCGTGGCCGTGCTGGTGGCACTTCTGCTGGGCGGGCTGGCCGCCGGCTACGTGCTGTACGACCGCGCCACCGCCCCGGACCGCAGCGCACCCGACGTGGTGGTAAGCGGCTACCTCCATGCGTTTCTTGTGGACCGCAACGACGCACGGGCCGCTGGATTCACTTGCCGCGAAGGTGCTTCCCTAGCTGACCTGAAAGCCCTGCGAGGCGACCTTGTTTCGCGGGAGGAGCGTTTCGCCACCGACATCTCGGTCAGCTGGGGGAGCCTCATGGTCCAGCGCGAGGGTGATGAAGCCATTGTTGAGGTAGAACTGATTATTTCCGCCTATGTAGACGGAATCGCACAGACTGATCGACAGCCGTGGCGATTCACCACCCGCCTGACCGATGACTGGCGAGTCTGCGCTGGATCCAGGGCCGGCTGATCATTCGACCCACAGCAGGTGAACCGGCACCTCCAGCGTCGTGGGTGACTGGCCGCGCCAGGCCCATCGGTACCACTCGACTTCCCGGGTGATCCGCACGCAGATGTCCCCCTCGGCGCCCGAGTAGGTCTCGGTTACCGCCCGCAGGTCCCGGTGCTCGACCGAGTCGGCCACGTGCACGACCCGCCGGCCGGCGACGGCGTCCGCCTCGAAGACCGGTGTCGGGGCGCGGTGCGCCGGCGCGTCCAGCGACACGAGGCGGTCGGTCTCCCGCCTGGCGGGTTCGCGGCGGGCACCGACGGTCTCCACCCAGACCCGGTCCACGGGCACGAGCGGCGCGAAGACCTCCACCTGGTCGGCCTCCGCCCGGTACCACTCGTGCTCGGGGATGACCGGCACGTAGGTGCGGCTGCCCTGCACCACGCGGTCGTCGGCCCGGAGGTCACCCCGCCAGCCCAGGCCGGGCAGCCCGACGAGCACCCGGCGCCCGCGCAGGTCCACCCGGGCGGTGGCGGGCACGATCTCGATCGGTCGGGGCGGCAGCGGCGCCCAGTCCGGCTGGCCCGCGAAGGGGTCGGGCAGCGGGTCGGTCATGACGGGAAGCGCCTCATTCCGCGCCCCGCAGCGGTGCCCCCCGGTCCCGCATGAACGGCACCGGGTCGATCGCGCCGCGGCTGCTGCGGTCGCCGTCGGTGTGCACCTCGAAGTGCAGGTGCGGGCCGGACGAGTTGCCGCTGCTGCCGACCTGGCCGATCACCTCGCCGGCCTCCACCGTCTGGCCGACCCGGACCCGGGGCTTGGTCACCATATGGCAGTAGCGGGTGACGAAGTTGCCGGCGTGCAGGATGTCGACGAACCAGCCGCAGCCACCCTTGTCCGGCCAGCCGTCCACGTTGCAGCTCAGTCGGCCGGCCCGGTCCGGGTCGCAGCGGGAGACCAGCACCCGACCGGTGGCGGCGGCCCGGATCAGCGTGCCCTTCGGTGCGGCGATGTCCACCCCGTTGTGCGCCGGGCGGTCCGCCGTGCGGAAGCCGGAGCCTACGCCGCCGGGGATCGGCGCGGTCCATCCCGACGCGGCGATCCGACCGACGGCCGCCGCGTCGCAGGCCTGGCCTCCGCCGACCGGCACGGTGCGGGCCGCGCCGCCGGCCAACGCGTTGACGATGGTCGACGCGAGCGTCTCGTGCTTGGCGTACGCGTCCGGAAAGGCGCTGATCTGCACGGCCTGTGCCGCCCGGGTCAGCGGCATACGCTCCCAGCCGGCCACCTGCAGCAGCTTCTCGTAGAACTTGCGGGCGGCGTACTCCGGCGTCATCCGCTGGGCGACCGTGCCCCAGCTCGCCCGCTGCTGGAACAGGCCGACCGAGTCGTGGTCGGAGCCGACCCCCTCGTTCGGGCGGGTCTGCGAGCCGGGCACCGTCGGGTTGGCGAGGTTGCGCAGCCGCGACTCCTGCATCGCGGTCGCGACCGCGATCACCCACCCGCGCGGCGGCACCTTCATCTCCTGGCCGACCTTGATGATGCGCGCGGCGTTGCGGAGCTGGACCTCGCCGTACTGTGACATCCGGGGCATCTGACCAGTGATCTCGACGCGGAAGTCGCCGGTGCAGTCCTGGCTCGCCAGCCGCAACTCGTCGCCGCCGTCCCCGCCCAGCTCGGTGAGGAAGAACGCGCCGGCCCCGCCGGTGCAGCAGAGCAGCGCCAGGGTCGCCGTGAGCGCGGCGGCCAGCGCGCCGACGCGGAGACGTCGGTGGGGTCGGGTTCCGTCGCTCATTCCTGCTCCCAGTCCACCGCGTCCACCAGCCACCGCCCGTCCGCCGCCACCAGTTCGAGCCGCAGGCGGCCGGTGTCGAACGGCACCAGCACCTCGATGAAGGTCTCCGACCTCGGCTGGACCGTCGGGTCGCCGGCCACCTGGCCGACGGGGACGCCCGCCGGATCGGCGCCGGCGAGCTTCTCGGTCAGCGCCGGTGTGGACAGCGGCCGGAGGTCGGCGTGCCACTGGTCGGCGGTGAGGCCCGGCCGCCCGCGCCAGGCGGCGACGAACCGGTCGGTGGCCTGCTCCGGCGTCAGTTCGCCGGCCCGGGTGACCGGCGCGGGGGGCGCTCCGGTCGCGATCGCCCCGTCGTCGCCCGCGGTCGGTGGCACCGTCGTGATCGGCCGGTCCGGGCGGTTGCTGAGCCCCACTCCCGGATCCGGAGAACCGCCGACCAGCCGGGCGGCGCCGATGATGCCGAACACGACCACGGCGAGGGCGAGTGCGATGCCGATCCGGGATCGGAGCACCCGGGTGAGGAGAGACTCGACCGCGCGTCGCACCGCGTCACCGGGCCTCGGATCGGATCCGCGGGGTGCTGCGCTCGGGGGCGGTGTCGGCCGAGCCGGGCCGGTAGACGACGAAGGACGGGCTCTCCTCCGGGACGTCCGGCTCGGTCCAGGCGGACGACTGCCGCCGCTGCCGAGGGGCGGCTGACCGGCCGGCGGCCGCCCGTTCCTCGGGTGCCGGTGCCGACCCGTCGGGCCGCTGCCGGCCGTCCGGGCGGCTCCCAGGATCGCCGGCGTGCACCGGATCCTCGCGCCGGGCCTCCGGTCGCAGGGTGGTCTGTTCCGCGACGACGGGTCGGCGCCGGCCCATCGTCGGTTCGGCGGTGCCGCCGGGCTCGGCGACGTCCAGCCGCGCGGCAGCGCGCATGTCGCGGAAGAACCGCCGGTGCCAGGAGCCGGCGGAGCTGACCGCCTCGCTGCTGTCCTTGCCGCCGAGCTGGGTGATCCGCCGGTAGGGGCGCAGCAGCAACCAACCGACCACGCCGCAGAGCCACACCAGGACGACCTGCAACCAGCCGGGCAGGGTCGGCGTGCTCATGATGAGGTCGACCGCGAACAGGTAGATCGCGGCGCCGGTGCCGAAGATGGCGATGTTGAAGATCGCGGCGACGACGGCGTTGCCCAGCCGGCGCAGGCCGGCACTGGCCGGCCGCAGCAGCCCCACCGTCCCGAGGATCGGTGCGGCGATCACCGCCCAGCGGAAGATCAGGAAGCCCAGCAGCACCAGCACCGAGGCGGTCAGGTCGAACATGGCGAAGAGCAGCGCGGCGAGCACTGCGATGAACCCGGCCCCGACACGGTCCATGTCCCGGACCCCTTGGAGGTACTCGTAAGCCTCGGGGTCCTCCGTCTTGATCTGCTGCGCGACGCGGGCCCACTGCTGCTGCTTAATCTTGATCGTCAGTTCTCGCGTTGCCGGGTTGGATCGGAGCCTCTCTGCTTCATCCCAGGACAGAGACTTTGCGTCGTAAAGAGCGCGGCCGTATTTCTTGGCGGTCTCGCTGTCGGCCGAACCCAGTACTCCCCGCAGCCAGTTTCGGTAGAGCATCGCCTCTGTTGCCGTGTCACTCGCACGCACGGCCGGGGGCCGCTTGTCGACGCAGGCGTCCGGATTCGGCAGTACGCATTTGTCAGGTGGCGTGTCCTTCGAGGACGGGCCGACGGCGTCGTGGACGACCCCGAGGGTGGTGATCAGGGTGCCGTCCGCGATGTTGGCGGACTTCACCGGCCACGCGGCCAGGGCGGTCACCGCGACCATCACCAGCAGTGCCCACGCGGCGGTCGTCATCGCGTTGCTCATGTCCGACTGGCGGGAGCGCCACAGCAGGTAGAGACCGACCACGCAGAGCGTGACGATGCCGAAGACGCTGAAGACCTTCTGGTAGACGGCCTTCGTCGCCTGGTCCACCAGCGGATCCGCCCAGCCCCACATCGACCGTGGGTCCCAGGCCCGCTCCCGCAGGGCGTTCGAGGCGCCGACGATCGCCGTGGCGATCATGAACTCGCCGTTCGCCACCGTGTTGGTGAACTTGTAGTCCGGGTGCAGCACGGCGGTGGCGCAACCGGTGTCGACGTCGTACGTGGTGTAGCTGTATCCGGCGTAGCCGTAGTCGCTGTAGAAGCCCTTCGGCCCGGGCTGCTTCGCGGATTCCGGGCGGGAGGCGAACCAGCCGGCGATACCGGAGTCCGGGGCGGTCGGGGTCGGGGCGTTGCGGCAGTTGACCTCGTCCTCGGCCACCTCCTCGAGCCGCGCGACGCAGGCGCGGAAGTCGGCCTGCCACTCCTGGGTGGTGCAGAGGTCAGCGGGAGCCGCTGCCGTCAGCGGTGCGGCCGGTGCGGCCGACGCGCCGACCGCCGGCCAACCGATCGTGGCTCCGGCCAGGATGCCGAGGGCGAGCAGGAGTGCCGCTGTCCGAGCCCGGGCCCCGGCCATCTCACGCCTCCAGATCAGCTGCGACGGACGGCAGCACCCCGGCCGCGGCGGCGACCGCCGCGGGCGTGGTGTCCAGGTGGTCGAGCAGCCCGTCGACGTACGAGACGTCGACCCGGACCTTCTGCACCCGCCCGTCGACGTCCCGCATGACGAACTCGCGGAAGCCCAGCCGGGCGGCCGACGTGGCGTCGGCGGTGGAGAGGGAGGCGAGGGTCGCCTCGTACCCGTCGTCGACCGGTACGCGCAGCAGGCGCAGCGCCTCGGAGGCGATCTCGGCGTCCTCGGCGATCCGGCCGACGAAGACGGTGGAGACCAGGTTCTGCACGTCGAGGCCGAGGATGTCCTTCGGGTTCTGCGAGGCGACGAGCGCCGCGAGGTTCCACTTGCGGGAGTCGCGGGCGAGCCGGACCAGGAACGACCGGCCGGAGCGCCACCCCTCCATGAAGTGCGCCTCGTCCAGGCCCACCAGCTTCCGGGACGACATCGAGCCGCCGTAGCAGCGGCGGACGGCGAGCCGGTGGGCGGTGTGCAGCATGGGGAGGGCGAGCGCCTCCTCGGCCGACCAGTACTCGCGCTCGATCTTCAGGTCGGGCAGGCGCAGCCCGGCCATGGTGATCACGGTGAGAGCGGCGTCGGGGCCCAGCAGCCCCTCCGGCGGGCGGCCGAAGAACAGCATCGCGAGCGGCATCTCGGCGGTGTCCAGCAGGAGGTTGGCCAGCTCCTTGCCGGCGTCGTCGTCGAGTTGGCCCAGGCAGGTCACCACGTTGTCCAACGTGGACGTCTCCTCCGCCGGCACCTGGCGTACCGCGTGGCGGAAGAGGGTGGCGGTGGAGGCTTCGCGGGCCACCTGCGGCGGCACCAGCATCATGCAGATGTCCTGGACGAGCATGCGGCGCTCGGCCCGGGCGTTGGAGACCGCGATCTCGAACTCCCGGTCGCCCGCCGCGCCGGCCGCGAACTCGCTGCGCAGCGGGGTGGGGATCAGCGAGTACGGAGCGAGCGTGCCGTGCTCCGAGCCGGTCAGGTTGAGCACCCGTGCGTACGGCGCCAGTTCCGGCATGGCGCAGAGCCGGGCCAGCGGGCCGGACGGGTCGAGCAGCGTCACCTGGACACCGCGTCGTGCGGCCAGATAGCCGAGGGCGCCGAGCAGGGTGGACTTGCCGCCGCCCGGCTCGGCCACGAAGACCGCGAGCCCCGAGCGCTCCCGGACCTCCATCGGGAAGTGCAGGTCGAGGAAGACCGGCCGGCGGCAGGTGCCCGCGGTCCGCCCGATCAGGTCACCACGCCGGTCACCGACGGTGGAGGCGGCCTGCGGAAGCGCGGCGGCCAGGAGGTTGACCGGCATCCGTCGTACGTAGCCGGTGTTGGCAATGGGCTCGCCGGGGATGAACTCGCGGGCCAGCCAGTCCTGGTTCTTCGGGTGTTGAAGGGAGATCCGCAGCTCCCGGGAGTAGAGCTGGATCAGCCGGCGGGCGCGTTCCAGGCACTCCTCCCGCGTCCGGCCACCCACCGCGATCCGGTGCCAGCCGTGCGCACGGACCGAGTCGACGGGCAGCCCGGTGGTCATCTCGTCGCCGATCACCAGCGCCCGCTTGGCGAGGCGTTCGAGCTCGGGCGGGGCGTCGATGCCGTGCTCGGCGTAGTCGAGCTGCTGCGAGCGGATCATCCGCAGCCGGTGCTCCAGGTTGCGGAAGGAGTCGCCGGAGCCCAGGATGTCGACCCGGCTCGACAGCTCCATCGGCCACGGCAGCCGCTCATGGAAGTGCAGCCAGGGCTCGTGTCGCTCGGGAATCTCCAGCGGCTCCATCCGGCCCACGGCGAGCACGGCGACGTGCCGCTCCTCGCCGGTCATCCGGTTGACCAGTTTGACCGTCGAGCCGTACGGGGTGCGGTAGCGCTCTACCTGCTCGGTCAGGGCGAGCAGGTCACCGCGCTCCCAGCGCCCGTCGGTGATCGGGGAGAGTTGACCGGGCGGCGCCATGCAGAGCGCCACCGAGCGGTAGAGCAGCCACTCCAGCTCCTGGGCAGTGACCCGTCGCCCGCGCATGCCGAAGGCGCCCAGCACCTCGTCGAACTGCTCGACGGTGCGGCCGAGCCTGAGCCGCTCGCCCTCGGCCACACCGCGACCGAAGGTCCGCAGCATACGCTCCACCAGCGAGTCGCCCAGGGAACGCCGGGCGAAGGTGACCCCCAGGTACGTCTGCCCCTCGGCCTGGTTGACCGACATGAGGTGCCGTTGGGCCGCCACGAGGTGGTCCCCCCAGCCCGGCGTGCCGGGCACGTCGGGCAGCGGCGACGGGGTGTGCGCGTCGATGGTGCGGGCCCACTCGTCGGCCGGGAACGGGCGGGTGGTCCGCCGCAGGTGAAGCCGGAACCCGGCCAGCCCGGCGTACTGCTCGCTGATGGCCGAGAGCAGCGCCTCCCGCTCGGCGTCCGGGCGGAACGCCCAGCGCACCTCCGGCAGCCAGTACCAGGCGGTGACTGTGTTCGGCGTGAAGGTGAGGTGCCCGGCGATCTCGGTGATCGCCAGCTCGACCGCCGGGTCCCGGTCGCCGAACTTGATCTTCGGAGCCTTGACCCGGACCGGCTTGGTCGGACGGTCCCGTCGGCTGGCGGAGCGCTGCCGGGGCGGCGTCACGTCCCGCGTGCCCGTCCGGTCGGGCAGGTGCTCCCCGGCCCGGCGCTGTCGCGGCCCGGTCGCGGCCGAGCCGATGGTGGCCGGCTCGTCCGAAGGGGGATGGAGCGCGGGGAGCCGGTCGCCGACCTGGTGCGGGACGCGGGTGGGCCGGGCGGGTGGCTCGACCTCGTCGTCGTACGGGGCCGACGCGGGTTCGACCGGCACCGGGGGCGCCGCGACCGGCTGCCCGCCGGTGACCCCACCGGCGCGGGCGTGGGGCGGGGTGACCGTCGGCTGCTCGCCGGTGGCCCATCCGGACCGGCTCCGCGGCGGGGCGACCGTCGGCTGCTCGCCCGTCGACCGTCCGTTGCCCTCCGGCCGGGGCTCGACCGGCGTGGACGGTGGCCGGGCCGGCGGCACCCGCGCGGCCGGCGGGGCCGGGGCGGTCGGTTGCCGCCGTGCCGGTGGAGCCCCCGGGCCGGCCGGGTCGACGGCGGCGGGCTGATGGGGGATCGGGGGCTGCTCGCGTGCGGGTGGAAGCGCCGACGTGGACCGCGCCGGGCGGGCCCCGCCGAACAGGTCGAGGAAGGGGGAGTCGATGTCCGTGCCGTCGGCGGGGACGGATTCCGCCGGTGCCCGCCGCTGCAGCGGGCGGGGGGCCTGGAAGACGCCGACGCCACCGTGGCCCGGCGTCGTCACCAGAGCCGGGTCGAGGGTGGCCTCGTCCAGCTCCGGCTCGTCCGCGTAGTCGTACGAACGCGTACGGTCACCGTGCTGCGCGGCCGGGCGTCCGGCCGGGGATCCCGGCGTGGAGGAGCGACTCATGCGACCGCCTCACCCGCGTCGTTGCACTGCCCGGTCATGCCAGTTCCTCCCGGATCCTGATCCGGCTGCCGACCAGACGGGGGTCGCGTTGCTCGGCGGCCGGCTCCCGGGTGCGCCGCCAGTCGGTCAGCGCGGTGCGGATCACCATGCGCGCCGGCCGGTCCGGGTCGACGTACCGGAAGACGAACGAGGTCGTCACGATGGCGAGCGCGATCTCCCACGCCGGGAAGAGTTCGACCTGCAACGTGAACAACCAGTGGATGAACATGTAGAGGGGAACGAGCAGCATGAACAGCCCGTACTGGGCGTACGGGAGATGGACCGGAAGGGTGTAGCCGGGCGGCCCGAGGTAGACCAGGCGAGCCCGGTAGATGTCGTCGTCGGTGCGCAGCCGCATGTCGTGCCCGCGCCTATTCGAAGATCAGGTCGATCAGGTAGTCGCCGACGAAGAAGAGGGTGGCGGCTCCGGCGATGAAGGCCAGCCCGACGATCGCGATGGCCGAACTGGTCAGCACCTTGGAGATCTCACCCCGGCTGGCCCGCCCGATGAAGATCACGCCCAGCACGGCCAGCAGGATCGGGGCGATCTTGCTGGCGAAGAAGGTGACGACACCCTCGGTGTCGATGCCCTTGGGCGCCGGCTCGGCGAGTGGCGCCGACGCCAGGGTCGAGAGAGCGTGGGCGGCGGCGGACGACGCCGTCTCCATCAGCTCGATGGCGATCACTGGAACCTCCCCATATCGCGGCCGGCGGCGCCGCGGCGGTGCAGTAGGCATGCCTGGCGGGAACGGTGCTCACGTCGCGCGGCCACGACGCCGCGTTCGTCACCCACCACGGCGAGTGGTGAGCTCTGGGCGGATTTTCCCGCTTCGGCCCTCCCTCCAGGCTTCGCCATCTCGATGCTGGGCAATTCCAAAGCGTACGGCCACCCACTGTTTGCGACAACCCGCGAAGAGTCAGCCCGATCCGACCCCGGCGTCCGATCGTACACGTGTGCTAACCCGCATGTCAGCACCCCCGGGCCGGGCTGCACGAGGCCGTCGGCGAGGACCGGTACGGTCTACCCGTGACCGATCTGGTACGGGCTCCGGCCCCGGTGGTGATGGGCGTCCTGAACGTCACGCCGGACTCCTTCTCCGACGGCGGACGGTACGCCGACCTCGACGCCGCCGTCGCACACGGCGTGCGGCTGCGGGCCGACGGCGCCCACCTGGTCGACGTGGGCGGCGAGTCCACCCGGCCGGGCGCCGACCGGGTCGACGCGGAGACCGAGGCGGCCCGGGTGGTGCCGGTGATCCGCGAGCTCGCCGCCGCCGGAGTGCGGGTCAGCATCGACACCACCCGGGCGCGGGTCGCCGAGCTGGCGCTCGCCGCCGGCGCCGCCGTGGTCAACGACGTCTCGGGAGGGCTGGCCGACCCCGACATGGCCCGCGTCGTACGCGACGCCGGGTGCCCCTGGGTGCTCATGCACTGGCGTGGCCACTCCCGCACGATGCGCGAGCTGGCGCGCTACGGCGACGTGGTCGCCGACGTCCGGGCCGAGCTGGCGCAGCGGGTCGAGGCGGCGCTGGGGGCCGGAGTGGCGGCCGACCGCATCGTCATCGACCCGGGGCTCGGCTTCGCGAAGACCGCCGCGCACAACTGGGAGCTCAGCGCCCGGCTGCCCGAGCTGCTCGACCTGGGCTTCCCGCTGCTCTTCGCGGCCAGCCGCAAGTCGTACCTGGGTGCGCTGCTGGCCGCGCCCGACGGCACCCCACGGCCGACCGGGGGCCGCGAGATCGCGACGGTCGCCACCAGCCTGCTCGCGGTGGCGGCCGGTGCCTGGGGCGTGCGGGTGCACGATGTCCGGGCCACCGTGGACGCGCTGGCGGTCTGGCAGGCGACCGGGTCGCCCCGCCTGGCGCCCGGCGGGCGCGCGGGTGAGGGGGCCCGGCCGGCGCCGGCCGTCGAGGGAGGAGAACGATGACCGACCGGATCACCCTGACCGGGCTGCGGGCCCA
This sequence comes from Micromonospora thermarum, assembly GCF_012034245.1. Taxonomy (GTDB): domain Bacteria; phylum Actinomycetota; class Actinomycetes; order Mycobacteriales; family Micromonosporaceae; genus Micromonospora; species Micromonospora thermarum. The sequence goes on along the minus strand of NZ_JAATEO010000021.1, from coordinate 27,655 downwards.
CGGCCGGCACGGGGTGTACGACTTCGAGCGCGCCCAGGGGCAGGACTTCGTCGTCGACGCCGTCCTGGAGCTGGACCTCGCGCCCGCCGCCCGCTCCGACGAGGTGGGCGACACCGTCCACTACGGCGAGCTGGCCGAGCGGTTGGTCGCGGTGGTCACCGGGGAGCCGGTGAACCTCATCGAGACGCTCGCGGACCGGTTGCTCGCGGTCTGCCTGGCCGACCCCCGGGTGCACACCGCGACGGTCACCGTGCACAAGCCGGAGGCGCCGGTGCCGCACGCCTTCACCGACGTGGCCGTCACGATGACCCGGACGCGTGCCCGGTGACCCGCGCCCTGCTCTCCCTCGGCAGCAACCTCGGCGACCGCCTCGATCACCTGCGGTCGGCGGTCAGCGCTCTGGGTGAGTCGGTCCTGCTGGTCTCCGGGGTCTACGAGACCCCGCCGTGGGGCGACACCGACCAGCCCGCGTACCTGAACGCGGCGGTGCTGGCGGAGGATCCGGCCGCGACCCCGGACGACTGGCTGGAGCGGGCCCGGGCGGCGGAGCGCGCGGCCGGGCGCGAACGCGACCCCGCGCGGCGCTTCGGGCCGCGCACCCTGGACGTGGACGTGATCGCGGTCTGGACGGACGACGGCGAGCCGGTGCTCCGCGACGATCCGGAGCTGACCCTGCCGCATCCCCGCGCCCACCTGCGGGCGTTCGTGCTGCGGCCGTGGATCGACATCCAGCCGTACGGGAGCCTGCCCGGGCACGGCTGGCTGACCGATCTGCTCAACGCCGAGCCGATCGCCGCGGACGCGCTGGAACTGCGCCCTCGTCCCGATCTGGGGTTAGAGTCGACGGCATGAGGCAGTGGAGCCGTCCGACATGACGCAGGCGCAGTCGCCACCTCCGGGTGGCACGGGCTCCGGTCGGATGGGCCCCACGCGGATCTCCACGCTGGTGGTGGCCGGTCTCGCGGCCGCCGCGGTGGCGTGGTTGCTGATCAGCTTCCTGTACTACGACTACCTGCCCGACCTGCCGTGGCTGCCGGTGGTCACCCTGGCCGCGCTCGCCGTGCTGGAGGCGTACGCCGCCGTCAACACCCGGGGGCGCATCGAGCGGCGGCCCGGTCGTGAACCGGTGAATCCGCTGCTGGTCGCCCGCTTCGTGGTGCTGGCCAAGGCATCAGCGTTGGCCGGCGCGATCTTCGCCGGCTTCTACGGTGGCCTGACCGGGTGGCTGTTCGTGGAGACCACGGACGCCGCGATGGACGACCGGCCCGTGGCCGGCGCGGGCCTGCTCGCCTCCCTGGCGCTGGTGGGTGCCGCGCTCTGGCTGGAGCGGTCGTGCCGGGTCCCCGAGCAGGAGGTCGACGAGGACCGGGAGCCCGGCGACCGGGAGGGCCGCCCGGGTCGGCGCTGAGCAGGGGCTTTCGCCAGCCTTCGCGCACAGGTACGGTGCCTGCGACCGGAGAGCAACGGCCGCGCCGGTCCGCCCGCGCGTCGGACCCTGGACGGGCGGCCACCTGGAAGGCGGGCGCATGGGGTACGACGAACCGGGGCGGGAGTCCGCCGACACCTCGTCCGGGATCCCCGCCTCCGTGCTGGAGAACGTCTTCGACGACCCGGCGCACGGCGAGCCCGGCCGGGACCGGCTCGTCGTCCACATCGGGTGGGAGGTCCTGCTCCTCGCCGGGCTGGCCGGCGTCGCCTATCTGCTCTGGCGGGAGGCCCCGGACACGTTCCGCGGCGACGGCCTGCGCCGGCTCCTCGTCGACGCGGTCGTGCTCGGGCTGCTGGCGTTCGCCGCCGGGCTGAGCCTGCGTACCGCCGCCGTCAACCTGGCGATCGGGCCGGTGGCCGTCGCGGCGGCCCTGCACGTGGCCGAACAGGGCGACCGGGGGATGCCGGCGGCCGTGGGCCCGGCCCTCGTCGCCGCGGCGCTCGGCGGGCTGGTCCTGGCGCTCGCGGTGGTGGTGCTGCACGTGCCCAGCTGGGCGGCCAGCCTCGCCGCCGGCGCGGCGGTGGTCGTGTTCATCGAGCAGCGGTCCGCGCCCGTCCTGCCGCAGGGTGACTACGATCCGGCGCGGGATGCGCTGTACCTCGCCGCCGGGTTCGCGGCGGTCGCGGTGCTCGCCGGGCTGTTCGCCGCGCTCCGGCCGGTCCGCCGGCTGATCGGCCGGTTCCGGCCGGTCGTCGACCCGGCCCGCCGCCGGGGCGCGCTGGCCGGCGTGGTGGCCGGCGCCGCGCTGGTCGCGTCCACCGTGCTGGCGGCGCTCGCCGGGGCCCTGCTGGGGACCGGCGACGCCGGTCCGGTCGCCCCGGTGACCGGACTCGACTGGACGGTCCTGGCCGTCGGCACGTCCCTGCTCGCCGGCACCAGTGCCTTCGGCCGCCGCGGCGGGATCCTCGGCACGCTGCTGGCGGTGTCGCTGGTGACGCTCGTCATGGCGGACCTCCGGGCGGAGGACCACTCGGTGAGCCGGTGGGCGGTCGGTGCGGCGGCGCTCGGCGTCGGGCTGCTGGCCACCCGGCTGGTCGAGACGTACGGACGGCCGCGGGCCGGCGCGTCCGCGACGGACGGGATCCTGGACCCGGACGGCCGGATCAGCAGCGGCTGGGCGGTGCAGCGCGCCGACCCGATCGGTGAGTGGCCGCCGGCCCTGCCGACCCACCACGCCGAGAACCCGGTGGACCCGTGGAACGTCCCGCAGTGGGACGCCGGCCGCCGCTGGGACTCCGGCGACCGGTGAGCTCCGCCGCGTGCTCGGCGGCGCGCAGCCCCGCGTTCCACCGGGCCGTCGGTGATCTCGGCGGTTAGGCTCGGCGACATGACCGAGACACCATCGACGTCCCCCACCGGCCGGTCGTTCGAGGAACTGGACGCACGGTCCACCGAGGAGCTGCGCGAGCAGGCGTTCGCGGTGGCCCGGGAGCACCGTGACGTGCGCTTCTTCTGGTCGGTGCTGCGGCATCTGCCGAACGCCGACGAGGCGGCGGCCCTCGACGGGGCGCCGAACTCGGTCGGGCCGACCATCGACGAGGCGGTGGCGTTGTGGCGGGAACTGACCGGTCACGGTTACGAGGAGTCGGCCCCGCTGCTGCGCGCGGCCTTCATCGACTACCTCATGAAGCACCCGGAGTGACCGGGGCCGGGCAGGTTTGGGCCCCGCCGCCGCCCGGGAACTGAACTGATCATGACGCTCACCAACCGGACCGGCGCCACCGGCCGGTACGGGACGGCGGCGGGCACCGGGGCGGCCGCCGCGTTCATCCTGGTCGCCGTCGGCGGCAGCCCGGCGTACGTCGGGTGGGCCGGCGGCAACACCGACTCCTCGTCCGCCGGCGGGTGGTTCCTCCGCCTGCTCGCCTGGCCCGCGTGGTCGTACGACCCGGAGGTGCCGGGCGGGCTGTTCGCCGCCAACCTGCGTGCCGTCCTGCTGGTGGTCCTCGCGGCGGGCCTGCTCTACCTGCTGCCCGCCGCCCAGGCGGCCCGGGTGCCCGGTTCGGCCAGCCAGTTCTTCACCGGTTGGGCCGCGTACGCGCTGGCCGGTGGCCTCGCCTCGCTGGTGGCCGCGTCCGCGGGCCCCGACCCGTCCCTGCTCACCGCCGTGCAGTCCGGCGGCACCGGCGCCACGTACGGCTTCCTCTCCGGCTGGATCGTCGGCACGGCGAGCCTCGGCGGCCGCGCCTGACGTCGCCGCCGACCGACGGCTGCGCGAGGCGACGGCCGCCGGACGGCCGCGGGAACCCGGTGACGGCACCAGCGGCCGCATGACGGCGGCCGCAAGCAGCCCGGCTGCCGTCAGGTCGCCGGGCGGCCCAGGTCGAGCAGCCGCGCCCGGGTGAGCACACCGACCGGCCGGTCGTCCTCGGTCACCACCACGCGGTCGGCGGCGGAGGTCAGCAGGACGCCCAGCGCGTCGTACGCCGATCCGCCGAGCGGGACCGTGGGCAGCCCGTCCGATCCCGCGGGCAGCGGCTCGACCGCCTCCCGGGTGACCGGGGTGACGGCGAGTCGGCGGATGCCCCGGTCGGCGCCGACGAACTCGCGGACGAACGGCGTGGCCGGCGAACCCAGGACGGCGGCGGGTGTGTCGTACTGCTCCAGCCGGCCGCCCTGCGAGAGCACCGCGATCCGGTCACCCAGCCGGACGGCCTCGTCGAGGTCGTGGGTCACCAGCACGATGGTCTTGCGGACCTCGGCCTGCAACCGCAGGAACTCCTCCTGCAACCGGGTCCGGACGATCGGGTCGACCGCCGAGAACGGCTCGTCCATGAGCAGCACCACCGGGTCGGCGGCGAGCGCCCGGGCCACGCCCACCCGCTGCCGCTGCCCGCCGGACAGCTCGTGCGGGTAGCGGCGGCCGAACTGCGCCGGGTCCAGCCCGACCAGTTCGAGCAGCTCCGCGACCCGTTCGCGACGGCGTTCCCGGGGCCAGCCGAGCAGTTGGGGCACGGTGGCGACGTTCGCGCTCACGGTCTGGTGGGGGAAGAGGCCGACGTTCTGGATGACGTACCCGATCCGGCGGCGCAGCCGCACCGGGTCGACGCGCGTCACGTCCTCCCCACCGAGCAGGATCCGGCCGCCGGTCGGCTCGATGAGCCGGTTGACCATCCGGAGCACCGTCGACTTGCCGCAGCCCGACGGGCCGATCAGGACCACCAGCTCACCGGCGGCGACGTCCAGGGTCAGCTCCCGGACCGCCTCGGTGCCGTCCGGGTAGCGTTTGCTGATCGCGTCGAGCGTGATCGACGCCGCCCGCGCCCCGTCGTCGGCGGTCCCCTCCGGGGTAACGTCCACACATGTCCTTCCGCCTGAGCTACCGGGCCGACCCGGGTAACCCGTGGTTCTCCTGGCAGTACGTGCGGGACAACTCTGACACGATCCTCGCCGCGCTGCGTGACCACACCTCGTTGACCGCGCGGGCGGTGCTCGTCGCCGTGCTGGTGGCGCTGCCCCTGGCGGTGGCGGCGTACTGGTTCCGCCCGCTGGCGGGCCCCATCCTGGCGGTCACCGGCATCCTCTACACGGTCCCGTCGCTGGCGTTGTTCGCGTTCCTCGCGCCGTACCTGGGCATCGGCGCGGTGACCGTGCTCAGCGTGGTGGCGCTCTACGCCCTGCTGGTGATCGTGCGCAACGCCCTGGCCGGGCTCACGCAGGTGCCTCCCGAGGTGCGGGAGGCGGCGGAGGGGATGGGGTACGGCCGCTGGGGGCGGCTGTTCCGGATCGAGCTGCCGCTCGCCCTGCCCGGCATCCTGACCGGGCTGCGGCTGGCGACGGTGTCCACGGTGGCGCTGGTGACCGTCGGTGTGGTGGTCGGGCGGGGTGGTCTCGGCCAGCTCATCTTCGGCGGCTTCCAGAACAACTTCTACAAGGCCCAGATCATGACCGGGACGCTGCTCTGCGTCCTGCTCGCCCTCGTACTGGACCTGCTGCTCGCCGGTGTGGGCCGCCTGCTCACCCCGTGGCTGCGCCGCCGGAGCCCGACGTGAGCGCCGCGGTGCCGACGGTCCGGGCGGCCGCTGACGGCGCGTCCCGGCGGAACACCTACGGGGGTACGGGAGGACGGTGGCGGTGAGCCCGATCGAGGCGGCGGTGGTCTGGCTCAACGACCCGCTGAACTGGACCAACCCGGGCGGCATCCTGGACCGCCTGGGCGAGCACCTGTCGATGTCGGCGGCGGCGGTGGCCCTGGGCTGCCTGGTCGCGTGGCCGATCGGGCTCTGGCTCGGGCACACCGGGCGGGGCGGCGGGCTGGTGGTGCTGGTGGCCAACCTCACGCTCGCCGTCCCGACGCTGGCCCTGCTCACCATCCTCCCGCTCACCTTCCTCGGTTTCGGCCGGCCGGCGGTGGTGGTGGCGCTGGCCGTCTTCGCGGTGCCGCCGCTGCTGGCCAACGCGTACACCGGGGTGCGCCAGGCCGACCCGGAGGCCCGGGACGCGGCGCGCGGGATGGGCTTCTCCGGTTGGCAGCTGCTGCGCCGGGTCGAACTGCCGCTCGCGGTGCCGTACCTGGCCGCCGGCTTCCGGACCGGGGCTGTGCAGGTGGTGGCGACCGCGGCGCTGGCCTCCTTCGTCAACGGCGGCGGCCTGGGGCAGATCATCCGCGCGGGGTTCGGCCTGGACATCGCCGTCGGTGGTGGGCAGATCCTCGCCGGCGGCCTGCTCGTGGCGGGGCTCGCCGTGCTGGTCGAGCTGCTCCTGGCCCTGGTCGAGCGGCTCGTCACCCCGCGCCCGCTGCGCACCGGCCGGCGCCGCGCGAGCCGCCGTGCGGCCGACGCGGTCGCCGGCGCCTGACGGCCCGGAGCGGCCGGCGTCGCGCCTCGAATCCCGGCGGATGATCGGCGGGTGACGATCGGGTGACAAAGCCCGGCCGAAGTTTGTCGGACCTGCGTGGAGGATGTTGGGTGGAACGCGCGGGCGGCTCGGGATCGCCCGTCGGACACGCGGCCGGCCCGAAGGGGTCGCGCCGGGACACGGAAGGCGGGCACACATGCGCGCACGCACACGCCTGGCGATCGGAGCGGTCGGCGCTCTCACCGCGGCCGGGCTGCTGACCGGTTGCGGCGATGCCGGCTCGTCCGGCACCGAGGCGCCGGAGCAGGCCGCGTCCGGGGCCGGCTGCGCCCCGGTCGCCGGTGACCAGCTCGTCGTCCTGGAGGACGACAAGAAGCTGCAGAACACCGACAACGTCATCCCCGCGGTCAACGCCGACGTCGCGACGCCGCAGCTCATCGCCGCGCTCGACAAGGTCTCCGCGGCGCTGGACACGCCGAAGCTGATCCAGCTCAACAAGACCGTCGACATCGACCGCAAGACGCCGGCGGTCGCCGCGAGCGAGTTCGCCACCGCCAACGACCTGACCGCCGGCATCGCGAAGGGCAGCGGTGGCCGGATCGTGGTCGGTGCCGCGAACTTCAGCGAGAGCCAGACCCTCGCCGAGCTCTACAAGATCGCGCTGACGGCGGCCGGATACCAGGTGACGGTGCAGCAGATCGGCAGCCGCGAGCTGTACGAGCCGGCCCTGGAGAAGGGCGAGATCCAGGTCGTTCCGGAGTACGCGGCCACCATGGCGGAGTTCCTCAACACCAAGGCCAACGGGAAGGACGCCCAGCCGGTCTCCTCGCCGGAGCTGGAGAAGACCGTCACCGCGTTGAAGGCCGCCGGCGACAAGGCCGGGCTGGTGTTCGGCACGCCGTCCGCCGCGCAGGACCAGAACGCGTTCGCGGTCACCGGTGCCTTCGCCGACAAGTACGGGGTGCGCACCCTCTCCGAGCTGGCCGAGAAGTGCTCCGGGCAGGCCACGGTGCTGGCCGGCCCGCCGGAGTGCCCGCAGCGGCCGAAGTGCCAGGCCGGGCTGATCGAGGTCTACAACTTCAAGGCCGGGTCGTTCAGCTCCCTCGACGCGGGTGGTCCCCAGACGAAGAACGCGCTGAAGACGGGCGCCGCCAGCGTCGGTCTCGTCTTCTCCTCCGACGGGGCGCTCGCCGCCGGCTGACCGTCCAGCGGCGGCACGACGTGGGCCGGCAACCGGTCGCCCTGGGGCACCGGCGGCCGGCCCATGTCACCTGCGAAAACTACTCTTGAGTAACCAGGTCGGACGGCGCTTTCGACCGTTCCCAGGTGACGCAACTCTCGGTAGGCTGCACAGCCATGCCCGCCCCGGCCGACACCACCGACACCCGTAATCCGTCCCTGCTGACGGTGCTTTTCTGGGTCGGCGTGGCCCTTGCGCCGGTCGCGGCGCTGATCCTTCTCGTCGCGGACGGTAACGGCCCGCTACGCTTCGCAGCCGTCCTTGCGATCCTGGCCGTGGTGCTGATCGGGTTGTCGATCGCGTTGCGGGCCGACGGCGGCACGGCGAGCGAGGAACTGCGCGAGGAGATCGAGGAGCTTCGGCGGGAGTTGCGCGGGGAGATCGTGGCCACCGCCCAGCGCGGCAACCAGGCCCTCGACCAGGCTCACCGGGCCCAGGAGGCGGTCGGGGCCCTGCGCCGGCGTCTCGACGCCGGCACCGCGGCCCTCGCCGGGCCGGCCGACGTGGGTAGCGCGGGCCGCGCCCGGGTGGGCGCCGCCGACGAGCCGGCCGAGGATCCCCGCTGGGGTGGCTCGGAGGGCGATGACGAGGGCACGGCCTGGCGCGCCGACCCGCACCCGAACGACCGCCTGGCGACCGGCTCGGCGGGTGTCTACGGCGGTGACCGACCGGCCACCGGCTCGGCCGGCGTGTACGGCGGTGACCGCCCTGCGCCGGGCGTCTACGGGGGTGGCGACCGCTCCGCCGGCGGCACCTACGGCGGCGGCGACCGTTCCTCGGGCGGCACCTACGGCGGCGGCGACCGCTCCTCGGGCGGCATCTACGGCGGCGCTGACCGTTCCTCGGGCGGCACCTACGGCGGCGGCGACCATGCCCCGGGCGGCACGTACGGCGGGGAGCGTTCCGGCGGCACCTACGGCGGTGAGCGCTCGGGCACCGGCTACGGCGCCGAGCGGGCGGGCTACGGCCCCTGGCCGGCGGACGACGCCCAACCCGGTCACCGGCCGATGGGAGTGGTGCGGCACACCGAGACCGTGCACGTCACGACCCGGCACACCATCGTGGACGGTGGCGGCCCGGTGCTCGGCGAGACCGGCACCCGGTACGGCGGGTACGCCGGCCGCTGGTCGCCCGGCCCGGAGGAGCGGCCGTGGACCGGGGACGGCGAGGACCGTTCCTGGTCCGGTCAACCGGACACCGACGACCGGTCGTGGTCGGGCCGCGACGAGCGCAACCGGCGCGACGACCGCGGGTGGGGCGAGCGCGACGAGCCCGCCCGAGCCGGGCAGCAATGGGACGATCGCGGCTGGTCGGAGCAGCGCGACGACCGCGGCTGGGGCGGTGAGCAGTCCTGGGACACGTCCGCCGAGGCGTACGGCCGGGGGCGGTCGAGCGAGCCGGACGGTGATGGCGAGGACGGCGAGTACTGGTCGCAGCTCCGCGCCGGGGACCGGTGGGCGGCCGTCCGCGAGGACGACCGGGGTCGCGAGATGCGGATGGGCGAGCGGCGGGCCGAGGTGCTCGCCGACCAGACGGGCACCGAGTTCCGGGTGGCGGACCGGTGGGCGTCGGTCCGCCGGGACGAGCCGGGGCGGGACCGCGCGGACGCGTGGCGGGGCGCGTGGGCCGAGCCGGAGGACCGGGCGGCGCTGCCGGCCGGTGGAGTGCCGGTGCCGGACGAGTGGCGGGTTCCCCGGCAGCGGCAGCCGGAACCCGAACGGGCGCCCGAGCCCGGCCGCTACGGCTACCCGCCCCGGGACGACGCCCCCCGTGCCGGTGGCCCCCGCTCGACCGACCGCTGGCGCTGACCCCGGCGGGCCGCCCCGCCTACTTGTCGATGTCGCCGACCACGAAGAACATCGAGCCGAGGATCGCGATGAGGTCCGGGACCAGGCAGCCGGGCAGCAGCGTGGCCAGCGCCTGCACGTTGGCGTACGACGCGGTGCGCAGCTTGAGCCGCCACGGCGTCTTCTCGCCCCGGGACACCAGGTAGTAGCCGTTGATGCCGAGCGGATTCTCGGTCCAGGCGTAGGTGTGCCCCTCGGGCGCCTTGAGCACCTTCGGCAGCCGCGTGTTCACCGGGCCGGCGAGCCGGTCCACCCGGTCCAGGCACTGCTCGGCGAGGTCGAGTGACGCGTACACCTGGTCGAGCAGGATCTCGAAGCGGGCGTGGCAGTCCCCGGCCGTGCGGGTCACCACCGGCACGTCGAGCTGGTCGTACGCCAGGTACGGCTCGTCGCGGCGCAGGTCCAGGTCGAGCCCGGAGGCCCGGGCGACCGGCCCGGACGCGCCGAACGCGGCGGCGTCCGCCGCGGACAGCACCCCCACGCCGACGGTGCGGGCCAGGAAGATCTCGTTGCGCCGGATCAGGTTGTCCAGGTCCGGCATCCGCCGCCGTACCTCGCCGATGGCCGCCCGGGCCCGGCCGGTCCAGCCGGCCGGCACCTCCTCCTTGAGCCCGCCGACCCGGTTGTACATGTAGTGGATCCGCCCGCCGGACGCCTCCTCCATCACCGCCTGGAGGGTCTCCCGCTCACGGAACGCGTAGAACATCGGCGTGATCGCGCCGATCTCCAGCGGGTACGAGCCGAGGAACATCAGGTGGTTGAGCACGCGGTTCAGCTCGGCGAGCGCCATCCGCAGCCAGGTGGCCCGCTCCGGCACCTCCATGCCCATCAGCCGTTCCACGGCGAGCACCACACCGAGCTCGTTGGCGAAGGCCGACAGCCAGTCGTGCCGGTTCGCCAGCACGATGATCTGCCGGTAGTCGCGGACCTCGAACAGCTTCTCCGCGCCCCGGTGCATGTACCCGACGATCGGCTCGGCGCTCACCACCCGCTCGCCGTCGAGCACCAGCCGCAGCCGGAGCACGCCGTGCGTGGACGGGTGCTGCGGGCCGATGTTGAGCACCATGTCGGCACCGAGTTGCTCCCCGCCGGCGCCGGTGCCGACGGTCAGTTCGCGGAGGTCGGCGTCCGTGGTCATGCCCGTCATCGTGCCACGAGCGGGTCGAGGGCGACGCCGACCGGTTGGAGCAGCCACCAGTGTCCACCGAGGCCGGCCGGGTCGGTTAGCTCCGCCACCGCCGACGCGGCGACCAGCGCCCGCACGTACCCCGCCGGGTCGCCGGCGGCCCGGCTCAGCGGCGGTCGCCCGCCGTCGGCCCCGAGCGCCCGCAGCGCCTCCCGCTGCGACACCAGGGAGTACGCACACCGCGCGACCCGCTCACCGGCGGAGGCGACCGAGTCCATGGCGACGTGCGCGGTGACATCACACGACCCGTCCGGCACCGGACGAACCTGCCGCCCACCCCGATACCCGGCCAACGACCCGTCAAGTGGCCGCTCCGCCCGCAGGTGCCCGTAGTCCACGGCCACGGCCAGTCCCCGGTCGACGTGTCGCAGAGCGTCCGCCCAGGCCTCATCCCGACTCCGCCCGACTTCCGCCCGGCCACCCACCTCGTCGATCAAGAGCTTTTCGTCAACGCCAAGACCGTCCGAAGCCGAAAACTTCTTGATCGACGGCCTGTTGGCGGGGACCGGCCACCAAGTGGTCAGCCACTCGGCATCCGCGGAGCTGACCGGGTCGCCGATGGTCTCCTCGCCGGAGGCCGGGTCCACCAGGAGGTAGCGCCAGGCATCCTCGACATGAACTGCCTGGTCCAGGGGGACGTTGTCGAGCCACTCGGTGGCGAGGAGCACGCCGGTGATGCCGGAGGGGATCTCGGCCACCCAGGTGATCTGCTCGGGCAGGTCCTCGGGGCGCGGGGCGAGTTCGACGGCGGTGAACCGTACCCGCTGGGCCAGCGGCACCGGCGCGGCGGCCGACGGACCGGCGGACCCCGGCGACGAGGGCAACGGGCGGGCGGCGGCCGTGACCAGCGCGGCGAGGGAACGCACGAGTTCACCGCGCCCCGCCCCGACGTCGACGACGGAGAACGCCGGGGGATGGTCGAGGGCTGCGTCGACCTGGTGGATCAGGCGGAGCAGGGCTGAGGCGAACGCCGGCGAGGCGTGCACGCTGGTACGGAAGTGGTCGGCCGGTCCGGGGCCGGAGACGAAGAAGCCGCCCGGGCCGTAGAGCGCCCGGTCCATGGCGTCCCGCCAGCGCATCGACATCAGTTCATCCTGATTTCAGCGTGCGTCACCGTACCGACCCTACGGTGAGCGCACATGAGGCTACTCACCATCCCCGCCCTGGCGGTCGTACCCCTGCTGCTGGCCGGCGTCCCGGCCGGCGCCGCGCCCGCCGACGCGCCCCGGCCGGTGCGGGCCGTGGCCGAGACCCCCTCGCTCTTCGACGACGAAGCCGGCGGTGACGCGGACGCCGACGACCCGGCGATCTGGGTGCACCCGACCGACCCGGCCGGCAGCCTGGTCGTGGCGACCGCGAAGAACGGCGGCCTGCGCGTGTACGACCTGCGGGCGCGGGAGCGGCAGTCGATCCCGACCCCGGCGGCGCCCGGCCCCGAGGAAGAGGCGGGCCGGTTCAACAACGTGGACCTGGTGCGCGGATTCCGGCTCGGTCACCGGGCGGTCGACCTGGCGGTCGTCACCGACCGGGGGCGGGACCAGCTTCGCTTCTACCGGATCGACCCGGTGACCCGGCGGCTGGTCGACGTCACCGCACCGGATGTGCCGTACGCCTTCAGCAGCGACCAGGCCGAGGTGAACACCCAGCGGACCGCGTACGGGCTGGGCACGTTCACCGACCGGGACGGGCGCGTGTACGCGGTGGTCAGCCGGCGCAGCACCCCGGAGGTGGGGGTGTTCCGGCTGGTGGAGCGGGCCGGGCAGGTCACCTACCGGCCGGTGGACCGGCTGACGCTGCCGTCGACGTTCACCCTGCCGGACGGCAGCTCCTGGTCGCCGTGCACCGATCCAGGGGACGGCCCGCAGGTGGAGGGGACGGTGGTCGACCCGGCCACCGGCGTCGTGTACCTGGCCCAGGAGAAGGTCGGCCTGTGGCGGACCCGGCTGGCCGGCGGCCGGTTCGCCGAGGCGCCGGTGCCGGTCGAGCGGGTCCGCGAGTTCGGGATCCCGGCGAGCTACGACCCGGAGGAGGACTGCGTGACCGACCACGCGGCCGACCCGGGCTTCGGCGGCCGGATCGCGCAGGACGTGGAGGGGTTGACGATCTACCCGACGGGCCGTCTCACCGGCACCCTGGTGGTGTCCAGCCAGGGTGACGACAGCTTCTACACGTACGACCGGCGCACCAACCGCCCGACGGGCCGCTTCGCCGTGGTCGACGGCCGGGTGGACGGCGCGCAGGAGTGCGACGGCGCGGCGGTCGTCGCGACGCCGCTGCCCGGCTTCCCGGGCGGCCTGCTGGTGGTGCACGACGGGCGGAACACTCCGGAGACCCCGGGCCGGGACGGCGAGGCCCGCCCGGACACGAACTTCAAGTTCCTGGACGCCGGCTTCCTGAGGTGAGAGGACGGGCCCCGTCCGCACGTCATCGGTCGCGGAAGGGCCCTTCTTAACCCCCTGTCGGCCCATTGGTGAAGGTTTTCACACCTTCTGTTTCGGCTCCGCCGCTGCGGCGCATACTTGCGATCGACCGGTACCCCTTCTCGAGGACTGGATCGTCACGATGAGCGCTCCCCTGCGCCCGCGTCCCGCCGCACGGCCGGTCGACGCGCCCGCTCCCCGTTTCCTGACCGTCGGCGTGATCGGCGCCGGCCGGGTCGGTGCCGTCCTGGGGGCCGCCCTCGCCGCCGCCGGCCACCGGGTGGTGGCCGCCGCCGCGGTGTCCGGCGCGTCGCGCGCCCGGCTGGCGCTGCTGCTCCCCTCGGTCCCGCGCCGTTCGGCCACCTCGGTGGCCCGGGCCGCCACCGACCTCCTGCTGCTCGCGGTGCCGGACGACGCGCTCGCCGGCGTGGTCGCCGGGCTCGCCCGCAGCGGCGCGCTGCGCCCCGGCCAGGTGGTCGCGCACACGTCCGGCGCGCACGGGCTGGCCGTGCTGGCCCCGGCCGCCGAGGTGGGCGCCCGCCCGCTGGCCCTGCACCCCGCGATGACCTTCACCGGTACGCCGGACGACCTGACCCGCCTGGCCGGCATCTCGTACGGCGTGACGGCCCCGGCGGAGCTGCGTCCGCTCGCCGCCCGGCTCGTCGCCGACCTCGGCGGGGTGCCGGAGTGGATCGGCGAGGCGGACCGGCCGCTCTACCACGCGGCGCTGGCGCACGGCGCCAACCACCTGGTGACCCTGGTCAACGAGGCGGCCGACCGGCTGCGCGACGCCGGCGTGGGCCAGCCCGAGAAGGTGCTCGCCCCGCTGCTGCGGGCGGCCCTGGAGAACGCGCTGCGCCTCGGCGACGACGCCCTGACCGGCCCGGTCTCCCGGGGCGACGCCGGCACCGTCGAGCGGCACCTGGCCCGGCTCGCGGCGACCGCGCCGGAATCCGTGGCCCCCTACCTGGCGTTGGCACGACGGACCGCGGACCGGGCGATCGCGGCCGGTCGGCTGCGCCCGATGGACGCGGAGCCGCTGTTGGACGTGCTGAGTGGGAGGGACCGGGAGGTGGCCGCGTGACCGAGTTGGTGCACACCCGCGCCGACCTGGCGGCGGCGCGTGACGGGCTCAAGGGCAACGTCGGCGTCGTCATGACCATGGGTGCCCTGCACTCCGGGCACGAGACGCTGCTGCGGGCCGCCCGCGAGCGGGCCGACAGCGTGATCGTCACGATCTTCGTGAACCCGCTCCAGTTCGGCCCGAACGAGGACTTCGACCGGTACCCGCGCACGCTGGACGCCGACCTGGAGATCTGCCGTCGGGCCGGCGCGGACGTGGTCTTCGCGCCCGCCGTGCCGGACATGTATCCGGACGGCCAGCCCCGGGTCCGGGTCAACCCGGGCCAGCTCGGCGAGGAGCTGGAGGGGCAGAGCCGGCCCGGCTTCTTCCACGGTGTGCTCACCGTGGTGCTGAAGCTGCTCCAGCTCACCCGCCCGGACCTGGCCTTCTTCGGCGAGAAGGACTACCAGCAGCTGACCCTGGTCCGCCGGATGGTCCGCGACCTCGACGTGCCGGTGGAGATCGTCGGCGTGCCGACGGTCCGGGAGCCGGACGGGCTGGCGCTGTCCAGCCGTAACCGCTACCTGTCGCCGGCCGAGCGCGGGGCCGCCCTGAGCCTGTCGGCGGCGCTGCGCGCGGGTGCCGAGGCCGCCGACGCGGGCGCGGACGCGGGGGCCGTCCTGGCCGCCGCGCACGCCGCCTTCGGCTCGGGTACGCCCGGCGCGCAGCTGGACTACCTGGTGCTCACCGACCCGGATCTGGAGCCGGGGCCGGTGGCCGGTCCGGCGCGGCTGCTCGTCGCCGGCTGGGTCGGCACCACCCGCCTGATCGACAACGCGCCGGTCCACCTCGCCCCGCGATCCTGACCCCCACCACATCCTGGAAAGGCCGCCCCGATGCTGCGCACCATGCTCAAGTCGAAGATCCACCGGGCCACGGTGACCCAGGCCGACCTGCACTACGTCGGGTCGGTGACGGTGGACGAGGATCTGCTCGACGCGGCCGACCTGCTGCCCGGCGAGCAGGTGGCGATCGTGGACATCACCAACGGCGCCCGGCTGGAGACGTACGTGATCCCGGGCGAGCGGGGCAGCGGCGTGATCGGCATCAACGGCGCCGCCGCCCACCTGGTGCACCCCGGTGACCTCGTCATCCTCATCTCGTACGGGCAGATGGACGACGCCGAGGCCCGCACGTACCAGCCGCGCGTCGTGCACGTCGACGCCGACAACCAGGTCGTCCACCTGAACACCGACCCGACAACGGCCGCCCCCGGCACCGCCGGCAACCCGATCCCGAACCCCCTCGCCGCCTCCCTCTCCTGACCTGACCCCGCGCCCATCCCCGCGCGATCTTGCAGTTTCGGCCCTTCATTCGGGCTGTTGCGACCGGTTTGTCGGGGCACAAACTGCAAGATCGCGGGGTTCGGGGCGCACATGCGGTCTGTCACCGGGGCGTCATTCATGGTTACTCTGGTCAGACCGTCCCGTTGGGCGGGCGTCGGCTGGGGAGGCGGCGTGGGGGACCGGATCGGGCGCGGTGTGGTCGCGGTTCTTGTCGTGGGAGCGCTGCTGGCCGGGTGCGCGGGCCCCGACGACGGTGATCTGACCGACGACTGGCGGGCGTTCCCGGCGGCCGGTCCCTTCACGCCGGAGGGCGGGATCTGCCACGCCGACGTCGCGGACGTGGTGACGCTGGAGGCGTACCGGCCGGTCGACTGTGCGGCACCGCACCGGGTCGAGGCCGTGCACGTGGGGGCGTTCCCCGCCGGCCAGGCCGCCCCGCCGGCCGGTGGTTCGGCCGACTTCCGGGGCGCGTTCGCCGAGTGCGACACCCGGGCCACGGCGTACGTGGGCGACGACTGGCGCGCCGGCCGGCTGCGGCTGTCGGTGGCGGTGCCGTCGGCTCCCGGCTGGACGTCCGGCTCCCGCTGGTACCGGTGCGACCTGGCCGAGGTGACCACCACCGAGGCCGCCGCCACCGTGGTCACCCGCACCGGCAGTCTCCGGGGCGCGCTGGCCGGCCCGTCGCCGTTGCGGCTCGGCTGCCAGCAGAGCCGGCGCGACCGGGGCGGGGGCGTGGCGACACTGCTCCCGGTGGATTGCGGCACCCGCCACGACGCCGAGTTCGTGGGGGTGTGGCGGGCACCGGATCGCCCGTACCCGGCCCGGGACGCCGACTGGGCACCCCTCTACGCGGGCTGCCGCAGCACGATCGCCCGGTACGCCGGCGTACCCGACGACCTGACGCTGCGGTTCCGCGCCGACGTGGTGGTCCGCCCGCCCGGGGCGGGCCGGTGGCGGGTCGGCGACCGGGGCGTGCGCTGCTACCTGTGGCTCAGCGAC
Organism: Micromonospora thermarum; assembly: GCF_012034245.1. Classification (GTDB taxonomy): domain Bacteria; phylum Actinomycetota; class Actinomycetes; order Mycobacteriales; family Micromonosporaceae; genus Micromonospora; species Micromonospora thermarum. The sequence goes on along the minus strand of NZ_JAATEO010000021.1, from coordinate 11,268 downwards.
CGGACGGTGACCGGCTCGCTCAAGGGCGCGGGCGCGACCGGCCTGCCGGTCCGTTCCCGCTGAGGACCGGGCGTCCGGCGCGCACCGGCCGCGCCGGGCACGGCGTAGCCCAAACCACTCGTCCCGCCCCCGCCGCCCCGCGTGAGGCACCTTCGGGTTGACTGGTGGCATGGACCTACCGACCGTCGACCTGCCGGCCCTGCCCCGCCTGCTGGCGGCCCCGGCCCCCGGCTGGGTGGAGACGACCGACGTGGTCGTCGTCGGCTCGGGCGTCGCCGGGCTGACCGCCGCGCTGCACCTGCGGGAGGCGGGCCTGCACGTCACGGTCGTCACCAAGGTCGACATCGAGGAGGGCTCCACCCGCTGGGCGCAGGGCGGCATCGCGGCGGTGCTCGACCCCCACGACACCCCGGCGGCGCACGCCTCGGACACCGAGATCGCCGGCGTCGGGCTGTGCGACCCGGCGGCGGTCCGCGTCCTGGTCGAGGAGGGGCCGACCCGCCTCCGCGAGCTCATGCGGATCGGCGCCGAGTTCGACCGCAACCCGGACGGCTCGCTGATGCTGACCCGCGAGGGCGGGCACCGGGCGGACCGCATCGTGCACGCCGGCGGCGACGCCACCGGGGCCGAGGTGCAGCGGGCGCTGCACGCCGCCGTCCGCCGGGACCCGTGGATCCGCCTGGTCGAGCACGCCCTGGTGCTGGACCTGCTCCGGGCGCCCGGTGACGGCCCGGACGGGCTCGGCCCGGCCTGCGGCGTCACGCTGCACGTGCTCGGCGAGGGCAGCGAGGACGGCGTCGGCGCGATCCTGGGCCGCGCCGTGGTGCTCGCCACCGGCGGGATGGGCCAGATCTTCGCGGCCACCACCAACCCGGCGGTCTCCACCGGCGACGGGGTGGCGCTCGCCCTGCGGGCCGGTGCCGCCGTCACCGACGTGGAGTTCGTCCAGTTCCACCCCACCGCGCTCATCGTCCCGGAGCACGCCCGGACGCCCGGCGCCGGGCACGCCCAGCAGCCGCTGGTCTCCGAGGCGCTGCGCGGCGAGGGCGCGTACCTCGTGGACGGCGACGGCAAGCGGTTCATGGTCGGGCAGCACGAGCTGGCCGAGCTGGCGCCCCGGGACGTGGTCGCCAAGGGCATCCACCGGGTGCTCCTCGCCACCGGGGCGGACCACGTCTTCCTCGACGCCCGGCACCTCGGCGGCGAGTTCCTCGCCCGGCGGTTCCCCACGATCGTCGCCTCCTGCCTGGCCATCGGCGTCGACCCGGCGACCGACCTGATCCCGGTCGCCCCGGCCGCCCACTACGCGTCCGGCGGCGTCCGCACCGACCTGCACGGCCGCACCTCGATCCCCGGCCTGTACGCCTGCGGCGAGGTCGCCTGCACGGGCGTGCACGGCGCGAACCGCCTGGCCAGCAACTCCCTCCTGGAGGGGTTGGTGTTCTCCCGGCGGATCGCCGACGACCTGGCGACCGGCCTGCCGGAGCAGGCGAAGCCGGCGGGCACCGGGGCCTGGACCGGCGGCGAGGGGTGGGTGCTGCCGGCCACCGGGACACCGGCCCTGCAACGGGCGATGACCCGGGGCGCCGGCGTGCTGCGGTCGGCCGCCACGCTGGCCGAGACGGCGGCCACGCTGGGCGCCCTGGGCGACAGCCGGGGCACGCCGCGCACCCCGGACTGGGAGGCCACGAACCTGCTCACCGTGGCGTCGACGCTGGTGGCCGCCGCGTACGCCCGCGAGGAGACCCGGGGTTGCCACTGGCGGGAGGACTTCCCGGTCGCCGACGAGCGGTGGCACGGCCACCTGGTCGGCTCGATCGGGGCGCAGGGCCGGCTGACGCGAGAGTGGGAGGAGACACGGTGAGCGCGAGGAGCGAGCCGGGTTTGCGAGCCTCGCAGTCGCGAACGAAGGAGGCACAGTGACGGAGGCGACCGAGCGGGCGTTGCGCGACGCCGGCCTGGACCCGGAGCGGGTACGCCGGGTGGTGACCGACGCGCTCGTCGAGGACCTGGGCCCGGACTTCCTCGACGTCACCAGCGTCGCCACCATCCCCGACACCCAGACGGACACGGCCGACCTCGTGGCCCGCGCCGACGGCGTGGTGGCCGGGCTGCCGGTGGCGGCCGCCGTGTTCGAGCTGGTGGGGGAGGTGACCGGCGCCGCCGGTACGGTGCGGGTGTCCCTGGTGGCCCACGACGGGCAGCGGGTGGCCCGCGGCGACGTGCTGGCGACGGTGACCGGCCCGACCCGGCTGCTGCTCACCGCCGAGCGCACCGCGCTCAACCTGCTCTCCCGGATGTCCGGGGTGGCCACCCACACCCGGGCCTGGGCGGACGCGGTGGCCGGTACGAAGGCGATGGTGCTCGACACCCGCAAGACGACGCCGGGGCTGCGGGCGCTGGAGAAGTACGCGGTCCGCGCCGGCGGTGGCACCAACAAGCGGATGGGCCTGCACGACGTCGCGATGGTGAAGGACAACCACAAGCTGGCGGCGGGCGGGGTCGCGGCGGCGTTCCGCCGGGTCCGCGCGGCGTTCCCGGACGTGCCGGTGCAGGTGGAGGTCGACACGGTCGCCGAGGCGATCCAGGCGGTCGAGGCGGGGGCGGACTTCCTGCTGCTCGACAACATGAGACCGGAGATGCTGCGCGAGGTGGTGTGCGCGGTCGGGAACCGGGCCCAGCTGGAGGCGACCGGCGGGCTGACGCTGGGCGTGGCGGCGGAGTACGCGGCCACCGGCGTGGACTTCCTGTCGGTGGGGGCGCTCACCCACTCCTCGCCCATCCTGGACATCGCCCTGGACCTGCGGACGGAGTGACCCGTCACGCGGCGCGGGTCAGCCGCGGGTCCACCAGGTTGAAGATCACCCGGTTCTCGGTGTCGTGCCGGCCGTCGAGGCCGTACTTGGCGCGGAACAGCTCCACCACCCGGCGGTACACCTCCGGGGCCAGCTCGTCGGCCTCCCCGAGGTCGAACACCTCGCCGGCGGCCTCCGGCCGCTCCAGGACGACGGTCAGCCCGCCGAGGCCGTGGCGGGCGACGTTGCGGACCAGGTCGCGCCCGGCGATGTACCAGTCGCCGTCGACCCGGACGTAGAGCGCCTCGCAGGTCTCCAGCTCCCGCCCGGCCTGGCGCAGGCACAGCCGCAGCGTCAGGCAGGACTCGAGATCCTGGACCGGGGCGGTCTCCCACAGCTCGGTGAACCGGTCGGCCACGAACTCACCGAGCGGCGTGGAGACGTACGCCTCGATCTGCTGGGTGTCGAAGGTGCTGCCCCGGACCGGGAAGAACGAGATGAACGCCTTGCCGTCCCAGCGGTACATCTGCACCGACGGCGCGGCGTTGTAGACCCGCACCTGAAGGCGCGCCCGGCTGGACTCCGGCAGGTCCTCCCGGAGCCGCGCCAGGTGCCAGATGTTGTTGAGGATCGCCACCGAGGCGTCCCGCCGGCGCAGCTCCGCGCCCCGCAGCCGGACCGCCGGCGAGTCCGGGTCGAGCAGCAGCATCCGTACGGTGGCGCCGTTGGCGAGGGCGCACCGCAGCGCGTCGGAGAACCGGGCCGCGTACGGGCCCTCCAACATGCTGGTCCACGTCTCCAGGATCGCCACCGTCTCCCGGGACTGGGCCACCCGCTCGATCAGGGCGTCCCGGTCGAGGCGGGGGTGCTCGATGATGCTGGCGGTCTGGAGTTCCCGGAAGAGCGGGTTCAGCACGACGTACGTCAGCAGGGTCATGATCAGCGCGGCGCCGACGTTCAGGTAGAGGTCACCCCGGAAGGTCTGCCCGGACCGCCAGGCCTGGACGACCATCCAGAGCGCCCCGCCGGCCAGGGCGGCGAGGACGAGCACGTGCCGGCGGCGCCGGCGCAACGCGTTGCGCCCGCGGATCCACCAGATCCCCGACATGTCCGCTCCCCGTCCGGCGCGCCGTGGATAGACCGATGTTCATGTCGCGATGTGGACCAGGATACGGTTCACCGGCCGCTGCGCGCTTCGCCGATATCGGCGTTGTCTAGGCTGCGAGCGTGCTGCTCTGCATCGACATCGGAAACACCAACACCGTCCTGGCGACGTTCGACGGTGACAAGCTGGTGCATTCGTGGCGGATCAAGACCGATGCGCGGTCGACGGCGGACGAGCTGGGCCTGATGTTCCGCGGCCTGCTGGCCGGCGACGCCGTCGAGATCACCGGGGTGGCCGCCTGCTCGACCGTGCCCGCCGCGCTGCGCTCGCTGCGAACGATGCTCGACCGCTACTACGCCGACCTGCCGCACGTGATCGTCGAGCCGGGGGTGCGCACCGGCGTGCAGCTCGCGATCGACAACCCCAAGGAGGTCGGTGCCGACCGGGTGGTCAACACGCTGGCCGCCCACACCCTCTACGGCGGGCCGTCAATCGTCGTGGACTTCGGCACCACCACCAACTTCGACGTGATCAGCGCCCGGGGCGAGTTCCTGGGCGGTGCGTTCGCGCCCGGCATCGAGATCTCCTTCGACGCGCTCGCCGCCCGCGCCGCCCAGCTACGCAAGGTCGAGGCGACCCGGCCGCGCTCGGTGATCGGGAAGAACACCGTCGAGTGCCTCCAGGCCGGCCTCTACTTCGGCTTCGCCGGCCAGGTGGACCGGATCGTCGAGCGGATGAGCGAGGAGCTGGGCGAGGTGAAGGCGGTGATCGCCACCGGCGGCCTGGCCTCCCTGGTGATCAACGAGTGCCGGACGATCACCCACCACGAGCCGATGATCACCCTGATCGGCCTGCGGATGGTCTACGACCGCAACGTCTGAGCGGGCTACGACCGCACCGTCCGGGCGCGGATGGCCAGCGTGCGGTACGGCAGGTCGATCGCCGTCCGGCCGGTCAGATCCGGGTGCGTGTCGAGCAGGTCGCGCAGCTCCCGGTCGACCCGCGCCCGCCGTTCCCGGTCGGCGACCAGGTAGTGCGAACGGGTCCGGACCATTCCGAGCAGCTCGTCCGGGGTCAGCGTGGTGGCGTGCGGGAACTCGGCCCACTCCGGCTCGCTGAAGTGGGCGCTGAACCCCGTCACGAACTCCCGCAGGTGGTCCACGGTGTCCCCGATCTCGGCGATGCGGCTCAGCTCGTCCACCCACCCGACCCGGTCGTCGCGCAGGTTCCAGATCGCCGCGAAGACCCCGCCCGGCCGCAGCACCCGGGCGATCTCCGGGTGCGCCCGCTCCCGGTCGAACCAGTGGTACGCCTGACCGACCAGCACCGCGTCGGCGTACCCGTCGGGGAGCGGGACCGACTCCGCGCTGCCGGCCAGCGCCGGCGCGTCCGGAGTGGTCGCCGCGAACCGCGCCCGCATCCCCGGGTCGGGTTCGACGGCGGTCACCTCGTGGCCGAGGGCGAGCAGGCCGCGGGCGAGGATGTCGGTGCCGGCGCCCAGGTCGACCGTCCGGGCGGGCGCGGCGAGGCCCTCCAGCGCCCAGCGCAGCGCGGCCTCGGGATAGCGGGGGCGGTACCGGTCGTAGTCGGCTGCGGCAGCACCGAACGACAGCGCCTCAGTGGGGTGAGTCATGGCGGGCAGGTTATCCGGTAACCACCGCGCAGACCCTTGAGTACGCTCGGGGCCTGTACCCGCCCGAATTCTCCTTCTGAGGAAGCGTGCCGTGACCGAGCAGAACGCCGTGCCAGTGGACCCCGCCGACGACCTTCCCGAGCAGATGAAGGTCCGCCGGGAGAAGCGGGACCGGATGCTCGCCGACGGCGTCGAGCCGTACCCGCTCGGCTACCCGCGTACCAGCACGCTGGCCGCGATCCGGCAGAAGTACGCCGACCTGCCCACCGACACGGCCACCGGGGACCGCGTCTCGGTCACCGGCCGGGTGATCTTCATCCGCAACACCGGCAAGCTCTGCTTCGCCACCCTCCGGGACGGCGACGGCACCGAGTTGCAGGCGATGCTCTCCCTGGACCGGGTCGGCGCGCAGCGGCTGGAGGACTGGAAGCGCCTGGTGGACCTGGGCGACCAGGTCGGGGTGACCGGCGAGGTGATCACCAGCCGGCGCGGCGAGCTGTCCGTCCTGACGGAGGAGTGGGCGGTCACCGCCAAGGCGCTGCGCCCGCTGCCGGTGGCGCACAAGCCGCTGAGCGAGGAGGCCCGGGTCCGGCAGCGCTACGTCGACCTCATCGTGCGTCCGCAGGCGCGCCAGATGGTGCGTACCCGGGCGACCGCCGTCCGCAGCCTGCGCGATTCGCTGCACGAGCGGGGCTACATCGAGGTCGAGACCCCGATGCTCCAGTTGCTGCACGGCGGTGCGGCCGCCCGCCCATTCGTGACCCACAGCAATGCGCTCGACACCGATCTGTATCTGCGAATCGCGCCGGAACTGTTTCTCAAGCGCGCGCTGGTGGGCGGTGTCGACCGGGTCTTCGAGATCAACCGCAACTTCCGTAATGAGGGGATCGACTCCTCGCACTCTCCCGAGTTCGCCATGCTGGAGGCGTACGAGGCCTACGGCAACTACGACACGATCGCCGAGCTGACTCGCTATCTCGTCCAGCGGGCGGCGATCGCGGTCAGCGGCTCGACCGTGGTGACCCACGCGGACGGCCGGGAGTTCGACCTCGGCGGTGAGTGGCGTTCGGTGACCCTCTTCGGGTCCCTTTCCGAAGCGCTCGGCGAAGAGGTCACCGTCCGCACCGAGCGGGCGCGCCTGGTCGAGTACGCCGACAAGGTGGGCCTCGCGGTCGACCCGAAGTGGGGTCCGGGGAAGCTCGCCGAGGAACTGTTCGAGGAACTGGTCGTCCCAGGTCTGATCGAGCCCACCTTCGTCCGCGACTACCCGGAGGAGACCAGCCCGTTGGTCCGGGCGCACCGCAGCGAACCGGGGCTGGCCGAGAAGTGGGACCTCTACGTGCTCGGTTTCGAGCTCGGCACGGGGTACTCGGAGCTGGTGGACCCGGTGGTGCAGCGGGAGCGCCTGGTGGCGCAGGCGCAGCTCGCCGCGCGCGGTGACGACGAGGCCATGCGGCTCGACGAGGACTTTCTCCGGGCGATGGAGTACGGAATGCCGCCGGCCGGCGGCATGGGAATGGGAATCGACCGGCTACTCATGTCGCTGACCGGCCTGGGAATTCGGGAAACCATCCTGTTCCCGCTGGTCCGCCCCGAGTGAGCGGTCGACCTCTCCGACTCTTTACCGCATCCTATTGACGCGCCGCGCGCCATACGGGTTATTGTTGCCTGCGATACGCAGGTGCACCCTGCTCGAAAGGAATGTGGGACGTGGCCAAGCAGATCATTCATAAGCTGGTCGATGACCTGGACGGCGGGGACGCTGACGAGACCGTCAAGTTCGCCCTGGACGGCGTTCAGTACGAGATCGACCTGTCGAGCGCCAACGCCGAGAAATTGCGGGACGTATTCGCTCCGTACATCGCCCACGGCAGCAAGGTCGGCCGGGGCGGCGTGGTCGTGGGTGGCCGGGCCGCCCGGGGCCGGGGCGGCGCCACCGCCGACCGCGAGCAGAACAGGGCGATCCGCGCCTGGGCCAAGAAGGCCGGCAAGGACATCTCCGACCGGGGCCGCATCCCCCAGGAGATCGTCGACGAGTACCACTCCCGCGCCGGCCACTGAGCAATCGCGCGGCCTCGACGCCGGTCCGGAGCACCGCTCCGGGCCGGCGTCGCCGTTTTCCGGGCTGCCCCGGACGCCCTGGCTCCCGGTCGGCCCGGACGGCGGATCCGGGGGCGGGCCCGCGGGCCCGGGCGGTGGGCCGGCGGTCGACGCCGGAGGGCGGCGCGTGTCGCGCCGGTGGGCGGAACGCGGGCCGGTCCATGGGGAAGAAACCCGGGGGGACGGGCGTTGTCCACAGCCGGTGGGGATCCTGTCCACAGCCTGTGGACGGGTCCTGGCGGCTCGGATCCGGGTCTTGAGGCGCCCCCGTACGCCCTCTGGGCGGTGTCCGGGAGGTCGCCGAATTTCGCTCTGCGCGTAGAGGCCGGGCTACCGGAACACCTTCTGAGCGCGGACGGTTGTGCAAAACGACGCGTACACGGCATTTGGCGGGGACACACGACCTCAGCTGAGTCGGTCCGCGGCGATAGAGTAATGAGGCAAGGACGCCCGTCCCGGACGTCCGCGCACCGGCCCCGCCAAGATCTAGACCATCAAGGCGCACGGCACGTGAGGAGCACGAGGGCATGTTCGAGCGGTTCACCGACCGAGCGCGACGGGTTGTCGTCCTGGCCCAGGAAGAGGCCCGGATGCTCAACCACAACTACATCGGTACGGAGCACATCCTGCTGGGCCTGATCCACGAGGGTGAGGGTGTCGCGGCAAAGGCCCTGGAGAGCCTCGGCATCTCCCTCGAGGGCGTCCGTCAGCAGGTCGAGGAGATCATCGGCCAGGGCCAGCAGGCGCCGAGCGGGCACATCCCGTTCACGCCGCGGGCCAAGAAGGTGCTGGAGCTGTCGCTGCGTGAGGCGCTGCAGCTCGGCCACAACTACATCGGCACGGAGCACATCCTGCTCGGTCTGATCCGTGAGGGCGAGGGCGTCGCCGCCCAGGTGCTGGTCAAGCTGGGGGCCGACCTCAACCGGGTCCGCCAGCAGGTGATCCAGCTGCTCTCGGGCTACCAGGGCAAGGAGCCCGCCGCGGCCGGTGCCGCGCCGGGTGAGGCCGCGCCGTCGACCAGCCTCGTGCTGGACCAGTTCGGCCGTAACCTGACCCAGGCCGCCCGCGAGGGCAAGCTCGACCCGGTCATCGGGCGCGAGAAGGAAATCGAGCGGGTCATGCAGGTGCTCTCCCGCCGTACCAAGAACAACCCGGTCCTGATCGGTGAGCCCGGCGTCGGCAAGACCGCCGTGGTGGAGGGGCTGTCCCAGAAGATCATCAAGGGCGAGGTGCCCGAGACTCTGAAGGACAAGCAGCTCTACACGCTCGACCTCGGTGCGCTGGTCGCCGGTTCCCGCTACCGCGGTGACTTCGAGGAGCGCCTCAAGAAGGTGCTCAAGGAGATCCGCACCCGGGGCGACATCATCCTCTTCATCGACGAGATCCACACCCTGGTCGGCGCGGGTGCCGCCGAGGGCGCGATCGACGCGGCGAGCATCCTCAAGCCGATGCTGGCCCGTGGCGAGCTGCAGACCATCGGCGCGACCACGCTCGACGAGTACCGCAAGCACCTGGAGAAGGACGCCGCTCTCGAGCGCCGCTTCCAGCCGATCCAGGTGGGTGAGCCGTCGCTGGCCCACACCATCGAGATCCTCAAGGGCCTGCGCGACCGCTACGAGGCGCACCACCGGGTGAGCATCACCGACGCCGCGCTGGTGGCCGCCGCCACGCTGGCCGACCGGTACATCTCCGACCGCTTCCTGCCGGACAAGGCGATCGACCTGATCGACGAGGCCGGTGCCCGGATGCGGATCCGCCGGATGACCGCGCCGCCAGACCTGCGCGACTTCGACGAGCGCATCGCCCAGGTGCGCCGCGACAAGGAGTCCGCGATCGACGCGCAGGACTTCGAGCGCGCCGCCCAGCTGCGTGACAAGGAGAAGCAGCTCCTCGGTCAGAAGGCGCAGCGGGAGAAGGAGTGGAAGGCCGGTGACCTGGACGTCGTCAGCGAGGTCGACGACGAGCAGATCGCCGAGGTGCTCGGCAACTGGACCGGCATCCCGGTCTACAAGCTGACCGAGGAGGAGACCTCGCGCCTGCTGCGCATGGAGGACGAGCTGCACAAGCGCGTCATCGGCCAGGAGGACGCGGTCAAGGCGGTCTCGAAGGCCATCCGGCGTACGCGGGCCGGCCTGAAGGACCCGAAGCGCCCCTCCGGCTCGTTCATCTTCGCCGGCCCGTCCGGTGTCGGTAAGACCGAGCTGTCCAAGGCGCTCGCCGAGTTCCTGTTCGGCAGCGAGGACGCGCTGATCCAGCTGGACATGTCCGAGTTCCACGACCGGTACACGGTGTCCCGGCTGGTGGGTGCCCCTCCCGGCTACGTCGGCTACGACGAGGGCGGGCAGCTGACCGAGAAGGTGCGGCGTCGGCCGTTCTCGGTGGTCCTCTTCGACGAGATCGAGAAGGCCCACCCGGACGTGTTCAACACGCTGCTCCAGATCCTGGAGGACGGTCGGCTCACCGACGGTCAGGGCCGGATCGTGGACTTCAAGAACACGGTCATCATCCTGACCACCAACCTCGGCACGCGGGACGTCGCCAAGGCGGTGTCGCTGGGCTTCCAGGCCTCTGAGGACTCCGAGTCGAACTACGACCGGATGAAGCAGAAGGTCAACGACGAGCTCAAGCAGCACTTCCGGCCCGAGTTCCTCAACCGGATCGACGACACCATCGTCTTCCACCAGCTGCGTCAGCAGGAGATCCTGTCGATCGTCGACATCATGATCTCCCGCATCGAGACCCAGCTGAGGAACAAGGACATGGGTCTCGAGCTGACCGAGAACGCCAAGAAGTACCTGGCGACCAAGGGCTTCGACCCGGTGCTCGGTGCGCGTCCGCTGCGTCGCACGATCCAGCGCGACATCGAGGACAACCTGTCCGAGCGGATCCTCTTCAACGAGCTGACCCCGGGTCAGATCGTCGTGGTGGACTGCGAGGGCGACCCGAACAACATCGACAAGTCCAAGCTCGTCTTCCGCGGTGCGGACAAGCCGGTCGAGGTGCCGGACGCCGTCCCGGCCGACCTCGGTGGCGCGGCCACCGCTGGCGCGGACGAGTAAGCGCACACACCGCACGACGGGCGACGGCCCGGTGGCAACCGCCACCGGGCCGTCGCCCTGTCTGCGTTCGTCGCCAACCCGATGAACCCGCCGCGAGGGGTCGCGACGGTTGGTCGGCGCGGCCCTGCCGGTCCCGATGATCGAAGCGGTGCCGCCGGCATGCCTTCCCTTGGGCCCGTCATTGCCTTCCAAGATCCCGATGGTGTGGTTGCGTCGCATCCGGCCGCCGGGGTGGTCTTGGGTGGGATGTCCGGTTCCGGTTGGGGCGTCAGGGGTGCGTGTCCGGTTTCGGGTGGGGTGTGCCGTGGTCGGGGCCACCCTCGTCGTGGAATCGGTGGGTGGGTCGGGTCGTTGTACATGCCGTGACCGCAGGGCCCCGTGCCCGGCTCGGTCCGCTGCCCGCCTCCGGCGGGGGTGGAGTCCGGGCCCCGGGGACCCGGAATGGCCCGGGACCCGGGTCGGTTACATCTGCGGGACGCCCGAGCAGCAGGCCGGGTTGATCCCCCCGGACGCCCGAGCACCTCCGCCGGGCTGGTCCACCTTTCCTAGCGCGCCGGCGCTGTCCCCCCTTTTTTG
>NZ_JAATEO010000020.1 GCF_012034245.1 Micromonospora thermarum | reverse complement strand
CCTCGTCGCCACCGGCGTGCCGGCCCCGGACGCGGCGGCCACGGCCGGTGCGACGCCCGCGGGAACCACCGACTCGGCGGGGTGAGCCTCCTCCGCCCCGCCGGGCGCTGAGCCGGGCCGCGCCGCGGCGGCCCGGCTCACTCCCGGTTCGGGTCAGTGGTGCCGCTGACGTCCGCCACGTCGTACCCGGCGCGGCTGATCTCCCGCGCCGACCGCCGGTTCTCGGCGGGCAGGTCCTCGAAGTCGTCGCCGACGTCCTCGGTGGTGTGCAGGGAATCACCCGGCGGCCGCAGCGACGCCTCCATCGCGGTGGCGCCGTCCGGCTCGTCCGTGTCGGCCAGGTCGAAACGGTGTTCGTCGGTCATGGCGCACTCCTGCCCCGTCAGGATCTCCGGAAACGTCAGCGTGCCGCGTCCGGGTGACCCGGCATGCTCGAACCGCCGGCGCTGCTGCCCGAGGACCCACCGGCCACGCCCGAGCCGTCGTCCTCCGTGACGATGTCCGGTTTCGTCGCCGGGCCGTCCGGCGCCGGCACGTCGGTGTCCGCGTCGACCTGGACCAGCCGGGCCTGACCTGCCTCGTCCTCGGCGTGCGCCGGATCGACCGGCTGCTCGCCCTGTCGTACTCGGTATCCCACGCCCGTGCCTCCCCGTCGGCGATGGTGCCCGTGTCCCCCACCGCCTACCCGGACGAATCGGGGAGAAACGTCGGCTCACGGCGGGCTCGGCCACGCCGCCCCCGACCTGGGTGCGCTCCAGCAGGCCCGCCCAGGCCCGACCAGGTTGTCCGGCCGCTGTCGAGCTGCCCCCGTCCATGAGACCGGGACATTGCCCCATCTGTGGGGGCAGCTCGACAGCGACTGCCCGGCATGCACCCGGTTCAGCGGGAGGTGGTCCACCCGGCGGGGCGCTTGCCGAGGTGGTGTCGGCAGGAAGCCCTTTCGTCCGCGGATCGTGGTGCGGACGGGCCGGCGTTCAGCGGCGGCGGCGACCGGCAGTGCTGGCGGGTGGGCGCCGCCGGACCGGGGTGAGCGGGAGTGCCGTCCAGTGCGGGGGCCGGCTGCGCCCGGGCGGCAGCCCGGTGCGCCGGTCGCCCCGGGCGGCGTCGAGTTGGGACTGGTGCACGAACAGGCTGCCCGACAGGTCGGCGCCCCGCAGGTCCGCGCCGCGCAGGTCCGCGCCGGTCAGGTCGGCCCCGGCCAGGTCGACGCCCCGCAGGTCGGCCCCGATCAGCACGGCGCCGCGCAGGTTGGCCCGCCGCAGGTCGACCCGGCGCAGGTCAGCGCCGAACAGGGCGGCGCCGCGCCGGTCGACGCCGGGCCGGCCGCCCCGCGCCCTGGTATGGTCCCCGGCCCGCGACAGCAGCGGGTTGACCCGCCCGCGGTACGCGTCGACGTCCAGCGCCCGCAGCGCCTCCGGGTCCCCGCCGGCCAGCCGGTCGGTCTCGGCGCGCGCCTCGGTCAGCGCGGCCCGCAACTCCGGCGGCGGGTCCAACGCCAACGCCTCGGTCAGGTACCAGAGCAGCTCGTGCAGCGGCCGCACCACGGCGAAGGTGTCGAACATCGCGCGGGCGGTCGCCCGGTCGTCTCGCCAGTCCCGCCCACCGGAGGTCACCCGCTGGCCCGCGCCGAAGCAGTCGAAGACCGTGCAGCCCGGGAAGCCCCGCTCGCGCAGCTGCGCGTGGATGCCGCAGCGGGAGTCCGCACCCAGGTGCGGGCAGGGCCGGCCGGCCGGCTTGTCGATCGCGAAGTCCGCCGAGGCGGCGAACGCCGGGGCCACGCAGCAGAGCCCCACGCACCGGGAACAGTCGGCGCGCAGGTCGTCCGGACCGGTTTCCGTCACGCTGACCGTTTCTCCTGCTGAAGCTGCCTGAATCGAACGCCCCATTCTCGCACCGGCCCAATCGGCGCCGGCCCGCGGACGGGGGCCGCGCGGCGCCCGGGGGAGCGGGCGCCGCGCGGCGGGCATCAGAGCGTGAAGCGGGTCAGAAGGCGAAGAGGGAGCCGGTCTCACGCAGCAGTTCGCAGCGGTTGCCGAACGTCTCGGTGTACGACACGGGACGGTCCTGCCAGAACCCGACCGCCCGGACGGTCACCGGGGCGTACTCCAGGGTGCAGAAGCCGGGGTTGCCGCTCAGCGAGGCCAGGTCGCCGTCGGCGGCGGCGAGGTCCTGGCATGCGGACGCGGCGTACGGGTGGGTGCCGCCGACCGGCTCGCACCGCAGCGCGGCGGCCCGGGGCGCGCCGGTGGTGTGCGGGACGACGCTCAGCAGCAGCACGGAGGTGGCCTGCTCGGCGAGGGCGGGCTGAGCGGGGGCGGCGTGGGCGGGGGTGGCCGCGACGGTGAGCGCGGCCGTGCCGAGGACGGCCGCCGCGGAGAGCGCGGCGACCCGCTGGGCGAGGGGCATCGTGTGTCCTTCCGTAGGGGCCCCGGGTAGGGGCCGGTCGTCGGCCCGGCCGTCGTGCGACCGGGCCGCCGACCACCCTAGGTGGACACTGTGAACCCGCTGTGTAACGGACTGTTACGTAGGCTCGACCCGCCGCCAGGAGTCGTCGGGCAGCGCCGCGGCCTGCGGGCCCATCAGCAGCATCCCGCCGTCGACCGGCCAGGACGCCCCGGTGACGTACGCGGCGGCGGGGGAGGCGAGCAGCGCGACCACGGCGGCGACCTCCCGCGCGTCCCCGGGCCGTCCCACCGGCACTCCGGGCCGCGGCTGGGTGAACGGGTCGACGGCGGCCCCCATCCGCCGCGCCGCCCGCTGCCCGCAGAGGAACGGCCCGTCCAGGTCGACGGCGAGCACCTCCCGCCACTGCTCCCACCCGGTGTCGACGAACGGCGTCGGCTCCGGTGACGATGGCGATGCGGGGAAAGTCGTCGTGACGTGCAGGCATGCCGGGGCGTTACCCGGCAGGCCGGACGACAATCATTTGTGAACTCAATCGACGCAGAGGATTGTGTCGCCGATCACCCTCTGACATCCTCCTGCATGGACGCTGCCAGCGACGGTCGCCAATCCAGAGGCGCCGCGCTGCGGCGACGCCTTCTCCGGGAGGGACCCTCGTGAAGCGCAGACGTCGCCATCTACTCGCAGGACTAGCGGTCGCCGCACTCGTGGCGACGACGGGTGCCGCGGGCATCCATTTCACCGGCGCCGAGGTGCCGGCCGCCGCGGCGGCCGGCGACGGCGAGATGCCCAGCGCCCTGGGCGCCCATCTGGAGCGGCTGCGGCAGGCGGCGCCCGGCAACGACGGCATGTCGCCGGACGGTCCCGGCGGCGCCGCCCAGCAGGAGTTCATGGAGCGGGCGTACCCGGCCAACGACATCAGCATCGCCGAGGTGGACCGCGCCAAGGCCGCGTACGCCGCGGCGGAGAAGCGGTTCCGGGGCAGCCAGAGCTGGACCAGCGTCGGCCCGAGCGAGGCGCTGTACCCGTTCACCGAGTTCCGTAACGCGTTCAACTACGTACCGAACGAGTACGTCGCCGGCGGGCGGGTCACCTCGCTCGACATCAGCCCCGACTGCAACCAGCTGCTCTGCCGGGCGTACGCGACCCCGGCCGGTGGTGGCGTCTGGGGCACGCTGAACATCCTCGCCGCCGAGCCCAAGTGGTTCTACCTGGGCGGCCCGCTGGGGATCAACGCGGCCGGCTCGGTCAAGATCGACCGTAACGACAAGACCGGCCTGACGATCTACGTCGGCACCGGCGAGGCGAACACCTGTGGTTCCGGCTGTGTCGCCGGCGTCGGCCTCTACAAGTCCACCAACGGCGGCCTGACCTGGTCGGGCCCGCTCGGCAAGGACGTGCTCTCCGGCAAGGGCATCGCCGAGATCACCATCAAGCCGGGCGACCCCAAGACGATGTACGTCGCCACCACCATCGCGCTGCGCGGCATGTCCAGCTCCTGCTGCACCGGCGTCACCCGGCCGGTGCCGGACGCCGCGAAGTGGGGTCTCTACAAGACCACCGACGGCGGCAAGAACTGGACGTTCCTCCACAACGGTTCGACCAACGCCGCCGACTGCACCGGCAGCGCCGCCGAGTACGCGAACACCGCCGCCTGCTCGCCGCGCGGCGTCCGTTACGTCAAGCTCGACCCGAAGAACTCCGACATCGTGTACGCCTCGTCGTACGCCCGCGGTGTGTGGCGCTCCTCGGACGCCGGAATGACCTGGACGCAGATCAAGCCGTCGCTGAACCCGGCGGTCTTCCAGACCCGCGCCGCGATCGACGTCACCGCCCTGCCGAACGGCAAGACCCGGATGTACGTCTACGAGGGCAACATCGGCAACCCGTACTCGCGGCTGTTCCGCAGCGACGACGTGGCCGCCGGTGCCCCGGCCTTCGCCGACCTGACCAGCTCGAACCCGGCCGACCCGGGCTTCGCCACCTACAACCAGTGCACCGGCCAGTGCTGGTACGACGTGTTCGTGCACACCCCGGCCGGGCACCCGGACGTGGTCTACACCGGTGGTTCCTACGTCTACGGCGAGACGGTCGCCCACAAGCGGGCGGTCGTCCTCTCCACCGACGCCGGCGTCAGCGGCACGGACATGACCTACGACGGCACCGACGAGCTGCACCCGAACGGCCTGCACCCGGACCAGCACGCCCTGGTGACCAACCCGCGCAACCCGTTCCAGTTCTTCGAGGCCAACGACGGCGGCATCATGCGCTCCAGCGGCCAGTTCGTCGACCGCTCCGCCTGGTGCGACAACCCGGACCGCAACCTCACCACGCAGGCCCGGAAGGACCGCTGCAAGCAGATGCTCTCGAAGATCCCCGCCAAGCTGGAGGGGGTCAACAAGGGCATGAACACGCTGCAGTTCATCAGCCTGTCGGTCAGCCCGCACGACGTGAACCTGCTCCAGGGTGGCACGCAGGACAACGGCACCTGGGAGAACAAGGGCGAGCGGCGCCGCTGGGTGAACACGATGATCGGTGACGGCGGCGCCTCCGGCTTCGACGTCGGCAAGCCGGAGTTCCGCTTCCACACCTTCTTCGACGTGTCGCCCGAGGTGAACTTCAACAACGGCGACATCGGCAGCTGGATCTGGACCGCCGACCCGATCTACGGCCAGGCGGGCAACCTGTTCTACGCCCCGGTGATCAACGACCCGAAGGTCAGCGGCACGATGTTCGCCGGCACGGCCCGGACGGTCTACCGCACCAAGACCTTCGGCCTCGGCAACCGGACCCTCGACGAGGCCGACCGCATCTGCAACACCTGGACCGGCACGTACGAGGCGCAGTGCGGCGACTGGGCGGAGCTGGGCACCACCCGGCTCACCGACGCCGCCTGGGGCGACCGGGCCGGCGGCGCGGTCTCGGTGGTCCAGCGGGTCGACAGCGACTCGTCCACCGCGTACGCGGCCACCAGCACCGGCCGGGTCTTCGTCACCCGCAACGTCGACGCCGAGCCGGCGTCGGCGGTCACCTGGACCCGGATCGACAACGCCAGCACGCCGAACCGCTTCGTCACGAGCATTCACGTCGACCCGGCCGCCCCGGCCCGGGCGTGGGTGTCGTACAGCGGCTTCAACTCGAACACCCCGACCACCGTCGGTCACGCGTTCGAGGTGACGGTGGCCGGCGCGGCGGCCTCGTGGACCGACCGGTCGTACGACTTCGGCGACCAGCCGATCACCGACCTGGTCCGGGACGACGTGACCGGTGACCTGTACGCGTCCACCGACTTCGGCGTCCTGCGCCTGGCCAAGGGCTCGACGAGCTGGGTCAAGGCGGCCGGCGGCATGCCGAACGTCGAGGTCGCCGGGCTCACCATCGTGCCGGGCAAGCGGATCCTCTACGCCGCCTCGCACGGTCTGGGTGCCTGGCAGCTCAAGCTGGGGTAGGCAGATCATCAAAGGCACCAACCGGGTGGGGGGCCGCGCGAGCGGCCCCCCACCGCTGCCCGGGGCGGCCGGTCGCGTCTGGCGTACCCTCGGCGCGGCGTTCGTCGTCCTCGTCTTCGTCCCGCCGCTGCTGCTGCTGGTATCCGGCTCGCTCACCGAGCCCGGCCTGCCGCCGTCCCCGACGCCGCACCTGGTCCCGGACCCGGTCTCCACCGCCGGTTACCGGCAGGCACTGGAGATCGGCGGCCTGCTGCGCGCCTCGCTCAACTCGGTGCTCGTCGCCGTCGTCGCCGTGCCGCTGAGCGTGCTCGTGGCCGCGCTCGCCGGGTTCGCGCTGGCCCGGCTCGCGCCGCGCACCACCGCCACCGTCGTCGCGGCCTCCCTGGTCGCCCTGATGGTGCCGGCCACCGCGCTGCTCGTACCCCGGTTCGCGATCTTCCGCGCGCTGGGCCTGACCGATACGCTGGTGCCGTTGATCGCTCCGGCGTTGCTGGGCACCTCGCCGCTGTACGTGCTGGTCTACTACCTGGCCTTCCGGGCACTGCCGCGGGACCTCTACGACGCCTGCCTGGTGGAGGACCTCTCACCCATGCGCATCTGGTGGCGGGTCGCCCTCCCGCTGGTCCGCCCGGTCACCGCCGCGCTCACCGCCCTCACCTTCGTGCTGACCTGGTCGAACTTCCTCGACCCGCTGATCTACGTGTACGACCGCGACCTGTTCACGTTGCCGCTGGCGCTGCGCTCGCTGTCGGTGCTGGACCCGACGAACTTCCCGGTGTTCCTCGCCGGGGCGGTCCTCGCCACCGCGCCGGCCCTGCTGGTCTTCGTGCTCGCCCAGCGCCGCTTCCTCCATCACGACGATCCGACCGGACGGGACCGCCCATGAGACCGAAGACGTTGCTCGCCCTGCTGCTGTCCGTCACGCTGCTCGCCACCGCCTGCGGAACGGGCTCCGGATCCTCGAAGGACGAGTCGGGCCCGGTGCAGCTGCTGGTCTTCGGCGCCCCGGAGGAGCTGGCCGCGTACCGCACGCTCACCGAGGCGTACGAGAAGGCCCGCCCCGGCACCGACGTGCAGCTGGTCGAGGCGAGTGACCGCAAGGACCTGCTGGCCCGGCTCGCCACCTCGGTCGCCGGGGGCGCCCCGCCGGACCTGTTCCTGATGAACTACCGCTTCTACGGCCAGTTCGCGGCGAAGAACGTCGTGGAGCCGCTGGACGAGCGCATCGCCGGCTCCGACGCGATCGACCCGGCGGACTACTACCCGGTGGCGATGGACGCCTTCACGTGGGGCGGCAAGCAGCTCTGCCTGCCGCAGAACGTGTCGAGCCTCGCCGTCTACTACAACCGCACGCTCTTCACGAAGTACGGCGTGCCCGAGCCGAAGGCCGGCTGGACCTGGAACGACATGGTCGGCACCGCCATCGCGATGACCCGTGACTCCCGGGGCGTGGTGGTCAAGGGCACCGAGAGCGAGGGCGCCGCCGCGCGGCCGGCCGTGCACGGTCTCGGCATCGAGCCGTCGATCATCCGCGTCGCCCCGTTCGTGTGGTCCGCCGGCGGCGAGATCGTCGACAACCCCGACAAGCCGACCCGGCTCACCCTGGACACCCCGGTCGCCCGGGAGGCGCTGAAGAACCTCGTGGACCTGCGCCAGGCGTACGGGGTGGTGCCCACCGACGAGGAGGTCGAGGCCGAGGACGACGAGTCGCGCTTCGCCAACGGCCGCCTCGCGATGCTGATGTCGTCGCGCCGCTCCACCACCACGTTCCGCTCGATCACCGACTTCGAGTGGGACGTCGCCCCGCTGCCGGTCTACCAGAAGCAGGTGGGGGTGCTGCACTCGGACGCGTACTGCATGACCCGGGGCGGCAAGCGTAAGGACGCCGCGTGGCGGTTCCTCGAGTTCGCCATCTCGGAGGAGGGGCAGCGGATCATCGCCGCCACCGGCCGGACCGTCCCTTCGCACATCGGCGTCTCGCAGTCCCCGGCGTTCCTCGGCCCGTCCCAGCCGCCGCGCAGCGCCAAGGTGTTCCTCGACACGATCCCCACCGTCCGGGCCCTGCCGACCGTCTCGACCTGGCCGGAGATCGAGGACGTCACCGCGGGCATCCTGGAGAACGCCCTGTACCGGGGGGACAAGCTCGACGACGTCATCCGCGACCTGGACCAGCAGACCCGCCCGCTGTTCGCCCGCGGTGAGCACGGGTGAGCGAACCGGGTCTGACCCTGGACGGCGTGAGCGCCGCCTACCGCGGCGCCACCGTCCTGCACGAGGTGGACCTGAGCGTCGCCCGGGGTGAACTCCTGGTGGTTCTCGGCCCGTCCGGGGCGGGCAAGTCGACGGTGCTGCGGGTGGTGGCCGGGCTGGAGCCCGCCACCGCCGGCCGTGTCCGCATCGCCGGCCGGGACGTCACCTCCGACCGTCCCGGCCTGCGCAACGTGTCCATGGTCTTCCAGTCGTACGCCCTCTTCCCGCACCTCACCGTCGCCGAGAACATCGCCTTCGGCCTGGAGGTCCGGGACACCCCGCGCGCCGTGGCCCGGGAGCGGGCCCGGACGGCGGCCGAGACGGTCGGCTGCGCGGCCCTGCTCGACCGGCGGCCCGGCCAGCTCTCCGGCGGGGAGCGGCAGCGGGTCGCCCTGGCCCGGGCGCTGGTACGCGAGCCGGACGTCTTCCTGCTCGACGAGCCGCTGTCCAACCTCGACCTCGCCCTGCGTGTCGAGATGCGCGCCGAGCTGCGGGCCCTGCACGACCGGCTCGGCGCCACGATGGTGCACGTCACCCACGACCAGACCGAGGCGCTGGTGCTCGCCGACCGGATCGCGGTGCTGCGCGACGGCCGGGTCGAGCAGGTGGGCACCCCGGACGAGATCTGGCGTGCCCCGGCGAGCACGTTCGTGGCCCGTTTCGTCGGCTCCCCGGCGATGAACCTGCTCCCCGCCGACGGCCCGGTCCGCCCCGCCGGGGAGGCCCCGCCGGGCGTGCCGGCCGAGGGCCTCCAGATCGGATTCCGCCCCGAGGCGGTCGCCATCGACCGGGCGGAGGGCGCGGCCGCCACCGTCGACCGGGTCGAGGTGGTCGGCGAGGACGCGTACGCGTACCTCAGCCTCGCGGCGGGGCAGCCGGTGGTCGCCCGGGTGCCAGCCGCCCGCCGCCCCGAGCGGGGCGCGGCCGTCCAGGTCGGGGTCCGCTGGGCCGACACGCACGTCTTCCACGCCGACTCCGGCCTCCGGTACGCGCCGTGAGCGCGAGGAGCGAGCCGGGTCTGCGAGCCCCGCGGTCGGAAACGAGGGCGGCAGGGGCGAGCGCGAGGAGCGAGCCCCCTCCGCGACCCCCGCGGACCCGACCGGACACCCGCTCCCGCCGGCAGTTGGCGTTGATGCTGGCGCCGTACCTGGTCGGCCTGGTCGGGCTGGTGCTGCTGCCGGCGGCCGTCACCCTCGCCCTGGCGTTCACCGAGTACGACCTGGTGAACGCGCCGAGCTGGGTGGGGCTGGACAATCTCGTCGCTCTGGTCGACGACCCCGTGTTCCGGGTGTCGCTGACCAACTCGCTGGTGTTCGCGCTGGTGGCCGTACCCCTGCGGCTGCTGCTGGCCCTCGGCCTGGCGCTGCTGCTGCACCGCCGGGCGTTCGGGGTCGGCACCGCCCGCGCGGCGGCCGTGCTGCCGACCGCGGTGCCCGAGATCGCCTACGGCCTGCTCTGGCTGTGGCTGTTCAACCCCCTGTACGGCCCGATCAACCAGCTGCTGCGGGTCGGCGGGGAGAACGGGCTGACCGCGCTGGGCCGCACCCCGCCGCAGTGGCTGACCGACCCGACCGACGCCCGCGCGGCGATCATCCTGATGAGCGTCTTCACGATGGGGGAGACGTTCGTGGTGCTGTTGGCCGCGCGGCGGGCGCTGCCCCGTGACGTGTACGAGATGGCCGCGTTGGAGGACGCCACCGGCTGGGACGTGTTCCGCCGGGTCACGCTGCCGCTGATGGCACCGGTGCTCGCCCTGCTGGCGGTGCGCGACGCCATCGCGAGCCTGCACTTCTCGTTCGTGCCGGCGTACGTGGTCACCGACGGGGGCCCACCCCCGTACGCCACCACGTACCTGTCGCTGTTCATCTACCGCACCGGGTTCGAGTACCTGCGCTACGGCTACGCGGCCGCGGCGACGCTGGTGATGATCCTGCTGACCGTGGCGGCGGTGGTCGTGCAGTGGCGCCTGGTCCGCCGGTACCGGGGCTTCTACGGGCTCTGACCGGGGGACCGCCCCGGTTGCCACCGAGTCCGACGTGACGGAAGTTGGTGTCATGCGCAGAGCATCGGTCCTGCTGACCGCCGTCGGCCTGCTGTGCTGGCTGACCGCCTGTTCGTCCGCACCGGACACCCCGGAGGCCGGCCCGTCCGGCCCGTCGCCCGCCGGTACGCCCTCGCCCCCGCCCGGCCCTACCGCCACCGCCCGACCCGAACCGGCCGGCCGCGAGTCCGGGACGTCCGGCGCTCCCTCCGCCGCGCCGATCCCGTCCGGCACCGGTGAGGTGCCCGGCCCGCTGCCGTTCGGAGCCCGCACACTGACCGGCACCGTGGAGCGCGTCGGGGAGTGCACCATGCTGCTGGTCGGGGAGCGGCGCTGGGCCCTGAGCGGCGAGGAGGCGGCGGCGCTGCGCCCCGGCGCCCGGGTCACCGTGCGGGGCGCGATCGCGCCGCTCCCGGCCGGCTGCGGCGACCGGGAGGACATCGACCAGACGGTCGCCGTCACCCGCGTCGAACCCGCCTGACCGGCCTCCCTCGGCCCCCGGGGCGTGTAACACCGGCCGCACCGGGTAGGTCGCGCGGATGGAGTTGGTCGAGGAGTCGCCCTACCGCTTCCGCATCGACCGGCACGACCCGATGCGGGTGCCGGGCGTGGTGTTCGCGTCCGAGTCGCTGCTGCCCGACGCCGGGGCGGACAAGTCGCTGGAGCAGGTGGCCAACGTCGCCACCCTGCCGGGCATCGTCGACGCCTCGTACGCCATGCCCGACATCCACTGGGGCTACGGCTTCCCGATCGGCGGGGTCGCGGCCACCGACGTCGAGCACGGCGGGGTGGTCTCGCCGGGTGGGGTGGGTTTCGACATCTCCTGCGGCGTCCGGCTGCTCGCCGCCGACCTGGACCTGGCCGGGCTGCGCCCGAAGCTCGGCGCCGTGATGGACGGCCTGGGGGAGGCCACCCCGCGCGGGATGGGGAAGGGGGCGGTGTGGCACCTGTCCAAGGGTGAGGAACTCGACGCGGTGCTGCGCGGCGGGTCCCGGTACGCGGTCGAGCGCGGCTTCGGCGTCGAGCGGGACCTGGAGCGCTGCGAGGACTACGGCGCGGTGGACGACGCGAACCCGGCGCAGGTGAGCGAGCGGGCCATCGAGCGGGGCGCCCGACAGGTGGGCAGCCTCGGCTCGGGCAACCACTTCCTGGAGGTGCAGGCGGTCGAGGAGGTCTACGACGAGGCGGTGGCCACCGCGTTCGGCCTGCGGCCGGGTCAGGTCACCGTCATGATCCACAGCGGTTCCCGGGGCCTGGGCCACCAGATCTGCACCGACTACGTCCGGCAGATGGAGAAGGTGATGCGCCAGTACAACATCCACGTGCCGGACCGGCAGCTCGCCTGCGCACCGGTCGACTCCCACGAGGGCCGCGCCTACCTCGGCGCGATGGCCGCCGCCGCCAACTACGCGCGAGCCAACCGGCAACTGCTCGCCCATGCCGCCCGTACGGTCTTCAGCCGGGTCACCGGCAGCCGCCTCGACCTGGTCTACGACATCTCGCACAACCTCGCGAAGATCGAGACCCACGGGACCGACGGGGACTCCCGGCGCCTCTGCGTCCACCGCAAGGGCGCGACCCGGGCGCTGCCGCCGGGGCACCCGGAGCTCCCCGACGACCTGCGGGACGCCGGCCAGCCGGTGCTGATCCCGGGCTCCATGGGCACGGGTTCGTACGTCCTCACCGGGGTGGCCGGCTCGCCCGCGTTCGCGTCCACCTGCCACGGCGCGGGTCGGGTGCAGAGCCGCAAGCAGGCGGTCAAGGCCGAGCGCGGCCTCGACCCGCGCCGCCAGTTGGAGGACCAGGACATCGCGGTACGCGGCGCCTCGCGGCGCGGGCTGGCCGAGGAGATGCCGGCGGCGTACAAGGACGTCTCCGCCGTGGTCGAGGCGGCCGAGGGGGCGGGGCTGTGCCGGAAGGTGGCCCGCCTGGTGCCGATCGGCGTGGTCAAGGGCTGACCGACGGGGCCTCACACGTCGAGGGTCACCGCGCAGGACCAGCCCGGCCCGTCGGGGCCGAACCGTAGCTCGTGCAGGGCGACCGCCTTGGGGACCGCCCCGATCAGCTCCAGCGCGTCGGTGCCGACCGTCTGCCAGCGCACCCGCAGCCCGCCGTCGCCGTCGTCGGTGACCTCGGTGCGCAGCGGCAGCTCCCCGGTGGTGTCCATCCGGAAGATCACCTCGTCGAGCACGTCCACCAGCAGGTCCTGGTCGTCGGCGGGCGGGGTGTGGAACTCCCGGTCGGCGGCCGGGCGGGCCCCGCCCGGGTCGGTGAAACTGTCCACCAGGGCGGTGACCGCCTCCGCCACGCAGGCCTCCCGTGTCGGCGCCCAGGCCTCGATCCGCACGTCCGCGGTGTGCGGGACGCACCGGTGGCCGCGTTCCGGTCGGGAGTCCACACCCCGATCATCCGGCACCGCGGCACCCGGCGGGGCGGGTTGCCCTCCGGGGCATCCCGGAGAGAACCCCGGAATTCGGGCCGATGGGGTGGCTTCCCGCCCGATAGGAAGCGAGACTACAGGTACCGACCCTACTGGAGGTGCCA
Source organism: Micromonospora thermarum (assembly GCF_012034245.1). Lineage (GTDB taxonomy): Bacteria > Actinomycetota > Actinomycetes > Mycobacteriales > Micromonosporaceae > Micromonospora > Micromonospora thermarum. The sequence goes on along the minus strand of NZ_JAATEO010000020.1, from coordinate 109,128 downwards.
TCGTGGCCGCCCGACGACGACCCCTGGTCCGGCTCCTGCTCGGCCTGCTCGCCGTCAGCCTCGTCCTCTGCTGCGGCGGGGTGGCGGCCGGCGGCTGGGCGTACAGTCGGGCCGGCACCGACACCGTCGACCAGGTCGGCTTCGCCCGCCCGCTGGCCGTCCCGCCCCTCGCGGAGTCGCGGGTGGACGAGCGCGGGCGGCGGGTCTTCGACCTGCTCGCCCGCGACGGGCGACGGGACTTCCACGGCGACGGCCGGCTGACCCGCACCGCCGGCTTCGACGGCGACTATCTCGGGCCCACCCTGCGCGCCCGGCGCGGTGAGCAGGTGGTGGTCAACGTGGTCAACCGGCTGGCCGGGCGCACCAGCGTGCACTGGCACGGCATGCACCTGCCAGCCCGGATGGACGGCGGGCCCCACCAGATGATCCGGCCCGGCGCCACCTGGTCGCCCACCTGGACGGTCGACCAGCCGGCGGCGACGCTCTGGTACCATCCGCACCCGCACGGCGAGACGGAGGACCACGTCTACCGCGGCCTCGCCGGCCTGTTCCTCGTCGACGACGACCGTGAGGCCGCCCTGCCGCTGCCGCGGCGCTACGGTGTCGACGACGTCCCGGTAATCGTGCAGGACCGGAGCTTCTCCGGCGACGGGCAGTTCCGCAAGACCCGCAACATGATCAACGCGATCGGGGTGCTCGGCGACACGCTGCTGGTCAACGGCACGGTCGGGCCGTACCTCGACGTGACCACCGAGCGGGTCCGGCTGCGGCTGCTCAACGGCTCCACCGCCCGGCTGTACAACTTCGGCTTCGCCGACGACCGGCCGTTCGACCTCATCGGCAGCGACGGCGGGCTGCTCCCGCGCCCGGCCCGGCTCACCCGCGTGCAACTGTCACCCGGCGAGCGCGCCGAGATCGTGGTGACCGTCCGGCCGGGGGAGCGGGTCACCCTGCGCAGCACCGCCCCGGACCTGGGCGCCGGCTTCCTCGCCGACCGCTTCGCCGGTGGCCGGGACCGCTTCGACGTGCTGCAACTGCGGGCCGCCGACCGGCTCACCCCGTCACCGGCCGTGCCCGGCACGCTGGTCCCGATGGAGCGGATCGACCCCGACGCGGCGAGCGCGACCCGCCGCCTGGAGTTCGCCGGCCGCGCCATCAACGGCCAGTCGATGGCGATGGACCGCATCGACTTCGCCGCCACCCGGGACACCACCGAGGTGTGGGAGGTGGTGAACATCGACGGCACACCGCACAACTTCCACGTCCACGACGTGCAGTTCCAGGTGCTCTCCGTCGCCGGGGCGGCCCCGCCGCCGGAGCTCGCCGGCTGGAAGGACACCGTGTACCTGGCGCCCCAACGACCGGTCCGGATCGCGATGCGCTTCACCGACCACAGTGACCCGGACGTGCCGTACATGTACCACTGCCACCTGCTGTACCACGAGGACGCCGGGATGATGGGTCAGTTCGTGGTCGTCGAGCCGGGCCAGCGACCGGGCCGCCCGCCCGCGCACAGCGCCCACGGCGGGCATGGCTGAGGCGGCCGGCGTGGGCCACCGCGCCGCGGCCGGACCGCGTACGGTCGGCCGATGCGGATCACCAAGTTCACCCACTCCTGCGTCCGGATCGAGCACGACGGGCGGGTGCTCGTGATCGACCCGGGCACCTGGAGCGAGCCGGCGGCGCTGGCCGACGCCGACGCGGTGCTGGTCACCCACGAGCACACCGACCACATCGACGTGCTGCGGCTGGCCGGCCTGGGCGTGCCGGTCTTCGCCCCGGAGGGAGCCCGGCTGCCCGCGTCCGCGCCGCTGCCGGTGACCCGGGTCGGCGCCGGGCAGCGCTTCACCGCGGCCGGGTTCACGATCACCGCCACCGGTGGCCGGCACGCGACCATCCACGGTGGCCAGCCGGACTGCGCCAACCTGGGCTACCTGGTGGAGGACGCCGTCTACCACCCGGGGGACTCGCTGCACCCGCCCGGCCGGCGGGTGCACACGCTGCTCGTTCCCGCGCAGGCGTCCTGGCTGAAGCTCACCGAGGCGATCGACTTCGCGGTCGCGGCGGGCGCGGCCCGCACGGTCGCGATCCACGACGCCCAGCTCAACGACCGGGGGCTGGCCAGCGTCAACGGCTGGTTCGGCGAGACCGTCCCCGGCTACCGGTACCGGAGAACCGGCGAAACGATCCCACCCGAGGAGGAGTGACATGTCGCTGACGACGTACGCGGCCGACGAGCGGGAGATGCTGCTGGCCTTCCTGCAACGCCAGCGGGACCAGGTGGTGTGCGCCGTCGCCGACCTGCCGGAGGAGGCGCGCCAGGTCGCCACAGCCGGTGGGCTGACCGTCCCCCGGCTGGTGGGCCACCTGCGCGACGTCGAGCGGTGCTGGCTGCGGCGGTGGTTCGCAGGCGAGAAGGACCTGCCCGCGTTCGGCCTGGACACCGACGACGTGGGCGCGCCACCCACCCCGGACCGGGTGCCGCTGCCCGAGCTGGTCGAGGCGTACGTGGCCGAGTCGCGCCGCTGCGACGAGGTGGTCAACGCGCACGGCCTGGACGACGTGGCGGCGAACGGCCGGCACACGCTGCGGTGGATCCTGCACCATCTCGTCGCGGAGACCGCCCGCCACCTCGGTCACCTCGACCTGCTGCGCGAGGCGGCCGCCGGTGGTGGCGCGGACGGCACGGCCGACCATCGTGCGACCGTCGCCACCGCCGGTGAGGCCGCCGCCGGAGGGGTGGCCGGCGGCCGGGCCGGTGCCGACCGCACCGGCGACGAGGGCCCCCGTGGCGAGGCGCCGCCCGTCGCGGCGTCCACACCGGCCTGAGCGGTCGGGCCGCGAGCCGAGGTGTCGCCCGTCGCGGTGCCCCCGCCGGCCCGAGCGGTCAGGCCGCGAACCGGGGCGTCGCCGCACCGAGCAGCGCGCGCCGTACCGCCACGCCCCAGCCGCGCGTCAGCTCCCCGGCCAGGGTGTCCAGCAGCCGGGGCACGTCCCGGTCCGCGCCGGCGTGCATCGCCTCGACCACGACGAGGATCCGGCTGGTGCCGTCGCGCACCGCCGACCAGCCGCTCTGCCGGTTGGTCCAGCGCCGCGCGTGCGCCCGCCCCGCCTCGTCGGCGAAGACGACCTCGTCCGGGTCGGGGTGCTCCTCGGCCCCGGTGAACGTCAGGTACCGCTCGTCGCCCTGGGCGTGCCGCACCTCGATGCCGCCGGCGACGTGGTCGACGTCGAGGATCCCGACCGGGATCGCGTACGCGGCGGACACCGCGTTGCCCAGGTCCACCAGGGGGTGCAGCACGGGCAGCGTGCCCTCGGTACGCAGCCGCCGCAGCAGGGACTCGGAGGCGCAGCGGTAGCGGGTCGGGGCCAGGCCCATCCGGGCGAACGCCCGCCGCCACGCCTGGATCTCGGGGAAACCGCCCTCGCTTCCGGTGGTCAGCCGCTCCCGGGCCACCGCGTGCAGATCGGCGACGGGCAGGTCGACGCGGGGCTCGCCGGCCACGCCCTCGGCGTACAGGACGCCGACGACGAGGTCGGGGTGCTCCGCGCGGATCCGTGGCGAGTGCTGGAAGTACACGTCGTCCTCCCGTCAGGCGTCGGCGCGGGCCAGCAGCAGGCCCAGCGCGAGGAAGGAGCCGGCGACGCCCCGGCGCAGCCAGTCGGCCACGCGGGGCCGGTCCAGCACGTGCCGGCGGACGGCGGCGGCGCAGAGCCCGTACGCCGCGAACACGACCAGGCTCACCAGCATGAACACCGCGCTCAGTGCGAGCATGGCGGGCACCGCCCCCGGCCGGTCCGGGTCGACGAACTGCGGCAGGAACGCTACGAAGAAGATCGTCAGCTTGGGGTTGAGCAGGTTCATCAGCACCGCCGACCCGACCGTCCGGGCCGCCGACCGGGGCACCGGCTGTGCGGTGGCGGCGATCGCGTCCCGGTCGCGCAGCGTCGCGACGGCCAGCCAGAGCAGGTACGCCACGCCGAGGTACTTGAGCAGCCCGAAGGCGAGCGCGCTGGAGTGCAGCAGGGCGGCCAGCCCGGTCACCGCCGCCGCGAGGTGCGGCACGATGCCGACCGTGCAGGCGAACGCGGCGACCAGGGCGGCCCGGCGGCCACCGGACAGCGCGGCGGAGAGGGTGAACAGCACCCCGGCGCCGGGGGTGGCGACCACGACGAGGGTGGTCACCAGGAAGGCGATGGTCATGTGCCCACCCTGCCGGGCAGGATGGTCCGGTGAGCAGAGCCAAACCGGCCCCCGACGGTAGGACCAAAGCGGCCGTCCCCGGGTCGGACTTCCTGCACCTCGACGTCACCGACGCCCCGCCCGGCGGTCGCGCGGACTGGCTCGCCGGCCGGCTGCGCGCCGCCATCGCGGACGGGCGGATCCCCGTCGGGAGTCGCCTTCCCGCCACCCGCGTGCTCGCCGCCGACCTCGGCGTCTCCCGGGGCGTCGTGGTCGAGGCGTACCAGCGGATGGTGGAGGAGGGGCACGTGGCCGGCCGGGGGCGCGGCGGCACGGTGGTGGTCGCGGCGCCGGCCGTGCCGCCGGCCCCGGTTCCGGCCGCCGCGCCGGTCCCGGCCCGGCCGTTCCCGCCGGCCCCCGGCACCGACATCTTCGACGCGGTACGCGCGGCGCCCGCCCGCATCGACCTGACGCCCGGCGTACCCGACCTGGCCGCCTTCCCCCGCGCGGACTGGCTGCGCGCCGAGCGGACCGTGCTGCGGCACCTCGTCGCGTCGGACTTCGGCTACGGTGACCCGCGCGGCGCGCCCGCGCTGCGGCGGGCCGTCGCCACCTGGCTCGCGCGCTACCGGGGTGTCACCGTCGACCCGGCCGACGTCATCGTCACCACCGGCGTCTCGCAGGCGCTCGGCCTGCTGGCCCAGGCGCTGCGCGGCGCCGGTATCACCCGCGTCGCGGTGGAGGATCCGGGGTCGCTCGGCGTGCGCCAGCAGCTCAACAACTGGCGGGTGGAGACCCCGCCGGTCCCGGTGGACGCGGCCGGCGTGCGGGTGGCCGACCTGGTCGCCTGCGGCGCGCCGGCGGTGATGCTCACCCCGGCGCACCAGTTCCCGACCGGGGTGGTGCTCGACGGGGACCGCCGCCGGCAGCTCGCCGCCTGGGCGCGGGCCGGCGGTCTGGTCATCGAGGACGACTACGACGCCGAGCACCGGTACGACCGGCCGCCCGTGCCGGCGCTGCGCGCGACGCTGCCCGAGAGCGTCTGCTACGCCGGCAGCGTGTCGAAGCTGCTCGCGCCGGCGCTGCGGATCGGCTGGCTGCTCGTGCCCGACCGTCACCGGGCGGCCGTGGTCGACGCCCGGCGCAACGCCGACCTGGGCAACGCGGTGCTGCCGCAGCTCGTGCTCGCCGAGCTGATGACCTCCGGGGGGCTGGAGCGGCAACTGCGGCTGCTTCGCCGCCGGCACGTCCGGCGGCGGGACGCGATGATCGCCGCGATCGCCCGCCATCTGCCCGGCGCGACCGTGCACGGCGCGGCGGCCGGGCTGCACCTGACGGTCACCCTCGACGGGGACGTGCCGGACACGGACGTGGCGACCGCGGCGCTGGAGCGCGGCGTGAAGGTCCAGCCGCTCTCCTGGCACCGGCAGCGGCCCGGGCCGCCCGGTCTGGTCCTCGGGTACGCGGCCAACCCGGCGACCGCCATCGAGGAGGGCGTCGCCGTCCTCGGTGCGGCGTACCGGTCCCGCCGATGATCGACTCGACATGCAGGAAGTCGGGGTGTCCCGGTCGTTCGGACACCCCGACTTCCTGCATCCCGAGTGGATCTCCCGCGCGCCGCGCGGGCGGCGGCCGAGTTTCTGCCCTGTTCCGCCGGCACTGACCCGGCCACCCCGGGCCGGTCTGGCGGAACCGACGCCGGGCCGGCCGTCCGGTCCATAGCCTGACACCAGGAGCAGGTCCGAGGACGGGAGAGCCAGCGTGAGCATGGAGGCGGCCAGAGACGCCTTCGCCGGCGAGCAGGAGGTCGAGATCACCGTGACCGGCCGGAAGACCGGCCGGCAGATCTCCCACCCGGTGTGGTTCGTGCAGGAGGAGGAGAGCATGTTCCTGGTGCCGATCACCGGGTCGGACAGCGACTGGTACAAGAACGTCCGGAAGACCCCGATGATCGAGGTGTCCGCCAACGGCACCGCGGTGAACGGCCCCGCCACACCGATCACCGACCCGGACCGGGTGGCGCACATCGTGGCGATGTTCGGCGAGAAGTACGGCCCGGACCAGGTGGCACAGCACTACCCGAAGCGCGACGTCGCCGTCCAGGTGCCGCTCGGCTGACGGACCGGCACGTCGGCGTTCGCGGCGTCAGCCGGCCACGGCGGACGAGCCGGTGGAGGTCGCCGCGTAGAGCGCGGCCAGCCCGGCGGCGGTGGCCGCCAGGCGGGCCCGCAGCTCGGGAGGGGACAGCACCTCCACGTCGGCGCCGAGCCGCAGCAGGTCGCCGTGCGCGTGGGTGAGCGACTCGATCGGCACCACGGCGGTCACCCAGCCCGCGTCGTCGGGCGGGCCGGCGGACCCCTCGGCGGCGGCGACCACCACGTCGCTGGCGATCTCCCGTAGCCGTTCCCGGCCTCGTGGCGAGAGCCGGATCGCGGCCTCGTCGCGGTGCAGTCCGGCCCGGAAGTGCACCACGTGCGCCCGCCACCAGGCCGGCAGGTCGAACCCGGCGGGCCGGTCGAAGTCCTCGTCGAGCGGGGTGAGCGCCAGGATCTGACTGACCCGGTAGGTCGCCGCGCCATCCCGCCCCGGTCGGCCGGCCACCACGTACCACCGGCCGCCCTTGAGGACCAGGCCGTACGGCTCCAGCGTCCGCTCGGTCTCCCCGTTCCAGCTGCGGTAGCGCACCGCCACCCGGCGCTGCCGCCACACCGCCTCCGCCACCTCGGCGAGGTGTGGCGAGGCGTCGCCGTCGGCGTACCAGCCGGGCGTGTCCAGGTGGAAGCGCTGCTGGAGTCGCGCCGCGCGGTCGGCCAGCGCGGACGGCAGCGCGGCGTGCAGCTTCCGCTGCACGGTGGCGACCACCGCGCCGTAGCCCAGCTCGGCCGCCGGCCCGGGCAGGCCGGCCAGGAAGAGCCGCTCCGCCTCCTCGGCGGTCAGCCCGGTGAGCCGGGTACGCCACCCGTCGACCAGCTGGTAGCCCCCGGCGTGCCCGGCCTCCCCGTACAGCGGGATGCCGGCCGCGTGCAGGGACTCGACGTCGCGGTAGACCGTGCGGACGGAGACCTCCAGCCGCTCGGCGAGCTGCGCGGCGGTCATCCGGCCGTGCGTCTGGAGCAGCAACAGCAGGGAGAGGAGTCGACTGGCCCGCACTCCACTGACACTACGTGTCAGGGAAGCCTCCGTACCGTCCCGGCATGGCATTTCGCGACAAGGAACTCCGCGTACCGGCGCCCGTCACGGTGGCCGGACGGCGTGTCAAGCGGTACCACATCGATCAGCCGGAGCGCCCGCTCGAACCGGAGGCGGAGCGGGCGGCGTACGCGTTCCTGCCCCGCCTGCTGCCGCCCGCCGGTACCGACGGGACCCCGCCCGTGAGCTGGGTGGTTCTGCACCGGGGTGCGGACACCGGGGCGTACCTGCTCGCGTACACCTGGTTCTTCGACAACGTGGTGGAGGCGCACGTCGCCGAGGCGGGCCAACCGGCGATCGGCTGCCCGGACGACGACCCGACGCACTTCGTGGAGATGCGCCGGCCGGTGGCGGGCTGCGTCTGGGAGTTGGGCGTGCTGGAGCACGAGCGGGCCGCCTGGATCCGGCACGTGCTCGCGCCCGAGCAGCCGGACGTCGAGGCGTACGTCGCCGACACCCGGGCCGAGGGGCCGGTGGGGCGCTGATGGGCGACTTCGACTTCTTCGTCGGCACCTGGGACGTGGCGAACCGGCGGTTGACCACGCGGCACGTCGGGAGCGACGACTGGGACGAGTTCCCCGGCCGCAGCGTGGCGCGGCGGTTCTTCGACGGCGCCGGCAGCTTCGACGAGATCACCTTCCCGACGCGGGGGTTCTCCGGCGCCACCGTCCGGATCTTCGATCCCGCCGCCGGCACGTGGTCGATCTACTGGGTGAACAGCCGCCGAGGGGTGCTGGAGGTGCCGCCCGTGGTCGGCCGCTTCGTCGACGGCGTGGGCACCTTCTACGCCGACGACGTCGACGAGGGCCGGCCGATCCGCTGCCGGTTCATCTGGTCCCGGATCACCCCGACCTCCTGCCGCTGGGAGCAGGCCTTCTCGACCGATGCCGGAGACACCTGGGAGACCAACTGGACGATGGACTTCACCCGGGCGTCGGACTGAGTCCGGGCGCCGGGTCTCTCAGGACGGTGCGGGTGTGGCGTTGCGGTAGATGGCGGCCAGCCACACGTCGAGGAGCACGGCGACCACGTCCGGCTCGGCGACGGCCGGGCCGTCGCCGGCGAACGTCGCGTACCAGACGCGCTCGTTCATCGAGTTCAGCGCGATGGCGAGGTCCCGGGCGGGCAGCCCGTCCGGGGCCGCGCCGCGGCTGCGCTCCGCGTCGATCGCCGCCTCGATGGCCTGGACCCACCCCTCCATGACCGTCGCCCAGAGCCGGCGCACCTCCCCGTTGGTGCCGCGCACCTGGGCGCAGGCCAGCACCACCGCCCGGTGACCGCCGAACGTCTCGTGGAACCGGTGGATCAGCTCCCGCCACCGTGCGCGCGGGTTCTCGGCGAGCCGGTCCAGCACGTCGCCGGCGGCCGCGTTCGCCTCCTCGATGACCCGGTCGAGCAGGGTCAGCAGGACGGCGTTCTTCGACGGGAAGTAGAAGTAGAACGTCGGCCGGGAGATCCCGGCGCCCCGGGCCAGGTCGTCGATCGAGATGTCGGCGAACGTCCGCTCGCCGAGCAGCCGCTCGGCGGTGGCGAGGATGGCCGACTCCCGATCGTCCCCTGAGGAGCGCGCCGTGCGGCGACCCCGGGGGGACGAGGTCGCGATGGGCGTCATGACCGTGGATGTTACACCCGGTCGACAGGGTGTCGATTGTTCTCGACAGGGTGTTGACGCGTGTCGACGGCGGTGGATAGTGTCCGGCACCACCGCCTCGTCACGGGAGACGACATGGCCACCACCGACCACGTCGACGTGCTCATCGTCGGTGCCGGCCTCTCCGGCGTCGGCGCCGCCTGCCACCTGCGGCGCAACTGTCCGGACAAGACGTACGCCGTGCTGGAGGCCCGGGGCGCGATCGGCGGCACCTGGGACCTGTTCCGCTACCCGGGCATCCGGTCGGACTCGGACATGTTCACCCTCGGCTACTCGTTCAAGCCGTGGACGAACCCGAAGGCGATCGCCGACGGGCCCGCCATCCGGCAGTACGTCCGGGAGACCGCCCGCGAGTACGGCGTCACCGAGCACATCCGGTTCCACCACCGCGTGGTCCGCGCCGAGTGGGACAGCACCACCGCCCGCTGGACCGTCCACGCGCACCGGACCGACACGGGCGAGGACGTCCGGCTGACCTGCTCGTTCCTCCACACCTGCTCCGGCTACTACCGCTACGACGAGGGCTACACCCCCGACTTCCCGGGCGTGGAGCGGTTCACCGGGCGGGTCGTGCACCCGCAGCACTGGCCCGACGACCTCGACCACGCCGGCAAGCGGATCGTCGTGATCGGCAGCGGCGCCACGGCGGTGACGCTGGTGCCCGCGCTGGCCGAGCAGGCCGCCCACGTCACCATGCTCCAGCGCTCACCCACGTACATCATGGCGCTGCCCTCGCGCGACGTCGTCGCCGACGCGCTGCGCCGCGTCCTGCCGGAGCGGGCCGTCTACCCGGTGGTCCGCTGGAAGAACGTCCTGCTCGCCACCGCGAACTTCCAACTGAGCCGCCGCGCCCCCACGCTGGTGAAGCGCCTGCTGCGCCGGGCCGCGCGGGGCCGGCTGCCGGTCGGGTACGACGTCGACCGGCACTTCTCGCCCCGCTACGACCCGTGGGACCAGCGCCTGTGCGTGGTGCCCGACGGCGACCTGTTCGACGCGATCCGGCGGGGCCGCGCCTCGATCGTCACCGACACCGTCGAGACCTTCACCGAGACCGGCGTCCGGCTCACGTCGGGGGAGGAGCTGGCGGCGGACGTCGTCGTCACCGCCACCGGGCTCAACCTGCTCGCCTTCGGCGACACCGTGCTCACCGTGGACGGCGAGGACGTCGACCTGGCCGACACCGTGGCCTACAAGGGCATGATGCTCTCCGGCGTCCCCAACTTCGCGATGACCATCGGCTACACCAACGCCTCCTGGACGTTGAAGGCCGACCTGGTCGCCACGTACGTGTGCCGGCTGCTGGCGCACCTGGACCGCACCGGCCAGCAGGTCGTCACGCCGCTGCCGCCGCCCGACGGCGACCTGCACCCGATCATCGACCTGACCGCCGGGTACGTGCTGCGCAGCGTCGACGCGCTGCCCAAGCAGGGCGCGCGGGCGCCGTGGCGGCTGCACCAGAACTACCCCCGGGACGTGCTGCTGATGCGGTACGGCCGGCTCACCGACGAGGGCGTCCGGTTCTCCCGGGCCGGCACGCCGGAGAGGAGCATCGTCCGTGCGTAGGTTCGACTTCACCGCCGCGACCGCCGTGGTCACCGGCGCCGCCAGCGGGATCGGCGAGGCGCTCGCCCACGGGCTGGCCCGGCGCGGCAGCGATCTGGTCCTGCTCGACCGCGACGCGCGGCGCCTCGACGCCGTGGTGGACGCGATCCGCGCCGCCCATCCGGACCGGCGGGTGACCACGTACGTCGTGGATCTCGCCGACGCCGCCGCGACCGCTCGGGTGGCCGAGGAGATCCGGGCCCGGCACCCCCGGATCCGGCTGCTGGTCAACAACGCCGGTGTCGCCCTGGGCGGCCGCTTCGACCAGGTGACCCTGGACGAGTTCCAGTGGGTCATCGACATCAACTTCCGGGCGGTCGTGCAGCTCACCCATGCGCTGCTGCCCACCCTGAAGGCGGAGCCCGGCTCCCACCTGGTCAACGTCTCCAGCCTCTTCGGGCTGATCGCGCCGCCCGGGCAGGCCGCGTACTCGGCCAGCAAGTTCGCCGTGCGCGGCTTCACCGAGGTGCTGCGGCACGAGCTCGTCGACGACGGCATCGGCGTCACGTCCGTGCACCCGGGCGGGATCGCCACCCGGATCACCGAGAACGCCCGCGTCGGCAGCGGCGTCTCCAGCGAGGAGTACGAGGAGGGCCGGCGGCAGTTCGACAAGCTGCTCAGCATCCCGCCGGCGAAGGCCGCCGAGGTGATCCTGCGCGGCGTGGAGCGGCGTCGCGGCCGGGTCCTCATCGGCTGGTCGGCGAAGCTGCCCGACGTGCTCGCCCGCATCGCACCCGCCTCGTACGGGAAGCTGCTACGGGCCGGGCTCAACCGCGCGGCCGGCGACCCGGCCCGCCGCCTCACCACGACGTCCGCGCCCCCACCGATCCCGGCCGCCCGGCAGCCGGAGACGGCGCCGGCGACCGACCCGGCGGGAGACCTCGCGTGAGCACCACGGAACCTGCCTCCTCGGCACGCCCCCGCCCGCGTCACGTCACCGTCGCGGGGCGGCGGGTCTGTCACCGGGTCGACGGTGACGGCCCGCCGGTGGTCCTGCTGCACGGCATCGGGCGGACGATGCGCGACTTCGACGACCTGCACGAGCGGCTCGCGCAGCGGTTCCGGGTGCACAGCGTCGACCTGCCCGGCTACGGCGGGTCGCTGCCGATGACGGCCCCCTACACGCTGCCCGAGCTGGCCGGCTTCGTCGGCCGCTACCTGGACGTGGTCGGTGTGGACCGGCCGGCGCACCTCGTCGGCAACTCCCTCGGCGGCGCGGTCGCCATGCAGTTCGCGGCCACCGAGCCGGCCCGGGTGGCCAGCCTCGGGCTCATCACGCCCGCCGGCTTCGGCAGCGAGGTGACGATCCTGCTGCGGCTGCTCGCGCTGCGCCCGTTCGGGCGGCTGCTGCTGCGGCCCAGCCGGTGGTCGGCGCGCCGCGCCGAGCGCGCCCTCTTCCACGACCCGGCGTTCGCCACCGCCGAGCGGATCGCGTACGCCCTGGAGATCGCCCGCCAGCCGCACGCCGCGCGGGTGATGCTGGAGACCGCCCACAACCTCGGCACCCTCCGCGGGGTCAGCCCGCAGTGGCGGGAGGACCTGCTGGCCCGGATGGAGAAGCTCGATCTGCCGACGCTGATCGTGTGGGGCGACCGGGACCTGATCCTGCCGGCGACGCACCTGGAGGCGGCGCGGGCGCGGCTGCCCCGGGCCCGCACCCACCTGTTCCGCGACTGCGGTCACATGCCGCAGATCGAGCGGACCGAGGAGTTCCACCGCATGCTGCTCGACTTCTGGGAGGAGGGTTCCCCGGCCGAGGTCCCGGTCGACGGCGACGCCGTCCGGTCATGACGCCGCCCGGATCTCCCGCTGCCGGACCAGCACGGTGACCACCACGAGCGCGAGGAGCGACGCCGCCACCAGGTAGACCGATCCCGGTGTCAGCGGGGCGAGCAGCACCAGCGCCGCGGTCACCGGGAACGCCACCACCACGGAGGCGCGCTGCTGTCCCCAGATGTGCAGCACCCAGACGGTGAGCAGGTACACGGCCACCGGCACGGCCACCGCGTACCCCACCACCGTCCCGGTGACGTGCCCGATGTGGCGTCGGTGGTCCACCGCCACCTCCAGCCCGGCGCCCACGGCGGCGATGCCGGCGAAGACCAGGTAGTGGCCGTAGCCCCAGGTCAACCCGCGGGACAACCGGGGGGACACCCGGATCTCGCGGTCGAAGTACAGCCACCAGAGCGCGTAGACGATCAATGCGCCGGCCGCCGCCAGGTGCCACAGCCCGGTGTCGCCGGCGTCCACCCCGGTCTGCACGGCGATCGAGGTCGCCAGCACCACCTCGCCGAGCACGATCAGGGTGAACAGCCCGTACCGCTCGACGATGTGGCGGGGGTGCCACGGCGTCATCCCGGGTCGCTCGGCGACCACCGGCACGAGCAGGTCCGCCACCACCAGCAACACGAAGGAGGGCGTCCTCCAGTCGTCGGGGAGCAGCAGCCGCAGCAGCCAGCCCGCCTGCACCAGACTGACGCCGATCCCGTACCGGAGGTCGGCCGCCCGATGGCCGGGGTCGCCGACCGCCGCCCGGATCCACTGCGTGACGGCCGCGAGGCGCATCACCACGTACCCGTACGTGATGACGCTGAAGTCGTTCTCGACGAAGGCGCGGGGCACGCCGGCGGCCAGGATCAGCGCGCCGCTGATCTGCACCAGCGTGGTGATCCGGTAGACGTCGTCGTCCGTGTCGTACGCGGAGGCGAACCAGGTGAAGTTCATCCACGCCCACCAGATGGCGAAGAAGAGCATCAGGTAGCTGCCCACCGCCTCACCGACGTGTCCCTCGGACAGCTCGTGGTGCAGGTTGGCCGCCGCCTGAGCGACCGCCACCACGAAACAGAGGTCGAAGAAGAGCTCCAGCGGCGTCGCCGAGCGATGCTCCTCGTCGCGCTCGTGGGCCCTCATCGGCCGGTACCACGGCCGCAGGCCGCCCGTCGTGGTCACCCCGCAAGGCGGCCCGCGGACGCGACGGGTCAGTTCCCCGCCGACACCGCCGCGGCGACCGGCGCCGGCTCGGCGGCCACATCGCGCTCCAGCAGGCGCAGGGCCGCCTCGACCTCGTCGGGCAGGCGGCGGCGGTGCCGTACCACCCAACCCAGTGCCCGGCCCGCGTCGAGCAGCCCCCGCCGGCCGGCCGGGTTCCGCAACGCGTCGGCAGCCGCGCGCAGCACCACCCCGGTGGGGCGGCGCAGGGCGGCGGTCAGCACCCGGTTGCGGGCCTCGATCCGGTGCCGCTCGTCCCGGTTCCGGCCCGCCGGCAGCGGCAGGTGGTGGGCGACGACGTCCTCGACGTACGCCAGCTGCCAGCCGGCCGCGGCCAGGTCCATCGCCAGCAGCGCCTCCTCGCCGTACGTCCCCAGGCGCTCGGTGAACCCACCGACCTGCCGGACCGCCGCACGGCGCAGCACCACCGCGCAGGCCGGGAAGCCCAGCACCGACGGGCCCGGCGCCCCCGGTCGGGTGCCCAGCGGCGACCGGGCCATCTCCGCCGACACCGGGTCGAGCCGCCCCTCCCGGCCGACGCGGACCTGCCCGGCGATCAGCCCGGTACCCGGGTGGGCCCGCAACACTCGCACCGCCTCGGCCAGCGCGCCCGGCGCCCAGTACGAGTCGTCGTCGGCGAACGCGACGAACGGCGTGCCGGCGAGTTCCACGCCGACGTTGCGGGCGGCCCCGGCACCGGCGTTCCGGCCCAGTCGCACCACCCGCACCCCGGGGAAGGCGTTCGACACCGCCTCGGGCGTGCCGTCGTCCGAGCCGTTGTCCACCACGATCACCGGCGCCTCGTGCCGGGCCAGCGTCTCCAGCAGCCGCGCGCGCCGGTTGCGGGTGGCCACGACCACCGTCACGTCCTCGGTCATGGCGGCCCTGCTACCCAAGGGCGACGGGTTCATGCGGCAGGTGAGGGGACGGCCGGGTGGGGAACACGGACCGCATGGGCGACGTGACGCTCCTGCTCGGGGGCGACGTGATGACCGGCCGCGGCGTCGACGCGGTCCTGGCCCGTCCGGCCCCGGCGGACCTGCGGGAGCCGGCGGTGCGCGACGCCCGGGAGTACGTGGCCCTCGCCGAGGCGGCCAACGGTCCCGTCCCGAAGCCGGCGCCACCGCACCGGCTCTGGGGGGACGCGCTCGGCCTGCTCGACGCGGTGGCCCCGGACGTGCGGATCGTCAACCTGGAGACCGCCGTGACCGGGCGGGGTACGCACGACCCGACGAAGGGCATCCACTACCGGATGCACCCGGCGAACGTTTCCGCACTGACCGCCGCGCGGCTCGACGTCTGCGTGCTGGCCAACAACCACTGCCTCGACTTCGGGCCGGTCGGGCTCGCCGACACCCTGGACGCGCTCGCCGGAGCGGGGGTGGCGACCGCCGGCGCCGGGCCGGACGCCACCGCCGCCTGGCGGCCCGCCGCGGTGCCTCTCGCAGACCACCGCCTGCTGGTCTGGTCGGTGGCCGCGCCGTCGAGCGGCGTGCCACCGTACTGGGCGGCGACCGACGACGGCCCGGGCGTCGCGTACCTGCCGGAGGTGTCGGCCGCGTCGGCGGAGGCCCTCGCCGCCCGGATCGCCGCCGAGGCGCGGCCGGGTGACCGGGTCGTGGTCTCCGTGCACTGGGGCACCAACTGGGGGTACGAGGTGCCGCCCGAGCACGTGGCGTTCGCCCACCGCCTCGTCGACGCCGGCGTGGACGTGGTGCACGGGCACTCCTCCCACCACCCGCGCCCGGTCGAGGTGTACCGGGACCGGCTGGTCCTCTACGGCTGCGGCGACGTCGTCGACGACTACGAGGGCATCAGCGGGTACGAGAAGTACCGGCCGGAGCTGCGCCTGCTCTGGCTGCCCACGCTCGACCGGGCGACCGGCCGGCTGCTCCGCCTGCGGGCCGTCCCGGTGCGGATGCGGCGGCTGCGGCTGGAGCGCGCGGGCCCGGACGACGCGCGGTGGTTCGCCGACCTGCTCGGCGGCTTCGGCGCGCCGTTCGCCGGCGGTTTCACCGTCGGCCCCGACGGCCTGCTCGCGAGGGACGTCTCCGGTGGAACCGGGACCCCGTCCTGACCCCTCGGCCGGACCTCGGCGTGGCCTGAGCCACCGTCACGGTGGTCGGCCCACCTCGACGGAACGCCGGGCCGCATCATAGATACATGACGCATCCCTCCGCGCCCGAGCGCGTGCCCGTCGAAGCGGCCGCCCGGCATCCGGCGGCGCCGTCGGCGGCCGAACGCGCATACCGGCACCTGAAGCGGTCGATCCTCGAGCAGATCCACCCCGGCGGGTCGCTGGTCAGCGAGGGAGAGATCGCCGAGGCCACCGGGGTCTCCCGCACCCCGGTCCGCGAGGCGCTGCTGCGGCTGGAGGCGGAGGGGCTGGTCAAGCTCTACCCGAAGCGGGGCGCGCTGATCCGTCCCGTCTCCGCCCGGGAGATCGCCGACGTGATCGAGGCGCGGCGGCTGATCGAACTGCACGCCGCCGAGCGGGTGTGGCCCCGCCGCGCCGCTCTCAAGGCCGAGCTGGCGACCCGGCTGGCCGAGATGCGTGTCGCGCACGCCGCCGGCGACCTGACCGCCCTGATGGCCGCCGACCGCGCCTTCCATGCCACCGTCGTCGACGCCGCCGGCAACGAGATCCTCGCCGAGCTGTACCAGCGGCTGCGCGACCGGCAGCTCCGGATGGGCGAGGCGAGCTTCCGGCTCTCGCCCGGCTGGGCCGAGGTGGCACTGATCGAGCACGCGGCGCAACTCGCCGCCCTCGACGCGGACGATCCGCAGCCGTGGCTGGCGTCGGTCGCCGCCCACATCGACAAGGCGGCGACCGTGCTACGGACGCTGCGGTGACCCTGCCGGTCGCCGCCGCCCCGGTCGTGCCCCGCCGCTCCGCCGCGCTCGTCTGGGGCGTGGCGCTGAGCGCGTACCTGGCGGCCGTGTTCCACCGCAGCTCGCTCGGCGTCACCGGCGTCGACGCCGTGGAGCGGTTCCACATCAACGCCTCGGCGCTGGCCACGTTCTCCGTCGCCCAGCTCGCCGTGTACGCGGCGATGCAGGTGCCGGTCGGTGTGCTCCTCGACCGGTTCGGCTCCCGCCGGCTGCTGATCGCCGGCGGTGCGCTGATGCTCGCCGGCCAGCTCTGCTTCGCCCTCGCCACCGACGTCCGCCTGGCGGTGCTCGCCCGGATGCTGGTCGGCCTGGGCGACGCGACGACCTTCATCAGCGTGTTGCGGATCGTGGCGTTCTGGTTCCCCGGCCGCCGCAACCCGCTGGTGACCCAGCTGACCGGGACGCTCGGCCAGCTCGGGGCGATCCTCGGCGCCGTACCCCTGGTGGCGCTGCTGCACCGCGCGGGCTGGACCACCGCCTTCCTCGTCGCCGCCGCGGTGGGCGCCACCGTCCTGGTGATGGTGGTCGCCGCCGTCCGGGACACCCCGCACCGGGAGACCGCGAGCGGCCCGTCCCCCACCCTCGCCGCCGTGCGCCGGGAACTCGGCGCGGCCTGGGCCCAGCCCGGCACCCGGCTCGGACTCTGGACGCACTTCGTCACCCAGTTCTCCGGTGCGGTGTTCGCCCTGCTCTGGGGATATCCGTTCCTGGTGCAGGGGCAGAAGCTCAGCCCCACCGCCGCCGCCTCGCTGCTCACCCTCATGACGGTCGCGACGCTGCTCTCCGGGCCGGTGATCGCGCACCTGTGCGCCCGGCACCCGTACCGGCGCTCGGCGCTGGTCTTCGCCATCACGGGCGCCACCGCGACGATCTGGACGGTCGTGCTCGCCTGGCCCGGCCGCGCGCCGGGCTGGCTGTTGGTGACCCTGGTGCTGGTCCTGGCCGTCAACGGTCCGGGCTCGATGATCGGCTTCGACTACGCCCGCACCTTCAACCCGGTCAGCAGGATCGGCAGCGCCGCCGGCATCGTCAACGTCGGCGGCTTCGTCGCCTCGATCGGCCTCGTCCTGGCGGTCGGCGTGGTCCTGGACCTGGCCACCCCCGGCGGACGGGGCACACCCGACCTGGCCGCGTTCCGCTGGGCCTTCGGCGTGCAGTACGCGCTCTGGGCGCTCGGCGCGGTGCAGGTGCTGCGCTGGCGCAACGCCGCCCGGCGGCGCCACGCCGCCGAACGGGCGGCCACCGCGCCGGCTGCCGTACCGGCGACGTCCTGACCGCCCGGCCGCCCCCGGTCGGCCGGGCGGTTCGGCGCGCGGACCGGTGCTCAGCTGAACCGGCGGCGGAGGATGAGGTCGTCGAGGACCAGGGTCAGGCCGGCCCCGAGCAGCCAGACGTCCTTGGCCAGCGCGATGCCCTGCTGGGTCGGCTTCAGGCTGCCGGCCTCGCGCATCCCGGGCGTCTTGAGGTAGAGCTGCACCAGGCCGGCGCTGAACGCGGCCAGTCCCAGACCGGCCAGCGCCGACGGGACGAACGGCGTGAGCAGGGCGACCCCCAGCGCGGTCTCGGCCCCGGAGAGCAGCCGGGCGAACCGGTTCGCGTCCAGTTGTTTGAGCTGCGGGACGGCTCCCACGGCCATCGCGTGCATGCCCTGAGCGGCCTCGCCCTCCAGAGTCCGCTTGCTCAGCCCCGAGTTGAGGAAGAACGCGCCGATGCTGATCCGCAGCGGCACATGACTGACCCTCATGGCCCACTCCCGTCCGACGTCGAACCGTGCGCCCGCCTACCCGGCACCGGCGGCGCTAACCCCCCGCAGCGGCACGACGATCGCGAACTTCGGCGGTATTTTCACCCGGAAGCGTGATCGGCGGTGCCGGGGCACCGTGACCGTCGGCCGGCGGCGTGGCGACGTCGCGGAGCAGGAGGAGATCGTGAGCCAGCAGGTCAGGGGAGTCATCTCCCGCAGCAAGGGCGCGCCGGTCGAGGTGACGACGATCGTGGTGCCGGATCCCGGGCCGGGCGAGGCGGTGGTCCGCGTCCTGTCCTGCGGGGTCTGCCACACCGACCTGCACTACCGCGAGGGCGGGATCACCGACGACTACCCGTTCCTGCTGGGGCACGAGGCCGCCGGCATCGTCGAGCAGGTGGGCGCCGGTGTCGACTCCGTCGCGCCCGGGGACTTCGTGGTGCTCAACTGGCGGGCCGTCTGCGGCGTGTGCCGGGCCTGCCGCCGCGGCCGCCCGTGGTACTGCTTCGCCACCCACAACGCCACCCGGAAGATGACGCTCACCGACGGCACCGCACTCGCCCCGGCCCTCGGGATCGGCGCCTTCGCCGAGAAGACCCTCGTCCACGCCGGACAGTGCACCACGGTCGACCCGGCCGCCCGGCCGGCGGCCGTGGGCCTGCTCGGCTGCGGCGTCATGGCCGGCCTCGGCGCGGCGACGAACACCGGCGGCGTCACCCGCGGCGACTCCGTGGCCGTGATCGGCTGCGGTGGCGTGGGCGACGCCGCCGTCGCCGGGGCCACCCTGGCCGGCGCGACGACGATCATCGCGGTGGACCGGGACGCCCGCAAGCTCGACTGGGCCCGCCGCTTCGGCGCCACCCACACCGTCGACGCCACGACGGAGGACGTCGTGGAGGCGATCCGTGCCGCGACCGGCGGCTTTGGCGCGGACGTGGTCATCGACGCGGTCGGCCGGCCGGAGACCTGGAAGCAGGCGTTCTACGCCCGCGACCTCGCCGGCACGGTGGTGCTGGTCGGCGTGCCGACCCCGGAGATGACCGTCGAGCTGCCGCTGCTGGACGTGTTCGGGCGCGGCGGGGCCCTCAAGTCCAGCTGGTACGGCGACTGCCTGCCGAGCCGGGACTTCCCCCTGCTCACCCAGCTCTACCTGCAGGGCCGGCTCGACCTGGACGCGTTCGTCACCGAGGAGATCGCACTCGACCAGGTCGAGGAGGCCTTCGCCCGCATGCACCGCGGCGACGTGCTCCGCTCGGTGGTGGTCTTCTGATGGCCGTCCGCGTCGACCACACCGTCACCGCGGGCACCTTCTCCCTGGACGGGCAGACCTTCGACGTCGACAACAACGTGTGGGTGCTCGGCGACGACACCGAGTGCGTCGTGGTGGACGCCCCGCACGACGTCGACGCGATCCTCGCCGTCGTCGCCGGCCGGCGGGTGCGGGCGATCCTCGCCACCCACGCCCACGACGACCACGTCCGGGTGGCGCCCGCGCTGGCCCGGGCCACCGGGGCTCCCGTGCTCCTGCACCCCGCCGACCGGGTTCTGTGGGACCTGGTCCACCCCGACGAGCCACCGGGTGGGGAACTGCTCGACGGCGGGACCGTCGAGGTGGCCGGCACCAGCCTGCTCGTGCTGCACACCCCCGGGCACAGCCCCGGCGCGTGCTGCTTCCACGCGCCGGCGCTCGGCGTGGTGTTCACCGGCGACACCCTGTTCGCCGGCGGGCCGGGTGCCACGGGGCGGTCGTACAGCGACTTCGGCACGATCATCCGCTCCGTCCGGAACCTGCTGCTCACGCTCCCGCCGGAGACCGTCGTCCACACCGGGCACGGCGCGAGCACGACCATCGGCGCCGAGGCGCCGCACCTGGAGGAGTGGGTGGCCCGCGGGCGCTGAGCGGCCCGCGCCGCCGTCGCGGTTCCGCCGGGCCGCGCCGCCGTCAGGGCCGGCAACGCATGTGCAGGCGTACGGTGGTCCCGGCGGGCGTGGTGTGCACGCGTACCAGGTCACAGAGGGCGTGGACGATCACCAAACCTCGGCCGCCGACGCCGTCGCTCGCCGGGGTCAGCCGGCCCGCGAGCGGATCGGTCAGCCAGCCGCCGTCGTGGATCTCGCACACCAGGTGCTCGGAGGTCGTCCACATCCGGAGCACCCCGCTGCCGCCCGCGTGGGCGATGCTGTTCGCGGCCAGTTCGGTGACGGCGATCTGCAGGTCCGCCACCCGGTCCGCGTCGAGGCCGGCCACCGTCGCGCGGCCGGCCACGAAGCGGCGCAGCTCGGGCAGCGTGTCCACGTGGTACGCGCGGACGTCGACCGGCTCGGGCGGAGCCGGCAGCGGCGTGTTGTAGTGGGCCACCACGTCCGACGGTGCGTAGGCGGGACTGGACCGGCGGCCGGTGGCGTCGACGAGCACCGGGTGGGTGGCGTATGCGTCGGTCAGCGCGGTGTCGTCGAGGCCCGCCGCGTCGTACGGGCACAGGATCGTGGCGGGGCGGCCGGTGAAGGCGGCGTTGATCATGGCCTCGTGCTGGGCGCACGCCGGGTACTCGACGTCGCTGCGCCCGACCCAGATCGGCTCGCCGACGATGCGTACCCGCCGGCCGGGGTGCCGGTCGACGAACGCCTGCAACACCCACGGGATGATCCGCCCCGGGTTGCGCCCCGCGTCGGCCATGTCCGCCCAGCACACCGCGTCCGGGTCGTCCACGGCGTCGCGGACCAGGTCCAGGTGGGCGCGGGGCATCGCCACCAGGACCGGTTCCCCGGCGGCCACACCGCCGGCGACGAACGGCACCAGGCCGGCGACCAGCGCATCGGTGTCCAGGTAGAACAGTCCCTCGTGGACGAACTCGTCCTGAGCCGGCAACGTCCCCGTCACGCCGGCACCCCCGCGCCGACCAGGTCGAGCAGTCGGCGCAGCGGTGGGCGGCACCCCACCAGTCGCACCTCGCGCGGGCGGACCGCCCGGCCGGCGTCGACCAGGGCGGTGGCGGCGGCCACGTCGGCGAAGCTGACCCTCGGACAGGTCGAGGACGACCGCCCGCCCGGACGAGAGACGGTCAGTGGCGTCGGTCAGCATCGCGGCGAACGCGGCCCGGTTGCTGATGTCGACCTGCCCGACCAACCGCAGGCCGGGCGGCTGCCCGGTGCGGTACGCACGCAGCAGCGGGACCCACGTACGCCCGGTGCGGGGACCGACCGTCGACGGGTGTGTCGACGTCATTTCCCGCAGGTCGTCGGCGGGGAACAGCCGCCGGTCGTAGAGACACAGCGCCGCCACGCGCCCGTCGGGAAACAGCCGGTTGACGCTCGCCTCGTAGCGGCACAACTCGACCACGTCGTCACGAGTCGCCCACGACATGTCGCCCACCAGCCGGAGCCCGGTGTAGCCCTCCCGCTGCGCCCGGGCGCTCTCGTCGGCCAGCGCGGAGATCATCCGGTCCGGATCGAACCGCCCGTCCGGCCGGTAACTCTCCGCGGCCGGGCCGATCCGCAGGTGGCCGTCCGCGAGGGCTTCCTCCGGCGCCGCGCCCCGCTCGCGCACGGCGGCCAGCACCGCCGCCGGGTCGAGCACACCGAGGAAGCAGACGACCTTCTGGTCCTGCAGGAGACCGGAGGCGACGAACCAGCCCACGGCGTCGAGACCGACGGTCTCGTCGTCGTACGTCCAGCAGATGTGGTCACCCAGGTCGACCTGGCCGACCGCCGCTCCAGTGTTCACCGTCCTCGCCTTTCCAGTCGGCCCCCTCACTCTAACCCCGGCCCCGATCCGCGCTCGGCGGGCGCTGCGGGAGCACGCCTCCGGGCCCCCTCCTGCGTCGATTCGACGCGGCTGCGTCGGCTGTCCGGTTCCGACCATCTCCGCCGACGGCCACGGCGACCGGAACCGCGTGGAACCGACCCGTCCGTCCCGCCCTGCGATGCCCCCGGCCGGTCGTCCGGAACGTGACGTGACCTGGGCCGCAGAGG
Source organism: Micromonospora thermarum (assembly GCF_012034245.1). Taxonomy (GTDB): domain Bacteria; phylum Actinomycetota; class Actinomycetes; order Mycobacteriales; family Micromonosporaceae; genus Micromonospora; species Micromonospora thermarum. The sequence continues at coordinate 86,907 of NZ_JAATEO010000020.1, read as the reverse complement.
AGCGGGCGGACGTGGTTCTCCGGAATGGCCGCCAGTCCAAGCTGGTTGTGTCCCCCGTACCGCCGGAACTCAAACTCCCTCCGGCCTGGCAGTTCCCCCATGGAGTGCTCATTCCGGAGCGCTTCGCCTGACCGAAAGGGCACATCGTGAGGTACGACTTCACTCGATGGCTCCCGGCCATCGCGAAGGACTCGCAGCAGAAGATCGCCGGATGGCTCCCCGCCGTCACGAAGGACCCGAACCGCAAGGTCGCGCTCAGCGTGGCCGGCGTGGCCGCCATCGGCGCCCTGGCCGTCGCTCCGTCGGCCGTGGCCGCGCCCATCACCAGCGGCCCCCACGCGGGCGCCGTGGCCGCCATCGAACTGGCCACCGGCAAGAACGCCACGTCGGACGACTCCGAGTCGGGCAGCTCCGACGTGCCTGTCGAGTCGGGCCTGACGACCGGCGGCACCACCGACAAGCCGAGGGCCGGCAAGCCGACCCGCGACGAGCTCATCCCGCACGGCGTGCAGGGCGCCCAGTCGCGCGTCCCGCTCGACGACGACCAGCGGAAGAACGCCAAGGAGATCATCAAGGTCGCCAAGAAGACCGGCGTCGGCGAGCGTGGCGCGGTCATCGGCATCGCCACCGCGCTGCAGGAATCGAAGCTGTACAACCTGGGCCACCTGGGCATGTACAACGACCACGACTCGCAGGGCCTGTTCCAGCAGCGCCCGTCGTCGGGTTGGGGCACGCCCGAGCAGATCACCGACCCGGAGTACGCCTCCACGGCGTTCTTCGAGGCGCTGAAGAACGTCGACGGCTGGCAGGACCTGCCGCTGACCACCGCGGCGCAGACGGTGCAGGTTTCGGCGTACCCGTTCCACTACGCGCAGTGGGAGGAGCAGGCGGCCGACATCGTCGCCCAGAACTGGTGACAACCGCGTGACGAACCGGCCGGTCCCGAACGGGGACCGGCCGGTTCCGTTTCCGTGCCGTCAGACCAGCGGTGCGCTCTCCCGGCGCAGCCGCGCCGAGCCGGCGCCCACCGACCACCCCGCCACCCAGCGGCTACCGGTCGCGGCGCGCGTCCGGTCGGCCAGGTGGTACCAGTCCATCCGGCAGCGCTGCCGCGTCACCTCCAGCACGCCGTAGCCGTGCCCGTCCAGCTCAGCCCACCGCACATGCGGGTTGGTGGAGCGGATCAGGCCCGCGCCCAGTGCGCTGAGCGCGTTACCCGCCGGCAGGCCCAGGAAGTCGTTGACGTTGTCGCTGGTCACCGACGGCACCACGAACTCGGCGGCGGCCGGGTCGGCGAACCCGGTCGACCTGGTGGTCACCTCGTTCGCCCAGGACGTGTGGATGTCACCGGTCAGGAAGACGACGTCCTTCGTGCCGTTGGCCCGCAGGTGGTCGACCAGCTGGTTGCGGTCGGCGTTGTAGCCGTCCCACTGGTCGGTGTTGAGCGCCGCCCCGTTCTGCGGGATCCCCAGCAGGGTCCCCAGCGGCCCGAGCAGCCACGCCGGCAGCGCGCCCACGTCCAGCCGGGAGATCATCACCGGGTTGCCGACCAGCTTCCAGCGCGCGTCCGACGATGCCAGCCCCGCCTTCAACCAGGCCATCTGCGCCTCGCCGGTGATGGTCCGCCGCGGGTCGTCGACAGCCACGCCGGACGCCTGCTGCGACCGGTACGTTCGCAGGTCCAACATGGACAGGTCGGCGAGCCGGCCGAAGCGCAGCCGCCGGTAGATGGCGCCGTCCGCGCCGGTGCGCACCGGCATCCACTCGGCGTACGCCTGTCGCGCCGCCGCCACCCGGTCGGTGAAGCTGCCCTCGGTGCCCGGGGTGTGGTTCTCGGCCCCGCCCGACCACTGGTCGTTGGCCACCTCGTGGTCGTCCCACGTGATCGCCCAGGGCACGGCCGCGTGCAGGGCCTGCAGATCCGGGTCGCTCTTGTAGAGCGCGTGCCGGATCCGGTAGTCCTGCAACGTCAGCGTCTCGTGCGCCGGGCGGACCGGCCGCACCACCGTGTCCCCGGCGGCGAACTCCCCGGTGCCGTACTCGTACACGTAGTCGCCGAGGTGCACCACCAGGTTGAGGTCGCCCCGCTCGGCCAGGTGCCGGTACGCCGCGAAGTACCCCGCCTCCCAGTTTGAACAGGACACCACGCCCAGCCGCAGCCGGTCGATCTCGGCGTCCGCCGGCGGGGCGGTCATCGTGCGGCCGGTGGGCGACCAGGCCCCGGCGTAGCCGAAGCGGAACCAGTACGTCGTGGCCGCCGCCAGCCCGCTGACCGCCACCTTGACGGTGTGGTCACGGGCGGGACCGGTCACCAGCGTCCCCTGCGCGGACACCGACCCGAAGTCCGGGTCGGTCGCGACCTGCCAGGTCACCGTCACGTCCGGGCCGACACCGGAGCCCGGCTGCGATTCTTCCGTGGGGGTGAGCCGGGTCCAGAGCAGGACGCCGTCGGGGAGGGGGTCACCGGAGGCCACGCCGTGTCGGAATGCGCCACCGGCGGCCTGGGCCGGGCCGGCGAGGGTGGCGCCGGCGAGCACGGCCGTGCCGGCGGAGGCGCCGGCGACACGCAGGAGGGTACGACGGTCGAGGGTGTTCGTCATGGTCTATGTGTCTACCGTCAAGTAACCCCCTTCCGCTGCCCCGCACGGCGAGTGTTCTTCAGTACTTCCATCCAGGTTCGCAATTGCCGTCCCGCACCGTCGTCTCTTGTAGACGGTCGTGTTCCTTGTCTGACTTGCGGTTGTTCGCGAGTTCCGACTTGCTCCGTCGCATGGTTGCAGGTTGGGGGTGTGTCCGGGGGGTCTGCTCGCAGGGCCTGTTCCAGCAGCGTCCGTCCTCGGGGTGGGGCACGGTGGAGCAGAACCGTTCCACTACGCGCAGTGGGAGACCCAGGCCGCCGACCTGGTCGCCAAGTACTGGAACAGCTGACCCCCGAGCACAACACAGTCTTTCCTCACAGCGGCGTCTCCACACACACCGTCTGCACACCTGGTGATCGACTCGGCTTCCTGCATGTCGGGGTATCACCGACGGTCGGACACCCCGACATCAAGGACGTCGAGTCGATCAAGAGGTGTGGGTGCCGGGTTTTCGGGCCGAGACGGCCGGGCGGACCCGGACCGGGTCGGGGGTGGGGCCCGCCGTGACCGGCGCAGGGATCAAGCCTGACCGCCCGGAGCCGGTCACGGCGGGCCCCACCCCACCACCGCAACCAACGACCAAAGCCGGAACGCACCGACGAACCCCAAGCCCGGCCCACGGACGAACCCCGAGCCCGGCCCACGAACGAACCCCGAGCCCGACCCGGCCAGGACGTGGTCGCCGTCACCACGGCGGGTGGAAGAGCCGGGCGGGGTAGCGTGTTGAGTCGGGTGTCGGTGTGTCCAGTGTCCCCGGGCCTCACCTAAATTGCCGTCGCGGAATGCCGTCCGGCTGGAGCCGCCACGCGCCACTCGCCGAGAGGCGACCTACACACCGACACCCCAGCGCCGCCCCCGAGCCCACCGGGCCCGGGGGCGGCGCTGTTCGCGTACCCGAAGGGTGATCGCGACGCTCGGGTCGCGAGTGTCGGTCGCCTGCCCTAATGTTCGAGGGGTCGGCGTCGGGGCCGGGAGGGGGTGTCGCGGTGGGTCTGCGGACCTTCATCGAGGGCTGGCCGGTCTACCGGCAGCTCACCGGCACCGATCCGCTCGGCCGGGGTGCCGCGGCGCAGGCGAAGCGGTCGGCGGAGCTGACCGCGCGCACGGAGACGGCGGACCGCGTGGCCCGCTCGGTGTGTCCGTACTGCGCCGTCGGTTGCGGGCAGCGGGTCTACGTCAAGGACGAGCAGGTCGTCCAGATCGAGGGCGACGCGGACAGTCCCATCTCCCGCGGCCGGCTCTGCCCGAAGGGTTCCGCCAGCAAGAGCCTGGTCACCAGCCCGCTGCGGGAGACCAAGGTCCGCTACCGGCGGCCGTACGGCACGGAGTGGGAGGACCTGGACCTCGACGTCGCGCTCGACATGATCGCCGACCGGATCCTCGCCGCCCGCGAGCAGACCTGGGAGGATGTCGACAGCGAGGGCCGGCCGTTGAACCGGACGCTGGGCATCTCCAGCCTGGGCGGGGCGACGCTGGACAACGAGGAGACTACCTCATCAAGAAGTTGTTCACCGCGATGGGGGCGCTCCAGATCGAGAACCAGGCGCGCATTTGACACTCTGCCACCGTCCCCGGTCTGGGGACCAGCTTCGGTCGCGGCGGCGCGACGGACTTCCAGCAGGCGTTGGCGCACTCTGACGTCATCGTCATCCAGGGCTCGAACATGGCCGAGGCCCACCCGGTGGGCTTCCAGTGGGTGATGGAGGCGAAGAAGCGCGGCGCGAAGGTCTTCCACGTCGATCCGCGGTTCACCCGCACGAGCGCGCTCGCCGACACGTACCTGCCGATCCGCGCGGGCACCGACATCGCGCTGCTCGGCGGGGTGGTGCGCTACATCCTGGAGAACGAGCTGGACTTCCGGGAGTACGTGCTGGCGTACACCAACGCGGCGACCGTCGTCAGCGAGGATTTCGTCGACTCCGAGGACCTGGACGGGCTCTTCTCGGGCTTCAACCGGGAGACGCGCGCGTACGACCAGACCAGTTGGCAGTACGCGGGCCAGGAGCGGGACGGTGGGATCGAGGACACCGGCCGGGAGCGGGACAGCGCGGCCGGCCTGCGCCACGAGTCGCACGGCATGCCGGTGGCGGCCGTCGCCGAGCGGGACGAGACGCTGCGGCATCCGCGTTGCGTCTACCAGATCCTCAAGCGGCACTTCGCCCGCTACACGCCGGAGATGGTGGAGCGGGTCTGCGGCATCCCGCAGGAGAAGTTCCTCGAGCTGGCCCGCGCCTGGACGGAGAACTCCGGCCGGGAGCGGACCGGCGCGCTGGTCTACTCGGTGGGCTGGACGCAGCACAGCGTCGGCGTGCAGTACATCCGTACCGGGGCGATCATCCAGTTGCTGCTGGGCAACATGGGGCGTCCCGGTGGCGGCATCCTGGCGTTGCGGGGGCACGCCAGCATCCAGGGCTCGACGGACATCCCGACGCTGTTCAACCTGCTCCCCGGCTACCTGCCGATGCCGCACCACGCCAGTCACCCCACCTTCCAGCAGTGGGTGGACAGCATTCGCCACCCGGGGCAGAAGGGCTACTGGGCGAACGCGCGGGCGTACGCGGCCAGCCTGCTGAAGGCGTACTGGGGGGACGCGGCGACACCGGAGAACGACTTCTGCTACGGCTACCTGCCGCGGATGACCGGCGATCACGGCACGTACCAGCAGGTGCTGAACATGATCGACGGCAAGGTCAAGGGCTACTTCCTGCTCGGCCAGAACCCGGCGGTCGGCTCGGCGCACGGCAAGGCGCAGCGCCTCGGCATGGCCAACCTCGACTGGATGGTGGTCCGTGACCTGTTCATGATCGACAGCGCGACGTTCTGGCGGAACAGCCCGGAGGTGGAGACCGGCGAGATCGTCCCGGAGGAGTGCCGCACCGAGGTCTTCTTCCTGCCGGCGGCGTCGCACGTGGAGAAGGAGGGCACCTTCACCCAGACCCAGCGGCTGCTCCAGTGGCGGGAGAAGGCGGTCGAGCCGCCGGGCGATGCCCGCTCGGAACTGTGGTTCTTCTACCACCTGGGGCGCCGGCTGCGGGAGAAGCTGGCCGGCTCCGACAAGCCGCGCGACCGCGCCCTGCTGGACCTCGCCTGGGACTACCCCACGCACGGTCCGTACGCGGAGCCGAGCGCCGACGCGGTGCTGCGCGAGATCAACGGGTACGAGGTGGCCACCGGCCGCCCGCTGTCGACGTTCACCGAGGCCCGTGACGACGGCTCCACCGCCGTCGGGTGCTGGATCTACACGGGGGTCTACAAGGACGGGGTCAACCAGGCCGCGCGCCGCAAGCCGCGGCACGAGCAGGACTGGGTGGCCGCCGAGTGGGGCTGGGCCTGGCCGGCGAACCGGCGCACGCTCTACAACCGGGCCTCCGCCGACCCGGAGGGTCGGCCGTGGAGCGAGCGCAAGAAGTACGTCTGGTGGGACGCCGACAAGGGCGAGTGGACCGGCTACGACGTGCCGGACTTCGAGAAGTCCAAGCCGCCGTCGTACCGGCCGCCACCGGGTGCCGCGGGTGTGGAGGCGATCGCCGGCGACGACGCGTTCATCATGCAGGGCGATGGCAAGGGCTGGCTGTACGCGCCGACCGGCGTCCTCGACGGTCCGTTGCCGACGCACTACGAGCCGCCCGAGTCGCCGATGCGCAACCCGATGTACGGGCAGCAGGGCAACCCGATGCGCAAGATCTACCACCATCCGGTGAACCGGATCAATCCGAGCCCGCCGGAGCCGCACAGCCAGGTCTATCCGTACGTCTTCACCGTCAGCCGGCTCACCGAACACCACACCGCCGGCGGGATGAGCCGGTTCGTCCGGCCGCTGGCGGAGTTGCAGCCGGAGATGTTCGTGGAGGTGTCGCCGGAGCTGGCCGCGGAGGTCGGGCTGGCGCACCTGGGCTGGGCGCACCTCGTCAGCGGCCGCGCGGTGATCGAGGCCAAGGTGCTGGTGACCGACCGGCTCACGCCGCTGCGGGTCGAGGGCCGCGTGATCCACCAGGTCTGGTTGCCGTACCACTTCGGCCCCCAGGGCATGGTGACCGGTGACTCGGTCAACGACCTCATCGGGATCACCCTCGACCCGAACGTGCTCATCCAGGAGAGCAAGGTGGGCACCTGCGACATCCGGCCGGGCCGGCGGCCCACCGGGCCGGCGCTGCTCGACCTGGTCGCCGAGTACCAGCGCCGGGCCGGGCTGACCGTGGAGCGGGATGTCCCGATCGTCACCACCGACGCCGGCACCGACGGGGAGCGCGAATGACCATGCTGGAGGGCAACAGCCTCTACGGGCCCCTCGACCCCGCTCCGGACGCCGGCTGGACCGGGGCGCCGCCGCGGATGGGCTTCTTCACCGACACGAGCGTCTGCATCGGCTGCAAGGCCTGCGAGGTGGCCTGCAAGGAGTGGAACGACGTTCCCGCCTCCGGCTTCGACCTGCTGGGCATGTCCTACGACAACACCGGCGCGCTGACCGCGAACTCGTGGCGGCACGTGGCGTTCATCGAGCAGCCCCGTCCGGCCGGGCGCCGGACGCCGCCGTTCGCGGGTAACCCCACCGAGGCCGCGGTGAGCGCCGCGTCCGCGGCCGTCGCCGCCGGCACCCGGAACGACACCGGCACCGATCCGGGTGTGCCACCGGGCTCGTCCGAGGTGGCCGCCCGGATGGCGGCGGGCGGCGAGGCCGGCGGGACGCAGTTCCTCGGCATGCCGGGGGCGCGCCCGCCCGGCCGTACCGGCAGCGCCGAGGGGCGCACCGACTTCCGCTGGCTGATGATGTCCGACGTGTGCAAGCACTGCACGCACGCGGGCTGCCTGGACGTCTGCCCGACCGGCGCGCTGTTCCGCACCGAGTTCGGCACGGTGGTGGTGCAGGAGGACATCTGCAACGGCTGCGGCTACTGCGTCTCCGCCTGCCCGTACGGGGTGATCGACCGGCGCAAGGAAGACGGTCGGGCGTGGAAGTGCACCCTCTGCTACGACCGGATCGGCGCCGGGAAGACCCCGGCCTGCGCCCAGGCCTGCCCCACCGAGTCCATCCAGTACGGCCCGCTCGACGAGTTGCGCGAGCGGGCTGCCGCCCGGGTCGCCACCCTGCACGAGAGGGGGGTGCCGGAGGCGCGCCTCTACGGGCACGACCCGACCGACGGCGTGGGCGGCGACGGCGCGTTCTTCCTGCTGCTCGACGAGCCGGAGGTGTACGGGCTGCCGCCGGACCCGGTAGTGCCGACGCGGGACCTGCCGAGAATGTGGAAGCGGGCCGGTCTGGCCGCCCTGGCCATGGCGGCGGCGGCCGTCGCCGCGTTCGTCGGACGGTCCTCGTGAGCGCGGAGCACCCGGTCGGTGACCGGTTTCGCCGCTTCCGGGACGGTCTCGACGCCGCGGCGTCCGACCCGTCCTCCGGCGCGGGACGGGCCGCGCCGCCGGACCGGCCGACCGGCGACGCCGCCCACTCGGTGGGCTTCGACTCCGGTGCGCCGCGCAGCGACGCGGGAGCGGCCGACGCCGGGCTGGAGCCCCGGCCGCACCGCTCGTCCGACCCGGTGCGGCGACGTCGCGGCCGGCGCGGCGGCGAGGACCTGGCCGTCCCGGAGGCCGAGTTCACCTCGTACTACGGCCGGCCGATCCTCAAGCCGCCGGTGTGGACGTGGGACATCGCCGCGTACCTGTTCACCGGCGGGCTGGCGGCCGGGTCGTCGCTGCTGGCCGCCGGCGGGCAGGTCACCGGCCGGCCGGTGCTGCGGCGGGCCGGGCGGGTCACCGCGCTGGCCGCGGTCACCGCGAGCGCGGTCTTCCTCGTCAAGGACCTGGGCCGGCCGGCGCGGTTCCACCACATGCTGCGGGTGGCGAAGCCGACGTCGCCGATGTCCGTCGGCACGTGGATCCTCACCGCGTACGGGCCGGCGGCCGGGCTCGCGGCGGTCGCGGAGGCCGCCCCGTGGCTGCCGGGGCGCGGCGTGACCGGTCTGGCCCGCCGGGTGCTGCCGCCGGTGGGGCACGCCGCCGGGCTGGCCGCCGCGGTGACGGCGCCCGCCCTGGCCACGTACACCGGGGTGTTGCTCGCCGACACGGCCGTGCCGTCGTGGCACGAGGCGTACCCGGAACTGCCGGTCATCTTCGCGGGCAGCGCCCTGGCCAGCGGCGCCGGCATCGGTCTGGTCGCCGCGCCGCCCGGCGAGGCCGGCCCGGCCCGTCGGCTGGCGGTGGCCGGCGCGGCTCTCGAACTGTTCGGCTCGCACCGCGTGGAGACCCGGCTCGGGCTGCTCAGCGAGCCCTACACGACGGGCCGGCCGGGCCGGCTGCTGCGCGCGGCGCGGGCGCTGACCGTCGCGGGGGCCGCCGGGGCGCTGCTCGGCCGGCGCAGCCGGGTGGTCTCCGCGGCGTCCGGGGTCGCGCTGCTCGCCGCGTCGGTGGCCACCCGGTTCGGGATCTTCTACGGCGGGGTCGCCTCGGCGCGCGACCCGAAGTACACGGTGGTGCCGCAGCGGGAACGTGTCGCGCGGCGGCGGGCGGAGGCCGGCGACGCCGGCCGGTGACGGCCCGCCGAGCAGGTGCCGGCCGCCCAGCGAGTGCCGGCCGCCCAGCCGGTGGCGGCCCGCCCCGAGCCGGTGCCGGCCCGCCGCCGGTAGCCGGCCCGGACGACCGCCTGCGGCGGCCAGCCCCGGCCGATCCCCGCCGCCCGGCGGGCGGAGCGGGCTGCCCTGTGGTCAAATGCTGCGTGGAGGCGTTCAGGCGGCTGGTGCCCCTCCCGGTCTTCAAAACCGGTGTGGTCCGGGACCCGGGCCAGGCGGGTTCGATTCCCGTCCGTCTCCGCCAAGCATCGTGGGAGATGACGTGACAGCCGACGGCACCGCCGATCCACGCCGGCGGGTGCCGCGCACCGACACGCTGCTGGCCGACCCGCCGGTCGCCGCCGCCGTCGCCACCCACGGCCGCGACCGGGTCAAGGCCGCCGTGCACCGGGCGCAGGAGCAGGCGCGGCGGGGCGAGATCACCCCTGAGGGCGTACGCGACGCCGTGCTCGCCGCGCTGTCCGCGCCGGCCCCGCGTGCGGTGCTGAACGCGACCGGGGTCGTGCTGCACACCAACCTCGGCCGGGCGCCCCTGTCCCCGGCGGCCGTCGCCGCGGTCGTGGCCGCCGCCGGCCACACGGACGTCGAACTCGACCTGGCGACCGGTCGCCGAGCCCGGCGCGGCCGGGACGCCCTCGACGCGCTCGCCGCCGCGGTCCCCGACGCCGGGGCGGTGCACGTGGTCAACAACGGCGCCGCCGCGCTGGTGCTCGCCGCCACCGCGCTCGCCGCCGGCCGGGAGATCGTGGTCAGCCGCGGCGAGATGGTGGAGATCGGCGACGGCTTCCGCCTGCCGGACCTGCTGGCGAGCACCGGTGCGCGGCTGCGCGAGGTGGGCACCACCAACCGCACCCACCTCGACGACTACGCCGCCGCCCTGGGCCCGCAGACCGGTTTCGTGCTCAAGGTGCACCCGTCGAACTTCCAGGTCAGCGGCTTCACGTCGGCGGTGCCGGTGCGCGCGCTGGCCACCCTCGGGGTGCCGGTCGTCGCCGACATCGGCTCCGGGCTGCTCGCCCCCGACCGGCTGCTGCCCGACGAGCCGGACGCCGCCTCCACCCTGCGCGACGGCGCGGCGCTGGTCACCGCCAGCGGTGACAAGCTGCTCGGCGGCCCGCAGGCCGGGCTGCTGCTCGGCGACGCCGACCTGGTGCGGCGGCTGCGCCGGCACCCCCTCGCCCGGGCACTGCGGGTGGACAAGCTGACCCTCGCGGCGTTGGGCGCCACCCTCGCCGACCCGGTGACACCCACCCGGGCGGCGCTGCACGCCGACCCGTCGGCGCTGCGGACCCGCACCGAGCGGCTGCGTGACGCCCTCGCCGCCGACGGGTGCAAGGCCGAGGTCGTACCGGCCGTCGCCGTCGTCGGTGGCGGCGGCGCCCCCGGCGTGGAGCTGGACTCGTGGGCGCTGAGCCTGCCCGAGTCGTACGCGTACCCGCTGCGCACCGGGCAGCCGCCCGTGCTCGGGCGGGTCGCCCACGGCCGGCTGCTGCTGGACCTGCGCTGCGTCCCCGCCGACGCCGACGACACCGTCCGCGCCGCCGTGCTGCGCGTCCCCGCGGACGGCTGAGCATGTTCGTGGTGGCCACCGCCGGGCACGTCGACCACGGCAAGTCGACGCTGGTGCGGGCGCTGACGGGCATGGAGCCGGACCGGTGGGCCGAGGAGCGCCGCCGGGGCATGACCATCGACCTCGGGTTCGCGTGGACCGCCCTGCCGTCCGGGCGGACGGTCGCGTTCGTCGACGTGCCGGGGCACGAGCGGTTCGTGCCGAACATGCTCGCCGGGGTCGGCCCGGTGCCGGCGGCGCTGGTCGTCGTCGCGGCCGACGAGGGCTGGATGCCCCAGTCGGCCGAGCACCTGGCGGCGCTGGACGCGCTCGGCGTGTCGTACGGGCTGCTGGTGGTGACCCGCGCGGACCTGGCCGATCCGGGGCCGGCGTTGGCGCAGGCGCGGCACCGGCTCGCCGGCACCTCGCTGCGCTCCGTCGACGCGGTGGCGGTGAGTGCGGTGACCGGCGCCGGGCTGCCGGAGCTCAGGGCGGCCCTGGACCGGCTGGCCGGCACGCTGCCCGCCCCCGCGGCGGACGCGCCGGTGCGGCTCTGGGTGGACCGTAGCTTCACCGTGCGGGGCAGCGGGACCGTGGTGACCGGCACCCTGGGCGCCGGCCGGCTCGTCGTCGGCGACGAGCTGGAGCTGGCCGCGACCGGTGAGGTGGTCCGGGTACGCGGGCTGCACTCCCTCGGCACCGCCCGCGACGCGGTCGCCTCCGTCGCCCGGGTGGCGGTCAACCTGCGCGGCACGCCCCGCGAGCGGCTGGGTCGGGGCGACGCCCTGCTCTCGGCGGGCCGGTTCCGCCGCACCGACCTGCTGGACGTCCGGGTGGCCGGTGACCCGGCCGCCGACCTGCCGACCGCCCTCACCCTGCACGTCGGGTCCGCCGCCGTGCCCGCCCGGGTCCGCCCGCTCGGCGCGGACACCGCCCGGCTGCGGCTGGCCCGTCCGCTGCCGCTGCTGGTCGGGGACCGGGCGCTGCTGCGCGACCCGGGCCGCCACCACGTCGCCGGCGGCGTGACCGTGCTGGACGTCGCGCCTCCGCCGCTGCGCCGTCGCGGCGCGGCCGCCGCCCGGGCGGCCGTGCTGGCCACTCTGGACGGTCGCCCCGACCTCGCCGGCGAGTTGCGCCGCCGGGGGCTGGCCCGCGCCGGTGACCTCACCCGGATGGGCGTGGCCCCGGCGGGCCGGCCGGTCGCCGGGGACTGGCTGGCCGACCCCGGGCACTGGCGACGGCTCGGCACCCGCCTCGCCGAGGAGGTCGACCGGTACGCCACCGCGCATCCGCTGGACCCCGGTGCCCCGGTCGAGCTGTTGCGCCAGCGCCTCGACCTGCCCGACCGGGCGCTGGTCGCCGCCCTGGTGCGGCCCCCGCTGCGGCTGCACGCGGGGCGGGTCACCGCCGCGCCGGCCGACGCGTTGCCCGAGCCGGTGGCTCGTGCCGTCGCGCGGGTCCGCGCCGCGTGCGCCGCGCACCCGTTCCGGGCCCCGGAGGCGGACCACCTCGCCGATTTGGGGCTGGGGCCTCGTGAGATCGGCGCCGCGGTACGGGCGGGAGCACTGCTGCGGCTGGCCGACAACGTCGTGCTGCTGCCCGGTGCGCTCGACGACGCCGTCCGCGTGCTCGCCGGGTTGCCGCAGCCGTTCACCCTCAGCACGGCGCGGCAGGCGCTGGACACGACCCGGCGGGTGGCCGTACCCCTGCTGGAGCTGCTGGACCGGCGGGGCGCGACCCGCCGGCTGCCGGGCGACAGCCGGATCGTCGTCGAGCGGTAGCGGCCCGCCGTGGCACCCCGGCCCGGCCGTTCTCCAGCCGACCCGGCCGGAGCGGACGTAACCGGCCCCGGCGGGGGTGGGATCGCCTAGCGTCGGGCCATGGACCCTTCGGCGGTCTGGCGGGACAAGCAGCACCGGTGGCGGATCGAGGCGTACCGGGCGCCGGACCTGCGCTTCGCGATCTTCGCCACCAACGGCACCACCGAGTCCGCGCCGCTGTGGCTGTTCGGGATGACGGCGCTGGCCCGGTGGCTGATGAGCCACAAGATCTCGCTGGACGACCTGGAAGTCGACTGAGTCCCCGATCGGTGGGAAATGCGCCGTTCAGCCTCCTTCGCCCCCACTGCTTGGCTACTGTCGCTGAACGTGAAGGACCGAGGATTGCGCACCGCCGTCACGGTGCTGGCCGGGCTCGCGGTGATCTACTTCGGGACCACCGGCAGCGACCCCGAGGACGGGGAGGGGATCTCCGGCGGCCTGGTGGTGCTCGCCGTGCTCGCTGCCCTGCTCGTGTGGCACCTGACCAAGCCGGGGAACAACGCGGCGAAGTGAGTCGCCGGCGTCCACGCCGAGGGCTCAGCGGCCCGCCGCCCGCGCGACCTCCCCGGCGGACTCCTCGCCGAGCGCCACCCGGACGAGGGCCGACGCGAGGCGGCCGAAGTCCGCGTCGTCGACCAGCCCGGCGAGCCGCTCGGGGCTGTGGGGCAGGCCCAGCCGCTCCGCCCCGCTCAGCGTGCGCCGGTCGGCGTACGGGCGCAGGTCCGGCCACACCGCCTGCGCCTCGCGCAGGAAGATGTCCGCCCCGGTGGGCCCGATGCCGGGGAACTCGGTCAGCAGGCGGCGCAGCCGGGCCGGCTGCCCCTGCCCCTCGCGGTGCATCCGGCGCAGGTCCCCGTGCCAGCGGTCCAGGCAGACCCGCGCGCCGTTGCCGAGCATCGTGGCGGTCCGCTCGTCGTAGCGGCGGTAGTGACCCCGACCGAGGGCGTCGACCCGGTCCTGCCAGCTCGCCGCCTCCATCGCCTGCGGCGTGCGGTAGCCGGCGGCGAAGAGCTCCCGGGCGGCGGCCACCGCCACGCACGCCCGGATCCGGGTGCTCAGCAGGGTGGCGAGCACCAGCAGCTGGTAGAGCGGCCCTGGCCGGTCGGCCAACCGGATACCGGCCTCCTCGGCGTACGTGTGCCCGCGCCGCTCCAGCAGCACCCGTGCCGTCCTTCGGTCGTCGCCCACCGCCGGGACGTACCCGGCCGGCGTCGGGTTAGCCCTGTCCGGGGGCGACGGCATCGGCCCGGCATGGGGCCGGTGGCTGCGGGTACCCGATCGGGGAGGCGGCGTACGCCGTGCGCTGTCGCCCACCCGGAAGGAGAGGCTCGTGGTGAACCCGCAGCAGGAGGAGTTCCGGCGCAACAACAAGGGCGCGACCAGCCAGGACAGCAAGGGTCCGAAGCCGACGGGTCATCCGCTCAACCGGGGCTCCTCCCGAGGCGACGAGGGACGTCCGGTGCCCAAGGGACAGGTCTCGCCGTACGGCCCTGCGTCGGAACCGGTGGCCGAGGACGAGAGCTGACCGCCGACCACAGGCTCGCGCCGCCCGTTCCCACCAGGGACGGGCGGCGCGAACGCGTTCCGGGTCAGCCGCGCGGCGACCGGAGCCGGTTCCAGGTTGCGGCCGCCGCCACGCCGAACGCCAGGTGCGGAATGATGTCGGACAGCCAGTCGGTACGGCTCCAGGTGCGCGGGTCGGTGATGCCGAGCGCGGTCAACGACCCGTCCGACATCGTCATCACCCCGCCGCCGAGCACCCCGCTGGCCAGTGGCAGCGGCATGCGCCGGCCACGGGCCAGCAGAGCGAACCCGATCCCGGCGGTGAGACCCAGACCGTAGCCGAGCAGGGGGCCGAGCCCCGAGCGGCGGTTGGCCGCCCGGTCCTCGGGCCCGAGGTCGACGTGCGTCATCTGGGCGAGGCGGCGGGCGCTCTCCTCCGGGGTGCTGCTGGCCGGTCGGGCCCGCAGCGTCATGTCCAGGAAGCCGACCGCGTTCAGGGCGCTGCTGCCGACCGCGCCGGCGATCGCCCCGTCGACCAGGTCCACCGCTCTCACGTGGGGTCGCCGGCTTCCCGCTCGCTCTTCGGGCCGTAGATCCGGTCACCGCGGACCACACCCCGCTGGCCCCGGTCCTGCTGGAGGATCCGGTTGGCGACCTCGTTCGCCTTCCGGTCCGACACCCGCCGTCCGGAATCGTCGATCGCGTCCCGGATGCGCGCGCGCTGCTTGTCGTACGCGTTGCTCCCCGGCCGTGGTCCTGGCATCGCTGCCTCCTCCGGTCGTCCTCGCCGTTGGCGTACCGGGCTGGTCTACCCGTCGGCGCGCCGGCCAACCGTGCCCAGGGCCGGTGCCGACGGCGCGGTGCCGGGCCGGTCAGCGGGGCGCGCGGACGACGGCGACCGGGCAGTCGGCGTGGTGCAGCACCGAGTGGCTCACCGAGCCCAGCAGCAGGCCGGCCAGCTCGCTGTGGCCCTGCCCGCCGACCACCAGCAGCTGCGCCTGGCGGGACGCCTCGGTGAGCATCCGCGCCGGGCGGCCCCGGGTGGTCGCCCGGCGGATGGTCAGGTCCGGCCACCGGTCGCCGAGCCCCGTGAGGGATTCGGCGAGCACCCGCTGCTCCTCGTCGCGCAGTTCGCTCTCGTCGTACACCAGGGGTTGCATGTCGCCGGGGCCGGCGGAGACCGGGTGCCGGTAGGCGTGCAGCGCGACCAGTTCGGCGTCGCGCAGCGCTGCCTCCTCCGCCGCGAACTCGACGGCCAGGCGGGACACCTCGGAACCGTCCACGCCCACCACGACCGGTCCGTCGGGGTGGTCGCTGCCGCGGGCGACCAGGACCGGGCAGTCGGCGTACGTGGCGACCTGCACCGCGACGGAGCCGACCACCAGGGCCGCGAACCCGCCGAGCCCGCGGTCGCCGAGCACGATCATCACGGCGGTCGGGGACTCGCCGAGCAGGACCGCGGCAGCCTCCCCGTCGATGATCTCCCCGGACACGCGCAGGTCCGGTACGGTCGCCTCGGCCTCGGCGACGGCCGCGGCGACCAGCTGCTCGGCCTGGTGGCGGATGCCCGCGCCGGGCGGGCCGCCGGGCGGCGCGTCCACCGGTACGTGCAGCAGCGGCCAGATGAATCCGTGGACGACACGCAGTGGACGGTTGCGGCGGGCCGCCTCGACGGCCGCCAGGCGGACGGCCCGCAGGGCCTGCTCCGACCCGTCCACGCCGACCACCACCGCCGCGCCGTTGGCCGAGTTCACCCCGCTCACCTCCGGGGTCAGTATCCCGGTCACCGGGCGGTTGCGCGGCGATACCGCCCGCACTGGACGGTCGGTACGCTGGGCGACGACCACCGGGGAGGGAGCGTCGTCGATGGTTGAGGAACCGGAACCGGACCAGCCGAGCACCGCACGGATGATCGACCACTGGCTCGGCGGGGAGCACCACTTCCCGGTCGACGTCGCCGCCGCCCGCGCGTTCGAGTCGGCGTACGGGCCGTGCGCGCCGGTGTTCCGGGAGCTGCGGGCCTTCCTCGGCCGGGCGGTGCGGGCGATGGCCGCCGAGGGGGTGGACGGGTTCCTGGTCTTCGGGGCGGGGGTGCCCACGAGGGGCAACGTGCACGAGGCCGTTCCCGACGCGACGGTGCTCTACACCGACGTCGACCCGGTCACCATCCGGCTCGGCCAGCGGATCCTGGCCGACAGCGACCGGGCCGGCTACGGGTTCGGCGACGCGACGGACATCGGCACCGTCGACCCGGCGCAGCTGCACCGGTTCGTGCCGGGGTGGGGGAGGAGGCCGGTCGGGGTGGTCTTCCTGGGGCTGGCCGCGTTCCTGGACGACGGGACGCTGGCCCGCACCCTCGACGAGCTGTACGCGGCGACGGCACCGGGCAGCCTGCTCGCGGTGGACTTCGACACCGAGGAGCTGGCCGCGTACCCGCAGGCGCTGGCGATGATGGGGCCGGCCTTCCGGATGCGGGCGCCGGCGGCGTTCCGCCCGCTGCTCGGCCGGTGGACCCCCACCGCCGACGGGATCGGGCCGATCACGCACTGGCGGCCCGAGGGGACGCCGGCGGCGGTGCCGGACGCCTTCCACGGCGGGGTGGCCGTGCGCGGGGCGGACTGAATTCCCAGGTCGTGACGGTGCCGTCCGGTCGCGTCGATGCCGGGCGCGGCGACGGGCGACCGTCTCCGTATGATGCTTGCCCTGCTGCAAGTGTTGTCGGAGGGAATCATGTCGGACCCGGTTGGTCTGGTGTCGCGCGCGCTTCGTGCGGCCCCGCCGGACCGGCTGGTGGAGGCCGCCGACCGGACGATCCGTTCCGGGCTCGGCGCGACGCGCACGGAGGTGCTCATCGCCGACTACCGCCTGGGCGGGCTGTGGCCGGTGGGCGACGCGGACCGGCCCGACGGCGGCCCACCCGACCGGCGGGGGCTGGCGCGGCGGTGCTTCAGCAGCCAGCAGGCGATCAGCGAGGAGGACGCGGCGGGCCGGTGCCGGTGGTACCTGCCCCTGACGGCGTGGGGGGACCGGATCGGTGTGCTGCTGGTCGAGCTGCCGGGCCCGGCCGGCCCCGAGGTGGTCGGCCAGGCGCTGGAGATCGCGGGGGAGCTGGCGACGGCGTTGCGGGCGGCGGACCGCGGGACCGACCGCTACCACCGGGCCCGCCGGCGCGAGCGCCTGAGCATGGCCGCCGAGTTGCAGTGGGAGCTGCTGCCCGCCCGCAGCATGAGCCACGACGCGTTCCAGCTCGCCGGCCAGTTGGAGCCGGCGTATACGGTGGGCGGTGACCACTTCGACTGGTCGGTGGACGGTGACCGGCTGACCGTGACGGTGCTGGACGGTCACGGCGTCGGACTCGCGGCGGCGGTGCTCACCGCCGTGACGGTGAACGCCCTGCGCAACGCGCGCCGCTCCGGCGAGAGCCTGGTGGAGCAGGCGGAGTTGGCCTCGGACACCGTCTTCCACCAGCATCGGGGCGCGCGGCACGTCGCCACGCTGCTGCTGGAGCTGGACACCGCCACCGGCCGGCTGCGGGCGGTCGACGCCGGCTCTCCGCACCTGCTGCGCCTGCGCGGCGGCGCGCTCACCCCGATCAGCCTGGAGCAGCAGCTGCCGCTGGGCATGTTCGCCGAGACCCGCTACGACGTGCAGGAGGTCGACCTGGAACCGGGGGACCGGCTGTTCGTGGTCAGCGACGGCGTGTGGGCGGCCGTACCGGCCGGGCGCGGCCGGTACGGGGACCGGGCGATGGGCCGGGCGATGCGCGCGGCGCGGTTGCAACCGCCACCGGAGGCGGTTGGTACGGTGATGCGCGAGCTGCGCGCCTGGCACGACGACGCGGACCTGCGGGACGACGCGGTGGTGGTCTGCCTGGACTGGCGCGGTTCCGGCAGGGACGTGGAATGAGGGCGGTCGCCGCGACGGCGGCGTCGACCCGAGCGGGACAATCGCAGGAGACAGCGGGTGGAGCGTTCTCCGGATCTGGCGGCGGCCATCGACGGGGCGGCCGAGGCCCTCATCGGTGTGCTGGACTCGGCGGTCTCCCGGCAGCAGCTGGCCGTCTCGCCCACGCAGCTGCGCGTGCTGTCGCTGCTCAGCAGCCGACCGGACACCAACGTCAACGGGCTGGCGGAGCTGCTGGACGTCGTACCGTCGTCGGCGAGCCGGTTGTGCGACCGGCTGGAGGCTACCGGCCTGCTGCGGCGGGTGGGGGATCCGCACGACCGGCGGGAGGTGCGGCTGGTGCCGACGCCCGCCGCGGAGGCGCTGCTCTGCGACGTGAAGGAGCGCCGGCACCGCGCCGTGCAGGCGGTCCTCGACCGGATGCCCGGCCGGGTGCAGCAGGAGCTGCTCGTCGCGCTGCTGGCGTTCAGCCGGGCCGCGGCCTCGGCTCCCGAACCGGCACCGGGGGTGGCCGCCCGCTCGGCCTGATCCCGGCGTCATCTAGCTTCCTAGGACGCCTTGCGCGATGTGGCCTACACCACACCGCTGGAATGCGCGGCGAGGACGGCACCGGACACCGGGAAGCCCGCGACAGGGCGGATATAGTGGCAGCGCAACTCGCCCGGCCCGTGATCCCACGTGATCACGGGCCGCGTCGGAAGTCGGCCCCGGGCCCGGGGCCGCAGGGGGAGCCGGCGACAGCCGGCCCGACAGTGCGTACGAGCCTCCGCACCGTCCGATCACGGCCGGGCGCCGGAGCGCGTCGCGGAGGAGGTTCGGTGTCGCGTCGGCCGGCTCGGGCAGGGCATCCGCGAGCCTCCGCCGATTCGGGCGACCAGATCCTCACCCTGCCCAACCTGATCAGCTTCATCCGGCTGCTCGGCGTCCCGTTGTTCCTGTACCTGCTGCTGGTGCCGCGCGCCGACGTGGCCGCGATCGTGGTGCTGGCCGTCGGCGGCACCACCGACTGGGTGGACGGCTGGATCGCCCGCCGGCTCGGCCAGGTGAGCCGCTTGGGCGAGCTGCTGGACCCGCTCGCCGACCGGCTCTACATCCTGGCCACGCTGCTGGCGTTCACCGCCCGCGAGGTGGTGCCGTGGCAGTTCACGGTGGCACTGCTGGCCCGGGAGGTGCTCCTGCTGGGCTCGCTCGCCGTGCTGCGGCGCCACGGGTACGGGCCGCCGCCGGTGCACTACGTCGGCAAGACGGCGACGTTCCTGCTGCTGGCCGCGTTCCCGATCCTGCTGCTCGCGGCGGCGGTACCGGCCGCGGCGACGGCGGCCGGCGCCATCGGTTGGGGGCTGGCGTGGTGGGGTCTGGTGCTCTACTGGGTGGCCGGCGGGATGTACGTGGTGCAGGCGTACCGGCTGGTGCGGGAGGCGAGGCGATGACCGGCACGCCGACGGAGCGCCCGGAGCGCACGGCGCGGGTGTACGCGCCGGACTTCCTGACCGAACTGTTCCGCAACCCGCTCGATCCGGGGTACGCGGACGCGGCCGAGCGCCGGCGGGAGGCGCCGCCGGCGAGCTGGCGGCAGTGGTCGGCGCGGTCGGTGAGCCTGGTCGTCCTGCTGGTGCTGGGTTTCCTGTTCGCGGTGGCGTACCGGCAGACGGTGGCGGAGGCGCCGGGACGTACCCAGGCCCGGGAGGGTCTGGTGCAGCAGATCAAGCAGCGGGAGAGCGAGACCGACGACCTGTCCGAGCGGGCTGACGCGCTGCGGGCGGAGGTGGCCCGGCTGCGGGCCGCCGCGCTGGGCGGTTCGGAGGCGGCGCGGCTGCGGAACCTCGAGGCGGGCACCGGGCTGGGCCGGGTGCGCGGTGACGGCGTCGTGGTGCGGCTGGCGGACGCGCCGCCGGACGAGGACGCGGTGCCCGACGCGGACGTGGGGCCGTCGAAGGTGATCTACACCGACCTGCAGGGGGTCGCGAACGACCTGTGGGCGGCGGGCGCGGAGGCGATCGCGATCAACGGTCAGCGGTTGACGGCGACGTCGACGATCCGGCAGGCGGGGCAGGCGATCCTGGTGGACTTCCGGCCCGTGACGGGGCCGTACGAGGTGTCGGCGATCGGGCCGGAGGAGATGCGGGAGCGGTACGAGCGGGGCCGGAGCGCGTCGACGATGCGGAAGGTCGCCGAGGACACGGGCTTGTCGTTCGGGATCCGCGACGCCGAGGACCTCACGTTGCCGGCCGCGCCGGAGCCGCGGCTACGCTACGCGCAGCCGCCGGCCAGCCCGAGTCCGACGCCGTCGGGTCGGTCGGTCAGTCCGGGGGCGTCCGGTTCGGGGACGTCTCCCACCCCCTCCGGAGGTAGTCGATGATCGCGGTGTTGGCGTTGCTCGCGGGTGTGGGGCTCGGGTTGTGGCTCGACCCGACGGTCCCGGCGGCGTTGCAGCCGTACCTGCCGATCGCCGTGGTGGCGGCGTTGGACGCGGTGTTCGGCGGGGTGCGGGCCAAGCTGGATCGGATCTTCGACGACAAGCAGTTCGTGGTGTCGTTCATCTCGAACGTGCTGGTGGCCGGTCTGATCGTGTATCTGGGGGACCAGTTGGGCGTGGGCAGCCAGCTGTCGACGGGTGTGGTGGTCGTGCTGGGGGTGCGGATCTTCGGGAACGTGGCGGCGATCCGCCGGCACCTGTTCCGGGCGTAGGTTGTCTGTGATGAGCAGCGACGAGCACACCGAGACGGGCACCGGTTGGCCGCAGCCGGCGGATCCGCGGCGTCCGTCGGGTCCGGCGGGGGAGCCGGATCCGCGGCCGGACGCGCCGGATCCGGACGAGTTGAGCCCGCTGGCGCCGGAGGCCGCCCCGGGGGAGGAGCCGGCGGCGCGGGACGGTGGTGAGCCGACGGTGAATCTGTCGACGGCGGAGCCGGCCGGCGGGGACGGGGCGGCCGCTGGGGCACCGGCCGGTGCGGGGCGGCGGATGAGTTCGGCGGCGCTGATGATCGCGGTGCTGCTGGCGTTGCTGGGGTTCACGCTGGTGGAGCAGCTGCGGACGACGTCGGCGGATCCGACGACGTCGGCGGCGCGCCAGGAGGACCTGGTGCGGATTCTGTACGACCTTAACGCGCGGGATGTTCGGCTGCGGCAGGACATCGCGACGTTGGAGGAGAGCCAGCGGCAGTTGCGCTCGGGTGAGCAGGGTCGGCAGGCGGCGTTGGAGGAGGCGAGCCGGCGGGCGGACGAGCTGGGCATCCTGGCGGGGACGCTGCCGGCGACGGGGCCGGGGTTGTCGGTGCGGTTCGAGGCCGGTGGTGGGAAGCCGATCTCGGCGTCGCGGGTGCTGGACGCGGTGCAGGAGTTGCGGGGCGCGGGCGCGGAGGCGATGCAGATTTCCGGCGGTGATCGGGCGACGGTGCGGATCATCGCGTCGACGTTCTTCCTGGACGGGGAGAACGGGTCGTTGATCGTGGACGGGCGGCGGTTGACGGGGCCGTACACGATCACGGTGATCGGGGATCCGGCGACCATGCGTACGGCGTTGAACATTCCGGGCGGGGTGGTGGCGACGGTCGCGGGTGACGGCGGTACGGTGATCGTCGAGGATCGTGAGGCTGCCGAGGTTTCGGCGCTGCACGCGCCGATCAAGCTGGAACACGCCCGTCCGGTCTCCTGACCGGCGCGGCCGGCGCCGGTTTCCCTTGGGGGCCGGTGCACCGATGGGATGAAGGACGCGTCTGGTGATTCCTGAGGATCTGCGGTATACCGCCGAGCACGAGTGGGTGGCGGGTGGTGGCGACGGTGCTGTCCGGGTCGGCATCACCCACTTCGCGCAGGACGCGCTGGGTGACATCGTGTACGTCCAGCTGCCTGAGGCGGGCGCGGTGGTGACGGCTGGTGAGTCGTTGGGTGAGATCGAGTCGACGAAGAGCGTGTCGGAGATCTACGCACCGCTCAGTGGGACGGTGTCGGCGCGCAACGAGGCGCTCGGCGACACTCCCGAGGTGATCAACACTGATCCGTACGGTGCGGGTTGGTTGGTGGAGATCACTCCGGACGATCCGGCGGCGGTGGACGGGCTGCTGTCGGCGGGTGCGTACCGCGAGCTCACCGAGAGCTGAGTGTGTCCGTTGCCGGTGCGGCGGTTGGTCCGCGCGTCCGGTTGCCCTGCATTTCGGCGCTGGCTAGGCTCGCCCAGTCGACCGAGAATCCGATAGTTGAGCGTTGCGGAATTGCCTTCCCTGGCAGGGGGAGCCAGCCGCCGGGTGAGAGAGTGCCCGGCGGCCAGACCCGCCATTCCCGTGCGCCGACGCAACTGATCCGTGAGGTGGTCCCATGACGCGCCCAGACGACGAGTTCCCCCCGCTCGACGTCACTTCGACGCTCAATCTCGGTTCGCTCGACGAGGTCCTGGAGGGGCCGGACACCGATGTGGTGCCGAGCCGGATGTCCGGTTCGTTGCCGCCGGGGATGGCGCTGCTGGTGGTCCGGCGGGGTCCGAACGCGGGTGCCCGGTTCCTGTTGGACCACGATGTGACGACGAGTGGGCGGCATCCCGACAGTGACATCTTCCTCGATGACGTGACGGTGTCGCGGCGGCACGCCGAGTTCCACCGGGACGGTGGGACGTTCACGGTGCGGGACGTGGGAAGCCTGAACGGCACGTACGTGAATCGTGAGCGGGTCGAGGCGGCCACGTTGAGCAACGGTGACGAGGTGCAGATCGGTAAGTTCCGGGTGGTGTTCATCGCCGGTCCGCGCCCGGAGGAGGAGGCCGGCCGGGGGTGAACGAGCCTGCGGCCTCCGCCGCGCCGGGGTCGGCCCGTACGCAGCCGTTGATGAGTATCGGCGAGGTGCTGGCCCAGTTGCGGGTGGATTTTCCGGACACGACGTTGTCGAAGCTGCGGTTCCTCGAGGCTGAGGGTCTCGTGGAGCCGCAGCGGACGGCGGCGGGGTACCGGAAGTACAGCTGGGACGACGTGGCTCGGCTGCGGTTCGTGCTGACCGCCCAGCGGGACCAGTTCCTGCCGTTGCGGGTGATCCGTGAGCAGTTGGCGGAGTGGGACGCGACGGGTGAGCCGCCGGGTCGGTCGCGGCCGCAGTTGGTGGCGGTGGGTCCCGGTGGTGAGGTGCCGGGGCGGGAGGCGGAGGTCGAGTCGCCGGAGGTGCGGCTGGGCCGGGCCGAGTTGGTGGCGCGGAGCGGGCTCGACGAGTCGACGTTGGTGGAGTTGGAGCGGCTCGGTGTGGTGGTGTCGGATCCGCCGGGTTGGTACGACGGGGACGCGTTGATCATCGCTCGGGCGGTGGCGGGTCTGGCGGCGTACGGGTTGGAGCCGCGGCACGTGC
Source organism: Micromonospora thermarum (assembly GCF_012034245.1). Taxonomy (GTDB): domain Bacteria; phylum Actinomycetota; class Actinomycetes; order Mycobacteriales; family Micromonosporaceae; genus Micromonospora; species Micromonospora thermarum. Next base: position 63,605 of record NZ_JAATEO010000020.1, on the reverse strand, counting down.
GGGGGTATCGGTCGGCGGCGGACCGTGAGGTGGGTCTGTTCGCGCAGTTGGTGGCGCCGTTGGCGCGGCAGAGTGATCCGGCGGCGCGGGCGCGGGCGGCGGAGACGGCGCGGGAGTTGGTGGCGTTGTCGCAGCAGTTGCACGCGGCGTTGGTGCGGGTGGGGTTGCGGTCGACGTTGGGCCGGTGACGGGGTCCGTGCGGAAAGATCTGTGCGGGGAAGCGTGCCGTAGGCTTGCCGGGGTAACCCCTTTCTGGCGCGGGCGTGGCGCTTGCAGCGCGTGGGACGGCCGTGTCGCGGTCCGTGTACCGTGCAGGAGAGGGCGCGGTGCGGCGTAGGTGACAACGACACGGAGGCGGCGGTGCGCGAGCTGAGCGTGGTCGGGGTTCGGGTGGAGCTGCCGAGCAACCAGCCGATCGTCCTGCTCAGGGAGGTCGAGGGGGACCGCTATCTGCCGATCTGGATCGGCGCGGTCGAGGCTACGGCGATCGCCTACGAGCAGCAGGGGGTCAAGCCGGCCCGCCCGTTGACGCATGATCTTCTGCGGGATGTGTTGGCGGCGTTGAAGGCGCCGTTGCGGGCGGTGGAGATCACGGAGTTGAAGGAGAACGTGTTCTACGCCGACCTGTTGATCGGTGACGGGGTGCGGGTGTCGGCGCGGCCGAGTGATTCCATCGCGTTGGCGTTGCGGGTGGGTGCGCCCATTCGTTGTGCCGAGGAGGTTCTCAGTGAGGCCGGGATCGTGATTCCGGACGAGCAGGAGGACGAGGTGGAGAAGTTCCGCGAGTTCCTGGAGCAGGTGCGTCCGGAGGATTTCGCCGGCTGACCGCGACCATCCGGTCGTCACGTTGTGTGACGGCGGCTGTGGTGGTGTGGTGGCTGCGGCGTGTCGAGGCTGTCGTTGCGTGGTAACCGTCCGGTGCGGCGTTAGGGTTGCCGTATCGAGGGGTGCGCGTCCCGGAGTCGACGTGTCACCGCACGGGCGGGGAGGTTGTCCGGATGCAGGAGCCGCGGGATCCCGATTCGGGTACGGAACAGGGTGCGCCGCTGCCGGCGACGGACGGTGACGGCGCGGTGGGCTACCGGGGTGTGACGGCGTGCCACGCGGTGGGTATCAGCTACCGGCAGTTGGACTACTGGGCTCGGACGGGTCTGGTGGTGCCGAGTGTGCGGGACGCGTCGGGTTCGGGGACGCAGCGGTTGTACTCGTTCCGGGACCTGGTGGTGCTGAAGGTCGTGAAGCGGTTGCTGGACGCCGGGGTGTCCTTGCAGAACATCCGGAAGGCGATCGAGGCGTTGCGGTCGCGGGGTGTGGAGGACCTGGCGGGCATCACGTTGATCTCGGACGGGACGACGGTGTACGAGTGCCGGTCGCCGGAGGAGGTGGTCGACCTGTTGCAGGGTGGCCAGGGGGTGTTTGGCATCGCGATCGGTGGCGCGTTCAAGGAGATCCTGGGGTCGTTGTCGCATCTGCCGTCGGAGCCGGCCGGCGGGGAGCCGGCGGGGGCGGAGCCGGTGGCTCCGGTGGCCGAGGATGTGGTCGGTGACGAGTTGGCGGCGCGTCGGGCGCGGCGCCGGGCGGGTTGACGGTTCTCCGCGAGGTGTGGGTGTACGCCCGGGCGTGTGTGACGCGCCCGGGCGTTTCCGTGTGTGGGGACTACTGCGGGTTGTCGCTGGCGGGCGCGCGGGGTTGGCCCGGGGGCGGTTCTGTGGGCGGCCGGCGGCGGTGCTCGGTGGGGGAACCGGCCGGTGACGCCGTGAGTTGCGGTTGGTGGGAATGCCACGTCCACGGTGGAGGGTGACGCGGGTCGATGACGCTGCGCGTCCGTGTGATCGCCCACTGTCGACCGACCAGGGGCGTTATATCACGCTCCGTGGCCGACTGTTGTCAGCAATCCGATAGGCCGGCCGTGACCGGGCGCGTGCGACGCGCTATGGTCCGTCACGGCCCACCTTGGCGCTGGCGCCGACTGTGGACGACGCGCCGGAGCGGGTGGGCGTGACCCCTTGCGCGCCGACCCCAGCGCGAGCCCCCTCAGCACGGAAGGAATCGACCGTGACGGTTACCGAAGAGACCGCCCCCACCTCCCACTACGAGCGCATCGGCGGCGCCAGTTCCGTGAAGGCGGCGGTGGATGTGTTCTACGACAAGGTCCTGGCCGACCCGGAGCTGGCCGGCTACTTCACCGATGTGGACATGCCGGCCCAGCGGCGGCACATGGTGCTGATGCTGACCGTGGTGCTGGGTGGGCCGAACGAGTACGCCGGGCGCGGCCTGGCCGAGGCGCACCAGCCGCTGAACATCCCGCCGGCGCACTACGCCCTGGTGGGTGGCCACCTCACCGACACGCTGACCGAGCTGGGTGTGCCGGGCGACGTCATCGCCGACGTGCAGGCGGTGCTGGCCCAGGTGCAGGACCAGGTGGTGGCCGGCGGGACCCGGGCGGGCGTCTGAGCGTGGACGTCGCCCGGCTCAAGCAGAGCTGGTCCCTGGTCGCCGCGCACGGCGACCAGGTGCCGCTCTATTTCTATTCCACGCTGTTCCTGGCGCACCCGGAGACCCGCCAGATGTTCCCGACGAACATGGCGGGGCAGCGGGACCGGCTCGTGACCGCGCTGGGGCACGTCGTGTCGAACGTGGACCAGGTGGACCGGCTGGTCGGGTTCCTCACCGACCTCGGCGCGGACCACCGCAAGTTCGCCGTCCGCGCCGAGCACTACCCGGCGGTGGGTGAGGCGTTGCTGGCCACGTTGCGGCACTTCCTGGCCGACCAGTGGACCGAGGAACTGGCCCAGGACTGGGCCGGCGCGTACGGGCTGGTGTCGAAGGTGATGATGGACGGCGCGCAGGCGGCGGAGGCGGTGAACCCGCCGTGGTGGGTGGCGGAGATCGTCGGCCACGAGCGGCGGGCGTTCGACGTGGCGGTGCTGACGTTGCGCCCGCAGTACCTGCTGCCGTTCACCCCCGGCCAGTCGATCGGGGTGTCGCACCCGTCGGTGCGGTCGTGGCGGTACTACTCGCCGGCGAACGCCCCCCGCAGCGACGGCACGCTGGAGCTGCACGTGCGGGCCGCGCCGGGCGGCGCGGTGTCGTCCCGCCTGGTGTACGGGTGCACGACCGGCGACCAGATCCACCTGTCGTCGCCGGTCGGTGACCGGCTGACCCTGGCCTCGGCGGGGTCGGCGGACCTGCTGCTGCTGGCCGGCGGCACCGGCTGGGCGCCGGTGAAGTCGTTGGTCGAGCAGGTCACGGCGGAGGGTTCCCGGCGGCGGGTCGACCTGTACGTGGGGGCGCGGTCGCGGACGGAGTTCTACGACAGCGACGCCATCGACAAGCTGGCGTCGTCGCACCCGTGGCTGTCGGTGACCTACGTGGTGGGCGTGGACATGCGCCGCCCGGAGACGTTCACGTCCCCGGTGGACCGGGCCCTCGCCGACGGCGACTGGCGGTCCCGGCACGTGTACGTGTGCGGCTCCGACGACATGGTGTCGCACGCCGTGACGACGCTGGGCCGCGCCGGCTACCACGCCGGCCAGCTGCACCACGAGGGGTTGGGCGCGCACTGGTACGGGCCGTCGTGGCGGACGGCGGTGCAGCAGGCGGCGACCCCGTCATCCGGGGATGAGAGGCAGGTCCCGTGAGCGCGAGGAGTGAGCTCGCGAGCCCCGCAGTGGCGGACGAAGGGCGGATACGGTGAGCGCGAGCCAGATCAGCCGGTACGACGGTATGCACGTCTCCGGTGGTGTGCAGGTGCGGATGACCGCGGACCGGGTGCGGCGGTGGGAGTTCGGCACCGCCTCGTTCACCCGCCGGGGCTACGACAACGCCGACGTGGACCGGTTCCGGGTGCAGGTGGCCGACGAGCTGGATCTGCTGGCGTCGCAGATCGCGCACCTGCGGGCGGAGAACGAGCGGCTCAACGACCAGCTGGAGCTGCACCGGCACGGGGTGCTGCCGAGCGCGCCGGCGGCGGCGATGCCGGCGGCGAAGGAGGTGAACCTGCTGTCGGCGGCGCAGCGGGAGGCCGAGCAGATCATCGCCCAGGCGCACGACTACGCCCGGCGGGTCGCCGAGTACGCCCGGGCGCAGTACGAGAGCTACGTGCGGGCCGCGGCGGAGGAGGCCCGGCAGGAGGCGGAGCGGGCGGTGCAGGAGTACCGCGCGTCGGCCGGGGCGAGCTTCGACGACTCGGTGGCGGCGCGGGAGGCGCTGCGCATCTACGGCGAGATGATGATCTCGCACATGCAGGCGGCGGCGCGGCACCTCGACGACGGCAGCGAGCACCTGGCGCGGACGATGCAGCGGTTGGCGCAGGACGGTCCGGCGGTCGGTGCGGGCGCCGGGCAGGGTGCGTTGCCCCGCCACGGTCAGCGGTGACGCGGCGTGGGGTCCGGCGTCCGGCCGGCCCCCACGCCAGGGTCCGGTGTCAGGCCGGTGAGCGTCGGGTTCGCTGGTTGGCGTGCTTGCGGGCGGCGAAGCCGTGCGCCTCGGCCAGCAGCGCGCGCACGGCCGGCAGCGTCGCGTCGCCGGGATCGACCACGCTCACCCAGTGCTGGGAGGCGTAGATCGGATGCGGCATCAGGGTGTCCGTCGCCGCGTAGTCGACGCCGGTGTCCAGGACGCCCTGCTCGTCCCGGCGGGACGGGGCGGGGCCGAACAGCGTGGTGTAGCCGGCCCGGGTGAGCCCGATGTTGAGCCGGTAGGCGCCCGGCCGGTTCAGGTCGGACACGGTGTCGTAGTGGTCGCCGGTGACGATCGTCGCGAACGGGAGCTGCCGCTGCGCGGGGAGGTCGCCGTGCGGGTCGTAGATGAAGAACGTGTCACCGGTGGCCTCGAGGGCGGTGACACCGTCGAAGGTGTCGAGGATGTGGCGGGTCATCTCGTCGGCGTTCACACCTTCAATTTTCTCATTGACGTGCTTTGTGAGGCTTTTGCTGGGCGTTCGCTCGGGGGTGCGCGGGCAACCCTCAACTCCGGGGCGAACGGTCAGCGGCCGGTGGCGGCCGGCACCGCGTCGCCGATCGGGGTGTCGCCGTCGACCAGTTCGAGGATCCGGCCGGCGGTGTCGGGGGCATACAGCAGGGCGACGAGGACGCGGGCGACGTCGGCGCGGGTCACGGCCCCGCGCGGGACGTGCCGGGCGAGGGTGATCCGGCCGGTGGGTGCGTCGTCGGTGAGCCGGCCGGGGCGCAGCACCGTCCAGTCCAGGTCGCGGCCGGTGACGTCGTCCTCGGCGGCCTTCTTGGCCCGCAGGTACGCCGCCCACACCGCGTCGGTGCCGGGCGCGGGTGGCGCCTCGACGCCCATCGACGAGACCAGCAGGTAGCGGCGCACGCCGGCGGCCTGGGCGGCGTCGGCGAGGAGCACGGCGGCGGCGCGGTCGACGGTGTCCTTGCGGGCGGCGCCGCTGCCGGGGCCCGCTCCGGCGGCGAAGACGACCGCGTCGGCGCCGGGCAGGTGGCCGGCGACGGTGTCGACCGTCGCGTGTTCCAGGTCGCACACCACCGGGTGGGCGCCGGCCGCGGTGAGGGCGGCGGCGTGGTCCGGATTGCGGATGAGGCCGACGGCGGTGTCGCCGCGTCCGGCGAGTTCCCGTTCCAGCAGCCGGGCGATCTTGCCGTGGCCCCCGGCGATGACGACACGCATACCGCCGAACCTACCGGCCCGGGGCGGCGTGCGGCCCCGCGTGGACGGCCGGACCGGCGCGGCCGGGTCCAGGTCGACCGTCGGCGGTGGGCGCAGCCGGACCTTCCTGGTCGACCGGGTCCGCCGGGGCGGTGTGTGGGCGGGTGAGCGGGGGTTGGGGCAGCATTGTCACGTGACGCAGGAGATGGTCGAGCCCCTGGCGCGCCTGGTCGGCGGCGGTGGGGTGGTGGTGCTCAGCGGGGCGGGCCTGTCCACCGAGTCGGGCATCCCCGACTACCGGGGGCCCAGCGGCGCGGCCCGCCGGCACACCCCGATGACGTACCAGGCGTTCACCGGTGACGTGGCGGCGCGGCGGCGCTACTGGGCGCGCAGCCACCTGGGGTGGCGGACGATCGCCCGGGCCGCCCCGAACGACGGCCACCGGGCGGTGGCCCGTCTGCAGCACGCCGGCCTGGTCGACGGGATCATCACGCAGAACGTCGACGGCCTGCACACGGCGGCGGGCAGCGGCGGGGTGGTGGAGTTGCACGGCCGCCTCGACGAGGTGGTCTGCCTGGACTGCGGCAACGGCACCTCCCGGGAGGAACTGGACCGGCGGCTGACCGAGGCCAACCCGGGGTTCGACGCGCAGGTGGCCGCGGTCAACCCGGACGGTGACGTGGATCTCGCCGACGAGGCGGTGGCCCGGTTCCGGACGGTCGACTGCGCGGTGTGCCGCACCGGCATGCTGAAGCCGGACGTGGTGTTCTTCGGCGAGACGGTGCCCGCGGCGCGGGTGGCCCGCTGCTTCGCGATGGTGGAGTCGGCGCGGCTGCTGCTGGTGCTGGGGTCGTCGTTGACGGTGATGTCGGGGCGGCGGTTCGTGCTGCGGGCGGCGAAGCTGGGCATCCCGGTGGCGATCGTCAACCAGGGCCCGACCCGCGGCGACGCGTACGCGGCGCTGACGGTGGACGCCCCGCTGGGCCGGCTGCTGCCGGCGCTCGCCGACCGCGTCGCACCGCCCGAGCCGGTGCCGGTGGGTGTGACGCCGGTCGCGTCGTAGCCGGGGCGCGGCGGCCGGGGGACGGCGGCGCGGGATTCCTGCGCGCTGGTAGCGTTGACCATGCCGGCAGCACCCACGTGGGAGAGACCGCCCGGAACCACCCGGGGCGGCGCCGAAGGGGCAAATCCTCCCCGGAACCTCTCAGGCAAAAGGACCGCGTGGGCAGGCACTGTGGAGCGCCCGTGGGCGCGACAGAGGGGGAGGGCGACCTGTCGACCTCGCCCCCGGGAGCGCAGCCCATGACCGCAGAGCAGTTCGCCGCCCGCCACATCGGCCCCGACCCGGACGACGAGCGCCGGATGCTGGAGGTCGTCGGCTACGGCTCCATCGACGAGCTGATGGACGCGGCGATCCCCGAGGTGATCCGCTGGCACGGCACCCTCGACCTGCCGGAACCGGCCAGCGAGCACGACGCGCTCGCCGAGCTGCGCGCCCTGGCCGCCCGCAACACCGTCGCCGTGTCCATGATCGGCCTCGGTTACCACGGCACCCACACCCCGGCGGTGATCCGCCGCAACGTGCTGGAGAACCCGGCCTGGTACACGGCGTACACCCCGTACCAGCCGGAGATCAGCCAGGGCCGCCTCGAGGCGCTGCTGAACTTCCAGACGATGGTCACCGACCTGACCGGGCTGGCCACCGCGAACGCCTCCATGCTCGACGAGGGCACCGCCGCGGCCGAGGCGATGACCCTCGCCCGCCGCGCGTCGAAGAGCAAGAGCCCGGTGTACGTGGTCGACGCGGACGCGCTGCCGCAGACCGTCGCGGTGCTCACCGGCCGGGCGGAGCCGCTCGGCATCGAGGTGCGGGTGGTGGACCTGGACACCGACGAGCTGCCAACGGAGTTCTTCGGCCTGCACCTGCAGTACCCGGGCGCGTCCGGCGCGGTGCGGGACCACTCCGGCCTGGTCGACGCCGCCCACGCCGCCGGCGCGCTGGTGACCGTGGCCGCGGACCTGCTCGCGCTGACCCTCCTGCGCCCGCCGGGCGAGATCGGCGCCGACATCGCCGCCGGCACCACCCAGCGGTTCGGCGTACCGATGGGGTTCGGCGGGCCGCACGCCGGCTACCTGGCGGTACGCGCCGGCCTGGAGCGGATGCTGCCCGGCCGCCTGGTCGGCGTGTCCAAGGACGCCGACGGCAACCCGGCGTACCGGCTGGCGTTGCAGACCCGTGAGCAGCACATCCGGCGGGAGAAGGCCACCAGCAACATCTGCACCGCGCAGGTGCTCCTCGCCGTGATGGCCGGCATGTACGCCGTGTACCACGGCCCGGACGGGCTGCGGGCGATCGCGGCGCGTACCCACGAGGCGGCCGCGCGGCTCGCGGCGGGGCTGCGCGCCGGCGGCGTCGACGTCGCGGACGTCGCGTTCTTCGACACCGTCACCGCGACCGTGCCCGGCCGGGCCGCCGACGTCGTCGCGGCCGCCGCGCAGCGCGGCGTGAACCTGCGGCTCGTCGACGCCGACCGGGTCGGGATCTCCTGCGACGAGACCACCACGCCGGCGCACCTGGAGAAGGTGTGGGCGGCCTTCGGGGTGGCGGCGCACGCCGGCGACGTGGACGCCGCCCTGCCGGCGGCGCTGGCGCGCACGTCGGACTTCCTCACCCACCCGGTGTTCCGCACCCACCACTCGGAGACGGCGATGCTGCGCTACCTGCGGCGCCTGGCCGACTTCGACTACGCCCTGGACCGGGGGATGATCCCGCTGGGGTCGTGCACGATGAAGCTCAACGCCACCACCGAGATGGAGCCGGTGAGCTGGGCGGAGTTCGCGCACATCCACCCGTTCGCGCCGGACGCGCAGACCGCCGGCTACCGGGAGATGATCACCCAGCTGGAGGGCTGGCTGGCCGAGGTGACCGGCTACGACGCGGTCAGCGTGCAGCCCAACGCCGGGTCGCAGGGCGAACTGGCCGGCCTGCTGGCCATCCGGGCGTACCACCGGTCCCGTGGCGAGAGCCACCGGGACGTGTGCCTGATCCCGTCGTCGGCGCACGGCACCAACGCCGCGTCGGCGGTGATGGCGGGTATGCGGGTGGTGGTGGTCGGCTGCGACGCCGACGGAAACGTCGACCTGGTCGACCTCGACACGAAGATCGACAAGCACCGGGACGCGCTCGCCGCGATCATGGTGACGTACCCGTCGACGCACGGCGTCTACGAGACGGGTATCGCGTCGCTGTGCGCGAAGGTCCACGACGCCGGCGGCCAGGTGTACGTGGACGGGGCGAACCTCAACGCCCTGGTCGGGTTCGCCAAGCCCGGGAAGTTCGGGGCGGACGTGTCGCACCTGAACCTGCACAAGACGTTCTGCATCCCGCACGGCGGCGGCGGCCCCGGGGTGGGTCCGGTGGCGGTGCGCGCGCACCTGGCGCCGTTCCTGCCCGGTGACCCCCTCACCGCCGCCGCCGGCCGGCCGGCGATCTCCGCGGCCCGGTACGGGTCGGCGGGCATCCTGCCGATCCCGTGGGCGTACCTGCGGATGATGGGCGCGTCCGGGCTGACCCGGGCCACCGGGGTGGCGGTGCTCGCGGCGAACTACGTGGCGGCGCGGCTGCGCGGGCACTTCCCGGTGCTGTACGCGGGCAACAAGGGCCTCGTCGCGCACGAGTGCATCCTGGACCTGCGGCCGCTGACGAAGGCGACCGGGGTGAGCGTCGACGACGTGGCCAAGCGGCTCATCGACTACGGGTTCCACGCGCCGACGATGTCGTTCCCGGTGGCGGGGACGCTGATGGTGGAGCCGACCGAGAGCGAGGACCTGGCCGAGCTGGACCGGTTCTGCGACGCGATGATCGCGATCCGGGCGGAGATCGACAAGGTGGGGTCGGGGGAGTGGCCGGCCGGGGACAACCCGCTGGCCAACGCGCCGCACACCGCGGCGATGGTGTCGGGCGACGAGTGGCCGCACCCGTACCCGCGGTCGGTGGGCGCCTACCCGGCCCAGGAGCGGGTAGGGAAGTACTGGCCGCCGGTGCGCCGCATCGACGGCGCGTACGGCGACCGGAACCTGGTCTGCTCGTGCCCAGCACCGGAGGCCTTCGAGAGCTGACGAGGGTGCCGCCGGGGCGGTCGTGGGCCGCCCCGGCCGCTCACGTCGACTCCACCGCCACCGGTCCCCGCCCGGGGGACTAGCCTGGGGCCGACGTGAACAGGAACGTGACGCTGAGTGGCCGGTCAGGCGACGAGGGCGTGGCGGGCGGGGCCGCGGTGCGGGGCGATGGTGCGCCCGTCGGGCAGCAGCTCGCCGGTGTCCTCAAAAAGGATGACACCGTTGCAGAGCAGGCTCCAGCCCTGCTCAGGGAAGCAGGCGAGGACCCGGGCGGCGTCCCGGTCGGTCGCTTCGGCGGAGGGGCAGGTGGGTTGGTGCTGGCACATCGGGTTCTCCGGACTGTGGGGGCACTGTGTCATGGTTCACATGACCAGTGACGCACAGTACCAAGCGAAAGTGGCCGGCATCGAGCAGGTACGCGCGTGCGGGACACGAAATCCACTGAACGGACGAGGCAGATAGGGCCACACGGCGTGGAAACGCTCCCACGGATTGCGGTCGATGTCCCCGCGGCGCCGGCCGGCTGCCGCCGTACCCTCACCGAGGCCGCCCGCTGGGAATGGCGGCCCGCCGACGGCGGCGACCCGGCCGCGCTCGCGCAGGACTTCCTCGCCGCCCACGGCCTCCACCTGGACGACCTCGCCCGCCCGGCCCGCGCCCACCGCCCCCACGGGGTGTGCGGGGCCGCCCTGTACGTCTCCGCCGCCGCCGGCGCGGCCATCGCCGGCGGCGCCGCCGGCGCCCCCAACCCGGCACCGGCGCTGCCCGAGGTCGCCGTCGTCGTCTACCGGCACGCCGACGTGCCCGCGCCCGCCCGCCGGCCGGCCGCCGGCTGGTGGCTCGGCGACTGGGCGGAGAGCTGGACGCCGCGGCAACACGCCAGCACCGTCCGCGCCGTCCGCGACGCCATCGGCCGCGGCGACGTCTACCAGGTCAACCTCGTCGGACACGCCGCCGCCCCCTACACCGGCGACCCGCTGCCGGCCCTCGCCCGCCTGGGCGCGCTGCCCGGCGCCCGCTACGGCGGCACCCTCAGCGGCGCCGGCTGGGCGATCGGCTGCGCCTCCCCGGAGACCCTGGTGGAGGTCACCGGCGGACGGGTGCTCACCCGGCCCATCAAGGGCACCCGGCCGGCCACCGCCGCCGGCCGCGCCGAGCTGCTGGCCAGCGCGAAGGAACGCGCCGAACACGTCATGATCGTGGACCTGGAACGCAACGACCTGGCCCGTGTCGCCCGCACCGGCAGCGTCCGGGTGGACGAGCTGTTCGCCGTCCGCCGCTGGTGCGACCTGTGGCAGGCCGAGTCCACCGTGTCGGCGGCCGTCGCCGACGGCGTCGGCCTGGCCGACCTGCTCCGGGCCGTCTGCCCCGGCGGGTCGGTCACCGGCGCGCCGAAGCTCGCCGCCCTGGAGCGGATCGCCGCCCTGGAACCGGTGGGCCGGGGCGCCAGCATGGGCGCGCTCGGCTGGGTCGCCCCCGGCCGGGTCGACCTGGGCCTGACCATCCGCACGGCCGCCGCCGACGCCGACCGGCTGCACGTGTGGGCCGGCGGCGGCATCACCTGGGGCAGCGACCCCGACGCCGAGGTCGCCGAGGCCGCCGCGAAGACCGCCCCGGTCCGCGCCACCCTCGCCGCGCCCCGGCCCTAGCCCCGTCGATCATGGAGTCGTGGTGCGGCTGAAGGCCGCGAAAAGGGCGAAACGACCACCACGACTCCATGATCGGCGCGTGCCGGGGCGTCACCGGCCGAGGTGCCGCCAGCGGCGCACCGACAGGGGCAGGAACACGGCGATCAGCAGCACCGGCCACACCACCGCCAGGGCGACGGCGTGCTGCGCGGCGAAGGAGTCGCCGCCCCAGCCCGGGTTGCCGAACAGCTCGCGGCAGGCCGCGACGGTGGCCGACAGCGGGTTCCACTCGGCGACCGCCGCGAGCCAGCCCGGCATCGTCTCGGGTGCGACGAACGCGTTGGAGGTGAACCCGACCGGCCACACCAGGATCTGCAGCGCCACCACCGACTCGGGGCGGCGCAGCACCAGCGCCAGGTGGATGCCCACCCAGATCAGCGCGAACCGCAGCAGCAGGAGCAGCCCCACCGCGGCCAGCGCCCGCGCCGGCCCGGCCCGCCACTGCCAGCCGACCGCCAGCCCGCAGGCGAGCATCACGGCCAGGCCGGCCGCCGAGTGGAGCAGGTCGGCGGCGGCGCGGCCGGTGACCACCGCCGACGGCGCCATCGGCAGCGTCCGGAACCGGTCGGTGACGCCCCGGGCGGTGTCGCTGGCCACCGCCGTGTAGGTGGCCTCGATGCCGAAGGCCACCGTCATGGCGAACATGCCGGGCAGCAGGAACTCCCGGTAGTCACCGCCGCCGGGAACGGTCATCGCGCCGCCGAACAGGTAGCCGAACATCAGCACCAGCAGCACCGGGAAGAGGAGGCCGACGAGCACCGGCACCGGTTGGCGGACCGCGTGCGCGAGCGCGCGGCCGGTGAGCACCAGGCTGTCGGAGACGGCGAAGCGCAGCCGCCGGGCGGGCAGGGTCGTCATGCGGTCACCGTCCGGTCGGTGTCGGGGGCGTCCCGGGCGGTGAGCCGCAGGTACACCTCGTCGAGGGTGGGGCGGCGCACCGCGACGTCCGCCGGGGCGAGCCCAGCGTCGTCGAGCGCCCGCAGCACGGCGGCGAGGGCGGTGACCCGCTGCGGGACGGGCACGCTGAGCCGCAGCGCCGCCGGGTCGACGTCGGGGGCCGCGCCGACGGCGACGCCGACGAGGCGTACCGCCCGGTCGAGGTCGTCGGGGCGGGACAGCACCACGTCGACGCGGTCACCGCCGAGGGCGGTCTTCAGCTGGTCGGGGGTGCCGGCGGCGATGACCCGGCCCCGGTCGACGACCCGGAGGGTGTCGGCCAACTGGTCGGCCTCCTCCAGGTACTGCGTGGTCAGCAGCACGGTCGTGCCGGCCGCGGCGAGCCCGCGCACGGCATCCCACACCTGCGCCCGGGCCCGCGGGTCCAGCCCGGTGGTGGGCTCGTCCAGGACGAGCACCGGCGGGTCGAGGATCAGCCCGGCGGCCAGGTCGAGGCGGCGGCGCATGCCGCCGGAGTACGTGCCGACCGGACGGTCGGCGGCGTCGACGAGGTCGAACCGGTCGAGCAGGTCCGCCGCCCGCGCCCGCGCCCGGGACACCGGCAGGTGGTGCAGGCGCGCGAAGAGCACCAGGTTCTGCCGGCCGCTGAGCACCTCGTCGACGGCGGCGTGCTGGCCGACCAGCCCGATGCGCGCGCGGACCCGGTCCGGGTGGCGCAGCACGTCGGCGCCGGCGACGGTGGCCCGGCCCGCGTCCGGCCGCAGCAGGGTGGTGAGGACCCGCACCGCGGTGGTCTTGCCCGCACCGTTCGGGCCGAGCAGCCCGCACACCCCGCCGGCGGGGACGGTCAGGTCCAGCCCGTCCAGCGCCCGCATGTCGCCGTAGCGCTTGCGGAGCCCCTCGGCGTCGATCGTCGGCCCGTTCACTGGCATGCCGCACCCCCTCGAAACCCGGTTCCCGTACGCCGTACCGTACACCATACGGTACGGCGGACGGTAAGGTGAGCGGGTGACGACCGAGTACAGCGGCACCGGCGATCCGGCGCGCAGCCTCGCCCTGCTGTGGCGCACCCGGGAGCGGGTCGGCCGCAAGGGCCGGCCCGACCTGTCCGTCGACCGCATCGTCCGGGCGGCCATCGAGGTCGCCGACGCCGAAGGGCTCGCCGCCCTGTCCATGCGGCGCGTCGCCGAGCGCCTCGGCGTGGGCACGATGAGCCTCTACACGTACGTGCCGGGCAAGGGCGAACTCCTCGACGTCATGCTCGACACCGTCTACGGGGAGACCGTCGACGCCGCGACCGACGACCCGACCGCCGGCTGGCGGGCCCGCCTGGAACGGGTGGCCCGGGACAACTGGGCCCGCTACCTGCGGCATCCGTGGCTGTTGCAGGTCGCCACCACCCGCCCGCCGCTGGGCCCCCACCTGATCGCCCGCTACGAGCAGGAACTGCGCGCGGTCGACGGGATCGGCCTCACCGACCTGGAGATGGACGCCGTCGTCACGCTCGTCGACGGGTTCGTCCACGGCGCGGTCCGCAGCGCGGTGGAGGCCGCCCAGGCCGCCGCGAGCACCGGCCTGACCGAGCAGCAGTGGTGGGCGGCGCACGCCCCGTACCTGGAGAAGGCCCTCGACCCGCGCCGGTTCCCGCTCGCCGCCCGCGTCGGCACCGCGGCGGGGGAGGAGTACCAGGCCGCCGGTGACCCCCGGCGGGCGTTCGAGTTCGGCCTGGCCCGCATCCTCGACGGCATCGAGGTCCTCGTCCGGGACCGCCCCACCGGCGACGGCGGCGGGCCGGCGACCGCCGCCGGATCCGACCGATAATCTTGCCCGCATGACGATGCGCCCCATCCGGATCATCGGTGACCCGGTGCTGCGGACCCCCGCCGAGCCGGTGACCAGCTTCGACGCCGACCTGCGCGCCCTGGTCACGGACCTGATGGACACCCTGCTCGGCGCTCCCGGCCGGGCCGGCGTCGCCGCACCGCAGATCGGCGTCAGCGCGCAGGTGTTCGTCTACGACGCCGACGGGCACCGCGGCCACCTGATCAACCCCACGCTGGAGCTGTCCGAGGAACTCCAGGACGACGACGAGGGCTGCCTGTCCATCCCCGGCCTGTACTTCCCGACCCCGCGCGCCATGCACGCCACCGCCCACGGCTTCGACCAGCACGGCGAACCGCTGACCATCACCGGGTCCGGGTTCCTCGCCCGCGCCCTGCAACACGAGACCGACCACCTCGCCGGCCGCCTCTACGTGGACACGCTGCGCGGCGACACCCGCCGCCGGGCGTTGCGGGAGATCCGCGCCGGCCGCTTCGACTCACCCCGCCGGGCCGGCTGAGCCCACCCGTACGCGAGTCGGCCGCCGGACCCTCGACGGGCCCGGCGGCCGACGCGTCACCGCCGACGGGTCACTTCGGCGGCGGCGCCACCAGGCACAGCGCCGGGTCGGACACGTTGCCGGCGTTGTCGACGCCGGTGATCACCGCGTCACCGTTCAACGTCACCTTGTAGTCGACGTCGCCGGTGCCGTCCTTCACCTTCGACTGCGCGCCCGGCGCCTGCACCAGCTTGATCTTGGTGCCGGCCGGGAACGGCCCGAACCGCACACTCGGGTCCGCCGAGTCACCGATGAACACCTCCACCGCCGTGTCCACCACGTCCGTCGAGGTCAACTGGTAGAACCCGTCCGGGTTGTACGAGCCGGGCTCGTTGTCCCCGCTGGGGTTGTTCGTCGGCACGCACGCCGTGTCCGGCGCGGTGGTGTCGACCACCCGCATCACGGCGGTGTCGCTGCCGGTGTTGCCGGCCGCGTCGGTGGCCGTGCAGGTCACCGTGGTGTCGCCAAGCGGGAACGTCGACCCGGGCGGCGGCACGCAGGTCGGGGTGAGCGGCCCGTCCACGTTGTCCGTCGCCGACGCCGGGTAGTCGATGACCGCGCCGGCGGGGCTCGTCGCCTCCACCGTCCGGTCGTCGACGACCACCGTCGGCGGGGTGACGTCGTTGACCCGCACGGTGATCGTCTGGGTGAACGCCGACCCGCCGGACAGGCCGTTGAGCAGGAAGTCCACCGTGCAGTGCAGCACCGCGCCCTGCGTCGCGCCGGCCGCCACGGTGATGGTCTCGGCGAACGGCACGTCGGTGCCCGACTGCTGGGTCCGCGACGCCGCGTCGAAGCTCACCGACAGGCCCGCGTCGCAGGAGGTGACCGTCGGGGTGACCGTCACGTCCAGGTCGCGCAGGCCGGCGAGGATCGCCGCGGTCACCGTGCTGGGGGAGCTGCCGACGAGCTGCCCGCCGGTCGCGGTGGTCACCGCGGTGGCCTGCCCGGTGGCGTCGAGACCGCCGGCGCCGCCGGTCACGTCGACCGCCAGCACCCGCGCGTCGTCGGCCTGCAACGCCGCCGTGGCCTGGGCCAGGGTGCGGCCGTTGCTGGGGTCGTGGCTGGGCGCGTCACCGACCAGCACGACGAGCCGGCTGCTGCCCGACCGGTAGGTGACGGCCCCGTCGGAGACCTCGAACAGGGCGTTCACCCACGCCTCCGGGGCGTCCCCACCGCCGCCGGCGGCCAGCCCGTTCACGGCGTTCTGCAGGGCGGTCGCGTCGTCGGTGAGGTCCTGCCGGACCCGGAACAGCTCCGCCCCGTCGCCGGTGTCCCGGTAGGAGGCCACCGCGAACTGCGCGCCCGGCTGGGCGCTCCGCACGTCCGTGATCACCTGCTGGAGGTTGGCACGGACGTTGGCGATCGCCCCGCCCATGCTGCCGGTCGTGTCGACCAGCAGCACCACGTCCGGCTTCGGCGGGATCGGCGGGGTGGAGACCACCTTGTCCACGTCGATCGTGGTGCCCGGGTCGGCGGCCTGGTCGACCGCCGGCGGGCTCACTCCGGGCGCGGCCAGCGCCGGACCGGCCAGCCCGGTCACCACCGCCGTGACGGCGGCGACCGCGCTCACCGCCCCACGCCGCCACGGCACCGCTGCTGCTGCCATGCGTACTCCTTCAGCTCCGCCGCACGTGGATCGCGCGGCCTCGCCAGCAGACGCTAGGGGCGGCAACCACCCCGGACGGTCCGACATCCGCCCTGCTCACGGTCGGGTTTTCGACCCGGCGCGTCGCTGGACAGCCCCGCGGTGACGGGGACGGCGGCCATTCCACCCGCCGGTGCCGTCGGGTCCGACCGAGCGCCCGGCAGCCGCTCCCAGCCGGGCGGGCGGATCCGGCCGAGTGCGCCGCACGCGACCCCGACCGGCTGGCCGTCCCGTCCGCCCGGGTGTGCAACGACGCCGGCGGGCCGGCGGGAGCCGGCCGACCGGATCGCGTGGCCGGTCGGTGTCAGCACGCGGCCCGGTGTCCGCGCGCGGCCCGGTGTCAGCGCGCGGTCAACGTGAACTCGCCGTACTCGGCGACGCGGGTGAAGCCGAGCCGCTCGTACAGCCGCACCGCCGGCCCGTTGTCGGCCTTCACGTTCAACGTCACGTGGCCGACCGAGGCCCGCAGCCGCCGGCACAACGCCGCCACCACCGCCGCACCAAGGCCGCGGCCCCGCGCCCGCGGGTGGGTGGTCACGTTCCCGATCGCCGCCACCCGGTAGCGCGGCGACCACACGTGCACCCCGGCCACCGCGACGAGGCCACCGCCGTCGCGCACCCCCACGTACTGGCCGGTGTCCAGCATCCGGGGGTCGAACCAGTTGCCGGGGTACGCGTCCGCGTACAGCTCCCGCAGCGCCGGCAGGTCCGCCGCGCCCAGCACCGCCCCGCCCGGCGGCACCCCCGCCAGGCGCCCCGGATCGGTCAGCGCCATCTTCAGGTGGCCACCGCTCGTCTCGACGGTGAACGCGCCCGCCAGCGCCGACTCCAGGCCGGGGGACAGGTGCGCGTACAGCCGCGCCGGCAGCACCGGCGCCAGCTCACCGAGCAGCGCCGCCAGCTCCGCGACCCGGGCCGGCGCCGCGAACGCCAGCAGCGTCGCCGGCACCGCCCCGTGGTACAGCAGCGCCACCGCCTCCCCCCGGCGGAACCACGACGTGTACGGCCAGAAGAAGTCGTCCAGATCGCCCAGCTGGTACGCGTGCAGCACCGGATCCGCGCCCAGCAGGTCCGCCAGCACCGCCCGGTCGTGCTCCGCCCTCACCGCCACCCGCCGATGATCACACGGGGGTGCGCGGCCGCCGGGTGCGGGTCGGCGCCGGTCCCGCTCGCCCGAGGCTCGCTCAGCCGGCCAGCCACTGGTCGTAGCCGAGCCTGCCCACCAGCGCCAGCACCACCACCAGCAGCACCGCGCGTACGAACCCGGAGCCGCGGCGCAGCGCCATCCGCGCCCCCAGCACCGCCCCGGCGATGTTGCACACCGCCATCGCCGCCCCGAGCAGCCACCACACGTGCCCGGTGGCGGCGAACACCACCAGCGCACCCAGGTTGGTGCCCGCGTTGACGATCTTCGCCATCGCCGACCCGTGCACGAAGTCCGCCCCCACCAGCGCGGTGAACGCCAGCACCAGGAACGTGCCGGTGCCCGGCCCGACCAGGCCGTCGTAGAGGGCGATCGCCACCCCGGCCACCGCCACCGCCGCCGCCATCCGGGCCCGGGTCCGCCGGTGCGGCTGCGCCACCACACCCAGCCGCGGCCGCGCCACCACGAACACGGCCACCGCCACCAGCACCGCCAGCACCACCGGCCGGTACGCCGACGCCGGCACCGCCCCGGCGAGCGCCGCACCCAGGCCGGCGCACAGCACCGCCAGGCCCGCCGCCGGTCCCGCCACCGCCCAGTCCAGCTTCGTGCGCCGGGCGTACGTCACCGCCGCCGTCGTCGTCCCCGCGACAGCCGCCAGCTTGTTCGTGCCCAACGCCGTGGCCACCGGCATCCCCGGCGCTCCCACCAGCAGCGCCGGCAGCAGCAGCAGGCCGCCACCGCCGACCACCGCGTCCACCCACCCGGCCATCGCGGCGACGGCAAGCAGGGTGGTCAGGGAAAAGGGGTCCAGGTCCACGGGCGGCCATTCTGCCCACCCCTGACCCGGCGACGCGGGCCGCTGTGGCCAGCCTCACCAGCGGTGCGGCCGCGTCACCCGCCGCGACGCCGCCGCAACCACACGCCGACCGCGCCCACCGCCACGAACACCAGCACCGAACACAACAGCACCTTCAGCACCCGGCAACCATGCCACGGCGGCATACAGTGACCAGGTGCGCCTGGCCACCTTCAATCTCCTGCACGGCCGGTCCCTCACCGACGGTCTCGTCGACCCCGACCGGCTCACCGCCGCCGTCGGCGCCCTCGACGCCGACGTCCTCGCCCTGCAGGAGGTCGACCGCGACCAGAGCCGCAGCGGCAAGCTCGACCTGACCGCCATCGCCGCCCGCGCCCTCGGCGCCCCCGAACACCGCTTCGCCGCCGCCGTCGTCGGCACCCCCGGCGAACAGTTCCGCCCGCTCACCCACGACGACGACGGCCACGGCGAACCCTGCTACGGCGTCGGCCTGGTCACCCGCCACCCGGTCACCATGTGGCGGGTCACCCGCCTGAAACCCGCGCCGGTCCGCTCACCGGTGTACGTGCCAGGCCCCGGCGGCGGGCTCATCCTGCTGCGCGACGAACCCCGCGTCGTGCTCGCCGCCGTCCTCGACACCCCCCGCGGCCCGCTCACCGTCGCCGCCACCCACCTGTCGTTCGTCCCCGGCTGGAACGCGAGGCAGCTCCGGCAGACCGTCCGCGCGCTGCGCACCCTGCCCGCGCCGCGGATCCTCCTCGGCGACCTCAACCTGCCCGCCGGGGCCGCCCGCCTGATCAGCGGCTGGCGCCCCCTGGGCCGCCGCCCCACCTACCCGGCCGGACAGCCCCGCGTCCAACTCGACCACGTCCTCGCCGACCGGCAGGGCCTCGACCAGCTCCCACCGGTCACCGCCGTGCGCACACCCCTGTCCACCATCTCCGACCACCGGCCCCTCGTGGTCGACCTGGCCTAGCCGCCCCAGTCGAGGCGGAGCCGCAGACCCTAGGGTCGGACCGCCCGGCCGGCGGCGCGCACCGCGTTGCGGAACAGCATCGCCACCGTCGTCGGCCCCACCCCACCGACCCGTGGCGTGATCGCCCCCGCCACCTCGGCGCACGACTCGTCCACGTCCGGCAGCAACCGCCGCCCCTCGTAGCGGACCCCACCACCGACGACCACCGCACCCGGACGCACGTGCTCCGGCCGCACGATCCCCGGCACCCCCGCCGCCGCCACCAGGATCTCCGCCCGCCGCGTGTACCGCGGCCAGTCCGCCACCCCGGTGTGCACCACCGTCACCGCCGCGTTCGCCGTCGGCCGCTTCTGCGCCAGCAGCATCGCCAGGGGCCGGCCCAACGTCGCACCCCGGCCCAGGATCACCACCTCCCGACCCGCCACCGGCACCCCGTGGTACGCCAGCAACGCCTCGATGCCCGCCGGGGTGCACGGCAGCGGCCCCGGCAACCCCAGCGCCAGCCGACCCATGTTCACCGGGTGCATCCCGTCCACGTCCTTGTCCGGGGCCAGCACCTCCAACGCCCGGTCGTAGTCCAGATGCGCCGGGATCGGATGCTGCACCAGCACCCCGTGCACCGAACCGTCCGCGCTGAAATCCGCCAGCACCGCGTGCAGATCCGCCTGCGACGCCGACGCCGGCAGGTGCACGTGCGGCGACGCGAACCCCAGGTCCGCCGCCTGCCGCTGCTTGATCCGGATGTAGCCGGCGCTCGCGTCGTCGTCACCGACCAGCACCGTCGCCAGCGACGGATTCACCCCCGCCGCCCGCAACGCCCGCACGTCCCCGGCCACCTCGGCCAGGATCTGATCCGCCACCGGGCCACCCGGCAGCAGCCGGGCGGTGGTCGTCGATCGGGACATGGCTCACCTCGCACCGCGGAAGGCCCAGGCGGTCGACCTTCCGCGACGAGCTCCCCGATGGTCACTCCCATCCCCGGTGCCGCCAGTCGCGTCCGAGTTCAGCCTGCCATACCCCGCGCCGCCACCGCCGTACGCCTGTTGCTCGCCCTTGTCGACGGCCTGCTCCACAACCAGGACCCGGCCTTCAACCCCACCACCGCGATCGCCACCGTCCTCCCGGCGATCCTCACCGCTCAACCGCCACCCTGAGCCGGAAGCAGCCCCGCCAACGCCCGGTGCGTCCGGTTCGCCCGCACCGCCGCGCGCTGCTGACCAGCCGTCACCTCGATGTACGCCTGCGACGACGCCAACGACGCGTGCCCCAGCAACCGCATGATCTCCGCCGCGCTCGCACCGTCCTCGGCCAGGCGCGTCGCGAACGTGTGCCGCAACGCGTGCAACCGCGCGCCGCGCGGCACCCGGTCACCGATCCCGGCCCGCCGGTAACAGGAGTCCACCAGGTACTGCAGCCCGCCCCGGCGCAACGCCTCACCCCGCCGGTCCACCAGCAACGGCGAGTCGGGACGTACGCTGCGCGCGCCGAAGCGGCGGCGACGGCTGTCCAGATAGTCCACCAGCACCACGTCCAGCTCCGGCTCCACCGGCACCACCCGCGGCCGCCCACCCTTGCCGGCCACGTCGAGCCGCCGCTCACCGGCCCGCCCGGCCAGCGACGCCACCCGCAGCGCCAGCAGCTCGGACAACCGCAGCCCCGCGCACAGGGCGAGGGCCAGCACCGCCAGATCCCGCTCGGGCCACGGGTCGCGCTGCCGCCCGTCGGCACGGGCAACCGCCGCCAGCAACTGCTCCGGGGTGTCCGCGCCCCGCAGCGGCTTGGGCCGGGGGAGCGGAGCGCGCGGCCGCCCCACCGCCGGCATCGGGTTGCCGCCGACGATCCCGTCGGCGACCAGGAACGAGAAGAAGCTGTTCCAGGTGGACCAGGCCCGGTGCACCGACGCGGCGGATCGGGGAGCGGCGAACCGCGCGAACGCCGCCCGCAGGACCCGGGGGGAGAGGGCGTGCAGAGGCAGGGCGTCGAGGGGGAGGGGAGGGGTGGCCTCCTCGGCAGCGAGGGCCGCCACCGTCCGCAGGTCCCGACGGTACGCCTCGAGGGTGTGCGGGGAGGGCTTGCGGGTGGTGCGGTCGGTCAGGAACTCCTCGATCAATTGCAGTACCGATTCGTCCTCTTTGTCATGCATAAGCCTTATTATGCATGGTTTTCATGTTCACCAGGAGGGGAGAGGGGGAGCAGACGGCCGCTGCCGGGCGCTCAACCGCCCGGACGTGTGGACCGAAGCCCTGACCGCGCCGGTGTGGGTGCACGGTGCCGTCGCCGTCGACAACCTGCCGGCCACCCCGGGGAAGGCTGCCTGCGGTCATCGACGTCGGGGCGTCCTGCGTCGGTGATCCCTGCCTGCGACCTGGTGATGCGTGGACGTACGTCGTCGGCGACGACCGGTGGACCGTCCGCGACGCCGTCGCTCTGCCAGCGGCCGCGTACGGGCGCGCGGGCTCGACTTGTGGAGGGCGCTCGTCGCGATGGCCGGCCTGCCCAGTCCCGACCCCGAGCGGGCACAGGCGGAGCCGGTGGCCAGCTGAGGGAGGGTCCAACCCGGCTTACTTGACATAATGTGGATTATCGAATGTGCGGTGGGGCGAGTTCGAACGGCACAGAAGCGGCTCCATGCGGGTCGACGGCCAGGACCGCGCATCGCGTACCGGATTCTTGTCGAGCCCTGGCCCGGCTGCGCGCCGACCTCCGGCGCCCGATGGCCGATCGGAAAGCGATGGGGCGCCGGAGGTCGGCCGGCTGGGCATGGGCCGATGCCGCTCCCCCGCCGTCATTTGATCTTCGTGACCCGGCTGCTGCCGGGTCGCTCCGGTCCGGCGGGCGGATCAGGCGGCAAGCGCGGTGGCGAGCCGGCGGGCCTCGGTCACCAGCCGGGTTCCGCCGCCGCGAGCGATCACGAGTAGGTTACCGGGGAGTCGGGCTGGTTGACGGGAGGCCGCATGGTCGGCAAGCACCGTTCGTGGTGGGGTTGGGGCCACGTCGAGGACGCGGTGACCGGCGCGGAGGCCGACGCGCTGACCGGCCGGGTACGCGCGCTGCTGCCCGAGGCCGATCTGACCCCGCACGACCCGCCGCCGGTGGCCGAGCTGGGCCTGCGGCCGGCCCGGGTCGCCCCGCCGGCGGCGCTGGCGCACCTGTGCTCGACCGCGCCGGCCGACCGGGCCGCTCACGCGCACGGCAAGGCGTTCCGGGACGTCGTCCGGAACCTGCACGGTGATGTGCGGCACCCCCCGGACCTGGTCGTCCGGCCGGCGTCCGAACAGGACGTCGTCGACGTGCTGGACTGGTGCGCGCGGGACGGGGTCGCGGTGATTCCCTACGGGGGCGGCTCGTCGGTGGTGGGCGGTGTGGAGCCGCGGGTGGACGACGGCTATTCCGGGGCGGTCAGTCTCGACCTCGGCCGGCTCGACCGGGTGCTGGAGGTCGACCGGACCAGCCGGGCGGCGCGCATCCAGGCCGGGGTTTTCGGCCCGGCGCTGGAGGACCAGCTGCGCCGGCACGACGTGACGCTGCGGCATTTTCCGCAGTCGTTCGAGTTCTCGACGGTGGGCGGCTGGCTGGCCACCCGGGCTGGCGGGCACTACGCGACCGTGCTGACCCACATCGACGATTTGGTGGAGTCGCTGCGGGTGGTCACTCCGTCCGGCGTCAGCCAGTCCCGGCGGCTGCCCGCCTCCGGTGCGGGGCCGTCACCTGACCGGCTTTTCCTCGGCTCGGAGGGCGCACTGGGGGTCATCACCGAGGCGTGGCTGCGCCTGCAGGACCGGCCGCGCTGGCGGGCGGACGCGGCGGTGCACTTCGACGACCACGACGCGGCGGTCGCGGCCACCCGGGCGGTCGCCCAATCCGGGCTGCACCCGAGTAACTGCCGGCTGCTCGACCCGGCGGAGGCGCTGCTGAACGCGGGCGCCGCCACCGGCGGTGGAGTGCTGGTGCTGGGCTTCGAGTCCGCCGACCACCCGGTCGGGGCGGCGCTGGACCGGGCCGTGGAGCTGTGCCGTGACCACGGTGGGACGCTGCCGGAGCCGCCCCGCCACGGCGACGTGTCCGGTGCGCGGGGGCGCGGC
Source organism: Micromonospora thermarum (assembly GCF_012034245.1). Taxonomy (GTDB): domain Bacteria; phylum Actinomycetota; class Actinomycetes; order Mycobacteriales; family Micromonosporaceae; genus Micromonospora; species Micromonospora thermarum. Next base: position 40,226 of record NZ_JAATEO010000020.1, on the reverse strand, counting down.
GCCGTCGACACGTGGCGGTCGTCGTTCCTGCGGATGCCGTACCAGCGGGACGCGCTGGCCGCGCGGTCGATGATCGTGGAGACCTTCGAGACCGCCTGCACCTGGGACCGCTATCCCGACCTACGCGCCGCGGTGATCGGCGCGGCCGGCGCGGCGCTGGCCGAGGTCGGTGCGACCGGTGTGGTCACCTGCCGGTTCACCCACGTCTACCCGGACGGACCGGCCCCCTACTTCGGTGTCTACGCGGTGGGCCGGTGGGACGGCATGCTCGCCCAGTGGGATCAGATCAAGCACGCCGTCTCCGAGGCGCTGCTCGCCGCCGGGGGCACCATCACCCACCACCACGCGGTCGGCCGCGACCATCGTCCCTGGTACGACCGGCAGCGCCCGGAGCCGGTGGCGCTGGCGCTGCGGGCCGCGAAGGCCGCGCTGGACCCGTCGTGGGTGCTCAATCCGGGCGTCCTCGTCGACCACGGGGACGATGGGCGGCATGGCCGTACCGTACTGGATCTTCACGTCGGGGTGACCGGGGGTCTCTCCCCTGCCCCACCGGTCGCTTCGAAGATCAGGTCGAGGTGGTGGTCGAGCGCGCGCAGCGCCTGCTGCGGGGTGTAGTTGCCGCCGAGCAGGTGGACGCCGAGTCCCTCCATGAGCGCGAGCAGGCCGGCGGCGGCGGCGTCGGCGTCCGGGCCCGGGAGGAGGCCGGCGACGAAGTCGACGAGCTGTCTGTTGTCCTTGCGCAGGGTGGCGGCGGCCTCCGGTCGTACGGCGGTGTAGGCGAGGAACGCCAGGGCCACCCGTCCGTCGTCGCGGGACTGTTCGTCGAGCGGCAGCAGCGCGGCGATCATCGCCCGCAGCAGCTGCCGTGGTGCGGGTCGGTCGCCGAGGGCGGCGACCGCGTCGGTCACCCGGGCCTGGCTGCGGTCGCGGACCACGGACAGCGCGAAGGCCATCATCTCGTCCTTGGTGCGGAAGTAGTGCTGCACCATTCCGGCCGAGACGCCGGCCGCCGCCGCGACGTGGCGCAGGCTGACGGCTTCCAGCCCCTGCTGCGCGGCGACCCGCATCAGCGCGTCGGCGATCAGCGTCCGGCGCTGCCGGGGGTCCACCTTCTTCGGCATGGTGTCGATGCTTTCACGATGCGGTCGCACCGGGAGGGAGCGCGGTGACGGTGCCGGCCGCGCCGTCGACGGTGACGAGTTGCCCGTCGGTGATCGCGCGGGTGGCGTCGGGGACGCAGATGACGGCGGGGATGCCGTACTCGCGGGCGACGGTGGGGCCGTGGGCCATGACGGCGCCGGTCTCGGTGACGAGGGCGGCGGCGGTGAGGAACAGCGGCGTCCAGCCGGGGTCGGTGGTCGCGGCGACGATGACGTCGCCGGGTTCGACGCGGGCGGTGGCCGGGTCGTGGACGACGCGGGCGGGGCCGGTGACCCGTCCGGGGGCGGCGCCGACGCCGCGGAGCGCGCCCTCGGCGGTGGGGACGGCCGGCAGGACGGTCTCCAGGTCGGTGCCGTCGGAGAGCAGCGCCACCGGTACGGTGCGGCGGCGCAGTTCGCGGCGGTGGGTGGCCGCGCGGGCGGCGACGGTGTCCCGGTGGTCGGTGCCGACGTGGACGGCGTCGTGCACCTCGTCGAGGGTGAGGAACTTGATGTCGTCGGCCCGGTCCAGCAGTTTCGCGTCGGTCAGGTCGGCGCCGATGAGCAGCAGTTGCCGCCGCATCTCCCGGAGTCGGTAGAGGCCGGCGAACTTGCCGGCCTCGCGCAGGCCGGCGAGGGCGCGGGCGCGGCGCAGCAGGAACACGGCGATGCGGCCGCGTACGGGCCGGCGGCGGGCGCGGGTGGCGAGGTCGGTGAGGGTGGCTTCGGCGGTGGCGGCGGCGCGGGTGAACCGCCGGTCGGGGGCCTGGTCGGGGTCGGTCAGCCGCAGGTAGTTGGCGAGCATGGCGAAGACGGGTGTGGGGTCCTCGTCCCAGCGGGGCACGCCGAGGTCGACTTCGGCGACGCCACGGTGGCCGTAGGTGTCGAGGAACCCGGCCAGGCCGATGTCGGGCAGTGTTCCCTGCCGGTATCGGGTGGCGAGGTCCGCCGGCGGGGTGTCGAGCAGGAGCCGGCGGTGGTCGGTGGCGTGCTGGGCGAGGCGCCACAGCGCGAGGTCCATCTCGATGGTGACGTTGTGCGGCATGCCGCCGAGGACGGTCTGGATCTCGTCCGGTGCGGCGATGCCCTTGAGCAGGTACGGGGGTAGGGCGGCGGCGAGCATGCCGGCCATGATGGGCCAGATGATCTCGTCAGGGCTGTCGGTGGTGTCCAGGTCGCGGACGAAGCGGAGCCGGTCGGCGGGAGTGGTCAGGGTGGTGGGCGCGGCGGAGGTGCGGCGCATCCGGTCGATGGCGTCGACCATGCGCTCGCGGGCGGCGTCGGGTCGGGCGAGGGCTCGCAGCACGCCGGTGGCGGCGCGCGCGGCGGTGCGGGCGGTGGGGCCGCCGGCGGTGCGGGCGCGCCGGGTGTGTCGCGGCTGCGGGGCGAAGCGGGGGTCGGCGAGGACGTGCCGCATGACGGCCTGGGCCCGGGGTCCGAAGTCGACGGCCATGAGTTTGACCAGCCGCTTGCGGGTGGCGGGGTCGCGGGCGAGGTCGGTGAGGTCGCCGTAGAGGCGTCCGCCGATGTCGACGATCTCGACGCGTACGCCGAGGGCGGCGAGCATGGCGGCGATGACCGCCTTGAGGGACGACATGCCCATCGGGGTGACGGGTTGGAGCATGCCCTGGACGTGGCCGAACTCGAGGTAGACGCGGGGCTCGGGCTTGTCGGTGGGTGGGGGCGGCGGGAACAGGGTGGTGATGGGTCGGGACTGGAGCACCCAGAGGGTGCCGTCCTGGTCGTACGCCCACTCGACGTCCTGCGGGCTGCCGAAGTGGTGCTGGAGGCGGTGGCCGAGGGCGTGGAGTTCGGCCAGTCGTGCCGGGGTGAGGCAGCCGGTGTCGGGGTGGTCTGGTCCGTCGAGGAGGTAGTGGTCGACGGTGGTGGCGCCGTCGACGACGGCGGTGCCGGGGCCCGGGGCGGCGTCGACCATCATCTGGGTGCGGTTGCCGGTCAGCGGGTTGGCGGTGAAGAGCACGCCGGAGACGGTGGGGGCGACCATGCGCTGCACGACGACGGCCATCCGGGCGGTGTCGTGGTCGATGTGGTGGGCGTCGCGGTAGGCGGTGGCGCGGGGGCTGTGCAGGGAGGCCCGGCAGGCGTCGACGGCGGCGAGGAGGTCGGCGTCGCCGGTGATGTCGAGGAGGGTGTCCTGCTGGCCGGCGAAGCTGGCGTCGGGCAGGTCCTCGGCGGTGGCGCTGGAGCGTACGGCGACGGGGCCGCCGCCGAGGCGGCGGTACGCCTCGGTGATGTCCGCGGTCGGGAGGTCGCCGGTCAGGGCGTCGGTGGTGACGCAGAAGCCGGGTGGGACGCGTTCACCGTGGCGGATCAACTCCCCCAGGCCCGCTGCCTTGCCGCCGACGAGGTCGACCATGTCGGCGGTGATGTCGGACAGCGGAACGACCTGCATGGGACGCCTCCCCGGGCTTTTGCAATACGACTGCACTGCATCCGACCGTATCCGGTTCACGATGCAACCGCAATGCGATGGGGGTGACGTGGGTCGCCCGCACCGGCCGGGGCGACGGTCAGCGTGGGCGGCGGGCGAGGACGAGGGTCGTGCGCAGCCGGAGGACGACGGTGCCGCCGAGGCCGTCGACGAGGGACCGCAGGGCGGCGTCCCCCCGGGCCCGCTGCTCCGGCGGGCGCAGGCGGTACGGGCCGAAGGTGCGGACCAGCCGCAGGTAACGCTCGGTGCTCAGCGGCAGGTCGCGGTGCGTACGGTGGGTCTTCAGGTCGGCGAACAGGCCGCTGCCGGCGATGTCGTCGCGGAACCAGTCGAGGGGTCGTTGCGTGGCGGTGGGGTCGATCGCGCGCAGGGCCGCGTCGATCGCCCGGGCGTGGTCGGGGTCGGCGTAGTCGTAGCAGTGCCCGAGGACGGCGAGGGTGCCGCCGGGAGTCAGCGCGTCGTGGGCGCGCCGGTTGCGGGTGGCGGGGTCGAGCCAGTGCCAGGAGAGGGCGGCCGCCAGCAGGGGTACGCCGCCGGCCGGTGGCCGCCACCGCTCGAACGTCTCGCCGACGACGGTGACCCCGGGGTGCCGGTCGGCCAGCACGGCGGCCATGCGCGGGTCGGGTTCGAGGCAGGTGACGGGCGCGCCGAGGCGGAGCAGGACGGCGGTGCCCTTGCCGGTGCCGGCGCCGATCTCGACGACGGTCTCGGGGCGGCCGCCGTGGTAGGCGTGGATGGCGTCGGCGAGTTCCGGCGGGTAGCCCGGGCGGACGTCGTCGTAGCTGTCGGCGACCTCCCCGAACACGTCCATCAGAGGCCGCCGCCGACCCGCAGGACGGTGCCGGTGGTGTAGCTGGCGTCCGGGCCGAGCAGCCAGGCGATGGCGGCGGCGACCTCGTCGGGTTCGCCCGGGCGGCCCAGTGGGATGCGGGCGGCGGCGCGGTCGGGCCGGTCGGGTTGACCGGACAGGGCGTGGATCTCGGTGCGGATGATGCCGGGGGCGACGGCGTTGACGCGGATGCCGCGGGGGGCGAGTTCCTTGGCGAGGCCGACGGTGAGGGTGTCGGTGGCGGCCTTCACGGCGGCGTAGTGGACGTACTCGCCGGGGCTGCCGAGGGTCGCGGCGACGGAGGAGACGCTGACGATCGCGCCGCCGGTGCTCATCCGTCGGGCGGCCTGCTGGGCGGCGAGGACGTAGCCGACGAGGTTGACGTCGACGACGTGGCGCAGGTCGTCGGGGTCGAGGTCGACGAAGGGGCCGATGGGGCTGGTGACGCCGGCGTTGTTGACCAGGCCGGTGACCGGGCCGAGGTCGGCGGCGGCGTCGAAGAGGGCGGTGACCTGGTCGGGGTCGCGGGTGTCGGCGGGGACGGCGACGGCGCGTACCCCGGTGGCGTGCAACTCGGCGAGCACCTTGTCGGCGGCGGCCCGGTCGCGGCGGTAGGAGAAGGCGACGTGGTGGCCGGCGTGGGCGAGGCGGCGGGCGGTGGCGGCGCCGATGCCGCGGCTGCCGCCGGTGATGACGGTGACGGGACTCAATGCCCTCTCCCCTGGTCCGCGCGGATGCCCGACGTTACCGTGACCGGCAGCTTGCGGAGGGAGTGGCGTGTGTCACGGGCGTTGGTGCTGGGCGGCGGTGGGGTCACCGGGGTGGCGTGGGAGCTCGGGCTGCTCGCCGGGTTGGCCGAGCGGGGCGTCGCGCTGGACGCGGCGGACCTGGTGGTGGGGACGTCGGCGGGGTCGGTGGTGGGCGCGCAGCGGGTGGGGATCAGCCGGGATCCGGTGGCGCGGCAGGCGGAGTTCTCCCGGTCGCACGGGTTCGACTATCCGCTGTTGTCGGACGTCGACGGTGCGGTGGCGCGGCGGTTCGGGGTGCGGCGGCGGTTGCCGCTGGGTCCGTTGAGCACGCGGCGGATGACGTTCGTGATCGGGACCGACCGGCGGGTGATCGAGGTGATCCACTCGGAGGTCAGCATGAACGACCACGCCGACCGGGCGTTGCGGGCGCTGGGGGGGGTTGATCGTCGGTCTGTCGCAGCCGGCTGGTATCAAGGGCTGCTGTCGGACAGGTGTACGGAAGAGGGCGTGATGGCGGGTCAGGGTTTGTCCACCGAGGAGGTGGCGGGCATCCGGGAGGCGCTGGCCGCGGGCCGGAAGCCGAAGGTGGTGTTCACGGCGTCGGCGGGTCAGATCGCCGGGCAGGTGGGTCAGGTCGTGTCGTTGACCGACGCGGCGGAATCGGACGAGTTCGTGGTGGTGCGGTTCGGGCGCGACGAGCTGCCCTTCTCCCCCGCCGATGTGGCGGTGGTGCCGCGGGGCGCCGGCCGGAAGGCGGCGGAGCCGAAGACCGGCCCCGAGGAGCCCGCGGCGCCGGCGGAGCCGGAGTTCGTGTTGGACACCCCGGCGGTGCCGGCGCCACGCCGGGCCGAGCCGGAGGCGGCGCCGCAGGTGGAGGCGGCGAAACCGGCGCGGCGGGCGGTGAAGGCCGCCAAGCCGAAGGGGCCCGCGGGGCTGACCGTGACGTTGGCGTACGCCGAGGGCGAGTGGACGGTCGCGGCGCAGCAGGGCGCCAAGGTGCTCGCGAAGCCGTACGTGGTGAAGCCGGCGGAGGCGCTGCGGATGGTGGCGCTGGTGGACGTGCCGGGGGTGCACGAGGCGGTGGAGCAGATCCTGGCCGCCGAGCGGGCCGAGGCGGAGCGGCAGGCGGAGAAGCTGCGGGCGGAGCTGGCGGAGGTGGAGGCCCGGCTGGCGGAGCTGCGCGAGGCCGGCTGAGCCGGCGCGGCGCCCGGCAGGCGGTCGCCGCCGCGCATCGGGTCAGCCGGTGGTGACGGCGGGCTCGTGGCGTACCGGGAAGTTCACCGAGTTGGCGATGAAGCAGGCGCGGTGGGCGTCGGCGTGCAGCGCCACGGCGGTCTCGACCATGTCCGGCCGCGCGACGGTGACCTGGGGGCGCAGGACCACCTCCGTGAACCGGCCGCCGGCCATGGTGCCCGAGGCGGTGTCGGTGTAGTCGGTGACGACGGCACCGGCCTCGGCGCACAGGTGCAGGTACCACAGCATGTGGCACTGGGCCAGCGACGCGACGAGCAGCTGTTCCGGGTTCCACCGGGCGGGGTCGCCCCGGAAGGTGGGGTCGGAGCTGCCGGGGATGGGCGGCGGGCCGTCCGCGGTGACCAGGTGGTCGCGGTCGTAGTCGCGGTAGCCGCTGGTGCCGGTGCCGCGGTTGCCGGCCCACGTGACGGTGGTGCGGTAGTGGTGCTCGCGCATGGGGAAAGTCTGCCGGGCGGGTGTGACGGGCCACCAGCGGCCGGGGGCCGCGCGGACCGGCTTCGGTCACCGCCGGCCGGGGCCGGGTGTCGGGGTTCAGAGCGCGGCGGTGAGCCGGTCGACGACGGCGCCGGCCGGGCCGGTGGTGGCGCTGCGGTAGCCGGTGCCGGCAGGTCGGTGGCCCGCACGACGTCACGGACCAGGGGCAGGGTGGCGGTCGGCGGGGCGGGCCGCGCCGGGGTGTGGGTGCCGCTGTGCCCGCCGGCCTCGGTGCCCTGCGCGACCAGCCCGTCGACGCCCAGGGCGCGGGCGGCGAGGGCCTCGGCGACCGAGGTCACGGTGACGAGCACGCGGGTGCCGGCGCGGCGCAGCGCGGCCAGCGCCGCCGGGTCGGGCAGGCCGAACGTGAAGCTGGCCACGGGCACCGGGTCGGCCACCAGCAGATCGATCTTGTCGTGCCAGTGGTCGTCGTCGTGCGCGAGCGGGGCGGCGGCCAGGTCGAGGCCGTACGGTCCGCCCTCGGCGGCTATGTCACAGGCGTACCGGCGAAACTCCGCCTCGCCGATCTCGGGCGGGCCGGGCACGAACAGGTTCACCCCGCACGGCGTGCCGGCCGCCCGCAGCTCGGCCAGCTCGGCGGCGACCGCCTCGGGGGTCTTGTAGCCGGCCGCGAGGAAGCCGAAGCCGCCGGCCGCGGTTACGGCCGAGACCAGGGCGCAGGTGGTGGCGCCCCCGGCCATCGGCGCGCCCACGATGGGCGTCGCGCTGCCGAAGAAGTCCGTCCACGCGTCCCCGCTCACCGTCCCAGCGTAGGCCCGCCGGACGCCTCCCCCGGGGACGAGCCGTGAGTCTCCCGGCCCGCCGGTGTGGCGGGCCGGGGCCGCGCCGTCAGTGCCGCGGGATGTGCGCGACGCCGATGCGCTTGCGGAACACCCAGTACGTCCAGCCCTGGTAGGCGAGCACGATCGGGGTGAACACCACCGCCACCCAGGTCATGATCTTCAGGGTGTAGGGGGTGGAGGCGGCGTTGGCGGCGGTCAGCGTGCCGGCGGCGTCCAGCGTGGAGGGCAGGACGTTCGGGAACAGCGCGGCGAACAGGGTCGCCACGGCCAGGCCGATCGCCACGGCGGTGCCGGTGAAGGCCCAGCCCTCCCGGCGTACCCGGGCGGCGGCGAGACCACCGACCAGCGCGAGGGCGGCGCCGACGGCGAGGACGACGGCGGCCGCGCTGGAGCGGATCGCCAGCGTCCAGGTGAGGAACGCGACCGCGAGCACGGCGGTGACCACGCCGAGGCGCACCGCGAGCGCGCCGGCACGCTCGCGGACGTCGCCGACGGTCTTCAGGGCGATGAACACCGCGCCGTGGGTGAGGAACAGCGCGAGGGTGGTGGCGCCGCCGAGCAGGGCGTACGGGTGGAGCAGGTCGAGCAGGCCGCCGGCGTACTCGTGGTCGGCGGTCAGCGGCACGCCGCGCAGGATGTTGGCGAACGCGACGCCCCACAGGACCGCCGGCAGCAGGGAGCCCCAGAAGATGGCCCGGTCCCAGCGGCGTTTCCAGGCGGCCTCGGGGCGCTTGTGGCGGTACTCGAAGGCGACGCCCCTGGCGATCAGCGCGAGCAGGATGAGCAGCAGCGGCAGGTAGAAGCCGGAGAACAGGGTGGCGTACCACTCGGGGAACGCGGCGAACATGGCCCCGCCGGCGGTGATCAGCCACACCTCGTTGCCGTCCCACACCGGACCGATGGTGTTGATGAGGACCCGGCGTTCGCGGTCGTCGCGGCCGAGGACGGGCAGCAGCATGCCGACGCCGAAGTCGAAGCCTTCGAGGACGAAGTAGCCGGTGAAGAGGACGGCGACGAGGAGAAACCAGACGGTCGTCAGTTCCACGTGGGGCTCCGGGTCAGTAGGCGAAGGCGAGCGGGCGCTCGGCGTCGTCGGTGTCGTCGGGTTCGGGGGCCGGGGTCAGGTCGGGTACGCCCGCCCTGGCGTAGCGGACGAGCAGCTTGAACTCGATGACGGCGAGGGTGGCGTAGATCAGCGTGAAGGCGGTGAACGAGGTGAGGACCTCGGCCAGCGACACGCTGCGGGAGACGCCGTCGCGGGTGAGCATCTCGCCGAAGACGATCCACGGCTGGCGGCCCATCTCGGTGAAGATCCAGCCGAAGGAGTTGGCGACCAGGGGCAGCAGCGGCATGACCAGGCCGGCGCGCAGCAGCCACCGGCTGCCGGGGGTACGGCCCTTGCGGTGGGTCCACAGCACCAGCAGGGCGATCGCGGCGGCGGCCAACCCGAACGCGATCATGAACCGGAAGCTCCAGTAGGTGACCGGGATGATCGGGGTGTAGCTGCCGGCGCCGTACTGGGCGGTGTACTGGGCCTGCAGGTCGTTGATGCCCTGGACGGTGCCGTTGGGGTCGCCGGTGCCGAGGTACGACAGCAGGTACGGGATCTTCAGGGCGAACAGCTCGCGCGTGCCGTCGAGGCTGCCGACGGTGAGCACGGAGAACGAGGCGGGGCTCTCGGTGGCGTACAGGCCCTCGGCGGCGGCCATCTTCATCGGCTGCACCTGGGTCATGATCTTGCCTTGGATGTCGCCGGTGATGACGACCGCGGCGGCGGCGACAAGCGTCACCCAGGACCCGAACTTGGCGGCGAACCGGTAGGCGGGGGTGTCGGCGGAGTCGCGGTTGCGGATCAGGTGCCACAGGGCCACGGCGACCAGCAGCGACCCGGCGACGAGGAACGCGCCGGCGATCGTGTGCGGGAAGGTGATCAGGGCGACCTTGTTGGTGAGCACCGCGACGAAGTCGGTCAGCTCGGCGCGGCCGGACTCGGGGTTGACGCGGTAGCCGACCGGGTTCTGCATGAACGAGTTCGCGGCGAGGATGAAGTACGCCGACAGGTTGGTGCCGATGGCGGCGGCCCAGATGCTCGCGAGGTGCAGCCGTTTGGGCAGCCGGTCCCAACCGAAGATCCACAGGCCGATGAAGGTGGATTCGAGGAAGAACGCGACCAGCGCCTCGATGGCGAGGAACGAGCCGAAGACGTCGCCGACGAAGCGGGAGTAGTCGCTCCAGTTCATGCCGAACTGGAACTCCTGCACGATGCCGGTGACCACGCCCATCGCGAAGTTGATCAGGAAGAGCTTGCCGTAGAACTTGGTGAGCTTGAGGTACTTCTCGTCGCCCGTGCGGTGCCACAGCGTCTGGAGGATCGCGACCAGCACGGACAGGCCGATGGTCAGCGGTACGAAGAGGAAGTGGTAGACGGTGGTGACACCGAACTGCCAGCGGGCGACGTCCAACGCGTCCACCTGGAAACCCCCAGCCATGCGTACTACGAGACGTAGTAAATACTACTGCTCGTCGTAGAAAATTCGGCAGGGTCGAGGGTCCCGAAGCGGCCCGGGACCAATGACCTTGATCACCCCGGCCGGCCGGCCCGATCAGGGCCGCCCCGCTGCCCCGCGCAGGTGCCCGCGCGTGCGACCATTGCGCGCTGATGGACACCGCCACCTGGCAGCCGCCGCTGATCTGGCGCGCCGCCCAGCTGCTCGCCCGCCTCATCGTGGGGCTCCTCGCCCGCTTCGAGGTCACCGGGGGCGTTCCCGCGCACCTGCGGCGCGGGCCACTGATCCTGGCCGCCAACCACATCAGCCCGTTCGACCCGGTGGTGATGGCCGCCGCCTGCCGGGCCGTCGGCGTCTCCCCCCGGATCATGGCCACCGGCGGGCTGTTCCGCGCTCCCGTCGTGGGACCGGCCATGCGCCACGCCGGGCACATCCGGGTCGACCGTGGCACCACCGCGGTGCACAGGGCGCTCGACGACGCGGCCGCCGCGGTCGCCGGCGGCTCCGTGATCCTCGTCTACCCCGAGGGCCGCATCGGGCTGGACCCGGGGCTGTGGCCGGAGCGCGGCAAGACCGGCGCCGCCCGGCTGGCCCTCGCCTGCGGCGCGCCGGTCGTCCCCGTCGCCCAGTGGGGCTCCCACGAGGTGCTGCCCTACCGGACCCCCAAGGGCCTGCTGAAGGGCATCGCCCGGGCGATGGCGCGCCGCCCGGTCGTCCGGGTGCATTTCGGCGAACCGATCGACCTCGGCGACCTCGTTCACGGCACGCCGGGCGCCGCCCGCCGCGGCACCGACCGGATCATCGACGCGATCAGCGACGCCCTGGCGCCGCTGCGGCCCGACGAGCCCGACCGGCCGCGCCACGTCGACCCCGGCCGGCCGGTCGACACCAGCCGCTCCCACCGCCGCCGCGCCTGACCGCGGTCCACCCCGGGACCGGCTCGCCCTCAGGACGCCTGCACCGCACGGATCACCTCGGTCACGGCCACCGCGACCGGCGCGACCGGTGCGGCGAGGGCGGCGAGGCGGTGCAGCAGCGCCTCGACACGCGCCGGCTGCGGATCCGGCCGGGACAGCTCGTCGCGTACCTGCGCCGCGACGCCCACCGCCGGCTCCGGCAGGTCACCGCGGTGCCGGTCGACCACCTCCACCAGGTGCCGCACCAGCGCGGCCACGTCGACGGCCGCCGGCGCCGTGGCGTGCAGGCTCCCTCCGGACGCGTACGCCCCGGGGCCGACCGCCTGGTTGCCGACCTGGCTGACCCCGCCGGACTGCTGGATTCCGTAGTTGATCTCTGTCATGTCCCGTCCCTCACTCGCTGCGGGGTCGGCCACCGCGCGGCGCGGACACCGGCTCCGCCCGCTGCTCGGCCCGGGCCCCCGTGCCCACCGCCTGGTTGCCGACCACACTGAGCCCGCCGGTCTGGATGACCCCCTGGTTGAGGATCATGGTCTGCCGGCTACGGAACTCGGCGGTGTCCACGCCCCGCTCGTCGAGGAAGTCCACGATGGCGGCCAGCACGTGCCGCTCCACGACCTTCAGGTGCTTGGCGGCGTCCAGCACCTGGAAGTAGTTGTGGTACCCGGACCCGGCCGCCAGCTCCCGCACCCCGGCCCGGGCACCGTAGTCGTAGCCGAGATCCTCCCGGGCCAGCCGCCGTGCCCGCGCCCGCCTCCGGTGGTGGCGCAGCACCCGGACCGCGTCCCCGGTCAGCCGCAGCGGCGCACCGAGCGCCGTCCGCAGCAGCCCCTCGGCGCCGGCGGCGAGCAACTGCGCGAACTGGCTCGCTGGCAGCCACTCGGTCAGCCGGTCCACGTCGTGGTGCTCCCACCGCGGCGGCTCCAGAAGGGTGCGCGCGCACTCCAGGTAGAGCACCCGGCCGTCGGTGGAGAAGTGCAGGAACGTGCCGGCCACGACCTCGCCGCCCCAGGACGGCACCAGCGCGCACAGGTAGTGCCGGGCCGCGCCCCGGGGACGAGCCGCCACCTGGCGGACCTCCTCGTCGGTCCAGTGCTGCCGCGGCGTCCGCTCCCGGTCGGGCAGCAGGCGCGCGTCGTCGGTGAGCATCCGCCCGCCGACGAAGATCCGGTCCTCCAGCAGCAGGTCCGGCAGCCGGTCGGCGTCCGGGCCGTCCCGCCCCACCGCCGCCAGCCGCGACCGGACGTGGTCGATCAGGTCCAACACCGCGACCGGCACCGGCTCGTCCGCCGGGGCGGCCCCGGCCGGCGCGCCGGGCAGCACGGACCCGGGCCCGGCCGGCACGATCGGCAGGGCGAACGACCACCCGGCCACCGGCGTGCCGTGCCCCACGAACGGGACGTACCCGCCGTAGACGGTGACGTTGCCCCGCTGCGCCTCGTCGATGGCGGCCAGCCGGGCGGCGTACCGGCCGTCCCTGTCGGGGGACGGCGGGCGGAACCGGCCGCGCCTCAGCCGGGTCACCAGCAGCCGCCGCGTGCCCAGCAGGTGGACCACCACCACCAGGTAGGCGGCCACGACGAACGGCAGGGCCAGTACCGGCCGGCCGACCAGCCAACCGGGCAGCCCGGTCCGCTCCTCCTCCGCCCCGGTCACGCCCTGCAGCTGCACCAGCAGCATCAACGCGATCAACGCCACCGAGACCAGGGCCAGCACCGGCGCGAGCGCACCGTGCCGGGTCGGCCGGAACGGGGCCAGCCGCGTGCCCAGCACCATCGCCGCGCCGGCCAGCAGGGTCCACAGCGGCGAGAGCAGCACCGCGGCGCCGCCGGCGAGCAGCAGCCACCCGTCCCGACGCACGCGTCGACCGCGGGCCTGCAGGCAGTGGCGCAGCACCGAGGACAGGTCGAAACCCACCGACGGCGCGACGGCGCGCAGGTCGTCCTCGAGCACCTCGGCCAGCGCCCGCTCGGCGAAGGCCTCGTCGGTGTGCGCGGCCGCGCACAGGTAGCGGGTCGCCTCGCTGCCCGCCTCCGGCGGTGCGGCCGTCCGCCGCGGCCGCACGCCCTCCCGGAGCATGCGCGTCACCTCCGCTTCCCGGTGGCAGGATCATCGGTCGGGGTCGGCCGCGACAGGGGCAGCACCCACGCCAGGAGCACACCCAGCACGAAGCCGGCGAGCACCCCGTCGACCAGCGCGCCCCGCACGTACTGCGCCCGGTCGTAGCCGTAGACGTCGCCCGCGCCCAGCAGCACGAGCAGGACGACTCCGCCGGCGGCCGCGAGCGCGCCACCGGCCACCGGCGCGGCGAACACGGCGAGCGCGCGGTGCACCGGCGACGGCACCGGCCCGGCCGCTGCCAGCCGGCGCAGCAGCCACACCGTGACCAGGACGAACACCAGCGTCCGGGCGTTCTGCGCCAGCCAGAACGGCAGCTGGCGGTCGTCGGTGATCCGCACCTCCCAGCGCAGCGCGAGCAGCGCGGACACGATCATCTCGCCGGGGGCGGCGACGAGCGCGGCGACGCCCTCGGCGTCCGACAGGTCGAAGCGCCACTCGGTCAGCGACCCGGACACCCACGGATTGCCGGCCGCCAGGACCAGCAGCACGACCACCCGGGCGGCGAGCGGCAGCCCGCCACCCACCGGCGGTGGTGGTGGCACCGCCGGCGGTGGCAGCGGATCCAGCGGTGCTCTGGTGAGCGGGCCGGGTGGCGTCGGCGGCTCCGCGCGGCCCGGCCCGGACGGCGTCCACGAGACCATGCGCCCATCATCGGCGGCGCCGCCGCCACAGTGATCCTTACTGTCCGACATGCGGCAGTCACCCCGGCGTCCGCGGCGTCACGTCGCGGCCGCCGGCCGGTCACCGGCCCGCCGCCGGCGCCCGGCATACTGCCTCGCGTGCTGACCGGCCTGCACCCCTACCTCGACGCCCCCGCGCCCCTCGCGTTCGCGCATCGCGGCGGCGCCGCCGACGGCGACGAGAACACCGCCGCGGCGTTCGCCCGGGCCGTCGACCTCGGCTACCGGTACGTCGAGACCGACGTGCACGCCACCGCCGACGGGGTGGCGGTGATCTTCCACGACGCGACGCTGCGGCGCGTCACCGGCGAGACCGGGCGGATCGCCGACCTGCGCTGGGCCGACCTGGCGACGGTGCGGATCGGCGGGGCGGCCGTCGTACCGCGCCTGGACGAGGTGCTCGACGCGTGGCCGCAGGTGCGGTTCAACGTGGACGTCAAGGCCGACCGGGGCGTCGAGCCGGCCGTGACGACCGTGACCCGGGCCGGTGCCGGCGACCGGGTGCTGCTGGCCTCGTTCAGCGACGCGCGGCTGGCCCGGATGCGGGCCCTCACGCGGGGCCGGGTGGCCACCAGCCTCGGCATGCGCGGCGTGGCCCGGCTGCGCATGGCCTCGCTGACCGGCCGGCCGCTGCGGCTGCCGGAGTCGGTGATCGCCGCGCAGGTGCCGGTGCGGTACGGGCGGGTGCGGGTGACCGACCGGCGGTTCCTCGCCTACTGCCACCGCATCGGGCTGCAGGTGCATGTCTGGACGATCGACGAACCTGCCGAGATGCACGAGTTACTGGACCTCGGCGTGGATGGCATCATGACCGATCACGTCGGCGTGCTGCGCGACGTCTACCGCAGCCGCGGCCACTGGGCCGCCTGACCCGCCCGAAGGACGACATGGCCGCCACCGCCACCCCCGCCGTCGAGGACGTTCCCGCACCGTCGAGCACCCGCCGCGAACGCACCGGCTGGTACTTCTACGACTGGGCGATGTCGGCGTTCTCCACCACGGTCATCACGGTGTTCCTCGGGCCGTTCCTCACCACGGTCACCGAACTCGCCGCCGGCTGCGAACTGGGCGCGGACACCTGCTCGGGGCACGTGTACCCGCTGGGGATCAAGGTGGCGGCCGGCTCGTACTTCCCGTACCTGGTGTCGCTGTCGGTGTTCCTCACCGTGTTCGTGCTGCCGGTGGTCGGCGCGGTCGCCGACCGGTCGGCGCACAAGAAGCGGCTGCTGGCGGCGGCGGCGTTCACCGGCGCGGGCGCCACCGTGGCGATGCTGTTCGTCACCGGCGACCGGTACCTGCTCGGCGGCGCGCTGTTCCTCGTCGCCAACATCGCCTTCGGCGCCGGCGTGGTCGTCTACAACTCGTTTCTGCCGCAACTGGGCGGCCCCGACGACCGCGACGGCATCTCCAGCCGCGGCTGGGCCCTGGGCTACCTCGGCGGCGGCCTGCTGCTCGCGTTGAACCTGGTCGCGGTGCAGAGCCTCGGTGACGGGTCGGCGCAACGCACCCTCGACCTGGCCCGGTGGTCCATCGTGTCGGCCGGGCTGTGGTGGGCGCTGTTCACCCTGGTGCCGCTGCGCTGGCTGCGGGAGCACCCCACCCCGGCCGCGCTGCACGGCACCGGCAACGTCCTCACCGACGGCTTCCGGCAGCTCGGGCGTACGCTGCGCCAGCTGAAGGCGTACCCGCTGACGCTGTTCTTCCTGCTGGCGTTCCTGGTCTACAACGACGGCATCCAGACCGTGATCGCCCTGGCCAGCCAGTACGGCACCGAGGAGCTGCGGCTGGAGCAGAGCACGCTGATCGTCACCATCCTGCTGGTGCAGTTCCTCGCCTTCGGTGGAGCGCTGCTGCTCGGCGCGCTCGCCCGGCGCATCGGCGCGTGGAAGACGGTCCTGCTGAGCCTGGTGCTGTGGACCGGCGTGATCCTCGCCGCGTTCCGGCTGCCCGCCGAGGCGCCGCTGCCGTTCATGGCCCTCGGCGCGGGCATCGGCCTGGTGCTCGGCGGCAGCCAGGCGTTGAGCCGGTCGCTGTTCAGCCAGCTCATCCCCGCCGGCCGGGAAGGCGAGTACTACGGCTTCTACGAAATCAGCGACAAGGGCACCAGCTGGCTGGGGCCGCTGGCGTTCGGCCTGGTGTTCCAGCTCACCAACTCCTACCGGGTGGGCCTGGTCTCCCTGCTGATCTTCTTCGTGGTCGGGTTCGTGCTGCTGCTGGCGGTGCCGATGCGCCGGGCGATCGTGGCCGCCGGGAACACCCCGCCGCGGGTGCTGTAGAGCCGACGGCCGGCCGGCCGGCCGACGCCGGAGCGCGCCGGTCGGTGACGCGGCGCTCGGGGGCGGCCGTGGTCCAACGCCCGGGCCCCGGAAACTGGATCATGCCGGCCGGACGAGACCGGTCGATGGATTAAGCTGCCCGACCGTGACCGACGACGCCGCCGCCCCGACCTGCCTGGCGCGCCCGCTGCCGGGCCCCGACGAGCAACCCGCCGGCTGCGCCGCCGCCCGCGCCGTCGACGGACGCCCGCTGCACGCGGCGGCGCTGCGGTTCTACTGGGGGCCGATGGACTGCGGCAAGTCCACGATGGCGCTGCAGATGAACTACAACCACGCCCGGCAGGGCCGCCGGGGCCTGGTCACCACCCGCATCGACCGGTCGCTGGGCCCGCAGGTCACCACCCGCATCGGGCTGGCCCACGAGGCGATCGAGGTCACCGACGACCTGGACCTGCGCATCCTGGTGCGCGACACGTGGGCCGAGGGCGTCCGCGTCGACTACCTCATCTGCGACGAGGCGAGCTTCTACAGCGTCGCGCACGTCGAGCAGATGGCCGAACTCGTCGACAGCTACGACGTCGACGTGTACGCGTTCGGCCTGGCCACCGACTTCCGGTCGTGCCTGTTCCCCGCCGCGCAGCGGCTGTTCGAACTCGCCGACTCGGTGGCCCGCATCCAGGTCGAGGTGCTCTGCTGGTGCGGGCGGGAGGGGCTGCTCAACGCCCGCGTGGTCGACGGCCGGGTGGCCCGCGAGGGCGCCCAGGTCGTCATCGGCGACACCGTCGACACCGCCGACACCGCCGAGGTCCGCTACCAGGTGCTCTGCCGCCGCCACTACCGGGCGGGGGACCTCGGCCCCCGCTGACCCGGGCCCGCCGCCCGGCGCCGGGGCGGACCGCGTGGGACACGATTTGATCACGGCGCGAACCTTTCCGGGGCCCTCGCCCCTCTCTCCCGCACGACGGGACGGCGACCGGCGCCGCTCCGCCCTGCGCGTACGGGGGTACACCACGACATGAGGCTCGCGTTGCGACGTGCCCGCGGGGCCAGGGGTCTGCTCCTCGCCGCGGCCGGGGCGACCCTGGTGGCCACCGCCGCCCTCACCGGCCTCGCCGCCTACAACGACGACGTCGTCGCCTCCGGCACCGCCAACGTGCTGTCCGAAGCCACCGCCGAGGAACGTTCGATCCTCGTCCGTGGCCCGGCCGGCGGCACCGCCGAGGCCCTGCGAGAGCGGGACAGCGCGCTGCGGGAGCACGTCACCGCGCAACTGACCGGCCTGGACCCGACGGTGACCGCCGCCGGGTACGCCGCCGGCCGCCAGTTGCGGGGCGACACCGGCTCGGCGGTCGGCGACGCGGGCGGCACCGTCTACGCGTCGGTGATGTTCCTCGACGACCTGGCCGCGCACGCCCGGCTCACCGCCGGCGCCTGGCCGCAACCCGGCGCCGGCCCGGTGCAGGCCGCCCTCGCCGCGCCCGCCGCCGCCGTGCTGGGCGTCGACGTCGGTGACCGGGTGCCGGTCACCGACGGTTTCACCGGCCGGGTCACCCAGGTCAGCGTGGTGGGCCTCTTCACGCCCGTCGACCCGGCGGACACCTACTGGCGGCTCGCTCCCGAGGTGGCCACCGGCACCCTGCCCCGGTCGGCCACGTACGGCCCGTTCACCGTGCACCGCGACGACTTCCTCGTCGGTTTCCGCACCAACGCGTCCGCCGGGTGGCTGGTCGAGCCGGACCTGAGCGGCGTCACCGGCGGTGCCGCCCTGGACCGGCTCGCCGCCGGCGCCACCCGGGTCGCCGCCACCGCGCCCCGTAAGGCCGGCCTCGGCGACGCGGGAACCGCCATCACCACCCTCGACGACCTGGTACAGCGCCTGCAACGGGCCACCCTGGTCGGGCGGTCCGCCCTGGTCACGCCCATGCTGCTGGTGGTGGTGCTCGGCGGGTACGCGCTGCTGCTGGTCGCGCTGCTGCTCACCGAGCACCGCCGCGCGGAGACCGCGCTGCTGCGCGCCCGGGGCGCCGCCCGCGCCCAGCTCGCCGGGCTCGCCGCCCGGGAGGCGGGGCTGGTCGTCCTGCCCGCCGCCGTGCTGGCGCCCCCGCTGGCGGCGCAGCTGCTCGCGTACGCCGAGCGGGTGCCCGCGCTGGCCGCGGTCTCGGCGGGGCCGGGCGCCACCCTGACCGGCGCGCTGTGGCTGGTCGCGGCCCTCGCCACCGCCGGCTGCCTGCTGGCCATGCTGGTGCCCAGCCTGCGCGGCGGCGGCACCTACGTCGCCGACCTGGCCAGCCGGTCCCGGCCCAGCCGCCGCGGCCTGGTGCAACGCGCCGGCGTCGACGTCGTCCTGGTGGCGCTGGCCGTCCTGAGCTGGTACCAGCTGCGCCAGTACTCGTCGCCGCTGTCCCGCAGCCGCTCCGGCGCCCTGGACGTGGACCCGCTGCTGGCCGCCGCGCCCACCATCGGCGTGCTGGCCGGCGCGGTGCTCGCCCTGCGACTGCTGCCGCCGATGACCCGGCTGGCCGAGCGGTGGGTGGACCGCAAACCCTGGACCGCCACCATCCTCGGCACCTGGCAGGCGGGGCGACGCCCGCACGCCGGCCCGGTGCTGCTGCTCGCCCTCGCCGTGGCCGTCGGCACCCTCGCCTGGTGCCTCGCCGCCACCTCCCAGCGCTCCCTGACCGACCAGGCCGAACACACCGTCGGCGCGGACCTGCGGCTGACCGAGTCCGGCATCGCCGCCCCCGACGACCGGGCCGACCAGATCGGCACGCTGCCCGGCACCGCGCTCGCCGCGTGGCGGGAGGCGCTGCGGCTGGGACCGGCGGCCGAGCCCGCGTCCCTGGTCGCCGTCGACGCCCGGGCGGCCTCCGAGGTGGTGCGGCTGCGCTCCGACCTCGCCGACGGCGACGTGTTCGGGCAACTCGGCGACGGCCAGGTGGCCGTGCCGGCGGTCGAGCTGCCCGCCGACGCCCGCCGGTTGACCGGGACGCTGCTGACCCGGATCACCGGCACCGACCTGGCCGCGGCCGTGCAGACGTACGCGGTGCTGGTCGAGCCGCGCGGCGGGCACCGGCGGCTGCCGCTGGGCGCCACCCGCGACGGGGAACCCCACCGGTTCGCGGTCGACCTGCCGGCCGGCGCCGGCCCCGTGCGGCTGGCCGGGTTCACGGTCGACACGGTCGGCGTGCCCGGGATGCGGCTGGACTGGCGGATCAGCGACCTGCGGGCCGCCACCGACGGCTCGGCCGGGCAGCCGGTGGACCTCGGCGGGGAGCCGTGGCGGTGGATCGAACGCACCGGCGCCACGGCGCCGGCCACCGGCGGCGCGGGCAGCCTGTCCGCCCGGTACGCGCGCGACACCGACAACCTGCCGTTCCTCAACCGGGGCACGGCGGTGCAGATGGCCGTGGTCCGCCCGGCCGCCGCCGACCCGGTGCCGCTGCTGGCCACCCCGCAGGCGCTGGCCGTGCTGCGCGCCGACGTCGGTGACCGCACCCGGCTGTACCTGGGCGGCGCGGAGGTCGACGTCCGCATCGCCGGCACTGTCGACGCCGTACCCGGCAGCACCGAGCCGGCGGCGCTCGTGGCCGACCTGCCGTCACTGAGCACCCTGCTGCTGCACCACCACGGCATCGTGCGCGGGCCGCAGGAGTGGTGGCTGTCCGTCCCGCCGGGCGACCGGGAGCGGGCCGTGCAGGAGGCAACCGCGCTGGGCGGCCTCACCGTCCACGACCGGCAGGCCGTCGCCGCCGAGCTGGCCCGGGAGCCGTTCGGGGTGGGCGCGCGGGGTGCGCTGTTCGCCGCCGCCCTCGCCGCGGTGCTGCTCGCCGCCGTCGGGGTGGCCGTCGACGTCAGCGCCACCGCCCGCCGCCGCGCCACCGAACTGGCCGTGCTGCACACCCTCGGGGCCGGGCACCGGCTGGTGGCCCGCTCGCTGCTGGCCGAGCAGACGCTGCTCGCCGGACTGGGCGTACTGGTCGGTCTCGCGGTGGGCATCGGCGTCGCCGCCACGATGGCGCCGCTGGTGATCCTCACCCCGTCCGCGGACCGGCCCACCCCGGAGCCGCTGCTGCAGGTCGACTGGACGCCGGTGGCCGCCACCGGCGTCGGCCTGCTGCTGCTGGCGCTGGCGTTCAGCGCCAGCGTGTCGGCGACCCTGCGGCGGCGCCTGGCCGCCGGACAGCTGCGGATCGGAGAGGACCGGTGAGCGCCGACATGCGGCAGGGGAACGACAGGCGGCCGTCGCGGCGGCGGGGCGCCGGCCCGGTCCGGCGGGTGCGGGCCTTCGCGGCGCAGGCCGGCCTGCTCGCCGTGCTCGGGCTGGTCGCGGCCGTGCTGCTCACCGCCGGCCCCCGGCTGTCCACCGAGTACGCCGACAGCGGCCTGCGCGCCGACGTGGCGGCGCTGCCGCACCTGATCCGCGACGTCATCATCACCACCCGGCAGCTGCCCGACGGGGTGGACGGCGCGGTCGCCCAGGCCAGCCATCTCAACCGGCTCGCCACCACGCTGCCCGCGCCGCTGCCGCAGCTGGTGGACCAGCGGTGGCACTCGGCCACGATCGCCCCGGCCGACTTCACCGCCACCGGCGACGCCCCGCCCATGGACGGCGGCGCGATCAAGCAGGTCGGCGTGACCGCCCAGACCGGGCTGGCCGAGGCGGTCGACCTGCGCGCCGGCGCCTGGCCGCGCACCGTCGCCGGGCAGCCGGCCCAGGTGGCCCTCTCCGAGCGGGTCGCCGAGGTGTTCGCCCTGAAACCCGGCGACCGGCTGCGCTTCGCCGGCCGCGGCTTCGCCAGAGGCGAGGCGGTGGTCAGCGGGATCTTCGCCCCCCGCCGTGCCACCGACCCGGCGTGGGACGACCTGCCCTACGCCCTCGACCCGTTCGTGCCGGCCGTCGACGGCGAGCCGTACATCGCCGTCGCCGTGACCGACTCCGCCGGGGCGGCCACGCTGTCGCTGGCCACCGACACGCCGCTGACGTTCAGCTGGCGGTACCGGC
Organism: Micromonospora thermarum; assembly: GCF_012034245.1. Classification (GTDB taxonomy): domain Bacteria; phylum Actinomycetota; class Actinomycetes; order Mycobacteriales; family Micromonosporaceae; genus Micromonospora; species Micromonospora thermarum. Next base: position 19,023 of record NZ_JAATEO010000020.1, on the reverse strand, counting down.
TGGACGAGGACCGCCTCGACACGGCGATCCTCGACGCGGTGACCACCGCCGTCACCGAGGCCCGCCGTACGCAGTTCATGCCCGCCTCCACCGTGCAGACCGGGCTGGACACCGCCGGGGTGCGCTTCGCCGGGCAGCTCGCCGCCGTCGGCGCGCTGGTGGCCGTCGTGCAGGCCGGGCTGGTGGCGAGCCTGCTCGGGCTGATCCTCCTCGCCGCGGCCCTGACCGTGCAGCGCCGCCGGGAGGAACTGGCGTTGCTGCGCTCCCGCGGCGCCTCCCTCACCGCCGTCGCCCGCCGGCTCGGCGCCGAGTCGGTGCTGGTGCAGCCGGCCGCGGTGGCCGCCGGCTGGTTGCTCGGCACCCGCGCGCCCGGCCACGCCGACGGGGTGCCGTGGACGGTGCCGGCCCTCGCCGTGCTCACCACCGCCGTGGTGCCGGTGCTGGCCGTGCACGCGCAGCGGCGGGTCACCTTCGTCGCCCGTCGGCAGGACCTCACCCGGGCCCGCCCGTCGGCCCGGCGGCTCACCGCCGAGGCGGCGGTGCTGGCCGCCGCCGTCGCCGGGGTGCTGCTGCTGCGCCGGCGCGGCCTGGACACCGACGGCGGCGTCGACGCGTACCTCGTCTCGGTGCCGGTGCTGCTGGCCGTCGCGACGGCGCTGGTGGCGCTGCGGCTGCTGCCGTGGCCACTGCGGCTGGTCGACCGGCTCGCGGCCCGCGCGCGCGGCGCCCTGCTGTTCCTCGGCGCGGCCCGCGCCGGCCGGGGCGCGCCGATCACCATCGGACCGCTCGCGGTGCTGATCGTCGCGGTCAGCACCGGCGTGTTCAGCGCGGTCGTCGCGACGACGGTGGACGCCGCCCGGGACCGGGCCGCCGACCTGGCCGTGCCGGCGGACGCGTGGCTGACCGGGTACGCGTTCACACCGGACGCCGCCGACCGGCTCGCCGCCGTGGACGGGGTGGACGCGGTGGCCGGGGTGTGGACCGAGGCCAACCGGCGGGTGCTGTCCGGCGCCGACGCCGGTGCCCGCACCCTCGGCCAGGCCCGGGTGCTGGTGGTCGACGGCCCCGCCTTCGCCCGGGTGGTGGAGCGCAGCGGCGTCGACGTGGACGTGCCGGCCGCCCTGCGGACCGCCGCCCGCGGCGACGGGCCGGTGCCGGCGGTGGTGTCGCCCGCCGTCGCCGCCGACGTGGGCGCCGGCGCCGCCGCCGACGTGCAGAACCGGCTGTACCCGTTCACCGTGGCGCAGGTCGCCGACGCGTTCCCCGGCCTGGGCACGGACGTGGAACGGTTCATCGTGCTGCCCTGGCAGGCGCTGCCCGAGTACGCGCAGACCCCGGTGATCCCCAACCGGTTCCTGCTCGCCGGCACCGACGTCGCCGAGGCGAAGCTGCTGCGGGTCGGCGACGACGTGCAGCGGCAGCGGCAGGAGGCGGTGCTCGGCACGCCGGTCGCCGAGCCGGAGATCCCCGCCGCGCTGGACACCTGGGCCGCCCACCGGGACGGGTTGGAGCGCACCGGCGCGAACGCGGTGCTGGCACTGGCGTTCGTTCTGGGCGGGGTCGGCGGCACCGCGCTGGCGGTCCTGGCCGTGGGCTTCGCGGTGGTCGCCGACGTCCGGGGCCGCGGCCGGGTGCTGTCACGGCTGCGGACGATGGGCCTGTCCGTCGGCCACGGCCGCCGGCTGCTGGTGTACGAGCTGGTGCCGCTGGTGGGAGTGGCGGCGCTGGCCGGCGGCGCGGTCGGGGTGGCCCTGCCGTGGCTGCTCGGCCGGACCCTCGGCCTGGACGCGTTCACCCCCGGGGTGACGGCACGGGCCCACCTGGATCCGCTGGTCGTGGGTGGGGTGCTGGCCCTGGTGGTGGTCGGTCTGCTGGCCGGGCTGGCCGTCGAGAATCTGGCGAACCGGCGGATGCGCCTCGGCGAGGTGCTCCGCGTCGGAGAGGAGAACGCATGACTGCCGTCGAGGAGAAGGCGCCGGATCTCGCGACGCTGCAACGGCGTGCGGCCGAACGCGCCGCCGCCCGCGCCGGTGGCGCCGACCGGCTGCGCGGGCACATCGTCTGCGACGGGCTGGTACGCATCTTCACCACCGAGGGCGTCGAGGTCGTCGCGTTGCAGGGGCTCGACCTGGTGGTCGACCGGGGCGAGCTGCTGGCCATCGTCGGCGCCTCCGGGTCGGGCAAGTCGACCGTGCTGAACATCCTGTCCGGCCTGGACGTGCCGACCGCCGGCATCGCCCGCGTCGCCGGCTACGACCTGCTGACCATGTCGGCGAAGAAGCGGCTGCGCTACCGCCGCCACACGGTCGGGTTCGTGTGGCAGCAGACCGGCCGCAACCTGCTGCCGTACCTGACCGCGCGGGAGAACGTCGAGCTGCCGATGCGGCTGGCCGGGCGGCGCGGGCGGGGGCTGCGCCGGCGCGCCGACGAGCTGCTGGACATGGTCGGGGTGGGCTACTGCGCGGACCGCCGGCCGGGCCAGATGAGCGGCGGCGAGCAGCAGCGCTGCGCGATCGCGGTGGCCGTCGCCAACGACCCGGAGGTGCTGTTCGCCGACGAGCCGACCGGTGAGCTGGACGAGGCGACCGCCGGGGAGGTGTTCGCCGCGCTGCGCACCATCAACGCCGAGCTCGGCGTCACGATCGTGGTGGTCACCCACGACCACCAGGTGGCCTCGCAGGTCCGCCGGACCGTCGCGATCCGCGACGGCCGCACCGCCTCGGAGGTACGCCGATCGGCCCGCATCGGCGCCGACGGTGTCGAGGAACTGGTCACCGAGGAGTACGCGGTGCTGGACCGGGCCGGCCGCATGCAGCTGCCGGCGGCGTTCGTCGACGCCCTGGCGCTGCGCGACCGGGTGCGGCTGAACCTGGAACCGGACCACGTGCAGGTGCGCCCAGGCGTGGACGAGGAGGACAAGTGATGGCTGACGAGCTGGTACGCGTCGAGGGGATCAGCCGCGACTTCGGCAGCGGCGACCGGGTGGTGCACGCCGTACGCGAGGTGTCCTTCACCGCCGGACGCGGGGAGCTGGTGGCGATCCGGGGCCGCTCCGGCGCCGGCAAGACCACCCTGCTCAACCTGATCGGCGGCCTGGACATGCCCACCGCCGGGCGGATCCACGTCGCCGGGCACGAGGTGACGTCCGCCGGTGAGCGGGAACTGCTGGCGCTGCGCCGGGACACCATCGGTTTCGTGTTCCAGTCGTTCGGGCTGATCCCGATCCTGTCCGCGGCGGAGAACGTCGGCGTGCCGATGCGCCTGGCGAAGGTGCCCGCCGCCGAGCGGGAGCAGCGGGTGGCGGTGCTGCTGGAGCTGGTCGGCCTCGGCGGGCACGCGGCGCAGCGCCCGTACGAGATGTCCGGCGGGCAGCAGCAGCGGGTGGCGATCGCCCGCGCGCTGGCCAACGACCCGCCGCTGCTGATCGCCGACGAGCCGACCGGTCAGCTGGACTCGGAGACCGGCCGGTCGGTGATGGACCTGCTGCGAGCGCTGGTGCACGCCCGGGGGATGACCGCTCTGGTGGCCACCCACGACCCGACGCTGATGGAGCTGGCCGACCGGGTGCTGGTGCTGCGCGACGGCCGGCTGGCCGAGGCGGGCGAGCCGGTGCCGGCCTGATCCGTCAGTAGGGGTCGCCGCACACCCGCCAGCCGCCGTCCTCCTTCACCACGGTCATCTCCCGCTGCTCGGTCATGCCGCTGTCGCGGGTCAACCGCACGGTGACCGTGCCCTGGGGACGGCCGCGGCGGGTGGCGACCGACACGTCGACGATCTCGTAGTCGCTGACCGTCGGCGGGGTACGGACCCAGCTGGTGAAGCCGAGCTGGCTCCAGCGGGTGCGGGCGTCGGCGCACAGCCGGTCGTACGCGCCGTCGGTGTCCCCGGCGGCCACCGACCGCAGGAACCCGTCGGCGGTCTCCCGGACCGGGCCGCTGGCCTGCGTGACCACCTGCAGATTCCGCGCGCCGAGGCCCGCGACGCCGACGCAGCACAGCGCGACGCCGACACCGGCGAACACCAGCCCGGCGCGCACCGGTCGGCGCGGCCGGGCCGGCCGGCTCCACGGCTGCTCAGCGCCCACCTGTCGACCGTAGGCAACGGGCCGGCCCGCGCGCAGGAAGTCCGCCCTGTCGCGGTCGTTGCCCGGTGGCGAGTTGACGGTGCGCCGCTGCGCCGGCCTGCTCTGCCTGCACCTCGGGCCCGAGCGGTGGGCGCTGCGGCCGGACACCGGCACGCCGGCGTGGACGTGGCCGGACGGCGGGGCGTGGCGGACCGTGGCGGGGCGGCGGCCGGCCGAGCCGCTGGTGCTGCTGCGTCCCACCGCCGACCGGGAGCGGCTGACGGCGCGCCGGTGTGTCGACCGGTTCCGCCGGCGTCAGCCGCGGCGGCGGGAGCGCGCCGCCCAGATCACGTACGCGGGATCCCGGTCGAGGTTGTACCGGTCCCGGTCGTAGCGGCGGGTGGTGCGCGGGTCGGCGTGACCCATCGCGTCCTGCACGTCCTCCAGCGGCACCCCCTCGGCCCGGGCGGTGGTGGCGAAGGAGTGCCGCAGCGAGTGCGGTGACAGCCGCGCCCAGGCCGCGATGCCGGCCTCCCGGGCGAGGCGGCGCACCAGCCGGAACACGGAGTGCCGGTCGAGGCGGGCACCGGTCGCGGTGACCAGGAGCGGGCCGGTCAGCTGCTGCACCGGCACGCCCTGGCCGGCCGCCCGCTGCGCCAGGTACGCGTCCACCGCGTACGCGGTGCCGGGGGTGAGCGCGCGCCGGCGGGCCTTGCCTCCCTTGCCGACGAACCGGACGCTGCGGTGACCGCGCTCGGCGCCCAGGTCGGCGATGTCCAGCGAGACGAGCTCCCCCACTCGCAGTCCGAGGTCGGCGAGCAGGGCGATCACCGCCCGGTTGCGGGCGGCGGTCGGGCCGGTGGCGGCCTCGGCCGCGGTGAGCAGCGCGTCGACCTCCTCCGGGGTGAGCCCGATGGTCGCCGAGTGGTCCCGGTCGATGCGGGGCCGGTCCGCGCCGGCGACCGGGTTCGCGTCGACGGCGCGCAGTTTGGCCAGGAAGTCGTACCAGCTGGACAGGGCGGAGAGCTTGCGGGCGACGGTGGCCGGGGTGAGCGGCTTGCCGGTGCGCGCGGAGAGCGTCGACTCGAGTGCCCGGGCGTACTCGTTGACGTGCAGGAACGTCGCCCGCAGCGGGTCCAGGTCGTGGCCGGCGCACCAGGCGAGCCAACCGGCGACGTCCCGCCGGTACGCGTCGCGCGTGTGCGCGCTCAGCCGCCGGTTGCGCAGCCACGCCTCGGTGAAGTCGGTCGGACCGGCGGGCAGCGCCGGCCGCGGCGACGGTCGGTGCCGCACCGGGGCGTCTGAGTGGAGCATGTGCGAAAGGTTCTCAGCACGGCGCGTCGAACGCTCGGAGGCGCGCCCGGCGGGTGTCGTTCCACACGCGAGCGGGACGGCCATCCTGGCCGTCCCGCTGGTCTCCCGCCCGGATTCAGGCGCTGATCTGCTTGTGGCCGTTGCTCCCGGCGGTGATGGTCACCCGGCGCGGCTTAGCCCGCTCGGCCACCGGGATGCGCAGCGTGAGCACGCCGTTGTCGTACCCGGCCTCCAGCTTGTCGGTGTCGAGGGTGTCGCCCAGGAACAGCTGCCGGGTGAAGGTGCCCATCGGCCGCTCGGCGGCGACGAGGTCGACGTTGTCGCCGGTCGGGCGGCGACGCTCGGCGCGGACGGTCAGCACGTTGCGCTCCACCGTGCAGTCGATGCTGTCCGGGTCGACGCCCGGCAGGTCGAACGCCGCGTAGAAGTAGTCCCCGTCGCGGTAGGCGTCCAGGTGCATCATGGCCGGTCGCGTCGCGGTGCCGAAGAACTGCTCGGCGAGCCGGTCGATCTCCCGGAACGGGTCGGTGCGCATCAACATGGTCGTGCCTCCTCGGTTCCTTTGGCCGAAGGTCCTCAGGTTGAGTCTGGGCGACTCAACTTCCTCTTCTGTGATAGCGCGTCACCCATCCGGCGTCAAGTCCGGCGTGGAGGGTCAGCGGGTCCGCGTCGGCAGCAGCGCGACCAGCACCGCCGCCACCGCGAGGTGCATCGCGCCGAGGGCGACCTTCGCGCCGGCCGTGGCGTCGGTGGCGGCGACCGGGGCGAGCGAGACCAGTGCGACGACGACGGCGAGGACGGTCCAGACGACGGCGGCCCGCCGGCGCGTGAGGCGCTCCAGGAGCGCGAGCACGCCCCACCCGAGCAGGGACGCCAGGAAGGCGACGAAGACCACCGGCGCGAGCCCGATGACCATCTCCGGCTGCCCGGGGTTCTTGACCGTGAAGTCGACGCCGGCCAAGCGGCCGACGAGCCAGATGAGGACGCAGACGGCGACAGCGGCGACGACGTCGACGTCCGACGGTTGTTTGTCCGGTGCCGCCCGCGCTGTCGGACAACCTCGCCCCGGCCCAGCCGGACAGCAGGGCACGAGTCGACGCAAGGGTGAAGGGAAACTCCATGAAACGACTGACGGCACTGTGCACATTGCTCGCGGCCGTGATCGCGGGCGCGCTCGTCTCCGCCAACCCCGCCTACGCTCGCAGCCAACCCGAGTGCGAGTCCTATACGTACGTCAGCAACCAGGCGGGCTACCAGGTCGCCGCGCCTACGGCGTCCTGCCGTGCTCGCTGCTCTGGGGCGACGGCGGGCCGGGCACGCTGGCCCTCCAGTGGGCCCTGAACGACTGCTACCTCAAGCCCGCGGGCAGGACGCTGCTCTACCCGGACGCGTCGTTCGGCCAGTTGACCTACAACGCGCTGAAGTACGCCCAGACCAAGGAGGGCATCACCTCGGAGTCCGGCGCCGTCCAGGGAGACGTGCAGCCAGTCGACTCCGCTGGCGACCAGGTCCGCCGCGCGGCGGCCGGTCAGCAGCGTGCCGTTGGAGTTGAAGCCGACCGCGATCCGGCGGGTCACCGCCGCCTCGATCATCTCCATCAGGTACGGCGACAGCAGCGGCTCCCCCAGCCCCTGGAGGGTGAGCCGGGTCAGTCCGGGCACCTCCCGCAGCAGGCGGTGGAACAGCTCCGGCCGCATCGCACCGGCGAGCTTGCTGACCGGCGGCCGGTACCGGACGAGGCACATGACGCACCGCAGGTTGCAGGCGGAGGTGACCTCCAGTTGCAGGTGCGTCGGCAGCGGTGGGTCGTCCACGTCAACGGACATGTAGCCGCATGCCCGGTCCGTGTCGCCGGAAACCTGACCGTCGGGTTTCGCGTCCCCGGCGATGCACAGAACAGACATTATGGTGTACCGACGATTCGTCCCCTTTGTCGCGGTCATTTACCGGATTGGTGTTGCTGGTATTTCGATAATTCGGATGTGGGCTGGCGGAGACAGAGCGCATGGCAGGGGGAAGGCCTGCCAACCTGGGGCAGGCCTTCCCCCTGCCGTTCGGAACGGTCGGGGTTCAGCCGGCGTCGAGAACGGGGATCAACTGCTCCTCCTCGTACGCCAGATGGGCCTCCAGTTCGGCGACGAGGCGCGCGACCCGCGCGCGGACCTCGTCCCGGTCGGCGTCGGTGGCGGCGACGGTCTGCTGGAGGTCGCCCACCAGCTCGGCGACCCGCCGGTGCTCCTCGCGGAGCCGGTCGAGCACGTCGGCCAGGTCGGGGCGCTGCGCGCCGATGCCGACGAACATGCCGGCGTCCTCGTGGGTGTGGTGGGCGTGCAGGCCCCCGCAGAGGGTCAGGCAGTTCACCCTCAGCTGCGCGCCGAGCGTCGGGCCGGACCGTTCCACCTCGTCGCGGATCAGCGCCAGTTCGCGCCGGAACGCGTCGTGGATGAGCCGTAGTGCCTCACCCCAGGAGGCCGCCTCCGGTGGACCCGCGTCCTGTGCGTGGAGGGCCACCACCGGAATGAGCCGGTCGGTCTTCGCCTGGTACGCGGCCCAGCCCGGGTCGGCCTCCACGGCGCGGGCGAAGACCTGGTCCCGGTCGACACCGGTGAGCACCTCGGCCCGGGCGGGATAGGTGAAGACGCCGTCCTCGACGGTGACCGTCGGGTCGGCGACGAGGTTGTGGAACCAGTCGGGATGGCGGTCCGCGCCGCCGGCGGAGGCGATCACCAGGATGCGCTCGCCGCCGTCGGGCAGGTAACCGACCGGGGTCGTGTGCGGGGCGCCGGACCGCGCCCCGGTGGTGGTGAGCAGGATCAGGCGGGCGCCCTCGAAGGGCCCGCCCACCCGGCCGGAGTTGGCCCGGAACTCGTCGATGATCTGCTGGTTGAAGTCGTTGGGCATGCGCTGCTTTCCTGAGCGGGACACGGCGTGCCCGCCGAGCCGTCGGCGGGCACGGAGGAACAGCACCGCCGTCGGCGGCGCCAAGACGATCACTGGTGCGCGGAGAACCCAGGAGGGTGCGGAGAGCGGGCGGGGCGCGGGCCCGCCCCGGCGTCATCGAATCGCCGGGTGCCCTGTCCGCTCGTGGCCCATGGCCGACCCGGCAGTCACGGGCCGAGCCTACCGAGATCGCCGGGCGCGGAACAGCCCCGCCGCGTGCCGGTCGGTACCGGTCAGCGGAAGTCGTTCTCCTTGAGCTCGATCACCCAGGCCCGCCGCTCGGCGATGAGGCCGTCGCGCATCACGAACACCTCGGCCATCGACATGCGCATCTCCTCGCCCGTGTCCCGGATCGCCGACCCGGTCAGCTCGGCCATGACGACGTCGTCCTGCTCCACCATGCGCACCACCTCCAGGCGCGGCGGCCCGACGAACCCGACGCCGTCGATGGCCGCGTCGTACGCCTCCTTGCCGGTGAGATGGAAGGCGCCGTAGACGGTCCACTCGATGTCGTCGGTCAGGCAGGACAGGATCTTCGCGTGGTCGCCGGTGCGGAAACCGTCCAGGTAGGTGTTCACCGTCTCGGTGTTGCGCGACATGCCGGGCACCTCTCGCTCGCCAGGGCGACCCCGGCGGCGCCGGGGGTCCGCAGAGGATGATGCCGGCCGGCACCGACGGATTGCGGGGCCCGGACCGTTGTGTCACGGTCGGGCGATGATCGCGATGACCGGCGCCGACGTCACCCGCGCCGTGGCGGAGATGACCGCGGTGCTCGGTCCGCACACCGACCGGGCCTGGTCGGTGTCCGCCGGGGATCTGGAGTGGAGCTGCTGGACGACCGCCGCGCATGTGGCGCACGACCTGATGGCGTACGCCGGGCAGGTCGCCGGCCGCCCGGACTCCGGCTACCTACCGTACGACCTGGTGGTCTCCCCCACCGCGGGCCCGGCCGAGGTCCTGCGGGTGGTGACCGCCTGCGGGGCGCTGCTGCACGCCGCCGTGGACACGGCCAGGCCGCAGGTGCGGGCCTGGCACTGGGGGCCGTGCGACCCGGGTGGGTTCGCGGCGATGGGGGTGGCCGAGACCGTCCTGCACGCCTACGACATCACGCGCGGGCTCGGGGTGCCGTGGACGCCGCCGGAAGATCTGAGCACGGCGGTGCTGCACCGCCTCTTCCCGGACGCCCCGGAGGGGCCGGCGCCGGAGGTGCTGCTGTGGTGCACCGGGCGGGGTGAGCTGCCCGGACGGCCCCGGCGCACATCGTGGACCTGGCGCGCGGCCGTGCGGTGACACGACGGACGGCACGGCCGGCGGTACCGGTCCAGCCGGACTCGCGCCCCGCGGAGTGGTCCCGTCCACTCGCAGGCCACCGGCGGGTCAGTGGCCGGCGCGGCCGGAGTGGACCGGTGGATAGGGTCGCGGCCATGCGGATCATCGAGGGCGCCGGTGACTGGGCGGCGCCGGCTGGGGCGGCCGGCAACGACTGGGTCGAGCACCTGCGCGTGCCGGACCTGTCCGTCGGGACGTACTGCATCCCCGCCGGTGGTGTCGACGACCAGAGCCCGCACACGGAGGACGAGATCTACGTGGTGACCGCGGGTCGGGCGCGGATCGTGACGCCGGACGGTGAGGCGCAGGTCGGCCCGGGTGCGGTGATCTTCGTGCCGGCCGGCGAGGAGCACCGCTTCGTGGACGTCACCGAGAACCTCGCGCTCCTGGTCGTGTTCGGCCCGGCCTACGGCTCCCGCGCGGACGGTCGGAGCTGACCGGGCCGCCGTCCGCATCACCGGGCAGCGCGTCGGTCCGAGATCCCCGAACCGATTGACATTCGATAGGTTTGGAGCGGTAGTCGATGCGTCGCCGCAGCGCGTCGAACCGCTCACCGGCACGACCGGCGGCTGCTTCGGGCCTGGAAGGAGGAGCCCGTGAAGTACCTGGTCGCCCTGCTCGCCGTCGCGATCGGCGTCGCCGCAATCGTGTACGGAGAGGGTGATGACTCGCCTGGCCTCCAGCTCGTGGGAGCCGTCCTCGTCGTCGGCGCCGTCGCGTGCGGATCGCCCGGCGCAGCAGGTAGCCGTACCGCCGTCGTGCCGTAGGCTGGCGTGCATGGAGTGCTTCGCCGCCGCGCGTACCCGCCGCTGAGGGCCGCCGCGCCGCTGTGACCAGCCGCGCGAGGCCCGGATGACGCCCTACTTGTCCGGCTTCATTCCTCCAGTGACGAGGTGCACTTCCATGCGCATCCGCGCGTTCTGTCAGGACGACCTGACTCCCTTGACCGACCTGACCATCGAGACGTTCCGGCCGTTCTACGAGGACTACTTCCGTCCCCTCGTGGGCGAGGTGATCTTCGCCAACCAGCACGGTGCCTGGCGTGACGACTACCGCACGCAACTCGCCGGGCTGCACGCCCCCGAGGAGCACCGGCACGTCGCGGTCGCCGAGATCGGCGAGGCGATCGCCGGGTACGTGGCCTGGAACGTCGACCCGACCCGGCGCGACGGGACCGTCACGATCCTCGCCGTGTCGGCCGCGTACCGCCGGCACCACCTGGGCACCGCGCTCTGCGAGCACGCCTTCGGCGAGATGCGGGCACTGGGTGCCGAGGTGGTCGAGATCGGCACCGGTAGCGACCCGTTCCACGCGCCGGCGCGCGCTCTGTACGAGCGGCTCGGCTGCACGAAGCTTCCGATCGCGGTCTACTACCGGCAGCTCTGACCGGAGCCGCTGCGGGACGGGCCCGGGACCGTCCCGCGGCGGGCCGCTCCGTGCCGTTCACCCGAGGCGCCCCTGGTCCGCGTGGCGGTGCCACGGCAGGCGCCACCATCGACGCGCCCGCCGCGGGGGTGCCGTCGCCACGGTCGGCGGCGCCGGACGGGCGGCGGCCTGCTGCCGTTCGGCACGCCAGCGGCGGACCACCTCGTCGACGTTGACCGGCCGCACGACGACCTGCGGGCCGGTGGGTGCGCGCAGCCAGGCGACGATCTGCGCGTTGAGGGCGCCGACGAACCCCCGGACCGCCTCCTCGGTGGGCAGGTCCCGCACCTCGTCGGGCACCTGCTCGACCCGGCGGCGCAGTTGCAGTGGCGTCGGCAGCAGCAGGTCGGTGGGCAGCGCCTCCCGCTCCAGGAAGCTCTTGATCCACCACGACTCGTCGTACGGCTGGTCACGGCCGGGGATGGGCTTGCCGGCGCCGGGCAGGTTGTCGAACTCGCCCCGCTCCTGGGCGGCGCGGATCTGCGCCTCGACCGTGGCCTCCCACCGTGCCTCCACCCGGCCTCACCTCCCCGACCACGGTAGCGCGGACCGCCGCAAGACCCGCCCACCCCGCTCCCCGCCCGACCCCTCACGCCGATCTTGCACTTTCCGCCCGGACAGATCAGACGGATACCCGCGAATCAGGGACCTCAAGTGCAAGATCGACGGCGGGGCGAGCGGGTCGCGGGTGCCTGGCGGTCGGTACGTGGTTTGCCGGGATTCCCGCCTCGGCTGGCGGGACGTACCCCTCGCCGCCGCGCTGCGCGAACCCGGCTTCGGCGTCGACGTCCGGAGCTGGCCGGCCGCACCCACGCCCCCGGCGCCGGCGGGCCGGCTCGACGCGTCCACGTTCGGCCCGACGGCCGCGGCGCTCGGCGGCGCCACCGCCGCACTGGCCACCGTGGAGTCCGGCCGCCTCCCCACCACCTGACCCGCCCGTGGCCGCGCCGATCATGGAGTTGTGGCGCCTGGAACATCGCAATTTCGCCCGCTCTGTCAGGCACCACAACTCCATGACCGCGGTGGACGGGCGGGGCGGGTCGGCCTGCCCGCGACACCACCGGACTGACCTGTGTGGACCTCGACTTCGAACGGGCCGGTGACCTCTGCGTCGCGCACCTGGCCGGCCTGGGCCACGGCAGGTCGGCCTGCTCGGCCGCGCCCCGGCGGGACACCGCCCGGCGTACCCGTCTAGCAGGGACCCCGAGCGTGCGTCGAGTGCGCCGCGGGCGCCGGTTGGTTGCATCGCCCCCGGCCGGTCGGGCCGGGAGCCACCGGCCCGACCCGGCGCTGACCATCAGCGGGTGCCGGGCACCCACGGGGAGGAGCAGACAGTGGACAGACGACGCCTCATCACGCTCGGGGGCCTGGCCGTCGGGGGCGCGGTCCTGCTGCCGGGCTGCGGCGGCCGGACCACCGCCGGGCAGGCCGCGCCGCACCACCACGGCGCCGGGGGCGGCGGAGCCGGTCTCGCGGCGGCGGTCGACCCGTTCACGGTCGCGATGCCGGTGCCGCCGGTGCTGCGTCCGACCGCCGTCGTGGGCGGCACCGAGGTCTACGACGTGGCCGTGCGGCACACGACGACGGAGATCCTGCCGGGGCTGACCACCCCGGTACTGGGCTACAACGGGCGGTTCGTCGGCCCCACCATCCGCGCCAGGCGTGGACGGCCGGCGCTGGTCCGGGTACGCAACGAGATGCACTACGCGACGAACGTGCACCTGCACGGCGGGGTGGTGCCCGCGTCCAGCGACGGCCACCCGTCGGACGCGATCGCCCCGGGCGGCTGGCGCGCCTACCACTACCCGAACCGCCAGCGCGGGGCGACGCTGTGGTACCACGACCACAGCCACCACATGGAGGCCGAGCGCGTCTACCGCGGCCTGCACGGGTTCTACCTGGTCGACGACGACGCCGAGCGGGATCTGCGGCTGCCGTCCGGCCGGTACGACATCCCGATCATGCTCCGGGACGCGCTGGTGGCCGACGACGGCACGCTGGTGTTCGACCCGGCGCGGTGGGCGGACCGGCGGACGATCCTGGTCAACGGCAAGCCCCAGCCGGTGCTGCGGGTGGCCGCCCGCCGCTACCGGCTGCGGCTGCTCAACGCGTCCGCGCACCGGATCTTCCGCCTGGCCCTGCCCGGCGCGGACATGGTGCAGATCGCCACCGACGGTGGGCTGCTGCCGGCGCCGGTGCCGCGGACCGAGCTGTCCCTGACGCCGGCGGAACGCGTCGAGATCGTCGTGGACTTCCGGCAGCAACCGGTCGGCACCCGCCTGGTGCTGGAGGACACGTCCGGTCCGGTGCTCGCCTTCGACGTGGCCGCCGAGGCGGACGACGACAGCCGGCTGCCGGACCAGCTGCGCGCGCTGCCGCCGCTGGGCACGCCCACCACCGTCCGCGACGTGGCCCTGAGCTTCAACCCGGGCTCGACCACGTTCACCATCAACGGCCAGGTCTTCGACGCTTCCCGGGTCGACGCCCGGATCCCCCTCGGCAGCACCGAGATCTGGCGGGTCACCAACACCGACACCGCCTTCGGCATCACCCACAACCTGCACCTGCACCTGGTGCAGTTCCGGGTGCTCGACCGCGACGGTGTGCCGCCCGGGCCCGGCGAGGCCGGGCTGAAGGACACCGTGGCGGTGCCGCCCGGGTCGACAGTCCGCGTGCAGGCCACCTTCTCGGGGTTCACCGGCCGCTACGTCTACCACTGCCACTTCCTGGAGCACGCCCAGATCGGCATGATGGCGCAGTTCGAGGTGGTGTGAGCCACCCGCCGGCCCGGTCGACCGCCACGACCGGGCCGGCGGACGGATCCGTCCCGCTCCACCACCGGGTGCCGCCGGGGCGCGGCCGCCGGGCCGGCCGACCCGGCGGGACTACACTTCCGGTCCCATGGACGAGCAGGCCGCCCTCACCGACACCCGTCCCTGCGCCCACTGTGGTCGAGACGTGCCGCAGCGGGCCGGCGCGGGCCGGCCGTTCCGCTACTGCCGGGACAACGACGGCGCCTGCCAGCGGGCCGCCCGCAACAGCCGGATGCGCCACCGCAACGCCCCGGGCCTGCCCGGGCAGGTGGCCCGCACCTGGGAGGCGGTGGACCGGCTCGACCAGATCGTGGACAGCCTGACCGAGGCGCTGCACGCCGAACTGTCGCCGGTCGGCGTGGAGCGGCAGCTCGCCCAGGCCCGCGCCGACGCGGCCACGGCGGTGGCGGCGGCCCAGACCGAACGGGACGAGGCGCGCCGCGACGCCGAGGACGCCGCCGCGTCCGCGGTCCGCGCCCGGGAGGCCGCGCGGACCGCCGCCGCCGAGCGGGACGCCGCCCGCGCCGAGGCCGTACGCGCCGCCGAGGAGACCACCGCGGCGGTGGAGCGGGCCGACCGGGCGGAGCAGGCGCGGGACGCCGCGCGCCGGGAGGCCGGCGCCGCCGAGGCGCTGCGGGTGCAGGCGGAGCGGGACCGCGACGCCGCGCGGACGGAGCTGCGGACGTTGCGCGCCGACCTGGAGGCCGAGCGGCGGCGAGCCGCCGACCTCGCCGGGGAACGCGACGCTGCCCGCGCCGACGCCGACCGGGCCACCCGGGCGGCGGCCGAGGCGGTCGAGGCGGCACAGCGCCACCGCGCCGAGGCGGCGCAGGCGCGTCAGCAGGCCGTACAGGCCCGTGAGGAGGCCGTCCAGGCGCGGGCCGACGCGGACCGGGCCAGGGCGGAGGTTGGACGCGCCCGGGCCGAGGCGGAGGCGGCGGTGCAGGTTCGCGAGCGGGCGGTGGTCGACCGGGACCGGGCCGAGGCGGAACGCCGGCAGGTGGCGGCGGACGCCGAGCGGGCCCGCGCGGACGCGGCGGCGCTGGTCGAGGCGCGGGAGGCGCTGCGCGCGGAGCTGGGCGCCGCCCGGCAGGTCGCGGCCGCCGCCGAGGGGCGGCTGGAGGAGCTGACGGTACGGCTGCGCGCCGCCGAGACCGACCGGGACGAGGCGCACCGGCGCGTCGCCCAGCTCGCCGACCAGGTCGGCCAGTTGGCCGCCGCCCTGGCCCACCGCGAAGCCGCGACACCGGCCGGCTGACCGTCGTCTCCCGTGGAACGGCGGTGTCAGCGCAGTCGGGCCGCTAGCGACCGGGGTCACCACCGGCGGGGCAGCGCGGCCCGACCGGCGGGGAGGACGATGGCGTGCATGGGAAAGACGTACGAGCGGATCGACGGTCGCCTGCGGACGTTCATCGAGGACCAGCCGATGTTCTTCACGGCGACCGCGCCACTGGCCGCCGACGGCACGGTCAACCTGTCCCCGAAGGGGCTGCGCGGCTCGTGGGCCGTCCTGGACGAGCGCACGGTGGCGTACCTGGACTTCGCGGGCAGCAACGCCGAGACCGTCGCCCACCTGCGGGAGAACGGCCGGATCACGCTGATGTGGTGCGCGTTCGCCGGCCCGCCGAACATCGTGCGGGTGCACGGGCGGGGCGAGCCGGTGTTCCGCGACGACCCGCGGTGGCGGGAGCTGATCGGCCACTTCCCGGACATCGACACCACGCTGCACGGGTTGCGGGCGATCGTCGTGGTGCGGGCGGAGCTGATCCGGGACACGTGCGGCTACGCCGTGCCGTTCATGAGCTACGACGCCGACCGGGATCTGCACGCGCGGCGGTTCGCCCGCGAGGACGACACGTCGCTGGACGCCTACTTCGCCGGCAAGGAGCACGTGGCGACCAGCATCGACGGGTTGCCGGGGCTGCCGCTGCCGCTGCCGCCGACCCCGGCCCGCTGACCCGGCGGCGCGTCGCGGCCGGCGCCGAGGCATACGGGGCACCAGGTCGACCGTGCGAGGGGCCGGCCGTGGCTGCTCGGCGCGCCGCGGTGGTGCGCCCCGGCGCGGGTCAGTGGATGCCGGCCATCAGGTCGCCGATGTGCCGGGTGAACATGACCGCGCCCAGACCGAGGGCCACCGACGCCAGACCAAAGGTCAGGAAGTAGGTGGGCGCCGCCCACGTGTCGGCCAGCCGGGCGACCTGACCGCCGATCGCGTCGCCGACGGCGGTCGCGAGGAACCACAGGCCCATCATCTGGCTGGCGTACTTGACCGGCGCCAGCTTCGTGGTGGCGGACAGGCCGACCGGGCTCAGCGCCAGTTCACCGGCGACCTGGATCGCGTACACGGCCACCAGCCACCACGGTGAGACCAGGTCGCCGCCGACGGCGGCCTGCGCGGCGGCGGCCATCAGCACGAACGACAGACCGTTGAGCACCAGACCCACGGCGAACTTCAGCGGGGTGGAGACCCGGTGGCCGAGGCGCAGCCACAGCAGCGCGGCCAGCGGAGCCCCGACGATGATGAGGATCGGGTTGACCGACTGGAGCCAGGACGCGGGGAAGGTGAACCCGGCGACGGACCGGTCGGTGTTGTCGGCGGCGAAGACGTTGAGCACCGACCCGGCCTGGTCGTAGATGAGCCAGAACGCGGCGGCGAAGACGAACAGCCACACGTACGCCTTCATCCGGCTGCGTTCGGTGGGGCTGAGCTCCCGGTCGACCATGATCCGCGCGAAGTAGCCGATGGTGATGAGCACGGTGACCGCGGTGAGCAGGTTGACGACGGTGTCGACGGTGAACAGGCCGGCCAGCGCGAGCGCGGCCACCACCAGCACCACGACGGCGGCGGCGATCCCGATGCGGGTCAGGGCGCGGCGGCGGTCGGCGCCGAGCAGCGGGTCGGCCGGACGGGCGCCGGCCTCGCCGAGGCCACGCCGGCCCAGCACGTACTGCAGGACGCCGAAGGTCATGCCGACGGCGGCCGCCGCGAACCCCAGGTGCCAGTTGACCTTCTCGCCGAGGAAGCCGCAGATCAGCGGCGCGATGAACGCGCCCAGGTTGATTCCCATGTAGAAGATGGCGAAGCCGGCGTCGCGGCGGGGCGAGTCCCGGTCGTACAGGTCGCCGACCATGGTGGAGATGTTGGGTTTGAGCAGGCCGGTGCCGACCACGATGAGGGTCATGCCGGCGAAGACGCTCCACCGGGTGGGGATCGCCATCACGTAGTGGCCGGCGGCGATGACCACGCCGCCCCACAGGACGCTGCGGCGGGCGCCGATGAGCCGGTCGGCCACCCAGCCGCCGGGCAGCGCCATCAGGTAGACCATCGCGTTGTAGGTGCCGTAGACGGCGTTGGCGGTGGACTCCTCCAGGCCCCGCCCCTCGTCGGCCAGCGAGGCGGTCAGGTACAGCACGAGGATGGCCCGCATGCCGTAGAAGCTGAACCGCTCCCACATCTCGGTGAGGAACAGCGTGGCCAGCGCCGGCGGGTGACCGAAGAAGGTCCGCCCGGTGGGTCGGCGGGCGGCGACCGGCGCGTCACGGGCCATGGCAACCTCCGCTGTCGCTGGGGCGGCTAACATCCCCGTTGACAGCGGAAACACTCCACCCTTTCGGCCCGGCCGGGGACGACCCCGCCGGGCGGTCGTCATGGCCGGCTACCCTTGTTCCGGCCCCGCCCGTGCCGCGGCAGCGCGCCCTGGGCGGGAATGGTGCGGGGGACACCAACCGTTACACCGAGAAGACCAGCACCACGAACGAGGGGAAGACGATCATGGGCGAGCGCATGCTGCGCGGAAGCCGCCTGGGGGCGGTCAGCTACGAGTCCGACCGCAACACGGAGCTCGCGCCGCGTCAGACCCGCGAGTACCTGTGCGCCAAGGGCCACCAGTTCGAGGTGCCGTTCGCCGTCGACGCCGAGGTCCCCACGACCTGGGAGTGCAAGTTCGACGGCAGCGTCGCCCGCCTGGTCGACGGCAGCGAGCCGGAGCAGAAGAAGGCCAAGCCGCCGCGTACCCACTGGGACATGCTGCTGGAGCGGCGGTCGATCGCCGAACTGGAGGACATCCTCGCCGAGCGGCTGCAGGAGGTCCGCACCCGCCGCGGTCGCGCCTGAGCGACACCGGACACACGGCGCCCCCGGGGAGGAATCCCCGGGGGCGCCGTTTCGCGTACGCGATCAGCCCTGGCGGCGCTCGACGATCTCCCCCTCGATGGCCCGCCCACCGTCGACCACGGTCGGCTCGGTGGTGGGCGGCGGCTGCGGCGTGCCGCGGTGGACCCGGACCCGGCGCGGGCCGAACAGGTCACCGGCGACCATCGACGACACCCGGCGCTCGGCGGCGCGTTGCACCCCGGACCGGGCCAAACTCCGCAGCGGCGGCACCAGCAGCAGCAGGCCCAGCGCCCCGCTGAGCAGGCCCGGGGTGGCCAGCAGCAGCGCACCGGCCAGGCCGACGAGCCCGTCGGTGACCTGCCGGCCCGGCGGCTGCCCAGCCTGCGCGGCGGACCGGAAGCCCCGCCAGGCGCGCATGCCCTCGCGGCGCAGCAGCACCAACCCCAGCAGCGACGCGGCGAACACCGCCAGCACCGCCACCCCGAACCCGACGGCCCGGCCGACGGCCACGAACACCGCCAGCTCCGCGACGACCGCCAGCAGCAGGGCCAACGGGACGAACCTCAGTCCTCGGCGCATCTCACCTCACCCCGCCCGGTAGCGGTGCCCCCGAATGTCGGTTCTGCCGGCTGTCGCGCGGCCCGGGGGCGTCGTCCACGCCTGTCCAGCATGACACGCGCCGACCCGCGCGCCACGGGACCGCGGCGGTCGCGCCCCGGCCCGGCCCGGCTACCAAGATGCGGGCCAGTGCTTGGCCGTTTCGGCGGGGGTGAAGGTCCGCGCGGGAGGGCCGGCTAGGCCCGAGCGTGCCTTAGACCGGCGGTTCTGCTGCTCGATGTACTGCCGGAGGACGCTCAGCGGCGCCCCTCCAACGGACCCGGTGAAGTACGAGCCCGACCACAGCTTGTTGGCCCGGTAGTAGTGCCGCCGCAGGTCGGGGAGCTCCTGCCGCATCCGGCGGCTGGACATGCCCTTGAGGCTGTTGACCAGCTTGGCCGGGGCGACCTTGGGCGGAAAGTTCACGA
>NZ_JAATEO010000002.1 GCF_012034245.1 Micromonospora thermarum | reverse complement strand
AGGACCTGGGAGAAGCTCCCCATCGTCCAGCGGTTGCCCATCCTGAAGTGACGGGACGGCGCACCCGGAGGGGCCCCGCTACGGCGGGGCCCCTCCGCGTTGTCCGATCCTTCTCGCCGACGGCACCGCGGCGGCGAACCTGTTGCCATCCGTCGCCGTCGATGGCAGAGTGTCGCTCATCCGAAGTGGATGAGCCACTGATCCAATCCGAGGACGGACGCCGTGACCACGAGCCCGATCGCCCACGACAGCCTCGTCGACGCCCTGGTCAACCGGCTCCGCGACGACGTGCTGGCGCGCCGGTACCCGGCCGGCAGCCGGCTCCCACCGGAGCGCGACCTGGCCGCGTCGTACGGCGTGACCCGCACCTCGCTCAAGCACGCGCTCGTGCGCCTCGCCCAGGCGGGGCTGGTGGAGACCCGGCACGGCGTCGGCACCGTGGTGCTGGACTACCGCCGGCACGGCGGACCCGACCTGCTTCCGATGCTGCTGACGCACGCGCTGGGCGATGGCGCGGACGACCGGTGGCTCACCGAGGTGTTCGAGGTACGCCAGGAGGTCGGCGCCGTCGTCGCGGCGCGCGCCGCCGCACACCGCAGCGCCGACCAGGCGGACGCGCTGCGGGCACAGATGGCGGCCGTGACCAGCGCGCGGGACGCAGACGCCGCCCAGCTCGCCGAGGCCGAGGTGCACCGGATGCTCGCGGCGGCGGCCGGCAACCGGGTGTACGAGCTACTCGTCAATTCCCTGCTGAAGGCCTACCTGGAGGTGCGGTCGCTGTTCCGGGCGCCCTTCGCGGACCCGGCGGTGGCGGGTGCCCGCCTGGCGCCGCTCGTCGACGCCGTCTGCGCCGGCGCCCCGGACGCCGCGCGGACCGCCGCCGAGGCGTACCTGGCGCGGACACGGGAGCTGATGCTCGGCCGGTGACCGACCGGGCCGCCGGCCGCACCACCGCACCTGCCCGACCGCCCGCTCGACCCGATCGCGAGGAGTGTGGGACATGGAGGATCTGCTGGCATCCCGGTGGCGTGGCCAGGCCGGCCGCAAGGAGGTCTGGTACACGACCATCACCGACCCGGCGACCGGGACCGGCGTCTGGCTGCACCACGAACTGGTCGCCCCCACCGACGGCGCCACCCCGTACGCGCACGGGCTCGTCGGCGTCTTCCCCCCGGACGGCCGGCCGGTGCTGCGCCACGTGCCGGCCGCGCCCTGGCGACCCGACGGCGCGGTCTTCGCCAGCGGCGACGTCCGGATGACCCGCGACCGGTTCACCGGCCAGGTCGAGGACGTCTCCTGGGACGTGTCCTGGCGGGACGGCGCCCCGCCGATCTACACGTTCCCCCGGTGGGCGTGGCACCGGGAAGTGCTTCCGGCGGCGCAGGTCGTGCCGGCGCCGAGGGCGCTGCACGACGGCGAGGTGCGCTACGGCGACCAGGTCGTACGCCTGACCGACGCCCCCGGTGCGACCGGCCGCATCTTCGGGCACGGCATGGCCCGCCGCTGGTCCTGGCTGCACGCCGACCTCGGCGGCGGCGACGTGCTGGAGATCGTGGCCGCGGTGGCCCGTCGCCGGGGCTGGCGGCACCTGCCCGTCCTGCCGTTCGTCCGGCTCCGCATCGACGGCGTGGACTGGCCGGGTGGTGACCCGCTGCTGGCCGCGCTGCGGTTTCGCGGGGTGCTCGCCCTCCCGGAGTGGCGGGTGCGCGGCCGGAGCGGGGACCGGCGGTTGTCGGTGACGGTCCGGCAGCCCGCGGACCGCACGCTCAGCGTGCCGTACACCGACCCGGACGGGTCGCGGTGCGTCTGCCACAACTCCGAGCGCGCCGACGCCGAGATCCTGCTGGAGACCCGTGCGGGTGGCGGCGACTGGCGACCCGAGCGCCGCTGGCACCTGCACGGTACGGCGCACGCCGAGGTCGGCCTGCGCTGAGCCGCCGACACCGCCGTCCGCCGCGTCTTCGCCGGTGGCCTGGCGACCGTCCACCCCTGGACGGAGGAGGTCGGCGGGGCGGTCACCGCCCACCCGCTGGGGAGCTGCCGGCTCGGCGACGACCCGGCGACCTCCGCGCTCACCCCCGACCACGTGCTACGCGGTCATCCCGATCTCTTCGTCACCGACGCCTCGGCGGTGCCGGCCGCGCTGACCGTCAACCCGTCGCTCACGATCGCCGCGCTCGCCGAACGGGCCAGCGAGGCGATCCTGGCGCGACTTGCCGCCCTGGGCGTGACGCCGCGCCGGGAGATCCCGCCGCCCGGGTGAGACGGGACGATACGCGACAAAGGAGTAGCAACCTCCCTGTACGGCGTGGCTGGATTCCGGTCAGCTCGGGCTCTTCGCGGCCGAACCGGCACGACGGCGGGCGTCGCGGAGGAAACCGTCGGAGCGGCGGCGGTTGGCGACGTCGCGGTCGAGGACGACCAGGCCGGTATCTCACCGGCGGTACTCGTCCAGACCTCGCCTTACCGTCCATACCTCGCGCTTTCTCCAATCGGCGCGCGCCCGCCGCACGTGCCGTTACCGTGCGTGACGTGACTCCCTTTCGCATTGTCGCCGTGACGTTGAGCGCCCTCCTCGTGTCGCCCGTCGGCGCGATCACGACCCGGACCCGGGCGATGGCCGCACCGCACCGGCCTTGCCCCACTGTGGAGTCACCGGGGCGCCCGCCCGCCACACCGTCACCGCCGCCGGTCGACCCGGCACACCGGGCGGTCGGCGGGGAAGGGCTGGCGACGGCGGGGCTCGCCGCACCCGGTGGTGCGCCGAGGCCGCCGGCCGTCACCGCCACCTCCTGGGTGGTGGCCGACCTGGACAGCGGCCGTGTCCTGGGTGGCTGCGGACCCCACGAGCACCGGACGCCGGCCAGCGTGCAGAAACTGCTGCTGGCCGCCGCCCTGATGCCCCGCCTCGACCCGGCTCAGGTGGTCGAGGTGAAGCGGGAGGACCTGCGCGACCTCGATCCGGAGAGCTCGCTCATGGGGGTGGTCCCGGGTGGCCGCTACTCGGTCGAGGACCTGTGGCTGGGCCTGCTCCTCGAATCCGGGAACGACGCGGCCAACGTGCTGGCCCGGCTCGGCGGCGGTGCCGCCGGGCGGCCCGGCGGGGTGCAGGCGATGAACGACGAGGCGCGCCGGCTGCGTGCGTACCAGACGCACGCCGCGACACCGTCCGGCCTGGACGGTCCCGGCCAGTACACCAGCGCGTACGACCTCGCGCTCATCACCCGGGCCGCCTTCGCGCGGGAGGACTTCCGGAGGTACATGGCGACCCGCACGGCAGAGGTGGCCGAACAGCGGGGGCGCGTCGCCTTCGGGATCAGGAACGACAACGCCCTCCTGGGCGCGTACCCCGGGATGCTCGGGGGCAAGACCGGCTTCACCGACCTGGCCCGGCAGACGTACGTCGGGGTGGCGGAACGCGACGGACGGCGGCTCGCCGTGACCCTGCTCGGCGCGGAGACCGCGCCGCTGGGCAGCCTGGGCGAGGCGACGGCGCTGCTCAACTGGGGATTCGGCCGCTCCCCCGACGAATCCGTCGGCCGTCTGGTCGCCCCGGAGGAGAAGAAGGGCAAGGACGACCGGGTCGTCATCGCGGCCGGAGACGGGCGTGGTGGAGCCGGCAACTCCTCGTCGCTGTCGTCGCCGCTCGCGCTCGGCCTCGGCGCCGCCATCCTCCTGAGCGTCGTGCTCGGGGCGACGTACCGGCGCCGGTCCGGCGGGCGGGACGGCTGACGTCCCGCTCGCCCCCTGGCCGCAGGTTTCTCCTCCTCACCCGCGTCCCAACGGACGTGGAGGACTAGGCTGGCCCCATCGTTGAAGGGCGAGGAGGGAGGCCGCCGTGAGCCAGACGGAGCGGACGGACGCCGTCGAGGACTGGAACGTGGCCGAGGACGACGGAGTCCTGGACGCCTCGGACACGCTGGACGACGACCGCGTCCGCGATCCCCTCGACACCGGCGTCATCGCCGCCGACCACTGGTCGGGGGCGAACCGGTACGGCACGACGCCCGCCGAGCAGCGGGCCGGCGAGTCGCTCGCGCAGTTGCTGGCCCAGGAGGAGCCGGACGTCGACCCGTACGCGGACGCGACCGACGACGAGGACGAGCTGGTGCGCCGGGGGTACGAGCGCGAGGCCCGCGCGGGACGCCTGGTCGCCTACGACGAGGGCTTCCGCGAGGACGACGAGGCCGAATCGGTCGCCTGGGACGCCGGGATCGACGCGGGCGCCGCCAGCGCCGAGGAGGCCGCGATGCACCTGGTCGCCGATCCCGACGGCCCGGGCGACGGCCCCCTGCGCTGACGCGCCCACCGACCCGGACGACACCGGCACGCCGACCGTGAGCCCGGGGACGGCACTGCCGGCGGGGCGACGCCCTCGTCGCCGCAGGTCACGTTCCGGCCCGGAACGCCCGCGGCCGGCACGGAGCCCGCCCGTGGTCCTACAGGTGGGGCAGCTCGACAGGCTCTGAGCTGAGACACGTCCTGCCTTCACGACGCCGGCCCTTCCGCGACGGCCACGGGTTCGCTGCGGGAGCCTGCCGGATGGTCACCCGCCTTTCACGGACCGTTCGGCTGGCCGTCGCGCGTACGCGGACGGCAGTGGTTTCCATCGACCCGTGACAACCTCCTCGACACGCCTGAAGGCCGCCGCGTTCGCCGCGACGGCGATCGTGCTCTTCTCGACCGGCCCGGCGGCCGCCGCGGACCGGACCGGCCACGACGGCGTACACCACGGCGCGCCCTGCGGGCCGGACGCCTCCCTGCTGGGCTTCTCGGACGGCCTCGACAAGGCAACCTTCCAGGACACCGCCGTGTCCGGCCTGTCCGCGCTGGCGCTGACCGGCCGGTCCGGCGCGCTGGCGCTCGTGGACAACATCGGTGCCACACCGGCCCGGGTGTACGACCTGGACCTGACCACGGACCGGCGCGGCGTCTCGGTGGGCGTGCGCGGCGTCACGGTGCTGAAGCGGCCGGACGGGACGCCCTACACCGGGGCGGACTTCGACGGTGAGGGTCTGGTCGCCGAACGCGGTGGCAGCATCCTGGCCGGTTCCGAGTCCGAGCCGTCGATCCGGCGGTTCCGGCTCGCCGACGGGCGGCAGACCGCGACGTTCGAGGTGCCGGCCCGGTTCCGGGTCGCGCCGGCCGGCCAGGCCGCGGCGAACCAGACCTTCGAGGCGCTCGCCGCCACGCCCGACCACCGGGTGCTCTACGCCGGCATGGAGGGGCCGCTGTCCGCGGACGGCCGCGACAGCCAGGGCCGCGGGCTGCAGCGCATCCTCCGGTACGACGGCCGCGAGGGCCGCACCTACACCCCGACCACGCAGTACGCGTACCGCACCGACCCGGGCCTCGGTCTGGTGGAGCTGGTGGCGCTGGGCGGTGACCAGTTGCTCGCCCTGGAGCGCGGCTTCACCGCCGGCGTCGGCAACACGGTACGGGTGTACCGGGTCTCCGCCACCGGCGTACCGGACGTGTCCGGTGTGGAGTCCCTGGCCACGCTGACCGATCCGCGTGCCTGGCTCGGCAAGCTGCTCCTCGTGGACGTCGTCGCCTGTCCGCCGTCCGGCGCCACAGCGAAGCAGCCGCAGCCGAACCCGTTGCTGGACAACATCGAGGGCATGGCGCTGGGCGGCCGGTTGCCCGGCGGGCGGCAGCTGCTCTATCTCCTCTCCGACGACAACGCCAACCCGGCGCAGACCACCCGGGTGTACGCGCTGAGCGTCGCGCTGCGGCCGGAGCCGGAACTCACCGGCCGGGCGCTGCTGTCCGCCACCGCGTACCAGCCGGGCCCGGTGTCCGGCACCCAGCTCGCACCGACGCCGGTGAACGGGGTCACGCCGCCGTTCCCGGGTCAGCCCATCCCCGGCTTCTCCGCGGTCATCCCGATGCGGGCCGGCGACCGCTCCGGCGACCGGCTGCTCGCCATGCCGGACAACGGCTTCGGCGCCAAGAACAACTCGGCCGACTTCCTGCTGCGGGCGTACGACATCGAGCCCCGGTACCGGACCGGCGAGGTGCTCGTACGCGGCGTCCTCAGCTTCCGCGACCCGGACCGGAAGGTGCCCTTCCCGATCGTCAACGACGACACCGCCGACCGGCTGCTGACCGGTGCCGACCTCGACATCGAGTCGCTCGCCCGGGACGCCCGCGGCGACCTGTGGATCGGTGACGAGTTCGGCCCGTACCTGATCCGCACCGACCGGACCGGCACGGTGCTCCAGGCGCCGATCCCGCTGCCGGACGGGGCCAAGTCGCCGCAGTCGCCGGACCTGGCGCCCGGCGAGACGCCGACCGTTCCGGCCAGCCGCGGCTTCGAGGCGATGGCGGCCAGCCGGGACGGGTGGACGCTCTACCCGATCCTCGAAGGGGCGAAGACCGACGACCCCGACCAGCGCCGCCGCGTCGTGTACGAGTTCGACGTCCGCGCCAACCGGTACACCGGCCGCACGTGGTCGTTCCGGGTGGACGATCCGTCCCTCGTCGTGGGCGACGCGGCGGTGCTCGACGGCCGGCGGCTGCTGCTCATCGAGCGGGACAACGCGATGGGTCCCCAGTCGCTGGTGAAGCGGCTGGTGGTCACCGACCTCGACGGCGCGGCGGCGGACGGGACGCTCCCCCGCCGTACCGCGGTGGACCTGATGCGGATCGCCGACCCCGACGGCGTCTCCACGCCGGCGCGGCCGGGCGAGTACGGCGTCGGACCGCTCTTCTCGTTCCCGCTCCAGTCCGTCGAGTCGGTGCTGCCGCTGGCCGGCGACCGGGTGCTCGTGGCCAACGACAACAACTTCCCGGGCAACGACGGCCGGATCCCCGGCCGCGCCGACGACACCGAGCTGATCGTCCTCGACGTTCCCGGCCTGCGGTAGCGGGGTTCTGCCGCCCACGGTCAGGGCGTCCTTCACGTCGTACCTGAAGGACGCCCTGATCTCCCGCCGTCCGGGGCCGGGCGCGCCGGCCTCGGTCAGGGCTCGCGGGGCACCGGCTGGGCCAGGGCCCCGATCTCCTTCGGCAGTTGCGCCATCGCGTCCTCGAACTCGTCGTGCCCGACCACGCGGTGCATGGTCTGCAGGACGGCCCGCGCGCCGCGCTCGGCGACGTCCTGCTCGACACCGGCACGGTCCGCCACCCGCCGCAGGAACTCGTCGTACCCGAACACCTCCGGCTCCTCGCTGCCCTTGACCAGGAGGTCGCGTAGCTCGTACGCGATGTGGTCGGCCAGGTCCGCGGCCTCGCCGCCGCTGATCCGCTCGGCGAGCGTCCGCAGCGTGGCCTCGGTCAGGGATTGCGCCGTGTCCGACGGAACGCCTGCCCGTGCGGCCACCTTCTCGAAGAACTGCAGCTCCGCCATGCCCCGTCCTTCCGTCTGGAACGCGGCTGGCTACCCGGAGCCACCGGCCACAAACGGCGGGGCGCTCTCCGGGTCAGGTCTGGCCCATCTCGGCGAGGATCCCGGTGCCCTGACCGAGCTCGATCAGGTAGCCGTCCGGATCCCGCAGGTAGCACCGGATCTCGACGCCGTGGTCCTTCGGCGCGGTCAGGAACTCCCCGCCCCGCGACCGCCACTGCTCGTAGACCGCGCGGACATCGGTGACCCGGATGTTCATCGCGCTGCTCAGGGTGTGCGAATCCGGCGGCGCCTGGGCTCGTACGTCCGGCTTGTCGTCGGTCGGCCCGCCCTCGTCGTTGATCACAATGTAGCTGTTGTGGAACCGCAGGATCGCCGGCCGGCGTTCCCGCACCACCGTCGCTCCCAGCACCCGCTGGTAGAACTCCCGTGACCGGTCCACGTCCCGCACGATCAGCAGATGCGTGAGCACCAGCCCGCCCTCGGGCTGGAAGTAGTCCGGCGCCTCGCTGGCCATCCGTCCCTCCCCGGTCCGGTCGGGCGTACCCGCCTGCGGCGCTCGCACACACCCTCACCGGGGAGGTCCGGCCGTCACAGGTTGTGACGGTCGTCGGCCGGCAGGCGCGGCGGCTGCGAGGGCTCCGGGGACTGGGTGGGCTGCCCCAGCTGCGCGACGTGGGTCGGGTCGAGGACCCGGGACAGGAAGGAGCGGGTCCGTTCGTGCCGCGGCGCGCCGAGCACCTCCTGCGGCGGCCCCTGCTCGACCACCACGCCGCCGTCCATGAACACGACGCGGTCGGCGACGTCCCGGGCGAACGCCATCTCGTGGGTGACCACCATCATCGTCATGCCGTCCTCGGCGAGCGTGCGCATGACGGTGAGCACGTCGCCGACGAGTTCCGGGTCGAGTGCGGAGGTCGGCTCGTCGAAGAGCATCAGCTTGGGCTCCATCGAGAGCGATCGGGCGATCGCCGCCCGCTGCTGCTGCCCGCCGGAGAGCTGCGCCGGGAACGCGCCGGCCTTGTCGGCCAGGCCGACCCGCTCCAGGTTGTCCCGCGCGATCCGCTCGGCCTCGGCGCGGCGGCGCCGCAGCACGCGGCGCTGGGCGATGGTGAGGTTGTCCAGCACGGTCAGGTGCGGGAAGAGGTTGAACGACTGGAAGACCATGCCGATGCCGCGGCGTACCGAGTCGATCTCGACGTCCGGGTCGGTCATCTCGGTCCCGTTCACCCAGATCTTGCCGGCGGTCGGCTCCTCCAGCAGGTTGACGCAGCGCAGCAGCGTCGACTTGCCGGAACCGGACGGCCCGATGACGCAGACCACCTCGCCGTGGCCGACCTCGAAGTCGATGCCCTTGAGCACTTCGAGCGGGCCGAAGGACTTGTGCAGGTCGCGGATCTCGACGGCGGGCCGGGACTGGGGAGTCGTCATGTGGATCACCGAGCCTTGGCGTAGCGGAGTTCGAGGCGCCGTACCACCTGGGACAGGGGCAGGGTGATGATCAGGTAGGTGAAGCCGGCCACCAGCAGCGGCGTGGCGTTCACCCGGTCGTTCAGCGTGTCCCGGCCGAACTTGGTCACCTCGATGGTCGACGCCGTCACGCCGAGCACGTAGGCGAGCGACGAGTCCTTGGTGAGCAGGATGAGTTCGTTCGTCAGCGGCGGGATCACGATCCGGAACGCCTGCGGGATGACGATGGTGCGCATCGCGGTGAAGTGCGACATGCCGAGGGTGCGCGCCGCCTCCATCTGCCCCTTCGGCACGGCCTGGATGCCAGCCCGGATGGTCTCCGCCATGTACGCCGCGGCGGTCAACCCGAGACCGATCGCGATCGAACCGAACACGCCGCCCGGGATCTCCCGCTCGGGGAAGGCGATGGGGATGCCGTACCCGACGAGGAAGAGCACCAGCAGCGCCGGCAGGCCCCGGAACAGCTCGATGTACGCGGTCGCCACCCAACGGTACGGAGCGACCCGGGACAGCCGCATCAGCGCGAGAAGGGTGCCGAACACCAGGCCGAAGGCGAACGCGCCCAGCGTGTAGAGGATCGTGTTCCGCAGCGCGACGGTGATGATCGTCGGGAACATCGACTCGATGATGTCGACGCGGAAGAACGCCTCTTTCAACCTGCCCCAGTCCGCGGCGTAGACCACCACGGCGATGACGGCGACGAAGGCCAGGTACTGGAGCCAGAGGGACAACCGCTCTCGCTGGCGGCGTCGCAGCTTCATCGTTCGATGCTCCTTGCCCAAGGGGGAGGGCGCGCGCCGGGCGCGCGCCCTCCTGCCAGACGGTTCGGTCAGTTGGCCGGCTGCTTGCCGATCCACTTCTCGTAGATCTTGTCGTAGCTGCCGTCCTGCTTGGCCTTGGTCAGCACCTCGTTGATCTTCTTGAGCAGCTCCGGGTTGCCGTCCTTCTTCACCGAGAAGCCGTACTGCTCGCCGGTGTCGAACTCCGCCGTCACCTCGAACCCGCCCGGGTTCTCCTTGATGTACTCGGTCCAGACCGGCAGGTCGTTGATGGCGGCCTCGACCTGGCCGTTGGCGAGGGCCTGCTGCAGGGCGGCGAGGTCCTCGAACTCGACGAGCTGGAGGCCCTTCTCCTGCTCGAACTTCTTGGCGTAGTCGCGGCCCGTGGTCGACGCCTGGATACCGAGCTTCTTGCCCCGGAGGTCGTCGAGCGACTTGTACGGCTTGCCGGTCTTGACGAGCATCGCCTGAGTCGCGTCGAAGTACGGGTCGGAGAAGTCCATCACCTTCTGGCGCTCCTCGGTGATGGTCATGCCGGCGGCGGCCGCGTCGCACTTGCCGGTGTTCAGGTCCTGGCCGGACTTGATCCCCTCGAACGGGGTGTCGACGATCGTCTGCTCGACGCCCAGCTCCTTGGCGACCAGGTCCATCACGTCGACGTCGAACCCGACCACCTTGCCGCTGGCGTCCTTGGACTGGAACGGCGCGTACGGCAGGTGGGTGCAGACGGTCAGCTTGCCCTTCTCGATGAGCCTGACACCGTTCGCCTGGACCTCGCTCTCGTCCTTCTTGGCGCAACCGGCGGCGCTCATGGCGAGCGCGGCGATCGCCACGACGAGTCCTGCCTTGCGGACCGAGCCCTGGAAAGTCACGCTGCGTCCCTCCGATTCAGCCCCCGTGTGACGGGCAGCCAGGTTGTGCACGTACGTGTGTGACAGCGGACGCTACCCGATCGGCGGAGCCGCACCAAGATCACGGCGGCCGTTTGGCCAGACCGTTAGCCGTTACACTCCGTGAACCGGGCGCACGGCACGTAACCGGACAGCCGGAGAAGGCCGGCAGGGGCGAGCGCGACCGGCCGGACCGGCGCATGTGAGGATGCGGCGCATGCGTGCGGTGATCTTCGACGAGTTCGGTGCCCGGCCCGAGGTCCACGACGTCCCGGACCCGGAGCCGCCGTCCGGGGGCGTGGTCATCCGGGTCGAGGCGACCGGTTTGTGCCGCAGCGACTGGCACGGCTGGCAGGGGCACGATCCCGACATCCGCCTGCCGCACGTCCCCGGCCACGAGTACGCGGGCGTCGTCGCGGCGGTCGGCGCCGGCGTACACGGGTGGCGGCCCGGCGACCGGGTCACCGTGCCCTTCGTTTGCGCCTGCGGGCGCTGCCCGGCGTGCCTGGCGGGCGACCAGCAGGTGTGCGAGCGGCAGACGCAGCCCGGGTTCACCCACTGGGGCTCGTTCGCCGAGTACGTGGCGGTGCGCGACGCCGACGTCAACCTGGTCCGCCTCCCGGACGAGCTGGACTACCCGGTCGCGGCGGCCCTCGGCTGCCGCTTCGCCACCGCGTTCCGGGCCGTGGTCGGCCAGGGACGGGTGGCCGCGGGCGAGTGGGTGGCGGTGCACGGCTGCGGTGGAGTCGGGCTCTCCGCGGTCATGATCGCGGCGGCGTGCGGCGCGCGGGCGGTGGCGGTCGACATCGCCCCCGGCGCGCTCGACCTGGCCCGGAGCTGCGGGGCCACGGTCTGCCTGGACGGCAGCGCCCTCACCGGGCCCGGCGCGGTGGCGGCGGCCGTACGCGAGGCGACCGGCGGCGGCGCCCACCTGTCGCTCGACGCGTTGGGCAGTCACGCCACCTGCACGGCCTCGATCGAGAGCCTGCGGCGGCGCGGACGGCACGTGCAGGTCGGGCTCCTCCCCGCCGCCCAGGGCCGCCCCGCCCTGCCCATGGAACTGGTGATCGCGTACGAGCTGGAGCTGCTGGGCAGCCACGGCATGGCCGCGCACGCCTACCCGGAGCTGCTCCGGCTGGTCACCGCGGGTGTCCTGCGCCCCGCCGACCTGATCACCCGCACCATCGGCCTCGCCGAGGCGCCCGACGCGCTGGCGACGATGGACCGGCCCAGCCCCGGTGGAATGTGCCTCATCGCCCCTCGCTGACAGCGCGTCCCGCCGGGGCGACCGGCACTGACAGGTGTCGGAGAAACAATCGAGATATTTAAACAGGTGCTGGATGACGGCTGCTCGCCCGGTCCGTAGCGTCGGTCGGCAACACCGCGCTGGGGCGTACGCCGGCACGGGCTGTTCCGGTGGTGGTGGCGCGGCGCCAGGAGACGCCGTGTCGGAACAGCGAAGGGAGCAGCGGTGGCTTCATCTCCCCCCGTCTCGCGCGCTCGGCGCAACGCCCGGTTGTTGTGTGCAAGCAGTATCGTCGTGTCGCTGACGTTGGCGGGCACGCCGGGTTGGGCGGCTCCGGAGGAGGGTCAGGCCGCGACGCCGAACCCCATCTTCCTGACCGGCCCGAACGAGGGCCGGCCGGACACCATCGCCATGACGTACCTGCGGGCGAACGCGGGCACGCACGGCGTCCACGCATCCGACCTGGGCGACCTCGCGGTCGCCTCCAGCTACACCAGCCGGCACAACGGTGTGACGCACGTGAACCTGTCGCAGCGGTACCGGCAGTTGGAGGTGTTCGGCGCCACGGCCACCGTCAACGTCGCCCGGGACGGCAGCGTCGTCTTCGTGGGCGCCACGTTGGTGTCCGGGCTGTCCGCCGGCACGTCGGCCACGGAGTCGGTCGACGCCGTCAAGGCCGTACGGGCGGCGGCGAAGGCGTTGAAACTCCCCGCTCCGCGCAGCCCCAAGGTGCTCAGCCGTGCCGCCGGTCCGGCGAAGCGCACGGTCGTCTCCGGCAGCGGCACCTCCGACCAGCCCATCCCCGCCAAACTGGGCTGGCAGCCCGGCGAGGACGGGTTGCGCCTGGCGTGGCAGGTGGTCATCGACGACTCCACCGACTCGCACCTGTGGAACGCGACGATCGACGCGCAGAGCGGTGCGCTGCTCGCCGTCGAGGACTGGACGACGCACGACGAGGTGGCCGACCTGTCGAGCACGTTGGGGCAGCACGTCGCGGGCCGCTCGCAGGTCTCCGGCGGGGCCGGCTCCCCCAACCCGGTGCAGGACGGGTCGAGCTACCAGGTGTTCGGCCTGCCGACCGAGAGCCCGAACGACGGGCCGCGCACGCTGGTGACGAACCCGGCGGACGGGACGGCGTCACCGCACGGCTGGCACGACACCGACGGGGCACCCGGCGCGGAGTTCACCATGACGCAGGGCGTCAACGTGCACGCCTACCAGGACCAGGACAACAACAACACGGCGGACCTCGGCAGCAGCCCGGACGGCGGAGCCGGGCTGACCTTCAACTTCCCGCTCGACCTCGGCGAGCACGCGCAGAACTACCGGGACGCGGCGACCGCGAACCTCTTCTACTGGAACAACATCGTCCACGACGTCACCCACCGGTACGGCTTCGACGAGGCGTCGGGCAACTTCCAGGCGAACAACTACGGCCGCGGCGGCGTGAGCGGGGACTACGTACGCGCCGAGGCGGCGGACGGCGGCGGCACGAACAACGCGAACTTCTCGACCCCGGCCGTCGACGGTGACCTCACTCCGCGGATGCAGATGTACCTGTGGCCCGGCAACCAGTTCGGTGCCCAGAACCAGGTCGTCGTGGACGGCGCCGGCTCGTTCGACGCGTCGTGGTCGCGGTTCACCCCGGCGCCCACGGTCGCCGGGCGCTCCGGCCGGTTCGTGTACGGCGGCACCGGCTGCGCCACCGGGACGTACCCCGAGAGCCGGCCGGCCACCGACTGGATCGCGGTGCTCGACGGTGGCACCGCCGCGTGCAGCTACCTGGTCCGCGCCCAGGTCGCCGAGTCCCTCGGGGCCGTCGCCGTGGTGATCGCGCACAACGCGGCCGGCACCGCGCCGGTCCTGACCGGGTCGATGGCCGGCGCACCGGTCACCATCCCGGCGGTCGCCGTGACCCAGGCCGACGGGGCCACCATCAAGACCGCCGTCGCCGACGGCACGGCGACGGGAACCCTCCGGAAGCACCCGAACCACCCCGGCATCCGGGACGGCGACCTCGACGCGGGGGTCGTCATCCACGAGTACGTCCACGGCATCTCCAACCGGCTCACCGGCGGACCGACGATCAACTGCCTCACCGGAGACGAGCGGATGGGTGAGGGCTGGAGCGACTACTTCGCCATCACGATGCTGATGGACCCGAGGTTCGACTCCGCGGAGGGCCGGCGCGGCATGGGCCCCTACGTCCTGTTCCAGGACGACCGGAGCGGCAACGGCATCCGGCCGCGGCCGTACTCACGCAACATGGACATCCAGCCGTTCACCTACGACAGCATCAAGACCGGCGGCTGGCTGAACGGCACCTCCCTGGCCATGCCGCACGGCGTCGGCCACGGCTGGGCGTCCGTGCTCTGGGACATGACGTGGGACCTCATCGACCGGCACGGGTACAACCCGAACATCTACGACGCCTGGAACACCGGCGGCAACAACCTCGCCATGCAGCTGGTCATGGACGGGTTGAAGTTCCAGGGCTGCGGCCCCGGCTTCGTCACCGGCCGCAACGCCATCATCGCCGCCGACGCGGCGCTGACCGGCGGCGCGAACGCCTGCACGCTCTGGGCCTCCTTCGCCCGCCGGGGCCTCGGCTACAGCGCGGTGCAGGGCACCACCAACCGCGACGACAACACCGAGGCCTTCGACACCCACCCCACCTGCCGCGGTGACTTCACCGGCCGGGCCGCGCAACCCGCCCTGAACACCGTCGACGCCGGTGACGCGATCCCGATGAGGTTCGACCTCGGCACCAACCGGGGCCTGGACATCCTCGCCAGCAACTCGCCGTACTCCCGGCTGGTCGACTGCGACACACTGAAGACGGTCAACCCGGACGGCGGCGTCACCCCCCGGCCCACGCCGGTCGCCGCCCAGACTCCCGGCGACGCGCAGTTGGCCGTCAACGCCAACGGCCAGTACCTCTACCCGTGGAAGACCGACCCCGCCTGGGCCGGCACCTGCCGCGAGTTCGTACTGACCCTCGACAACGGATTCCAGCACCGCGCCTACTTCAGGTTCATCGCGTAGGCGAGCAGTCGGAGGGAGCATCCCACCCGGGGATGCTCCCTCCGTCGTCCGCCGGCGACCGCCGCCACGGCGGCGCGGAGTCGGCGGCGCGGAGTTCACGCCGGCGTCTCGGACGCCGCCTCGATGATGCGCAGGTCGCGTTCGGCACCGTCGTCGAGCGCCCGCAGCGCCTCCTGGTAGGCGGGGCTGCGGTAGGCGGCGACGGCGGCCTCGACGCTGTCGAACTCGATCAGCGTCGTACGCTCCACGATCCCGGACTCGAACGCGTGAGCCGGCAGTCCGCGCGCCAGGAACCGGCCGCCCGCCGCGCGCATCGCCGGCCCGGCCAGCTCGACGTACGCGGCCAGCTTCTCCTGGTCGGTGATGGACCGGAAGGTGTTGATCCAGTAGGCCTTCGGCATCGTCTCTGTCCCGTTCCTTTCATCAAGCATGAGTGTGCACATGATGGGATGTCCTACCTTGCGGTGGGACGGTCCCGGTCTTGTCCGCGGTGGCGGTGCCGGGTAGACGTTTCACGGCCACCGGCCCCGCGGGCGGGGTTTTACGGTCGGCTCGGCGTCCGTTTAGCGTCTCCGGGCGCGCAGCGCCTCGTACACGGCACCGGCGATCAACGCCGCCCGCTCCGAGCCGTCCTGGTAGCCCTGAAGCGAGCCGGAGCCGGTCCGCGCCAGCAGGATGCCCGCAGCACCGCCTCCACGGCCCGGGTGTTGGGCTGGACGAAGGCGGCCAGGCTGTCGTAGAGGGCGGGGCTGTTGAACCATTCGTTGTGCGCCAGCACTCTGGACGGGGCGTTCAGCCTCAGCGTCTCGTCGCCTGCCTCGACGGTGAGGCGGTAGTCGGCCGGGAACGCCTCGTCGGTGCAGTACAGCAGCGCGCGGTCCGGGGTGACGTCGCGGAAGTCGTCCCAGCCGGTGCTCGCGCCGGGCCGCAGCGGCGCCGTGAGCGTACGCGTCCACGGCTCGGTGAGCGCGCCGTCGGGGCCACGCAGTTCCAGCGTCAGCGTCACGTCCACCAGCGGCACCGTGCCGCGGTTGACCAGCGTGAGGTGGCGGACCAGCGGCACCCGGTTGTGCACCAGGGCGGCGTTGATCGCCGGCTGCACGAGCAACGCGACGGAAAGCTGGTCGTCGTCGGCGGTGAACTGCGCGAAGACGCTGTCGGACATGGGCGTTACCCCAGGTGGCGAGGCCAGGAATGGCCAGCCTAGCGGTCACCGGACCGGTGGACGGGGCCCCGGCCGTACGCCGTTCTCGGTCGTCGTACGCCTCGGGCAGGATGTGCGGCATGACGACGATCATCGACAAGGTCGCCTGGATCCGGTTGGAGAAAGGGACGATCCTCAGTTCCCGCTCCCGCGGCAAGGGCGTCTACTACCTCCCCGGCGGGGAAGCGCGAACCGGGCGAGAGCGACCTCGACACCCTCACCCGCGAGATCCGCGAGGAATTGAGTGTCGGCATCGTCGTCGACAGCGCCGAACGCCTCGGGACCTTCCAGGCTCAGGCGCACGGGCACCCGGACGGCACGATCGTGCGGATGACCTGTTACACGGCCAACTACCGAGGCGCCCTGCGGCCGGACAGCGAGATCGAGGAGATCGCCTGGCTCACCTACCGCGACCGCGACCGCGTCTCCCCGGTCGACCAGCTCATCTTCGACCATCTCCACGAGTCGGCCCGGCTCAGCTGAACGCCGGGCCACGCGGTTCGCGCATCAGCGGATGCGGCCACCGACGAACGCGCCCATGACAGCCCGTTCAGGGAGTAGGCGCCGGCGGTGACGCGGTCGGCGAGCCGGTATCCGTGTCACCGGTCGGCTCCGGCGTCGGTTCGACCGTCGTCGCGGTGGGCGCCGCGGAGGTGCGGACCGTGGCCGACGGCGTGGCACCGGGTCCGGCGCTCGACGGTCCCGAGGCAGGTTCGGAGCCGCGGACAGCGGGCGTGGTGGTGAGGTCGGGATCCGGCCGTGCGCTCCGCACCCCGCTCGGAGCGTTCCCAGGGTCACCCCCGCCCGAGTCCGGCTTAGGCGTGACCGCGGAGGGCGATGGCACGTCGGACGGACCAGGTGACCATCCGGTTCGATCAGCGAGCACCGCGGCAGCCGCTGCGGTGGCCAGAAGGGCGAGCGCCGCGACGGTGATCCCACGCCGCGCTCCGGCTCCTTGGCCGGGCCGGCGAGCCGCTTCCGGTGACCGGGTCGCGGCACCGGCGGGTTCCGGCGCGGCGGGAGCCACCGCGGCGAGCGCGGGGGCCGTCGGCGAAGCGGGCGAGCCGGAGGCTGCCTCTGCGGTGTCGGCCATGGCTGCGGCGGTCGGGAAACGATGATCCGGGTCCTTGGCCATCGCCGTGGCGACAAGGTCGCGCACGGCAGCCGGGACATGGTCCGGCAGCGGGGGCGGCTCCTCGTCGAGGCGGCGCAGGGCCACGGCGACCGGGTTCTCGCCCGGGAACGGCGGATGGCCGGCGAGGCAGTGATAGGCCACCGCGCCCAGGGCATAGATGTCGGCGGCTGGAGTGATCGCATTCCGGGACAGTTGCTCCGGCGCCATATACAGGGCGGTGCCCACAACCTGGTTCGCCGCCGTCAGACTCGTCGCTTCCGGCGAGTGGGCGATTCCGAAGTCGACGAGAACGACGTGTCCATCCGGCTCGATGATCAGGTTGCCCGGCTTCACGTCCCGATGGACCACGCCGACGTCGTGGGCAGCCTGCAGGGCACGGGCGGTCTGCGCCACGATCGACAGCGTCTCGGCGGTGCCCAGCCGACCGAGCTCAGCGATGCGCTCCGACAACGGCTGGCCCTGCACGTACGCCATCACGATGTAGGCGAGCCCGGACGTGCCGGGCAGGGGCGCTTCGCCGTAGTCGTAGACCTCCGCGACATTCGGATGCCGCAACGCGGCCATGGCCCGCGCCTCTCGCCGGAAACGCTCACCGGCGCTGGCCTCCTCGATGAACCGCGTATGCAACATCTTGACGGCGACGGTCCGGTTCAGCGTCGCGTCGACAGCTCGCCACACCTCGCCCATGCCGCCGGCAGCGATCCGATCGGCCAGGCGATAGCGGTCTCCGATGAGGTCCCCCACGTCCGGCATGCGACTCCCGTACCCCCGGCGCCGGTTTCCTACGCGTGGGCAGGTAGGCGGGGCCGCTGGACGCGGCCCGCCTCCGGATCGTTGTGCCTAGTGACACTCGCGCAGACCGCCGGCCCGGCTGATCGTCTGCGAACCGACGTTGCCGGCGCTGTCCAGGGCGGTGGTGCGCAGCGTGACGAAGGCACCAGTGCCCGGGGGGCGTGGTCAGCCGACCCGTAGCTCGGCCGCCGTGCTGCCGGTCCGCTGACGGAGCAGGACCCGCAGCGTGTGGGCGTGCTCGTACCCGACCCTGCGGGCGATCGCGTCCAGCGACAGGTCCGTGGTCCGCAGCAGGTGGGTCGCCTGTTCGACCCGGAGGTCCTGGATGAAGCGCACCGGGGAGACGCCGAGGTTGCGCCGCACGACGCGCTGCAGGGTGCGTTCGCTGACACCCAGGGCGCCGGCGGCGTGCGGGATGCTGATCGGCTCCGGCAGGTGCATCCGGGCCCAGCGCTCGAACGCGGCGACAGTCGGATCGCTCTGGGCGAGCGCGCTGGGGATCGTGTACGCCGACTGGGACGGGCGTTCGTCGACCACGAGGTACCGCGCGACGAGGTCGGCCAGCGTCGGGCTGCTCATCCGGACCACCGCCAGCGCGAGGTCGACGTGCCCGAAGGCGGCTCCGGCGGTCAGCACGCCGTCGGACATGCTGACCATTCGCGACTCGTCGAGGGTAACCGCCGGATAGCGCTTCCGGAAGACCGGCGCGAGCCACCAGCTCGTGGTGGCCCGCCGCCCGTCGAGCACCCCCGACTCGGCGAGCAGGAACGTTCCCGTACAGGCCGAGGCGACCGGAACGTCCCGGCCGCGTACCTCGGCCACCAGTCGGCGTACGGCCGCCGAGTCCGGCCCCGACACGTGCGCGAGGAGCGCCTCGGGCCGACGCTCGGCGAGTGCCGGCACGAGCAGCAGATCCGCGCCCCGGGCCTCGGCGATCGGCACCGTGGAGATCACATGCCCGGCTCCGGTGCGTACCCGGCGGCGGAAGCCGACCGTGCTGACCTCCCAGGCCGGCGGGGGCTGCGGGATCTCCCCGCGCATGGCGTTCGCCCCGTCGAGCACGTCGAGCAGGGCCGAGATGCCAGAGTCGAACACCCCGTCGTACGCCAGGACCGCCAGCTTCATGGCGGGAACCGTATCAGAGCTGTCGTTTCCGACACTGGGGGTGAGCTGCGCGCCTGACTAGCTTTGCTGGCGTCCCCGCTGACCGGGACATCACGACGAAGCATTCGGAGGGACCTGCCATGACGATCGGACTGCTCGCCCGGATCGAGGCCAAGCCCGAGTACGCCGACGAGGTCGAGACCCTGCTGCGCGACGCGCTGCAACTCGCGCGAGAGGAGGACCACACGGTCACCTGGTTCGCGTTCCGGCTCGACGCCACCACCTTCGGGGTCTTCGACACGTTCGCCGACGAGCAGGGCCGCACCCGCCACCTGCAGGGCCGGATCGCGGCCGCGCTGACCGAGGCGGCCGGCACCATGCTCACCTCGCCGCCGGACATCCGCCCAGTGGACGTCCTGGCGGCCAAGCTTCCCTGATCCCAGTCCGCTTCCCTGATCCGCCGCGGCCGGCGGCAGCACAGGCAAGGAGAGACACATGGCAACCCCCTTGGCGCGCTCACGGGTCCACACCTGGCTGCCGCCGGTCACCCACGCGGAGGTCGCGGGCCGCTCCGGCATCGAGGCGCTTCGCCTCATCCTGTCGGGGGACCTCCCCGCCGCGCCCATCAGCGGAACGCTCGGGTTCCAGCTCACCGAGGTCGCCGAGGGGCGGGCCGTCTTCGAGGGCGAACCCGGCGAGCACCTGCTCAACCCGATGGGCACGGTCCACGGAGGCTTCCTGGCCACCCTGCTCGACTCGGCGCTGGGCAGCGCGGTGTTGACCGTGCTGGCCCCCGGCCGTACCTACACCACCGTGCAACTCGGCGTACACCTGGTGCGGCCGGTGCTTCCCGACACCGCGACCCTTCGCTGCGAGGCCACGGCCGTGCACGTCGGTCGCTCCACCGCGACGGCGCAGGGCCGCGTCGTGGACGCG
Source organism: Micromonospora thermarum (assembly GCF_012034245.1). GTDB lineage: Bacteria > Actinomycetota > Actinomycetes > Mycobacteriales > Micromonosporaceae > Micromonospora > Micromonospora thermarum. The sequence goes on along the minus strand of NZ_JAATEO010000002.1, from coordinate 326,992 downwards.
GCGGACGGCAGACTGTACGCGCACGGCACGGCGACCTGCGCGGTACTGACGCTGCCGGCGGGAAGCTGAGGAGCCGAGCCATGGCAACCACCGTCGTAAACCTGAAGGGCCACCGCGACGACCCGGCGTACGCCGATGTGGTCTACGTCGGTCGTGCCATGAATCGTGGTGGCTGGCGATTGCCGGCCTCCCCGCTGGCCAGCCCGTACCGCCCCGGCCCCGACGGCACTCGGGACGAAGTCGTCGAGAAGTACCGGACGTACCTGCTCAGTCGCCCCGACCTCCTCGCCCTCCTCCCCGACCTGCGCGGACGCCGCCTGGGCTGTTGGTGCGTGCCCGAGCGCTGTCACGCCGAGGTGATCGCGGAACTCGCCGACTCACCGCCGACTGCTGCCTAATCGACGCGGTCCGCTCGGGGCGCGGTGTGGAGATGGAGGAAGTCCGTAACCCCGATCAATCCGAGTCGGCTTGGTTTCCTACCGGTTCCCGGTGAGTTCGGCGAAATCAACAGCGCCGACAAGTTCGGCGAGTGCGGGTTCGGCCGCAAGGTTGAGCGGTTGAAGTTCGCCGGTACGAGCCCGCGGGTTGAGCAGCAGCTCATTGCTGGCGTCGTTAACGATGGCTGCTGCGTCGGCCGAATCCCACCGCACACCGGCCAGAGCGTCGCGGTCGAGCTTGGCGGCGAGCAGACAGGACACGCGAGGTCGGCCGTAGCTGTCCACGCCGTCGTGTCGCATTACCGCCACTCGGGCGGAGCGGAGACCGGGTGCCACGGCGAAGGCTTCCCGGATCGTGACGAGGACCTGACCGCACACGAACTGCTTGTAGTAGTCAGCACGGCCACGCTGGGGAAGTTTGCGCAACGACAGGTTGCCGGCCTGGGTCGTGGTGGGCATGCGTTCGGGTACGACATCGTCGATGGCGGGCACGAGTACCGCGAGGGAAACCTCGCCGCCGGCAACGCCGACTGCCGCACTCGCGGCCTCGTTGTCTTCGAACGCCTCCTCCAGGGTCTCCAGGACCACCTCGGGATCGTTGGCGCACAGTTGCTGCCAGCGCTGGTCGAGGTACTGCTGCCAGGCTGCCTGCTGCTCGCACCGGGTGGTCCACTGCCGCCGTATCTCGTCCTCCGCCCACTGGGCGGCCTGCTGTTTCGCCTGTGCCCGTCTGGCGCGCTCGAAGATGCCGATGCCGGCGAGGGCGTGCTGCTCGTAGTGCCGGTAGATGCTGGCGCGATCGGGGGCCGCTGGCTGGGGCGCGATCGGTCGGGTGGCGGCGGGGAAGTCCACCCGGTGCAGCTCAAGGATGCGCAGGAAAGTCTGCGCCAGGTGTCGCGCCTCCTCGGCACGCTGTGCCTGCGCCGCCTGGCGCTGCTGCGCGGCAACCTGCCGCTGGTACGCCGCTGCCGACGGAAGGCGGCCACTGGAGCTGCCGCGCCGACCGCCCCCGAGGGAGGTGTAGAAACCCACCGGTCCGACCCCGCTGGAGATTCCGGTGCGGCCACCGCCGAAGTGGACTCGGGCTGCCCGCGGACCGATGCTGGTGCGGATACCGCGCGACGACGCGCGGATGCGTACGCCAGGCGCCAGTTTGATGGAGAACCCCATCTTCCGACCGTAAGCTTCGGAACCTCTGCCGCTTCTCAGCCTGGCGCGGTACATCGGCCGAACGAACGGATAGTTGCCGTCGTCGAAAGATTGATGCGGAAGGTAGCTGACCGGCGGTGCTGTCCATCGGCCCTGTTCAGCACACTCATGGGGTGACTTATCCGCCTCCGCAGGACCCGTGGGACGAGCAGAACCCGCCTCCGCCCCCGCCCCCACCGCCGCCCTATGCACCACCGCCCGGCGGCGACGGGCGAACCCCGCCGTATCCGACCGCTCAGACGCCGGTAGCGGCGGGTGGCTGGGCACCGCAGCCACAAAAGCGTACGAGCACTTTGAAGATCGTGCTGATCAGTGCCGTCACGCTCGTACTCCTGTGCTGCGGAGGCGCGGCCATCTCGGCGATCGTCTCGCCACCATCCGATTCGCAGGGCCAGAAGAACCCCGCCGCCGAGTCAGTTCCGACCGCGAAGGCTGAAGACAACTCTTCCGAGGAGCCAGCCGAGCTTGCACCGACCCCACAGGCCACACCCACTCAGCTGGCGACGCCGACTGCGGCCCCGACGCCGAACGTGCAGACGCGGACCGAGACCGAGACGCAGAAGATCGCTTTCCAAACGAAGACCATCTACGACTCATCCCTGGCCAAAGGCACGAAAAAGGTCACCACCCGCGGTGTCCCAGGAGTCAAGACGCTCACCTACCAAATCACCCTCACCGACGGCGTCCAGACTGCGAAGAAGCTGATCAAGTCGGAGATCACGAAGGCGCCGGTCACCCAGGTCGTCCGGGTCGGCACCAAGGAGACGCGGCAGTGCGACCCGAACTACAGCGGTGCCTGCGTACCCATCGCCAGCGACGTCGACTGCGCCGGCGGCAGCGGCAACGGCCCCGCCTACGTGGTCGGGCCGGTGCGGGTGGTTGGTAGCGACATTTACGACCTTGACCGTGACGGAGACGGCATCGGCTGCGACTGACCCGCTTCGGGCAGCTGTTGGCGGCCGCCCGCTCCGGTCGGGCGGCCGCATCAGCGGCGCAGGCGACGGGAGCACTCGCCGTCGTGGCCGTCGCGGAGCACGCAACGCCGGCCACCGGGCATCCGCAGGTCGCAGAAGACCCGGTGCCGGAGGAACTCCTCCTCGGACACTGTCATCTCCCCCGGGTCCATCATCGGCAGCACGGTGATCCAGCGGCCGACGACCCGGGCGAGGCGCTGCGCGGCCGGCAGGTCGGCGGCGATGACGGGCAGGTGGATGCCGTACCGCCCGCTCACCGGCGGCCGCCCTCGGCCTGCTCGGACTGCCACCGGCGCAGCGCGACCTTGATCCGCAGAGTCTCCCGCCGGCTCTGCGCCAGCGCGTCGTAGACGGCAGCCATGTCGATGGCGACCCGGTCGAGGAAGGCGTACACCTCGTCGGGGTTGAGGCCGCGGCGTCCGAGCCGGGCGGGCGGGAAGCGGCGCTCACGCACCTGCCACGGCAGCAGACTGGGGTACGCGCGGGACCGGTACGTCGTCCCACCGCCCTCCGGGAACGGCCTCTGGTTGCGGACGCTCATCTCTACCTGCCTTCCTGGTCGTGGATGGGGTGGGTCCACCCGCCCTCCCCGCACGGGCGGACCCACCCTGCTGCGACGGTTCCGCAACGAGGCGGGGGTGACGCTCGACGCCGCCGCCGAGGCGCTGGAGTACAGCCGCCAGAAGATCTGGCGCATCGAGTGCGGCATGGGTCCGGTCCGGGTGCTTGACGTCAAGGCCATGTGCGAGCTGTACGGCGTGTCGCCGGAGATGACCGAGGCGATGCGCGGCCTGGCCGCGGAGACGAAGTCGAAGGGCTGGTGGCACGCGTACGGGGACGCGGTGCCGAGCTGGTTCGAGCTGTACGTCGGCCTGGAGTCCGCCGCCGCGTACCTCCGCCGCTACGACGAATCGCTGATCCCCGGACTGTTCCAGACCCGTCAGTACGCGCAAGCGATCTACCGCCTCGACCGGCCTCAGGCCAGCGAAGAGGACCGCGAGCGAGCGGTCAAGGTGCGGCTGCAGCGGCAGTCACTGCTGACGCGGCGACTCCCGGCCGCTCCGAAGGTGACACAGGTGCTCTCCGAGGCGGTTCTCCGCCGCGCCGTCGGCGACGTCCGAGTCATGATGGCCCAGCTCGACCACCTCATCCGGCTGTCAGACCTACCGAATGTGTCCCTCAGGGTGCTGCCGCTCACGACAGGCCCTCACCCTGGCGCTGTCGCCGGCTCCTTCGTCATCCTCGACTTCCCTCCTACCAAAGGCGGCCGAGCAGCTCCCGAGCCCTCCGTGGTCTACAGCGAGTCCCTCACCGGCGCGCTCTACCTCGACAAGCCAGACGAGCTACAGGCGTACGGAGCGGTGTGGAAGGGCTTGGATGCACGGGCGCTCGGTGAGGCAGAATCGAAGGACATGATCAAGCAAATCATCGGGGAGATGCGGCATGACTGACCTGACCGGCGCCGTCTGGCGCAAGAGCACCCGCAGCGGCGGTAACGGCGGCGACTGCGTCGAGGTCGCCGACAACCTCCCCGGCATCGTCGCGGTACGAGACTCCAAGGACGCGAACGGTCCGGCATTGACCTTTGCGCCGGGGGTCTGGTCCGCCTTCACGACCGCCGTCAGGAGCGGCCTGCGCGCCGGCCACGCCCAGCCGTGACTGGCACGCCGATCGCCGCGTTCGCCGGCGTGATGGCGCTGGGGGCGGCTGTCCCCCGGCCCCGACTTCGCCATTGACGTGCGACAGGCTGCCGGTTCGGGCCGTATGCGCGGGATGGCGACGGCGGCCGGAATCGCGGCCGGCGTCTTCGTCTGGTCCGTCGCCGCCGCCACCGGTGTCGCGGCGCTGCTGGCGGCGTCGGCGACGGCCTTCGCCGTGGTCAAGCTCAGACAACTTGATCCGCTCGTGACCTTGGCTCCGACAATTGGCGAACCTACGACCTAACCACGGTTCCGCCATGGTTGTGGCCTGGCCCGGAAAGGAACACCTCACGTGGAACGCCTCACGGCTGAGATACGTGCTTTCGCTGAGGAACGTGACTGGCAGCAGTTCCACACGCCGAAGAACCTCACCATGGCCCTCGCCGGGGAAGTCGGTGAGTTGCTGGCCGAGTTCCAGTGGCTGACGCCCGAGCAGTCCGCCGAGGTGATGTCCGACCCTGAAGCGGGCGCCCGCGTCAAGGCGGAGATCGGCGACGTGATGATCTACCTGACTCGGCTCGCCGACGTTCTCGGTGTCGACCTGGTGGAGGTCGCTCTCATGAAGCTTGCGGAGGCAGCCGGCCGCTATCCCGTCGCCGAGGCAAGGGGATCGGCCGAAAAGCGTAGGGCAACCGACAATCGGGGCGTGGCGGGGAGTTGATCTCTTCGCTACAGTCCTGGGAATTAGAGCGCGTTACGACGGGCTTTCGGCCGCGGCCGGACACGCCCCCCATGCGCACGATCACGTCGTGCTGCCCGGGGGCATCTGTTGTCAACGTTCCGTACCTCCGCCGCTGGTCTGCTGCGCCTGGCCACCGCCGGTGTCCTCGCCGATCGGATCGCGGAGCAGGTGGGCCACAAGGTGAGTCCGGCCGAACGCCGGTCGTGGTCCCGAAGCCTTGCCGTGCTCGGGGAGGATCTCGCGGACGCGGGCCTCGGACAGGTCGAGGTGCTGATCGAGTACCAGCTCCCGCTGACCAGCAAACGTGTGGACGTGGTGCTCGCCGGTGTTGACCCGAGAACGAATGAGGACTCCTACGTCGTCGTCGAACTCAAGCAGTGGTCCTACGCCGAGGCGTACGAGGGGTCGGACCGACTCGTGCTGGTGGAACACGCCAGGGGCGGCCCGCGACTGCACCCGGGCGTCCAGGTCGGTGACTACTGCGAGTACCTCACCGACTTCCTCGGCATCCTCGCCAACCGGCGTAATCCGGTGCGGGGCGCCGCCTACCTGCACAACGCCGTCGACCGGGACGTCAACGACCTGTTCGCCCGCCGCCCCACCGAGCAGAGTCGAATCTTCACGAAGCAGCGGCGCGGACAGTTCCTCGACTACCTCCGCACCCATCTGGCACCGGTGCCGGGCGCAGCCGCCGCAGACCGTTTCCTCACCAGCGCCGTCCGACCGAGCAAGCACCTGCTGGCGTACGCCGCGCAGGAGCTGAAGGAGCGGTCGCACTTCACCTTGCTGGGCGAGCAGCGTCTGGCGTACGAACTGGTGTTGCACGCTGTGGAGCGCGCCCGGTCGGCGGACCGCAAGTCGGTGGTCGTGGTGGCGGGCGGACCAGGCAGCGGCAAGAGCGTGATCGCCTTATCGGTGCTCGGCGAGCTGGCACGACAGAACCGAGCGGTCATGCATGCCACCGGCTCCCGCTCGTTCACCCAGACCCTGCGGCGTTACGCCGGCAACGGCTCCACCCGGCTGAAGAACCTGTTCGGATATTTCAACAGCTTCATGTCCGCTGAACGCAACGGTTTCGACGTGCTCATCTGCGACGAGGCGCACCGCATCCGGGAGACCTCGGTCAACCGCTTCACGCCGAAGACCACACGCGACAGGGCGCGGCGCCAGATTGACGAGCTGATCGCCGCCGCACGGGTACCGGTGTTCCTGCTCGATGAGCATCAGGTGGTCAAGCCGGGTGAGCTCGGCAGCGTGGACGTCATCTCCCGGCACGCCGAGCAGCTCGGCCTGGAGGTCGAGGTCGTATCCCTGCACGACCAGTTCCGGTGTGGCGGCAGCGAAGCGTACGAGCAGTGGGTTCTCGACCTGCTCGGCCTCGACGGCGGCGAGCCGTCGGTCTGGGTCGGCGATGGGCGGGTGGACGTGCGCCTCGCCGACTCGCCGGAGGAACTGGAGACGTTCCTGGAAGGCAAGCAGGGAACGGGTGTGACGGCACGGATGTCGGCCGGCTACTGCTGGCCCTGGAGCGACCCGCGCCCGGACGGTTCGCTCGTGCCTGATGTGCGAATCGGCGGCTGGTCGCGGCCGTGGAACGTCAAGAGCGACCGCAGCGTGGGCGATGCCCCCGGCAGCGCGTTCTGGGCCACCGACCCGAACGGCTTCGGTCAGGTCGGCTGCGTCTACACGGCGCAGGGCTTCGAGTACGAGTGGTCGGGCGTCATCATCGGTCCGGACCTGGTGGCGCGTGACGGACGCCTGGTCACCCGACGCGGCGAGTCGAAGGACCCGGCGTTCCGCAGCCGTAAGTCGGTCAGCGACGAGGAGGCGGACCGGCTCATCCGCAACACGTACAAGGTGCTGCTGACCCGCGGTATGCGCGGTACGATCCTGTACTCCACCGATCCGGAGACGTGTGAGTACCTCGCCTCGCTGGTCAAGGTGAGTCATCCAGTCGAGACGGTGTACGAGCACCGGGTGGCCTGAGCAGCCGGAGGGGCTGACGGACGGCGGACAACTGCTGGAACGCCCGCCTGCGGGGCCTGCTGGACATCTTCGACGGCCTCACCGCCAAGGGCCACCCCGAGTCGTTGACGTTGCTGGCCTCCGTGCTGGGCATCCCGGTCGACACGCTCGTCACCCACCTGCACGCCGCTGGCCATCCGTGGGGTGATTCCCGCTGACGTACCAGCAACCCAACCCGCCGTACCCGATCGTCCCCGCAGCGCCGGTGCGGCCGCCGCTCACGTCGGCGGTACACAACCCGGCCACACCTCACCGGACCCTGGGTTCTCACGGAGTTGTTCCCGCAAGCCTCCAAGATCCGGCGGGAGGTGTCGTCGGTTGCGCTCAGGCCGCCGCAGCCTCGGCGAGCTCCACGTCGTTGTCCGCGATGAGGAGATCCACGAGTTGCTTCTGGATGCCGTCGTAGGCGGGGTGGTGCACGATCGTCGTACGGTTGCGTGGCCGGGGAATCGGTACGTCGATGGTGGTGCGCACCGACGGGTAGGGCAGGTTGGCCATCACCACGATCCGGTCGGCGAGCAGGATCGCCTCGTCCAGACCGTGCGTCACCATCAGCACGGTCTCGGTCTCGGACTCGCTGTCCCACAGGTCGACGAGTTGCTGCTGCAACCGGGAGCGGGTCAGCGCGTCCAGGGCGCCGAACGGCTCGTCGAGCAACAGTGTTCGGGGCGCAACCGCGAACGCCCGGGCCACCGCCGCCCGCTGGGCCATGCCGCCGGAGACCTGCCCCGGCCGCTTGTTGCGGTGCTCCCACAGCGATACCGCGGTCAGGTACCGCTCGACCATCTCGTCGACCCGGGCCCGCTTCCAGTCCGGGCGGGACTCCTGCACCGCAACCCGCACGTTCTGCCGCAGGCTCAGCCACGGCAGCAGCGAGTAGTTCTGGAACACCATCGCGCGGTCGGGCCCCGGCCCGGCGACCGGCTGCCCGTCGACCCGCACCGTGCCGCTGTCCGCCTTGACCAGCCCGCCGACGATGTTGAGCAGGGTCGACTTTCCGCAGCCGGAATGCCCGATGAAGGAGACGAACTCGCCGCTGTCGATGGTCAGGTCGACGCCGCGCAGCACCTCCTGCGGCGCGTGCCCCCGGCGCCGGAACGACTTGCGGACGCCGTTGATGGCGATGGTCATCCGTGTACCTCCTCAGGAGTGACCCACCGGGAGAGCATGAGCAGGATCGCGTCGAGGACGAGCCCGACCACGCCGATGAGCACGATGACCGCGACCACCTTGTCGAGTTCCAGGGCGTTGTACGAGTTCCAGACGAAGTAACCGATGCCGGAGTTGCCCTGGAGCATCTCGACCGCGACGATGACCATCCAGCCGATGCCCATGGACAGCCGCAGGCCGGTGATGATGGAGGGCAGTGCGTTGGGAATCAGCACGTGCCACAGGTACGCCAGCGGTCGGAACTTGAAGACCAGTGCCACGTTGCGCTGGTCGCGCGGGATGGCGCCGGCACCCGCCGCGGTGTTGATCAGAGTGGGCCACAGCGCGGTGATGAAGATGACGATGACCGCCGACTGTGCCGGTTCCTCGATGATGTAGAGCCAGATCGGGAACCAGGCCAGTGGCGACACCGGACGGAGCACCTGCACGAGCGGGTTGAGCGCGGACCAGACGGGTCGGACCGCGCCCATGATCAGCCCGAGCGTGATGCCGACCAGCGCGGCCAGGCCGAATCCCAAAAACACCCGCCGCAGCGATATGTACAGGTGCAGGCCGATGCCCTTGTCGTTGGTGGTGTTGAAGAACGGCCGGCTGAGCAGGTCGCCGAGGGTCCGGGCGCTGTCGAGCGGACCCGGCACCGCGGTTGAGCCGCGGGTCGCGAACTGCCACAGCGCCACGAACACCGCGAGGCCGACCACGGCCCAGAGGGCGGCCACCACGAAGCTGGCCAGTCGACTGCCCAACGCAGTCAACCGGGAGGATGTTGCCGGGCTACGGTGCCCAGCGACCTCGATGTCTGCGGTCGAGGCCGCCGACCGCGATCCGCTTCCGGCGGCGGACGTCGTCGGGGCACCGATTCCCCCGCCTGCCCCGTCGGCCGGGGCGGCTGACGTCAGCGTGGGACCACTCGAATGATCCGCGGCCGGCGCGACGGCGCTCGGTGTTGCGTCGCGCGCGGTCATGGCCGCCTGGCCTCGTCCGCGACGTTCGTCGGGTCGAACATGATGTCGTCGAGTTTGATGTGGATGGGTGCCATGTCGTCGTCCGGGATCTTGATGCCCTCGGCGGCGGCGACCTTCGCATAGAGGTCGTGCAGGATGAGTTCGTCGGCGAGCTTGGCGTAGTCCGGAGTTTCCTTGACAAGGCCGAAGCGCTGGTACTGGGCAAGGAACCAGTACACGTAGGAGCGCCGCGGCAACGACGTTTCGCCGTCCCGGAAGAACATCATCTGATCGCCGGTGTAGGTCTTGCTGCCGAGGCCGGCGCCGAGGTCGTACTGGCCGAGCAGCCGGCCCTTGATGTTCGCCGCCGGCGCGTTGACGTAGCCCACCGGCGCCAGCATGTCGGCAAGCTTGTCCCGGTTGGTGAGGTCGTCCAGCCACTTGGCGGCCTTGAGCGTGGCCTTCATGATGTCGGCCAGCGTGTCCTGGTCATTGGTGAGCTTGGCACCCACCACCAGCGCCTTCTCCGGGTGGTGCTGCCAGATGTCCTGCGTGGTGATGTGGGTGAACCCGATGTCCTTCTGGACCGCCACCGCGCCCCACGGCTCGCCCACGCAGTACCCGTCCTGGTTGTTGGCGGCCATGTTGGACACCATCTGCGGTGGCGGAACAGCCGAGACCTGGATGTTGGAGATGTCGGCCTTGGTCGCCTTGAGCCAGTAGCGCAGCCACGTGTCGTGGGTGCCGCCCGGGAAGGTCATGGCCAGCTTGGGCTTCTCCTTCTCGAGGAGCGCCTTCGCCGCGGCGAGGTCTCCGTAACCGGCGCCGGCGTACGCCTTCTTCAGCGTGATGGCCTGGCCGTTGTTGTTCAACACCATGGCGATCTTGAGGTCGGTCGTGCCGGCCTTACCGCCGATGCCCATCGCGACCGACAACGGCAGGCTGAACAGGACGTGCCCACCGTCGATCTCGCCGCTGAGCAGGTTGTCCCGGGTCGCCGGCCATGACGCCTGCTTGATCAGTTCCACGTCCAGGCCACGCTCGGCGAAGTAGCCGAGTTGCTTGGCCGCGATCAATGGCGCGCAGTCGGTGAGCGCGATGAAGCCGAGTTTGACCTTGCGTAGGTTGTTACCGCCAGCGCCAACGGCCTGGCTGGGATTCTCATCGACAGCGCACGCGGTCAGGACGCCACCGGCAGCCGTGACGGCGGCAGCAGTTCCGGTGAGGCGGAGAAAACCGCGGCGGTTCAGGGAGGTGGTCATGGCCCGAGACCGTAGGGCCGCCATAAATCATGCCCGTTGCTGAGCCGTCAACTCGGCGTGAGGTGAGGTGCACAAGGCAATTGTTGCGCCGTGGTTAATGAATCCGACGCGCGGGTGTGTCGGAGACATCATGCCACGAAGAGCCTCGATGCGAGACCCGGCTCACCGATTCCTGTACGGCCGGGCAACGTACCAGAAACGCAGCGCCCCGAGACTCCCCGCATGACGTCGACCCGAGCTGACTCGACGCTGACAGGATATACAGTGGTCGTTACCGACAGCGGCCTGCACCATGTCGCGGCGCTGCTACGTCAGCACGGGGCGGTGGTCGTCGACCTACCGTTGTTGCGGACCGTGCCCGGCTACCGGGACGCGAGATTGCGCATCGCCACCCGACGGCTCATCCAGGCTCCGGTCGATCAGGTCGTCGCCACCACCGCGGCGGGATGGGCGAGGTGGCTGTCCGCGGCGGCAGCATGGGGCCTGGCCGAGCCACTCCGGTCCCGGCTCCGCTCCGCGAGCATCCTGTCGATGAACGAGTCGGTCAGCGCCTTGTTGGTGGAGACCGGCTTCACCCACGACTGGGTGGCGTCGACCGGCGACCTCGGCGAGGCGGTGACCTGGCTGCTCGGCCGCGACCCGGTGAGCCGCCGGGTCGCGGTGACGGCCGACGACGCGCTGCCGACGCGATCGATCGACAGCCTCCGTACGCACGGCATCGAGGTGATGGTCGTGCCGACCCGTCGCTCCGCTCGACCGGTCGGCCTGGCGCCGCTGAACCGGCTCGCGCAGATGGTCATCCAGCGCGAGGTGCACGCGGTCACGTTCGCCACCGCCGCCGGAGCGAGCGCGCTGGTCGACTTCACGACCCGGGCCGGTCGCGGGAGCCTGCTGCTGCGTGCGCTGGCGACGGACGTCGCGGTCGCGACCGCCCACGCGGAGTCGGCCTCGTTCTTCCGCTCGCGCGACATACCGGTCTCCTGGGCGGCCGACGGCAGCCCAGAGGAACTCGCCGGGCACCTCGTGGAGGTCCTGGTGGCGCGCCGCCGGCAGTTCCGGGCCCGCGGTCATCGCTTCACCGTGCAGGGCAGCGCCGTGCTGGTCAACGGTACGACCATCCGGCTCGGGTCGCGGCCGGCGACGGTCATGCGCTCCCTCGCCGACCACCCGGGTCACACGCTGTCCCGCAGCACGATCGAACGGCTCGTACCCATGTCCCACCGTGCCGGACACTTCGGCGTCGACCAGGCCGTGTGGCGACTGCGGGCGGAGCTTGGAGATTACGGCTGGCTCGTGGCCACCGAGATCGGCCGGGGCTACCGCCTCGTCGTGGACTGAGCGCGCACCACGGCTGACGACGCCCACCCCGCAACCTGCTGTCGGTCTACGACAGCCTGTACTTCGTCTGCGTGCTCGCCGCCGCCCGCGACGACGACGCGCCTCCGCCAACACCGACATCATCGAGGCGAACGCCACAGCCATGGAACTCGGCAGCGCCCTATCGCCATCGGCGCCCGCTCGACACCGTCGCCCTGCCCGTCGAGCGTGTCACTCACCCGGAAACCGTTACCACTACTCCTGACCTGGCGCGAGGGCGGTGAAGGTGGCTGCCGCGCGTTCGGCCACGGCCTGAACGTACGGGATGTAGACGGCCGGGTCGGCGTGACGCGGGAGGCGGAGGCGGAGGTCACCGCTGTAGTGGTAACGCTGCCGGTAGGTAAGACGGATGGGGAAGATGCCTTCGGCGAACGCCTCGATGTCCCTGGTCCACCACCGGTAGCGCGTGGCCAGGCCGTTGGCGATGCTCTCGCTGGTCACGGTCGCCAGCTCATACTTGTCGAGGACCGATGGGGTCAGGAGTATCCGCCGCGGTCGGTACCGGTCGTAGTCCCAGTCGCCCGCCAACAAGTGACCGACCGGCGCGTCGGGTGGTGTACACAGCGGCTCTGAGCTGGGCAGGTCTGTCCAGTCGAAGTCGATCCACCAGCCGCGGCGGACCTCCCACGGCTTGTCCTTGACGGCGGTGACGCCCGGTCGGCCCGCCGCCTCCAAGGCGGCAGCGGTAGCGGTGATCGCCGAGACGACCTTCCGGACGGAGGTGGTCAGGGCTCGTTCGTTGCGAGCCCACGCGACGACCTCGGCCCACCACGACTCGACGTCACCCACCGCATCCCGAACCTCACGTGGCCACGCCGGCGGATCCTCGCCGCGATCGGCCAACTCGCGTGGTGTCAGACCGCCCAGCAGCGGGCGGTCGGCCACCGCTTGCCGCTCCTGCCACGCGGCGAACCGGGCGCGCGCCTCGGCCAGCCTGCGCTCCTGCTCCTCGTACGCCCGCCGAGCCTTTTCCCGCCGAACCGCCTCGGCCTGCGCCAGCCGTTCCTCGATCGCCTTCCGGATCGGCGAATAGGCGGCAGCCGCGGCACGGATGCGGGACAGGTAAGCGGCTTTGGCCTTCTCGTACCTCGTCCGCCTCCACCGCCACTGGCGGCGCCGGTAGAAGCGGCGCATCTCGGGGCTGAACTCGGCGCTCGCTGCCGAGACCTCGTCCACGCACGCGACCGCCGCAGCGGCCCAAGCGGCTGTCTGCGATTCCGTCGCGCTCAGCGAGACATGCTGGCTGTCGACGGACCACAAGCCGCTCACCTCGATGCGTGCACCGAACCAGTACACCGTGAGCGTCTCACCGAACACGTTCTGCGATATCCGGAGGGCCATGGCCCTCGATGATGCCGGAACGGGCGCGATATCGGGAGGTGCTGTCGTTTGCCCTTGTGCCCGAGCCGACGGCAGACAGGGCCTCCGGCCAGCGGCGAAGCCCTAACGGTCGGACCCTTGCGGTAAAACGTGCACCGACTTTCGTCTTTCTCGAAGGAAAGTTGCGCTGAGCTCGATGAAAGGTATGGACATATGAATATGTCTTTTGTAGCGTCGGCCGCGTGATGGTGTCTCGTCCTGGTTAACCACGCCAACACCTCACTCGACGCCCGCCCCCTCCCCCAACCCTCGCCCATCTCCCAGATCCTTCGCCCGTCGCGGATGCGGCACACCGCGCAACGGGCTACTGAGTCATGCCCGAGATCCGAGATCAATCCACAAAGGAGGAACGAGCCGCACCCGCGGACCTGCCCCGGCCAGTCCCCAGAACAAGGAGAGGCAGATGAAGAGACGGCTCGCGGTCGAGGGCCAGGCCTTCGCCTTCGGCGACGTCGTGGAGTTCGAGGTACGGGTGACCGACGACCTGCCGGTCGACTGCGCGCGGGTCAGCGTGACGTACGTCCTCGGCCACGACGACCACGGGCACCCGCAGACCACCGCCAACGGCTGCACCGGCTCGATCCAGACGACATTGCCGTCCGGCCACGACCCGGAGCACGACAACCTGACCGGCGTGTTCGTCGCGTCCTACACCGACGCCGGTGGGGACGGGCTGCCCACCCTCACCGGCAGGGACCAGGTCGTCCTGGTCCCCACCACCGAGTAAGACCTCGGAAGGAGAGTCACCATGTGTTACGGATACAACGGCATGGCCGCCCTGCAGCGGTCGCTTGACCGGCGGAGCCTGCTCGGCGGTTCGCTGGCGGTGCTCGCCGGTGTCGGGCTCGCGTCCGGGATCGGCGGGACGGCCGCGGAGGCGACCACCCGCACCACCGGCTGGCACCAGGTGCCCCCGGGCCTGATCAGCATCCAGCTGTGGACGGTGCGTGACGCGCTCTGGGGTTCGCCGGGGTACGACGCCACTCTCACCCACCTCGCCCGGATCGGATACCCGCGCGTGGAGCTGGCGCTCGGCTACTTCGGGCGTACGGCCGCCCAGCTGCGCCAGTTCCTGGACGGCATCGGCATCAAGGCCAGCTCCAGCCACGACGGGATCAGCGCCGACGCCGCCGCCCTGGACAAGAAGATCCAGAACGCGCTCACCCTGGGCCAGCGGTTCATGGTGGTCCCGTACCTGAACTCCAACAGCGAGGACGACTGGAAGCGCTGGGCGGAGCAGATGAACGTCGAGGCCGCCGCGGCGCGTGCGGCCGGTCTGCGCTACGGCTACCACAACCACGCGCACGAGTTCACGATCGACTTCGGGAACGGCCGGCGCCCCTGGGACGTGCTGACGGAGGAACTCGACCCGAGGCTCGTCCACCTGGAGATCGACATCTACTGGGCCGTCACCGGCGGCATCGAGTCCGGCGACGGTGTGGCCGACCCGGAAGGCTTCACGCTGGACGTCATCCGGTCCGCGCCGCAGCGCGTCCTGCAGTACCACGTGAAGGACCGGCACGAGTCCACCGGCGACATGGCCGACCTGGGCACCGGAATGATCGACTTCGGGCGGATCTTCCGGAAGCACTCGGTGCTCGAGTACATCGTCGAGAACGACACCCCCGACGTGACGCCGCAGCAGACCGCCGAGGTCGGCTACCGCTACCTGCGCAAGCTGCGGTACTGACCGGCAGCGCCAAGACGGCGAAGCGGCCGTCCGGGGAGCACCCGGACGGCCGCTTCATGACCGGTCAGCCGTTGCCGCGGACCCGGCGGACGGTGTCGCGGTACCAGAGCGCACTGCGCTTCGGCGTGCGCCGCTGGGTGTCGTAGTCGACCCGGACGATGCCGAACCGCTTGTCGTAGCCGTACGCCCACTCGAAGTTGTCGAGCAGGGACCAGGCGAAGTAGCCCCGCACATCGGCCCCGGCCAGGCGGGCCCGCGCCACGGCCCGCAGGTGCTCGGCCAGGTAGTCCACCCGGTCGTCGTCGGCCACGAAGCCGACGGCGTCCGGCTGGTCGTCGAACGCGGCGCCGTTCTCGGTGATCACCATCGGCACGCCCGGGTAGTCGCGGCTGAGCCGGACCAGCAGGTCGGTGAAGGAGTCCGGGACGATCTCCCAGTCCATCGCGGTGCGGGGCAGGTCCCGGCGGACCACCCGCTGCACCGGCCGGCCGTCGTCGTCCCGCTCGCGCCCCTGCTCGTCCACGCCGGAGAAGAGCTGGCCGAAGTAGAAGTTGACGCCGAGCACGTCGATCGGGCTGGAGATGATCTCCAGGTCGCCCTCCTCGACCGGGATGCGGACCCCCTCGCGGGCCAGGTCGGCCACCACGTCCTCCGGGTACCGACCGTGGATCAGCGGGTCGAGGTACAGCCGGTTGCCGAGCCCGTCGGCGGCGCGGGCGGCGTCCCGGTCGGCCGGGCTGTCGGTGGCCGGGTCGGCGGTGGCCAGGTTGACGGTGATGCCCAGCTCCAGCGGCCGGCTGGCCGCCGCACGCAGCCGCCCGGCCGCCAGCCCGTGGCCGAGCAGCAGGTGGTGGGCCGCGGCGATCGCGTCGCCGAGGTCGCGCCGGCCGGGGGCGTGCAGCCCGTACGCGTACCCGAGCATGGCCGAGCACCACGGCTCGTTCAGCGTGGTCCACGTCTGTACGCGGTCGCCGAGCGCGTCGAAGACCAGCTCCGCGTAGTCGGCGAACCGGTACGCGGTGTCCCGGGCCGGCCAGCCGCCGGCGTCCTCCAGCTCCTGCGGCAGGTCCCAGTGGTAGAGGGTGACCCACGGGTCGACCCCACGGCCGAGCAGCTCGTCGACCAGCCGGTCGTAGAAGGCGAGCCCGGCCGCGTTGGCCGGCCCCCGCCCACCGGGCTGCACCCGGGGCCACGCCACCGAGAAGCGGTACGTGTCCAGGCCCAGGTCCGCGATGAGCGCCACGTCCTGCGGCATCCGGTGGTAGTGGTCGCAGGCCACGTCGCCGTTGTCACCGTTCGCCACCGCGCCGGGCACCCGGCAGAAGGTGTCCCAGATGGACGCCGTGCGACCGTCCTCGGCGACCGCGCCCTCGATCTGGTACGACGAGGTCGCCACGCCCCACCGGAACGCCGGTGACAGCGTGTCGATCGGGTCGGCCTCGGTCGACGTCGCCGGGCTGGTGGGGTTGCTGTCCATGGTTCTCCTCGCGGTCGCGGACGATGAGTCGGAATCGGGGGTGCGGGCGTCCGCCGGGCCGGGGCGGTTCACCGGGTGACCGCCTCGGCGCTGGGGCTGCGAACTGTTGCAAATAACATCGGTCATCCTCAATATTCTTCAGCCTGTACCTTGCTTGGATGCGGTCGGCGGAGTGGGCGCGGCCGGCATAACGGGGTGCACGACCAGACCGCGTGGGATTGGCCGAAGACCGGCAAGACGCCGGTGCCGGTGAGGCAGACACCCACGGGCCGGTGGCTGGTGACCTTGCCTGAGCCCGCCACCTCTGCACAGACGGTGGCGCGCGGCCTGACCGTGAGCCAGGTCGTCGCCGAGATCGGGTCAGGGATGAACGGGCACCACCGCAACCTCACCCGCGTGTTGTCAGACCCTGCGGTTAGCGTGCTGGTCGTGGACCGTCGTGACCGGCTGACCCGCTTCGGGTTTGAGCACCTGGCCGCGTCGATGGCCGCGTGTGGGCGGCGGATCGTGGTGTTGGACGAGGCCGAAACCAGCGACGATCTGGTCCGCGACGTCACCGAGGTGCTGACCTCGTTGTGCGCGCGACTGTATGAGCGCCGGTCGGCATCGCGGCGGGCTGCGAAGGCGGTGGCAGTGGTCACGAGCGCGGAGCCGGCATGAGCGCCAGGGTGATGCAGGCGTATCGATTCGCCCTGGACCCCACGCCCGGCCAGGTGCGTGACTTGGAGCGGCACGCGGGGGCGGCCCGGTTCGCGTTCAACTGGGCGTTGGCGGCAGTGAAGGCCAATCTTGCCCAGCGCGAGGTCGAACGCTCCTATGGGGTCGCTGATGACGAGCTGACCCCGGCTCTGGGATGGAACCTGCCCGCGTTGCGCCGGGCCTGGAACACCGCCAAGGGCCAGGTCGCGCCGTGGTGGGCGGAGTGCTCGAAGGAGGCGTTCAACACCGGGCTGGACGGTGTGGCCCGCGCGTTGAAGAACTTCAGCGACTCCCGCAACGGCAAGCGCGCCGGCCGGCGGGTCGGGTTTCCCCGGTTCCGAGCGCGCCGGCGCGCCACCCCGAGCGTGCGGTTCACCACCGGACCTATCCGGGTGGAGGCCGACCGCAAGCGTGTAACCCTGCCCCGGCTGGGCACGGTCAAACTGCATGAGTCGGCCCGCAAGCTCGCTCGGCGCCTGGAGGCCGGCACTGCCCGGATCGTGTCCGCGACCGTGCGGCGTGAGGCCGGCCGCTGGTTCGTGTCGTTTACCTGCGAGGTCAAACGCGCCGAACGCGCCCCAGCCCGGCCGCACGCGGTCGTCGGTGTCGATGTGGGTGTTACCCATCTCGCGGTGCTTTCCACGGGAGAGCTGGTCGACAACCCGCGCCACCTCGCCGCCGCGTCGCGGCGGCTTCGGCGGCTGGCCCGACGTACCTCGCGCTGCCAGGGACCGGACCGGCGAACCGGTGCGCGACCGTCGAGGCGGTGGGACCGTGCCCGCGCCGGCCTGGCCCGCGCGCACCGCCGGGTCGCTAACCTGCGCCGCGACGGGCTGCACAAGCTCACCACCCGCCTGACGGGCACCTACGGCACCGTCGTGATCGAAGACCTCAACGTGGCCGGCATGCTCGGCAACCGCAAGCTGGCCAAGGCCATCAGCGACTGCGGCTTCGGTGAGATCCGCCGCCTGATCGCCTACAAGACCACCTGGAACGGCGGCCGGCTCGTCACGGCCGACCGCTACTACCCATCGAGTAAGACCTGTTCGGGCTGCGGCGCGGTGAAACCCAAGCTGCCGCTGCAAGTCCGGACCTTCACCTGCGAACACTGCGGCCTGAGCCTGGACCGCGATCTCAACGCCGCCAACAACCTCGCCCAACTCGTCACCAGCACCACGGGTACCGGAGTGGCCGGAGACCCGACGCCGCAAGGCGCGAACGGACGTGGAGCCGACCAGAAGACCACCCTCGCGGTGGCAGGTGGCGATGAGACGTCCACCCCGCACCGGCACCAGCCGGACAAGACGGGGACCTTCGTCCGGCAACGGGCGAATCACTGAGGATCACCTAGATTCCAGTGAACGGTGCAGCCAGCAGGCGACGGAGCGTCCCGGGTGGTCGTCGGCGGGGGCGCCGAGGACGGGGAGCTCGTTGTCGCAGGGGGTGAACGCCCGGGGGCACCGCGGGTGGAAGGCGCAACCCGGCGGCATGGCGCGCAGGTCCGGCGGCGAGCCGGGGATGCCGGTGAGCGCGCGCCGCGGCCCGCGCAGCGCGGGGAAGGAGTGCAGCAACCCCTCGGTGTACGGGTGGAGGGCGGCCCGGTACAGCTGCGCCGCCGGGGCCTCCTCGACGATCCGTCCGCCGTACATGATGGCGATCCGGTCTGAGAACTCGACCAGCAGCGACAGGTCGTGGGTGATGAACAGCACCGCGAAGCCGAGCCGCTCGCGCAGTTCGGCGAGCTGGCCGAGGATCTGCCGCTGCATGACGACGTCGAGCGCCGTCGTCGGCTCGTCCATGATGACGATCTGGGGCTCCAGCGCGAGCGCCATGCCGATCATGACGCGCTGGCGCATGCCGCCGGAGAGCTGGTGGGGGTAGCTGTCCATCCGGTCGGCCGAGATACCGACCAGCTTGAGCAGTTCCCGGGCGCGGGCCAGCCGGGCCGGAGCGCTCATGTCCGGCTCGTGCGCCTTGATGACGTCGAGCAGCTGCGTCGAGATCCGGTGGACCGGGTTGAGCGAGTTCATCGCCCCCTGGAACACGATGGAGGTCTCCGCCCAGCGGAAGCGGCGCAGCTCGGCGGGCGTGAGCGCCATGACGTCGACCGGGTCGCCGTCCACGGGGTGGTAGCGGACGGATCCGCTGCGGATGACGCCGGGTGGCGGCAGCAGCCGGGTGATCCCGTACGCCAGGGTGGACTTGCCGCTGCCGCTCTCGCCGGCCAGCCCCAGCACCTCGCCCCGGCGCAGGGTGAGGTCGACGTCCCGGACCGCCCGCACGGCCTGGTCGCCGACCCCGTAGTCGACGTTGAGGCCGGTGATCTCCAGGACCGTCTGCGTCATCGACTCCCACCCTTCCGATCGGTGCTGCTCAGGACGACCGCGTCGACCGGCACCGGCGGCGGGGCCACCGCCGGCGGGTTGAGGACGGGCGTGAAGCCGACCCGCATCCGTACGGTGTGCCCGGACGCGGTCCGGATCCGGGTGCTGCCGCCGCTGCGCAGGCGGGGGCTGACGAACTCGTCGATGCCGAAGTTGATCAGCGCGAGGGCGGTGCCCAGCAGCGCGATGGCCAGGCCGGCCGGCACGAACCACCACCAGGCGCCCTGGGCCAGGGCCTGCTGACCCTGCGCCCAGAACAGGATGGTGCCCCAGTTCCACGACGTGATCGACGAGATGCCGATGAAGGCGAGCGTGATCTCCGACATGACCGCGAAAATGACGGTGCCGACGAAGCCGGACGCGATGATCGCGGTGAGGTTGGGCAGGATCTCGAACAGGATGATCCGCCAGGTCCGCTCGCCGCTGGCGCGGGCCGCCTCGACGTAGTCACGGCGGCGCAGCGACAGTGTCTGCGCGCGGAGCACGCGGGCGCCCCACGCCCAGGACGTGAGGCCGATGATGAGCGCGACCAGCGTGTCGCTGGCCCGCTCGACGATCGACGTGATGATGATGATCAGCGGCAGTGCCGGGATGACCAGGAACACGTTGGACAGGGCCGACAGGCCCTCGTCCGCCACCCCGGCGAGGTAGCCGGCCGTCACGCCGATGAGGATGGACAGGATCGTCGCCACCACGCCGGCGAGCAGGCCGACGACCACGACGCTGCGGGTGCCAACCAGGATCTGGCTGAAGATGTCCTGACCGAGGTGCGTGGTGCCGAACCAGTGTTTCGCCGACGGTCCCTGCAGGATGTCGCTGCTGCGGGCGCTCGGGTCGTACGGCGCCACCCACGGTCCGATGATCGCGAAGAGGACGTAGACGGCCAGGATGACCAGGCCGGTGGCGGCCTTGGCGTTGGCGACGAACCGGAAGGGCCGCCGCTTGGCCCTGCTCGGCGTGGCCGACGGCTGCGCCATCGCCCCCTGGCCGGGGATGACCTGCTCGATGCTCGAGGGTGAGATTGCCATCGCTCAGCTCTTTCGGGTCCGCGGGTCGAGGAGCAGGTACGCGACGTCGGCGAGGAGGTTCGCCACCAGCACGGAGATCGTGATGATCAGGAAGATCCCCTGCATCAGCGGGTAGTCCTTGGAGCCGACCGCCTGGAAGAGCTGGTACCCGAGACCCGGGTAGGAGAAGACGATCTCCACCAGCAGGGTGCCGCCGACGATGAACCCGAGCGACAGCGCGAACCCCGAGACGTTGGGCAGCAGGGCGTTGCGGGCGGCGTAGCTCAGCGCCACCCGGCGCTCCGACAGGCCCTTCGCGTGGGCGACCGTGATGTAGTCCTCCGACGAGACGGTGACCATCATGTTGCGCATGCTGAGGATCCACCCGCTCATCGAGGAGACCAGGATGGTGGCCGCCGGCAGCAGGCTGTGCTGGATCGCGCTCGGGATGAAGTACTGGTCGAACGCCGGCACGAGGCCCGGCTCGTAGCCGCCGGACGACGGGAAGAAGCTCCCCGGGCCGGCGAACACGGCGATCGCGACGAGACCCAGCCAGAAGTACGGGATCGAGGACAGGAACGTCGTGGCCGGCAGCAGAGCGTCGACCCAGGAGCCGCGCCGCCAGCCGGCGCCGACGCCGAGCGCGGTGCCGAGCAGGAAGCTGACGATCGTGGTGATGCCGACCAGGCCGACCGTCCACGGCAGGCTGTCGCCGATCACCGTCGACACGGGCGCCGGGAAGAACGTGAACGACAGGCCGAGGTCGCCCTGCAGGAGCTGCTTCCAGTAGTCGACGTACTGCTCCCAGACGCTCTCGTTCTCGTCCAGGCCGAACAGCACGCGCAGCGACTCGATGGCGTCGGCGCTGATCCGGCCCTGGTTGCGGGAGATGAGGGACTGGACCGGGTCACCGGGGATCATCCGCGGGATGAAGAAGTTGAGGGTGATCGCCGCCCACGCCGTGAAGAGGTAGAAGGCGACGCGTTGCAGCAGGAACCTCATCGGGCGTCCCCCACGCTGGCGGTGCCGTCCTGGCGGATCAACGCCGGAGGCGGCGGGACGGACGGGTCGGCGTCGGGAGCGGCGGAGCCGGGGCCCTCGGCGGTGACCGTGGCCGGGTCGTAGAGCCAGCAGGCCGCCCAGTGCCCGGGCCGGTCCCCGATGTCGTGCCGCGGCGGCAGCTCGACGGTGCAGCGGGGCATGGCGTGCGGGCACCGGGGGTGGAACCGGCAGCCGGAGGGCGGGCTGATCAGGCTCGGCGGCTCGCCGTGGCCGCGGTCGGCGTCGGCGGCACCACCGACGTCGGCGGCGTCGCCCGCGCCGGTGATCCGGTCGGGGTCCGGCGCCGACTCGATGAGCAGCCGGGTGTACGGGTGGGCCGGGTTCTTGGTGACCGTCTCGCTGTCGCCGCCCTCGACCATGCGGCCGGCGTACATGACGATCGTGTCGTCGGCGAAGTAGCGGGCCGAGGCGATGTCGTGCGTGATGTACAGGATGGCGAGGTCGAGCCGCTCCTTGAGGTCCCGCAGCAGGTTGAGCACCCCGAGGCGGATCGAGACGTCCAGCATGGACACCGGCTCGTCGGCCAGGAGCACCTCCGGGTCGGCCCCGAGCGCCCGGGCGATCGCGACGCGCTGCCGCTGGCCGCCGGAGAGTTCGTGCGGGAACGCGTCCAGGTAACGCTCGGGCGGCGTGAGGCTGACCCGGGTGAGCAGGTCGGCGAGGGCCTTGTCCAGGTCCTCGGCGCTGCGCCCGGCGTTGCCGTGGATCCGCAGCGACCGGGTGAGGTGGTAGCGGATGGTGTGCACCGGGTTCAGCGACGCGAACGGGTCCTGCAGGATCAGCTGGACGCGTCGCACGTACGCCCGGAACGCGCGGCCGCCGCGGACCCGCGTCGACCGGCCGTGCAGGAGGAGGTCGCCGGCGGTGCGGGGGTGGAGCTGGGCCAGCAGCCGGGCCACCGTGGACTTGCCGGAGCCGGACTCGCCGACCAGCGCGGTCACCTGGCCTCGGCGCAGCACGAACGAGACGTCGTCGACGGCGTGGACGGCTGCCGTCGTACGGGTGAGGAGGTCACGCAGCCGTTTGCGGACGGGGAAATGCTTGGTCAGGCCGACGGCCTCCAGCACCACCTCGTTGACCGGCGCGTCCGCGCTGTCGCTCAACGTCATGGCGAGTTCCTGTCTGGGGTGTCTGTGTCACGAAAGGGGTGACGCGGTACCGGTCTGGGTGGGGGGAAGCCCCTCCCCGGCCGCCCCGTGGCCGGCCGGGGAGGGGTGTCACGGATCAGCTACCAGCGGGCTTGAGGTGCAGGACCACGTCCAGCGCGTTGGGCTGGGTGGGCTGCATCGCGCCGTACGGGTTCGAGTCGTCCGGCCAGCCGGTCCAGTTCTTCGTGCTGTACGCGCCACCGATGTTGTCCGCGCCGACGGGGATCATCGGCATCTGCTCGACGAAGATCTTCTGCAGCGTGTTCATCGCCGTGGCACGGGCGGCCTCGTCGGTCGCGCTCGCGTAGGCCTTCAGGGCCTCGGTCGCCTGCGGGTTGTTGAAGCGGCCGAAGTTGCCCGCCGGGGACGCGGTGCCGATCGGCTTCAGCACCCGGCCGTCCATGATGGTCCGGTAGATGTCGTACGGCGTGGCGCCGCCCTCGGTCCACCGGAAGGTGGCGTCGAAGTTGCCCTGCTCGACGTTGCGGAACCAGGCGTCCTGGTTGGCCTTGTCGATCGTGGCGGCGATGCCGATCTTGGACAGGTTGTCCTTCACGATCTCGAGGCTGGTCTGGTAGTCGGACCAACCGGCCGGGTCGGTCAGGGTCAGCGTGACGGCCTTGCCGGTCTTGTCCTTGAGGGTGTTGCCCTCCAGCTTGTAGCCGGCGCCGGTGAGCAGCGCCTTGGCGCCCTCGACGTCGACCTTGTGCTCCTGGCCCTTGAACTCCGGGGCGATGAAGGCGTCGGCGGCGGGGGTGGGCAGGCCGGTCACGCTCTTCACCAGCGGGTGGAAGTACTCGGCCTCGGCGGTGACGAAGATGTCCTCGCGGTCGATCACCATGTTCATCGCGCGGCGCAGCGCCGGGTCGTCGAACGGCTTCTTGGTGGTGTTGAGGTAGAGGCCGTGGATGCCCAGGATCGCCGGCGCCCACACCTTGTGGTTGGCCTGGTCCTTGGCGACGAAGACGGTCTTGTAGTTGGGGATGAAGACGAAGCTCCACTCCGACTCGCCGTTGGCGAGGGCGGTGGTCTGCGCGCTGTTGTCGGTGTACGACGTGAAGCGCAGCTCCTTGACCTTCGGCAGGTCCTGCCAGTAGCCGCTCTCGCGCACGGTCAGGGTGGTGGTGGCCGGGGTGAAGGACTTCAGCGTGTACGGGCCGCTGCCGACCGGCTGCTTGACGGGGTCGGTCGTCGGGTCGCTGATCTTCTCCCAGATGTGCTTGGGGACGATGGGCACCCGCCAGAGCACCTTCTGCTGGTTGACGAACTGCGGGCTGGAGGTCTTGATCGTGACCTCGTTGCCGCTGGCGGTCGCCTCGGTGTACGGCACGCCCTGGTCGTTCAGCGCCGGGTACTTCTTCACCAGGTTGTACGTGAACGCGACGTCCTCGGCCGTGACCTTCTGCCCGTCCGACCACGTGGCGTCCGTCCGGATGGTCACCTTGACGGAGGTGTAGTCCGGCGACCACTCGGCCTTGGTGGCCAGCCACGGCTTCATCGGGTCGGCCGGCTTGACCGGGTTCCACATCATCAGCGGCTCGTATATCTGCCAGCGGTAGCCGAGCGAGGCGGCGGCGGACGTGGTGAGGAACGGGTTGTTGTTCTCCGCCTGCGGGCCGTTCGGCATGCCGACGTTCAGCACGGTCGCCGCCTGGCGGTTGTCCTTGTTGGCGTTCGGGCTGTCGCCACAGGCGGCGAGGGCTGCGCCGACCGCGCTGGCCAGCACGATGGCGAGGAGCCGTCGTCTTCTCATGGAGGTCTCCCTCGGTGGTCCCGCAGTTCCCAAGCGGGGGGTGTGGTGGATGGAGGGTGTGCGGTGCTACCACCGGTGGACGTGGTGCCCGCCGGTGTCGTCGGTGGTGGGACGCGGATCAGGTGGTGCCGGTCGAGGCGCGCACGGTGAGGCTGGTGGGGATGACGATGGGGGCGTCGGGCAGCGGTGTGCCGTCGAAGTGGGAGATGAGCGTGCGGGCGGCCGCCGCTCCCATCTCCCGCATCGGCTGGCGTACGGAGGTCAGTGGCGGATGGGTGTGCCCGGCCAGGGGCAGGTCGTCGAAGCCGACGACCGCGACGTCGTCGGGCACCCGGAGACCGGCTTCCCTGAGGGCCTGCAGGGCTCCGGCGGCGGACAGGTCGTTGTGGGCGAAGACGGAGTCGAACGGCACGCCGGCGGCGAGCAGGCGCTGCACCGCCGCCCGGCCGCACTCGAAGGTGAAGTCACCTTCCACCACCCGGTCCGGGTCGATCGGCAGTCCCGCCGCCGCGTAGGTCTGGGCGAACCCGGCCGACCGCTCCTCCGTGCACCCGAAGTGCGGCACGCCGGTGATGACCACGGGTCGCCGCCGGCCCAGGCCCAGCAGGTGCGCCGCCGCGTCGCGGGCGCCGGCCTGGTTGGTGGTCTGCACCGACGGGAAGCGGGGCCGGTGGGCCCGGTCGTCGATGAGGATGACGGGCAGGCCCTGCTGGTGCAGGGCCTCGATGTAGTCCAACGTGCCCTCCGGTTCCACCACCAGCAGGCCGTCGAAGGACTTCGCCGAGACCTGGGAGGCGAACCGCCGCATCGACTCGTCGCCGCGGTTGCAGGTGAACAGCAGCAGGCCGTACCCCTCGTCCTCGACCACGTCGACCGCCCCTTGGAGCACCTCGCCCATCCACGGCCAGGTCAGGGCGGGCACGAGCATGCCGACCACCCGGGTGCGGCCGCGAGCCAGCCCGACCGCCCGCGCGCTGGGCACGTAGCCGAGGTCCGAGATGACCGCGCGGACCCGGTCGGCGGTGCTCTCGTCCACCTCGCCCTTGCCGTTCAGCACCCGGGAGACGGTCGTCTTGCTCACGCCCGCCCGGCTGGCGACATCGGCGATGGTGATGGGCACGTGACACTCCACGGGTGGTGGGTGGAACCGGTTCCGGAACCGGTTGCGGAACCGGTTCCGTCGCAGTCAACTGGAGTGACGGCAGTCACGTCAACAACCGCCTGGTAACGAAAAGGAAACCTTGCAGATCCGCCATCGGCCGCCAGCGCCTACTCTCGGCGCATGGCGAGGTACTACGACGTGCACCCGGACAACCCACAGCCCCGGATCCTCCGGCAGGTCGTCGACCTCGTCCGGGACGGCGGCCTCATCGCGTACCCCACGGACTCGTGCTTCGCGTTCGGGTGCCGGCTCGGCAACCGCGACGGGCTGGACCGCATCCGCGAGATCCGGCACCTCGACGAGCGGCACCACTTCACGCTCGTGTGCCGGCACTTCGCGCAGCTCGGCCAGTTCGTGCACGTCAGCAACTCGGTCTTCCGCCTGGTGAAGGCGTCCACCCCGGGCAGCTACACGTTCATCCTGCCGGCCACCAAGGAGGTGCCGCGCCGGATGCTGCACCCGCGCAAGCGCACCGTCGGTGTCCGCGTACCCGATCACACCGTCGCCCAGGCGCTGCTGGCCGAACTCGGTGAGCCCCTGGTGTCGAGCACCCTGGTCCTGCCCGGCGAGGACGAGCCGCTGACCCAGGGATGGGAGATCAAGGAGCGGCTGGACCACCTCCTCGACGCGGTGGTCGACGCGGGCGACTGCGGCAAGGAACCGACCACGGTGGTGGACCTGTCGCAGGACGAGCCGGAGATCCTGCGCCGCGGCGCGGGCGACCCGTCGCGGTTCGAGTAGCCGCGTCGGCGCGGTGGCGGGCGTAGGCTGACTGCCGTGGATCAAGAGGATCGCATCGCCCTGTTCCTCGACTACGAGAACCTCGCGTTGGGGGTGCGCGACCACGGCGGCGGCGTCGCCTTCGACTTCCGTCCCATCGCCGACGCCCTCGCCGAGCGGGGCCGCGTGGTCGTGCGCCGGGCGTACGCCGACTGGTCGTACTTCGACGAGGACCGCCGCATGCTCACCCGTTCCCACGTCGAACTCATCGAGATACCGCAGCGCATGGGCGCGTCCCGCAAGAACGCCGCCGACATCAAGATGGCGGTGGACGCCGTCGAGCTGGCCTTCGAGCGCGACTACATCTCCACGTTCGTGATCGGCACCGGCGACAGCGACTTCACGCCGCTGGTGCACAAGCTCCGCGAACTCAACAAGCGCGTGATCGGCGTGGGAGTCGAGAAGTCCACCTCGGCCCTGCTCCCGCCCGCCTGCGACGAGTTCCTCTACTACGACCGCCTGGAAGGCGTCGACATCCCGTCGCCCCGCGTCCGGCGCGGCCGGCCCACACGGCTGCCCAGCCCGGAACCACTGCGGGTCGAGCCGGAGCCCGAGCCGCAGCCGGAGGTCGAGGAGACCGGACGGGACGTCGACGTGCTCGCCGCCCTGGTGGCGCAGACCGTGGCGGGTCTCCAGGGCAGCTCCGGCGGTGAGGTGACCGCCTCCCGCCTCAAGCGCACCCTGCTCCGGAAGGACCCGACCTTCAGCGAGTCGGACTACGGGTTCCGCACGTTCGGGGAGCTGCTGCGGCACCTCGCCGAGCAGAACGTCGTGGAGTTGGCCGAGGGCCCGGCCAAGGGCGACCCCGAGGTGAACCTGCCCGAGCACGGCGAACGGGAGGAGGCCTTCGGGCTGCTCCGCACCGTGGTCCGCGACCTGACCGGCGGCGACGGCACCGTGCCCCTGTCCGGCCTCAAGAACCAGCTCCTCCGCGCGCGTCCGCAGTTCAGCGAGAAGAAGCTCGGCTACCGCAGCTTCCTCCAGTTCTGCCGCGCGGCCGCCACCAGCGGAGCCGTCGACCTGCGGTGGAGCCCCGAATCCGACGACTACCTTCTCACCGCCGCGTAGTCACGACCGACCTTGCGCGTCTGATCCACCGCCGGAACGCCAGAGTCACCTCGCCTCGTTCCACGGACTCCAACGTCGCGGCGGGAAACAGCATGCTGACCTCGATTCGGACCGTGGTTGGATGGCGGGATGCAGTTCACGGTGATCGACGTGCCCGAGCGGGAGCGGTTCGAGGCACGGGACGAGACGGGCGTGACGGCCGGGCTGGTCACCTATCAGCTGACCGGCACCATCATCGTCTACACCCACACCGAGGTCGCCCCGGCGTTCGAGGGCCGGGGGGTCGGATCGACCCTGGCCCGTGCGGTGATGGACGACGCTCGCGCGAAACGGCGGACGGTGGTGCCGATCTGCCCCTTCCTCAGTGACTGGCTGGGCAAGCACCCGGAGTACGACGACATCGTGGCCCGGTCGACGCGCAAGATGAAGTAGACCTGACCCGCGCTGTGACACACGGCGCACCGTCGCGGTCGCCCGCCCGGGCGGCGTAGTGCCTAGGGTCGGGGCATGAGCGTCGATGAGGTGCGGGCCTGGCTCCGCGAGCGCGGAGCCGACCGGATCGACCACCCCGGTGGCAACCTGTACGCGCACCTGTGCCGGGTGCGGGAACGCCTCGCCGCCCTCGGCTGCGGACTCGACGTGCAACTGGCGGGCCTGACGCACGCCGTCTACGGCACGGACGGCTTCGACGTGGCACTCCTCGACCGGACCGACCGGGCCACGCTGCGCGACCTCGTCGGCGGCGAGGCGGCGGACCTGGTGTACGGGTACGGGGCGTGCGACCGCCGGCGCACCTGGCGGCGGCTCGCGACGACGGGTGCGGTGTACGACCGGTTCACCGGTCAGGTGACGACGCTGCGGGGCGAGGACCTGCGGTCCTTCGTCGACCTGAGCGTCGTCAACGAGCTGGACGTCTTCGAGCAGGATCCCGCCATCCTCGACAAGCACCGGGCGTTCTTCCGGGAGCTGTTCGCCGCCTGGACGCCGGCCATGTCACCACCGGTCGCGACCGAGGTGCACCGGTTCCTCGGCCGTCAGGGCAACTCTGACCGTGGAGCCAGGCGTCCCCGGAAATTCGCGATCCGGAGTGATCCGATCCCGGTACCGTGACGGCACTGCCCGCGGACCTGCGGCAGACCACCGGACGGGAGAAGTCATGATCTTCATTACCGCCAAGTTCCGAGTGCTACCCGAGGACGCCGACCGATGGCCGGAGATCGCCGCCGACTTCACCCAGGCCACCCGCGCGGAGCCGGGCTGCCTGTGGTTCGACTGGTCCCGCAGCCTCGACGACCCGGCCGAGTACGTCCTGGTCGAGGCGTTCCGGGACGCCGACGCCGGCGCGGCGCACGTCCAGTCCGAGCACTTCAAGGCCGCGCAACGAACCTTGCCGCCCCACCTCGCCGAGACCCCTCGCATCGTCAACTTCACGATCCCGCAGGACGACTGGTCCGAACTCGGCGAGATGGCCGTCCCCGACCGCACGTAGCGCCGGGCGCCGACATGCAGCAGCGTCGGGCGGAGCCGCACGCGTTGATGATGTCCAAAACCCGCCAGACGGTCATCGGCCGTCACGGAAAGCTTCGGGATGCCACACGCAGCCCAACCGGAAGGAGAATCCGTGCTTCCGAAGGTGTCCACCGCCCAGTCGGCAACGGCCGAGACGTTCGCCGCGCTGCACCGCCCCGGCGACCCGCTGCTGCTGCCCAACGCCTGGGACGTCGGGTCGGCCGTCGCGATCGCCGACGCGGGGGCCAAGGCGATCGCCACGACGAGCGCGGGGGTCGCCTGGTCGCTGGGCGTGCCCGACGGCGCCGACCTCGGACCCGACCGCGCCGCGGCGGTGGTCGAACGCATCGTCGCCGCGGTCGGAGTTCCGGTCTCCGCCGACATCGAGTCCGGCTACGGCGTGGAGCCCGACGCGGTGGCGGCCACCGTCACCGCCGTCATCGGCGCGGGCGCCGTCGGGGTGAACCTGGAGGATCGGAGCGGTCGCCCGGACGCGCTCCTGTTCACCGCGGATGAGCAGGCGGAACGGCTCGCCGCCGCCCGTGCCGCCGCGAGCCGTCTGGGCGTCCGGCTGTGGATCAACGCACGGACCGACATCTTCCTCGCCGGAGTCGGCCCGGAGGAGCGCCGGCTGGACGACGCTCTCGAACGCGCCGAGCGGTACGCCGCGGCGGGCGCGGACAGCCTCTTCGTACCCGGGCTGGTCGACCCGACCGCGCTGGCCGAGCTGGCCGCCGGGCCGCTGCCGATCGCCGTCATGGCCGGGGCCGGCTCCCCGCCGGTGGCCGAACTCGCCGCCGCCGGCGTCGTCCGGATCAGTCTCGGTTCCGCGATCGTGCAGGCCGCCTACGCGGTCGCCGCCCGCGCCGCGGCCGAACTGCTGTCGGCGGGCACCTACGGCCCGGTCACCGACACGATCGCGTACGGCGCGATGAACACCGCGCTCACCGCCGGCTCGCGGTGACCTGAACGCCGGTCGGCGCCCTGGATGTCCGCCTACGGCCGGATGTCCAGGGCGCCGATCAGGCCGTCGCGGAGCGTGAACCGGTGGCGCAGCCGGATCGGGCTGCCCGGGAACGTGCCGGTGACCTGCGCCGTCACCACGAAGCTCCCACCCGCCTCCTCCACGAAGTCCTCCGGCACGGCGTCGTAGTCGTACTCGGCCGCCGTCCGCTCGCGCCAGGCCCGGATCGCCGCCCGACCCTCGTGGAGCCGGTCCTCGTCGGCCACGGTCGCGTTGTCGGCGAAGCAGGCGACGAAGGCGTCGACGTCGCGTTCGCCGATGACGCGGAAGTAACGGGCGATCACATCGGGAACGCTGGTGGTCATGTGACTCTCCTCAGCTCGCGGCGCGGAACACGCCAGTGTGGGGCGGGACTGGCCCGGTCACTCGCCGTCGGGCGCTCCGACCCGGAGCCGCCCGTCGGCGAGCCGCAGCCACCGGTCCACCCCGATCTCGGCGAGGAACCGCTCGTCGTGGCTGACTACCACGAACGCACCCCGGTACGCCTTGAGGGCGCTCTCGAGTTGCCCGACGCTGACCAGGTCGAGGTTGTTGGTCGGCTCGTCGAGCAGCAGCAGGTGCGGTGCCGGTTGCGCGTACAGGACGCAGGCGAGGGTGGCGCGCAGCAGCTCGCCTCCGGAGAGGGCGCCGACCGGCAGGTGAGCGCGGGCGCCGCGGAACAGGAAGCGGGCCAGCAGGGTCATCCGCTCGGCCTGCGGCCGGTCCGGGGCGTACGCGGTGAGGTTCTCCGCGACCGTACGGGTGGGGTCGAGCAGGTCGAGGCGCTGGGACAGGTACGCCACCCGCCCGCCGGCCCGGCGCACGGAACCCGAGTCCGGGGTGAGGGAACCCTCGACGAGGCGCAGCAGGGTGGACTTGCCGGCACCGTTGGGCCCGGTGAGCGCGATGCGCTCGGGTCCCCGGATGGTCAGGTCGACGCCGTCGTCGGCGAAGAGCCCGCGGACCTGCATCCGCTCCCCCACGAACACGGTGCGGCCGGCGGGGACGGTGGTGTCGGGCAGGTCCAGCGTGAGGACGGCGTCGTCGCGGAGCGCACGGCTGGTCGCCGCACCAAGCCCCGCTGACACTGAGTGGATCACGACGACACGGTCGGTGGAGCAAACGGGCGAACGGGTACCCGACCCGGGCGGCCGGGCGCTAGGGTCCGCCCGTGCACGTCAACACCGAGGTCGTCGAGTCGCTCAAGGCGGATCCCGCCGCCGCCTCCCTCCGCCGTTCGCTCGAGCTCTCCTACGGCGATCCCGCCCGGGCGGCGGCGATGGACCGCTTCTACGCCCAGTTCGTCCGCCCCGGTGACCTGGTCATCGACGTCGGTGCCCACGTGGGCGACCGGACCGGCAGCTTCCGCCGCCTGGGCGCCCGGGTGGTCGCGGTGGAGCCGCAGCCACTGTGCGCGCGGGCCATCCGGACCCTCTACGGCGGGGACGACCAGGTCGTCCTGGTCGAGGCGGCGTGCGGCGCGACCCCGGGGGTGCTCGAACTCCACGTCAACTCCGCCAACCCCACGGTGTCCACCGCGTCGCCGCACTTCATCCGGGCGGCGGACGGCGCCGACGGGTGGCGGCAGGAGACCTGGGACGCGCGCATCGACGTGCCGTCCACCACCCTCGACGCCCTCGTCGCCGAGCACGGCGTACCGGCGTTCGTGAAGGTCGACGTGGAGGGCTTCGAGGACAGCGTGCTGGCCGGCCTCACCCGCGTCCTGCCGGCGCTCTCGTTCGAGTTCACCACCATCGAGCGGGCCGTCGCCCGCCGCGCCCTCGACCGCGCCACCGTGCTCGGCTTCACCCGCTTCAACCTCGCCATCGGCGACACGATGGCCCTGGCGGAACCGTCGTGGATGTCCGCGACCGCGATGGCGGCGGTCCTGGGCGCGCTTCCCCACGCCGCGAACTCCGGCGACGTGTACTGCATGCCGTAGGCCCCCGCTGCCATGATCGAATACGAATGAGCGGCACGAACCTCGGCGTGTCGAGTCGCCCACGCGTATCCGATCTTGCGGCGCGGGGTGACGGTCACGGCGCCGCGCGGTCGGGCTGGGCGGGGACCGGCGGGCGGACGGCGGGCGCCGCGTCGTAACCCGCGGCCTGGAGGGCGAACAGGTCGGCGTACCGGCCGTCGGCGGCGATCAGCTCATCGTGCGTGCCGGACTCGACCAGGGCGCCCTCGTGCAGCACGAAGATGCGGTCGGCGTGGCGGACGTTGGCCAGCCGGTGCGTGATGAGGATCGTCGTCGCCCGCCCGTGCCGGTCCCGGATGGCCTGGAAGAGGGCGTCCTCGGCGCGCGGGTCGAGGGCCGAGGACGGCTCGTCCATGATCAGCAGGTCGGCGTCGCGGAGGAACCCGCGGGCGGCCGTGATCCGCTGCCACTGCCCACCGGACAGGTCCTGCCCCTTCGCGAACGTGCGGTCGAGCAGCGTCTCGTACCCGTACGGCAGGTCTTTGATCATCTCGTGCGCGGCGGCGCGGGCGGCGGCGGACTCGATGCGGTCCTGGCGCGCCTCGCGCTCGACGTCGCCGACGGCGATGTTGGTGGCGGCGGTGAACGGCCACTTGTGGTACTCCTGCGTGACGACCGCGATGCGCGTGCGCACCTGCGCCAGGTCCCACTCCGTGACGGGGCGGCCGTTCCACTCGACGGTGCCGTGCGTGGGGGTCCGCAGGGTGGCGATCATCGCCGCGAGGGTGGTCTTGCCGGAGCCGTTCTCCCCGACGAACGCGACGGTCTGCCCGGCGCGGACGATGAGGGTGACGTCGTCGACGGCGGGCGTGTCCCGGTCCGGGTAGTGCAGGGTCACGCCCTGGACGGCGACCTCGCGCAGCGGACCGGGGGCCGGCCGCGGGGTGTCCGCCGGGTCGGGCAGGTACGCGGCGGCGCGCGCCATGAAGCCGGTGTAGTCGCTGAAGTGCTGGCCCTCGGTGTAGACCCGGTCGACCTGGAAGGTGACCGTGCTGAGCGACCGCTGCGCGGCCTGGACGGCGATCACGCAGGTCGCCGCCGCCGCGAGCGGGATCTGCCCGTCGATGAGCAGGAGCCCGAGCAGGACGTAGACGACGGCGGTGGCCAGCCCGCCGACCAGCGCCCCGACGGCGGTGGTCGTGGTGACCCGGCGGGCCAGGGCGAGCTGGATCCCGGTCTCGGTGTCCATGACCCGGTCGTACTGGTCGAGCAGGAACCGGCGCAGCCCGTACGACCGCAGCTCCGGCGCGGACGCCCGCTCGGCCATCAGCCGGTGCAGGATCCACAGCCGGCGGCGGCGGACTGAGCCGGCGATGTACGTCCCGTACCGCAGGTGCCCGGCCCGCAGCGCCGCCCACGCGTTGGGCAGCGTGGCGACCAGCAGCGCGAGGAGCAGCAGCGGGTGGATGACCACCACCGCCACCGCCACCGCGAGCACCCCGACCAGGCCGGCGATCAGGTTCATCGAGGACTGCACGAGCGAGATCGCCGAGTCGGTGCCCCGGGTGGCGCGTTCCATGTCGTCGGCGAACGCGTCGGCGTCGAACGCGTCCAGCCGCACGGCGGTGGTGACCTCGAAGAGGCCACGCTCGACCTCCCGGTCGACGCGGGGCGTGAGGCCGTTGACCGCGTACCCGGTGGCGATGCCCAGGCCGGCGCGGACCCCGGTCACGGCGGCCAGGACGGCGAGCGCCGGAAGCGCGGCGAGCACCTTCTCCCCGGTCGGGCCGCCGGCGAAGAGCTCCACCAGCACCCGCTGGGTGGCGAGCAGACCACCGGCGGCCATCGCGCCGGCCCCGATCGTCGCGGCGGCCACCACGGAGGTGCGGAGGCGGTCGGCCCGCCAACTGATCGCCACGGCCTGCGCGACCAGCCGTGGCAGCTCGGCGAACACGGCGAACAGGCCCGCCTCGGCGCGGGCGCGGACGCCGGTCTCCCACCACATGGTGCGCAGCTCGGGCAGGACGGACTCCGGCTGGCTCGGGGCGGGACGGTCGCGGGTGGACGATGACACGGGCGCCTCCTGTTCGTGTTGGGACCATCACTGATGGTGGCAGGAGGGTCCGTCAAACCCGTGCTGGATGAGCCCTGTTCACGTCGCTTGTCGGATGCCGGTCAGACCGGTGCTCGCCTCCTCGGCAGGAGTTATGAAGGCGAAGACCGTTACTGACCGTGATCTTGTGGGGGTTTCCATGACACGAAGACGGGCATTCGCCGCGTCCGCGGCGATGCTGCTGACCCTCGGCCTGACCGTGCTGGTGCCGGCGGCACCGGGAACGGCCGCGCCCGCACCGGGCACGGCCGCCCGCCCGCCGGACGACCCGGGCAAGGGCAGGCGCGTCGGCGTGGTCGCGCCGGTGCGGGCCGGAAAGTCCAAGCCGGTACGCGACCTGCCCAAGGCGAAGGCCGGCGCCAAGGCGCCCGCCGCCAGCACCGAGAGCGCACCGGCGCAGCCGCGCGTCGCCGGCACGGCCGACCCGATCGCCCAGACCGCCGACGGGCCGGTCAACGACGACCTCAGACCCACCAACACGCCCTTCGCCGGCCAGACCGGCGGCACCCCGCCGGACACCGTCGGCGACGTCGGGCCGAACCACTACGTCCAGATGGTCAACACGACCTTCCAGATCTGGAACAAGGACGGCACGTCGCCCGCCGGCGGCGGACCGTTCGCCATCAACTCGCTCTGGACCTCCAACACGGTCAACGACAACGGCTGCGACACGCAGAACGCCGGCGACCCCATCGTCCTGTACGACCAGACGGTCGACCGGTGGATGCTGGCCCAGTTCACCAGCCCGCGGACCGCGCCGTTCGACATGTGCATCGCGTACTCGCAGACACCGGACCCGACCGGCGCGTACTTCACGTACTCGTTCCGGCTCAGCGCCTCCCACGACTACGAGAAGTTCGGTGTCTGGCCGGACGGCCTCTACATGTCCACGTTCGAGGGTGGCACGCTCGGCGCGTACGCCTTCGACCGCGCGGCCATGGTCAGCGGCAGCCCGGCCACCTTCCAGTACTTCGGCTCGGGCGCCGGCGCGCTCGGTCCCGGGGTCTCCTCCGCCGGCCGGGTGCGCATGTTCCCCAGCGACTGGGACGGCGTCAACCCACCGGCGGCGGGCGAGCCGAACCACTTCCTGCTGTCGAAGGACGCCGACAACGGTCAGGGCGGCGCGCAGGACAGCATCGAGGTGTACGACTTCCACGTCGACTGGACCGACCCGGCCAACAGCACGTTCGGCCTCGCCACGACGCTGAACACCCAGCCGTTCGACATCAACGTCGGCTGCACCGACGCCGACGGTGACGGTGCGGCCCGCGACTGCATCGACCAGCCCGGCACCACCCAACGGATCGACGCGCTGCCGGGCCGGCTGCTGCACCGGGTGCAGTACCGCAACTTCGGCACCCACCAGACGATGGTCGCGGTGCAGTCCGCCGTGGACGCCGACGGCAACGACCGGGTCGGCACCCGCTGGTACGAGCTGCGCAACGGCGGTGGCGGCTGGGCCATCCACCAGCAGGGAACGTACGCCCCGGGCACGGCCGACCGGTGGATGGGCTCGATCGCGATGGACGGCAAGGGCAACATCGCCCTCGGCTACAGCATCGCCGACGCGGCGAACAACGTGTTCCCCTCCATCGCGTACACCGGGCGGCTGGCCAACGCGCCACTGGGCAGCATGCCGGAGCCGGAGCAGACCATGTTCTCCGGCACCACCTCGCAGACCAACGCCGACCGCTGGGGCGACTACAGCTCCATGAACGTGGACCCGGTGGACGACTGCACGTTCTGGTACACCCAGCAGCACGGCGGCGGCCGACAGACCCGCATCGGCGCGTTCAAGTTCACCACCTGCGACCAGACGGACCTGCGGATCACCAAGTCCGACTCCCCCGACCCGGTGTACGCGGGCCAGCCGCTCACGTACACGGTCACCGTCACCAACGACGGCCCGAACACCGCCTCGTCGGTCACGGTCACCGACACGCTGCCCGCCGGCGTGGCGTTCCAGTCGAGCACGCCGGCGTGCACCAACGCGGCCGGCACCCTCACCTGCGACCTCGGCGAACTGCTCCCCGGGCAGTCCGTCCCGCTGGTGATCCAGGTGGCCGTTCCGGCGAACTTCCCGGCCGGCACGATCACCAACACCGCCACGGTGGCCGCGGCCGACCAGTTCGACCCGAACCCGGGCAACAACACCGCCACCGCGACCACGACCGTACGCACCCGCGCGGACCTGGCCGTCACCAAGGTCTGCAAGCCGGACCGGGCCGCTCCCGCCGGCACGCCCGGTTACTGCGACATCCACGTCGACAACCTGGGGCCGTCCGACGCGACGTCCGTGGAGCTGACGGACGTGCTCACCTCGGCGACCCCGTTCGAGGTGGTGAGCGTGACGGCCACCCCGTCCGGCACCTGCGCCCCGACGAGCACGGGCCCGGTCACCAGCGTCACGATCACCTGTGACCTGGGCACCGAGCCGGCCGGCGGCCGGACCACGGTGCGGGTGACGGTGACCGCCGACGACGTCGCCCAGGTCAACGACGTCGCCACGGTCACCAGCGCCACCGAGGACCCGAACCCGGCCAACAACCAGGCCACCGGCCGCGTCGAGTTCGTCGGGTCGGCCGACCTGAGCCTCGACAAGACCGGCCCGGCGACGGTCACCGCCGGCACCCAGCTCCAGTACGAGATCACGGTCACCAACGACGGCCCGTCCGTCGCGCGGGACGTGGTGGTCGCCGACACGCTGCCCGCCGGGGTCAGCTTCGTGTCGGTGACCCCGTCGGTGGGCACCTGCACCAACGGCCAGCCCACCGCCCGGGACGTCCGGTGCGGTCTGGGCAACCTGGCCGGCGGCGCCTCCGCGACGGTCACCATCGTGGCGCTCGTCGCGCCCGACGTGGTGCCTGGCACGGTCCTGTTCAACGAGGCGACGGTGTCCAGCTCGACCGCCGACCCGGACAACGACGACGTCCGGGACAGCGTGGCCACGACGGTCAACGCCTCCGCCGACCTGTCGGTGAGCAAGAGCGACTCGCCGGACCCGGTCGTGGCCGGCGAGAAGATCACCTACACGATCACGGTCGGCAACGCCGGGCCGTCCACCGCGCAGGGCGTGACCGTGACCGACACCCTGCCGGCGGGTACCACGTACGTCAGCGGTGTCGACGGCAACGGCGCTGGAATCTGCACCCTGGTGCAGACCGACACGGTGGTGTGCGCGCTCGGGGCGCTGAACCCCGGCCAGACCCGGACGGTGTTCCTCACCGTGCTGGTCGCGCCGTCCGTCCCCGACGGCACCACCCTGACGAACAGGGTGACGGTGTCGGCGGCGACGCCCGACCCGAACGCCGGCAACAACACCGCCACCCAGCAGACGGCGGTACGGACGTCGGCGGAGCTGTGGCTCGACAAGACCGGCGAGCAGCGCTCCGGAAACCCGGCCCCGACGGTGATCTACACCTTGACGGTGCACAACAACGGCGGCTGCGAGAGCGACGCGCAGTCGACGCCGACCCCGACCTGCGGGGCCGGCGGGCCGTCCGACGCCCGGAACGTGACGGTGGTGGACAAGCTGCCGCTGGACCCAAAGAAGCTGGTGGTCCAGTACGTCTCGCCGCAGTGCGCCTATGTCAAGGCGACCCACACGGTGACCTGCACGGCGGCGACGGTGCCGGCGGGCGCCACGGTCACCTTCGTCATCGAGGCGCAGGCGCAGGGCAGCGTCCGGACCATCCAGAACTCGGCGACGCTGAGCAGCACGACGCCGGACCCGGTGGCCGGAAACAACACCGACGACGTGACGATCGTCGTGAAGGGAGGCACCGGCAGGTAGGGCCGTGACGACCGGCCGGGCCGGCGGGAGCGGCGTGCTCCCGCCGGCCCGGCGTCACTGGATGCCGTTGGTCCAGGTCAACGGCACGGTCACCGGGTCGCTCCCGGACACGGTGACGCGCCGCTCCGGGGCGATCAGCCAGCCCGGCACGGGGTCGCCCCGGACCACGTACTCGCCGGGCGGCACGGCGACCTCGGCACGACCGTCCGGCCCCGAGCGCCCCTCCCTGACCAGGTGACCGGCGGCGGAGCGGACCTGGAAGCCGGTGTCCGGCCGTGGCTTCGGGTCGCAGCTCGGGTCGGGGGTGGCCGGGATGTGTGGGCACTGTTCGCCGAGCTGGGTGACGATCCGGAGGATCACACCGCCGGTCCTCGTGGCGGCCGTCGGGACGTCGGACGGCGGTCGCGGCGCTCCCCCGCCGTCCGTCGCCGTGCAGCCCGCCGCGAGCAGGGCCGCGACGAGAGGTACGACCAGAGCCGGCCGGAGCGCCACACCCCGGATCGTACGCTTTCGCCCCCCTTCCGCGGGCCATCGGCAGTGCCGGGCGGGGACGGTGGCCCGCAAAGCCGGTCGGGGACCGCGGTGCGCCGGGTACGGGGGAGGCAGCGGCCCCCGTACCCGGCGCACCCGTCCACTACAACTCCCGCACCCGCACGTCGCGGAACTCGACCAGGTCGTTGTTGCCGTGGTTCTGCAACCCGACGAATCCGCTGAGGAACTGGCGCAGGTCGGTCGGCGGGTCGCCCTGGCGGGACGACGCCTTGCCGGGCGTGTTGTCGAACTCGTTGATCACCACGCCGTTGCGGATGATCGTGTAGTGCTGTCCGACCACCCGGACCTCGTAGTCGTTCCACCGGCCCTTCGGGGTCGCCCCGGACTGGCCCAGGTTGTTCGGGTCGAAGTTGTAGATCGACCCGGTCTTCTGGGGTTCACCGGTGGGCCCGTCGTATATCTGGATCTCGTGACCGCAGTAGATGGCCACCCAGGCCTCCGACGACCGGGCCGACCCGACCGTGCCGCAGCTGCCGGCCGGCCGCTGGTCCAGCGGGGTCCGCGGGTCCGGGAACCGGGTGAAGACACCGCTGTTGCCGTAGGTGCCCTCCGCCGAGACGTCCCGGAACGTCATCCGCAGTGAGAAGTCCGCGAACTCGTCCTTGGCGTACCAGAGCATGCCGAGCCCGCCGGTGCTGCGGATCGACCCGTCGGGCCGCAGGGCGAACGACCCGCCGGGGGCCTGCCGCCAGTCGGCGAGCGACTGGGCCGTGCCGTCGAAGAGCGGCCGGTACCCGGCGATCTTGCCGATCTGCGACTGGGCCGCGGCGCTGTTCAGCTTCGCGGCCTCCCGGTTGTCCAGGACACCGTCGCCGCGGAGGTCGTTGACCACGTCGGCGACGTGGCTGACGAACTGGCCGTGGTTCGCCCAGTTCCGCTCGTCGTCGATCAGGTCGTTGACCGTGCAGTCACCACCGACCTCGTGGTTGGCGACACCGGTGTCGGTGTCCAGCATCCGTACGGTCTTGCCGGTGTCCGGCGCGGCGCAGCCGGCGAAGACCTGGATCTTCGCGGTGGCCACCTCGCCGTCGGCGTAGGTCACCTTCAGCGTCGCCTCGTAGGTGCCGTAGTCGGCGTAGGTGTGCGTGGGGTTGGCCTCCCGTGACGGCGCGCTGCCGTCACCGAAGTTCCACTCCCAGGCCACACCGCCGGCGCGGGCGCTGGAGAAGGCGACCGTCCTCGGGTCGCTCTGCGTCACCACCCGGGCGGCGGCGTCGCTCGGGCGGGGCGTGGCCGGGCCACCCTGGTAGGCGATGCGGATCAGCTTCTGGTTGGAGTGCAGGCTGAAGAACCCGCCGGCGTAGTCGAGCAGGTAGAGCGCGCCGTCGGGCCCGAACTTCGCGTCCATCCAGGACTGGAGCTGGGTGCCGCCGTTGCCGGAGCGGATGATGCTGCGCAGGTCCTCGGCGAAGGCCGGCGGCCCGTGGCTGGAGACCTTCGTCGGGTCGACGGTCACGGCGACCCGGTTGTTGGCGTTGGACTGGTCACCGATGAACCACTTGCCGTCCCAGTACGCCGGCCACGCGACACCGCTGTTGGTGTCGACGTTCTCCCGCTGGTAGGTCGGCCCGTCCATGATGGCCTGGCCGCCGCCCTTGAGGTACGGCTGGGTGAACGTCTCCTGGCCGAGCTGGTAGGTCGGCAGGCCGCTGCCGTCGGTGCGCTTCGGGTAGACCGGGCCGCCGCCCTGCGGCGAGTACCAGATCATGTTGTCGCGCGCCGGCGGGATGTTGACCAGGCCGGTGTTGCGTGGCGACTCGTTCTTCAGGTTGTCGCAGTCGTACCAGCCGGTCAGCACGGTGGCGTCGGTGTTGCTGCGGTCCCGGTACGGCTGCCGGTTGCCCATGCAGTACGGCCAGCCCTGGTTACCGGCGGAGGTGATGATCGTCGCCGTCTCGTACTTCGCCGGGCCCAGGTCCGGGCTCGGGGCGCCCGCGTCCGGGCCGACCCAGGCGGCGGTCAGCCAGTCGTTGACCGGGTCCCAGGCGATCCGGGCGATGTTGCGTACGCCCATCACGTAGATCTCGGGACGGGTCTTGCCGCCGCCCTCCTCGTTGCCGGTGAAGAGGTTCCCCGCCGGGACGGTGTACGTGCCGTCCGGCTCCGGGTGGATGCGGAGGATCTTGCCGTTGAGGTCGTTGGTGTTGCCGGAGGTACGGCGGGCGTCCTGGAACGAGACGCCCTTGTAGTCCTGCGTCCAGTTGTTGCCGGAGTAGCCGCTGGAGCCACCGGAGGAGTTGCTGTCGCCGGTGCCGACGTAGAGGTTGCCGCTCTCGTCGAAGGTCATCCCACCGCCGGCGTGGCAGCAGCTGTGGATCTGCGTGTCCCAGCTCAGCAGGTCCTTGCGGGTGCCCTGGTCGATCGTCTGCTTCGCGGCGTCGTAGGTGATCCGCGACACCGTCCGCTTGCCGATCCGCTTGTCCCGGTCGATGGACTCGTGCGGCATCCAGTAGACGTAGACCCAGCCGTTCTGGGCGAACTTCGGGTCGAGGGTGATGCCGACCAGGCCCTCCTCGTTCTTGACCAGTTCGCTGCCGCTGCCCCGGTTGCCCATCACAGGGAGGGTGGTCAGCAGCTTGACCTGCTTGGTCTTCGGGTCCCACTGGTGGATGGTGCCGCAGCCGAGGCCGACCTTGGGGTCGTCCCAGCTGACGATCGGCCCGGACGGGCACGCCGCCTTGCCGATGTAGAAGACCTTGCCGTCCGGCGCGATGGTCAGCCCGTGCGGCTCACCGATCTGGTCGAGCTGGCCCGGCTGGTTCGTGGCGGTCAGCCGCTCGACGCGGTAGTTCGACGCGATCGTCGCCTGGCAGTCGCCGCGCACCATGCCGGCCGCCCACTTGATGCCGCCGAGCAGGTGGCCCTGGAACTGCTTGTCGCTGGTGTAGCTGGCCTCGGTGCGGCCCATGCCGGTGTAGAACGACCGGCCGCCGTCGTAGTCCTGGCACCACGAGATCGGGTGGAACGCCCCGTTGCCGCTCAGGCCCGCGTTGTACGTCCGCTCCTCCACCTGGGCGATGGTGTGGACCCGGCCGACCGGGCTCGGGTCCCAGTTGATCCACTGGTCGGAGCGGGTCCAGGTCAACGGCAGCCCCTTGTTGGCCGGGTGCTGGCGGTCGGTGAGGTCGACCGTGGCCTCCTGCACCTGGGTGT
The DNA here is from genome assembly GCF_012034245.1 of Micromonospora thermarum. GTDB lineage: Bacteria > Actinomycetota > Actinomycetes > Mycobacteriales > Micromonosporaceae > Micromonospora > Micromonospora thermarum. The sequence goes on along the minus strand of NZ_JAATEO010000002.1, from coordinate 285,561 downwards.
CCGGTGCGGGGCCGGCGTCGGGGCCGATCAGCCACAGCTCGGCGAGCTGCACCAGCGGCTCACCGCTGTTGGCGGTGACGTTCAGCCGGTAGTGCTGGTATGCCGTGGTGTTGGTGAAGCTGTACTGCTTCGTCTGGAAGCGCTGTGGGAACGTCTCGTTGGTGCGGGTGTCCAGGTCGGTCCAGGTGGTGCCGTCCTCGGAGCCCTGCAGCGTCCAGTTCTTCGGGTCGCGACCGGGGAAGTCGTTGGCCGAGGTCAGCGCGTAGCGGCTCACCACGACCGGATTCGCCAGCTTCGCCGCCAGCCACCCCGTCGGGTTGAAGGTGAGCCACTTGGTGCTCGTCGACCCGTCGATCGCCTTGGCGGCGGTCTCGTTCGGCGGGTTCTCGGCGCTCGCCGTGGCCGCGACCGGCTTCTCGGCATTGGGGAGGCTGGCCGCCGGGCGGGTGCCGATCAGGCCGGTGAACCAGGCCGAGCTGGGCTGGGCGCGGGCGGCGTCGTGGACGCCGACGAACCCGCCGCCGCCCTTCACGTACGCCTGGAAGGCGGCTTCCTGGGCGTCGTTGAGTGTCACCCCGTTGGCGGACAGGAAGACGACCCCGCGGTAGCGGGCCAGGTTGCCGAAGGTGAAGACGCCCGGATCGGCGGAGGCGTCGACGGAGAAGCCGTTCGCCCCGCCCAGTTCCTTGATGGTCGCGGCGGCCTTCGCCACCGGGTCGTCCTGCTTGTCCACCGGACCGTGGAACACGAGCACCTTCACGGCCGCGGTGGCCTCGGCGGCGGCCGCCGCCGCGGGGGTGACGGCCTGGACGGGCAGCGCCAGGGTGCCGAGGACCAGCGCGGCGCTCGACGCCAGTGCGCCGAGGCGGCGGGGCGTGGCGACGTGACGCGGCGCGGTGAGGACGGGTGGTGTGGGTGTGGATCCCGTCGAGTCGGCGCGATGGCGTCCGACCCAGCGGGAGAACCGGAAATGGCGTCCGTGAGCCATCTCGACTCCTCCTGGATTGAGGGACATGGTTTCCCGGTGGTCAGTTGTGCTGGTGCTCGCCGCCGCCGGTGGCTGCCGAGGTGGCGGCGGCGGCCGGCGCGGCTGCCGGGTGGGAGTGGTCGTGGCCCGGGGGCATCGCCCCGGACTCGTCCAGGACGTGCAGCATCGTCGACATGCCGGCGTCGGAGTGGAACTGCATGTGGCAGTGGAGCATCCAGTGCCCCGGTCCGACCGAGTCGCCGGCGACCACGGTGAAGCCGAACGAGTCGCCGGGGCCGAGCGGCTTGTTGTCGATGACCGGGACGGAGTCGGCGAAGGGTTGCCCGTTGCCGATCACGCCGGTCCGGGTGTCCGCCCAGGAGTGCCCGTGCAGGTGGAAGGTGTGCATCTCGTTGCCGATGCCGACGACGACGAACTCGACCCGCTCCCCCTTCCGGGCGACCAGGCAGGTCGGCCCGGGCTGCGGGTTCTGCTGGTCACAGGTGTCGGTCGCGTCCCCGCGGCGCAGGTTGATGCTCTGCCGGTCGCCGAAGACCGTCACGTACGTCCGGTCCGGCTTCGGGTCGCCCGGCCGCCGTACGACGAGCCCGCCGAAGAGCCCCGCGCCCAGGCCCTGCGTCCCGTGCGGGCCGCCGACGACGTGGTCGTGGTACCACCAGTAGCCGGCCGTACCCTGCGCCCCGGTCCGGTTGTTCCGCTGCTGCGCGAACCAGGTGTACGTCCGCGATTCGCCCGGCGGGACGAAGGAGTTGCTCTGCACCGTGCCGTCCGACAGCTGCGTGTACTTGACCCCGTGCACGTGCAGGGAGACTCCCAGCGGATGGCCGGGGTCGGTGCGCAGCTGCTCCAGGGTCGCGGCGGGCACCCGGTTGTGCAGGGTGATGGCGACGCACTCCCCCTCCATCATCTCCATCGTCGGGCCCGGGTAGGAGGCGGTCTCCGGCGTGAGGCCGTAGCCGAGCCGGATCTGGGTGCCGTCCTTCGGCAGCTCCACCGCGTACAGCTGGATGCTGCGGTCCGGCTTGGCGCAGCCGTCCGGCCGGTCGGCGAAGAACGCCGTCGGGCCGCCCGCCGCCGCGAGCCCTCCGGCGCCGATGACGGTCAGCAGCACGATGGCCGCCACGATCAGCAGTCGGCGCGCGCTCGGGCCGGGACGGTCGGGCTCCGGCGCGGGGTCGGTGTCGGGCAGCCGCCAGGTGGACGCGCTCACCGGTCCCCCCGCAGCTCGCCGCGTCGGATCAGATGGCCGCTCGACCCACCGGAGGCGCCTGCGGGCAACGCTCCGGCCGGGCTCGCCGCACTGACCGCGACGGTGGTCCCGGCGAGCCCGCGCAGCCGGGCCTGACGGTCGAATCTGTGCTTCGCCATGGTTGGTTCCCTTCGCTCGCTCAACAGCAGGTGCTCGAGGTGCCGGACGCCGTTCCGTTCGGGCAGCACGCGGAGAGGGGCGCGATGCGGACGTTGCGGAAGCTGATGACGTCGGCGGTGCCGTGGTTCTGCAGGCCGATGTGTCCGCTGGCGCTCTGGCGTCCCGCGCCGCCGGGATCGTCGGCGCGCGGCGGGCTGAACACCGCGTCCGGGCTGTTGACGTACTCGTTGACGAGCTCGCCGTTGCGGAAGACCGAGTAGTGCTGGCCGACCACCCGGATCTCGTAGTCGTTCCAGGTGCCCTTCGGGGTGGCCTGCGCCCCGGCGAGATCGACCCGGTCGAAGCCGTACACCGATCCGCTCTTGTACTGGTCCCCGTCGGGCCGGTCGAAGATCTGGAGCTCGTGGCCGTACTTGATGGCCACCCACTCCGGCCGGGACTCGGCGGCGTGCCGGTGGACGTCCGGGAAGCGGACGAAGACGCCGCTGTTGGCGCGGCCGGTGCCCGGAGCGTCGTCGCGCCACTGGAGCTTGAGGGAGAAGTCGCCGTACGCCGTCACGGGGTACCACAGCATGCCGAGGCCGGCGACGGGACGGCTGGTGATCGATCCGTCGGCGTTGCGGGTGAAGCCGCCCGCCCCGACGTGCTGCCACCGGGCGAACGACGCCGCGGAGCCGTCGAGCAGCGGCTGGTAGCCGTTCTTCTCGTCCGGCTTGCCGACGCCGGAACGGCCGGCGGCGCTCACCAGGCGCCCGTGCTCCTTGTGGGTGATCACGCCCAGGTGGTGCAGGTGCTCCGCCACCGTCGTGACGTGCGTGACGAACTCGCCGTGGTGGGGCCAGGTGCGCTCGTCCTCGATGACGTTGTTGACCGTGCAGTCACCGTCGACCACGCGGTTGGGTACGCCGCTGTCGACCGTGCCGAGCCACACGGTCGGCCGGGTGTCCGGCACCGGGCAGTCCGGCTCCGGTCCGCTGGCGACCACGGTGAAGGTCACCGACGCGGTGCCCGACGTGTTGCCGGCCTTGTCGGTGGCCCGGTAGCTGACCGTGTGCTGGCCGGGCTGGTTCACCGTGACGGGCCCGGTGTACACGGCGTACGGCTGCCCGTCGCGGGAGTACTCGATCCGGTCGACGCCCGATCCCGCGTCCGTGGCCGAGAGGATCACCGTGGCGCTACCGACGTAGGCCCCGTTGTCGTCGAGCTGGCCCGACAGCGCGGCCGACGCGGTCGGCGGGGTGGTGTCCGGTGCCGGCGGCTGCACCACCGTGAACGTCACCTGCTGCGCCGCCGAGGTGTTGCCCGCCTTGTCGGTGGCCCGGTAGCTGACCGTGTGCTGGCCGGGCTGGTTCTCCGTGACCGGCGCGGTGTACGTCGCGTACGGCTGCCCGTCGAGCGAGTACTCGATCCGGTCCACGCCCGAGCCGGCGTCGGTGGCCGACAGGGTGACGGTGGCGCTGCCGACGTACGCGCCGTTCTCGTCCCGCTGACCGGACAGGGCGGCAGACGCGGTCGGCGGGGTGGTGTCCGGTGCCGGCGGCTGCACCACCATGAACGACACCGACTGCGCCGCCGAGGTGTTCCCCGCCTTGTCGGTGGCCCGGTAGCTCACCGTGTGCTGACCCGGCTGGTTCACGGTCACCGGCGCGGTGTAGGCGGCGTAGGCGCCCCCGTTCACCGAGTACTCGATCCGGTCCACGCCCGACCCGGTGTCGGTGGCCGACAGGGTGACGGTGGCGCTGCCGACGTACGCGCCGTTGTCGTCCCGCTGTCCGGTCACCGCGGCCGACGCGGTCGGCGGTGTGGTGTCCGGTGCCGGCGGGTTCACCACCGTGAACGTCACCTGCTGCGCCGTCGAGGTGTTGCCCGCCTTGTCCGTGGCCCGGTAGCTGACCGTGTGCTGACCCGGCTGGTTCACCGTGACCGGCGCGGAGTACGTCGCGTACGGCTGCCCGTCGAGCGAGTACTCGATCCGGTCCACGCCCGACCCGGTGTCCGTGGCGGACAGGGTGACGGTGGCGCTGCCCACGTACGCGCCGTTCTCGTCCCGCTGACCCGACACGGCGGCCGACGCGGTCGGCGGTGTCGTGTCCGGTGCCGGCGGGTCCACCACCGTGAACGACACCTGCTGCGCCGCCGAGGTGTTCCCCGCCTTGTCCGTCGCCCGGTAACTCACCGTGTGCTGACCCGGCTGGTTCACCGTCACCGGCGCCGAGTAGGCGGCGTAGGCGGCCCCGTCCACCGAGTAGTCGATCCGGTCGACACCGGAACCGGCGTCGGCGGCGGACAGGGTGACGGTGGCGCTGCCGACGTACGCGCCGTTCTCGTCCCGCTGTCCGGTCACCGCGGCCGTCACGGTCGGTGGGGTGGTGTCCGGCGGCGGGGGCTGCACGACCGTGAAGGACACCGACTGGGGGGTGGAGGTGTTCCCGGCGTTGTCGGTCGCCCGGTAGCTCAGCGTGTGCTGACCCGCCTGGTTCACCGTGACCGGCGACGAGTAGGTGCCGTACGCGCCACCGTCCAGGGAGTACTCCACGCGGTTGACGCCCGAGCCGGTGTCCGTGGCCGACAGCGTCACCGTCGCCGACCCGACGTACGCCCCGTTCTCGTCCCGTTCACCCGACACGGCGGCCGACGCGGTCGGCGGCGTGGTGTCCGATCCGCCTCCGGTGACGACCAGGAGGCCGGACATCCCACCGTGACCCGGGATCGCGCAGAAGAACCGGTACGTGCCGGGCGAGAGCACGACGTCCACGGTCCACCGGCCACCGTTGGCGTCGCTCGGGTCGGCGAGGATGTTCACGTCGACGTCGCTGTTGTACGCCGGGTTACCCGTCTCGAACGTCAGCGTGTGCTGCATGCCGGTGGTGTTGCCGGTCGCGCGGCTGTTCTCGAACACCAGCGTCGCCGGCCCGGCGACGGCGGTGGTGGGTGCCGACAGGTACGAGAGGAAGTTGTCGCCGGCGGTCCAGGTCAGCACCTGCGCCTGGAGTTGCTGCGACGACGCGGCGGCGGCCGTCGCCCGGTCGTTGTCGACCGGACGCGCGTTGGCCGGAGCCGGTGCCAGTCCAGCGGTCAGCATCATCAGGGCCGCCGTGGCGGCGGCCGCAATCGATCTCCGCAGCCGGCGTACCGAGAGCCGGCCGGGCGGTGAGAACCCGTTCATGACTGCCTCTTTCACGGCCCGTACGAACCTTTCGTCTGCTCGGCGTGCAACGTGGTGATCCCGCTCGACGACCCCCCCTGGCCGCACGAGGTCCTCGGCCGTGACCGGTCGTCACGGTCGTCCTGGTGAACCGGATGTGCCTGATGTCAGCGGCGAGCCGGATCGCACGCGGGATCAGACAGGGTTCCGCGTCGGAGCTGACGGGGTGTGAGTCCGAAGGGGTGGGCATCGGTCAAGCCGCGGTGCGTGTCCGCACCGGGGCGCTCGTGGTAGCGCCGACCCGGGGTGCCGTCCCTGGTCCTGGCCGTGGCCGCCGGACGTGTTGCGCCGCCTGGGGACCACGGGTCGAGAGTCACCGCGCCGACGGTTCCTCTCGGTGAAACATTTCGATGTGTCTTGGACCCTACTAAGTAGGCCCCAGCGTGTCCAGACCTTTCGCTGGCCGCATTGACACTTTCCTCTGGGCAAACGAAAGTTCGTCACAGGCCGCTGAAACGCGTCCTCGTGCCGCCCGCCGACGACGCCGGACAGACCTCGGGGCCCGACCCTCGTGAGAGAGGCGGGCCCCGGAGGGGTTCGGTTGATCAGTCGGCGCAGGACGGTTGGTCGAAGTGCCCCGGGGTGCTCGGGTAGGCCGCCCCCGCCCCCTGCTCCCGGTTGTCCCGCGGATACACGTACGACAGCTCCAGGAAGGCGGACGTGCCTGCCGTGGTCACGTCGGTCGCGCTGCGACCCGCGCCGTCGGCCCACGCCAGCCGTGTCAGGAAGTCCTGCATGGCCGGGCTGTGCTGGCGTATGTCGTTGAACCCGCCGTAGGCCGCGTTGCAGTGGGTGTACAGGTTGTAGGCGCCGTTCCAGTCGAACAGCCGGTCGCCGTTGTTCGGGCCGTTCGCCGTCACGTCACCCTGGAGGACGTCCCGGTCCCAGCCGCCGTAGATCCAGTCGGTGCCGTGGTGGTGCTGGTTGTCGGCGAGGACGTCGTCGTCCAGCCCGGTCATCTCGAACCAGCGGCAGGGGTCGACCGTCCCCGACGCCGTGGTCACCGGCCAGGCGCCGGGAGCGCAGTTGTCCGGGTACGACCCGCGCGGGCGGAAGTCCAGCAGGTCGGAGCCGAGCACGGCGGTCACCGCCGGCCCGCTGGTCGCCCCGGCACCGCCGAAGAGGTGGTCGACGTACTGGTCACGGTCGCCCCGGGCAGCGGCGCTGAACGCGCCGTCCACCTGGCACTGCGGGTTGGCCGCGTCCAGCGCCGGGTCGCAGCCCTTGCCACCCCACAACACGTCCGAGCCCTCCGCTCCGAACAGCTTGTCGCCGCCGCTGTCGCCGTTGGCGACGTCGTCGCCGAAGCCGGCGTGGATGTTGTCCGCCCCGGCGCCGCCGCGGATGAAGTCCCCCGCGCCGGCGGTCAGGCCGGCGTGCGGCATCGGCGGCGCGGTGGAGTCGCCGATCCAGGCGTCGCCGTCGGTGTCGTGCAGCAGGTCCACCCGCCGGTCATAGTCGCCGGGCCGGAACCCGGTGTACGACTCCTGCGGCACCGACGACAGCGTGGCGGTGAAGCCCAGTGCCGCCACGTCGTCGGCGTTGAGGTACTGGTTCACCACGCCGCCCCGGTCGCCGAGGATGGCGTCCTGGCCGTCGTCGCCGTACAGGGTGTCGGTGCCGAGCTCACCGAGGAGGTCGTCGTCGCCGGCACCGCCGCGGATCGTGTCGTCACCGTCCTGGCCCCACACCCCGTCGTCGCCGCCGTCACCGTAGAGCTGGTCGCCACCGAAGGCGCCGGCCGGTTCGCAGGTGGCCTGGGCGGTGGTGCAGAACCGGGTGGACGGGCCGGGCAGGGCCGGGTCGTGCGTACGGGCCACCGTGGCGTGCTCCGGCACCGCGTCGGTCGGGTACCGCTCGGCGTAGACCCGCTCGGCGTGCCCGCCGTCGGCGGTGACCACGGTGCGCAGCAGCGAGCCGTTGTCGCCGAGGACCACGTCGTCGGCGCCGTTGCCCTCGATCACGTCCCCGGTGTCCCGGAAGCCCGCGGCCGCGCTGCCGCCGATCAGGTCGTCCTGCCCGGCCGGTGCGCCGGAGCCGACCAGGCCGCCCGCGGCGCTCGGGGCGCCCGGCCAGCCCGGGTCGGACAGCGGGGTGACGACGCTGCGCCCGGTGGCATCCAGCGCGCTGTCGCCGCGCAGGACGTCGGCACCGCCGTTGCCCTCCAGGTAGTCACCGTCGCCGTCACCGGTCAGCGCGTCGTCGCCGTCCTGGCCCCACAGGGTGTCGACGCCGTCGCCGCCGCTGACCCGGTCGCCGCCGTACCGGATGCCGCTGGCCGCCGCGCGGTCCAGCAGGACCACGATCCGCGGGCCGAACGGCGCGCCGTCGGCGCCCAGCCGGATCGTCACCGAGGTCGGCACCTCACCCGGGAGCGGGCGGAGCACGGCGCCGTTGTCGCCGATGGCCGCGTCGGAGCCGGGTCCGCCGAAGACGGCGTCCGCCGTGTCCGGCTGGCCCCAGGTGGTGGCGCCGGACCCGTCGTACGCGGTGCTGGAGCCACCGACCAGGTCGTCGTCACCGGCGTTGCCCTCGATCCAGTCGGAGTCCGGGCCGCCCTCGGCGAAGTCCGCGCCACCGCCGGCGTGCACCCGGTCCGGGCCGCCCTGGCCGAGGATGACGTCGTCGGCGTCCCCACCGGAGATCAGGTCACCGCCGCTGGTGCCGGCCACCGGGCTGAACCCGAGGTCGAGCAGGGTGATCCTGCGTTGCGGGCCGGCCCGGCCCTGGGTGATCCGGGTGGCGTCGGCGGTAGCCGGCGCGAACCGGCCGTTGTCCCCGGCGATCAGGTCGGTGTCGGCGTCGCCGTACAGCTGGTCGCCGGCGTCCGGCCGGCCGGTGCCGGGGGTCGGCTCCTGCCCGGAGCCACCGACGATCTCGTCCCGGCCCTGGTCACCGTGGACCAGGTCGGCGCCGTTGTTGCCCTCCAGCTGGTCGTCCCCGCCGTCGCCGTTGATCCGGTCGTCGCCGAGGCCGCCGTACGCCACGTCGTTCTCGCCACCGCCGGAGATCACGTCGCCGTCGCCGGCGCCCGCGACGTCACCGGCCAGGTCGAGCGGCTCGGGTCCGGTGTCGCCGGTCCGTGGGGTGCCGTTGTCCCCGACGATCCGGTCGGCGCCCGCCTCGCCGTACAGGTGGTCCCGGCCGTCGCTCGTGCCGGCGGTACGCCCACCGCCGTACAGGACGTCGGCGTCCGGGCCACCGAAGACCTGGTCGTTGCCCTGGTTGCCCTCGGCGGTGTCCACGCCGGTGCCGCCGAACAGCCCGTCGTTGTCGGTGTTGCCGAAGAGCAGGTCGTCACCGTCGTCGCCGTGCAGCTGGTCGACACCCGCCGCGCCCCAGGCCCGGTCCGCGCCGCCGCCGAGGTGCAGGGTGTCGTTGCCGAGCTGACCGCAGACGCGGTCGTCGCCGCCACCGAGGTCGGCCCGGTCGTCCCCGCTGCCGGCCGAGACCACCTCGACCCCGGCGCCGCCGAGGATGAGGTCGGCCGCGCCCTGGTCGGCGGGGTTCGGCTGGGCGTCGGCGAGGGTGGCGTCCGCGCACGCCTCGTCGGGCAGGCGCCGGTCGCCGAAGACGGTCGCCCCGCCGTCGCCGCCGATCACGTGGTCGCTGCCGAGGCCGCCGACGAGCAGCTTGGTCTGCGACTGCGTACCGGTGGGCAGCGGCTCGTGGGTGACCGCCCGGAACGGGCCGTAGCCGTCGGAGTCGCCCGGCTCGCCCACCGTCGACGGCTCCGCGATGACGTAGTCCTCGTCCGGGCCGCCGAACAGCTCGTCGGTGCCGTAGCCGCCGACCAGCACGTCGTTGCCGCCGTAGCCGTGCAGGTGGCCGGTCTGGCCGTTCGCGGAATGGGAGACGACCAGGTCGGTGCCGGCGCTGCCGTGCACCGTGTCCTGTCCGGCGCCGGTGTCCACCCGGTTGGTCAGCCCGGCGTCGCCGCTGCCCGGCTGGTCGACGTCGGCCGGTACGCCGCTGTCGGAGGTGTGGATGGTGTCGTCACCCTTGCCACCGTTGATCGTGTCCCCGCCGGGGCCGCCGACGATGGTGTTCTTGCCGTTGGGCTTGTCGTTGACCAGAACGCCGAGCACGTCGTCGCCGCCGTTGCCGTAGACCCGGTTGGTGCCGTGCCCGACGGTGACGTGGTCGGTCTCGCCGTCCGTCGCCTCGGTCGGGGCAACCAGCTTGGTCCAGTCGACCAGGCCCTTCAGGGTCGTCGTGCCCACCCCGGTCCGGACCGGGGTGTCGCCGGTCCGGTCGACGGCGCCGAGCCCGCTGTCGCCGGCCACCACGTTGTCGCCGTCGCCGCTGGTGACGGTGTCCTTCCCGGGGCCGCCGGCGACCCGGCTGACCGTGCCGGCGGCCTCGGCGGTGACGATGATGTCGTCGCCGCCCCGCCCGTCCACGTACGCCGGGCCGGTGCCGGTGCGGATCTGGTCCTTGCCGTCGGAACCGATCACCACCGCGGTCTTGTCGAACGTCGACACCTTGGTGCCGTCGCCCCCGCTGTCGCCGTCGCCGAGCAGCAGGATCGACATGGAGGTCTTGCTGGCGTCGCCGACCTGGTAGCCGCGACCGTCGACGACCACCCGGGTCAGGGGCGGCTCGCCGTCCCGGTTGAGGAACTCCTGCCGGCGGCCGAGGGCCTCGATTGCGAAGCCGTCGAACTCGGGGTCGGCGTCGGCGTAGTGCAGCGCGTACACCTTGATGACGACGCCGGCGTAGGTGCCGGACGTGTTGTCCCAGGCCTTGTCGCCGCGCTGGTCCTTGGTGCCGAACTTTCCGGCGAAGACCACGAGCGTGTCATCGACGGTGCCGCCGAGTTCCGGTGGGTCGGGTTCACAGTCGGGTTGCGCCCGGAAGTCGAGCAGGGTGGCGTCGACCAGGGTGAAGTCGAAGGTCTTCGAGAACAGGACCAGGTCGATGGTGATGTAGACCTTGAGGAAGACCGACAGCTGCCCGCTGGTGGTGAAGAGGCAGATCGGGTTCACCAGCAGCGCCTGGAGGAACTCGCTGGTGCGGAACTTGCCGTCGTTGTTCGGGTCGTTCCAGCTGAAACCGACGGTGAGCCGGATGCCGCCCTGGATGCCGGCCTTGACGATGAGCACGCTCACCTCGGCTCCGGCGGCGATCTCACCGCGCAGCGTGACGACCGGGACGGCGGCGCCGGTGTCGTCGGCGGTCTTGAAGTACAGGCCGTCGAGGATGCCGACCGCGCTGACCGCGGTGCCGTCGGAGGCCGCCTCGATGGCGTGCCGGATGCCCGCGGTGTCCAGGCCGGCGATGAACCGGGCGGTGACCGAGGCGCTGCCGGCGAGGGTGATGAACACCGGCGGCGGGGCGTAGACCGGGCCGAAGGACTGCCGCCAGCTGAAGCCGAGCGTCAGCGGGCCGGAGTCGAAGCTGACCAGCTCGACGTCCTGTCCCATCAGCAGCCCGAACAGGGAGGCCGGGTTGTCGAAGACGGGGAACTTGAAGCCGGTCTTCGCCGCGAGGGACTCCGTCTCGTTCGGCTTCGGGGTGAACAGCTTGTCCCCGTCGGTGCCGGCTGCGGTGTCGATCGCGGACTTGACCTCGGCGTCGGTCTTCGCCTGGGTGAACGGGTCGTCCCGCTTGATCAGGCTCTCCGCGGACGCGGGTGACGCCTCGGTGGTGAGGGCCCGGGCGGGGTCGACGAGGAACTGGCCGAGCGGGATGGAGCAGTCGTCACCGGCGCAGTCCAGGTCCCGGTTCACGAAGTTGATCACCTCGCGGACGGTGTGGATGAAGTCGAGGTTCGGCCCACCGCTGAGGGTGCTGAACTGCTGGGCGAGCCAGACCAGCGTGATGTCCGGTCCGCCGGTCGCCTTCGACAGGTCCGACAGCACCGGGATCGGTGCGTAGAGGGTGTCGATGATCGGCTGCAGCGGACCGGTGACCGTCTTGAGCTTGTCCACCACCGGCTTGAGGATCTTGTCGAAGAAGTCGCCGGCGTTGAGCCTGATGTCGGCGAACGTCACCTGCAGCGGCGTCTCCACGTTGGCGCCGGTGGCGGTCAGCTCGCCCTGCTTGTGCTTCAGGCCCCACTTGAGTCCGAAGCGGGCGCTGATGCCGGGCAGCGCGGACCCGGCCTCGTCGCCGGTGTTCACCGCCGCCGCCAGCTTCCAGTCGATGTTCACCGCGGCGGTGAGGTCGGTGGCGAGCAGCGAGCCGAGGTCGCCGAACTCCGCGAGGGTGAGCTTGTCGTCGTCCTCCGGCGTGCAGTTCGCGGCGACGGCGGGGTCGAAGCAGCTCTTCTCCCCCGGCGAGCCCTTCAGGTCGATCGCGAAGTACGCCTTGACCAGCGGGTCGGTGCCCTGCTTCGTGGCGTTGACCTGGATGAACGCGAGTTGGGCGGCGAGGTCCCCGGTCATGTCGAACGCGGCCCCGATCTGCACCTCGGGGGACGTGTCGCCGTCGTGGGTGGGGACGTAGAAGCCCTCGTCCCGGTCGAGCACCAGGTCCAGGTGCAGCTTCCAGCCGAGTCGCGCCTGGATCGCGTCGGGCGCGCCCTTCTTCGCCTTCAGCGACAGGCCGGGGATGCCTAGGTCGAGCGGCACGTTGACGCCGAGGCACGTGTTGCTGCCCGCGTCCTTGCACCCGTCGGCACGGACAACACCGTCTCCCACAACCTCATCGCCGACCCCGTCCGCGAGGGCAGCGCGATCCAGGTCGGCTCCCGGTTCGGGGCGGAGCCGTTCACCGGGCACCTGTGGATCACCGGAAACACCACCGTCCGCGCCGGCACCTACGAGCTGAACTGGAAGATCGGGCTCGGCGCCATCTGGCTCTACGCCCTGGATCGCAGCATCGACGCGCGGGTCGAGGTGGTCGGGGACGCGTACCTGGACAGCACCTACAACGCCGTCATGCTGGTGAGCGAGTGGGCGGTGAAGGACCTCTACTCGATCAGCAACGTGCACTTCCGGGACATCCGCGTCGACGGCACCGGCACGTCGGTGGTCAGCGCCCGTACGGCCGGGTCCGCGTCGTTCGCCAACGTGGACGCCCGCAACGTCGGCGCCGTCGGTGTCAACAACTGCGGCTCGTTCCACTTCACCCCGGCCGGTTCCGAGTTCGGCCTCACCGACCTGGGCGGCAACGACGGCGGGTGGCTCGCCCCCTGGTTGCTGCCGAATACCATCACCTGCGACGACCGCCCGCCGGTGGTGCCGCCGCCACCGCCGTCACGGTGGTGAGGGCGCCCGCCGTCACACGCGTGGCCGGGCGGTCCGGTGCCTCCGGACCGCCCGGCAACTCGTGGCAACGCGGGTCACCGACCTCCCGTGCGGCCGGTCCGCTTGCTTCCGAACGACTCCATGGTCGTCGCCTTCCGGGGTGGCGCCTTCTTGCGTGCCGCCGTCGTCGCCGGCGCCTTCTTCGCCGCGGCCTTCGTCGCGGGCGCCCGCTTCGCCGTGGGCGCCGTCCTCGCCGTGGCCTTCGTCCCGGGCGCCTTCTTCGCGACGGCCCTGGTCGCCTTCTTGGCCACCACGGCCTTCTCGGTCGGCCGGCGGGTCGGCGCGGCCGTGGCGGAGGTGTCCTTCTTCCGCGCGACCCGGGTCGTGGTCGAGGTCGGCTTCTCACCCGCGCTCTTGGCCGCGGTCGCTCCGGTGGCGCGCTTGGTGGCGGTCGCGACCTTCTTCGCGGCCAGCGCCCGCCTCGTCGGGGCCTTCTTCGCCCCGGTGGCCTTCCGGGCCCCGGTCGGCCTGCTGCCCGCCGCGCTCGCGCTCCTGCCGTCGGCCATCCTCGTTCCTCCTCGGATCCGCCCGCCACGTCGGCACGCCACCGACTGCCGGGCGCTACGAAGCGGCGTCCTACCGACGGTCGCGTCCGCCCGGTCTTCCCGCCGGTCAGGCGGGCAAACGTCGCAGGTTGGGGGCCGTGGGCGCGGGCGGCACCCGCCGGGGCACGCCTGCGCATGGTGCGATTCCGGACGGATTGACACGTACGGTCGCAGGGATTGCACTGGTGGTGACGGCGGGCGCCGGCTGCGGATCGGCCGGTGACGCCGCGGGAACACCGGAGGCGATCATGGACCTCTCGCCTGCCCGACGGCCGCAGGACGCCCAGACGGTACGCCGTCTCCGTCTCGGCATCGGCATTGTCGGCGTCGTCCTGCCGGTCGTGCTGGTCGCCGGCCACTCGCTGGTCAGCGGCCGGTTCGCGCTGCTCAGCTCGCTCAGCGCGTACTACTACACCGAGTTGCGGGACGTCTTCGTCGGCAGTCTGTGCGCGATCGGCGTCTTCCTGATCTCCTACCGGCACCGGAGGCTCGACGACCTGCTCAGTACCATCGCCGGCGGGCTGGCGATCGCGGTCGCGCTGTTCCCGGCCGCGACACATCAACCCGGTTCGCCGATCACGTCGACCGACGTGCTCGTCGGGAGGGTGCACCAGGTCGCGGCCGCGACGCTGTTCGTCATCCTGGCGATCTTCTGCATCGTGCTGTTCCCCCGGCGCGATCCGCGCGAGGTCCACGGCCGGGTACGCCGCGGCCTCTACTACGCCTGCGGCGGCCTCATCCTCGCCGCGATCGCGGTCGCCGTGGCGAGCAACGCGCTTCCGGACCCGACCCGCGACGCGCTCAGGCCGCTGTTCTGGTGCGAGGTGGTCGCCGTGCTCGCGTTCGGTGTCGCCTGGTTCGCCAAGGGCGAGGCGCTGTTCGGGCCGGCTCCGCAGACCACCGGCCCGGCACCCGACGGCGGGACACCCGTGACCGGCGGGAGGAGTCCCAGCCCCGCCGCGTCCTGAGGCCGGCCGCGCGGGACGCACCGAGGACGTGCCGGGGCGACCTCGCCGGGCGACGGTCAGTAGGTGCCCGCGGTACGGACGTGCGCGGCCACCCGCTCGTGCAGCGCGGCCAGCCCGGGGCTGACCGTGGCGGCGAGCGGCTCCGGCTCGGCCAGCCGCCGCGCCGGCTCGGGCAGCCACGCCAGGTCGGCGTCGAAGCGTTCCCGTGCGGCCCGGACCGCGGCGGCCGGATCGGCGCCGTCGAGCCGGCGCCCGCCGCGCATGACCGGTACGAGCAGCGGCTCGTGTCCCGGCGGTGGCGGTTCCTCGCGCAGCCCCACGACGTCCCCGCCGGCGCCGGTGCGGTCCCGGAAGACCTGCTTGGCGCCCGGCAGGGTGGCCTTGCCCGGCGACAGCTTGAGCACCGGCCGGTCGCCGTACGCGACCAGCTTGTAGGCGCTGTCCAGCGACGGCGCGTCGTAGGAGACGCCCATCCTCGTGCCGACGCCGTACGCGTCGATCGGTGCGCCGGCGGCGACCAGGGCCGCGATGACATCCTCGTCGAGGCTGCCGCTGGCCACGATCTGCACCTGGGTCAGCCCCGCCGCGTCGAGGATCGCGCGGGACTCGCGGGCCAGGGCGGCGAGGTCCCCCGAGTCGAGCCGGACGCCGAGCGGCCCGCTCAGGCCCAACTCCGTGATGACGTCGACGGCGGCCCGCACGCCGGCGGGCGTGTCGTAGGTGTCGACGAGGAAGATCGGGTTGACGGGGAAGTCGGCGGCGAACGCCCGGAACGCCGCCCGCTCGTCGGGGAACGCCTCGACGTACGAGTGGGCCATCGTGCCGGACGGTCGCAGCCCGTACCGGCGGGCGGCCTCGACATGGCTGGTCGCGGCGAAGCCGGCGATCGCGGACGCCCGCGCCACGCCGGCGCCGGCCTCGACCCCGTGGGTACGGCGGAACGCGAAGTCGACCAGCTGCGCGCCACCGGCGGCGAGCCGGCAGCGGGCCGCCTTACTGGCGACCGTGGTCTGGAACGTGACCAGGTTCAGCAGACCCGTCTCCACCAGCTGCGCCTCGGCGATCGGCGCCGTCACCTCGAGCAGCGGCTCGTCGGCGAACACCACCCGACCCTCCGGCACGGCCCACACGTCACCGGTGAACCGCAGCACCGACAACGCCGCCAGGGTCGGGGTGTCGAACCCGACGACGTCGCGCAGGTACGCCAGGTCGTCCTCGTCGAACGCGAACGTCTCCAGGAAGGTCAGCGCCTCGTCGAGCCCGGCCGAGACCAGGAAGCCACGCCGGTGCGGCAGGCGGCGTGCGAAGAGGCTGAACGTGGCCCGGTCGGTCATGTCGCGTCGGAGGTAGCTGGCCGCCATGCGCAGCTCGTACAGGTCGGTCCGCAGCCCGGTCATGTCACCTCCTCGCCCGCCGCCGTGCGGGGCGGCCCGGAACCCGTCACGCACCCACTGTGGTGGACCCGGCGCCGACACGTACCGGAAACGCGACATCAGCCGGCGTTCCCGACGGGTGAGCCCGGGTGGCGGGAGAGCCGTCCTCAGCCGACCCAGCGGCTCACGTACGCCGTCAGCCCTCTCAGGTCCCCGCCACCGGCGCGGTACCCGATGTGCCCGTCGGGACGGACGAGGTACAGACCGGCCGAGTCGGGTGCCAGGCCGAGCCGCCGCAGCGCCGGCCCACCGCCGTCCGCAGCGGTCACCCGGTGGACGGTCAGGCGGCCGGGCCGGGTCAGCGACGCCACCGCGTCCGGCGGCCAGGCCGGCGCCGGACCGCAGAGCAGCAGGTGCCATCCGGGTGCGGCGGTGAGCCGGTGCAGGGTGGTGTTGCCGACCGGCGCGTCCGGCAGGCGGTCGCCGGCCCGTGGACCCCGGCGCGGCGCCCCCGGCTCGTCGCACGACAGCGGACTTCGACGGTACCGGATGCCGAGCTGCGACACCGTACGGAAGGCGGTGGACCGCAGGGGCCGCACGCCGAGCACGGCGGGGATGACGGCCGGTGCGATCCGGGCACGGGCGAAGCGGACCGCCGGGCGGGTGGAGGTGGCGGCGGTGAAGGCGCGGTCGGTAAAGCGGAGCACCTTCCGCCCGACGCGCGCCCGCTCCGCCTCGTAGCTGTCGAGGAGTGCCGGGTCGGCGGTGCCGCGCAGGGCCTGGGCGAGCTTCCACCCGAGGTTGACGGCGTCCTGGATGCCGGTGTTCATGCCCTGCGCGCCCACCGGGCTGTGGATGTGCGCGGCGTCGCCGGCCAGGAACATCGGCCCGGACCGGTACCGGGTGGCGCCGCGGTGGTGCAGCCGGAAGTTGGTCATCCAGACCGGGTCGCGCAGGCGCACCCGCCCGTCGGTGTACCGGTCGGCGACGGCCTGGACCTCGTCGAGGGTGATCGGCGCGTCGGCCGGTGTCGGGTCGCCGGCTGTCCCGGTGCCGCAGCGTCGCCGCCGCGCCGTCGCCGGCGCTGTCCAGCGCGATCAGGTCGACACCCCGCTCGACGGTGACGCCCACCGCCGCCAGCTGTTCCCCGAGGATCCGCTCGGTCTCCGCCTGCGACAGGAACAGCAGGTAGGGGTACGCGGTGTCGTGCAGGCCGAGGTCGAACAGCGGCACGCCACGCTGCCCGCCGCGGCCGTGCAGGCACAACCGGACCGCCCGGTTGCCGAGGGCCACCAGGTCGTCGGTCACGCCGAGACCGGCGAGGACCTCCAGGGTCCGGGGCTGGATCGCCAGGGCGCGGGACTCGTGCGCCCGGTCGAGGGAACGGTCGACGACGCGCGCGTCGACGCCGAGGGCGGCCAGCTGCGCGGCCATGGTGAGCCCGGTGGGGCCCGTCCCCACCACCAGCACGTCGTGCATGCCCGCTCCTGGCTCGCCGGTCACCACCGTGACGATATCGCCCGGCGCTGACGCGCACGCCCGTCCTGGCGCACCAGGTCGGCGGGGCGTCCGCCGTGTCCGGTCCAGCCGATCGGATCGGAGCCGAGCCGTAGCGGGCCTGGTCAGGTGCGACCCGCCGGTGTAGACAGGAAACTGATCATGACGACCCGGGGCGCGGCGAGGAGGATCTCATGCAGGGCGAGCTGCAGCGGATCGTCGACGCCGTCGCCGCCCACGCCGGTCGCCCGGCGCTGATCGAGGACCGGCGGCAGCGGGTCGTCGTCTACAGCGAGCAGACCGGGCTGATGGACGAGGTCCGGCGGGCGTCCATCCTGCGCCGGCAGACCACGCCCGAGGTGATCGCCTGGCTCCGCGAGTTCGGCATCGCCGACGCCCGGACGCCGGTGCGCACCCCGGCCCGTCCCGAGCTGGACCTGCTGCCCCGCCTCTGCGTGCCGGTGCGCCACGACGACCTGCTGCTCGGCTTCGTCTGGTTCATCGACCCCGACGGCACCATGGCCGACGTCGACCTGGCGGCGACGGGGCTGCTCAAGGAGCTGTCCCTGGCGCTGTACCGGGAGAACCTGCTCGGCGAGCTGGCCGCGCAGAGCGAGACCGAGGCGGCGCGGATGCTGCTCGCCGACAGCCCGGAGACCCGTGACCAGGCGGTCCGGGCGCTGCTGGAGGCGGGCATGATCGCCGCGGACGGCCCGACCACCGCGCTCGTCGCCCGTCTCGTCGCGCCCCGGGAGCGGCAGCCGGACGAGCGGGCCCGGATCGCGCTGGAGCAGTCGCTGGTGGCCGCCCGGCGACGGGCCGGCATCCGGGAGGCGCTGCACCTGGTCCGGCACGACCACGGGCTGCTGCTGCTGCCCGCCGAGCCGGCCGCCGGCCGGCCCACACCGGAGGCCGTGGCCCGGCACCTCGACGACGACCTGCGGCACGTCACCCGCGCCCTCGGCTCGGTCGAGCGGACCGTGGTCGGCGTCGGCCGGAGCCGGCCGCGCCTGGTCGACGCCGTCGAGTCGTACGCCGAGGCGCTGCACGCCGCGCGGGTCGGCGCGCGGCTGCCGGCGCTCGGCCGGGTGGTCTCCTGGTCGGGCCTGGGCATCTACCGGATCCTCGCCCGGCTCGACGGGCACCACCTCGACGTGGCGGACGTCCATCCCGGCCTGGCCCGGCTGCTGGACGGGCCGGGCAACCAGGCGTTGCTGGCGACGCTGGAGCGGTACCTGGACCGGGCCGGCAACGCCCACGCCACGGCGGCGGAGCTGCGGCTGCACCGCACCACGCTCTACTACCGGCTGCAACGCATCGAGGAGCTCGCCGGCACCGACCTCAAGGACGGGGGCGAGCGGCTCTGCCTGCACCTGGCGCTGAAGCTGGCGCGGCTGACCGGCCACGACCGGCCGGAGGAGTGACGGGCGGATGCGACAGGCGTAGCAACCCGGAATCGAGATCTTCGACAGGTGCCCGATGACCCCACGTCGGCGGGGTTCGTAGGTTCGGCGGAACCCGAGCGACAGGGGGTGGTGCGGTGACCGGGCGGTGGCTCGGGCGGTACGTGGTGCCCACCCTCGTCGCGGCGCTGTTCGCCGCCCCGCTGTGGTTCATGCTGGTCGGCTCGCTGCGGCCCGCCGGCTCCCCACCGCCCCGCACGCTGGAGCTGTGGCCGGCCGAACCCACGACGGCCGCGTACGCGCGCCTGCCGGAGCTGGTCCCGCTGTTCCGCTACCTGGCGAACTCCGCGCTGGTGGTGGCGCTGGCCGTCCCGCTGACCGTGCTGGTCGCGTCGCTGACCGGGTTCGGGCTGCGGCTGCTGCCCCGCCCCGCCCGCCGGCGGGCGCTGCTCGGGCTGCTGGCGCTGCTGCTGGTGCCGGTCACCGCCGTGTGGGCCACCCGCTTCGAGCTGTTCCGGCTGGCCGGGGTGGTCGACACGTACCTGCCGCTGCTGGCCCCGGCCTTGCTCGCCGTCAGCCCGTTCCTGGTCCTGCTGTACGCGTGGAGCTTCGGCGGCGTACCGGACAGCCAGTTGCAGGCCGCCCGCCTGGAGGGCGCCGGATGGCTCACCATCTGGCGGCGGCTGGCGCTGCCGCAGGTCCGGCCCGCGACCCTCGCCGTGGCGGTGCTCGCCTTCACCTTCCACTGGGCCAACTTCATCGACCCGCTGCTGTACCTGACCAGCGGCGACCGGTACACGTGGCCGCTCGGGCTGCGGTTCCTGCTGCTGCTCAACCCCACCGACTGGCCGTTGCTGATGGCCGGCTGCGTGGTCGCGACCGCGCCGTGCGTGCTGGTGTTCCTGCTGGCACAGCGGATCCTGCTGTCGGACGACCCCCTCGCAGCACTCAGAGCGAAAGGACGCCGATGACCCCCACCTGGCGACGCGTGTGCGCGGCCCTGGTCACCGTGCTGCTGGTCGGCAGCGGCTGCACCTCCGGTGACGGCGCCGAGGACCGGGCCGGCATCACCGTGGTGCTGTTCGGCGACGCCGAGGAGGTCGCCGGTTACCGCACCCTCGTCGCCGGCTTCACCGAGGCCAACCCGGACGTCGACGTGACCCTCTCCCCCGTGGCCACCCAGGACGAACTGATGGCGCGGCTCACCACGTCGTTCGCGGGCGGCCGGCCGCCGGACGTGTTCCTGCTCAACTACCGCCGGTACGGGCAGTTCGCCGCGCAGGGCGCGATCGAGCCGGTGCAGTCGTACCTGGACGCGAGCACCGCGATCAAGGAGAGCGACTTCAGCCCACGGGCACTGGACGCGTTCCGGTTCGACGGCAAGGCGCTCACCTGCCTGCCGCAGAACCTGTCCTCACTGGTCGTCTACTGGAACGCCGACCTGTTCCGGGCCGCCGGCGTCCCGGCGCCGGCCGCCGGCTGGACGTGGGACGACTTCCTCGCCGCCGCCAAGGCGCTCACCCGCGACGGCCGGTACGGGGTGGGCGTCGAGCCGTCGATCGCCCGGCTCGCGCCGTTCGTGTGGTCCAACCGGGGCGAGCTGGTCGACGACCCGGCCCGGCCGACCGCGCTGACCCTGGGCGGCAACCCGGCCACCCGGAAGGCGGTCGACTGGTTCCTCGACCTGCAACTGCGGCACCGGGTCGTGCCGCCGGACGCCGAGGAGCAGAGCGAGTCCAGCGAGGCGCGCTTCCTGCGCGGCACCCTCGGCATGTACCTGAGCAGCCGGGTGGCCGTGCCGACCCTGCGCACCATCGAGGGCTTCACCTGGGACGCGGCGCCGCTGCCGGTCGCGCCCGGCGGCGTACCGGCGTCCATCCTGCACAGCGACGCGTACTGCATGAGCGCCGGCCTGCCGGACCACCGCCCGGCGTGGCGGTTCATCGAGTACGCGATGGGCGCCGACGGGCAGCGCACGATGGCCGAGTCCGGCCGGACCGTGCCGTCCCGCCTCGACGTGGCCGGCTCCCCCGCGTTCCTCGACCCGGCCGAGCCGCCCCGGTCGTCGCACGTCTACCTCGACGCCGAGCCGCACCTGCGGGCCACCCCGCGCACCGCCACCTGGGCCCGCGTCGAGAAGGAGACGGACACCCTGCTGGAGGAGGTGTTCTACGGCCGGGTCGACCGGGAGGAGGGGCTGCGCCGGCTGGAGGAGACCGTCCGCCCGTTGTTCACCCTGCCGGTGGGCAAGTGAGCGAGCGTCGTGGCGTGATCCGGCTGGAGGGGCTGACCCGCTCGTACGGGCGGACCACCGCCGTCGACGGCGTCGACCTGGAGGTGCGGGCCGGGGAACTGGTCACCCTCGTCGGGCCGTCCGGGTCGGGCAAGTCGACGATCCTGCGGCTGATCGCCGGCCTGGACCGGCCGGACGGCGGGCGGGTCCTGGTCGACGGCGTCGACGTCGCCGGGGTGCCGCCGCACCGGCGGGCGGTGGCGATGGTCTTCCAGGACTACGCGCTCTTCCCGCACCTCACCGTCCACGGCAACCTGACGTTCGGGTTGCGCGTCCGCCGGGTGCGGCGCGCCGAGGCCGACCGGCGGGCCCGCGCCGCCGCGGACCGGCTCGGCATCGGCGACCTCCTGGACCGCTACCCCGACCAGATGTCCGGCGGGCAGCGGCAGCGGGTGGCGCTGGCCCGGGCGCTGCTGCGCGATCCCAGCGTCTACCTGCTCGACGAGCCCCTCGCGAGCCTGGACGCGCCGCTGCGCTTCGCCACCCGCGCCGACCTGCTCGCCCTGCACCGGGAGCTGCGCACGACCACCGTCCACGTCACGCACGACCAGCACGAGGCGATGACCCTCGGCGACCGCGTGGTCGTCCTCGCCGACGGGCGCGTCCGGCAGGTGGGTCCACCCCAGCAGGTGTACGACGAGCCAGCCGACACGTTCGTCGCCGGGTTCCTCGGCAGCCCGCCGATGAACCTGGTGACCGGCGGCGGCGTGCTCGGCGGCGACCCGGACGTGACGCTCGGCGTACGCCCGGAGGACCTCACGCTCGACGGCGAGGGACCGGTGGCCGCGACCCTCGAGGCGGTGGAGGCGCTGGGCAGCGAGGCGATCCTGCTGACCCGCTGCCCGGACGGCACCCGGCTCACCGTCCGCACCGGCCCCCGCCCCGGCGTCGCCCCCGGTGACGAGGTACGGCTGCGCGCCGACCGGCTGCACCGGTTCGACGCGGCCACCGGGCGGCGCCGGTGAGCCGCCCCCGGCCGCCGCTGACCGGCTGGGCGTTCCTCACCCCGTACGCGGTCGCGGTGGCCCTGCTGGTCGCGGTTCCGGCGCTGCTCAACCTGGGGTACGCGTTCACCGACCACACCGGACTGACCCGGGACCCGCGGTTCGTGGGGCTGGCCAACGTGCGGCGGATGCTCGACGACGGGTTCCTCCTCGACAGCCTGCGCGCCTCGCTGTTCCACGTGGCGCTCGCCGTGCCGGTGCGGTTCGTCGCCGCGGTGGGGCTCGGCCTGCTGCTCGCCGCCCCGCGCCCCGGCGGCCGCTGGTTCCGCACCGCCGTCTACCTGCCCACGGTCATCCCGGACGTGGCGCTGGCGGTGCTGTTCCTGTGGGTGCTCAACCCGCTGTACGGGCCGCTCAACCAGCTCCTCGGCCTCTTCGGGCACCCCGGCTTCACCTGGCTCGCCGACCCGGCGACCGCCCGCGTGGGCGTGGTGCTGATGCTCGCGTTCCCGATCGGTGAGGGGTTCGTCGTGGTCCTCGCCGCTCGCCGGCTGCTGGACGGCCGGCTGTACGAGGCGGCGGCCCTGGAGGGGTGCGGGCCGTTCGGGCAGCTGCGCCGGATCACGCTGCCGCTGCTCGCGCCGGTGCTGGTGCTGCTGGCCGTCCGGGACACCGTCCTCACGTTGCAGGTAAACTTCGTGCCGGCGTACGTGCTCACCGACGGCCGGCCCGCCAACGCCACCCTCTACCTGCCGGTCTACATCTTCGACCAGGTCTTCGAGTTCTCCGGCTTCGCGTACGGCTCGCTGGTCACCATCCTGCTGATGCTGGTCACCGCCGTGATCATCACCGGGCTGCTGCTCGCCGTCCGGCGCTGGCGGGTGCTGCGGTGAAGTGGGATCCTGCTGCGATGAGACTCCGGGCCCTCACCGCCGTCGCCCTCCTCGCCGTGCTGGCCGGGTGCGGTGGCGCGGAGGCGCCCTCCGGTGGCAACCGGGACCTGCTGGGCAACCTGCCCAGCTGTGACCGGGTGCCGCTGGACCAGGAGCCGGAGGTGGCGGCGGACGTGCCCGGCCTCGTCCTGCCCGACGGCGCCCGGGTCACCAGCGTGGTCGCGCAGGGGGCGTTGACCAGCGTGGAGGCCACCGTCCGGATGTCCCCGCTGGACGTCCGCGCTCACTACGAGCAGCGCACCGACATCGAGCTGCTGCGCATCGAGGACGAGATCTTCGAGACCGAGGTGCTCGCGCGGGCGCAGGACCGTCGCATGTACCTGCGGGCCGGGGCGCTGTGCGCCGACGGCACCACGCTGACCGCGATGGTCGGCCCGGATTCCGACGACGCGGGCCTGCCCGAGTTCCGTACCGGCTGACCGGCGGCTCTACAGGTGTCCTAAGCGGGCGGTGGGTTTCCCGACAGATGATCGGTGACGTTCACCGATGCGGTGTCTAGCGTGCCCACAAGACCGTCTTCGTACGGACAGGAGAGCCGCATGGACCTTACCCTCGCCCGACGTCGTCGCGGGCTGACGGCGACGGCGCTGCTGGCGCTGACCGCCGCGGTCGCGCTGACGGCCTCGTCCAGCCCGCCGATCGCGCAACCGTCACTGTCCACCAGCTCGCCCACCGGGCCGATGGAACTCCCCGACGAGTGGATGACCGCGCAGCGGATGAGCGACGGCAGCACCGACCTCTCCGCCGCCAAGTACGCCAAGGCGCGCGGTGAGGCCAACCAGCTCGCCGCGCACACCCGCAGCGTCTACCGGCCGCTGGCCGAGCGGGACTGGTCCTTCTTCGGGCCGGCCGACATCGGCGGCCGGCTCGTCGACATCGCGGTGGACCCGCAGGTGCCCAACCAGGTGTTCATCGCCGCCGCCTCCGGCGGCGTGTGGAAGTCCAGCGACGCCGGGGCCACCTTCACCTCGGTGTGGCCGGACGGCTGGGGTCAGGCCATGGGCGCGGTCGCCATGACCAGCGACGGCGTCCTCTTCGCCGGCACCGGTGAGGCCCAGCCCGGCGGCGGCTCCATCACCTTCGGCGGCGACGGTGTCTACCGCTCCACCGACCGCGGCGCCACCTGGGAGCGCGTCGGCCTGGCCGACAGCCACGCCATCGCCCGGTTCGCGATCGACCCGGGCAACGAGGACCGGATCTTCGCGGCGGCCAGCGGCAACCTGTTCGTCCCCGGCGGCGAACGCGGCGTCTACCTCACCGAGGACGGCGGTGACAGCTGGCGGCAGGTCCTCGCGCCGCCGAACGCCACCACCGGCGCCACCGAGGTCGTCGTCGACCCGAGCAACCCCGACCGGGTGTACGCGGCCATGTGGGACCACCTGCGCGAGCCGAGCCAGCGCACTTACGGCGGGCCCGGCTCCAGCCTCTGGCGCTCCGACGACGGCGGACGGACCTGGGCGCGGATGACCACCGGCCTGCCCACCGACGCCGACCAGGGCCGTTGGGGTCTCGCGCTCGCCCCGAGCAACCCGCAGCGCCTGTACGCGTACGTGGGCACCGCCCTCGGCCCGTTCCGGGCGTTCTACCGCTCCGACGACGGCGGCGACACCTGGACGCAGACCCCGGTCACCGCCGGGCAGGCGTCCCAGTCGACGTTCAGCTGGTGGTTCGGCAAGCTCTTCGTCGACCCGGCCCAGCAGAACAACGTGTTCCTCATGGGCGTCAACCTCATGCGCTCCACCAACGGCGCGCAGAGCTTCTCCCCGGTGGGCGGTGTCCACGCCGACCAGCACGCCATGCGCTGGGACCCGAAGGCGCCGGGCCGGGTCTACCTGGGCAACGACGGCGGCTTCTACCGCTCGGAGGCCAACGGCGCCGGCAGCTGGGTGAAGGCCACCGACGAGCGGTACACCCAGTTCTACACCGTCGACGTGGCGCAGACCGACCCGAGCCTGAAGGTCGCCGGCGCGCAGGACAACGGCTGCAACCGCGGCTACAACGGGGCCGGCGGCCCGTGGGACGCGATCGGCTGCGGTGACGGCCTCCAGACGCTCATCCACCCGGAGAACCCGAACATCGTCTTCGGGTGCAGCCAGTACGGCTCCTGCTACCGGTCGGAGAACGCCGGCGCCAGCCCGCGCGCGCCGATCGGCACCGGCCAGACGACCTCGCAGCGGCGCAACTGGCTGACGCCGCTCCAGTTCGACCCGAGCGACCCGAACGTCATGTACTACGCCGGCAACATCGTGAACCGGTCGACGGACAACGGTCGTACCTGGACCGCGATCAGCCCCGACCTCACCGGCGGCGGCCCGAACGACCCGTCCGGCTACCCGTGGGGCACCATCACCACGATCGCGGCCGCGCCGACCGACGGCGACACCCTGTACGTCGGCACCGACGACGGCAAGCTCTGGTGGACGCACGACCTCGGACGGAGCTGGAACGAGGTCGACCGGGCGCAGCTCCCGGGCACCTGGGTCACCCGCGTCGCGGTGCACCCCGCCGACGCGGACATCGCGTACGCGACGTTCTCCGGCTTCCGCTCCGGCAGCGACCGGCCGCACGTGATGATGACCCGTGACGGCGGCCGGACCTGGACCGACATCGGGCGCGGGCTGCCCGACGCGCCGGTCAACTCGGTGGTCCCGACCGCCGACGGCCTGCTGCTGGTCGGCACCGACGTCGGCGTGTTCATGTCGGCGTGGAACGGCGGCGAGTGGGCGACACTCGGCGCGGACCTGCCGAAGGCGGCGGTCATGTACCTGCGGTGGCACGAGCCGACGCGCCAGCTGACGGCGGCGACGTTCGGCCGGGGCATCCACGACATCACGGTGCCGCGCTGCCCGGCGGCGTCCACGAAGCTGCCCCTGAACGATCCGGGGGTCGGCGTGGTGGGCGTGCTGTCGTCCTGCCGCGCTGGCTGACCCGCCACGGAGGCCACCTCCCGCTCCGGGAGGTGGCCTCCGCGTTTTCGGTGTCCCGTCCGCCCTAGCGCACCTGCCGGGCGGGGAACCGCACCGGCGGGTCGGCGATCGCATCCTGGGCGGCGACCAGCTGGATCTCCCGGGTGCCCGCCGCGAGTGTCGCCTCGAGGACGGCGAAGATCGAGGCGGTGGTGCGCTCCAGGGCCGTCGCGGGCGAGCCGGTCGTCCGCAGGTGCGCGAGGTACAGGGCCGCGGTGACGTCACCGCCGCCGTTCGGGCTGATCGGCAGCAGCGGCGTGGTCACCGCCCAGGCGCCCTCGTCGGACACGGCCACCATCTCCAGCGACCCCTCCGGCACGTCGCCGTGGAGCACGCTCGTGACCAGCACCTGCCGCGGCCCGGTCGCCCGTACGGCGTCGACCGCCTCCAGAACCTCGTCCAGTGAGGTCGTCGTCCGGCCGGCGAGGAAGTCCAGCTCGAACTGGTTCGGGGTGATGATGTCCGCGCGCGGGACGACCACGTCCCGCAGGTACTCCGGGATGCCCGGCCGGACGAACATGCCGCGGCCGACGTCACCCATCACCGGGTCGCAGCAGTACACCGCGTCCGGGTTGGCCGTCTTCACCAGGGCCACCGCGTCGAGGATCACCGCGCCCATCGCCGGGTCGCCCTGGTAGCCCGACAGCACCGCGTCGGCGTCGCCGATGACCCCACGGTCCGCGATGCCCGCGATCACCTCGGCGACGTCGGCCGGCGCCAGCAGCGGTCCGCGCCACGCGCCGTACCCGGTGTGGTTGGAGAAGTGCACGGTCAGCACCGGCCAGACCTCGTGCCCGAGGCGCTGGAGGGGGAAGACGGCGGCGGAGTTGCCGACGTGGCCGTAGGCGACCGACGACTGGATGGACAGGATCCTCACCGGCCCATCATGGCGGTTCGTCAGCGACCGATGTCCGTCCGGGCCGGCACGTCGATCGGATGATGCTCAGCCGGGCGCCGCCCGGCCGTACGCCCTGCCCGCCGTCATCTGATCTTCGCTGCCGGTCGCAGGCGGGGCGGCATCGGCGCCCGCGATCGTCAAAACTGACGGCGTGGATCAGCTTCAGAAAATCGTACGGGTCGTCCACGACACGATCGGGTCCGCCGTCGTCGGGGTCTGGTCGACCGGTCGTCGCGGTGAATGCCACCGGCATGGCGGCTCCCGGCCCTCGGAGGGACTGCCGACCGCGCCGCCGGCTGCGCAGCGCCGCCCCCTGGGATCGGGTGACGGTCCGATGACGGTCGGTGGACTGCGCCCATCGTTCGCCGGGACTGAGTGATCTGTCAATGTCCGTCCGGCCCGACGCGCCCGACCCGCCGGGCCGACCTGCCCGTTTACGAGTGCCGGTAACGGGTGAAGGTAGGGTCAGTACCAGCTCATGAGGGGGGCCGCACCATGTCCGACACCAGCCACGACCGGTCTGACCGCCATGACCGCCCTGACGAGGTGACCGACCCGCTGCTGTGGGGGCTCGCCCTCGACGTGGCCGACGCGCACCAGCCCGACGAGAACGGGGCCGACTGCGTCAACCTGCTCTGCGCCGGCCAGGGCTGGCCCTGCGCCGCCTGGGAGAACGCGCAGCGGGCGCTTCAGGTGGCCCAGTCGTCGCCCGAGCAGCGGCCGGCGACCGTTCCGGCCGACCGGCCGGACGACGCGCTGACCGGATGGTCCCCGGTGCCCGCGCGCCAGCTGCGCCCGGCCGCTCCGGCGCAGCCGACCCGCACCGGCGCTGCCGCCTGACGCCGCGCTGACCAGCGACGACGCGGCTCGGCCGTCGACCGGAATCGATCGGCGGCCGAGCCGGTGGAAGTTCCATCACGGACCGCCCTGACGGTGTCCTTTCCGACAGATCCGGCGGGTTGTCGAATTGGCGGATGGCGGCGTGACCGGCCCGACCGTTAGGCTCAAATGCCGAGTGGAGTCGTTCACCGCCGATCAATCATCTTCGCTCTGGGCCGACGTGACGGATATTCGCTGGTCAGCAGCACCGGAAGGCAGGCTGGAGTGGGCCGAGCAGGGGAGCCGGGGACCGAATTCGCCTATCGCGCGGACAACAAGCGACTGGCGTTCGAGGTCTCGGGTGCGCCCGACGGACACCCCGTCTTCCTGATGCACGGCACACCGGGCAGCCGCAGAGGGCCAAAGCCGCGCGGCATCGTTCTGTACCGGTTGGGCGTGAAACTGATCACCTACGACCGTCCGGGCTACGGCGGATCCGACCGGGTCGAGGGCCGTGACGTGGCCGACGCCGCACGGGACGTGGAGGTCATCGCCGACCATCTGGAGCTGCCCCGGTTCGCCGTCGCCGGCCGGTCCGGCGGCGGCCCGCACGCCCTCGCCTGCGCCGCCGACCCGGCGCTGCGTCACCGGGTCACCCGCGTGGCGGCGCTGGTCGGGTTCGCCCCGTCCGACGCGCCCGAGCTGGACTGGTTCGCCGGGATGAACGACGACAACGTCAACGGCTTCGGCGCCGGCCGCTCCGACACGTCGGCCGTGGTGGAGGAGATCCGCCGCCGGGCGCAGCGGGCCAGTGAGGACCCGCGGCGGCTGCTGGAGGACCTCATGGCGCAGATGACCATCGCGGACCGGCGGGCGGTACGGGATCCGGCGCTGCGGAGGATGCTCGCCGACACCTTCGAGGACGCGTTACGCGCTGGCCCGTACGGGTGGATCGACGACGTGCTGGCGCTCCGCCGGGACTGGAAGTTCGACCTCGGCCTGATCGACACGTCGACGACCAGGGTGAAGCTCTGGCACGGCGCCGAGGACACCTTCGCCCCGGTCGGGCACACCCACTGGTTGGCGTCCCGCATCCCCGGTGCGGAGCTGGAGGTGCAGGCCCACGCGGCGCACTTCGACGCGATGGAGGAGCTGCCGCGCATCCTGCGCTGGCTCACCGCCGACGACGACGCGGCGGTGAGCCGTGACCTGCTGATCGGAGCGCGCCCCGGTCAGTGAACCTTCTTCAACCTCCCCTTGCGGTCCGTCGTGGCAACAGGTGGGGGTCGGGGCGTGGCCGCCGCGCGGTTCAGGTTGAAGAAGGTTCAGTAGGGGTGCGGGTCGAGCACCCGCCGCACGTACCGCCCCTCCCGCAGGTTCACCACGCTCGGGTGGTGCTGACCGATCCGGTTGGCCAGCCGGTCCGCCAGCCGCATCCGCTCGATGCTGCCGGCGCCGCCGGTGGTGGTCTGCTCGGCGACCGCCAGGTTCCCCCGGCCGCGCAGCGTGTCCGGGTGGTCCTCGCCCAGGGTCTCGCGCAGCCGCCCCACGACGATGCGCAGCTGCTCCCGCCCGGCCTCCAGCTCGCCGTGCTGGATCGTGAAGACGGCCAGGTTGTTGGCGACCGCCATGGTCAGCGGGTGGGTGCCACCCAGCGCCGTGGTCACCGCCGCCGCCGTCCGCGCGGCCAGTTCCCGGGCCGCCACCACCTCACCGGCGTCCCACATCGCCACGCTGCGGTTGTTGCGGCACACCAGCACGTACGGGTGCCCCTCGCCGAAGACCTGCGCGAACTGTTCCTCGGTCTCGGTCAGCTCGAGACGGGCCCGCTCCCCCTCCCCCTGGAGCATCAGGTTCGCCGCGCGGGACAGGCGGCTGAACAGGGTGTCCGGGTTGAGCGGGCCGAACCCGGCGAGCAGGTGCTCGTACGCATCGTCGAGCAGCCGCGCCGCCTCGGCGATCTCGCCGGTGCTGCGCAGCGACGCGGCGAGGTTGGTCTGCGCGGTGAGCACGTTGCGGGACTGGTCGCCGAAGAGGTTGCGGTACCCGGCGACGACCGTCTGCAGCAACGCCACCGAGCCCTCGTAGTCGCCGGCCTCCCGCAGGTCCCGCGCCAGGTTGTTGGCGGTGAGCAGGGTGCGCGGGTGGTCCGGGCCGAGCACCACCCGCAGCCGGCGGTAGGTGGCCTCGTCGCCGTCCAGCGCCCGCCGGAAGTCGCCCATCAGCCGGTACGACGCGGCCAGGTTGTTCGCGGCGGTCAGCGTACGGCGGTGGTCCTCGCCGAACACCTCGACGGAGGCGGCGTACGTGCGCAGGTCCCGTTCCAGCGCGTCGGCGTAGCGGCCGATGGCCCGCAGGTCACCGCCGTAGCCACCCGCGGTCATCAGGGTGTACGGGTGGCTGGACCCGATCAGCTTCTCCTGGGCGCCGAGCGTCTCCTCGTCGAGGCGGCGGGCGTCGTCGAACCGGCCGAGGCTACGCAGCAGGTTGGCCCGGTTGAACCGCAGGTGCAGCAGCTGCACCTGCAACGCCCGGTGCGCGGACGTGTCCGGGGCGAGCTGCGCCAGCAGCCGGGTCCAGGCGGCGTCGGCCTGCTCGGCGTACCGGTGGCCCTGCGCGTACCCGCCGTTGAGGTAGATGTACCGGATCCGGTCGATGATGAGCTGGCGCACGTCGTCGTCGGGCGAGGAGAGCGCGTCGGCGCCGTCGAGGTGCGGCCAGAGCAGGCGCAGGCGCGCCTGGGCGGCCGGGTCCTCCACCTCGCCGGAGGGGCGGGAGCCGGCGAGGATGCGGTGCACGTCCTGCTTCACGCCGGCCAGTTCCTCCGGCGTCATCCGGGCGCGCAGCGCCGCCTGGAGCAGCCGGTGGACCTGGACCTGCTGGGCGTGCAGGTCGACCTTGACCAGGGCCAGGCGGTTGATGCGCTGCACGAGCGCGGCGGCGATGTCCCGCTCGGAGACCCGGTCGGCCACCCGGGCGGCCACCACCGGGTCGTGCGCGGCGATGACCTTCGCGACCTGGTCGCTGTAGAGCAGTTCGAGGGAGATCTCCGGGGCGAGCACGGAGGCGAGCTGCAGCAGCCGGTACGCGCCCGCCGAGCCCTCCCGCAACCGCTGGAGGGAGAAGTCCCAGATGTCCTCGGCCGGGCCGGTGCGCTCCAGGCCGGCCAGGTAGTCGGCGACCGGGGTGCCGGTGTCGGCCAGCCACGCGCCGGCCATCGCCACGAAGATCGGCACGTTCTCGACCGCGTCGGCCACCTGCTCCGCCTCGGCCTCCGTGATCGACCGCTCGCCGACGCGGGCCCGCAGGTGCGCGACGCTCTCCGCCCGCTGGAACGCCTCGACGTCCAACGCCCGGGCCAGGTCGCCCCAGTCCGGGTTGCGGGTGGTGACGAGCACGTGCCCGACGCCCTGCGGCAGGTAGTCGCGGACGTCCTCGTACTGGTCGACGTTGTCGAAGACGAGCAGCCACTGCTCGGGCGGGCCACCGTCCGGGCGGCGCTCGGGGCGGCTGAGCCGCTGCCGTACCGCTCGCGTCATCTCGGGAATGGTGGGCTGCCGGGGCAGGCCCAGCTCGGCGCCGAGGTCGGCCACCCGGACGTCGACGAACTGCGGCGGGTCGGCCTGGACCCACCAGATGACGTCGTACGCACCCCGGAAGCGGTGCGCGTACTCGATCGCGAGCTGCGTCTTGCCGATGCCCGGACCCCCGCGCAACGCCACCGGGAGGCCGGTGCTGCCGGCGGCCTTCAACTCCTCCCGGAGCTGGCGCAGCAGCTCATCGCGGCCGGTGAACCGGAGGTTGCGGCTGGGCGGGTTGAACACCGGCGCCCGCGAGCCCGGGTAGCGGGCGGTGCGCACCAGCGGACGGCCGTGGCCCGGTGGTGGGGTCACCCCGAGGAGCTGCACGAGCCGGTCGACGGCCTCCTCGGCGGCCAGCTCGTGCAGCGACACCCAGCTGCCGATCGGTGCGTCGGGCGAGGGGGTGGTGCTGTCCACGTACACGAGCAGCGCCGCGCCCGACCGGCGCGGGTCGACCTGCTCGTCGTGTGCCACCCGGTACGAGCGGGAGACCAGCGTGACGTCACGGGTCACCGCGCCGGGCCGCACCGGCGGCGGATCGTCCACCGCCGCCGTGACCACCCGCAGGTCCACGGCCGTGAGCACGGCCTGCACCCACTCCGCCCAGGCCTGGTCCTCCGGGACGTGTCGCAGCACGATCAGCTCGTCGGCGACGGCGGGCTTGCGCTCGAAGCGGGCGACGGTACGCCGGCGCAGCGCCTCGTCCATCCGCGGCAACGCGGCGATCCGGCCACCGGTGATGTGGCCGGTCAGCGTCTCGTACGCGGACAGCAGGGTGGTGCGGCTGCCCGGGATGTCGCCGAAGGTGGCGAGCGTCTCCTCGTACGCGTAGTAGGCCCGGTAGGGCACCTCGACGGTGAGCCAGTACTCGCGCCGTTCGGCGTCGGTCATCCCGCCCGGCAGCCCGGCGAACCGCTGCATCGCCACCGCCCGGCCGGCGTCGGCCTTGCCCTTCTCCCCCTCGTCCACCCGCATCGGCACCGGCAGCACCCGCCGCGCCCGCCGCCCCTCGTAGCCGCGGACCCGGGCGGCGACCGTGGCGGCGCCGTCGATGCCCTGGTCGCTCAGCGTGAAACAGTCGACCAGCACGTCCGGCAGGTGGATGGTGCAGATCTCGGCGACGTCGCTGATGCCGGTGCGGCTGTCGATCAGCGTCCAGTCGTAGTGGCGCTTCATGTCCTCGCGCAGCGCGTCGAAGAACAGCGCCCCGCCCAGCCGGTTGTAGAAGTTGTCCCAGTTCAGGCCGGTGACGCTGCTCGCGTAGTCCGGGTTGTGCCGGCCGGCGAGCAGCAGGTCGAGGCTGCCGCCGCCGGGGAACTCCCAGGTGACGGAGAAGGCGTACTTCTGCACCTTGGCCAGGTGGCGGTGCCAGTCGCTGGGGCGGGACTCCACCGGCTCGGCGAGCCCGGCGGCCTCGGCCTCCCGGCGGCGATTCAGGTTCGCCCACTCGTACTCGACGATCAGGTCCATCACACCACCGGTGGAGGCGACCTGCTCGGGGTCGAGGAACGGGGCGTAGAACCGGTGCAGCCCCGGTGACTCCAGGTCCCAGTCGGCGACGAGGACGCGCTGGCCGTTCGCCGCGAGGATCCAGGCGGTGTTCGCCAGGGCCATCGTGCGGCCGGTGCCGCCCTTGTACGAGTAGAAGGTGACGACCTGACCGTCGCGCTGTTCCGTCATCGGTCTTCTCCTCGTCGCCGCTGGTCGGATGGGTCGGTCGGGCGCAGGCTCGGCCGCGGTGCGCCCGGGATGTCCTGCGGGTAGAGCGGGCCGTGCCGGAGGAACTGCTTGCGCGCCTCGATCACCAGCAGCGGCGCGCTGCGCTCGAACTCGTCCACGCCGTGGACCGGCCGCACCTCCGGGAACCGGGCCTCGCGCAGCACGGCGTCGATCTCGTCCGCCCCCGCCGCCCAGGCGGTCCCCCCGGGCAGGGCGTCAGCGTCGGCGACGACCAGCGGCACCACCCAGCGCGGCAGGCCGGCGACCGCCTCCCGGACCGCCGCCACGCCCAGGCTGGCGTCGATCAGCAGGACGGTCGGGCTGTCCGGGGCGTGGTCGCGGGCGCCGGCGAACTCGACGACCCGGGTCGGCAGCCCCAACCGCTGGGCGGTGGCGGCCACGTAGTCGGCGATCGTCAGCACGTGCCGCCCGGCGAACGGCCGCCACTGCCGCCCGTCCGGCCCGGCGAGCGCGGTGACGACCAGCGCCGGGTCTCCCCGGTCCTCCACCCGGGCCGCGCCCACCGGGGCGGCCCGCGAGCGGCGCAACGGCGCGGTCTCGGTCACCGCGATGATCCGCTCGGCGAGGGCGCTGAGCACCACGTCGTACTGCCGCCGGTAGGCGCTGAGCTTGCACAGCGCCCGCAGGCCGTTCTCCGCGTACTCGGTGGGACCGCCGACCAGCTCCACGGCCTCGGCCATCTCCGGCCGGTCGTCCCACGGCGGGAAGGGGATCCACAACACCGGCAGAATGTGCCGGCCCGCCTCGCCGGGGCGCAGCAGGCCCAGCCGGGACCGGAAGGCGGCCCGCTCGCCGACGGCCCAGGCGTTGCTGAAGTAGTTCGGCGAGTAGAGCGGGACGAACACGTGGGTGAGGCTGAGCGCGTCGGTGAGCGCCTGCTTCAGGTCGGCGCCGGGCGCGACGAGCCCGTCGAAGAACCCGATGTCGAGGTCACCGGCGCGGCGCGCGCCGCGCTGCACGGCGGCGTGCAGGTCCTGGAAGAACCGGCTGACCCAGTAGTCCGTGTCCGGACGGGCCGCCGCCGACAGCGGCACCGAATGGGCGTAGCTGAGGAAGAAGTACGTCTCCCGGCCGGCGCGGGAGCCGGTGGTGTCAGTCCAGCTCATCCCCGGCCTCCTCGAACCCGTCGCCGAGCTCCTCGATGTGCGACACGTACGGCTCGACCCAGTGCGTGTCCACCGCACGCACCACCCGCTGCGCGAGCCGCCACACCACCGCGTCGTACGCGTCCTTGCCGTTACGGCCCAGGCTGAGCAGGCCGTAGATGCCCTCCTGCTGGTACTGCGGGGCGATGTCCGGCGGCAGCCCGGTCGGCGAGAACATCTGCCGCCGGCGGATCGCCTCCGGTAGGTGGCGGCGGCCCATCACCGACCAGTTCACCGGGATGATCGGCCGCTCCCCCGGCGTCGCCCGCGCGTCCGGGCGGCGCACCTGCCGGCGGCGCACGAACGCGTTCCACTCCCGCGCGCACCAGACGCTGCGCAGGTACTGCGGGGAGATCAGCGGGATGAAGACCTGACAGTGGCCGGCGGCGAAGGCCAGGTCGTCCGCCCACACCTGGCCGCCGTCGAGGACCCGGTCGAGGAACCCGGCCGTGCTGCCCGCCGGCAGGCCCAGCAGCTCCGACACGTGGTCGGAGAGGTCGACGTAGAGCTGGAACACCTTCTGGTTGGTGTCCCGGGGCGGCTCGGCCGGCCGCTGCTTGGCGCGGGCGTAGCTGAGGAAGAACACGGGGGCGCGCGGGTCGACCCGGAACTCCTCCTCGCTCACACGCCGCTCCCGTCCGAAGGGGACACTCCCGCGGGACCACAGTATCGGCAGTGGCAAACACGGAACCGCCCTCGCGTCCGGTGCCCGCTCATCCATCGGCCGGCGAAGTCGACGGCCGCACGCACCCGCACCAGCCGGCCGGTGCCGGCGCCGACCGGGCCCCGCCGCACCTCCGGCCGGCGGTCCAGGGCCGCGCCGATCCGGGGAAAGTCCGAGTCGTCGAGGTCGAGGGCGAGGAAGTCGCGCCGGACCCGGCGGCCCGCCTCGTCCCGGACGTAACAGCGGTACGGACGAGAGGCGGGCGGTGGCCTGAGGCGGTACTCGGCGAGGTGGAAGGCGGTGCACTTGGCGTAGTCGACACCGAGCAGCAGTACCAGGGCGTCGGCGGCGTACAGGGCCGCCTGCGGGGACCGCTCGCCCAGGTGGCACTCCAGGTCGTGCACGGCGGTCAGGGCGGCGGCGGCCGGGCCGAGCGCCGCGAACGACGTCTGCGGGTGCCGGCTGCGCACGGCCCCGGGCTGCCGTCGCACGTGCTCGGCGAGCGCACCCATGCCCTCGGCGGGGCTCCGGTCGGGGTCGAACGGCGGGATGCGTGCCTCCACCTCGGCCGCCTCGGCGGCGGTCAGACCGGCGGTGGCGGCGCGGAAGGCCGGCGACGTGTTGGAGTTGCCGGCGGTCTGCGTCGGCACCACCACCGTCCCGGCCGGGCCGAGCACGTCGCCCAGGGCGGCCAGCACGGCCGCCGGGCCGCCCGCGACCGGCCCGATCCGGCGCAGCGACGCGTGGACCAGCACGGTCGCACCGATCGGCAGGCCCAACGCCCGCAGGTCGGCGGCCAGCCCGGCGCGCCCGACGGTCATCTCCAGCGGTCCACCGTGGTGCGCATCCGGGCGGCGAACCGCTCCCCCGCCGGTGTCAGCGCACCCAGCCCGAGCAGGGCGTCGAGCGCGCCGTCGGTCCAGTCGCGGTACCGGCGGTGCTGGGCGGCGGCCTCCGCCCCCGGCCGCCGGCGCCACACGTCCGCGACGGCGAGGTGCGCGTACGTGCCGTGCAGCACGCCCTCCACCGGGCGCGGGTCGTCCCGCCACGGCACGGTGAGCAGCCGGGCGTCCCGCCGGTCGACCAGCTCGCAGACGTCGAGCACCCCGTCGAGCTTCAGGTGCTGCACCTCGTGGACGAGCAGCACGGCGAGGGCCGCGTCGTCGGGAACCGGCGTGACGGCGACGGCGCCGAAGGCGGACGCGGCGGCGGCGCTGCGTTGCCGGCCCTGCCGGTCCGGCCGGACCGGGACGACCGCGCGCAGCAGCGCCCGCACGCCGGGGGCGTACGCCTCCGCCTCGGTGTCGATCCGGCCCACCGCCGCGGTGAGGTGGGCCGCCCAGCGGGCGGCGGCGTCAGCGGCCAGCCGCGGCGCGACCACCAGGTCCTGGTAGCAGTCCCGGTACGGGTCGGTGTCCTCGATCAGCACGTCGGGTGCGTCGGCACGGCGCACCGGGCGCCAGACGGATGTCTCCTCGCCCGGCCGGACGTCGATCGTCCGCCCCGCCGCGCGCACCCGGAAACCCCCGTCGACCGTGGTCAGCA
Organism: Micromonospora thermarum; assembly: GCF_012034245.1. GTDB lineage: Bacteria > Actinomycetota > Actinomycetes > Mycobacteriales > Micromonosporaceae > Micromonospora > Micromonospora thermarum. The sequence continues at coordinate 249,412 of NZ_JAATEO010000002.1, read as the reverse complement.
GGGCGGGACCGGACAGCTCCGGCAGGGCGAGCGCCCCGAGGGTGGGCAGGGCGAGCACGCCGTCGCGGACCGGCACGTCCAGGTCGACGCGGGCACCCGCGCGGACCGCCGCCGCCGCTGCCACCGCCGCGAGGCGATCGAGGTCCGCCAGCGCCGGCCGTTCGAGGCACCGGTGCGCCCAGCGGCGGACGAACGGGTGGCCCAGCACCTCCCGCACCGCCCCCGGTGCGGTGACGTCCAGGTCGACCAGACGCTCCCAGGCCGCCGCGGCGACCGGGTGCCCGGCCGTGGCCGGGCTGAGCGCCACCAGCAACGCCCGGGTCTTGGCCAGGTGGACGGCGGCGAGCTGGCGGACTGAGGCGTCGGTGCCGTGGCCCGTGCCGAGGTCGTCCAGGACCGACGGGTCCAGCACGTCCGGCCCGGCGCCGTCGTCCGCCGGGTCGACGGACGGGGATCGACTCGATGCCGGCGGCATCGCGGCATCCGGGCCACCGGCACCGGCCGATGCCGCCGGCGTTGCGGCAGGCGAACCGGTCGGCCCGGCCGGGACGCCGGTGATGCCCTCGATCAGGTGGGCCAGGTCGGCGCAGTAGACCGAGGGGTTGTCGAAGCCGGTGCCGGGGCGGTACCGGTGCGCGAACAGGCCGCCGCCGCACTGGCGGACGACCGGGCAGGCGCGGCAGGTGGCGGACAGCCCGGCGAGCCCGGCCTGCCGGACGGCGACCATCGGGTGGGCGGCGACCGCGTCGACCGGGTGGGTGAAGACGTCCAGCCCGGTGGCGGGCGCACCGTCGTACGCGGACTTGAGCGAATCGACCTGCTCGTAGCTGCCGTCGGTCTCGACGACCGCCAGGTCGGCGGCGGCCAGCCCGACCGCCTCGGTGCGGGTGACGCCGCCGGCGGCGGTGGCGAGCAGCGAATCCAGCAGCCGGATCGGCACCGGTCGACCGTCGGCCGTCCAGGCCCGGTGCACGGCGAGCAGCCAGTCGGCGTACGGGGTGGCGACGCCGGCCGGGCGCGGCGGGGGACGTTCCCAGTTGGCGTGCGGCAGGAGGAAGTCGATGTGGGGCGGGTCCTCGGCGAGTAGCGCCCGGTAGACGGTGACGGGGTCGTTGGCGAGGTCGACCGTGCAGAGCAGCCCGGCGTAGCACGGCCGGAACTCGGGGCGGCGCAGCAGCGCCAGGGCCCGCAGCACCCGGGCGTGGCTGCTCGCGCCGGAGGCGTAGCGGCGGTGCCGGTCGTTGGCGGCCCGGTCACCGTCGAGGGAGATGCCGATCGCGACGCCGTGGGTGACGAGCACCTCGGCGATCTCCTCGGTGAGCAGCACGCCGTTGGACTGCATGCGCAGGTCCAGCCGGGTCACCGGGTCGAGCCGGCGGCGCAGCTCGGCGGCGGTGGCCGCCAGCCCGGCCGCGCCGGCGAGCAGCGGCTCACCGCCGTGCAGCACCACCCGGACGGCGTCGAGCCGGTGCGCGACCGCGTGCTCGGCGATGCGCCGGGCGGCGGCGGCCACCGTCGCGGGCGCCATGGTGTGCGGCTGGCGGCGCCAGGACTGGTCGGGATGCTCGTAGACGTAGCAGTGGTCGCAGGACAGGTCGCACCGACTGACGATCTTGAGAACGAACTGACTCAGGGCTACGGCCGACGCGGGCCGTCCGGGCGTCGCGGGCTCACCGGCGTCAGATCGAAGAGCCGAAGGCTGCGACATCGACGCGGGCCGGCTGGTCCACGGTGCGGGTGTCGGGCAGCGCCACGGTGCGGGCGCGGGAGAGCGGAATCTTTCCGAGCGGAGTGTGCCGGAGATCGGCCAGCGGAGCGGTGGTCGTCGACCGGCCTGCGTTGCGATCCACGTGAGTCCCCCCATCGGACTTGTGGGTCAGCGGGGGCCAGCCGGGACGGCGGCCCTAGACAACTGTCGATGAGTCTACAACACGCGGAGTAGTCTCAGCGGCGCGGTACGCCATCTTCTTCAAGGGTTCTGGCCATCCATGCCTCATTGGACAGTGCGATGAGCCGTTCCGCCTCGGCCACGACCGCGTCGTCGTCGGTCCAGCCGTCCCCGTCCCGCCGGGCGCGGAGCAGCCGGACGAGCTGGTCGGCGGTGCGGGCGTACTCGATCTGCTGCTGCTCGTACTGCTGGGCCGCGCCGTACCCGACCACGGCCGTCGTCACCGTGGCCACGACGCCCACCCACGCGGCGAGGCCGAGCCCGTCGCCGAGCACCCCGACCACGGCGGAGAGCACCGCGCCGGCCGCGGTCAGGCCCGTCGTGACCACCCGGATCCGGCGGGCGGCGGCGCCCGTCCGCCGGGCCTCCGGCAGGTAGTACCGCTCGACCTGCCGGTCCACCCGCTGCACCAGGTACGACGGGACGTCCGACACCGCCGGCAGCGGTCGGGCCGGCGGGGCGACGTCGACCGTGTGCCCGACCAGGTCACCGGCCTCGTCCAGGATCGCGTCCACGCGGCTCAGCAGCACCGCGTCGCGGTCCGGCCCCCGGTACGGGGCCACCCCGGCCAGGTGGCGGTGCACCTCGGCCTTCAGCGACTCGGCGACCGAGCGCAGCCGCGTCCAGACCTGCACCGGCTCACGGGCCGTGGACCGGACGGCCAGCGGGACGAGGCCCAGCGCGGCGGCGGCGACGATCGCCAGCGCCCGGCTCGTCGCCAGGTGCACGGTGCCGAGCTGCGCGGCGGCGGCGCCGGCCACGGCGGCGACCACCGTCAGGCCGGCGACCAGACGGCGGCCCCGGACGATCCGTCGCCGCGCCGCGTCCGCCGCCCGGGACCACACACCCTGCTGCTGCCAGACCGTGTCGAGCACGGCTGGGGAATCGACGGTCGACACTCCCCGAATGGTAGGGCACCGGATCCGCTGCCGACCGCGCCGACGAGGTCACCGCTCTGACGCCTTCGGGCAGCAGACCGTCAACGCGCCGGGCACCACGCGGACCTTGAGCTTGGTCACCGCACGCCGTGCGCCGCCGTCCAGCTCGTACGTCCGGGGCGCGGCGAGCGTGACCTTCACCCGGCGGCCCCGGGTGATGCGCACGAACGGCGACTCCTCGGAGCGGCCGGCCGCCATCCGGCCCAGCGTCCGCGCCCAGTCGACCGCGCCGTTCGCGGTCGACACGCCGATCTCCAGGGCGCCGTCATCCGGCCGGGCGTCGTCGAACGCCGGGATGCCGCCGGTGATCGTGCCGACGTTGCCGAACAGCACGCAGCTCGCCTCGCCGTCGAACCACTCGGCGCCGTCGACCGTGATCCGGGTGGGGACCAGCTCGCCCCGCACGTGCCGCAGCCCGGTCCACAGGTACGCGATCCGGCCGAGCCTGCCCTTGAGCTTCCGGTCGGCCTCCCGGATCAGGTCGCCGTCGAAGCCGGCACCGGCCATCACCGCGAAGTGCTCGCCGTTGAGCTTCCCGAGGTCGAGCGCGCGGCGCGGGCCGTGCAGCCCGATCCGGACGGCCTCGGGCAGGTCCTCCGGGATGCCCAGGTTCGCGGCGAAGAGGTTCGCGGTGCCGGCGGGCAGGATCGCCATGGCGGTGTCGGTGCCGGCGAGGGTGTCGGCGCAGCGCTGCACCATTCCGTCACCGCCCCACACGAAGACCAGGTCGGCGCCCTTCTTCAGTGCCTTGCGCACCTTTTTCGGCGCCTTGCGGCTCTTCGGCACCTCGTACCAGATCACGTCCTCGACGCCCGCCGCGACCAGCTCGGTGCGCAGCGCGTCCAGGCCGCCCCCGAGAGTCTTCTTCCGGTGGGCGACGACCGCGACCGTGCCAACCCGGGTCGGCACGGTCGTCCCGCGCTCCGCTGTGCTGGTGCTCATGCCCCCCGGTGTTACCCAGCCGGCGTCGTTCCCACGCTGGGGGCGCGCTCACCCCTCCTCCCGGCGGTCGGTCATCGCCGGGCCGGCGGCGGCCGGCAACAGGTGCCGCACCTCCGGCGCCCCGTCGGCGAGGTCCCGGGCCCGCTCCTCGGCCTTCTGGTCGGCGCCGGTCAACCGCCCGCCGTGCTGCCGCAGATGCTCGTCCCAGGAGGGCACCAGGTAGACCTCCACGAACCGGTCGCCGGTCTCGCCCTCGCGGAACAGCCCCCACCGCATCGCCCCGGTACGCTGCCGCGAGCCGCGGACGTCGTCCATCGCGTCGAGGAATTGCCGCTCCCGCTCTGGACGGACCGTGTACGTCACAGTCACCAGCACCGGACCCACCCGGGGATCCGGATCGTGGGCCAGGTGGAGGCGGGGCCAGTACGTGGCCGGGTCCTTGTCCACGCCCCGCAGGTCGGGCAGGGGCCATACCTGGCTGGTCACCGCGCCGAGGAGCATCAACGCACCGGCGGCGACGAAGGCGACGACCAGCCCCGACACGTCCGCCACCACGCCCCAGACGAACGCGCCCACCGCCTGACCACCGGCGAACACCACCTGGTAGATGGCCAGCCCGCGCGCTCGCACCCAGCCCGGCAGGAAGATCTGTATTTCGGCGTTGACGTTGGCCAGGACGTTGACCCAGGCCAGCCCCGCCGGCAGCAGGGCCAGGAGCACCAGGGGTACGACCGGGACCAGGCCGACGACGAGCAGCGTCCCGCCGTACAGCGCGCTCGCCACCAGCAGGAACTGGTTGGCCGACATCCTCGTGCGGACCCACGGCAGCAGCAGGCCGCCGAGGATCGCGCCCACCCCGAGGGCGCCCAGGAGCAGGCCGTACCCGCCGGAGTCCATGCCGAGCCGCCGGCTCGCCACCAGCGGCAGGAGCGCCCACAGCACGCTGCCCGGCACCAGGAACACGAGCGCGCGCCGGAGCAACCGACGGACGAGCGGCGAGTGGCGTACGTACCGACCGCCGGCGCGCAGCGCCGCGGTGAACGGCTCGGGCACCTCGACGGCGCGGGCGTTGCCCGGCCGCCACCGCAGCAGGGCCACGGTGAAGACCAGGAACGCCACGGCGTTCAGTGCGAAGACCGGTGCCGCACCCACCTGGGCGATCAGCACGCCCGCCACCGCCGGCCCCACCGCCCGCGCCACGTTGACACTGATCGAGCCGAGCGCGGAGGCGGCCCGCAGGTGGTCCCGCGGCACCAGTTCCGGGATCACCGCCGCCCACGCCGGCAGGGTGAGCGCCTGCCCGACCCCGAACGCGAACGTCAGCGTGAGCAGCAGCGCCGGCGGCATCCGGCCGGTCGCGGTGAGCAGCGCCAACGCCGCCGCGACCACCACCAGGAACAGTTGTACGGAGATCAGCAGGTGCCGCCGGTCGAAGGCGTCGGCCAGCGCCCCGGCCGGCAACGCCAACAGCAGCACCGGCAGGAAGCTGGCGGTCTGCACCAGGGACACCAGGGTCGAGGCGTTCGGCTCGTCGATCAGCAGCCACTGCGCGCCGACCGTCTGCATCCACGTGCCGACGTTCGCGGCGAGCAGGGCCAGCCACAGGTTGCGGTACACCGCGATCCGGAGCGGCGCCCAGGCCGAGACCGCCGGCTCGGCGTCGGCGTTGACCGCCGTCACCACCGTCCGTCCGCGCGCAGCACGACCTCACCGGAAACGTACACATGGTCGGGGCTGAGCTGGAGCAGCCGGACGACCTCCGGCGCGACCTGATCCGGCATCGCGTACACCGTGTCCAGGAACTCGGCGCCCACCCGCTCCTGCAGGCGGGTGGGCATCGGTCCAGGGTGCAGCTGCATCACCTTCACCCGGTTGCTGTGCTGCGCCTCCGCCAGCGACTCGACCAGGCTGGCGCCGTAGCTCTTGGTGGCCCGGTAGACGGGGATGCCCGGCCGGGCCTTCACCACCGCCATGGCCCCGACGTACACGAGGTTGCCGAAGCCCTGCCGGTGGAACTGCCGCAGCGCCTCCCGGCACACGTACGTCGTGCCGAGCACGTTGACCTCGACGGCACGCCGGATGCGCTCGGGGGCGAGGTCCAGCAGGTCTCCACCCGCCCACACCGACGCGCAGTCGGCCACCCCGTGGATCGTGCCGTACCGCTCGGCGAACCAGCCGAAGGAGTCACGGACCTCGGCATAGGAGGCGACATCGCAGACTCCGCCGTCGCAGCCCAGTTCGCCACGTACGGCGGCGACCTCGGTCGCGACGTCGCCCAGGACAGCGACCCGGTGTTCCGCGGCGAGGGCGCGGGCGACCGCAAGACCGAGGCCGCTGGTGCCGCCGACCACCACGAAGGATCTCCCGGCCATGTCTCTCCTGCCCTCGGCTAGGGGCGGACGTGCGGAGGGTCGCCTTCCCGCTACCGCCCGTTCCACACCTGACCTCGACGACTTCCCGTCGCGGCCGGCTGTCCGGCGGCTCCCAACAACCACGGAAAAGGCATTAATCTCCTGACCCCTTTCCGACAGGAATGACCACTGCGGCAAATGAAAAAGGGCTGGTCACTCCGCTGCAGTAGGTGCTGCCGCGGTCGAGCATCCGACAAGGTAACAGTGAAGTGGCACGACTTCTTCGCCGTCGGCACCGAGATCCCGATGCCCGGCGTGCTCTGGTAGGTCCGGCTCCGGTCGTGGGCTCCGGGCGCCGCCCGGGGCCCACGACGCTGCCGGTCAGCGCCCGGTGGGTCTGGTCGGGGCGGCCGTGGCCGACGTCCCCGGCGACGGCCCACCCCGCCGGCCACCGGCGGGGGCAACCGCTCACCGGGCGCCGGCCGGCGACCACGTGGGCGGCCCCACGTGGACGGCCGGGCCCGGTACGGTCGGCGGCATGGTTGCTGACCGGTCGCTGGGTCGCCCGTTCTGGACCTTCTGGACCGCCGCCGCCCTGGCCAACCTGGGTGACGGCATCCGGGTGGCGGCGTTCCCCCTGCTGGCCGCCGCGCTGAGCGACGACCCGGTGGCGGTCGCGGCGGTCGCCGCCGCGCAGTTCCTTCCGTGGCTGGTGACCGGACTGCTCGCCGGTGCGCTCGCCGACGGGCGGGGCGCCCGTACGGTCGTCGCCACCGCCGACGCCGGCCGCGTGCTGGTCCTGGCGACGCTGGCGGTGGCGGTGGCGACGGGCTGCGGCAGCGTCTCGTACCCGAGGGGCTGCTCGGCCGGGTCGTCGCCGCGTCCCGCACCCTCACCTACAGCTGCACGGCGCTCGGCGCCCTCGCCGGCGGCGCGCTCGCCGCCCGGGCCGGGCTGGTCGTGCCGTTCCTGTTCAGCGGGGCTGTCGCGGTGGCGGCGACGGCCGGGTGGTGGCTGGCGTCCCGGCGGAACGCCGCGACCTGACGCGGGGGACGCCGCGGCTGCGGCATCCCCCGCCGCCGGTCAGAGGGTACGGGCGAGGCGCTCGGCGAGGACCCGGGTGAACCGGGACGGGTCAGCCAGTTCGCCGCCCTCGGCGAGCAGCGCCATCCCGTACAGCAGCTCGGCGGTCTCGGTCAGCGACTCCTCGGTGCCGCCCTGCTCGCGGGCCTTGCGCAGCCCGCTCACCAGCGGGTGGCTCGGGTTCAGTTCCAGGATCCGCTTGACCTGCGGCACCTCGTGGCCCATCGCCCGGTACATCTTCTCCAGCGTGGGTGTGAGGTCGTGGGCGTCACCGACGACGCAGGCCGGGGAGGTGGTCAGCCGGGACGACAGGCGGATCTCCTTGACCTGGTCGGCGAGGGCGCCGCCCATCCAGGCGAGCAGGTCGGCGTACTCGGTGCGCTGCCGCTCCCGCTCGGCCTCGGCCGCCTTCCTCTCCTCCTCGGTGTCCAGGTCGACCTGGCCCTTGGCGATCGAGCGCAGCGTCTTCCCGTCGTACTCGCCGACCCGCTCCACCCACACCTCGTCGACCGCGTCGGTGAGCAGCAGCACCTCGTAGCCCTTGGCGCGGAACGCTTCCATGTGCGGCGAGTTCTCGATGGTGGCGCGGTTCTCGCCGGTGGCGTAGTAGATGTCGGTCTGGCCGTCCTTCATCCGGCTGACGTAGCCGGCGAGGTCGGTCGGCTCGGCGGCGTCGTGGGTCGAGGCGACGGAGAGGATCTCCAGGAGGGCGTCCCGGTTCTCCGTGTCGTCGATCAGGCCCTCCTTGACCGCGGCGCCGAACTCGGCCCAGAAGGTGCGGTACTTCTCCGGCTGGTTGGCCTTGAGGTCCTTGACGGTGGCGAGGACCTTCTTGACCAGCCGGCGGCGGACGACCTGGATCTGCCGGTCCTGCTGGAGGATCTCCCGGGAGATGTTCAGCGACAGGTCGTGCGCGTCGACCACGCCCTTGACGAAGCGCAGGTACGCCGGCATCAGCGCCTCGCAGTCGTCCATGATGAACACGCGCTTGACGTAGAGCTGCACGCCGCGCCGGCCCTGCGGGGAGAACAGGTCGAGCGGGGCGTGCGAGGGCAGGAAGAGCAGCGCCTCGTACTCGAAGGTGCCCTCGCCCCGCATGTGCACGATCTCGAGCGGGTCGGCCCAGTCGTGGCTGACGTGCTTGTAGAACTCGTGGTACTCGGCCGGCTCGACCTCGTCGCGGGACCGCGCCCACAGCGCCTTCATCGAGTTGAGGGTCTGCACCTCGGTGCTGGGCTCGCCGCCCTCCGCACCGGGCCGCTCGACCTCCATCCGGATGGGGTGGGCGATGAAGTCGGAGTACCGCTTGACGATCTGCCGGATGGTCCACTCGGCGGTGTAGTCGTGCAGGTTGTCGTCGGCGTCGGCCGGCTTGAGGTGCAGGGTGACCGCGGTGCCCTGCGGTGCGTCCGCGACCGGCGCGATCGTGTACGTGCCCTCGCCGGTCGACTCCCAGCGGGTGCCGCCGGTCTCCCCCGCCCGGCGGGTGACCAGCTCGACCCGGTCGGCGACCATGAACGCGGCGTAGAAGCCGACGCCGAACTGGCCGATCAGCTCCTGGGATGCGGCGGCGTCGGTCGACTCGCGCAGCGTGCGCAGCAACTCGGCGGTGCCGGACTTGGCGATGGTGCCGATCACCTGGACGACCTCGTCGCGGGACATGCCGATGCCGTTGTCCCGCACGGTGAGGGTGCGCGCCGCCTTGTCGACCTCGATCGCGATGTGCAGGTCGGACGTGTCGACCTGGAGGTCCTTGTCGACCAGCGACGCCAGGCGCAGCTTGTCCAGCGCGTCCGACGCGTTCGAGATCAGCTCCCGCAGGAAGACGTCCTTGTTCGAGTAGATCGAGTGGACCATCAGCCGGAGCAGCTGACGTGCCTCGGCCTGGAACTCCAACGTCTCGGTGCGCATACACCGTGTCCTTTCGTCCTCGAAGCCCGGTGCGGCGCCGGCCGGGCCGGCGCCACGGATGCGGGCGCCGCCGGCCGGCGCCACGAAGAGGTTCGCCGAAAGGATACGAGCACCTCACGCAGGGCGACACGGCACCCGTGCACTCACACGGCGAGGGCGGCCCGGACCGCCGTCTCGGCCCCCACGCCGCCGGTGCCGGTCGACGTCACCCGCCCCGACTCGAGGACGTGGTAGTGGTCGGCGACCCGCAGCGCGAAGCCGAGGTGCTGCTCGACCAGCAGGACGCTGATGCCGGCCTGCCGGGTGAGCCCGACGATCCGGTCCTGGATCTCCGTCACCACCGACGGCTGGATGCCCTCGGTCGGCTCGTCGAGCATGAGTAGCCGCGGTCGGGCGATGAGCGCCCGGGCCAGGGCGAGTTGCTGCCGCTGCCCGCCGGAGAGCAGGCCGGCCCGGCGCCGCAGCAACGGCCGCAGCGCCGGGAACAGGTCCAGCGCGTCCGCGGTGGCGGCGGCGCCGTCGCGGCGCCCGTCGGCCACCAGCCGCAGATTCTCCCCCGCCGTCAGGTGCGGGAAGCACTGCTGCCCCTGCGGGACGTACGCCAACCCGCGCGCCACCCGCTGGTGCGGGGCGAGTCGGGTGACGTCCTCGCCGTCCAGCTCGACCACACCCGCGGTGGGGCGGAGCAGGCCGGCGGCGACCCGCAGCAGCGTGCTCTTGCCGGCCCCGTTGTGGCCCAGCACGGCGACCGCCCCGTCGGTGGGCACCGCCAGGTCGACCCCGTACAGCACCAGGCTGCGGCCGTACCCGGCGGACACCCCGTGCAGCGCCAGCATCACTCACCTCCGCTCGGGGCCGACCCGGTGTCGACCGGGTGGCCGAGGTAGACCTCCTGCACCCGCGGGTCGGCCTGCACCTGCGCCACGGTGCCCTCGCTGAGCACGCGGCCGGCGTGCAGCACGGTGACCGTCCGAGCGAAGCGGCGCAGGAAATCCATGTCGTGTTCGATCACCACCACCGTGCGGTCCCGGCTCACCGTCTCCAGCAGGGCGCCGGTGGCGTCGCGCTCCTCGTGGCTCATGCCGGCCACCGGTTCGTCGAGCAGCAGCAGCTTCGCGTCCTGGACGAGCAGCATCCCGATCTCCAGCCACTGCTTCTGTCCGTGGGCGAGGGTGCCGGCGGGCTGTTCGGCGTGCCCGGCCAGCCCGATCGTGTCCAGTGCTGCGGCGACCTCGTCGGGCACGCCCCGCCGCCGCCGTGCGAGGATCGCCCAGCCGCGCCGGGCACCGGCGGCGATATCGAGGTTCTGCAGGACGGACAGCTCCTCGAAGACGGTGGCGGTCTGGAAGGTACGGCCTACGCCGAGCCGGCTGATCCGGTGCACCGGCCGGCCGAGCAGCTCGTGCGTGCCGAATCGCACCGAGCCGGTGGCCCGGACCAGCCCGGTGACCGCGTCGACCAGGGTGGTCTTGCCGGCGCCGTTCGGCCCGATGAGGAACCGGATGTCACCCGACGGCACGGTGAGGCTCACCCCGTCCACGGCGGTGAACCCGTCGAAGCTGACCCGCAGGTCGCGGATCAGCAGCCCGTCAAGCTCGCTCACCCCGCCACCTCCGTCCGACGGCGGCCCAGCCGGGCAAGCGGGCCGAGGCCGTTGCGGCGGGCGAGCAGCGACGCCAGGCCGCCCGGAAGGAACGCCACGACCAGCACGAACAACCCCCCTTGCAGGTACGTCCAAGTGCCCGGGAAGCGTTCGGACAGGGCGGTACGCGCCCACGCGACCGCCACCGCGCCGAGCACCGGGCCGAGCAGGGTCGCCCGTCCCCCGACGGCGACACCGATCACGAACTCGATCGACGGGACGATCCCGATCAGCGCCGGGGAGATGATGCCGACCGCCGGGACGAAGAGCGCCCCGGCCAGGCCGGCCATGCCGGCCGCGGTCACGTACGCGACGAGTTTGACCGTCGCCGGGTCGTACCCGAGGAAGCGGACCCGCTCCTCGCAGTCGCGTACGGCGACCAGCAGCTCGCCGTAGCGGCTCTGCACGAGCTGGCGGGCCAGGGCCAGCAGCGCCAGCAGGACGGCGGCGATGAGGAAGTAGACCGTTCGCTGGTTGACCGGATCGTCGAGGTCGTACCCGAAGAAGCCCTGGATGTCGGTGAGACCGTTGGTCCCGCCGGTGGTGCCCTGCTGGCCCACCAGCAGGATCACCATGGCGGCGGCGAGGGCCTGGCTGAGGATGGCGAAGTACGCGCCGCGGACCCGCCGTCGGAAGACCAGCGAGCCGAGCCCGAACGCGACCGCCATCGGCAGCAGCACCGTGGCGGGCAGGGCGAACCACGGGCTCGCGAACGGCCGCCACCACAGCGGCAGTTCGTCGAGCTGCCCGTACAGCTGCATGAAGTCCGGCATCTGGCCCGGGCCCGCGTCAGCGAGCTTGAGGTGCATGGCCATCGCGTAGCCACCGAGGCCGAAGAAGACGCCCTGGCCGAGGGTGAGCAGGCCACCCCGGCCCCAGGCGATGCCGATGCCGACCGCCACCATCGCCAGGCAGAGGTACTTGGCCAGCAGCGACAGCCGGAAGTCGGACAGCACCAGCGGGGCGACGGCGAACAGCAGCGCGGCCCCGAGCGCGAAGCCGGCGGCGGCACGCAGCCGGGGTCGCGGGCGGCGCACCGTCGGTGGTGGCGACGCGTCGGGGGCGAGGTCGGTGACGGGCGGTCCGGCGACGGCGGTCATGCCAGGCTCCTGGTACGCAGGGTGAACAGGCCCTGGGGTCGCCACTGCAGGAACGCGACGATGGCGACGAAGACCATCACCTTGGCGACGCTCAGGGTGGTGAGGTACTCGCCGGTGGCCTGGAGCACGCCGAGGGCGAACGCGACGATCACACTCCCCTTGAGCTGGCCGATCCCGCCGACCACGACGACCAGGAAGGCATCGATGATCAGGTTGGTGCCCATGGTGGGGCCGATCGGGCCGAGCAGGGTGAGCGCGACCCCGGCGAGACCGGCCAGGCCGGAGCCGACGAAGAACGTGGTGCGGTCGACGCGGGCGATGGGGATGCCGGAGACCGCGGCGAGGTCGCGGTTCTGCACGACGGCGCGGATCCGCCGGCCGAGCGAGGTGAGCCGCAGGGCGAGGGTCAGCGCCACGACCGCGGCGAGCGCCAGGGCCAGGATGAACAGGCGGTTGTTCGCGACCGTCAGCCCGCCGGGCAGGGCGATGTTGCCGGTGAGCAGCTCCGGCGCGCGGGTCTGCACGTTGGGGCTGCCGAAGATGTCGCGGGCAAGTTGCTGCAGGATCAGCGACACGCCCCAGGTGACCAGCAGGGTGTCCAGCGGGCGGGCGTAGAGGCGGCGGATCAGCAGGATCTCGAGCAGCACGCCCATCGTGCCAGCCACCACGAAGGCGACCGGCAGTGCGACCAGCAGGGACCAGCCGGCGCCGGTGATGGTCTGCTGGAGCACGTACGTGGTATAGGCGCCGGCCATGATGAACTCGCCGTGCGCCATGTTGATGACGTTCATCTGGCCGAAGGTCAGCGCAAGGCCGAGCGCGATGAGCAGCAGGACCGCCCCGATGCTGACGCCGGTGAAGAGTTGACCGAAGAGGACTGTCACGGTGCGTACTCCGAACGGATGGGGGTGGCCCGGGCGGCAGGGCCGCTGCCCGGGCCACGGCGGTCAGCTCAGGCCACTCGCCCAGGGGTAGCTCTTGAGGTACGGGTCCGGCTTGATCGGCTGGCCGGAGCTCCAGACCTCGGTGATGAGCCCGTCCGCGCCGACCTTGCCGATGCGGGCGGTCTTGGCGATGTGCTGCGTGGCGCCGTCGACGGTCACCAGGCCCTCCGGCGCCTCGAAGGTGATGCCGTCGGCCGCGGAGCGCACCTTCTCCACGTCGAAGCTGCCGGCTTTCTCGACCATCGCCTTCCACAGGTGCACCGAGACGTACGCGGCCTCCATCGGGTCGCTGGTCGGCTTGTCCGCGCCGTACTTCTTCTTGTACGCGGCCACGAACTTCTCGTTCGCCGCGCCCGGCGTGGTCTGGTAGTAGTTCCAGGCCGTCAGCTGGTTGGCGAGGTACTGCGTGCCGATGCCCTTGACCTCCTCCTCGGCGATCGACACCGACACCACCGGCATGGTGGCGGCGGTGAGCCCGGCGGAGGTGTACTCCTTGAAGAACGCGACGTTGCTGTCACCGTTGAGGGTGTTGAAAACGGCGTTCGCGTTCGACGCTTTCACCTTGTTGACGATCGTGCCGAACTCGGTCGAGCCGAGCGGCGCGTAGTCCTCACCGACGACGGTCATTCCGTTCGCCGCCGCGTACGCCTTGATGATTTTGTTGGCCGTCCGCGGAAACACGTAGTCGCTGCCCACCAGGTAGACCGACTTCACGCCCTGGGCCTTGAGGTAGTCGAGGCCGGGAACGATCTGCTGGTTGGTGGTCGCGCCGGTGTAGAAGATGTACGGGGACTGTTCCAGACCCTCGTACTGCACCGGGTAGAACAGCAGCGCCTTGTTCTTCTCGAAGACCGGCTTGACGGCCTTGCGGCTGGCCGAGGTCCAGCAGCCGAAGACGGCGGCGACCCGGTCCTGGCTGATCAACTTCTCCGCCTTCTCGGCGAAGGTGGGCCAGTCCGAGGCCCCGTCCTCGCCGATTGGTTCGATCTTCTTACCGAGCACGCCGCCGGCGGCGTTGATCTCCTCGACGGCGAGCATGATCGCGTCGCGGACGGTGACCTCGCTGATGGCCATCGTGCCGGAGAGGGAGTTGAGCAGGCCGACCTTGACGGTGTCGCCGGAGACGTCGGCGCTGGCGCCGGCGGCGGTGTCGGTGTCGGTGGTCTTGCTGCCGCACGCGGCCAAGGCGGCCGCGGCGACCAGGGTCAAGGCGCCCGCCAGGAGGCGGCGGCCCCGGATCAGTGACATCGGTTCTCCCTGCGCTGAAGCGTGGAGCAACGGTCTGGTGGCGCCGAGCGGTGTCGGCGATCGGTTCGGCGATGTCGTGGTTGACGTCGTGTCGCGGTGCGGTCCGTTGTGGATGACGTCGGCGGCGAACGGTCGGCGGGTGGACGCCGGGCCGGACGCCGTGGATCGGATATCGGGCATGGAAAGCTTCGATCCGCTTCATTGCGCGGATGTTTCCCGCTCCTCAATTGACTGTTTCCGCTCGCTTTTCCGAGCGGCAGAAAAAGTGCCGGCGCCACATCGACGGAGAATCGTCGTACGGGCACCGGCAAGCGGATATCGCCGCCCTCGGCGGCAATTAACACCCCGAGTCACGGGGCTCGTGGTACCCGGATCCATCCTGGATACTTCACGCAGGAAGAATCTTAGGCGGCCGATGCGCCGGCATGTCAAGCCGCCCAGGTCACAATTCGGCCCGGACGGTGAAGTCCAGCCCCTCGGCCTCGGCCAGGTAGATGCGCTGGCGGACGTGCCGCCGCCGCAGGCGAAGCTCACCCCGTGGCCCGTCGTACGACACCACGTCGGCGGACGCCTCCACCGCGCGCACGTCCAGCGTGCCGGCCGTCGCGATCAGCGCGGCGAGCAGCATGACGCCCTCATAGCAGGACTCGCCCAGGCTGCCCAGCGGCGGCGCCTCCACCCCGAACCGTCGCGCGAACGCCCCGTGGAAGTCCAGGTTCTCCGGGGTGACCAGGTCGGCGAAGAAGCCCGCCGTGCTGTACAGCCGCCGGGTGGCGGTCGCCCCGCTGGCCAGCAGCATGTTCTCGTCCATCAGCGTACTGAGCCGTAGGCACCGCTGGTCCAGACCGGCCCGCGCGAACGCCCGGTTGAACCGGACCGCGTCCGCGCCGACCAGGAGCATCAGCACCGCGTCGGCGTCGCTGCGCTCGATGCGGCACAGCACCTCGGCGTACTCATGCGTCGCCAACGGCAGGAAATGCTGCCCGACCACCCGGCCGCCGCTGCGCACCGCGTACCGCCGGGCCGCCCGCGCCGTCCGTCGCGGCCACACGTAGTCGTTGCCCACCACGAACCACCGGCGCGCCCCGAGCTCACCGGTGAGCAGTCGCATCGCGGGCCAGAGTTGCGCGTCCGGCGTCTCGCTGGTGAGGAAGACCCCTTCGGTACGCTCACCGCCCTCGTACAGTGCGGTGTAGACGTACGGCACCCGGTGCGCGACCCGCGGGGCCACCGCCTGGCGCACCGACGAGATGTGCCACCCGGTCACGCCCTGCACGGCACCCACCGAGACCAGCGCCTCCACCTCGGCGGCCACCTCGGCCGGCGGCGCCCCGCCGTCGACCGGCACCAGCCGCAGCTCCCGGCCCAGCACCCCGCCCCGGCGGTTGACCTCCTCCACCGCGAGCTGCGCGCACAGCTCACAACTCGGCCCGAACATCCCGGCCGGGCCGCGCATCGGGTAGACCAGCGCCACGCTCACCACGTCCCGGTCGACGGTGAGCCAGGGCGCCCCGGCGGTGAGGCGCTCCCCCGCCCACGGACGCCCGGACCCGGGAACCGGTGCGGACATGAGGACATGGTGGCCGTACCCGTCGGGCCCTGACCAGCGCTCCCCACCCAGCGGGACGGCTGGGTACGATGGCGGGGCCACCGCCAGGAAGCAGTGCCATGTCAGACCTTCCCGGACCACCGGCCGACCTGCTTCGGCTGCTCACCCGCGCCGAACGCCTGCTGTCCCGCCGCGTCGGCGCGGTCCTCGCCACCGAGTCCCTCAGCATCGAGGCGTGGCGGGTGCTCTGCCTGCTCTCCGACGGCCTCGGGCACCCGATGAGCGAGGTGGCCGCCGAGGCGTCCCTGCCCCCGGGCACGCTCACCAAGCTGATGGACCAGCTCGTCGACCGCAGCCTCGTGTTCCGCCGGATCGACCCGGCCGACCGGCGGCGCATCCGGGCGTACCTGACCGAGCGGGGCCGCCGCGCGCACGCCCGCCTCGACGCCACGGTCCGCACCGACCTGACCGGGCTGTCCACGTCGGACGACGCGGAGCTGGTCCGCCAACTCGACGCCCTGATCGGCCGCCTCGACCCCGACCGCCGCCCCACCGCCCTGACCCCCTGACCGGCCCCTGCTTGCCGGGGTTCGTCGGCCTGGGCTGGCCCGCCGCGCTCCATGCAGGTCGTGATCCACTCCATGCCGCCGGCATCGCGGCATCAACCCGACCCCGGACACCGCGGTGCCACCGCCACCGGATCGATCCCCGGCACCGGACAGCCGGTTGGGGTGCTCACGCCGTGGCCAGGGGTGCCTCCGGCGGGGTCAGGTGGCGACGGAGGGTGTGGGCGTCCGGGGCGGTCGCGGTCCACAGGGTCGCGGGGCCGCCGGCGAGCGGCAGACGGGCAACGGTACCGCCGGCCGTCACCAACGGCGGCTCGGCCGGCCGGGACGGGTCGAGCACCAGCAGTGAGCCGGTGGCCGGCGCGCCGCCGAGCACCGCCGGGCCGGCCCAGCCCGGTGCGTCCGGCCCGACCGCGAGGGACTGCCGCAGCAGCGGGCGACCGCCGTGGTCGACGACGGTGTCCACGACCGCATCGCCGGGTTCCTCGCCGTACCGGCCGCAGACCAGCTCGTCGCGCCAGGACAGCGCCCCGCCGTCGGCCACGGAGATCCGCGACTCGGCGACGTGGGCGCAGCCGGCGGCGGCCACCAGCTGCTCCGGCAGCCAGTGCAGGGCGGCACCGGCCGCCACCACCGCCCGGACCAGCATGCGCGAGGTCGCGTCGGGCCGGCCCGGCAGGGCCACCGAGGCGGCGACGGTGTGCACCCGTACCGCCGCCCCGGCCCCGACCTCGATGTGCAGCCGCAGGTCGTCGCCGGCGAGCGGCCCGGCCGCGCCGCCGACGACGTACACCGTGACTCCGCCGCGCCGCGTTGGAACCTGGCGCAGCAACAGGGGCGTCTCCCCGCGCAGCTCGACCAGCGTGGTGCCGCCACGGCCGTCGGCCCGGGCCACCAGCCTGGCGGCGGCCCGCATCAGGCGGGCCCGACCGGTACGGCGGCGACGGCGCGGTGATGGGACAGCTCGTGCCGGATCCACGCGGCGACCCGGCCGGCCGTCGGGTCCTCCCTGATCGACAGGAACATCGTCGGGAGGTCACCCCGGCGGGCCCGCGCGTCGCGGTCCATCACGGACAGGTCCGCACCGACCATCGGCGCCAGGTCGGTCTTGTTGATGACCAACAGGTCGGCTGCGGTCACCCCGGGCCCGCCCTTGCGCGGCACCTTGTCACCGCCCGCGACGTCCACGACGAAGATCTGCCGGTCCACGAGGCCCCGGCTGAACGTGGCGGTCAGGTTGTCCCCGCCGCTCTCCACCAGCATCAGTTCGAGCGGGCCGACCGCCTCGGCCAGTTCGTCGACCGCGTCGAGGTTGGCGCCGATGTCGTCGCGGATCGCGGTGTGCGGGCAACAGCCGGTCTCCACGGCGCGGATCCGCGCCGGGTCGAGGACTCCGGCCCGCTTGAGGAAGTCGGCGTCCTCGGTCGTGTAGATGTCGTTGGTGACCACGCCCAGCCGCAGCTCCCCGGCGAAGGCCCGGCAGAGCGCCGCGACCAGGGCGGTCTTGCCGGAGCCGACCGGGCCGCCGATGCCGACCCGGAGGGCGCGGCCGGCGGGGGCGAGCGGCGTGTGCGGGTCGACGCCTGGGTCGGGGTGGGTGTGGGGAACGGACTCGTCGTGATCGGTCTCAGGACGCAAAGAGACGCACCTCCCAGGTGGCGTGGACTTCGGCGTGGATGTCGGCAAGCGGTGCGGCGACGGCCGGCAGGTCCTCCGGTGGACCGTCGGCGGCGTCCGCCGCGTCTCGGGCGGTGGCGTCGCACGCGCCGGCCAGGTCGACCAGCAGCGCGTGCACGTGGTACGGGTCGAGGCCGAGCAGCCGCACACCGGCGCTGGCCGCCGCGGTGACCGTGCCGTACGCGGCGGCCAGCGCGGTCTCCGTGCGGTCCAGCCCGGCGGCGGCGCCGAGCAGACCGAGCACCAGCGGCTGGTGGGGGCCACCGCCGGCGCCGGGCAGGTCGGCGAACGGGATATGCGGCCAGATCGTCCGGCCCGCCCGCAGCAGCGCCCGCCCCTGCCGGCGGGAGACCGCCCGCAGGGCCGGCGCGGCGGTACGCGCGTCAAGCTCGGTGTCGAGCCGGGCGAGCCGGGCACGCCGGTCCGCCGCCGGGGCGGCCCGGTGCGCCGCCGCCGCGAAGGTCGCGCCGACCAGCCCGGCGGTGGCGAGCCGGCCGCGCAGGAACGCCGCGAGCGTGGCGAGGTCGGTGACCCGCCGGGCGGCGACGGCCGCCTCCAGGCCGCCGGAGTGGGCGTGCGCCCCGGCCGGGAACCGCCCGTCGGCGAGGAGCAGGAGCAGGCTCGGCGCGGCCATCAGAAGAGGAAGTACCGCTGGGCCATCGGCAGCTCCGGCACCGGATCCGGCTCCACCACCTGCCCGTCGACGCGGACGGTGAACGTGTCCGGGTCCACCTCGATTCGCGGCATCGCGCCGTTGTTCGGCAGGTCGGCCTTGCCCCGGCTGCGTACGTCGGCGACGGGCACCACCCGCCGCCGCACGTCGAGGCACAGCCCGGCGTCGAGGGCGGCCGGGGCGACGAAGGCGAGGCTCGTGGCGGCCGCCGCCGCGCCGCACGCGCCGAACATCGGGCGTGGCAGCGCCGGTTGCGGCGTGGGGATGGAGGCGTTCGCGTCACCCATCTGGGCGTACGCGATGAAGCCACCCTTGAGCACCAGGTGTGGGCGGACGCCGAAGAAGGCCGGGTCCCACAACACCAGGTCGGCGAGCTTGCCCGGCTCGACCGAGCCGATCTCGCCGTCGAGCCCGTTGGCCATGGCCGCGCAGATCGTGTACTTGGCGACGTACCGGCGGGCCCGCTGGTTGTCGGCGGCGCCGTCCCCGGGCAGCGTCCCGACCCGGGCCTTCATGACGTGGGCGCTCTGCCAGGTCCGCAGGATCACCTCGCCGATCCGGCCCATCGCCTGCGAGTCGGAGCCGATGATCGAGATGGCGCCCAGGTCGTGCAGCAGGTCCTCGGCGGCCATCGTGGACGGGCGGATCCGGCTCTCCGCGAAGGCCAGGTCCTCCGGCACGGCCGGATTGAGGTGATGACAGACCATCAGCATGTCGAGGTGCTCGGCGAGGGTGTTCCGGGTGTACGGGCGGGTGGGGTTGGTCGACGAGGGCAGCACGTTCGGCTCGGCGGCGACGGTGATGATGTCGGGCGCGTGCCCGCCCCCGGCCCCCTCCGTGTGGTACGAGTGGATCGCCCGGCCGTTGATCGCCTTGAGGGTGTCGGCCACGAACCCGGCCTCGTTGAGGGTGTCGGTGTGGATGGAGACCTGCACCCCGGAGGCGTCCGCCACCCGCAGGCAGGCGTCGATCGCGGCCGGCGTGGTGCCCCAGTCCTCGTGCAGCTTGAAGCCACCTGCCCCGGCACGCAGCTGCTCCCACAGCGCCTCCTCCGAGACGGTGTTGCCCTTGCCGAGCAGAAGCACGTTGACCGGGAACGCGTCCAGCGCCTCGTGCATGCGGGCCAGGTGCCACGCGTTCGGGGTGACCGTGGTGGCGCGGGTGCCCTCGGCCGGGCCGGTGCCGCCACCGACCAGGGTGGTGGTGCCGCTCGCGAGGGCCTCGTCGACGAGCTGCGGGCAGATGAAGTGCACATGGGTGTCGACGGCCCCGGCGGTGAGGATCCGGCCGTTGCCGGCGATCACCTCGGTCGCCGGCCCGATCACCAGGTCGGGGTGGACGCCGTCCATGGTGTCCGGATTGCCGGCGCGGCCGAGCGCCACGATGCGCCCGTCCCGCAGCCCGACGTCGGCCTTGACCACGCCCCAGTGGTCCAGCACGACGGCACCGGTGATGACGGTGTCCAGCGCCCCCTCCGCGCGGGTGGCCCGGGACTGGCCCATCGACTCGCGGATCACCTTCCCGCCGCCGAAGACCGCCTCGTCCCCGCCGGCGCAGTGGTCGGCCTCGACCTCGATGAGCAGGTTCGTGTCGGCGAGCCGGATCCGGTCGCCGGTCGTGGGCCCGTACAGGTCGACGTAACGGGCGCGGTCGACGGCGGTCACCGGCCGGCCCCCGTTCCGTCGAGGGGCCCGGCGCATTCGCCCCGCAGGCCGGGCACGATCCGCGCGCCGCCCAGCGGCACCAGGTCGACCTCGCGGCTGACCCCGGGCTCGAAGCGCACCGACGTGCCGGCCGGTACGGCCAGCCGCCGCCCCCAGGCGGCCGCCCGGTCGAAGTGCAGCGCCGGGTTCGCCTCCGCGAAGTGGTAGTGCGAGCCGACCTGGACCGGACGGTCGCCGGTGTTGACGACGAGCAGGACGGTCACCGGCCGCCCGGCGTTGATCTCGACCGGCTCGGGCGCGGCCAGGACCTCGCCGGGGATCACGGGATTGGGTGGTGCACCGTCACCAGCTTGGTGCCGTCCGGGAAGGTCGCCTCCACCTGCACCTCCCTCAGCAGCTCGGGGACGCCGTCCTGGACGTCGTCCCGGCGCAGGACGGTGCGTCCGGCGGACATCAGGTCGACCACGGTCCGGCCGTCGCGGGCGCCCTCCAGCAGGAAGGCGGTGATCACCGCGACGGCCTCGGGGTAGTTGAGTCGCAGGCCACGGTCGCGTCGCCGGCGGGCGACGTCGGCCGCGACGTGGACGAGCAGGCGGTCCTGCTCGTGCGGGGTGAGATACACGGGGTGCTCCCGGTGGGGTCGGTGCGTCCCGGCCCGCCGGCCCCTCGGCACACGGCACACGGGGTCACGAGCAGGGAGTCACACTGACGCTGACCGGCGCCAGCGGGGCGATCCCGGGACTCCACCATCCCGGCCCGCTCGCACGCCACCCAGCGGTCGTCGGCTGCGGACCGCACCGCGCCACCGCTGAGCAGACCGTAGAGGATGCCCTCCCACCGTGGCAACCATCGACGGGCGACTGCGAACGCGTGGTTCACCGGCACGCTCAGCCGGTGCGAAGACGATGACGGACATTGCCGGCGTGTCGCGCGGCCGGCCCTTTCGTCATCCTTGCGCACCCCACGGCCGCCCGGCACGAGGTCCACTCCATGCCAGCGGCATCGCGGCATACGACCAACCCGGACACCCCGATGCCGCCGACATCGAGTCGATCAAGGAGCGATCCCGGACTTCACCGGTCACCGACGGCGGTTGCGCTCCTGGCTCAGACGCTCGTCGAGGCGGCCCAGTTCGTAGATGGCGTTGAGGTCGGTCGGCAGCCGGGACACGTTGTCGGGCGCCGGCTCCGGCTCCGGCGCGGAATCCGCCGGGCGGAGCGGCGCATCGGCCGGCGCCGCCGCCTGCGGGGAGCGGCGCCGCCGCGTCAGCAGCAGCACCGGGACCGCCGCCGCGGTCAGGGCGAGGGCGTAGAGCAGCAGCCGGTCGGACTCCTCGGCGGCATCGGCCGGCGATGCCGGGAGCGCCTCCGGAACGTCCACGGACCCGCCCGGCACCGTCGACGTCGAGGGCCGGCGACCGCCGTCGGCGGGAGCACCGGCCGGGGCACCCGCGGTGCGGCCGGACGTGCCTGACGCCCCCGCCGCCGTGGAGGACGGTGCCGGCGGGGCGGAGACCGAGGCGTCCGGGGTCGGCGACGGGTCGGGCCCCGGCGTGGCAGCACCGCCGCCCAGCAGGTCGCCGACCACGCCACCGACACCGCCGAGCAGGTCACCGACCGGTCCTCGGGAGGGTGCCGGGGAGGCGGACGGGGTCGGCGCGGGAGCCAGCGCCAGGGTGAGGGCGAGCGCGGCCACGGCAGGCATGTTCACCTCGGTGAAGTTCGATGTGTGAGGAACCGTACCGCACTCGGTGACCGGACGCTGACATCCCCACCCGCCGCACCCTGGGGAAAGGGCCCCTCGTGCGTACACGAGGGACCCTCGTCGCCGGCTCGCGCCGGGACGCCGCCGCCGGCCCGGGCCGGTCAGGGGCGGTGCGAGCCGGGGCCGTCCACGACTCAGGCCGGGAGGCCGCCGACCTGGGTGTCGATCCAGGAGCGGATCGACGGCAGGTCACCGTAGATCGACGGGCCGGTGGCGCAGGTCGCGTTGTTGTTGCCCGACCGGCTGGTCGCGCCGATCAGGTTCCACACACCGTTGATCCGGCGCACCTGCGGGCCACCGGAGTCGCCGTAGCAGGCACCGGAGTTGCCGCCGGTGTTGTTGGTGCAGATCTCGTACGGGCCGTTGATGCCGATGCAGCGGCTGTCCGACACGATCGACGTGTCCAGCTCGTGGGCGATGGTCGGTGCGGAGCCGCAGCCCCGGTTCGGGCAGGTCAGGCCCCAGCCGATGATGCGGGTGGCGGTGCCGACCGCGCCGGAGGTGGTCGGGATCGGCGCCGGGGCGTACGAGACCGAACTGGACAGTTGCAGCAACTTGACGTCGATCGTCGGGTGGCTGACCGAGCGGCTCACCCGGACCACCGTGCCGCCGCTGGTGCGGTTCACGCTGCCGACGCGGACCGAGGACGGCGTCGAGCAGTGCCGCGCGGTGACGACCCAGTTCGCCTTGATCAGCGTGCCGGTGCAGCCGGAGGTGTAGACCAGCCACGGGTAGTTCTCGGTGGCCGGCCGCCCGCCCACCACGAACGGCGTGACCTCGTCGGAACCCCAGGTGAAGGTGCCGGTGGTGACCGTCGCGCGGCTGCCGGCGAACAGCGAGTTCACCCGCGAGGCCTCGGCGCTGCTGGGGTACGCGTTGCGGCAGGAGACCGGTGCGCTGCTGCCGGACATGAGGTCGGAGCAGAGGCCGGTACGCCGGTCGGGCAGGCCGAGGATGTGGCCGAACTCGTGGCTCGCGATGCGCGTGCGGTCGTACCCCTGGTTCACCGCGGTCCAACCCATCCAGATGCGGCCGGAGCCGAGCCCGGTGACCTGGGCCCGCGGCCAGCCGCTGTCGACGTAGATGGTGACGTTGCCGGGCGTACGCGGGACCAGCCGGACGTTGCTGACCGAGCCGTTCCAGATCTGGGCGGCCTGGTCGAAGTTGGTGCGGAACTCGCCGGCCCGGCTCGCGTCGTAGTAGACGGTGCGGGCGGCGGAGGCCGGCGCACCGGTGGCGACCTGCACCCCGGCCGCCGCGAGCACCGCCGCCAGCACGGCTCCGGCCGCGCGCAGCAGTTGTCGTCTGAGCATCTCACTCCCCTGTCGTCGGCGGCACAAACCGCCATCCATCGATGTACGTGGATGTTAAATCGAACGTCGCCGATGTCCGACATAGCGGAAGAGTCATAGCGCCCGGCCTGCCACGTTTCCGCGTACGCCCACCCGCACCGGCCCGACCTGCTGTTACGTGGCCGTTACGCCACGGCGAAGGTGGCGTGGCGCACGACCGCCACGGTGAAACCGGTCCCGCGACGAGCGTGACCGACGACACCGGGTCCGCCGACGGCGCCGGACCGTCGAGATCCCGGCGGTGGGCCGGGAGACAGCACGAACGGCAGGAGGAGAGAGATGCGGATCAAGAGTGGACTCATGGTGCTGGTGGTCGTACTCGCCGGGCTGGTCGCCGGCGCGGGCACCGGCGCGGCCGCGACGACGACCGGCACGACGAAGGCGGCGGCGACGGGGTCGCCGTACTGCGGGATCACCTGGGGCAGCCTGACCAAGTCGGCGGGCTCGCTGAGCAGCGCCCCGCTGGTCGACGTGCGGACCGGGCGGCACGAGTGCTTCGACCGGGTGGTGTTCGAGTTCAACGGCCCGGTGACCGGTTACACGGTCGCCTACGGCGAGACGTGGACCGAGGGCGAGGGGCTGCCGCTGTCGCCGTACACCGCCGGGGACGAGCTGCTGCGGGTCTCGTTGCAGGCCCCCGCGTACGACGACGAGCACCTCGCCACCGTCCCGTACCGGGTCGGCGAGCACACGGCCAACGTGCTGCGCTACCGGACGTTGCGGGACGTGATGTTCGGCGGCAGCTTCGAGGGCTACACCACCTTCGCGGTCGGCGTGCGGGCGCGGCTGCCGTTCCGGGTGTTCGTCCTGGCCGGCCCCGGTACGCACAGCCGGATCGTCCTCGACGTGGCCCACCAGTGGCAGGAGTGACGACGGCGGAGGGTCCGGCACCGCCCGGACCCTCCACACCGGCCGTTTCGCCAGGTCAACCGGAACCACGGCGGGGCTACGCTCAGCGCATGGAAGGCCGGGTGCTGGTCGTCGAGGACGATGCCTCCATCCGCGAGGTCACCGCCCTCGGCCTGCGGCGCGCCGGCTTCCGGGTGGACACCGCCGTCGACGGCCGGTCGGGGCTGGCCGCGTGGCGCGCCCGGCCGGTCGACCTGATCGTCCTGGACGTCATGCTGCCCGGCCTGGACGGCTTCGAGGTCTGCCGGGAGATCCGGCGGACCAGCCAGGTGCCGATCCTCATGCTGACCGCCCGGACGGACACCATCGACGTGGTCGTCGGGCTCGAGTGCGGGGCCGACGACTACCTGCGCAAACCCTTCGACCTGCCGGAGCTGGTCGCCCGGGTCCGCTCGGTGCTCCGGCGGGCCAGCGCCACGCCGGCCCCGAGCACCATCGAGATCGGTGGGCTGGAGATCGACCCGGCCAGCTTCGTCGCCCGCAAGGACGGGCGCGACCTGGCGCTCACGGCCACCGAGTTCCGGCTGCTGCTGGAGCTGGCCCGCCGGCCCGGTCAGGTCTTCACCCGGGAACTGCTGCTGGAGCGGGTGTGGAACCACGACTTCCTCGGCGACTCCCGGCTGGTCGACGTGGCGGTGCAGCGGCTGCGCGCCAAGGTCGAGGACGACCCGGCGAACCCCCGGCTGGTCCGGACCGTCCGGGGCGCCGGCTACAAGTTGTCACCGACGTGAGGGAGGTGCCCGGTGCGGACAGCGGACCCGGTCGTCCCCGGTCGCCTGCGGCGCCGGCTGACCGTCGCGTTCGTCCTCGTCGCCGGGGTCTCGGCCGGGCTGCTCGCCGGCGGGTCGTACGCGCTGCTGCGCCAGGCCCGCTTCGACGCCTCGGTGCAGCAGGCCGCCGCCGACGCCCGCTACCAGCTGGTGCTCGCCGGACAGTTCGTGCCGCTGACCGCGCAGCGCCGCGGTGACCTGCTCGCCAGCTTCGAGGGCAGCGGCCGGCACGTGATCCTCGTCGACGGCGAGGCGTACCCGTCGAACCCGTCGTACGCGCCGCCGCTGGGCGCCGGGCTGCGGGCGACCGTGGCCGCCGGACAGCTCGGCTACGAGCGGTCGGCCCCGCAGGCCCGACCCCGGCTGCTGGTGGTCGGCGGTCGCCTCCCCGGCTCGACCGCCGAGCTGTACGTGGTCACCGTCGAGGACGACATCGCCGCCGGCCTCGACCAGCTCCGTACCGCCCTGCTGGCCGGCTGGGTGCTGGTCGTGCTGCTCGCCGCCGCCGTGGGGCACACGCTGGCGCGCCGCACCCTCGACCCGGTGGGTCGGGCCAGCCGGGCCGCCCGCGCGCTCACCGAGGGGCTGCTCGCCACGCGGCTGCCGGTACGCGGCCGGGACGAGTTCAGCGTGTGGGCCGCCTCGTTCAACGAGATGGCCGAGGCGCTCCAGGACAGGATCGAGGCCCTGTCCCGGGCGCAGGCCCGGGAGCGGCGGTTCACCGCCGACGTCGCGCACGAGCTGCGTACCCCGGTCACCGCCCTGGTGGCCGCGGCCTCCCTGCTCCGCGACCACCTGGACCAGTTGCCCGACGACGCCCGGCGGGCCGGGGAACTGCTGGTCACCGACGTGGTCCGGCTGCGCCGGCTGGTCGAGGACCTGATGGAGATCTCCCGCCTCGACGCCGGGCGGGAGGCACTCGCCGTGACCACCGCCGACCCGGCCGCCCTGCTGCGCGCGATCCTGCGGGCGCGCGGCTGGTCGGAACGGGTCACGGTCGACGCGGCGCCCGTCGACCTGCGCACCGATCCCCGCCGGCTGGAACGGGTCCTCGCGAACCTGGTCGCCAACGCGGTCGAGCACGGCGGCGGCGCCGCACGAGCCACCGTCCGCGCCGCCGGGCCCGAGGTCGTCTTCGAGGTCACCGACCAGGGCCCGGGCATCCCCGCCGCGCACCTGCCCCGGCTCTTCGACCGCTTCTACAAGGTCGATCCGGCCCGCTCCGGGCGCGGCAGCGGGCTCGGCCTGGCGATCGCGTGGGAGAACACCCGCCTCCTCGGCGGCCGGTTGACCGTGCAGAGCACCCCCGGCGTCGGCACGCAGTTCCGGCTCGCGCTGCCGGCCGCTCCGCCGGCGCCGCACGACGCCGCCGGCCCGCCGCGCGACACCGTGCCGCGGAGCCGCGGCGACATCGTGCCGGCCGACACCACCGGGGAGGCGGGCACGCAGCAGGAGAGAGCGCGGCCGCGAGGTGCGCCATGAGACGACGTGTGATCGCGCTGACCGTCGCCGCCCTGCTCGCCGTCGGTGGCTGCGCGGAGCCCCGATCCGGCTCGCTGGGCCCGGCACCGACCGCGGCGCCGCCGGCCGCGGCGACCCCGCCCGGCACCGCCGGCACCCCCGCACCGTCGGGCGCCGGCCCGGGCCCGACGGGACCCTCCGGCCCCGGTGCGGCCACCACGCCGGCTACGGCCGGCCCCACGGCAGCGCCGACCGGCACGGTCACGATCGAGCTGTGGTACGTCCGCGACGGCCGGATCGCCCCGACGCGGCGTACCCGTCCGGCCACCCCGACCACCTCCCGCCTGGCGCTGACCGAACTGGCCGCCGGGCCGGCCGCGGCCGAGCGGGCCGCCGGGCTGGCCACCCTGGTGCCGGCCGGCACCGAGGTCACCCGCATCGCGGACGGGACGGCGGTGCTCGGGGCGCTGTCGGCCACCGGCGGGCCGGCGGCGGTACGGCTCCGCGAGGCGCAGGTGGTCTGGACGCTCACCCAGTTCCCCACCGTACGGCGGGTCCGCTTCGGCACCGGCGGCCCGGCCGACCGCGGCGACTACGCCGACCTGCTGCCACCGATCGTGGTGACCGCGCCCGTCATCGGTGCGCGGGTCACCAGCCCGGTGACGGTCACCGGGACGGCCGACGTGTTCGAGGCGACGGTCAGCGTCCGCGTCCTCGACGCCGGCGGCCGGGAGATCGCCACCACGTTCACCACCGCCACCTGCGGCACCGGCTGCCGGGGCGACTACCGCGCCTCGGTGAGCTACCGGCTGGACCGCGAGCAAGCGGGCACCGTCGAGGTGTACGAGGTGTCCCCGGAGGACGGCTCGCGCACCAAGGTGGTGGCGGTCCCCGTACGCCTCGCACCCCGCCGCTGAGCCGGGGCCACTGCCGGCGCCCGCCCCCCGACGGGCGCCGGCACGGTGTGTCAGCCCTTCACGCAGACCACCTGCTTGAGGTGCGCCACCACCTCGACCAGGTCCTCCTGCTGCGCCATCACCTCGGTGATGTCCTTGTACGCGCCCGGGATCTCGTCGACCACCCCGGCGTCCTTGCGGCACTCCACGCCGGCGGTCTGCGCGGCCAGGTCGGCGGTGCCGTACGTCCGCTTCGCCTGGGCCCGCGACATCCGCCGCCCCGCACCGTGGGACGCCGAGTGGTACGCGTCCGGGTTGCCCCGCCCCCGCACGATGTACGACCCGGTCCCCATGGACCCGGGGATGATGCCCAGCTCCCCCCGGCCCGCCCGGATCGCTCCCTTCCGGGTGACCAGCAGGTCGACCCCGTCGTAGGTCTCCTCCGACACGTAGTTGTGGTGGCAGCTCACCGGCTCGTCGTACCGCACCCGCGGGAACCGCTCCCGCACGACCTCGCAGAGCACGGCCAGCATGACCGCCCGGTTGCGCCGCGCGTACTCCTGCGCCCACCACAGGTCCCGGCGGTACGCGTCCATCTCCGGCGTGCCGGCGAGGAACACCGCCAGGTCCCGGTCGGGCAGGTCGACGTTGTGCGGCAGGTGCCGCGCCACCGCCATGTGCCGCTCGGCCAGTTCCTTGCCGATGTTCCGCGACCCGGAGTGCAGCATCAACCAGACCCGGCCGGCGTCCGTACCGCCCTGCTCCAGGCAGACCTCGATGAAGTGGTTGCCGCCGCCGAGGGTGCCCAGCTGCCGCCGCGCCCGGGTCTCCAGCTGGGCGACCCGCCGGTCCAGGTCGCCGAACCGCCGCCAGAAGTCGTCCCACCCGCGCTGCTCCAGCCCACGGACCCGCCGCGGATCGACCGCGTCGTCCCGCTGGGCGAAGCCGACCGGGATCGCCGCCTCGATCGCGGACCGCAGGCCGGCCAGGTCGTCCGGCAGGTCGTCCGCGGTGAGCGAGGTCCGGACCGCGGACATGCCGCAGCCGATGTCCACGCCGACCGCGGCCGGCGACACGGCCTGCCGCATGGCGATGACCGAGCCGACGGTGGCGCCCTTGCCGAAGTGGACGTCCGGCATGACGGCCACGCCCTCGACCCACGGCAGCGCACCGATGTTGCGCAGCTGGCGGGCCGCCTGCGGCTCGATGCCGTACGGGTCGGTCCAGACCCGTACCGGCGCGCGGGTGCCCGCCAGCGGGGTGAAGCCCATGGTCGTCTCCTCGTGTCGTGGGACGGTCCCGCGCCCAGGGCGGGACCGGGTAGGCAGAGCGGCTGGTCGGATTCGAACCGGCGATCTTCACGTGGCGGGGTGACGCGCTACCGGGCTGCGCTACAACCGCGATCCGCGCGACGCCGTGGGGCGTCGCCGCGCAGGCCGTACGGGAGTCGAACCCGCGACCTCCCGGCTGGAAACCGGGTGAGCTTCCCGTTGTTCCAACGGCCCGTGTCGGGGGGGGGCACGAAAAAGCCGCCCGGACCCGGTGGGGTGGGCGGCGACCGCGTCGTGAGCGGACGTCAGGCACACCACCCTGGTCGCCGACACTGGAGGCGGCGACCGCCGGCCCGTTCGCCGGCCATCGCACCACCGCGCGGCGTGGGCCGCGTGGTTCGGGTGCTGACGGGCTGCGTCACGGTGGGCTCCCTCGGTCCGGTGTGGGCTTGCGGGGAGGACACTACGGCCGGTCGGAGCTGACCGCAATGGATATTGGCCGGGCCGGCGGCGATAGGGTCGTGCCCATGCGGACCAAGCAGGAGCTGGGCGCGGCCATCCGGCGGGACCGGCGGGCCGCACTGGTCATCAACGCCCGCTCCCGGCGGGGTCGGCAGCACTACGAGCGGGCGCGGGCGCGGCTTGTCGAGTCCGGTTTCGACCTGCTCGGCACCTACCCGGTCGACCGGCCCGGGCAGTTGGAGGAAAGCCTCGCCGAGGCGGCCGGCCTCGGCCCGGACCTGCTCGTCGCCGGCGGCGGCGACGGCACGCTGAGCACGGCCGCGCGGTTGCTCGCGCACCGGGACTTCGCGCTCGGTGTGCTGCCGCTGGGCACCACCAACAACTTCGCCCGCACCGTCGGCGTGCCGCTCGACCTGGACGCGGCCGTCGCGGTCCTCACCGACGGGAAGGTGGTCGACGTCGACCTCGGGCTCGTCGGCAACCTGCGGTTCGCCAACCACGTCGGCATCGGCCTCTCCGCCGACGTGATGGCCAGCACGCCGCCGCGGCTCAAGAGGCTCAGCGGCCGGCTCGCGTACCCGGCGACGGCCCTGGCGCTGCTGGCCCGCCACCGTCCGCTGCGCGCCCGGGTGCGCGCCGAGGGGCGGGAGCACGAGTTCGTCACGCATCAGCTGTACGTGGCCAACGGCGGCTTCCACGCCGGCCGGCCGATCACGGCGGACGCGAACGCGGACGACCGGTTGCTGGTCGCGTACCCGGTGGGTGGTCCGCACCGGCGCGAGCTGCTGCGCGACACCGCCCGCAACGCGGCGACCGGGCACCGCCGCACCCTGGGCGACGAGCCGTTCCTCGCGGTGCGTCAACTCTGGCTGGAGACGGACCGGCCGGCGCCGGTGGAGGTCGACGGCGAACTGTACGGCGAGACGCCGATCCGGATCGGCCTGGACGCCAACGCGTTGCGGGTGCTGGCCCCCGCCGACAGCCCCGACCGCTGAGCCGCCGTCCCGGCCGGGCCCACCGCGTAGCATCGGCTGCCGTGGCCCTGATGCGCGTTGACTTCTACTCCGACGTCCTCGGCCTGTCGACGTCGATGACGGTGATCCTGCCGCAGCGCACGGCCTCGCAGATCGGCATGGCCGGCGCCGCGCCGGCCGGTGACCCGCCGGTGCTCTACCTGCTGCACGGCCTCACCGACGACGACACCATCTGGCTGCGGCGCACGTCGATCGAGCGGTACGTGGCGGCGCTCGGCCTGGCCGTGGTGATGCCGCAGGCGGGACGCAGCTTCTACCGCGACGAGGAGCACGGCAACCGGTACTGGACGTTCCTCACCGAGGAACTGCCGGCGACCTGCCACGACTTCTTCCGCCTGTCCCGGCGGCGGGAGGACACGTACGTCGCCGGTCTGTCGATGGGCGGGTACGGGGCGGTGAAGTGGGCGCTGCGCCATCCGGACCGGTTCGCGGCGGCGGCGAGCCTGTCCGGCGCGCTGAACGTGGCCACCCGCCGGCACCACCCCACCCGGCCGGTCGACGCCGACGTGTGGCACACGGTCTTCGGGGAGCGCCCGGTCACCGGCACCGACGACGACACGGTGGCGCTGCTCGACCGGTACGACGCGGACGGTCCCGCGCTCTACGTCGCCTGCGGCACGGACGACTTCCTGTACGAGGACAACCTGCGCTTCGTCGACGTCGCCCGCGAACGGGGGGTGCCGCTGACCGTGGACTTCTCCCCCGGTGACCACGACTGGGCGTACTGGGACGCGAAGAT
Organism: Micromonospora thermarum; assembly: GCF_012034245.1. Classification (GTDB taxonomy): domain Bacteria; phylum Actinomycetota; class Actinomycetes; order Mycobacteriales; family Micromonosporaceae; genus Micromonospora; species Micromonospora thermarum. The sequence goes on along the minus strand of NZ_JAATEO010000002.1, from coordinate 218,518 downwards.
CCAGGACGTGCTGGCCTGGCTGCCGCTGCGCGAACGGCCCGCCGCCTGAGACGCCCCGCCGGCCGGGCGGCGTCCGGCACCCGGCGCCGGCCGCCGGTTGCCGACAGGCGCTACGCTGACCCCCGGTGTGCCGGGAAGTCTGGTCGGCAGTCGTGAGCCCCGACGACCCGGGAGGCTGCCATGAGCGCACCCGCAATCCGCACCGAACACCTGACCAAGCGGTACGGCCCCGTGTCCGCCCTCGACGGGCTGGACCTGACCGTTCCCGCCGGCGAGGTCTTCGGCTTCCTCGGCCCGAACGGCGCCGGGAAGTCCACCACCATCCGGCTGCTGCTCGGGCTGGCCCGCCCGACCTCCGGCCGGGCCTGGATCTTCGACATCGACGCCGCCGACGTCGCCGCCGCCCACCAGCGGCTCGCGTACGTGCCGGCCGACGTGGCGCTCTGGCCCCGGCTGACCGGGGCGGAGGTGCTGGAGTTGCTCGGCGCCGTCGGCCCGGGCGTCGACCGCGCCTACCGGGACGAGTTGGTGGAGCGGTTCGCGCTCGACCTGTCGAAGCCGGCCGGCACCTACTCGACCGGCAACCGGCAGAAGGTCGCCCTGGTCGCCGCTTTCGCCACCCGTGCCCCGCTGCTGGTCCTCGACGAGCCGACCAGCGGGCTGGACCCGCTGATGGAGCGGGAGTTCCGGCGAGCGGTGGCCGACGCTCGCGCCGACGGACGGACGGTGTTCCTCTGCTCCCATCAACTGGCGGAGGTGGAGGCGGTCTGTGACCGGGTGGGGATCCTCCGCGCCGGGCGGCTGGTCGACGTCGCGGCGGTGCCCGACCTGCGGGCCCTGCACCGCACCGAGGTCCAGGTCCGGTTCGCCGGCCCGGTGCCGGACCTCGACCACGTGCCGGGCGTCCAGGCGGTGGAGCGCACCGGCGAGGGTGCCGTGCGGTTCACGCTGAGCGGGCCGCCCGGGCCGGCGCTGCGGCAGCTCGCGGCGGCCGACGTCAGCGCGGTGAGCATGCGGGAGCCCACCCTGGAGGAGATCTTCCTCGACTACTACGGGGAGGACCGGTGAGCACCGCGGTGGCGCGGCGGGCCGTCAGCCGCCTCGCGGCGCGCCAGGTCGGGCGCGGCGGCCTTATCGTCCTCGCCGTCGCCGCCGGTATGTCCGCCCTGGTCGCCGCCACGTACGAGAGCACGATGGGCACCGAGGCCGACGCCGCGGCGCTGGCCGCCCTGGCCGAGAATCCGGCGATCCGCACGCTCTTCGGCGAGCCCGTCGCGCTCGACGCCCCCGGCGGCTTCACCGTCTGGCGCACCGGGACGGTGCTCGCCGTCCTGCTGTCGGTGTGGGGGCTGCTCGCCACCACCCGGACCACCCGGGGCGAGGAGGAGTCCGGCCGGTGGAACCTGCTGCTCGCCGGGCGCCTGACCCTGCCGGCCGTGCTGCGCCGGCACCTGCTCGTCCTGGTCGCCGTGATGGCGGCGGTCGGCGCCGCCGTCACCGGGACGCTCACCGCCGTCGGCACCCCGGTCCCCGGGGCGGTACGGCACGGCGCCGGCCTGGCCCTGGCCGGGATGTTCGCGGTCGCGCTGGCCGCCCTCGCCGCCCAGGTGTTCCCCACCCGGGCCGGCGCGACCGGCGCCACGGTGGCGGTGCTCGGCGTCGGGCTGCTGGCCCGCATGGTCGGTGACGGAGTGGACGCGCTGGCCTGGCTGCGGTGGCTGTCCCCGTTCGGGCTGCTGGCGCTGACCCGCCCGTACCTGGACGACCGGACGCTGCCGCTGGTGGTGCTGGCCGCCGCCACGGTCGCGGTCGGGGTGGCGGCGGTGCTCCTCGCCGGCCGCCGGGACGTCGGCGCCGGGCTGGTGGCCGACGCCACCGGCCGGCCGCCGCGCCTGCGCCTGCTCGGCTCGGTGCCGGGGTTCGCGCTGCGCCGGCTGCTCCGCCCGCTCACCGGCTGGGCGGCCGGTGTCGGCGCGTACTTCCTGCTGATCGGTGTCCTCGCGACGTCGATGACGCGGTTCCTCACCGACAACCCGCGCTTCGCCGACCTGGCCGCGCAGGCCGGCTTCGCCGGCCTGGGCAGCGTCCGCGGGTACGTGGCCACCCTGTTCGCCCTGCTCGCCGTGCCGGTCGGCACCTTCGCCGCGGTCCGCCTGGCCGCCTTCGCGGCGGCGGAGGCCGACCGGCGGCTGACCCCGCTGTACGCCCTCCCGGTCACCAGGTCACGGGTGCTGGGCGCCGAGCTCACCACCGTCCTGGCCGGGTCGGTGGTGCTGCTCACCGTCGCGGCGGCGGCCACCTGGGCCGGGGCGGCGACCGTCGACGCGGACCTGCCGCCCGGCGCGGCGCTGGCCGGCACGCTGAACGTCCTGCCGGTCGTGCTGCTCTGCCTGGGCGCCGCGGTGCTGGCCGTGGGGTGGGCGCCCCGGGCGGTGGCCGGGCTCGGCGCCCTACCGGCCGCCGGCGGTTTCCTGCTCCAGGTCGTCGGGGACAGCGTCGACGCGCCCGCCTGGGTGGCTGACCTGTCGCCGTTCGCGCACCTCGCGGCCGTGCCCGCCACCGGGCCGAACTGGCCGGCGGCTCTCACGATGACCGGGCTGGCGCTGGTCGGCGCCGGCGTCGGCGCCGCCGGCCTCCACCGGCGGGACCTGCGCGGCTGAGCGCGGCGGCCCGCCACCGGCCGGCCCGGCCCGGTCCGCCGGGCCGGCGGGCGGCGGGGCGAGGTGGGTGCGGAGGAACCGCAGCGCCGCCACGTCGTCGTCGACGCCGCCGGCCTCGTGGCCGTTGTACCGCCACACCGACAGCTCACTGGGGCCGCGCCAGGCGTTGACGGCGGCGAAGACCGTCGACGGGGGCACGATCTCGTCCATAAGTGCGACGGAGAAGCGGGCGGGCAGCCGGCAGCGCCGGGCGAAGTTCACCCCGTCGACGTACGCGAGGGTGGCGAGCACCCGCTCCTCGGCGTCCCGGTGGATCGCCAGGTAGTCGCGGATCTCCCGGTACGGGCGGGCGTCGGTGGTGACCACGGCGTGCGGGATGTCGCAGAGGAACGGCACCCCGGCCACCACCGCCCGCAGACCGGGGGCCAGGGCGGCGGCGGCCAGCGCCAGCGCGCCGCCCTGGCTGTGCCCGAGGACCGCCACCCGATCCGGGTCGACCCAGGGCAGGTCGCGTACGGCGTGCACCGCCTGGACCGCGTCGGTGATCAGCCGGCGGTAGTAGTAGGTGCGGGGGCTGCCGATGCCGCGGGTGACGACACCCGGCGCCTCCGGCCCGGCCGCGGCCGGATCCGGGGTGTCGCCCCGGCTCCAGCCGGACCCCTGCCCGCGGGTGTCCATGTGCAGGTGGGCGTACCCGGCCGACGCCCACAGCAGCGTCTCGACCGGGTGCCCCCGGCCACCGCCGTAGCCCGCGTACTGCACCACCGCCGGCAGCGGCCCGTCCGCCTCCGCGGGTACCCGCAGCCAGGCCCGCACCGGCTGGCCGGCGTAGCCGGCGAAGGTGACGTCGTACACGTCGACCGTGGTCAGCCCGGTCTCGACCGGCTCGGCCCGGACCGGCCACTCGGCCAGCCGGGCCCCGCCGATCGTGTCCGCCCAGAAGAGGTCGAAGTCGACCGGGTCGGCGACGGCGCTGCGGCGGCTCCGCAGCTGTTCCTCGGGCAGGTCGGTGAACACGGGCTGCTCAGCCGGCCGAGGCGGTCACCGTGAAGCGCGGGTGCAACTCCCGCCGGTGGTCGACGTGCCGGGCCGGGCCGTGCAGGCCGACCGCCGCGACCAGCCGCGGGTCGGTGCTGGACGCCGCGAGCCGCAGCTCGAGCGCGCCCGGCTCGACGACGCGGCGCCCGTCGCGCCCGGTGAACGCGAACAGGTCGGCCGGCACGGTGACCTCGACCCGGCAGGCCGCGCCGGGGTCGAGGGGGATCCGCCGATAGCCGACGAGTCGCTGCACGGGCTGCACGACGGACACCACCGGGTCGTGGGCGTAGACCTGCACCACCTCGCTTCCCGCGCGGCCGCCGGTGTTGGTCAGGGTGAAGTGCAGCCGCAACTCCCCGTCGGTGGCGGCCGCCGGCACGTCGACCACCAGGTCGGTCCAGGCGAAGGTGGTGTACTTGAGCCCGTGGCCGAAGCCGTACGCCGGCGTCGGGTCGACGTTGGACACCTCGTTCACCTGGCCGAGGCGGGAGCTCAGGTAGGTGGACGGCTGCGCGCCGGGCCGGCGCGGCACGCTCACCGGTAGGCGTCCGGACGGGTCGACCCGGCCGCTGAGAACCCCGGCGATGGCCGGGCTGCCCTCCTCGCCGGGGAAGAACGACTGCACGACCGCGGCGGCCTCCTCGACGGCGCGGCCCAGCGCGTACGGGCGGCCGGCCAGCAGGGTCACCACGACCGGTGTGCCGGTGTCCAGCAGCGCGTCGAGCAGTGCCTGCTGCGCGCCGGGCAGGGTCAGCGACTCGGCGTCGCAGCCCTCGCCGCTGGTGCCGCGCCCGAACAGGCCGGCCCGGTCGCCGAGGGCGGCGATCACGACGTCGGCGTCGCGGGCCGCCGCGACGGCGTCCGGCAGGCCGGACACGTCGTCGCCGTCGACCGCGACGCCGGTCACGGTGACCAGGTCGCTGTCGGGGAACTCGCGGCGCAGCGCCTCCGCCAGGGTGGGCAGCTCGATGCCGAGCGGCACCTCCGGGTGCTTGGCACCGACGTGGGCGGGGAAGGAGTAGCAGCCGAGCACGGCGGTGCGTTCATGCGCCTGCGGGCCGACCAGGGCGATCCGGGCCGGCCGGTGCAGCGGCAGGGTGCCGTCGTTGGCGAGCAGCACGACCGCGCGCTCGGCGATCTCGCGGGCGAGGGCCCGGTTGGCCGGCGGGTCGAGGTCGATGGTGCCCCGGACCGCCTCCGGGTCGGTGAGGTCCGCCCCATCCAGGACGGGCGGGACCGGGTTCCAGTCCGGGTCGAGCAGGCCGAGTTCCGCCTTCTGCCGCAGCACCCGGCGCAGGGCGCGGTCGACCAGCGCCTCGGGGACCCGGCCGGCTTCGAGGGCCTCCCGCAGCGGCTCGCCGAAGGTGCGGACGGTGGGCAGCTCGACGTCCACGCCGGCGGCGAGGGCGGCGGCCGCCGCCTCGTCCCAGCTCCCGGCCACTTCGTGCAGGGTCCGCAGGAAGGCGATGCCGAAGTAGTCGGCGACCACCGTGCCGGTGAAGCCCCACGTCTCCCGCAGCAGCCCGGTGAGCAGCGACTCGTCGGCCGTCGACGGCACACCGTCGGTGTCGGTGTACGCGGCCATCACCGACCGGACGCCGCTCTCCCGGATCGCCATCTCGAACGGCGGGAGCATCACGTCGGCGCGCTCGCGGGGGCCCATCCCGACCGGGGCGAGATTGCGCCCGCCCCGGGACGCGGAGTAGCCCACGAAGTGCTTGAGGGTGGCCACCACCCCGGCCGACTCGAGGCCCTGCACGTAGGCGGTGGCGATGGTGCCGACCAGGTACGGGTCCTCGCCGACGGTCTCCTCCACCCGGCCCCAGCGGGCGTCGCGCACCACGTCGAGCACCGGCGCCAGGCCCTGGTGCACGCCGACCCGGCGCAGGTCGGCGCCGATCGCGGCGGCCATCCGGCGGACCAGGTCGGGGTCGAAGGTGGCACCCCAGGACAGCGGCACCGGGTACGCGGTCGCACGCCAGGCGGCGAAGCCGGCGAGGCACTCCTCGTGCGCGATGGCGGGGATGCCGAACCGGTTGGCGGCGGCGATCCGCTGCTGCGTACGGGCGAGCGACAGCGCGCCGAGCGCCGGGTCGACCGGTGCGGTGCCGAACGGGCGGGTGAGTTGGCCGAGCCCGACGTCCAGCAGGTCGGCCAGGTCGACCGGTTCCTCCATCTCGTGCTGGTACGGGGCGACCTCGCCGCCGTCGGCCGACGCGCCGACCCACACGCCGTACAGCTGCGCGAGCTTCTCCGGCAGGGTCATCGCGGCGACGAGAGCGTCCACGCGGGTGTCGAGGTCGAGGGCGGGGTCGGCCCAGCTGGCGGTGCCGGGTTCGAGTTCCAGGGTCACGTGGCGGTCACTTTCCCCCCACGCCCATCAGGCCCTGGATGAGGGCCCGGCGGGCGGTCAGGTACACGAGCAGGACGGGCACCATGGACAGCACCACCGCGGCCATCAGCCCGGGGATGTCGATGCCGTACTGCGTCTGGAAGTTGTACAGACCAAGGGTCAGGACCTTGGTCGAGTCGGACTGGGTGAGCACGAGCGGGAAGAGGAAGCCGTTCCACGCCTGGAGGGCGGAGAAGACGGCGATGGTGGAGATGCCGCCCCGGGACAGGGGCAGTACCAGGCGCAGGAACACCCGGGTCGGCGTGGCGCCGTCGATGGCCATCGCCTCGTACAGGTCCGGGGTGATGTCCCGCATGGCGCCGCTGAGGATCAGCGCGCAGATCGGCAGGGCGAACGCGGCCGTGGGCAGGATGACGCCGAGCAGGTTGTCGTAGAGGCCGGTCGTGCTGATCAGGTAGAAGATCGGTACGACGACCGCCTGCGCGGGGATCGCCAGGCCGAGCAGGAACAGCCGGAACACGTGCCCGGTGAGGCGGCTGCGGCTGCGCACGATCGCGTACGCGAGCGGCGTGACGAGCACCAGCACGATCGCCACCACGCTGGCCGTCACCACGACGGTGTTCAGGAAGTAGCGCCCGAAGCCCTGGGAGAACACGCCGGTGTAGTTGTCGAGGGTGAAGGTGTCCGGCAGGGAGATCGGGCCGTTGTCGCCGTAGCCCTCGCGGGTCTGCACGGTGATCGACAGCATGACGTAGATCGGCACGCCGACGACGAGCAGCCAGGCGACGGCGCCGATCCCGGCCAGCCGGTTCGGACGGTGCCGCGTCACAGTCCCTCCAAGGTGGAGCGCATCTTGTCGTAGCCGGAGACCCGGACCATGATCAGCGAGATGACCGTGGCCACCACGACCAGCAGCAGGGCGATGGCGGCGCCGGCGCCGAAGTCGAAGCTGCGGAACGCCTGCTGGTACATGTAGTAGGCGGTGATCGTGGTGTCGGTGCCCGGCCCGCCCTGGGTGAGGATGAGAACGGTCTCGAAGGTGGTCAGCCCGCCGACGACCATGATGACCAGCGAGGTGATCATCGCGTTGCGCAGTTGGGGCAGCGTGACGTGCCAGAACTGGTGCCACCGCCCGGCCCCGTCGATCTCGGCCGCCTGGTAGAGCACAGCGGGGATGGCGCGGGCCGCGCCCTGGTAGATCAGGGAGTGGAACGGGATGTACTGCCAGCTGCCCACGAGGACCAGCACGGCGATCGCCCCGGTCCGGCTGCCGAAGAGGTTGCCGTCGCCGAACAGCCAGCGCGCCTGGCCGGGCACGCCGAAGTTCGGGTCGAGCAGTGCCCGCCACAGCACCGACACGGCGGTGGCGGACAGCAGCAGCGGCAGGAAGAAGATCGCCGAGAGCACCGCCCGGTTGCGCTGCTGGCCGGCGGCCCAGACGCCGATGAGCAGGCTGAGCGGGGTCTGCACGGCCACGCCGAGGGCGGTGAGCAGCACGCTGAGCCAGAGGCTGTCGATCATCACCGGGTCGTCGGCCAACCGCCGCCAGTTGGCGAGGCCCACGTACTCGACGTCGCCGATGCCGGCCCAACTGGTGACGGACAGGACGACCACCAGGACCAGCGGGACGATCGCGAAGAAGGCGAAGAACAGCGTGGCGGGCAGGGCCCAGGCGAAGCCCGGGCGGGCGAGCGTCACCCCGCCGCCCGGGCGTCGCACGGCCCACCGCTCCCCGGTGGTGGTCCGGGGCGCGAGGGTGGTGGCGGCCATAGGTCAGCCGGCCTGGAGCGACTGCATGGCCTTGATGAAGCCGTCCGCGTCCATCCGCCCGTTGGTGTACTGCTGCACCGCCTGGTGAATGGTGGTGGTGGCGGCCGGCGGGTACGCCTGGTCCCAGGAGAGCTGGAACGACGGCGCCTGCTTCACCATGTCGAACTGGAACTTCGAGTACTCCGGGTTCCCCGCGGTGTCGAGGAACTTCTCGGTGTTGACGGTGGTGGGCAGGTTGCCGATGCCGAGCTGCGCCTGGACGAACTCGTCGGAGTACATGAGCTTGAGGAACTCGGCCACGGCCTCGGGGTGCTTGGTCTTCTTCAGCACCGAGTAGAAGTTGTTGGTGTTGCCCGCCACGTTGCGCGGGTCGCCCTTGCCGCCCGGGATGCTGGGGAAGGCGGTCCACCCGAGGTCGTTCTTGGCGAACTCCGGCTTGGAGTCCTGGTGCGTGGAGTACGCCCACGAGCCCATCAGCTCGAAACCGGCCTTGCCGGTGGACAGCAGGGTCGGCGAGCCCTGGTCGGTCCACTTCACCGAGTCGAAGTTGGTGCCGAAGGCGCCGGCGTCGGTGAGCTGCCGCATCAGTTCGAGGGCGCGGCGGCTCTCCGCGCTCTCCCAGACGCTCTTGTCACCGCCGAGCGCCGAGCGGAACAGCTCGGGACCGGCGACCCGGTCGTAGAGGTACTGGTACCACATCTGGGTCGGCCACTTGTCGCCGCCGCCGAGCGCGATCGGGGTGATCTTCTTGGCCTTGAGGACGTTGACCGCGTTGAGCAGCTCGTCCCAGGTCTTCGGCGGCGTGAGACCGGCGTCGGCGAGGACCTTCTTGTTGTAGAAGAGCATCACCGGCTGCGTGCCCCGCATCGGGATCCCGTACGCCTTGCCGTCGACCACGGCGCTGTTGAACACCGAGGGCAGGAAGTTCTCCTTCAGCCCCGGGTCCTTGGCGATCATGTCGTCGAGCGGCAGGAGCAGGTTGGCCTTGACGAACGGCGCGATGCTGCCGCCGCCCCAGTTGAAGAAGACGTCCGGCGCCTGGTTGGTGTTGATGATCGTCTGGAGCTTGGTCTGGTAGTCGGCGCCGGGGATGGTGTCCAGGACGGCCTTGACCTTCGAAGTCTTGTTGAAGGTGTCGACGATCTGCGTCTCCACCTTGTTGGTGGCGTCGCCGTACACCAGGATGCGGATCTGGTCGGCTTCACCGCCCGCGTCGTCGCCGCCGCAGGCGGCCAGGGGCAGTGCCAGGGCGAGGGCGGCGCCGACCGCGACGGCGCGGGCGAGCCGCGATCGTAGTCTCATCATCGAGCCCTTTCGTGGTGGGGGTAGGGGGTGGGCGGGCCGAAAGGTGTCCGATAAACTTCCGGAACGTTTCCGTAACTTGCTCGCACGCTAGAACCGCCCCGCCATGTCGTCAACCCCCCTCGGTGGGGCAAGATGATCCTGGGGCGGGCGAGCCGTTCCGGATCTGCGGCGAATGCCCGGTCGGTCGTCCCGGCCGGCGAAGGAGGCTCGGTGGACACGGACGAGGGACGCAGGGTGACCATCACCGCGATCGCGCGGGAGGCGGGCGTCTCGGTGCCGACCGTCTCCCGTGTGCTCAACGGACGCTCCGACGTCGCGCCGGAGACCCGGGAGCGCGTCGAGGAACTGCTGCGCCAGCACGGCTACCGGCGGCCGGGCAACCGCACCGTGCACCGGGCCGGCCTGCTCGACCTGGTCTTCAACGACCTGGACAGCCCGTGGGCAGTGGAGATCATCCGGGGTGTCGAGGACGTCGGGCACGGCGCCGGGGTCGGCACCGTCGTCTCGGCGATCCACCGGCAGCCGGCGTCCGCGCGGCAGTGGTTGCAGAACCTGCGGGCCCGGGCCACCGACGGGGTCATCTTCGTGACCTCACACCTGAGCCCGCCGCTGCACGCGCAGCTGCGCCGGCTCAACGTGCCGGTGGTGGTGGTCGACCCGGCCGGCGTACCGGCCACCGACGTGCCGACGGTCGGCGCGACCAACTGGGCGGGCGGGCTCGCCGCCACCGAGCACCTGCTCTCCCTGGGCCACCGGCGGATCGGCTTCGTCGCCGGCCCGCCGCACCTGCTGTGCAGCCGGGCCCGCCTGGACGGACACCGCGCCGCGCTGGAGGCGGCCGGGGTAACGGTGGACGACCGCCTGGTGCAGCCCGGCGACTTCTACCACGCCTCCGGGTTCGCCGCCGGGACGGCCCTGCTCGACCTCGACGACCCGCCCACCGCGATCTTCGCGGCCAGCGACCAGATGGCGTTCGGCGTGTACGAGGCGATCCGGCGCCGGAGCCTGCGCGTGCCGGACGACGTCAGCGTCGTCGGCTTCGACGACCTGCCCGAGGCCCGGTGGGCGTCGCCGCCGCTGACCACCGTCCGCCAGCCCCTCGTCGAGATGGGCCGGCTGGCGGCGCGGACGGCGCTGCGGCTGGCGCAGGGCGAGACCATCGACTCGCCCCGGGTGGAGCTCGCCACCGAGCTCGTCGTCCGGGACAGCTCCGCCCCTCCACCGGGTTCCTGAGGCTCCCCACCCGGCCGAAACGGTTCCGGTAGAGCACCGGAACTTTCGGCGGTCAGGCGCGGCGCCGGCCCCGGCGTCGCCGGGGTGACCGGGCGGAACGCACCACCAGCGTCAGCAGGCCGGCCACCCCGGCCACCGCCGCGACGATCAGCGGCCCCGGTCCGGTCAGCCCCTCCGGCAGCGGCTCCCCGCCGGCCACCGGACGGGCGGCCGCACCCTCGGGAGCCGGTGACGCGTTGGACGCCGCCGCGTCCAGCTCACCCGGCTCGACGAGCCGGCCGACGGCGGCGTCCCGGGGCTGGGCGAAGCCCCAGTCGAGCAGGGCGGCGCCCTGCTCCCAGCCGCGAGCGGGTCGGGACTCGGCGCCGAGCAGCGTGACGACCAGCCGCCGGCCGTTCCGCTCGGCCGCACCCACGTAGGTGTGGCGGGCCAGGTCGGTGAAGCCCGTCTTGCCGCCGAGGGCGCCCGGGTAGCGGCGGATGAGCGGGTTCTCGTTCTGGATCTGGAAACCCTTGGTGCGGGGCCGGCTCTGGGCGGGGATCTGGTGCGTCCCGGTCAGCGCGTAGCGCTGGAAGGTGGGGTCGGCGAAGCAGACCCGGGCGATCAGCGCGAGGTCGTACGCGCTGGTGAACTGCCCCCGCCCGTCCAGTCCGGACGGGGTGACCGCGTGCGTCTGCCGGGCGCCCAGGTGACGGGCCAGCTCGTTCATCGCCCGGACACCGCCGGCCCGGCCCTCGGCGCCGCCACCGAGACGGGCGAGCACGTTCGCCGCCTCGTTCCCGGACTGGAGCAGCAGGCCGAGCCAGACGGTCTCCACCCGGTAGCGCCCGCCGGCGACCAGGCCGACCGCGGAGGAACCCGGTTCGATGTCGAGGTCCTCCCGCGTCACGGTCACGACCTGCTCCGGATCGAGGCGCGGCAGCACGGCGGCGGCCAGCAGCAGCTTCTGCACGCTCGCCGGGGTGGCGTACTCGTGCGCGCCGCAGGCGCCCAGCACCTGCCCGGTGTCCAGGTCCGCGACGAGCCACGACGTCGCGGTCACGCCCGGCGGCCGGGGCGCGCCGGGCGGTACCGCCAGGCCGGCGGTGGCGAGCGCCGGCCCGCCGACCTCGCGGTCCTCCGCCACGGCCGGGGGCGGGGTCGGCCGCGGCGGCCGCGTGGGCGCGGGTGCCGGCACGGCGACGCGCGGGCACGGCACGTCGGGGGCGACGGCGGTACGCCCCGGTGCGGCCGTGGCCGCCGTGGGCACCGCGACCGGCAGGAGGAGGGTGCTTGCGGCAGCCGCCAGCAGCCGAACTCTCATGTCCTCCGACTCCTCGTCGACAAGATCGCCTCCGACCCTAGATGACACGGCCGCCGGCCGGGAGGGGTTCAGCGCCGGTCACCGACCGGCGTCCACCGGCCGCGCGTCGCGGGTGGCGACGAGGCTCCACCCGATCGACACGGCGAGGGTCACCACGATGACGCCCAGGGTCACCGGGATGGGCAGCTTGCCGACCGGCGTCTCGGAGAGGATCAGCTTAACGCCGGCGAAGGCGAGCAGCACGAAGCGCAGTTCGCGTGTCTAGCGTCCGGACGGGGGCTCCGCCAGCGGGCGCTTCAGGTGGTAGCGGTGCACCTCGGTGCTGCCCTGCACGTTGTTCACGTCCTCGGCCGCGGAGACCAGCTCCCACCCCTCGCGCCCGACGCGGTTGAGGTGCGCGATCGCGGTGTCGCCGTACGCCGTGACGTCCCGGCGCGTCCCGTCCGGGGCGTACCAGATGAAGCTGACGTGGAACTGACGGCCCTGCCCTTGATAGCGGCGGACCAGCAGGGCGTACTCCCAGGCGACCATGCCGACCATTATGAGTGTCCACGCAGGACGGCGGAACGGGGGCCGTCGCGCATTGCCATGCGGTGAACGCGGTGTGTCAACCGACCGTGACGGCGGCCTGCCGCCGGGCCGTCTCGTCGGTGACGAGCGCGGCCAGCCGGTCCAGGCCGACGTCGATCTCGGCCGGGGTGACGGCGCTGACCGACAGCCGCAGCGCGTGGACCGGCGCGCCGTCGTCGTAGAAGTGCGCCATCGGCGTCCACAGCACCCCGTACTCCCGGGCCGAGCGGTGCAGCAGCGCGTCGTCGACCGGGAACGGCACGGTCACCACGACGAAGAACCCCCCGGTGGGCACGGTCCACCGCACCGGCGACCCCGCCGGGAAGCGCCGCCCGAGGCCGTCGACCAGGTGATGGAGATTCCGGGTGTACGCGGCCCGCTCGCGGGCGGTGGCGGCGACCAGGCTGCACCCGTGCTCCAGCAGCGCACCCCCGACCACCGCCTGGGCGATCGGCGAGGTGTTCACCGTGACCATGCTCTTGATCTTGGCGAGCTGGTCGGCGAGGAGGCCGACCGTGCCGTCCGGGTGGGCCACCCGCTGGTCGGCCACGACGTAGCCGACCCGGGCGCCGGGCAGCACCGTCTTGGCGAACGAGCCCAGGTAGACCACCCGGCGGGCGGTGTCGAGCGCCTTGAGCGTGGGCAGCCGCCGGGCGTCGCCGGCCGGGAAGAGGCCGTACGGGTTGTCCTCGATGAGCAGGACATCCTCCTCGGCGGCCAGGTCCAGCAACGCGCGCCGCCCGGCCACGTCGATGCTCGTCCCCGAGGGGTTGGCGAAGTCCGGCATCAGGTAGCAGGCGCGCGGGCGCAGCCCCTCGGCCCGCGCCCGGCGCACCTGGACGCGCAGGTCGCCCGCGTCCACCCCGGACGGTCCGGTGGCCACCGGGCGCACCGGCAGGTCCAGCAGCCGCGCCGCGCCGGTGAGCCCCACGTACGTCGGCGCGACGGCGAGCACGACGTCGTCCGGGCCGGCGCGCAGGGCCCGCAGCACCAGGAACATCGCCTCCTGGCAGCCGACCGTCACGACGAGCGCCTCCGGGGCGACCGTCAACTCCTCGTCGACCGCCAGGTTGCGGGCGACCAGGTGGTGGATGATCCCCTTGGTCCGCCCGTACTGGAGCAGCGTGCGGTGCACCTGCTCCGGGCCCTGCCCCAGGTCGTCGGCGAGGTGCCGGCGAAAGGTGTCCAGGTGCCGGTGCAGCGCCGCGACGTCGAAGAACTCCTCGTACGGCCGGCCGGCGGCCAGCGACACCGCGGCCGGGTAGTGCTGCGCGACCTCGTTGAGGAAGTTCATCGAGTTCAGCGCGGGATCGTCGAGGGCCGGATGCAGGTCGGCCACGTGCAGGTCCACGGCTCACTCCACCGTCGTCCGCAGGTCCCGGGCCTCGCCCGGGTCGGCGCAGCCGGCCAGCGCGAGCGCGTCGCGGAACTCGCCGGCCAGCAGCGACAGCGCGGTCTCGGCGCCGGCCCGGCCCCCGGCGGCGAGCGCCCAGAGCATCGGGCGGCCCACCAGGACGCCGTGCGCGCCGAGGGCGAGCGCCCGCAGAACGTCGACGCCGCCCCGGACACCGCTGTCGAGCAGCACCTCGCACCGGCCGGCGACCGCCTCGACCACCGCGGGCAGCGCCGCGGCGCTGGCCGGCGCGCCGTCGAGCTGCCGCCCGCCGTGGTTGGAGACCACCACCGCGTCCGCCCCGGACTCCGCCGCGCGGACGGCGTCGCGCGGGTCGAGGACGCCCTTGACCACCAGCGGGACCGGGGTACGCTCGCGCAGCCAGTCCAGGTCGGCCCAGGTCACCGCCGGCGCGAAGACCTCCCCGGTGTGGGCGGCCACCGCGGAGACGCCCGGGGTGGCGGCGTGCGCGAGGTCGTCCCGGCCGGCGGGCAGGTTCGCGGCGAGGACGTGCGGCGGGATGGCGAACGAGTTGCGCACGTCGCGCAGCCGACGGCCGAGGATCGGCACGTCCACGGTGAGCACCAGCGCGGCGCAGCCCGCCGCCTGCGCCCGGTCCAGCAGGTCCGTGACGAGCCCCCGGTCGCGCAGCCAGTAGAGCTGGAACCAGACCGTCCCGCCGGCGGCGGCGATCTCCTCGATCGGCGCGCTGCTCAACGTGCTGGCCACGTACGGGATGCCGGCGGCGCCGGCCGCTCCGGCCAGGGCGATCTCGCCGTCGGGGTGCAGCAGCCGCTGGTACGCCATCGGCGCGACCGCCACCGGCAGCGCGTGGGTGGCGCCGAGCAGCCGGGCGTCGGTGCGCGGGGTGGGCACGCCGCGCAGCACACGGGGCAGCACCCCGACCCGGTCCAGGGCCCGGCGGTTCGCCACGAGGGTGGTCTCGGCGCCGCTGCCGCCGTCGACGAAGTCCCACACCTCCGGGGGCAGCACCGCGCGCGCCAGGTCCGCGAAATCGGCCAGCCCGGCGGGGGCGGGCGGCTCGCCCAGCGGCACGTCCGGCGTGGACAGGGCGGTCTCAGACATCGCCGGTCACCGTCCCGACCGGGGCCGCCTCGGCCGGTTCCGTGAGCCCGAACCGCTCCCGCAGGAAAGCGGCCGCCTGGTCCTGGGCGCGCCGGCCGTCGTCGAAGGTGCCGGGCATCGCGAAGAAGCCGTGGACCATCCCGGCGTACCGGGTGAGGGTCGTCGGCACGCCGGCGGCGGCCAGCCGGTGGGCGTACCGCTCGCCCTCGTCCCGCAGTGGGTCGTGCTCGGCGGTGACCACCAGCGCCGGCGGCAGCCCGCCCAGGTCGTCGGCGAGCAGGGGCGAGGCGAGCCGGTCCCGGGCGTCGGCCGGGTCCGCCAGGTAGTGCGACCGGTACCAGGCGACCGAGCGCCGGTTGAACAGCAGCGGGTCGTCGTCACCGGCCGCCTCGGCGGTCTGGTCGGTGTTCGGGTAGACCAGCAGCTGCGCCGCCAGCCGGGGACCGGCGTCGCGGGCCAGCAGGGTGACGGCGGCGGCGAGGTTCCCGCCCGCGCTGTCCCCGCCGACGGCCAGGCGCGCCGGGTCGGCGCCGAACTCCGCCGGGTGCGCGGCGACGAACCGGAGCGCCGCGTGGCAGTCGTGCACCGCCGCCGGGAACGGGGCCTCGGGGGCGAGCCGGTAGCCGACGGTGACCACCTGGCAGGGCACGGCGTTGGCCAGCCGCCGGCAGATCCCGTCGGCGGTGTCGACGCTGCCCAGCGTCCACCCGCCGCCGAAGAAGTAGAGCAGGGTGGGCAGCGGCCCGGCGCCGGCCGGGCGGTGGATCCGGACCGGCAGGTCGCCCGCCGGGCCAGGGACGTGCGTGTCGCGTACCTCGTGCACCGGCTCGACCGTGCCGGAGCCGGCACGGATCGCGGCGAGGTCGGCGGCGCGGGCCTCGGCGAGGGTCTGGGTGTACAGCGGTGGCGTGCCGGCGGCCGCCCGGGCGGCCCGGTACGCCTCGGCCTGGGGATGCAGGCTCACGGTCGCTCCTCTCCCCCGGTGTGGACCAGGAGCTTGTCGATGCCGCGCAGGAAGAGGCTGCCACTGTAGGTCGGTCGTTCCTCGATGCGCAGCCGGGGGAAGCGGGACAGCAGCCGGGGCAGCGCCAGCCGGCCCTCCAGGCGGGACACGGCGGCGCCGAGGCAGTAGTGCAGGCCGATGCCGAACGCCAGCGACGGCGGGCCGGAGCGGCGCGGGTCGAAGCGGCCCGGGTCGGGGAAGCGGGCCGGGTCGCGGTTGGCCGCGGCGATGACGAGCAGGACGTTCTGGTCGCGGGCGATCGGCACCCCGCCGAGTACGGCGTCGCGCGGCGCCGCCCGCGCCAGGAAGTGCACCGGCGCCTCCAGCCGCAGGATCTCGTCGACGGCACCCGCGGTCAGCTCCGGATCGCCGGGCAGTGCGGCGGCCACCTCGGGGTGGGCCAGCAGCAGCGGCAGGCCGTTGCTGAACATGTAGACGGTGGTGACGAAGCTGGCGTTGAACAGCACGATCAGGTTGCTGATCAGCTCGTCCTCGGTCAACTCGATGCCGCCGGCGTCGACCGCCTCCACGAGCCCGCTGATCAGGTCCGTACCGGGGCTGCGGCGACGGTGGGCCAGCAGGTCCGCGTAGAAGGCGCGCAGCTCGGCGCCGGCGGTGTTGGCGGCGGCGAGCCGCTGCGGGGTCTTGCCGGCCACGTCCAGGAACTCGTCGATCCGGTCGACCCGCTCCCGGTACCAGGAGAGGTCCGCCTCGGGGATGCCGATGAACTCCGCCATCACCCGGGCCGGCAGCGGGTACGCGAAGTCGGCGACGAAGTCGGTCCCGCCGGCCCCGGCGTCGGCCATCGCGTCCAGCAGTTCGTCGGCGACCCGGAGGATCACCGGTTCGAGTGCGCCGAGCCGGCGCGGGGTGAAGGTGCCGGCGAACACGTGCCGCATCCGGCCGTGGTCCGGCGGGTTGACGAACATCATCGAGGTCTGGAAGGTCCGCAGGATCTCCTGTTCCGCCCAGCCCGGTGGGGGCTGCTTGTACCACTCCGGGTCCCGCAGGACCGCGCCGACGAGGTCGTAGCCGACCGCCACGGCGGCGATCGCCCGGTGCTCCGGGCGGGGCGGCAGCGCCGTGATCGGCCCCAGCGCGTGCAGGCCGGCGTAGGTGGGATACGGGTCCTGCCGGCCCTCGTCGCCGTAGAGACGGGTCAGCAACTGCTCGACGTCCACCATGGATGCCTCCCCAGGATTCGGTGGTGCGGGCGGCGGGGGTCGCCCGCCGCCCGCACCGGTGTCAAAGACCGAGCAGGCGCAACGGCACGGCGTCCGCCAACGCCTGGTTGCCGGCGTCGTTCGGGTGGATGTGGTCCCCCGAGTCGTACGCGGGCAGCAGCCGGCTGGGCTGCGCCGGGTCGCGCAGCACCTGGTCGAAGTCCAGCAGCCCGTCGAACTCCGTGCTGCCGCGCAGGTACGCGTTCACCGCCTGCCGGGTCGCCTCCTTCTCCGGCGTCCACACGCCTGGGTTGCCGTGGCCCTCGTACGGGGTCAGGGTGGCCACGAGGCTGCGCAGCCCGCGCGCCTTCACCTGCTTGTTGATCTGCCGCAGCGAGGCGATGACCGCGTCGGCGGAGTCGCCCGACATCCAGATGTCGTTGATCCCCAGGTGGGTGATCACGGTGCGGGCGTCGGTCTGGGCGAACACGTCCTCGTCGAGCCGGGCCAGCGCGTTCGGCCCCAGCTCGTGGTAGCCGGGGAAGCCGCCGGCGCCCGGCTCCGGGCCCTCGTGGTTGAGCCGGTTGCCGGCGAGGCTGGCGTTCAGCACGCCCGGGGTGCGGACGTCCGGGCGGGCGTCGATGAGCCGGTCGGCCAGCAGGTCCGGCCAGCGCTTGTTGGCGTTGACGGTGCTGCCGTTGCCGTCGGCGATCGAATCACCGAAGACCACCACCGAGCCGGGGCTGTGCCGGCGTTGCACGTCGATGCCGGACAGGAAGAACCAGCAGCAGTTCGGCCGGATGGTGAAGCCGGCGCCGTCGGCGGCCGAGGTGAGGTCGGTGGCGCCGATGAAGTTGGTCTGCCGGGACTGGCCGTGGAAGGTGACCGGGCCGGTCGGGGTCGGGAAGTGGACGGTGAGCACCAGGTCCTGCTGGTCCCCGATCGGGAAGGCGATCGGGTCGCTGAGCAGCTCCGCGCCGCGGTTCATCGTCGCCGAGGTGGCGCCGCCGAAGGTCAGCTCGCGCAGCGTCGCCGGGTCGATGTCGGACACGTCGTCGGGGGTGGCGGTGTTCGGGCGGGCGATGGTCGCGCGACCCACCTTGACGGCCTGCTCGCCGTACATGTTGCTGAGCCGGACCCGCAGGACCGGCCCACCGACGGTGGTGTGCACGACCATGCGGACGCTGTGGTTGTTGAGGCCGTTGTTGGTCAGACCGGTGGCGTTGCCGCGGGTGACCGCGGCCGCCCAACTGGCCGCCCAGGTCGTCCGGCCGCGCTCCGCCTCGGTGGACGACGGACCGGCGCTGGCCACCACGGCGGGAGTGCCCGCCACCAGCAGCGCCGCCGCGGCCGTGACGACATGCCATCTCTTCGGGGTCGACATTGAACCTCCATGGTTGGCAGCCCAGGGCCCCGTCCATCGACGGCACTCACCTGGGCGATGGTCCGGAACCTAGCCGCCGCCGCTGACGGGCGTCAATCGACCTGATCGACGTGATCAAATGTCCCGCCGGGGCCCGCCGGAGGCCCCTTCGGCTCCTGTCCGTCCTCGCCCGGTCACCCTAGGCTGCGGATGGCGGCGCGGTCGCCGCAGCCGTGCACGCCGTTCGGCAGAGCGCTGCGGGCGAGGGAGTGGGGGCGTCCGGATGACCGACCGACCACAGCCGGGGTACGTGCACCGCGCGCTGGACCTGTTCGCCGGGTACGGCGACCGTGAGGCCCTCGTCGGCGGCGGGCGCCGGCTGACCTACACCGACGTGCACGCCGCGGTACGGGGATTCGCCGCCACGCTGGTCCGGCGCGGCGTACGCCCCGGCGACGCGGTGCTCGTGTCGCTCGGCAACCCGGTCGAGGCGCCGCTGGTCCAGCTCGCCCTGCACCTGCTGGGCTGCCGGACGATGTGGGTCGCCCCGGTCACCTCCCGCCGGGAGATCGACGAGTTCGTGCGGCTGGCACGCCCCGACGCCCTCGTCCACGACGCCCGCGATCCGGCGAACGTGGGTGGCGAGCTGGCCGCCGGGCTGGCGGGCGTACCCGTGCTGGGCCTCGGCGTCGATCTGGACCTGACGGCGAGGCCGGACGCGTCCGCGCTCCCCGTCGACGTGCCGGTGCCGGAGTCGTTCCTCCAGACCTCCGGCACCACCGGCACCCCGAAGCTGGTGCACCACCGGGAGAGCTTCTACACGCAGATCCTCGCCCTGGCCGCGGACTTCCGGGCCGCCGGGTTCCCGCTGCTGCGGCACCTGTCGTACTCGCCGATGTGGCTGGCCAGCGGCCAGATCACCACGCTGTTCAACCTGTTCACCGGTGGCGTGCTGTTCCCGCGCGACGGGTGGGACGCGGCGGCGTTCGTCCGCACCGTGCCGGCCGAGCGGATCAACTCCACCTTCGTCACCCCGCCGATGCTGTACGAGGTGCTCGACCACCCCGACCTTCCCGGCGCCGACTTCTCGTCGATGTTCATGTTCAACGTGGGGGCCGGGCCGGCCGCGCCAACGCGGCTGCGCCAGGCGATCGCGCGCTTCGGCCCGGTGCTGCGCATCGTGTACGGCCTCAGCGAGGCGGTCGTCGTCACCGCCCAGCCGGGGCTCACGGAAGACCCGGCCCACCCGGAGCGGCTGCGCTCCTGCGGCAAGCCGTACGGCGACGTGCGGATCGAGATCCGGGCCGAGGACGGCACGGTGCTGCCGCCGGGTGTGGACGGCGAGGTGTGGGTGCACACGGCGCTCCGCTTCGCCGGCTACCACGGGCAGCCGGAGCTGACCGCCGACACGCTGGTCGACGGGTGGGTCCGCACCCGCGACATCGGGCACCTCGACGCCGACGGCTACCTCTACCTGGTCGACCGCCTGCAGGACCGGATCCTCACCCGGCAGCGCAGCTGGCCGATCTACTCCCGCCCGATCGAGGACGTGCTCGCCGCGCACCCGGCCGTCCGCGCCGCCGCGGTGATCGGCGTGCCCGACGAGGTGGCCGGCGAACTGCCGTACGCGTACGTCGTGCCGGCCCCCGGCTCGGGCGTGACCGGCGCGGAGCTGATCGACCTGGTGACCACGACGCTCAGCGACACGTGGGCGCCGGGCGGCGTGGGGTTCGTCGACGCGCTGCCGCTCAACCGATCGAACAAGGTGGACAAGCGGGCGCTGCGCGCCCGGTACGCGGCGGACCACCCGTCCGCCGTCGAGCACCCGGAGGCCTCGATCGGCAGCCGCGCGTGACCCCCCGCCGGGAGCTGGTCGCCCTGGTCGGCGCCGACCTGCTGTCCAACCTGGGCAGCCGGGTCTCGGTCGTCGCCATCCCCTGGCTGGTGCTGGAGACCACCGGCAGCCCGACGAAGATGGGCGTGGTGGCGGCCGCCGAGACGCTGCCGTACCTGCTCTCCAGCGCACTCGGCCCGCCCCTCGCCGACCGGATCGGGCTGCGCCGCACCTCGATCCTCGCGGACGTGGGCAGCGCCGGGCTGATGGTGGCCGTGGCGCTCACCCCGTGGCTGGGCTTCGGCGCCCTGGTCGCGCTGGTCGCCGTGGTGGGCACGCTGCGCGGCGTCGGCGACCGGATCAAGCACGTGATGTTCCGTCCGGTCGCCGAGGCCGCCGGCGTGAAGCTGATCCGGCTGACGTCGGTCTACGACGGGCTGGGCCGGGTGGTCACCCTGCTCGGGGCGGGCCTGGGCGGCCTGCTCATCTGGTGGTTCGGGGTCACCACGGCGATCCTCATCGACGCGGCGAGCTTCGCCGTCTGCGCGCTGATCGTGGCGGCGCTGGTCCGCCCGCCGGCGGCCACCGCGGCGCCGCCGGCCGCGCAGGGCTACCTGCGGGCGCTCGGCGACGGGTTCCGCTACCTCGGGCGGGACCGCACGCTGCTCAGCATGCTGCTGGTGATCTCGGCGCTCAACATGGTGGTGAACGCGAGCATCGCCGTCTACATCCCGCTGTGGGTGGCCGACGTGCTGGGCACCCCGGCCGGGCTGGGGCTCGTGCTCGGGGCGTTCTCGGCCGGCGCGCTGCTGGGGAACCTGCTGTTCACCGTGCTCGGCCCCCGGCTGCGCCGCGACCTGACGTTCGCCGTCGGCGCGGCGGTCAGCGGCCCGCCCCGGCTGCTGGTGCTGGCGTTCAGCGAGGACCTGTCGGTGGTGCTCGCCGTGACGTTCGTGTCGGGCATCGGCATCGCCGTGGTCAACCCGCTGCTCGGGGTTGCGCTGTACGAGCGGCCCCCGGCCGACCTCCAGACCCGCGTGATCGGGCTGGCCGGCTCGCTGGCGTTCGCCGGGCTGCCGCTGGGCGCCCTGCTCGGCGGCTGGTCGGTCGCCGCCCTGGGTCTCGGGCCGGCGCTGGTCGTGGCGGCGCTGTTCACACTCGTGGTCACCGCGCTCCCCCTGGCCGCCGCCCTCCGCCCCCCACCGCTGCGCGGTAAGGAAGGGCCCCTGGTTACCGTCTCCGGTGGCGAAGGGGTCTCCTCTTGACGGCTGACGACGGGCCCGCGCCGCTGGTTCGGGGCGCGTATGGTCGGGCGCATGGCCACCTGGGACGACGTGCGCCGGATCGCGCTGGCCCTGCCGGAGACGACCGAGGCGCCCTCGTACGACGGGGTGCCCGCCTGGAAGGTGCGGGGCAAGGGGTTCGTCTGGGAACGGCCGCTGCGCCGGGCGGACCTCGACGCGCTCGGCGACGCCGCGCCGGACGGCCCGATCCTCGGTGCGCAGGTCCCGGACGTGGGCGCCAAGGAGGCCCTGCTCGCCGACGACCCGTCCGTCTACTTCACCACCCCGCACTTCGACGGGTACCCGGCCGTCCTGATCCGGCTGGACCGCATCGGTGTCGCCGAGCTGACCGAGCTGATCGTCGAGGCCTGGTACGCCCGCGCCCCGAAACGCCTGGCCGCCGCCCACCGTGCCGCCGGGCCGGCGCCGTCCTGACGCGGCCGACTTCCTCCGCTAGCCTCGTTTACGTCGGTGACTCGCCGCTGGACCTGCGGGCCGCCCGGTCCGCGGGTGCCCGGTCCGTCGCGGCGGGCTGGGGTCACCAGTACGACCCGTCGGCCCCCACCGACCTGACCGTGACCGCCCCCGCGACCTGCTGTCCCTGCTGCCCTGAGCTTCCCGGCCGGCTGAGCGGTCTTCCGAGATCTCAACAGGAGGAATCCCTGATCGCCTGGACCGCCTCCTCCGGCGTCGTCACGTGCCGCACGCCGGGCACGGGGACGCCGGTGGCGTCGACGATCCGCCAACCGCCGAGCGCCACCACCGGGACGCCGCCGCGCCGCATCGCCAGCGCCACCTCACTCAACGTCCCCCAGGAGCCGCCGACCGCGATCACCGCGTCCGCGCTCCACACCAGGATCGCGTTGCGGGCCTGCCCCATGTTGGTGACGACGGTGGCCGAGACGTCGGCGGCGGGGCCGGGGGCGGAGCCGTCGTCGGGGCGTACGGCGATCACCAGGCCGCCGCGGGAGCGCGCGCCGGCGGCGACCGCGGACATCACCCCGCCACCGCCTCCGCACAGGACGGTGACGCCGCGCTCGGCGAGCAGCTCCCCCACCCGGCGGGCGTGCGCCAGCTCGACGTCGGTCGCCGTCGCCGGCCCGCACACCGCCACCTGAACCACGGACCCATCATGCCGCCACGGGTGTTATCAAGGGGCCCGTCCGTGCGCTAGCGTCCCGGCATGACATCGACGCTCACCGAAGCGACGGATCCGTGGTGCCTGCGGGAGGGTGAGAGCGCCGACCTGCTGCGCGGGCACCCGTGGCGGCGCTTCGCGGTGCTGGGCGACAGCGTGGCCGAGGGGCTGTGCGAGCCGGTCGACGGCTACCCGGACGTGCAGTGGGCCGACCGGATCGCCGCCGAGCTGCGCGCCGCCGCGCCCGAGTTGGCGTACCTCAACCTCGGCCTGCGGGGGCTGCGGGCGCACGAGGTGCGGGCGACCCAGCTCGGCCCGGCGCTGGAGTTCCGGCCCGATCTCGCGCTGGTGGTGTGCGGCGGCAACGACGCGTTCCGGCCGGCGTACGACGCCGACGCGGTGGACGCGGAGCTCGCCGCGATGGTCGAGGCGTTGCAGGCGGCCGGGGCGGACGTCATCACGGTGGGCATGTTCGACGTGTCGCACAGCCCCGCCGTGCCGGAGGTGCACCGCGCGAACCTGGGGACGCGGATGCGCCGTCTCGCCGCGCACACCCGTGCCCTGGCCGAGCGGCTGGGCACGATCCACGTACACCTGACCGACCATCCGCTGACCGCCGACCCGTCCATCTACAGCAGCGACGGCCGTCACGGCAGCGCCCGCAGCGACGCGATAGCGGCGGCGGAAACCCTCCGCCGCCTGTCCCACCACGTCCACCCCCGGACCTCCCCCGCCCAGCAGCGTTGATCATGAGGTTGGCGGGGCGACACGCCGCACCGGAGCCCGCTCACCTCATGACCAACGCGGCCGGGGCGGCCGGGGGCGGCGGGGCCGGCCCTCAGTCCACCACCAGGAGGCCGGAGAGGAGGACGCCGCGGGCCAGGTTGAGGACCCCGTCGCAGCCCGGGAAGCCGGTGCGGATGCACGCCCCGGCCGGCCGGCGGCCGAACAGGTACGGCGCAATGCTGTACGGCACGTCCGCCGAGACCGTCTCACCGGTCTCGATGTGCACGAAGTCCAGCGGCACGTCTTCGGCCTTCACGTAGCTCTGGAGGATGAACCCGCCCCGCGCGGCGAACCGGCCCACCCCGTCCCGCCAGGTGTCCGCGTCGGTCTCCCGGCCGATCAGCACGTCCACCCCGGCGGAGCCGTCGGCGGGCTTGGCCACCAGGTCGCGCCGGTCGGCCACCGCCCGGTCCACCAGGTCCGGGGTGAGGATCCAGGTGCGCGGCACGTAGCGGTGGACCAGGTCGCGGTCGGCCGCCGGCAGCGCGTCGGCGTCGTCCCAGAGCCACGCGAACACCTGCTTGTTCGCGATCAGCCAGGCCGCGGCCGACACCCACATGGGTACGCTCCGCGCCCGCACCGCCGCCTCCAGGGCGTCCACGCCGGCGCTCGGGGTCACCCGGTTGGGCACGAACAGCCGGAACACCCCGTCGACCGGGGCGCCGCGCGCGACCAGCCGGCCCGAGGAGTCCAGTGTCACCTGTGACACCGGGGCGATGACCAGGTCCAGCCCGTGCGCGGCGGCCCGGTCGACCACGGGCGACAGCAGCCGGAAGAACCGCTCCGGGTCGTCCAGCCCCGGGTACTCGGCGTCGAAGTCGATGAGCATGGCCACCCGGGCCCCGTCGGGCAGGGCCAGGCCGGCGCGGATGGCCGCGAACCGCAGGTCGACGGCCGAGGGGGCCGGTTCCAGCCGGGCGCGGTCGGTGAGCCCACGCCGCCGGTAGACGTCGACGAACCGCCGGACGGTGGTGTCGGCGTCGAACGCGCCGCCGAGGCTGCTGTCGATGTTGTACTCCACCACGTACGGCACCCCGTCGCTGAGCAGCACGTCGGGCCGGAACGCCGCCAGCAGCCCGTCACTCAGCGGCTCGGCGTCGTCGAGCAGCCGGGTCTCACCCTCGGGCACCCCGAGCAGGCGGCGCAGCTCCCCCGCCGTGGCGGCCCGTCGCCGGCAGGCCTCGAAGAGGAGCTGGGCCAGCCGGTCGCAGACCGCGTTGAGCACGCCGAGGGAGGTCTCGTCCATCACCGGTGGGCGGGCCAACCGCCACTGCTTGTTGTACGTGGCCCGGCCGTCGAAGATCTCCCGCCAGGAGTCGGCTCCGGCGGCCACCAGGTCGGTACGCAGGTCGGCGGGCAGGTCCAGCCACGCCTGCGCGGCGGACGGCCAGCGATAGTCGACGTCGGTCATCTGTCACCCGTCCTTCATGAGGTGTTGGATGGCGGATCGCAGCTGCTCGCGGCCCGGCTGCACGGCCCGGTCCAGCGCCGGGGCGAAGGGCAGCACCGCGCCGTCCGGGCGGGTCACCCGGCGCGGCGGGGCGTGCAGCCGCACCCGCTCGACCACGCTGGCGATCACCTCCGCGCCGATGCCGCAGGACCGGTTGGAGTCGTCGACGACCACCAGCCGCCCGGTGCGGGACACCGACGTGAGCAGGCCGTCCCAGTCGAACGGGTACAGCGTGCGCGGGTCGAACACCTCCACCGACACCTGGTCGGCCAGGTCGTCGGCGACCGCGAGGGCGTCGTGGACGAGGTGTCCGACAGCGACCACGGTGACGTCGTCGCCGCGCCGGTGCACGCGGCCCCGGCCGAGCGGCACCGGCCGCAACGAAGCCACGTCCACGTCCGAGCGCACCTCCATCGCGCCGGCCGGGGCGAACACCACCACCGGGTCGTCGCAGCGGATCGCCGACACCAGCAGCCCGTACGCGTCCGCCGGGGTGGCCGGCACCACGGTGGTCACCCCGACGTGGGCGAACAGGCTGTACGGGTGGTCGGAGTGCTGCCCCGCCCACCCCGTACGCGACCCGGAGCCGGGCACCAGGTACGTGACCGGCACCGCGCACTGCCCGCCGGTCATCAGCGGGAACTTGTGCGCGTGGTTGACGATCTGCTCGAAGACCAGGAACAGCAGCGACGGGATCTGGAACTCCACCACCGGTCGCGCCCCGGCGAGGGCCGCGCCCGTGGCGAAGCTGGTGAACGCCTGCTCCGACAGCGGGGTGTCGCGGACCCGCTCGGGACCGAAGCGCTTCAGCAGCCCGGCGGTGACGTTCGACGCGGCGACCCGGATGTCCTCCCCGAGCAGGAAGACCTCCTCGTCGCGGGCCAGTTCGTCGGCGAGCGCCCGGTTGAGCGCCTTGCGGTACGACAGCCTCGGCATCTACCCACCTCCGGCGCGGGCGGTGAGCCCGCTGGCGTACAGGTGCTCCAGCGCGCCGGCCGGGTCGGGCTCGGGTCCGGCCAGCGCGAAGGCCACCACGGCGTCCAGCTCCGCCTCCACCGACGCGTCGACCTCCGCACGCCGGTCGGGGGCCAGCCGGGAGCCGGCGATCTCCACCGGGTCCCGGGACCGGCCCCGCGCCACCTCCTCCGGCGGCCGGTAGTCGAGGCGTACCGCGTGCTCGAAGGTGTGGTGGGCGTCGAAGCGGTAGGTACGGGCCTCGATGAACTCGGGGCCACCCCCGGCGCGCATGCGGCCGACGGCGGCCGCGGTGGCGGCCCGGACGGCCTCCGGATCCTGACCGTCCACCACGGACGCCGGGATCCCGAACGCCTCGGCCCGGCCGGTGATGCTGCCGGCCACCGCGCCGGCCACCGGCATCGTGGTGGCGTAGCCGTTGTTCTCGCAGACGAACAGCACCGGCACCCGCCACAGCGCGGCCAGGTTGAACGCCTCCAGCAGCATCCCCTCGTTGACCGCGCCGTCGCCGAGGAAGCTGACCCCGACGAGGTCCTCCCCACGGCGGCGACGCGCCCAGACCGCCCCGGTGACGATCGCGCCGCCGGCACCGACGATGGCGTTCGCGCCGAGCACGCCGACGGCGAAGTCGGCGGCGTGCATCGACCCGCCCCGGCCCCGGTTCAGGCCGGTCACGCGGCCGCACAGCTCCGCCATCGTCCGGGCCGGGTCGGCGCCCTTGGCGAGCACGTGCCCGTGCCCGCGGTGGGTGCCGGCCACCACGTCGCCGGGGCGCAGCGCCGCGCACACCCCGGCGGCGACGCCCTCCTGGCCCAGGTAGGGGTGGATGCCCCCGACGACGTGGCCGGAGCGGACGAGGTCGATCGCCCGCTCCTCGAACCGGCGGATGAGCCGTACGGTCCGGTAGAGCCGGACCGGGTCGGCCTCGGTCACCCGCGCCCCTTGATGGCCGCCAGGATGTCGTCCCACAGCCGGGCCCGGGCGGCGAGCGCCGTGTTGACCGTGTCGGCGCACTCCTGCCACTTCGCGTCGTCGTCCCCGCACAGGTCGGCGAGCATCTGCATCGCCATCGGGGTGTGCTGCTCGCCGTCGACCTCGATGTGCCGCTCCAGGTAGTCGACGAACTTGTGCAGCCGGTGCGTCCGCTCGTTGACGGCGACGACCTGGGTGAACATCTCGGGGATCAGGTCCTCCCGCCCGAACGCGAACGCGGCGGCCTGGCAGTGCACCGGGGTGGTCTCGATGATCCGCCAGGTGGTGCCGGCGAACGCCGCCGACGCCTCGGGCACGCCCGCCTCGGCCAGCGACTCGGCGACCGGGCGGCCGGCGCGCAGCAGGTCGATCAGGCGCTCCACCGGCCCGGTGTCGGCGCCGGCCTCCCTCATGCCCTGCACGTACAGCTCGAAGTGGCTGATATAGCCGTCGCCCAGCTCGTCGCTCTCCTCCACCATGACGATGTCGTTGATGAGCCGGCGGCTGCCGGTGGGGCCGGTCGGGATCCACGGCACCGTCACGCAGGTGAGCTGCCGCTGCAGGGACGTGAGCAGGGACATGAAGTCCCACACGGCGAAGACGTGGTGCTCCATGAAGGTGACGAGGGCCTCGTGGGTGTCGAGGTTGGCGTAGAGCGGGTGCCGCACCACCACGTCCCGGCGGGCGGTCACCGCCTTCTCCAGGCGCTCGATGCCCGGGTGCGTCTTCCCCCAGTCGTACCGTGACATGACTCAGCCTCCCTGCTGGGCGCGGTGGCGCCAGATGACCGGGCAGTATTCGGGGTCCGCGTAGTCCGGCCACCCGTCGTGGGTGCGGCGGACCAGCACGTCGTGGTTGTACGCGGCGAGGGTGCCGTCGGAGAGCGGGTACGCCCGCCAGGCGTTGTCGCCGTCCTGCAGGTGCAGCGAGATGGCCTGCCGGGGCCGTCCGCTGACGTTGGCGCCGCTGCCGTGGTACGTGCGGCAGTGGTGGAAGCTCATGTGTCCCTTGGGGATCACCATCGGGATCTTGCGGATCTCGGCGCCGTTGTGGGTGGCGTTGCGCGCCAGCATGTCCTCCAACTGGTCGCGGTCGCGCTCGGCGAAGTGCCGCACCACCGTGTCGTCGGCGCCGATCTCCCGCCAGCGGTGCGAGCCGTCGACCATCGTGATCGTGCCCATCTCCTCACCGCAGTCGTGGAAGGGGATGAACGCGGTGAGCATCCTCTCCGACGACGAGGACGCCCAGTAGTGCTTGTCGAAGTGCCAGGGCACGATGTTCGACGGCTCGCCGTCGATGGGCGGCTTGTAGATCAGGGTGGACTGGAAAACCCGGATCTCCTCGGCCTGCGCCAGCCGGGCGGCGACCGCCCCGATCAGCGGCTTGCGCAGGATCGCCCCGAGGCCGTCGTGCTCGTGGTGGACGTAGTCGTTGTGCCGCTGCACCGGCCCCTTCGACGGGTCCCAGTAGGCGAGCTTCGGCGGGCGGACCGGCAGGCGGCGGTCCCGCTCCCCGGCGTAGTACCGGTCGGTGGCCGCCGCGAGGGCGTCCACCTCGTCGTCGGTGAGCAGCTTCTTCGACAGGTACCAGCCGTGCTCGGCGTAGAACGCCACGTCCTCGTCGGACGGGAGCAGCGCCTCCTCCTCGGCGGTCAGCGTCGGGTCGAACTCCGTCGTGGTCAAGCCGTCACCCCCTGGGCTGTGGCGGCCGCGACGGCGGGTGTCGCCCCCGCCGCGGCCAGCTCCCGTTCCTTGGCCTCGTAGAGCGCCTTGATGTTGCCGCTGCCGAACGTCCGCGCCCCGCGCCGCTCGATCAGCTCGAGGAAGAGCGTGCGGCGCACGTGCATGGACTCGGTGAAGATCTGCAGCAGCTGGCCGCCGTGGTCGCGGTCTACCAGCACCCCCAGCTCACGCAGCCGCTCCAGCGGCGCGTCGACCCGGCCGACGCGGGCCTCCAGGTGGTCGTAGTAGCTGCCCGGGGTGCCGGCGAAGCGCACCCCGCGCCGGCGCAGCGTCTCCACCGCGCCGACGATGTCGTCGGTGCGCAGCCCGAGGTGCTGCACCCCGGCGCCGGTGTGCTGGTCGAGGAACGCGTCGATCTGCCCGGCCCGCCGGGTGGTGTCGGGCTCCAGCAGCACCAGGGTCACCCGCTCCGACGGGCTCTGCACCACCGTCGAGTTCATCGCCTGGCCGGCGACCTCGATGTACTCGTGGAAGATCTCCGCGAAGCCGAACACCTCCCGGTACTGCCGGACCGTCCCGGCGAGCTGCCCCGCCGGCACGCACACCGCCAGGTGGTCGATCTCGGCGAGCAGTTCCTCGCCGGCGTCGTCCTCCGGCGGCAGCATCTCGACCAGGCCCGGCAGGAACTCCCGCCGGTCCCCGCGCCGCTCGACCAGCCGGTGCACCACGTCGCCGAAGCCGTCCACCTCGGCGACGACGACCTCGGCGTCCGCGCCGGTGACGGTGGTCGGCGGCATGACTCCGGTCACGCCCCGGGCCACCAGCTCGGCGTACGCCCCGGCGGCGTCGTCGACCTCCAGCGCCACCACGGCGATGCCGTCGCCGTGCCGCTGCACGTACCGCGAGGCCGGGTGCTCGGCGGTCAGCCCCGAGGTGAGCACCATCCGGACGTCGGCGTGCCGCAGCAGCAGCGACCGCTGCCCCACCAGCCCGGTCTCCGGGCCGCCCTGGCCGCACAGGTGGAAACCCACCGCCCGGCCGAAGTAGAAGGCGGCCTGCCGGGCGTCCCCCACGTAGAGTTCGATGTGGTCTATACCACGGATGTCCATGTCCCAGCCCTTCGCACAGTTCCCCCCGTGACTGCCGTGCGGGCGTCACCCGCCCGCGGATTCGTGTGCCGTCACCGCCTCGGCCGGGCGGCCCGCGCGAGCAGGAGGCTCACGTTCTGGCCGCCGAAGCCGAAGGAGTTGGTGAGCGCGTAGCCGGTCTCGGTCGCCCGGGGCTCCTTGCGGATGTGGTCGGCCGGGCAGGCCGGGTCCGGGTCGTCGAGGTTCCAGGTGGGCGGTAGCAGGCCCCGCCCGAGCGCCAGCGCCGTGGCCGCCGCCTCCAGCACGCCGGACGCGCCGAGCAGGTGGCCGGTGAGCGCCTTGGTGGAGCTGACCGGCACGCCGTGCTCGCCGAAGACCTCGGCGAGCGCCGTGGCCTCCGCGACGTCGCCCAGCTTCGTGCCGGTGCCGTGCGCGTTGACGTAGCCGACCTGCGCCGCCGGTACCCCACCGCCGGCGAGCGCCCGCCGCATGCACTCCGCCGCGCCGGCGCCGTCCGGCCGTGGCGCGGTCGGGTGGTACGCGTCGGTCGTCACGCCGTAGCCGGCGACCTCGGCATACCCGCTCACGCCGCGCGCCGCGGCGTGCTCCGCGCTCTCCAGCACCAGCAGCGCCGCCCCCTCGGCGAGCACGAAGCCGTTGCGGCGGGTGTCGAACGGGCGGCTCGCCGCCGCCGGGTCGTCCCAGCCCCGGGCGAGCGCCCGGGCATTGCCGAAGGTGTCGGCGAACGTGGGGAACAGCGGCGCCTCGCTGGCCCCGCACAGCACCACGTCGGCCTCGCCCGCCCGGATCAGCCGCACCGCGTCGGCCACGGCCTGCGCGCCCGAGGCGCAGGCGGTGCCGACCGAGGAGCTGTAGCCGCGGATGCCGTACCGGATGGCGATCCGCGCCGACGGCATGTTCGGCAGGATCCCGGTCAGCAGGTACGGGTTGACCGCCGCGCGGCCCCGGGCGGCCCGGGCGAGCACCTGGGCCTCCAGGGTGGCCATCCCGCCGACCCCGCCGACGATCACCGCCATCCGTCCCGGAGCGACGTCCCGGCCCACCTCGATGCCGGCGTCGGCGAGCGCGTCCGCGGCGGTGAGCAGGGCCAGCACCACGATCCGGTCGAGCACCTTCGTGTCCGGCCCGGACGACACCGTGCGCGGGTCGATCTCGGGCAGCACCCCGGCGACCTCCAGCGAACCCTCCGCCGGATGCCCCTCGGGCGGGCGGACCAGGCCGGAGCGGCCGGTGCACAGCGCGTCGAAGGTGGCCTCGACGCCGCGTCCCACCGGCGTGAACAGACCCATCCCGGTGATGACCGCGGTCACGAGGTCGCCTCGCTGAGGTAGCGCTCCCGCAGGACGACCTTGCGGACCTTGCCGGTGACGGTGACCGGAATGTCGTCGGAACGGACCGGCACCACCCGGCGCAGGGTCGCGCCGACGTCGGCGCCCAGCGCGCCCCGTACCCGCTCGGTGCGGTCCTCGGTCTCGTCCGCGCCGGCCGCCAGTTCCAGCAGCACGTCGGTGACGACCCGGCCGCCTCCGGAGACGATGACCACGGTGCAGTCGGTGACGTCGGGGCAGGCGGCGAGGATCCGCTCCTCGGACAGCGCGGTGTAGAAGCGCTTCCCGTCGCCGGCGTCGACCGAGTCGACCGCCCGGTCCAGGTGGTAGTAGCGGCCGTCGGCGTCGGCGTACACCAGGTCGCCGGTCAGGTACCAACCGCGCTGCCGGAACCGGTACGTGGTCACCGAGTCGTTCCAGTAGCCCCGGAACAGCGACGGCGAGTCGATGCCCAGCCAGCCCACCTCGCCGGTCGGCACCGGGTCGCCGTTCGCGTCCAGCACCGCGACCTTCGTGAAGTGGTACGGGCGGCCGATGCAGCGGC
Source organism: Micromonospora thermarum (assembly GCF_012034245.1). Classification (GTDB taxonomy): domain Bacteria; phylum Actinomycetota; class Actinomycetes; order Mycobacteriales; family Micromonosporaceae; genus Micromonospora; species Micromonospora thermarum. Next base: position 187,177 of record NZ_JAATEO010000002.1, on the reverse strand, counting down.
CGTACCGGTTCGTGTCGCGGGTGTGGGTGACGTGGAACATCGAGTGCCCCATCTCGCTGGACCCGAGGCCGTCGATGAACACCGACCCGGGCACCCGGGTGACGCCCTCGCGGGTCATCACGTCCCGGGAGCCGACCGCCACCAGGCGGCGGATGTGCGGCTCGTGCGACGAGTCGCCGGTGTTGAACCACAGCCGCACCGACTCCAGGTCGTACGCGGACAGGTCGAACCGGGCCAGCTCCGCCCACGTCACGGAGAAGCCGAACACGCCGTCCGGGCGCCACCGCTGGATCGCGTCGAGCACCCGCTCACCGCCCTGGTCGGACAGGAGGAACATCTCCGCCCGGTTGCCGAGGGCCTGGTTGACCATGAGCACGGTGGCGGTGTGCGGGGCGGGCAGCGCGTTGAGGATCCGGCTGGTGCCCTGCGCCTGCGGCATGGAGAGCAGGTGCCGCGTCGCGGCGAACAGGCTGGCGTGCGAGTGCAGCACCGCCTTCGGCACCCCGGTGGTACCCGAGGTGTGGGTGATGACGACCGGATCATCAGCGTGGTGCCGGTAGTGGGCGGGAGCGGCGGCCGGGTCGCCCGTACCGGCCTCGGTGGGCGTACCGAGCACCGGCACGCCGAGGTCGTGCCCGGCGAGCAGCGCGGCGTGCGCGTCGTCGGCGAGCACCGCGACGCCGCGCAGCCGGCGGATGTACTCGGCGGCGATCTCCGGGCGCAGCTTGCCGTTCATCAGCGCCGGGATCGCGCCGAGGCGGGTCAGCGCGAGGTAGCTCAGCACCATGTCGGCGGCGGCGGTGGCCCAGACGGCCACCGGGTCGCGCGGCCCGATCCCCCGCTCGTGCAGCCACGCGGCGCGGGCGGCGACCCGCTCGTCGAGCTGCCCCAGCGTCAGTGGTGTCTCGGCGGGGTGCCCGTCCACGGTGGTGTCGAACGTGAGGCCCGGCCCGTCCGGGTCGGCGCCGTGCGCCAGCACCCGGGCCAGCACGTTGCCCGCCCCGATCAGCTCGTCGGCGGCGAGCACGCCGCGCAGTGCCCTCTTACTCATGGTTTCCTCCCCCCAGGAGCATCGCGACGGCTGACTCCGCACCGCCGTCCGATGCCGTCTCGATCAGGACCAGCAACGCCGCGTCGGCGTCGCCGTCGTGCAGCAGCAGGTCGGCCTCGGCGAGCCCGGCGGCGCGCGGGTCGCCGCCCGGTGCGAGGCAGACCACCGGACCGCCCAGCCCCCAGCGGGCGGCCACGTGCCCCGCCACGCTGTTCGGCACCGACTGGAAGAAGAACAGCGGGCCGGGCCGGCCGCCGCCGGCCACCGTGGCGCGGACGTGCGCGGCGCTGGCGTCGTCGCCGGTCGCGGTGACCAGCACCACCGCGGTCCGCTCGCCGTCCGGTGCCGGCGCCCGCCCGTACGCCCGGGTCAGGCACCGGTCCGCGACGGCCGCGACCAGCGGGTTGAACGTCGAGTGGACGAACCCGGGCAGCGGTGGCGGCGCGCCGTCCCCGGGCTCCGGCCAGGCCGCCTCGGCGCGCACCGTCGCCGTGTGCGTCCCGGTCATGCGGCACCCACGAGCAGGGCGGTGTTGGCGCCACCGAAGGCGGCGTTGAGGGTGAGCGCGTACCGGGTGGCCGCCGGGCGGGGCGCGTCCCGGATGACGTCCAGCGGGCAGTCCGGGTCGGGGCCGAGCCAGCCGGCGTTGACCGGCAGCTTGCCGTGCCGTACCGCCAGCACGGTCACCACCAGCTCGAGCAGGCCGGAGGCCTCCAGGGCGTGCCCGTGCAGGGCCTTGGTGGAGCTGACCGGGGTGTGTGCGACCGCCGGGCCGAGCGCGGTCCGCAGCGCCGCCGCCTCCGCGGCGTCGCTGTACCCGGTGCCGGTGGCGTTGGCGTTGACGTACCCGATGTCGTCCGCCGCCAGCCCCGCCCGGCGCAGCGCGGCGGCGACCGCGCGCGCCAGACCGCGCCCGGTCGGCTCCGGCTGGCACGGGTGGAAGGCGTCACCGGCGCGGCCCCAGCCGAGCAGGTCCGCCACCGGCCGCCGAGCCACGTCGGCGCGCTCCAGCACGACCGCCGCGACGCCGTCGCCGAGCAGCAGCCCGGTGCGTCCGGCGCTGAACGGGCGGACCGCCGCGTCGGTGGCGAGGGCCCGGCCGGCGTCGAAGAGCGCGTACTGGTCGGGCTCGACCAGGTAGCCCGCGGCGACCACCGCCCGGTCGACGTCACCGCGCCGGATCAGCGCCGCCGCGTCGGCCACCGCGCTGGTCGCCGACACACAGGCCGTGGTGTACGTCCGCACGTCCGGGAACCCGGTGGCGGCGGCGAGGCCGGCCGCCAGCGCCGGCACCGCCGCCCCGCCGTGCACCGCGAGCAGCAGGGCCGCCCCGGCCCGCCGGCCGGAGTCGAGCCCGGCGGACCGGCACGCCGTCTCCACCGCCTCGGCCAGCTCGGCGGCGAGGTCACCGGCGTCGGGCAGCGTGGCGGCGGCGTCGACCCGGCGCGGCCCGGTGTCGAACCGGCGTACCGGCCGGAACGCGGGAATCCCCGCGAGCACCCCGGCCAACTGCGCCTCGGCTCCCCGGCCGAGAGCGCTGGTCGCGTGCACGGCGGTGACCCGGACGCCGGCCGGCTCAGCCATCGGCGGCGACGGTCAGGGAGGTCCGGAAGACCGCCAGGGCGTCGTCGACGGTACGGATCCCGGCGAGCTGGTCGTCGGTGAGGTCGAGCCGCCGGTCGAAACGCTGCTCGACCAGGTGCACGAGCCAGGCCAGCTCCATCGAGCCGATGCGCTCGGGCACGTCGGTGGCCGGTCGGCCGGTGAGTTCGGCGAGCATGGTCACCAGGTCAGCTCGCCCCAGGTCGGGCTGACCGGCCATCAGGAGTGGTCGCTCGTCGCCCCGGCGACCCGGTCGGCGACCATCGTGGTGAACTCGCCCACGGTCATCAGGGCCAGCTTCTCCGACTCGTCGTCGGCGAACGTCAGCCCGTACCGGTCCTCGACCCGGACCGCCAGGTCGGCGAGGGCGAGGGACTCCAGGTCGACCCCGGAGGGGCCGAGGGTGGTGTCGTCGTCGATGTCCTCCACGTCGTAGTTCATGTCGGCGAGCTGCTCGACGACGAAGGCGCGGACCTCGGCTCTCATGGTTAACCTCTCTCCGTGAGCCAGTTACCGGTGCCCGGTCGGGACACCGTGTACGTGTGGATCGGCGGGGACGCCGGCGGTCGGCCGGCCGCCGCCGGGAGGCCGCTGCGGCGGGCCGCCGCCGCGCTGCTCGGCCGCCCCGATGCGGAGTTCGTGGTGGGTCACCGGCCGGGCGGGGGCCCGCTGGTCCGTTTCGCGTCCGACGTGGACGCCGCCCCCGGGCCGGCCGAGGTGCCGGCCAGCGTGAGCCGCACCGGCGGCATCATCGTGGTCGCCGTACGGGCGGGTGGGCCGGTCGGCGTGGACGTCGAGCGGTGCCGGCCGCTGCCCGCGCTGGGCCTCGCCGGCCGCTGGTACGACCCGGCCGAGGCGGCCTGGCTCGCCGGCCGGCCACCGTCCGGACGGGAGCGGGACTTCCTGCGGTTGTGGACCGCGAAGGAGGCCGTCGGGAAGGCGCTCGGCGTCGGGCTGCGCGACGGTGGCCTGCGCCGGCGGGTACCCGTGCCCGACGGTGCGGGACCACTGCTGCGACCGGTGCCGGGAAGCCCCGCCGTCCGGGTCGGTCATCCATGTACCGGCGGGGACCTGGTGCTGGCGGTCGCGGTCGCCGGCACGGCGGGCCCGGTGGAGGTCGTCGTCGAGGAGACGGTCGGGCGGGACGGGCAGGTCGTCGAGGCGGTGCAGCGGGCCGGTCACGGCGTCGCCGCCGTCCGCAGCGCGTCCGTCGACCGGACCAGCTTGCCCGTCGTGGTGCGCGGCAGCTGATCGAGCAGGCGCAGGGTGCGCGGGCGCTTGTAGCCGGCCAGCCGCTCGGCGAGCAGCTTGTCCAGCACCTCCTCCGACAGCGGCCCGTCCGGTTGCACGTACGCGGTGATGCCGTCGTCCCAGACCACCACGGCGGCGGCGACACCGGGCAGGTCGGCGACGGTGGCCTCCACCTCGGTCAGGTCGACCTTCATGCCGCCGACGGAGACCTGCGAGTCGAGCCGGCCGCGCACGGTGACCAGGCCGGTGTCGGCGTCGACGGTGCCGGCGTCGCGGGTGTGCAGCCACCCGTCGGACCAGCGGGTGGGGTCGGTGAGCCCGACGTACGGTGAGGCGGGGCAGCTCACCCACAGCTCGCCGGTCACCTCGCGCACCTCGATGCCGGAGCCGGGGCGATCGACGGCCGGTACCGCCCGTACAGGTCGGTGCCGATGACGCCGACCTCGGTCATCCCGTACATGTTGCCCAGCGGGACGCCGAACCGGTCGGTGAAGGCGCGGGCCACGGCCGCCGGCACCAGCTCTCCGCCGGTGGTCATCCGCTTGAACTGCGGCAGCGGGCGGTCCGGCCGGGTGGAGGCGACCAGTCCGATGTGGAACGGCACGCCCAGCACGGTGGCCGGGGTGTCGCCGGCGGCGATCGCGGCGAGCACCGCGTCGCCGCTGAGCCGCTCCGGCGGGACCAGCTCGACGCCCGCGTGCAGCCCGTAGAGCAGGCCACCGACGAGCCCGAGCACGTGGACCATCGACGGGAGCAGGATGATCCGCTCGCCGGGCAGCGCCACCCCGTCGATGCGGGTGTACCGGTGCACCTCGGCGACCAGGTCGGCGGCGGTGCGGCCGATCACCTTGGACGGACCGGTGGAGCCGGAGCTGAGCTGGATCACCGCGTGGCCGCTGACCGCCGGCCGGTCGGCGTACGGGGTGACGCCCTCGGTGACGTCGACGAAGACGCGCAGCCCGCCGCCGCCGGTGCGGACCGGCGCCACGACCACCTGCGGGGTCAGCCGCTCCAGCGCGCGGCCCACCTCGTGGTCGGTGAGGCGGTGGTCGAGCAGGATCGCCTGGGCCCCGCTGCGCCAGGTGGCGAGCAGGTTCACCACGTACGCCAGCGACGGCGGCATCCGCAGCGCGGCGGCACCGCCGGGACGCAGCCCCGCATCGGCGAGGCGGCCCTGCGCCTCGGTGACGAGCCGGTGCAGCGTGCCCCGGTCGACGGGGCCGGGCAGACGGAGACAAACGTCGGTCGGCCGACCGGCGAACAAAAGGTCGTCGACCCATCCGGGGTCTGTCGCCTTAGGATCTTCGGTCGAGGGGTCCACGCTCACTGCCGTTCACCGCCCAGCACAAAATAGGGCATCTCTGCCCATAAGAAGCGATCGTCGGGGTGCTGCGGCAGACCCTACGGCAGGCCTCAGATCCATTGCTAGATGCAAATGGCTAGATCAGAAAGGGCGGCCGGCCGGATTGCCGACAGCCGCTTCGCGGGGCAGGATCGGGCGCGTACGCCCGCACAGCGTAACCAACGGATGACACCTCGTGCGTACGGCACCCCCAGCCACCCGAACGGCCGATGGCGCCCCGGGAGCGCCGACCCCCCGGCCGGCCCAGCAACACGCCGCTCTCCGCGATCTTGCACTTTCGGCCCCTGCTTCACGCCATTTACGGCATTCGCCGGGGCAGGAACTGCAAGATCGCGGAGAGCGGCGGGCGGGCGGGGGCGGGGCGGGGGGCGTGGTGTGGTGTGGGGTCAGGCGGGGGTCAGGGTTGGGGTTTGGGCGTGGATGTGGAAGCGCACGGAGCGGGCGTCGGTGAAGCACTCCCGCATTGGGCGCACCAGGTCGCGGTGCTCCGGGCTGCGTTCCCATGCCTCGAAGTCCGCGAGGCTCGCCCATTCGCTGGTGATCAGCCACTGCTCAGGGTCGGTCGACGAGCGGCAGACCTGGTCGACCAGGTGCCCGGGCACGCCGTCGGCGACCAGGTGCCGCACCGCCTCGTACGCGGCGAGGAACGCCGCCGTCCGCTCCTCCGGCACCCGCACCAGGAACACCACCCGCGCCCGCCGCTCGCCGTTCTCGCTCATGCCGCCGCCTCCGTCCGGTCGGCGCCGCCACGAGACTCCCCCGCGCCGCGCCCGCTCCGCTCGCTCATGCGTCCCCCTCCGTCGGCGCGCCAACAGGACCAGCGCCGTTCCCCTCCGTCGGCGCGGCTCCACGCAGGACCAGCGCACTGTTGAATCCGTCGAAGCCGCGCGCGCAGACCAGCGCGACCCGGCTGCGGGGTCGCCGGCGCGCCCGCAGGAAGTCCAGCTCGCAGCCCGGCGCCACGTCGTCCGGCCCGGCGGACGGCGGCAGCGTGTCGTGGGCGAACGCGAGCAGCGCGGTCGCCACGTCCAGCGCCGCCCCGCCCTGGTGGGCCCGCCCGGTCAGCGGCTTGGCGGTGGTGACCGGGGGCGGCCGGTCGGCGAAGACGGCGCGCAGGGCGGCCGCCTCGCTGCGGTCGTACCGGGGGACGCCGAGCGCGTCGGGCAGCACCACGTCCACCGCGTCGGCACCGACGCCCGCCCGGTCCAGGGCCAGTCGCATCGCCCGGGCGTACTGCGCGGGGTCGCCGGCGCTGTCCGGTCCGGTGTGGACGGCGTCGTGGGTGGCGGCCCACCCGCTCACCTCGCCGTAGACGCGGGCGCCGCGCGCCAGCGCGTGCCCCAGCTCCTCCACCACGAAGACCGCGCCGCCCTCGGCCGGCAGGTAGCCGCTCGCCGCGGCGTCGAACGGCCGGTAGGCCCGCTCCGGGTCCGCGACGTCGCTCAGCATCCCGGAGGCCAGCTGGCAGGCGAGGGCGTACGGGCTGAGCGGGCACTCGGTCGCGCCGGCGATCACCACCGGGGTGCCCCGGCGGACCGCCCGGGCAGCGTGCGCCAGGCTGTCCAGCCCGCCCGCCGTCTCGGCGACCAGCACGCCGCACGGCCCCTTGAACTGGTGGTGGATGGAGAGCTGGCCGACGCTGGCCGCGTAGAACCAGGCGATCGACTGGTACGCCCCGACCGTGCGGGTCGGCCCGCCCCACAGCCGTTGCAGCTCCCGCTGCCCGAACAGGTTCCCGCCCGAGGAGCTGGCCAGGGTGACCGCGTAGCCGTACGGGTCGGGGGCCCGGTCGGGCAGCCCGGCGTCGGCCAGGGCGAGCCGGGTCGCCGCGAACCCCAGGTGGGTCCACCGGTCGGTCTGGACGAGCCGACGGTTGTCGGCGTACGCGGCGGCGTCGAACCCGGGCACCTCCCCGCCGTACCGGGTCGGGTAGCCGGTCGGGTCGAACAGCGTGATCGGGCCGGTGCGGCGGGTGCGGGCGACCACCGTCCGCCAGTGCGCGTCGGCGCCGATGCCGCTGGGCGCGACCACGCCGATCCCGGTGACCACCGCCCGCGCGGTCACCGCGGCACCGCCCCGCGTGGGCGGGCGGCGTACCGGCGCGCGCCGGTCACGGCGTCACCGCCGGCAGCCGACGGAACACCATGGCCGACTGGAAGCCGCCGAATCCGCTGCCCACCGACAGCGCCACGTCGACCGGCAGCTCGCGGGCCTCGTTGGGGACGTAGTCCAGGTCGCACTCCGGGTCGCGGGTGGTCCAGTTCGCCGTCGGCGGCACCACGCCGAACTCGATCGCGAGCGCGCAGGCGGCCATTTCGATCGAGCCGATCGCGCCGAGCGAGTGCCCGACCATCGACTTGATCGAGCTGACCGGCACCCGGTACGCGGCCTCGCCGAGCGCCCGCTTGAACGCGGCGGTCTCGTGCCGGTCGTTCTGCCGCGTGCCGGAGCCGTGCGCGCTGATGTAGGACACCTGGTCCGGGCGGATCCGGCCCTGCTTCAGGGCGTCGGCGATGGCGAGCCCCATCTCCAATCCGTCCGGACGCAGGCCGGTCATGTGGTAGCCGTTGCTGCGGCTGGCGTACCCGGCCACCTCGCAGTAGACGTGCGCGCCGCGCCGCCGGGCGTGCTCCGCCTCCTCCAGCACCAGCACCGCGGCGCCCTCGGCGAGGACGAAGCCGTGCCGGTCGGCGTCGAACGGGCGGGAGGCGTGCGCCGGGTCGTCGTTGTCCGGGCTGGTCGCCTGGATCGCGTCGAAGGAGGCGACGGTGACCGGGGAGATGGGTGAGTCGGCGGCGCCCGCGAGCACCACGTCGGCCTCGCCGTCGGTGATGAGCTGGTGGGCGTACCCGATGGCGTCGATGCCGGACGTGCACCCGGTGGAGACCACCTGGGCCGGGCCGTGCAGGCCGTACCGGCAGGCCACGTCGGCGGCGAGGCTGCTCGGCACCAGCGCCTGGTAGAGGTACGGGCCGCCGCGCGCGGCGTCGACCAGCCAGCGCCGGCCGCCGTCGCTGACCGCGACGTACTCCTGTTCCAGCGCCATCGTGCCGCCGACGGCGGTGCCGAGCACGACGCCGGCGCGGTCGCGCTGGGCGTCGGTCAGGTCGAGGCCCGCGTCGGCGACGGCCTCGGCGGCGCAGGCGAGCGCGAACTGCACGTACCGGTCGGCGCGGCGGCGCTCGGCGTCGGTGAGGCCGGCGGCCACCGGGTCGAAGTCGCACTCGGCGGCGATCTGGGAGCGGAACGGCGACGGGTCGAAGAACGTGATCCGCCGGGTCGCGGTACGCCCCTCGGTGATCGCCTTCCAGAACCGGTCCCGGCTGGCGCCGCCGGGGGCGACCACCCCGACACCGGTCACCACCGACCGGCGCCCGGTCACGACGTCACCTCAATTCGCGACCGCGGGGCTCGCAACCCCGGCTCAAGCGCGCATTCCGGCTCGACCGCGTCCCACGCGAGCCGACCCGGAACGCGCGTCCTCGCGCTCACGACCCACCCCGCTGCGCGACCAGCTCGGTGTCGACGTGACCGAGTTCGGGGCGGGGTGCGAGGGGGCCCAGGTGGAAGACGACCTCGGCGTCCTCGGTGCCGGTGTTGCGCAGCCGGTGCCGGACGTTGACCGGGACGAACAACGCCTCGCCGGCGGCCAGGGCCACCGGTTCGTCGTCGAGGTCGACGGTGATGGCGCCGCGCGCCACGTACAGGAACTCCTCGCTGTAGGGGTGGTAGTGCTCGGCGATGCGGTCCCCGGGCCGCAGCGTGGCGACGCCCATGAAGCCGGAGGTGCTGCCGACGGTGCGCGGGCCGAGCAGCACCCGCAGCTCGCCGCCGCGGCGGGTGTCGGCGGCCACGTCGGCGGCGGAGACCAGTCCCTGGATCTGCTCACTCATCGTGGCCCCCCGCCAGCCGCTCGATCTTCTCCTTGATGACCGCGAGCTGCACCGCGCTGTTGGCGTTGATCCGGTCGGTCATCTCGGCGTTGCCCACCGGCGCGGTGGACTTCATGGCGAAGTCCTGCACCCACGTCATCCGGGTGCCGCCCGGCTCCTCGGTGTAGCGCCAGTGGATCCGCATGTACTCGAACGGGCCCGGCTCGACCCGGTGTGCCCGCACCTCCCGGCCGGCCCGGTCGGCGGTGCGTTCGCTGACCCAGCTCCACGCGATGCCGTTCTCGTCGGGGTGCATGGTGAGCCGGAACCGCACGGTGTCCCCGTCGCGGTGCAGGATCTCGGCAAGCGCGTACTCGGTGAACAGCCGTGGCCAGCCGGCGACGTCGTTGGTGACGTCCCAGACCAGCGGCAGCGGCGCGGCGATGACAATGCTGTTCTCGGTGTGGCCGGGCGGCTCGGCGCGCCGCGCGACCAGCTCCGCCACGGCGGCGATGCTGAGCTGGCCGGTCTGCTCGGGGATCCGCACCTGCCAGCGGTCCGCCACCACGGCGGACAGTTCGAGCAGGGCGAGCGAGTCCATGCCCAGCTCCTCCAGGGAGGCGGCCGGGGCGCGGGCGGCGGCCTCGGCGTCGAGCCCGCAGTGCGTCACCAGGATGTCGGTGATGTCGGCGGCGAGCGGGCGGCCGTGGGTGACGGTCATGGGTTCCTCCTCGGTGCGACGGGCGGGACGGCGAGCAACTGGTCGACCAGGCCGGTGCAGTAGCGCCCCTTGCGGAAGCCGGCGTCGTCGAGCACGCGGCGGACGAACGGGATGGTGGTGCGGACTCCGGGGCCGGCGACGTCGAACTCGTCGAGCGCGCGTTCCAGCCGGTTCAGGGCAAGTTCCCGGTCGGGCGCCCAGACGGCCACCTTCGCCAGCAGCGAGTCGTAGTGGGGGCCGATCAGGTAGCCGGGGCGCCCGTGGGTGTCGACCCGCGTGAACGGCCCGCCGGGCGGTACGAAGCGCTCCAGCCGGCCGGGGGTCGGCGCGAAGTCCCGGTCCGGGTCCTCGGCGTTGACCCGGCACTCGATCGCGACGCCGTGCGGGCGGATGTCCTCCTGCCGCCAGCGCAGCGGGACGCCGGCGGCCACGTGCAGCTGCTCGTGCACCAGGTCGATGCCGGTGATCATCTCGGTGACCGGGTGCTCGACCTGGATCCGGCAGTTGATCTCCAGGAAGTGGAAGCGTTCCTCCGCGTCGATGAGGAACTCCAGGGTGCCGGCGCCGGTGAAGCCGACCTCCAGCGCGCCGCGCAGGGCGCAGTCGGCGATCGCGTCCAGGGTGCCGGCCGACAGCGCCGGCGCCGGGGCCTCTTCGACCAGTTTCTGGTGGCGGCGCTGCACCGAGCAGTCGCGGGTGCCCAGGTGCACCCCGTTGCCGTGGGCGTCGCAGAGCACCTGCACCTCCACGTGCCGGGCGCCGGTGAGGTAGCGCTCGACGTACACCCGGTCGTCGCCGAACGCGACCTGGGCGGCGGCGCGGGTCCGCGCGTACGCCCGGGGCAGGTCGGCGGGGGTGTGCACGACCGTCATCCCGCGCCCGCCCCCGCCGGCGGCCGCCTTGACGATCACCGGGTAGCCGACCTCGGCGGCCACCCGGGCGGCGTCGGCGGCGGTCGGCACCGGCGCGACGCTGCCCGCCGGCAGGGGCAGCCCGGCCCGCCGCATCAGCGCCCGCGCCGACGACTTGTCGGCCAGCACGGACATCACGTGCGGGGGCGGGCCGACGAACGTCAGCCCGTTGTCGGCGCAGATCTCGGCGAAGTCGGCGTCCTCGGAGAGGAACCCGTAGCCGGGATGCACGGCCTGCGCGCCGACCAGGCGGGCGGCCTCGACGATCGCGGCCGCGTTGAGGTAGCTGCGCCGGCTCGCCGCCGGTCCGATGAGGACGGCCTCGTCGGCGAGGCGTACCGCGGCCGAGTCGGCGTCCGCCGTGGAGTAGACGACCGCGGTCCGGATTCCCAGTTCTCGGCAGGCGCGCAGCACCCGCAGGGCGATCTCGCCCCGGTTGGCGATGAGGACCTTCCCGAACATCGCCCCACCACCTCAGGCCGGGTCCAGCGCGAGCAGCGGCTGGTCGTACTCGACCGGTTGGCCGTCGTCGGCGAGGATCTCGGCCACCCGTCCGGCCCGGTCGGCGGTCACCTCGTTCATGAGCTTCATCGCCTCGACGATGCCGACGACCTGGCCCGGGTGGACCCGGTCGCCGACCGCGACGAACGGCGCCGCGCCGGGCTCCGGCGCCCGGTAGAAGGTGCCGACGATCGGCGAGCGCACCGCGTGCCGGGCCGGCCCGGCGGCTGGCGGTGGGGATGCCGGCGGGGCGATGGCCGGCACCTCGACCGGGGTCGCCGGGAGCGGCTGGACGCTCTCCGCCGGCGGGTGCCACTCCACCTCCAGCACCGTGTCGCCCCTGCGCAGCAGGATCCGCCGTACCGGCCCGTCCAGGTCGGCCACGAGCTCCCGCGCGTGCCGGCGCAGCCCGGCCACCGCGTCGGCCGGGGCCGGGTCGACCACGCCAGCCGCGTCCGGGGTGCCGGTCCCGCCCCGCGCCGGCGGGACGGTGGCCGGCGCCGCGACGCCGGTGCCGCCGGGGGCCGTGGCGCCGGCCGGGGCCGTGCCGGCGGCGGGGGCGCCGGTGCCGGCCGGGACCCCGGTGCCAGGGGGTCGGCCGGCACCGGCGGGTCCGTCGCCCGCGCCGCCGTTCACCGCCGGTACGCCGACCGGCGCCGTCCCGGCGGTCACCGGGCACCCACCCGGGTGCCGAGGCGCGCCGCGCCGAAGCGACGGAATCGCTGCCGGCGCCGGCGGACCAGGGTCGCGGTGGGCACGTCGAGCAGCGGCAGCAGATGCGCCAGCACCGCCTCCCGCACCGCCCGCACGGCCGCCGCCGGATCCTGGTGCGCGGCGGGTGCCGGCTCGGCCACCAGGGCGTCGACCACGCCGAGGCGGCGCAGGTCCGCACTGGTCAGCCGCAACGCCCGGGCGGCCTGCGGAGCCGCGGACCGGTCCGGCCAGAGGATCGCGGCGCACCCCTCGGGGCTGATCACCGAGTAGACGGCGTGCTCCAGCATCAGCACCCGGTCGGCGACCGCCAGGGCCAGGGCGCCGCCGCTGCCGCCCTCGCCGGTGATGACGGCGACGACGGGCGTGGGGAGCGTGGTGAGGGTGAGGATGTTCTCCGCGATCGCCGCCGCCTGGCCCTGCTCCTCGGCGCCCACCCCCGGGTCGGCGCCCGGGGTGTCGACGAGGGTGACCACCGGCAGGCCCCACCGGGCGGCGAGCCGCATCAACCGCAGCGCCTTCCGGTGCCCGGCCGGGCTGGCCATCCCGAAGTTGCGGGCCATCAGCTCGGCCGTGGTGTGCCCCTTCTGGTGCCCGATCACCATGACCGGCCGTCCGGCGAGCTCGGCGAGGCCGCCGACGATCGCCGGGCAGTCCGCGGCCAGCCGGTCGCCGTGCAGCTCGACGAAGCCGTCGAACGCCGACTCCAGGTAGTCCAGGGTGGTCGGCCGTCCCGGATGCCGCGCCAGCCGGACCGTCTCCCAGGCGTCCCGCTCGCCGCCGCGGGGCACGCCGGGCCCGCCGGCCGGTGTCGCGTCGACCGGCGGGCGCTCCTGCCGGGGTACGCCGCGACGTGCGCCCCGGCGCCCGCCGGCGGTGGCGAGCAGCGCCGCGAGCCGGCCGCGCAGGGCGTGCCGGGGCACCACCATGTCCACCTGGCCGTGCCGCAGCAGGAACTCGGCGGTCTGGAAGCCGTCGGGCAGCTCCCGGCCGGTGACCTGGCGGATCACCCGGGGGCCGGCGAAGCCCATCCGGGCGCCGCTCTCGGCGATGACCACGTCGGTGTTGGTGGCGAAGGAGGCGGCCACCCCGCCGTACGTCGGGTCGGTGAGGACGCTGACGCTCGGCACGCCGGCCTCCCGCAGCGCGGCGACGGCCTGGCTGACGGTGGCCATCTGCATCAGCGACAGGACGCCCTCCTGCATCCGCGCACCGCCGGAGGCGGTGACGAGGACCAGGGGAACCCGCTCGGCGAGGGCCCGTTCGGCGGTCCGGGTGATCAGCTCGCCGACCGCGCAGCCCAGGCTGCCGCCGAGGAACCGGAAGTCCATCACCGCGAGGGCGCACGGGTGCCCGCCGATGTGGGCGGTGCCGCAGACGACGGCCTCGGCCAGCCCGGTACCGGCCCGCGCGGCGGTGAGGCGGCGCGGGTACGGCAGGACGTCGACGAAGCCGATCGGGTCCACCGCGGCGGCACGGTCCGGCAGGGCGGTGAACGACCCGGGATCGACCAGCTGCGCCAGTCGTGCGGGTGCGTCGAGCCGGGCGTGCGTGCCGCACTCGGGGCAGACGTCCAGGTTGCGCCGCAGTCGCTTGCGGTAGAGCAGGCTGGCGCAGCCGGCGCAGCGCGACCAGAGCTGCTCGTCGCGGGGTGCCGTGGCGGTCACGACCCCGCCCCGGGGGCGTCGAACCGGTAGAAGCAGCGGGCCATCGCGTCGCGCGGTTCCCGCCACGTCGGCAGGTACGGCGAGACGTACGGGCGCAGCCGGTCGCTCACCCGGGCGAACTCCGGGTGGCCCCGGACCGCCGCGACCGCGCCCTCCCCCGGCAGGTCCGTCTCCAGCAGGTGCACGTACAGGTCGTGCAGCCGGTACAGCGACCGGTGCCGGACCCCGGCCAGGCGGGGCAGCTCGGTCGCGTCGGACTCGGCGAAGATCTCCGCGACGCGCGCCTCGGCGGTCGGGTCGACCTTCGCGACGATCAACGAACGGTCCATGGATGGGCCTCCCCCCACGGCGCCGGACGCCGGTGGCGCCGGACGCCGACCGAGCCGGACGACTGGCGACACCCTGGCCCCGTCGGCGTCACCACCGCGTCACCGTCCGACGCCGAACCCGGCTTTTTGGTGACGATGCGTTGACGCTAGCTGTGCATCCGCTGTGGAGACACAGTCGGACGGAGGCGACTATGCGCAGTTCAGAAGGGGTTTCGCGGCTGTCGACACCCCGACCGACACGTTGACTCAGAGTGACCGTGATTGATAATCTTCGTCACGGTCAGCCCGGCGGCCGTGACGCGCGACGCCGTGCCGCGGCACAGGGACCCGACACCGGGGTATGGGCAGCCGCGCCGGGACACCAGTCGAGGTTTCTCCGACGAGCGTTCCGCAGGGGGTACGCCGTGGCCGTCGATCCGTCCATGCCGACCGCCGGGGACCGCGCGGGGGCGCCCATCCGGCTGCACCTGCTGGGCGGGTTCCGGCTGCTGCACGGCGACACCCCGGTGGTGGTGCCGCGCGGCCTGCAACGCGTCCTCGCGCTGGTGGGCCTGCGCCCCGGTGCGACCCGCAGCCACCTGGCCGGGCTGCTGTGGCCGGACGCCCCCGAGGAGCGCGCGCTGTCCTCCCTGCGCACGGCCCTGTGGCGGCTACGGCAGGACCCCTGCTGCCCGCTGACCACCAGCGGCGACACCGTACGGCTCGGACCGGTGGTCCGGGTCGACGTCGACGCGCTCGTCGGCACCGCCGCCCGGGTCCGCGACGGCGACGACCCGTGCACCGCCGCGGCGCTCGCCGCCGGCCGCCACGACCTGCTGCCCGGCTGGTACGACGACTGGGTGCTGGCCGAACGCGAACGGCTGCGGCAGCTGCGGCTGCACATGCTGGAGGGGCTGGCCGACCACTACCTCGCCGCCGGCCGGCACGGCGAGGCCCTCGAAGCGGCGCTGGAGGCGATGGCCGCCGAGCCGCTGCGGGAGACACCGCACCGTCTGGTGGTCCGCATCCACCTCGCCGAGGGCAACGCGTTCGAAGCGGTGCACGCGTTCTACGTCTACCGGGACCTGCTGCGGCGGGAGCTGCGCCTGGAGCCGTCCGCCACGATGACCGCCCTGCTCGACGAGACACTGGGGCCCATCCGGCAGGCCAGCCGCGACACCCCGGTACGCCGGCCGGCGGCCGAGCGGGCGACGCCCCGCGCCCGCTGACCCGCGTCACCGGGCCGGGAGCCGGCGTGACGGGCAGGTGACAGCCGCCCGGGCAGCGTGGACCGCACCACCCGGCCCACCGGCCCGGGCACCACCGGCGGAAGGAGTCCCATGAGCCGTCTAGTCATCGTCAGCAGGATCATCCCGGGCGCGGAGGGCCGCGTGGCGCAGATCTTCGCCGAGTCCGACGCCACCGAACTGCCGGGCCTCACCGGGGTGACGCACCGGTCCCTGTACTGCCTGCACGACCTGTGCGTCCACCTGATGGAGACCGCGGACGTCGACCCGGACGCCCTCGCCGGCGCCCGCAACCACCCGCTCTACCGGCAGGTCAACGAGCGGCTCTCCGCGCACACCACCCCGTACCTGCCGACCTGGCGCTCACCCCGCGACGCCATCGCCGGCTGCTTCTACCGCTGGGACGCCGCGGACGCCGCCGCGCCCCGCGTGGCCGGCTGACCCGGGACGCGTGTCGTGTCCGCCAGCGGACCACACGTCCTGGTCATCGGGGCCGGCACCGGCGGGCTGTGCCTGGCGCAGGGGTTGCGCCGTGCGGGGATCAGCGTGTCCGTCCACGAGCGGTACCGCACCCGCGGCGAGGGACTGCTCGGCTACCGGGTGGGCATCGGGCCGACCGGCAGCCGGGCGCTGCGGGAGTGCCTCCCGCCGGAGCTGTTCCGCACCTACCTCGCGACCTGCGCGCGCTCCCCCCGCTACTTCAACGTCATCACCCAGCGGATGCGGCAGACCGCCTCGTTCCCGCTGCGGCCGGACACCGACCCGGTGAACACCGAACGGTCCGTCGCCCGGATGACGCTGCGCCAGGTCCTACTCACCGGCCTGGAGGACGTGGTGCACTTCGACAAGGCCCTCACCCGGTACGAGCAGCGCGACGACGGCACCGTCACCGCGTACTTCGCCGACGGCAGCAACGCCGACGGCGACCTGCTGGTCGCGGCGGACGGCACCCACTCGGCGGTGCGCCGCCAGTACCTGCCGCACGCCGTCACCCGGGACGCGGGCACCATCAACATCGCCACCCGGATCCCGCTGACCGAGGAGGTGCGGGCGCTGCTGCCCGAGCGCGTCGAGAAGGGCATCTCCCTCATCTTCGGCACCGGCGGAATGATGGGGGTCCTGCACGTCATGGAGTTCCCGTGGGACCGCGACGGCACGCTGAAGCCCGGCCTCGACCCGGCCGACGCGGCGCTGCTCGAAGCCTGGCCCGGACGGGCCCACGACAACACCCGGGACAACGTGAACCTGGTCATCTGGAGCACCGCCCGGCGGTTCCCGTCCGACGTCATGCACCGCCGCGGCGAGGAGCTGATCGGGCTCGCCCTGCACCTCACCCGCAACTGGCACCCGCACCTGCGGCACCTGCTGGCCCACGCCGACCCGGGCAGCGCCCTACCGATCAAGGTGGCCACCAGTGAGCCGGTGCCACCGTGGAAGAGCAGCACCGTCACCCTGCTCGGCGACGCCATCCACACCATGACACCCGGTCGCGGGGTCGGCGCGAACACCGCCCTGCGGGACGCCGCGGGGCTGTGCCGGCAGCTTCGGCTCGCCGCCGCGGGCGAGAAGACGCTGGTGCAGGCGGTCGCCGACTACGAGGCGGTCATGGTGCCGTACGGGTTCGCGCGGGTGGCCGACTCCCTGAACCGCAGCGGCACCAGCGGCGACGACCGCATGTACAAGCCGGTCGTCGGGCGGCTCGCCCTGCTCGGGGCGCGGGGCTACTTCGGCGTCACCAGCCGGGTGCCCCGGCTGGCCCGCCGGTTCGTCGACGACTTCTACACCTATCGGGGCGAGGAGGACTGACGCCGCGTCGCGTGCGGACCCCGGTCGCGTACCGGGGTCCGCACGCGTGCGCGAGCCCCCGCACGGCAACGGTCCGTCGTGTCACGGGCACCCCGGGTACAACCCGTCCCACCTGCGGGGCCAGCCGTGGAGGCGTGCTGTCGTACCGGCCGGCGCATGTGGCAAGCTGCGGCGGGTTTTTGTCGACTGACTCGCGAACCGATAGGGAGGTCTGCCGTGGCGTGGTCGGACTGGCTGATACTTGTCGTGGCTCTGGCGGTGGGCGTCGCCGCCGGGTGGGCCGTCTTCAGGCGGCGGGGGGCCGCGCCGGCCGCGTCCACCGTGGATGGTGAGCCGACCACCGCCACGACCGCCGTCGTGCACGAGCCCGCGCCCACCGCCACCACCGACACCGCACGTCCGGACGCGACGGTGGACCCCGCTCCCACGGCGGTCGCCGATCCCATCGTCGACGTGGCGCCCGACGGACGCGCCGACGACGAGCCCGCGCCGGCCCCGGTGGCCACCGCGGTCGCGGACCCGGTCGACCATGCCGACATGGCACTGACGGGTGACCCGGTGCCGGCACCCGACCACGCCGCGCCGGCCACCGACGACACCCCGCCGGCGGCCACCGCTGCGGCGGACGTGGCGGTCGTCGCCCCACGCCCGGCCCCCGAGGCGGAGGTCCACACCCGCGACGACGCCGAGCCGGTCCGCGCGGAGGCCGCCGAGGCCGCGACGGTCGACGCGGAGGCCGCCGAGGCCGCGACGGTCGACGCGGAGGCCGTCGCCGAGACGGCCGCGCCCCGGGAGCCGGTCGCGGAGCAGCCGGCCGAGGTCACCCCCGAACCGGCTGCGGCGACGCCCGTGCCGACGGCACGCGGTCCGGTGGCCACCCCGCCGGTCCGGCCGAAGGCCGACGCGAAGGCCGCCGACGACTTCCGGCGCATCCAGGGAATCGGGCCGAAGATGGCCGCCGCCCTGAACGCGGCCGGCATCCGGACGTACGAGCAGCTGGCCGCCCTGGACGAGGCGGCACTGCGGGAGACCATCCGCGCCGCCGGCCTGCGGGCCGCGCCGAGCCTCGCGACCTGGCCGCAGCAGGCGCGGGTCCTGGCGGGCGCACCGGACGCGGCGAGCGTCCTCCCCGCCGGCGACGGCGAGGACGCCTGACCGACGCCGGTGCCCGGCGGTCCCCGACGGGACCGCCGGGCATTTCGCCTGTACGGCGCATGCACCGACACAGCTCTCGCTACCGTCGGACGAAGGCGGCCGGCCGGCCGCGCCGATCCCGGTACCGCAGGAGCAGCCGTGCAGTCCGCCTCGCCGGGGCCGGCCCCGCGCCGGGGCGGCCCGCCCTTACGGCACGACGAGTCACCCCGCCGGGTGACGCTGCTGGAGCTGTTCTTCGACCTCGTCTACGTGGTCGCGCTCGCCCTCATCTCACGCAGCCTCGTCAAGGATCTCGACTGGCACGCGGCCGGCCAGGCGCTGGTCATCCTGGCCGCCGTCTGGTGGACCTGGGCCATCACCACGCTGGTCACCGACATGTACGACCCCGAACGCTCCGAGATCAAACTGCTGATCGCGGCGGTCATGTTCGGCGCGCTGCTGATGACCACCGCCATCCCGGAGGCGTTCGGCGCCCGCGGGCTCGTCTTCGCCGGCACGTACGTCGCCATCCACCTGGGCCGGGGCCTGTTCCTCATGCCGGCAGTCCGCCACGACCGGCAGACCCAGAAGCGGGCCGCCCGCATCTTCATCTGGTTCGCCGTCTCGGCGGTGCCGTGGATCGGGGGCGCCTTCGTCTCCGGCGACGGCCGCCTGTTCCTGTGGGTCTTCGCGCTCGCCATCGACTACCTGGGCTTCCGGCTCGCCTACCCGGTGCCGGGGCTCGGCGCGGTCCCCAGCACCCAGCGCAACGTGACCGCCGAGCACCTCGCCGAGCGCTACCAGCAGTTCTTCATCATCGCGCTCGGCGACGCCATCCTGACCATCGGCACCATGTTCAGCCTGGAGCGCCACGAGGTCGAGAACATCGCCGCGTTCGGGGTGGCGTTCGCCACCACGCTGCTGTTCTGGCGGATCTACGTGCACAAGTCCGGCGAACTGCTCCCGCTCGCGATCGCCACGTCGCGGGAACCGAACAAGTTCCTCCACACCGCCCCGTACACGCACCTGCTCATGGTCGCCGGGGTGGTGACCACCGCCGCCGGCTTCGACCTGATCCTGCACGAGCCGGAGGGCCGCACACCGCCGGCCTGGGCGGCCGTCCTCCTCGGCGGGCCGGCGCTGTTCCTGGCCGGCCGCTCGATCTTCGAGTACGAGGTGTTCAGCCGCGTGTCGCTGTCCCGCCCGGGCGGGCTGCTGGCCCTGCTCACCGTCGCGCCGGCGGTACTGTTCCTGCCGACCCTGTTCGCCGCGACGGCGGCCATGCTGGTCCTCGCCGGCGTGGCGATCGCCGACCTGCGGCGCAGTTACGGGCGCCCGCCCGAGGCTCCCGCCCCGCCGCACTGACGTCACACCAGCGCCGCGGCGTACCCCCGCACCCCCAACCGGCGGCCGGCCGTGGCGGCGAGCCGGACCTGGAGCCCGAGCGGCGCGGCGGCCCGGCGCACGTCGTCGACGTGCAGCGAGCCGTGCCGCTCGACGAGGAGCACCGGGGGCTCCTCCGGGTCACCCTCGGGCGCGTGGAACGACAGCACGGTCACCGAGGTCGGCAGGTGCCGGGGGTACGCGGCCCGCGCCGCCGCCTCGTCCGGGTGGGCGAGCACCACCAGGTCGGCCGCGTGCGCGAAGTCGGCGGCGATGCCCGTCGCCTTCCAGTGGGCCGGCTCGTCGCCCGCGCCCGGACGGTGCCGGGAGCGGTTGGCCGAGGTGACATGCAGGTGATCGGTGCCGGCCTCGGCGACCGCCCGCCGCAGGAACGCGTTCGACGGGCACCGGGCGCCCGGCGCGATCACCTGCACCGTGCGTACGCCCCGGTCGTCAGACGTCAGGTGGGCGGGCAGCCGGTCGGCGGCCGGACCGCGGAAGCCGAACGGCCCCGCGCCCCACAGCGCGTCCATCAACTGCCGGACACGGCCCGCCGGCAGGCGGTACGGCAACCGCGACCAGTCGAACAGGGCCACGATGCCGTCGGCGGGCGCGGTGATGCTGCCGACCTGCTGCGCCGGGCGTCCCTTGACGACGTTCGCCCGGCGGACCGTGGCCGCGTCGGGGCGCGTGACCAGGGCGTAGAAGTTCCCGAACGCGGCCGCGACGACGGCACCACCGGCCACCGCCCGGGCCGCGGCGGCGACGTCCCCCGGGCGGTCGAGGTGCAGGTGCGGTGTCCACACGTCCATAAGTCCTCCAGCGCCGTGCCGTTCGGCGGTTGTTCGACGCCCCGGCACGGGACGCGGCGACGCGCAGGGCCGGCGCGGCCGGGCTGGGGCGTCGAAACACCGCCTAGCACGTTCTACGCCGGTCGGTGTGCCGGATGCCCCTCTCGGTCGTCGATCCGATAGCAACCGGCGCCGCTACGGCACCCGTGCACCTGCCTCCGGTGGGTCGACCGCACCGGACGACCACCGACCGATCGGCGGCACCGTTAGCCGCGCAACCCGATTGGGTACAAGGGCTCCACCTCGAAATCCACCACACCCCCTTCGGAGGCCCACGATGCGTGGTACGTCGATATTCGGAGTCCTGGTCGTCATCTGGCTGCTCATCGGCGCGATCGCCGCCGGTCAGCGCGGCTACTACTCAGGTGACGACACCAACTGCGCCGAGGCCGGGACCATCCTGGTGACCATCGTGGCGGGGCCGCTGAACTACATCGGCGCCAACCCGAAGGTCGACTGCGAGCTGCCCGAACCGTCCAAGTAGGACACCGAGCCACCGGGCCCGCGCCGATCCGGCGCGGGCCGCTCCGTGTCCCGGCGCAACGACACGACGCGAGCGGGACGCGCGATCATCGACGGATGACCGATCCGTGTTCCGCGTCGATCCGGAACAGCTACGACGTGGTGGCCGACCGGTACGCCGCCGAGGTGGGCGACGAACTGCGCGGCAAGCCGTTGGACCGCGGGCTGCTCGACGCGCTGGCCGAGACGACCGCCGGTGGTGTCGTCGTCGACGTCGGCTGCGGTCCCGGGCACGTGGCGGCGTACCTGGCCGACCGCGGCGCCGAGTGCGCCGGCCTGGACCTCTCCCCGGCGATGTGCGCCCTCGCGCGCCGCGACACCGGACTGCCGTACGCGGTCGCCGACATGACCGCCCTGCCGCTCCGCTCCGCGTCGGTCGACGGCCTGGTGTCCCTGTACGCGGTGATCCACCTGGACCGGTCCGGGCGGGCGGCCGCCTACGCCGAGTTCGCCCGCGTCCTGCGCCCCGGGGGTGCCGCGCTGGTCGCGTTCCACACCAGCGACGCCGACATCCCCGCCGGCGGAAGCCGCACGCTCACCGACTGGTGGGGTGAGCGGGTCGCGTTGACCTTCCACTTCCTCGACGCGGCGGCCGAGGTGGCCGCCCTCGCCGCAGCCGGGCTCCACCTCACCGCCCGCCTCGACCGCGCACCACACCCCGGCGTCGAGCACGCCAGCCAGCGCTCGTACCTCCTCGTTCGCCGCTCCTGACGTCCGGCGGTCCGTGAGTTGGACCGGTGGCCGCAAGCTGAACCGGCGTGATCGGAGGTGGTGGCCGCGCGATGCCGTGCGCCGCCCACACCGCGTAGGGCGTCCTAGGAGGCTGGCCATGTTTGCCGGTGGGTGGGGCGGAGAGGGCCGGGCATGCAGATCGGCTACAAGCTGGCCGCCGAGGGGTACGGGCCGCAGGAGATGATCCGCCAGGCGGTCCGGGCGGAGCAGGCGGGTTTCGACTTCGTCGAGATGAGCGACCACTTCCACCCGTGGCTGGAGACGCAGGGGCACTCCTCGTTCGCGTGGAGCGTGCTCGCCGCGAACGCCGCGAAGACCAGCACCCTCGGCCTGGCCACCGGGGTCACCCGCCCCACCGTCCGCTACCACCCGGCGATCGTCGCGCAGGCCGCCGCGACGCTGGCGCTCGTCTCCGACGGGCGGTTCACGCTCGGCGTCGGCGCCGGGGAGCGCCTCAACGAGCACGTCGTGGGCCAGGGCTTCCCGAGCGTACGCGGGCGGCACGAGCGGCCCCGCGAAGCCCTGGAGATCATCCGGCTGCTGTTCCGGGGCGGATGGCAGTCGTACGACGGACGCCACCTCCGGCTGGAGGACGCCCGCCTCTTCGACCTCCCGGAGACGCCGCCGCCGATCGCGGTGGCGGCCAGTGGCGCGGAGTCGGCCACGATGGCCGCGGAACTCGGCGACGGCCTCTTCGTCACCGAGCCGAAGAGCTCCGTCGTGGAGCACTACCGGGCGGCCGGTGGCAGCGGCCCCCGCTACGCCGAGGTGCCGATGGCCTGGGCACCCGACGAGAAGACCGCGGTGCAGGCGGTCCTGGAGACGAGCCGGTGGATGGTCACCGGCTGGAAGGTGATGAGCGAGCTGCCCAATCCGGTGAACTTCGACGCGGCCAGCGCCCACGTCGAGGAGCACCACGTACGGGAGCTCTTCGCGATCGGACCCGACCCGGCGGTGCACGTGGAGGCCGTACGCCGCTACGTCGAGGCCGGGTACGACCACATCGTGCTCCAGAACTCCGGCCCCGACCCGGACGGCTTCCTGGACTTCTTCGCCACGGACCTCGCCGGGCGTCTGCGCGCCCTGGCTTGACCGGCGCCGCGCCGGCGCCGTACACCCGCACCGCCGGGCACGCCGGCGGCGCGGGCCGGACACGGGTTCGCGCCGGGAGACGGCGGCCCGTCCCCGGCGCGAATCCCCGACCCTGCCTACCGGAAGCAGTGGGCGACCGAGACCTTGCTCCCCACGCAGTTGGTGGGGTTGTTGCCCGAGATCACGCTCTCCTCGTCGACCTTGGCCTGGGCCTTGTCGGCGTGGATGCCGCCGGCCGGCACCCGCGACCGGTTGTCGACGACGGTGCTGCGGTAGAGGGCGACCCGGCCCATGCTCACCGAGATGCCGCCACCCGTCGATTTCGCCTCGACCGCGTGGTTCCGCTTCACCGCGCTGTCCCGCACCAGCAGGTTCGACTTCACGGCGTGGATACCGCCGCCGTGGCCGTGGGCGGTGTTGCCCGCCACCACGCTGTCGTCGAGCGGCACCAGCCCCTGGAAGGTGGAGATTCCACCGCCGTTGCCGGTGGCGGTGTTGTCCCGGACCTCCAGGCCGCGCAGGTAGATCAGCGCGTCGGAGTTCGCGATCCCGCCGCCGGTCTGCGCGCTGTTGCCGACGACCTTCGAGTCGGCGACCCGGGTACGGGCCGAGAAGCTCGCCAGGCCGCCGCCCTGCCCCGCGGTGTTGTGCGCGAACGTGCTCGTGCGCACCTCCGCCGCCCCGCGGTAGTTGCCGAGCCCGCCGCCGTACGCCACGGCGCTGTTGCCGTTGAAGGTCGACGAGTGCACGGTCAGCACGCCACCGTTGAGCAGGCCCCCGCCCTTGCCCGCGGCGCCGGCCGCGTGGTTGTCGATGAACGTGCTGTCCCGCACCACCATGTTGCCGTCGTTGAACAGGGCGCCACCGCCCCCCTCCTTTGAGAAGGACCTGCTGCGCACCACCGTGACCCGCTCGATGATCGCGGACGCTCCGTGTACGACGTGGACCGCGCCGCCCTCGGCGGCGGACCGCCCGTTGACCAGCTCGACGTCGCGCAGCGTCAGCTCGCCGCCGTCGCGGACGGTGAAGAACCGGAACACCTCGGCCTGCGTGGCGCGTTCGATCGTCGCGCCCGCCCCCTCGATGGTGACCGGGTGGTAGATCACCGGCAGCCCCGCCTTGTCGTCGGCCGGGTTGCGCCGCGGCGCCTCGGCGTCACCCGGGTTCTCCGCCGTGTCCGCCGCCTCCCGCGCGTCACGGATGCCGCCGTCGTAGTCGTCGGGCTGCTGGAACGCCCCGGTGAGGGTGTACGTGCACTTCGGGGCGAGCCGCAGAGCACCCCCGCCCTCGGCGTTGACCCGCACCAGCGCGAGGATCAGCTTCCGGGTGTCGCACGGGACGGAGACGGCCTTGCGGCCGGGGCCGATACCCTCCCCCGCGCCCCGCTCGTCCCGGCCGCCCTCGTCCCGACCGACCCCGTTCTGGTCGACCCTGTCGCGCCCGGACTCGCGCTCGCGGCGTGATCCGTCGCGGCCGTCCTCCTCGTGGGCGCGCTCGTCCCGGACGGTCGACGCGTTCTCACCGGCATACGGCAGGTCACGGGCCGCGGCCGGGCCCGCCATGCCGACGAAACCCGCCGCGCCGGCGACGAGGCTGCCCGCCACCAGCCCACCGGCGAGGAGCCTTCGGGACCGCCGCCGGGCCCGCGATGGTCGGCGGCTGTCGTGATACCTGGACATCGAGCTTTCCTGCCTCTCCCTCGTGCCTGACACGGCCGCTCGGATCCGGGCGGCGGGGCATCGACCGGACGGCCGTTGCCAGACGTCACGGTACGGGCAGAAAACGGGCAGGTTGCCACGTAGATGAACGAATCACCCATTCGCCTTCATATTATCGAGACAGGCGGAAATCGGGCGATCGGCCGCCGCCAGGGAGCCCGGCGGGGCAATCAGGCGCTGGCGAGCAGCCGGATCAGCGCGTCGGGATCGGTCACCGTCACGGTCATCCCCGGGTGCCGCGGCCAACCCGCCGGCAGCAGGCCGGGCACCGGCTCGGCGAAGCGTACGCAGACACCGTCGACGGTGCTGCTGCCGAAGGTGACACCGGTGTCGGCGAACGACAGGTGCGGCCCGATCACCCGCCACCAGCGGTACGGCCCACCCCGCTCGGCGTCGATCACGTTCCGCCGGGCGGTCCGCAGCCGCCACGGGCCGAACCGCACGGCCAGTTCGTCGTCGTCCACGTGCACCCAGGCGGTCGCCGGCCGGACCCCGAGCGCCGCCAGCGCCGGGCGGAACCGCCGGTCGAAGCGGAACGGGAAGCGGTGGGCGGCCCCGGTCACCTGCGGCCGTCCCGGCCGGTGCGGCGGCTGTCCCCGGGCCGGGCGGGACGCGGGCGGACGGCGGGTCGGGGTCTGGGTCGGGCGGCGGGCCGCCGGGCCGGGCAGGTCATGGCGCGCGCGTACCCGGTGCGGGCCGGCCGACACCCCCCGGGCCGGCCGGCCCGCCCGGCCGCTCCCCCACGAGCGGCCGGATCGGGCGTCCCCGGTCACCACCGGCCGTTCCCCCACCAACGGCCGGGCCCCGTCGCGACCGGGGCGTCCCCCGGACGGCTCAGGCCCCCGTGCACCCGGCCGCCGTGTTCGGACGGGCCGGACGGCGTGACCGGCCGGCCTCGCAGGTCGACCGGACCGCGCGCGGCCCGCTGGCCGCTCCCCCTCGGGCGGCCGGATCGCGCCCCACCCCCGCCACTGGCGGGCGGGGGGCGCCCCCCCCCCCCCCCCCCCCCCCCCCCCCCCCCGCCCCCCCCCCCCGGAGCCCCCCCCCCGCCGGGGGGGGGGGGGGGGGGGGCCCCCCGGGCCGGAACCGGGGGGGAAGGGGGGGCGGGGCGGGGGAGGGGGGGCCCCCCCGCGGGGGGCCGGGTTGTTTCCCCGGGGGGGGGGGGGGGTTTTGTTTCCCCCCCCCCCCCCCCCCCCGCCCCGCCCCGCCGCACCGCCCCCGTGCCCCCTCACGAAGGCGATCGCCGTGCCCCTCGCGTACCCGCTCCGCGCCCCGGCCGGTCGACCGGACCTGCCGGAGGCCGTCGTCCTCGTCATGGTCACCCTGCTCCTGCTCGCCGCTGCGGCCGGACCGCTGCCCGCCCTGGGCGTGGTGGCACTCACCGCGGCCGCCGGCAGCGCGCTCGCCGGCACCCGGCTTTCTCGGCTGGCCGCGGGCCCACCCCGTCCGGCCGTCCGGGACGGCGACACCCGGGCGGCCGCGCGGCGCCGGGCGGCCCGGCCGCGGCGGGTCGCCGCCCTGCTCGACGCGGCCGTCGTCGCCGCCGGACTCACTGCCGCCGTCCTGCCGCTCGCCGACGACGCGCAGCGGACCACCGCCGCCGTCACCGGGCTGGCCGTCGTGGCCGTGCTGTTCGGGGCCGGCCTGGCCGTGCTCGCCAACCCACCGCAGCCACCGGTCCGGGTCCGGCTGCGCCGTGCCGCCGACGCGGCCGGGCCGGGTGCCGGCCTGGCCCTCGCCGCATGGCTGCTCCTGCCGCGCGACAGCGTCGGCGCGCCGGCCCGCCTCGCGGCGGCGGTGGCGCTCGGCGTGCTGTCGGTGTGCGCGCTCACCGCGCTGACCGGGCCGCACCGCAGCTCCGGTGTGGCCCGGTGCCGCGGTGGGGCGGCGCTCACGCTGACCGGCCTGGTCGTGCTCGCCACGCTGACCGCCGGCACCCTGCCCGACCGGGCCGGGCTGCTGGCCGTACCCCCGCTGGTGGGCGGGGTGCTGCTGACCGCGGCGGGCGCGCGGCGCGCGCTCCGCCCGGAGCTGGACCCGCCGCCGCGGTCGACCGCCGTCTGGCCGCGGGTCGTGGTGCCGGCGGTCGCCGTGGTGGCGGCCACCGCCTGGTGGCTCCGCTCCGGCCTGGCCCCCGACCCGACGGCCGTGCTGCTCGCGCTCGCCGTGGTCCCGCCACTGGTCCTCCGGGAGCTGCTGCGGCCCCGCCGGCGGCCGGACGGCGGACGCGCCCCCGCGCCGCTGGGCGGCGCGGCCCGGCCGGGTGGCGCCGCCGCGGACGAGTCGGCGGTGCCGCCGGCCCCGCCCTCCGACCGGGCGGTCGGGTCCGGTCCGACCGGGGACCGGACCGCGCTGCTGCGGGCGCTCGCCGTGCTGCGGGACGTGCCGCCCCCGTCCGGTGCGCTGCTCGTCGTGGACCTGCACGCGCCGAGCGTCGACGTGGCGGAGCAGCTCGCGGGTCCGGACCTGGCGGCCGAGGTGGTGCGCCGGGTCCGGGCCGTCCTCGGGCCGGGCGACCTGGTGGCCGACGTGACCCACACGGGCCTGGCGGTGGCGACCGATGTCGGGCCGATGCTCGCGTACGCGCTGGGGACGCGGCTGGTCGCCGCGCTCACCCAGCCCTACCAGGTGCCCGGTGCCGCGGTGCGGCTCCAGGTCAGCATCGGGCTGGCCGAGACCGGCGGGACCGCTCCGGAGGACGTGCTGCGCCAGGCGGACCTGGCCCGCCGGCGGGCGGTGCAGCTCGGCCGGGACCGGGTCGAGTGGTACGACGCGTACCTGGAGGAGCAGCTGGTCCGCCGCCTGGATCTGGAGCGGGAACTGCCCGGGGCGGTCGCCCGGGGCGAGCTGGACCTGGTCTTCCAGCCGATCCTCGGGCTGGCCGACCGGGTGCCGGTGGGCGCGGAGGCGCTGCTGCGCTGGCGCAGCCCGGTGCTCGGCACGGTGCTGCCCGCCGAGCTGCTGCCGGTGGCGGAGGATCTCGACGTGGTGGGCGAGCTGGGCTGCTGGGTCCTCGACCGGGCCTGCCGGCAGCTGGCCAACTGGACCGACAGCGGTCGTGAGCTGTGGATGGCGATCAACGTGACCGTCTGGGAGCTGACCGCGCCGGACTTCGTGCCCCGGACGGCGGCGGTGCTCGACGCGTACGGGCTGGCGCCGGATCGGCTGGTGGTCGAGGTGGCCGAGCCGAGGGTGGCGGCGGAGCTGCCGACGGTGGTGGCCCGGTTGGCCGGGTTGCGGTCGTTGGGCGTCCGCACCGCGCTGGACGACTTCCGCGCCGAGCACGCCTCCCTCGCGCAGCTGCGCCGCCTCCCGATCGACCTGCTGAAGGTGGGCCCGGAGCTGGTGAACCGCGGGACCGACGCGTCGGGGCCGCTGATCGACGTGGTGGTGAGCGTCGGCGACCGGCTCGGCCTGGAGATCGTCGTCGAGGAGCTGGAGTCGGAGGACCAGGTGGCGGGCGCGCAGCGCGCCGGTTGCCGGTACGGGCAGGGGTTCGCCCTCGCCCGGCCGGCCACTGCCGAGCGGGTCGAGGCGTACTTCGAGGAGTTCCCGTACGCGTCCCGCTGAGGACGCGCCGGCTGAATCGGTTCAGCCGATCCGGAGTGGCGATGCGGTGCTGCCGCGCGGGGTGAGGTGGGCGGTCTCGTCCCGGAACTCGCCGACCGACGCCCCACCGATCACCGCGAGCAGTTGCCGGGCGGCGTGTACGCCGTACGCGGGGATGTCCCGGCCCAGCGCGGTCAGCGGCGGGTGCACCAGCCGGCACAGCGGCGAGTCGTCCCAGGCCACGATGGACAGGTCGCCCGGGACGGCGAGCCCCATCTCCTGCGCCACCGACAGCCCGGCGATCGCCATCACGTCGTTGTCGTAGATGACGGCGGTGGGCCGCGCGGGCGAGCTGAGCAGGCGGCGGGTGGCGCGGGCGCCCTCCTCGCCGGTGTAGTCGGACGGGACGGTCACCGCGTCGGGCAGGTCGAGCCGCCGGCACACCTGGGTGAAGGCCTCCGTGCGGATGGACGTGTGCAGCAGCTCGGGCAGGCCGCCGACCCGCGCGATGCGGCGGTGGCCGAGGGCGGCCAGGTACTCCACGGTCTCCACCAGGGCGGCCGCGTCGTCGGACCAGACGCTGGCGAGCCGCCCCGTGCCGCCGGGGCCGCCGATCACGACGGCGGGCAGGCCCAGCTCCTCCAGGACCGGGACGCGCCGGTCGTCGGTGCGCAGGTCGCACACGAGCACCCCGTCCACCCGCCGCTCGCCCCACCAGCGGCGGTAGACCGCGATCTCGGCGTCCTGGTCGGCGACCACCTGGAGGGTCAGCGCGTACGACCGGGCGGAGAGTTCCGCCTCGACGCCGCTGATCAGCTCCATGAAGAACGGCTCGATCCCGAGGGTGCGGGCGGGCCGGCACAGCGCCAGGCCGATGGCGTCCGAGGCGGAGCCGGACAGCGCCCGGGCGGCACTGCTGCGACTGAAGCCGATCTCCGCCGCGACGGCGAGGATGCGTTGCCGGGTCGCCTCCGAGACGCCGGGCTGGCCGTTGAGCGCGTAGGAGACAGCTCCCTTCGACACTCCGGCCCGTCGTGCGACGTCGGCGATCGTCGGCCGCTTCACCGGCGCCCCCTTCGTGCTCCGCCGCCCCCGTGTCATCGTCGGCTGGTGACCACTTGCTCGGTTCAGCCTACGTCAGCCGGCGTGTGGGCGGAAACGCCGAACCGGCGCTCGAAGGTGCGTCAGGAAGCGCTTCACCCCGTATGAGCACGCTCCCAGAGGCTCCGGCCGTTACCCCGCGCGTCGCTTCGTTGACCGGCCGTTGACGCGGTTGCAGGCCGCCCGTACGGTGTCGTCACTTATCCGGTTCAGTTAGACGCTCGCGCGGATGCGGTGAAGTCGTGACCCCGTTGCACGAGGGCTGGACCCTGCGGGCGCTGTCCGGGCCGCAGGTGCCGGCCACTGTCGCCGACCGGGTGGTGCCGGCCGCCGTCCCCGGCTGCGTCCACACCGACCTGCTCGCCGCCGGGCTCATCGCCGACCCGTACGTCGACGACAACGAGGCGCGGCTCGCCTGGATCGGGCGCACCGACTGCCGTCGTCGGTCCCATCTGTGGAGCAATTTGAAGATTTTCGCAAGTGGTAAAGTCTTCAGGTCTCGTGGGGAGGGTTTCTCGTGTCCGTGCCGCTGTACCAGGCGAAGGCGGAGCTGTTCCGTACTCTCGGGCACCCGGTCCGCATCCGGGTCCTCGAGCTGCTCCAGGACGGCCCCAAGCCGGTCCGCGACCTGCTCGTCGCGATCGACGTCGAGCCGTCCAACCTCTCCCAGCAGCTCGCCGTGCTGCGCCGCGCCGGCATGGTCACCACGTGGCGGGACGGGCCCCTGGTCATGTACGCGCTGAGCACCCCCGACGTGGCCGACCTCCTCGCCGCCGGGCGGCGCATCCTCGGTGCGGTGCTCACCGACCGGGACGCCCTCCTGGACGAACTGCGCGCCTCCGGCGAGGACCGGTGACGGGAGTGTCGCCGGTGGCCACCCACGTGGAGGCCGCGCCGGGACGACCGGCCGCCACCGCTCTGTTGCGGGACCGGGTGCTCGGGATGCTGCCCGGCCGGGCCGACTGGGCGGCGGTCCGCCGCTCGCCCCGCCGGGACCTGATCGCCGGCCTGACCGTGGCCGTGGTCGCGTTGCCGCTGGCCCTCGCCTTCGGCGTCACCTCCGGCCTCGGCGCCGAGGCGGGGCTGGTGACGGCCGTGGTCGCCGGTGCCGTGGCGGCCGTCTTCGGCGGCTCGAACCTCCAGGTCTCCGGCCCGACCGGGGCGATGACCGTAGTGCTCGTGCCGGTCGTGCAGCGGTTCGGCGCGACCGGGGTGCTGATGGTCGGCGCGCTCGCCGGGCTCATCCTCGTCGCCCTCGCGCTGGCCCGCCTCGGCCGGTACGTCCGCTACCTGCCGACCCCGGTGATCGAGGGCTTCACCGCCGGCATCGCCGTGGTCATCGCCCTACAACAGGTGCCGGCGGCCCTTGGCGTCACCGACGCCCACGGCGACAAGGTGTGGGCGGTGGCCGCGGACGCCGTCGCCCGTTTCGTCGTCCACCCCCGTCCGGCGGCCGTCGTGATGGCGCTCGGGGTGGCGGCGCTCATGCTGCTCGGCGCCCGGTGGCGTCCCGGCCTGCCGTTCTCCCTGGTCGGCGTGGCTGCCGCGACCCTCCTCGCCGAACTCGTCCCGGTCGAGCTGGCCCGCATCGGCGAGCTGCCCCAGGGGTGGCCGGCACCGTCGTTGGACTTCCTCGACCTCGGCGCGGTCGGCGTGCTGCTGCCCAGCGCGCTGGCGGTGGCCGCGCTCGCCGCGCTGGAGAGCCTGCTGTCGGCGACGGTCGCCGACGGATTGACGGTCGGTGAGCGGCACGACCCGGACCGGGAGCTCTTCGGGCAGGGGCTGGCCAACCTGGCCGCTCCGCTCTTCGGCGGCATTCCGGCGACGGCCGCCATCGCCCGCACCGCCGTGAACGTCCGGGCGGGGGCCGCGTCGAAGCTCGCCGCGCTCACCCATGCGGTCGCGCTCGCGGTGATCGTGCTCGCCGCCGCCCCGCTCGTCGGCCGGATCCCGCTCGCCGCGCTGGCCGGGGTGCTGCTGGCCACCACCGTCCGGATGGTCGAGGCCGCGTCGCTCCGGGCGCTGCTGCGCGCCACCCGGGGCGACGCCACGGTCCTCGTGTTGACCTTCGGCGTCACCGTGATCTGGGACCTGGTGACCGCTGTCGCGGTCGGGTTGGCCGTGGCGGTCGTCCTCGCGCTGCGGGCGGTGGCGCGCAGCGCCCGGCTGGAACAGGTGCCCCTCGACCCGGGCGAGCACAGCGCTGAGGAACACGCGCTGCTCGCCGAGCACATCGTCGCGTACCGGCTGGACGGGCCGCTCTTCTTCGCCGCCGCGCACACGTTTCTGCTGGAGCTGGCCGAGGTGGCCGACGTCCGCGTGGTGATCCTGCGCATGTCCCGGGTGTCGACGATCGACGCGACCGGAGCGCAGGTGCTCGGCGACGCCATCGACCGGCTGCGGTCGCGCGGCATCGTGGTGCTGGTCTCCGGCATCACGCCGGGTCACGACCAGGTGCTCAGCGCCCTCGGCGTCGCCGACGAGCTGCGCCGTGCGGGACTGATCTTCCCGGACACCCCGGCCGCCATCGCGTACGCCCGCCGGCTGGCGCTCGCCGGAGCGGATCCGGCCACGCCACCGTCGGCCCGGTAACGCGAGACCAGGGAAGAAGGTGGCCCTTCCAGGGGCCGAGTTCCCTCAAGACCTTCCCGACGGGTCACCCGGGCAGTGCGCCGAGCCCGGCGAGGAGGCCCTTCCTGTCACTCCGGGACGCGGCGGTAGGCGCCGTCGCTGGCCGAGGTGGCCATCGAGGCGTACGCGCGCAGCGCCGCCGACACCGGGCGCTGCCGGTCGACCGGGGTGTACGGGCGGTCCCGCTTCTCCTGGGCGATCCGCCGGGCCTGGAGCACGTCGTCCGGCACGTTCAGCTCGATGGAGCGCCCCGGGATGTCGATGACGATCTCGTCGCCCTCCTCGACCAGCGCGATCAGGCCCCCGGAGGCCGCCTCCGGCGAGACATGCCCGATGGACAGCCCGGAGGTGCCGCCGGAGAACCGCCCGTCGGTGAGCAGCGCGCAGGCCCGGCCCAGCCCGCGACCCTTGAGGAACGAGGTGGGGTAGAGCATCTCCTGCATGCCCGGGCCGCCCTTCGGCCCCTCGTACCGGATCACCACCACGTCCCCGGCGACGACCTCCTTGGCGAGGATCGCCGACACCGCGTCGTCCTGCGACTCGTAGACCTTCGCCGGCCCGCGGAACGTCAGGCACTCCTCGGGCACCCCGGCGGTCTTCACCACGCAGCCGTCCGGCGCGAGGTTGCCGTGCAGGATGGCCAGCCCGCCGTCGGCGCTGTACGCGTGCTCGCGGTCCCGGACGCAGCCGCCGGCCGCGTCGGTGTCCAGCGACGACCAGCGGTTGGTGGTCGAGAACGGCTCGGTGGTACGCACCCCGCCCGGCGCCGCGTGGAACAGCTCCACCGCCTCCGGGGTCGCCGATCCGCCGCGCACGTCCCAGTCGGCGAGCCAGCGCTCCAGCGAGGGGGAGTGCACGGCGTGCACGTCCCGGTTGAGCAGGCCGGCGCGGTCCAGCTCACCGAGGATGGCCGGGATGCCGCCGGCCCGGTGCACGTCCTCCATGTGGTACTGCGGCGAGTTCGGTGCGACCTTGGCGAGGCAGGGCACCCGCCGGGAGATGGCGTCGATGTCGGCGACGGCGAAGTCCAGCTCGGCCTCCCGCGCGGCGGCGAGCAGGTGCAGGATCGTGTTGGTCGACCCGCCCATCGCCACGTCCAGCGCGACCGCGTTCTCGAAGGCCGCCCGGCCCGCGATCGACCGGGGCAGCACCGAGGCGTCGTCGCCGTCGTACCACCGCTTGGCGATCTCCACGACGGTGCGTCCGGCCTCGACGAAGAGCGACCGGCGCGCGGCGTGGGTGGCGAGGGTCGAGCCGTTGCCGGGCAGCGCCAGGCCGATGGCCTCGGTGAGGCAGTTCATCGAGTTGGCGGTGAACATGCCGGAGCAGGAGCCGCAGGTCGGGCAGGCCGAGCGTTCGATGGCCCCGAGCTGGTCCTCGGTCACGGCCTCGTTGGAGGCGGCGATCATGGCGTCGATCAGGTCGATCTTGGAGTGGACCACGCCCTCGATCGCGACCGTCTTGCCGGCCTCCATCGGGCCGCCGGAGACGAAGACGGTCGGGATGTTGAGCCGGAGCGCGGCCAGCAGCATGCCCGGCGTGATCTTGTCGCAGTTGGAGATGCAGACCAGGGCGTCCGCGCAGTGGGCGTTGACCATGTACTCCACGGCGTCGGCGATCAGCTCCCGGCTGGGCAGCGAGTAGAGCATCCCGCCGTGGCCCATCGCGATGCCGTCGTCGACCGCGATGGTGTTGAACTCGCGGCCCACCCCGCCGGCCTCGGCCACCGCGTCGGCGACGAGGCCGCCGAGGTCCTTGAGGTGTACGTGACCGGGGACGAACTGGGTGAAGCTGTTGGCGATGGCGACGATCGGCTTGCCGAAATCGTCGTCGGTCATCCCGGTGGCCCGCCACAGGGCCCGGGCGCCGGCCATCGTCCGACCGTGCGTGGAGGTCTTCGACCGCAGCTCAGGCATGCCTACCAGTCTGGCACCGCCGCCCGCGCGGCCGCCGCCCGCGCGGGACGTGTCCCAACAGATGCACACCCGGTACCCCATTACGCAGGGCGATCCGGCACAGTTGAGGCGTGCTGTCACCCCCGGGCATGCTCACCGTCGCGGTGTTGAGCGCGCTCGTCGCCGCGTCGGCCGCCGCGCTGCTGGCCGTCGGCGCGCGCCGGCGGGCGGCCGGGCACCGGTCGACGTACGTGCTGCTCGCCGCCGCTGCCGGAGTCGGGCTGGTGGCGGTGCTGGTCGGGGTGGGAGTGGCGCTGGAGGCGGCGGGCCACGCCGATCACGGGTCGACGCGGCGTACCGGCTGGGCCGAGGTCGTGGCGCTGGTCACCGCCGTCAGCGGGCTGCTCTTCGCGGCGGGGCTGCTGCGGCTGCCCGGCGTGGCGCCCACGCCCGGGGTGGCCACCCGACTGTCGCTGGACGGCCTGATCGTCGCCACCGCGCTCTGGTTCGTGGGGTGGGTGCTCTTCTCCGCGCCGACCCGGCTGCTCGGCGACGCCACCCCGATGGCCTGCGAGCCGATCCTGCTCGCCACCGTCAGCGCGGCGCTCACCGTGGGGCTGGCCACCATTCTGGTCTTCCGTGCCCCGCCCCGGCGGCACCGGCTCGCCACGCTCGCGGCCGGCGCCGTCGGCGTGACCACCGGCGGGCTGGGTATCGCCACCGGCCTGTGCCAGGCCGGCCCGGTGCTGGCGGTGGTCGGGGCGGCGGTGCTGGCCGCCGGTCTGTTGACCGTCGCGCTGGTGGTCCGCCGGCTCGACCCGCCCTGCCGGTTCGAGGTCGACGTGAACCGGCGCGACGCCGAGTACGCGGTGCTGCCGATGTTCGCGATGGCGGCCTCGGCGATGTACCACCTGCTCCAGGACGGCCGGTTCGACGCGCTGGGCATCGTTGCCGGCAGCGTGGAGGGCTTCGCGCTGGTGGCCCGGCAGTACCTGACCCTGCACGACGTCCGGAGGTACGCGGGCCGGCTGGCCGAGCGGGAGGCCCACTTCCGTGAGCTCGCGCACACCGACCCGCTGACCGGCCTGGCCAACCGGCGCGGGCTGCTACGGGCGCTGCACCGCTGCGCGGAGGCGGGCACCCCGTGCGTGCTGCTCACCCTCGATCTGGACGGCTTCAAGAACGTCAACGACATGCGGGGCCACGACGCCGGTGACGCGGTCCTCGCCGAGGTGGGCCGGCGACTGCGCGGCAACCTGCGGCCCGGCGACGTGGCGGCCCGGCTCGGCGGCGACGAGTTCGCCGTGCTGATGCCGGGCCGGCCGGCCGACGCCGACCGGGTCGGTCAGCGACTGCTCGGGTTGCTCGGAGCGGCGTACGAGCAGCCGGAGGGGGCGGTGTTCCTCTCGGTGAGCATCGGCACCGCCGGCTGGGCCGGCGAGCTCGACGTCGAGCTGCTGCTGCGCCACGCCGACCTGGCCCTGCGGTACGCCAAGCAGCGCGGCAAGAACCGGATCGAGCGGTACGACGCCGCATACGACCGGCTGCTGCGCCGGCGGACCACCCTGGAGCACGAGCTGCGCGGCGCGATCGAGCGCGGCGAGCTGCGGCTGGCGTTCCAGCCGGTCGCGTCGCTGCCGTCGGTGCGCCCGGTGGGGGCCGAGGCGCTGCTCCGCTGGCACCACCCGGAGCTGGGCAACGTGCGGCCCGACGAGTTCATCCCGCTCGCCGAGGAGTGCGGGATGATCGCCAAGCTGGGTGCCTGGGTGCTGCACGAGGCATGCCACCAGCTCTCCCGCTGGCTGGCCGACGGCCACGACGTGTGGGTGTCGGTGAACGTCTCGCCCCGGGAGCTGCACGCCCCGGAGTACGTCCTCCAGGTCGCCGAGGCGCTGCGCGCCCACCACGTCCCATCGCAGCGCCTGGTGCTGGAGGTCACCGAGCACGCGGTCGCGACCGACCTGGACGAGCTGATCCGCCGGCTGAGCGCACTGCGACGGACCGGCGTCCGGATCGCGCTGGACGACTTCGGCGCCGGGTACTCGTCGCTCGGCCAGCTGCGCCGCCTGCCGATCGACATTCTCAAGATCGACCACAGCCTCGTCGCCGAGCACGAGCCGGTCCGCCCGGTCGGTACCGACGGGCCGGCGTTCGCCCCGATGGTCGACATCGTGTTGCGCCTGGGTCACCAGCTCGGTCTGGAGGTCATCGCCGAGGGCGTCACCACCCCGACCGAGCTGGCCGCGGTGGTGGCCGCCGGCTGCCGTTTCGGGCAGGGCGCCCTCTTCGGCTGGGGGGTGCCGGCCGAGCACCTGGAAGCGATGCTGGAGGCCGCCACGTCGCCCGGCGCCCGGCCGGTCCCGACCTCGGCGCCGCCCGCTCCGCCGGCCCGTCCCACGCCTCCTCGACGCCTGCCGAGGCTCCCGGCTCCCCGCCAACCCGCCTTCGAGCAGGTCGAACAGGGTCCCGATGCCACCCGAACGGGGGATTCCGCAAGATCCGTTAACCAACATGTGGGATCAGTTGACTCATCGCGTGAGATGCGTCAGGCTTGACCGCATGTCGTCGAACTGGTCGCGTCGAGTACTTACGTGAGCGCACTCTCCCGCTGAGAGTGCGCTGGCCCCGTGCATCCTGCACGTGGGCTTTTTTGTTGCCGTCAGACCCCATCGGTGCGGGCCCCGCCCGCGTTCCACTGCCCGAGAGCCGCACCCACTCCAGCCGAAGGCCTGAACCGCCATGACGAGACCCACGCCCGAGACCCTCGCCAACTCCGCCCGGCGGGCCCGCGCGGCCGCCGAGCCGGCCCGCGACGCCGAGCCGGCCGCCCGCGCCGCGACCACCCCGACCGTCCCGGGGGTACGCACCCCCGCCCCGGCCCAGGTCTCCGGTGCCGGTTCGCTCGTGCGGTCCCTCGAAGCCCTCGGCGTCGACGTCGTCTTCGGCATCCCCGGTGGCGCGATCCTGCCGGCGTACGACCCGCTCTACGACTCCACCGTCCGGCACATCCTGGTCCGGCACGAGCAGGGCGCCGGGCACGCCGCGACCGGCTACGCGCAGGCCACCGGCCGGGTCGGCGTCTGCATCGCCACCTCCGGGCCGGGCGCGACGAACCTGGTCACGCCGATCGCCGACGCGTACATGGACTCGGTGCCGATGGTGGCGATCACCGGCCAGGTCGCGCGGCCCTCGATCGGCACGGACGCCTTCCAGGAGGCGGACATCCAGGGCATCACCCTGCCGATCACCAAGCACAACTTCCTGGTCCAGAACGCCGACGAGATCCCCCGGGTGCTCGCCGAGGCGTTCCACCTCGCCTCGACCGGCCGGCCCGGCCCGGTCCTGGTGGACATCCCCAAGGACGTCCTCCAGGCGCCGACGACGTTCGCCTGGCCGCCGACGCTCGACCTGCCCGGCTACCGGCCGACGCTGCACCCGCACGGCAAGCAGATCCGCGAGGCGGCCCGGCTCATGGCCGTCGCCCGGCGGCCGGTGCTGTACGTCGGCGGCGGCGTGCTCAAGGCCGGCGCCACCGAGGGGCTGCGCAAGCTCGCCGAGCTGACCGGCATCCCGGTGGTCACCACGCTGATGGCGCTCGGCGCGTTCCCCGACTCGCACCCGCAGCACCTCGGCATGCCCGGCATGCACGGCACCGTGGCGGCGGTCTACGGCTTCCAGAAGGCGGATCTGATCGTCGCGCTCGGCGCGCGGTTCGACGACCGGGTCACCGGCCGGCTGGACTCGTTCGCCCCGGACGCGACCGTCGTGCACGCCGACATCGACCCGGCCGAGATCGGCAAGAACCGCCACGCGGACGTGCCGATCGTGGGCGACGCCAAGCACGTCATCGACGAGCTGATCGGCGCGGTCACCACCGAGCAGGCGGGCGGGCACCGTCCCGACCTCGCCGACTGGTGGACCCAGCTCGACGACCTGCGCAAGCGCTACCCGCTGGGGTACGAGGAGCCGGCCGACGGCACCCTGTCCCCGCAGTACGTCATCAAGCGGCTCGGCGAGATCGCCGGCCCGGACGCCATCTACGTCGCCGGTGTCGGCCAGCACCAGATGTGGGCGTCCCAGTTCATCTCGTACGAGAAGCCGTACACGTGGTTGAACTCCGGCGGTCTCGGCACGATGGGGTACGCGGTGCCGGCGGCCATGGGCGCCAAGGTCGGCAAGCCGGACACGGTGGTCTGGGGGATCGACGGCGACGGCTGCTTCCAGATGACCAACCAGGAGCTGGCGACCTGCGCGCTGGAGGGCATCCCGGTCAAGATCGCCGTCATCAACAACGGCAACCTCGGCATGGTGCGCCAGTGGCAGACCCTGTTCTACGGGGAGCGCTACTCCAACACGGACCTGGGCACGCACAAGCACCGCATCCCGGACTTCGTGAAGCTCGCCGAGGCGCTGGGCTGCATCGGCCTGCGCTGCGAGACGGCCGAGGACGTCGACAAGACGATCGAGGCCGCGATGGCCATCAACGACGCCCCGGTGGTCATCGACTTCGTGGTCGGCAAGGACGCGATGGTGTGGCCGATGGTCGCCGCCGGCACCAGCAACGACGAGATCATGTTCGCCCGCGGCGTCCGCCCGGCCTTCGACGAGGATGACATCTGATGACCATGCACACGCTGAGCGTCCTGGTGGAGAACAAGCCCGGCGTCCTGGCCCGGGTGTCCGGGCTGTTCTCCCGGCGTGGCTTCAACATCGACAGCCTCGCCGTCGGCGAGACCGAGAACCCGGACGTCTCCCGCATCACCATCGTGGTCAACGCCGAGTCGTCCCCGCTGGAGCAGGTCACCAAGCAGCTCAACAAGCTGGTGAACGTACTCAAGATCGTTGAGCTGGACCCGCAGGTGTCCGTCGCCCGCGAACTGCTGCTGGTCAAGGTTCGCGCGGACCGCAACGCGCGGGGTCAGGTGCTGGAGACGGTCAACCTGTTCCGCGCCCGGGTGGTCGACGTCGCGCCGGACACGCTGACCATCGAGGCGACCGGCACCCCCGACAAGCTGGACGCGCTGCTGCGCGACCTCGAACCGTTCGGCATCAAGGAGATGGTCCAGTCCGGCACGGTGGCGATCGGGCGCGGCTCGCGCTCCATCACCGCCGGTCCGGCGCTCCGGGCCGCCTGATCCTCCACACCGCTTCAGACCACGACGGGCCGCCCGGGCCGCCGTACGAAAGGGAATTCCATGAGCGTTGAGGTGTACTACGACGACGATGCCGACCTGGGCCTGATCCAGGGCCGCAAGGTCGCGGTGATCGGCTACGGCAGCCAGGGCCACGCCCACGCGCTGTCGCTGCGGGACTCCGGCGTCGACGTGGTGATCGGCCTGCAGGAGGGCTCGAAGAGCCGGGCCAAGGCCGAGGAGCAGGGCCTGCGGGTGGTCACGCCCGCGGAGGCGGCGGCCGAGGCCGACGTGATCATGATTCTCGCCCCGGACACGGCGCAGCGCCGCCTCTACGCCGAGTCGATCGCGCCGAACCTGAGCGCGGGCAAGGCGATCTTCTTCGGCCATGGCTTCAACATCCGCTACGGCCTGATCACCCCGCCGGCCGACGTGGACGTGGCGATGGTGGCCCCCAAGGGCCCGGGCCACCTGGTCCGGCGCCAGTACGTCGACGGCAAGGGCGTGCCCTGCCTGGTCGCCGTCGAGCAGGACGCCAGCGGCGGCGCGCTCGCGCTGGCCCTGTCGTACGCGAAGGGCATCGGCGGCACCCGGGCGGGCGCCATCCGGACCTCCTTCAAGGAGGAGACGGAGACCGACCTGTTCGGTGAGCAGGCGGTGCTCTGCGGTGGCGCGGCCGCGCTGGTGCAGACCGGCTTCGAGGTGCTCACCGAGGCCGGGTACGCGCCCGAGGTGGCGTACTTCGAGTGCCTGCACGAGCTGAAGCTCATCGTCGACCTCATGTACGAGGGCGGCATCGCGAAGATGCGGTACAGCATCTCCGACACCGCCGAGTACGGCGACCTCTCCCGCGGCCCGCGCGTCATCGACGCCCGGGTCAAGGAGGAGATGCGCAAGATCCTGGGCGAGATCCAGTCCGGCGAGTTCGCCCGCGAGTGGGTGGCCGAGGACGAGGCCGGCCGGCCGAACTTCAGCAAGTGGCAGGCCGAGGGCGCGGCGCACCCGATCGAGGAGACCGGCCGCAAGCTGCGCGGCATGATGAGCTGGGTGGACCGGCCGATCACCGAGACCGCCTGACCCGGAAGCGTTCCACCGTGCGGCACCCGGGCCCGCGCTCTCCCCGGCGCGGTGCCCGGGTGCCGTCGTGTCCTGCCCCCGAACGATCGTTAATCTGCACGTCATGTGCCGTTTGTGAGGGCACTCACCCCGGTGTCCGGGGTGAGTGGCACGACCGGCCCCCTACGATCCCAGTAGGTGCGTAGCCGGCACCTGACGGCCATGGGCCCGGACCAGGGCGGGGCGCAACGTCGCCTCCCGCCGACCGGCCGACCGCTCTGACGACATCTACGAGGACCAATGAATCCTGTCGTACTGATCGCCGAAGAACTCGCTCCCGCCGCCATCGAGGTGCTCGCCCACGACTTCGACGTCCGTCACGTGGACGGCACCGACCGACCGGCCCTGCTCTCGGCGCTCTCCGAGGCCGACGCCGTCATCGTCCGCAGTGCGACCCAGATTGACGCCGAGGCGATCGCCGCCGCGCCGCGCCTGAAGGTCGTCGCCCGGGCCGGCGTCGGCCTGGACAACGTCGAGGTGCCGGCCGCCACCGCGCGGGGCGTCATGGTCGTCAACGCCCCCACCTCCAACATCGTCTCCGCCGCCGAGCAGGCCGTCGCGCTGCTGCTTGCGGTCGCCCGCAACACCGCCAGCGCCAGCGCCGCGCTGAAGGCGGGGGAGTGGAAGCGGTCGAAGTACACCGGCGTGGAGATCCAGGGCAAGACCGTCGGCGTGGTCGGCCTCGGCCGCATCGGCGTGCTCTTCGCGCAGCGGATCGCCGCGTTCGGCACCCGGCTGATCGCGTACGACCCGTACATCCAGCCGGCCCGGGCGGCCCAGCTCGGCGTCCGCCTCGTCGGCCTCGAGGAGCTGCTGCGGGAGAGCGACTTCATCTCGATCCACCTGCCGAAGACGCCCGAGACCGTCGGCCTGATCGGGGAGAAGGAGCTGGCGATCGTCAAGCCCGGCGTGCGGATCGTCAACGCCGCACGGGGTGGC
The DNA here is from genome assembly GCF_012034245.1 of Micromonospora thermarum. GTDB lineage: Bacteria > Actinomycetota > Actinomycetes > Mycobacteriales > Micromonosporaceae > Micromonospora > Micromonospora thermarum. The sequence goes on along the minus strand of NZ_JAATEO010000002.1, from coordinate 146,371 downwards.
CTGGTCGACGAGCAGGCCCTCGCGGACGCCATCGCCGAGGGCCGGGTCGCCGGCGCCGGCGTCGACGTGTACGCCAAGGAGCCCTGCACCTCCTCGCCGCTGTTCGCGTTCGACAACGTGGTCGCCACCCCGCACCTGGGCGCGTCCACCGCCGAGGCGCAGGACAAGGCCGGCCTGGCCGTCGCCAGGAGCGTCAAGCTGGCCCTCCAGGGCGAGTTCGTGCCGGACGCGGTGAACGTGCAGGCCGGCGGCGTGGTCGCCGAGGACGTCCGGCCGCTGCTGCCGCTGGCGGAGAAGCTCGGCCGGGCCTTCACGGCGGTCGCCGGCGGGGTGGCCGCCAGCGTGACCGTCGAGGTCCGCGGCGAGATCGTCAGCCACGACGTCTCGGTGCTCAAGCTCGCCGCCACCAAGGGGCTGTTCAGCTCGGTGGTCGAGGAGCAGGTCACCTACGTCAACGCGCCGCACCTCGCGGCCGAGCGGGGCGTCGAGGTCTCCCTCACGACCCAGGCCGAGACCGTCGACCACCCGGTGCTGGTCACGATCCGCGGCGCCCTGCCCGACGGCCGTACGGTCAGCGTCTCCGGCACCGTCACCACCGCCGGCACCCGCGACATCATCAAGCTGACCGAGGTGGACGGCTTCGACGTCGAGATCGGTGCGGAGGGCATCCTCGTCTTCCTCCGCTACGTCGACCGGCCCGGCGTGGTCGGCACCGTCGGCACCCTGCTCGGTGAGGCCGGCATCAACATCGCCGCCATGCAGGTGGCCCGCCGGGAGGCCGGTGGCGAGACGCTGATGACGCTCACCGTCGACCAGGCGCTCGGCGCCGACCTGCTCACCTCGGCGGCCGACTCGATCGGCGCGACCGCGGCCAGCGCCGCGGACCTGCGCGACGAGTGACCTGAGCGCACGACGCGGAGGGGCCCGGCACGCACCGGGCCCCTCCGCCGCCTCCGCGGGGCGTCAGGTGGTGACGCGGGTGGGCGGTGGGTAGACCGAGCCGTCCTGGGCGTCGAAGAGCATCAGTCCGTACTCGCCGGCCAGCCGCTCGATGTCCAGCAGCACCTGGTCCTCGCAGGTCGGGTGCAGGTTCAGTTCGACGTGGTCACCGGCCGCGTGCAGCGGCGCCACCGCCCACGGCGTGTCCCCGCCGGCCGGACGGTCCGGGTACGCGGTGGTGATCGACCGGTAGAAGGCGACGACCCGGGGATCGGGTTGGCGGTCGGTGTGCTGGCCCTGCCGGCACCGTTGCACCGCCGCTCGTACGTCCTCGGGCGTCGCCCCGTCCGGCAGGGCCCACACGCTGAGATCGAAACTCACGGCGGACAGCGTGCCATCCGTCGTTCACCGTGTCGAAATTGCCCCGCCGCAGGCCCGTCGCATTCTTGTCGGGAGGGTCCGTGGTGGAGACTCTTGCGTCGAGTTGCGTCGATTCGCTAGCGTACCCGTGCGGTCACTGGCCGAGCGCGTGACGTGGGCCCGTCTTCGGGTGGCGAGGTCGACGTCCGGGCCCGCCCGGCCCGCACCCCTCGATTGCGCGAGCCACGCGCACTCGTCGCTGACCGGCCCTCACGGTCGTTGCCGAGACCGTGGGGGCCGATCGCGTACCGGCTGCCGAGGGGCCACTCGCCGAGCTTCCGTCCGTCCGCCGGCGCCCCCGGGAACAACTTCCGTCAGCGGCGGTGGGCGAAGAGCGCGCGGTAGTCGGATCCGTCGCGGAACCAGGCCAGGCCGGCGGGGCCGGCGGCGTAGAGCGCGGTGGCGTAGGCGTCGGCGACGGCCAGGTCCGGCCCGATGACGGTGGCGGAGACCAGGTGGTCGGCCGGCTCGCCGGTGTGCGGGTCCACGACGTGTCCCTGTCGCCCGGTCACGCCGGACGTGCCGACCGCGCCGGCGGTCATCTCCAGCACGAGCGGGGCGCGCCGCCGGTCCGTGGGGTGGTGCACCGCCACCCGCCAGGGGCCGCCGTGCGGCGCGTGGCCGCGTACGACGAGGTCGGCGCCCGTGAGCACGGCGTAGTCGTGGACGCCCGTGGCGCGCAACCGGGCCGCCGCCTGCTCGACCGCCCACCCGCCGAGCAGGCCGCCCGGGTCGAAGCCGCCGGGGACGGCCCACGCGTCGAACCAGCCGTCGGTGGCGGCCCGCATCGCGGCGCAGCGGTCCACCAGGTCGGCGAGTGGCGGGTACGACTCCGCGCTGATCTCGCCCCGGCGCAGTCGGGAGACCAGGCTCTCCGGCCGCGTCGGCCCGTAGGTGAGGTCGATCGCGCGCAGCTCCGCCACCGCGTCGCGCAGCGCCTCGCCGACGCCCCGGCGGCCGAGCCGCTCGGGCGCGTTGAGCAGCAGCGTGTACTCGGCGGTGGCGGTGCGGACCGTGTGCTGGACGGCGATGCGGTCTTCGGTCGCCGTGCCTCCGTCGACGCGGTGGTGCAGGGCGCCGAGGCGCAGGTCCGGGCGCGGGTGGGGCTGGAAGACCGACGTGTCGACCCACCGGGTGCGTGGCTGCTCGTCGATCCTCATAATCACCGTGCCTCCTCGGCCGACGGCTCCGCCCCGTCGCGGCGCCGGTCGCGAGCCCCCGTGACCCGCTGGTCATCAGGCTAGGCAGCCGAGATGACCGCACCATGAATGTCACCTGGAAGCCTTCTGTGCATCCTGGTTTCCCGAATGCTGGAAGATTTGTACCGGGAGGCGGGACGGCGGCGTACCGTCGGTGCGACGGTGGAGCGAAGGAGCGCAGCGTGGCACGGATCGCGGTGGTGGCCGGGGACGGTATCGGCCCTGAGGTGGTCGCGCAGGCCCGCAAGGTCGTCGACGCGGTCCTCCCGAGTGTGGAGGCCACCGAGTACGACCTCGGCGCCGCCCGTTACCACCGCACCGGCGAGGTGCTGCCCGACTCGGTGCTCGACGAGCTGGCCGGGCACGACGCCATCCTGCTGGGCGCGGTCGGCGACCCGAGCGTCCCGCCCGGCGTGCTGGAACGGGGTCTGCTGCTCAAGCTGCGGTTCGCCTTCGACCAGTACGTGAACCTGCGCCCGTCGCGGCTCTGGCCCGGCACCGCCGGCCCGCTCGGCGGAGTCAAGCCCGGCGAGGTCGACCTGGTCGTGGTGCGCGAGGGCACCGAGGGCCTGTACGCGGGCGCCGGCGGCAGCCTGCACCGGGGCACCCCCGCCGAGATCGCCACCGAGGAGAGCCTCAACACCCGGCACGGGGTGGAGCGGGTGATCCGGGACGCGTTCGCCCGCGCCCGCCGCCGGGAGCGGCGCAAGGTGACCCTCGTGCACAAGACCAACGTGCTCACCCACGCGGGCTCGCTGTGGGCGCGCACCTTCGAGACGGTCGCCGCCGAGCACCCCGACGTGACGACGGAGTACCAGCACGTCGACGCCGCCGCGATGTTCCTGGTGACCCAGCCCCAGCGGTACGACGTGGTGGTCACCGACAACCTGTTCGGTGACATCCTCACCGACATCGCCGCCGCGGTCACCGGTGGCATCGGGCTCGCGGCCAGCGGCAGCATCAACCCCGAGGGCGCGTACCCGTCGATGTTCGAGCCGGTGCACGGCTCCGCGCCGGACATCGCCGGCCGCGGTGTGGCCGACCCGGTGGCGGCGGTGCTCTCCGCCGCCCTCCTGCTCGACCAGCTCGGCCACGCCGAGGAGGCGGCCCGGATCACCGCCGCGGTCGGCACCGAACTGGCCTCGCGGACGCCCGGCGTACCGGTACGCACCGACGAGGTCGGTGACCGGCTGGCCGCGTACGCGACCGCCTGAACCCGCCCGGTCGCCCGCGCGGCGACCGCGACACGGGCCCCGCACCCGGCGCCCGTGGCCCCGACCGGCCCGGTCCCCGTCACCAGGGGCGGTGCCCTGTCGGGCCTTCCGGCGGTGCCCGCGGCCCCGGCGGCGCTACCCGCTGAACGACCGTTCGGGGTAAGTTTCTCGCACCAGATTTCTCGGCATGCGGACCTGTGTGCCGCCATTCCCCCCCAGGGAGGTCAGCGCGATGAGCGGTGGTGACAAGCTCGACTTCGAGATCCGTCCGAATCCCGCGCCGGTATCCGCCGCCGACCGGGCCGCCCTGCTGGCCAACCCCGGCTTCGGGCGGGTCTTCACCGACCACATGGTCACCATCCGCTACGCCGACGGCAAGGGCTGGTACGACGCCCGGGTCGAGGCGCGGGCGCCGATCCCGATGGACCCGGCCGCCGCCGTCCTGCACTACGCGCAGGAGATCTTCGAGGGGATGAAGGCGTACCGGTGCGCCGACGGCGGGGTGACGATGTTCCGCCCGTACGCCAACGCGGCGCGGTTCGCCGAGTCCGCCCGGCGGATGGCGATGCCCACGCTGCCCGAGGAGACCTTCGTCGACTCGCTGCACAAGCTCATCGAGGTCGACCGCGAGTGGATCCCGGAGGGCGAGGACGGCAGCCTCTACCTGCGACCGTTCATGTTCGCCAGCGAGGTGTTCCTCGGTGTCCGCCCCGCCAACGAGTACCTGTACGCGGTGATCGCCTCCCCGGTCGGGGCGTACTTCTCTGGCGGGGTCCGGCCGGTGACGGTCTGGGTCTCGCCGGACTACACGCGCGCGGCGCCGGGCGGCACCGGCGCGGCCAAGTGCGGCGGCAACTACGCCGCCTCCCTCGTCGCGCAGGCGGAGGCGATCGAGCACGGCTGCGACCAGGTCGTCTTCCTCGACGCGGTGGAGCGCCGGTTCGTCGACGAGCTGGGCGGCATGAACGTCTTCTTCGTCTACGACGACGACACGCTGGTCACCCCGCCGCTGACCGGCACGATCCTGCCCGGCATCACCCGGGAGTCGGTGCTCACCCTGGCCGCCGGCGCGGGGCACCGGGTGGAGGAGCGGCCGGTCACGTTCGCCGACTGGCAGGCCGACGCGGCCAGCGGCCGGCTGCGCGAGGTGTTCGCCTGCGGCACCGCCGCCGTGATCACCCCGATCGGCACGGTGCGCTTCCCGGACGGCGAGTTCCTCATCGGCGGTGGGGAGCCGGGCCGGGTCACGATGGCCCTGCGCCAGCAGCTGGTCGACATCCAGCGGGGCAACGCCGCGGACCCGCACGACTGGGTCCACCGCGTGTTCTGAGGTGTCACGTGAGGGGCTCCTCCCGACGGGGAGGAGCCCCTCACGTCACTCCAGCAGGTGGTCGCGGAGGATGTCGAGCTGCGCGTCCGTGACGCCCGCGTGGCGCAGGTACCCCTCCACCGAGCCGTACCCCTCGCGAAGCTCGGCGAGGAACAGCAGCATCGCCTCCTCGGGGCAGGTGAGCGGCGGCAGCCCCGGCCGCACCTGCTTCCCGGTCGACATGAACCAGGCCATGAACTTCTCGCCGGCCTCGGTGCTCAGTGCGTAGTCGGCCGCGATGTCGGCGTCGGAGACGCCGAGCACGGCGAGCGTGAGGCCGCAGACGATGCCGGTGCGGTCCTTGCCGGCCACGCAGTGCACCAGCACCGGGGCGTTGACCTCGTCGGCGATCAGCGCGATCGCCTCGCCCAGCCCGGCGGTGCCGGTCTGCGCCATGTCCGCGTACCGGTCGGCGAGGTAGCGGGCCAGGTCGGCGCCGGGCCGGTACGGGTTGTCGCTCCACTCGGCGTGCTCGGGGTGGATGTGCCGCCAGGTCACGCCGTCCAGGTCCGGGATCCGGCCGTCGCGCTCCACTTCGTACGGGCGGCGCAGGTCCAGCACGGTCCGGACCCCGAGCGCGGCCAGGGCGTCCCGGTCGGCCTCGTCCAGGCGGTGCGGTGAGTCGGAGCGGAAGAGCCGGCCCCGGCGGACGGCGCGGCCGTCGTGGCCGACCGGCCCGCCGACGTCGCGGAAGTTGAACAGGGTGGAGAAGCGGGTGACCTCGATTGCGTCCACCCTGACACGGTAACGGCCGGTGGGGCGGAGCCCCACCGGCCGTCGAACAGGATCACCGTCACCTGGCGGTACCCGGCGGGATGGCCGAGTACGTGTCGCCGTAGTAACCACCGAGCTTGTCCCGGTAGGCCGGGTCGGTGTCGGCGGTCTCGTCGAACTCGGGCGCGGCCTTGATCTGGTCCTTGCTCCGGTCGACGTAGACCTTCCGCTCGTCGTGGTCGACGTGGTTGACGGTGCCGGCCGGGATCATGACCTTCTTGCCGAAGATCCACGGACCGGTGTCGACCACGAGGTAACTGGAGTTGACCTCGTGGCTGGCCCGGTCCACCTTGCCGATGCTGCCGTCAGTCGCCTCGACCTTGTAGCCCACCAGGTCGGCGCCGGTCACCCCGGCGTCCTCCCGGTAGCGCCACGGGTCGAAGGTGCCGCCGGGCGTGCCCGGGAAGGCGTCCTGACCACCCGCGACGAGCGGGTCCGGCGTCCCGTGGGTCGTTCGAGGGTCGAGCCGCTCCATGGCGTTTCATCTCCTCTACTCGACTGATCGGGGGTTGGTGCCTGTCAGCCCCATGTCCTACCCGGTGTCGAGATCGGTACACCCGCAATCACGGAAAAGGGCCGGCCGGTCCGCACCGGCCGGCCCTTCCGACCGCGCTCAGGCGAGTGCGGCCTCCGCGTCGAGCGTCACCGCGGCGGCGTGCACGACGGCGGCGATGCGGAGCCCCTCGTGCACCTGCTCGCGGCTGAAGCCGGCGGCGCGCAGGGTCTTCTCGTGCGACTCCAGGCAGACACCGCAGCCGGTGATCGCCGAGACGGCGAGGCACCACAGCTCGAAGTCGGCCTTCTCCACGTCCGGCCGGGCGATGATCTGCATCCGCAGCCGCGCCGGGATCGACTGGTACTGCTCGTCGCCAATCAGGTGCTTGGCCCGGTAGTAGACGTTGTTCATCGCCATGATCGCGGCGGCGCCCTTGGCCGCCTCGACCGTCTCCGGCCCGAGGTGGGCGGCGGCCTCCTCGGCGACCTCCCTCAGCACCACGGCGTTGCGCGCCGCGACCGCGCAGGCCAGGGCGGTGCCCCAGGCCTGCTCCGGCTTCAGGGTGGAGGTGCCGATGGTCGAGCCGAGGTTCAGCTTGATGTCCTTGGCGTACTCGGGAAGAGCCGCCTTCACCGCGTCGAGACCCATGATCAGGCGTAGTGGACGAACTCGTTGTCCACCGACACACCGAGGACCTGGGCGTCCCGGTCGGCGAACTCGCCGTTGAGCCGGCCGAACTCGGCGATCTCCGTCGGGCAGACGAACGTGAAGTCCTTCGGCCAGAAGAACACGACCCGCCACTTGCCCTCGTACGACTTGTGGTTGATCGTCTCGAACGCCTTTGTCGGCCTCGAGCGACACGCAGGCGGTGAGTTCGTACTCGGGGAAGCGGTCACCGACAGTGAGCACAGGTCCTCCTTGACAGCGGCACGAAGCCGGTAACTGGATCAGTTCCAGATGCTTCCGCAGCGGTGTCTCCGACTGATGGGCGGCCGGGTGACCTATGAGCTGATCACCAACGTCGGATTTCGGGCGGCTCGCCGAACTCGGTGGGGTATGGCGACCCTCCGTCACCGTCCCGGAATGTGGATTGCGCTCCCAAAACCAGCGCCCGGGTGGCACAGTAACGATCGTGACCAGCACCATCCTGATTATTGCCACCTAGCGCGCCGGCCTCCCCTCCGCCGAGCGCGCAGACCTCCCGCATCCGCGGGGGGTCTTTTTGTTGCTTGAGAAAGGATCCCGATGACGTTCCAGGTCTACGACACGACCTTGCGCGACGGCGCCCAGCGCGAGGGGCTCAGCTACTCGGTGGTCGACAAGCTCGCGGTGGCCCGGCTGCTGGACGAGTTCGGTGTCGGCTTCATCGAGGGCGGATGGCCGGGCGCCGTGCCCAAGGACACCGAGTTCTTCCGCCGGGCGCGTACCGAACTCGACCTGAGGCACGCGGTGCTGGTCGCGTTCGGCGCCACCCGCCGGGCCGGGGTGGCCGTCGCCGAGGACCCGCAGGTACGCGGCCTGCTCGACGCGGAGACGCCGGCGATCGCCCTGGTCGCCAAGGCCGACCTCCGGCACGTGGAGCGGGCGCTGCGGACCACCGCCAAGGAGAACCTGGCGATGATCCACGACACGGTGGCCCATCTGGTGGCCGAGGGGCGGCGGGTGTTCGTCGACGGCGAGCACTTCTTCGACGGCTACCGGCACGACCCGGCGTACACCGCGGCGGTCGTCGAGACCGCGCTCGCCGCGGGCGCCGAGCGGTTCGTGCTCTGCGACACCAACGGCGGCATGCTCCCGTCCCACGTCACCGCCGCGATCGCCGACCTCACCGACCGGCTCGGTGTCGCCCCCGACCTGCTCGGCATCCACTGCCAGAACGACACCGCGTGCGCGGTGGCCAACACCATCGCCGCGGTGGAGGCGGGCGTGCGGCACGTCCAGGGCACCGCCAACGGGTACGGCGAGCGCCCCGGCAACGCCGACATCTTCGCCGTCGTGGCGAACCTCCAGCTCAAGCTCGGGATGCCCGTCCTACCGGAGGGCTGCCTGGAGCAGATGGTGCGGGTCTCCCACGCCATCGCCGAGATCGCCAACATCGCCCCCGACACCCACCAGGCCTACGTCGGGGCCGCCGCCTTCGCCCACAAGGCGGGGCTGCACGCGAGCGCGATCAAGGTGGATCCGCTGCTCTACAACCACGTGGACCCACAGGTGGTGGGCAACGACATGCGGATCCTCGTCACCGAGATGGCCGGCCGGGCCAGCGTCGAGCTCAAGAGCCGCGAGCTGGGCCTGGACCTGGCCGGCCATCCGGAGACCCTGACCCGGGTCACCAACCGGGTGAAGGAACTGGAGGCCGGCGGCTGGTCCTTCGAGGCCGCCGACGCCTCGTTCGAGCTGCTGGTCCGCTCCGAGCTTCCGGACGCGGCGCCCGCGCGGCCGTTCGCGCTGGAGTCGTACCGGGTGCTGGTCGAGCACCGCGAGGACGGCGCCGTGGTCTCCGAGGCGACGGTCAAGATCCGCGTACGCGGGGAGCGCGTGATCGCCACCGCCGAGGGGAACGGCCCGGTCAACGCGCTCGACGAGGCGCTGCGCGTCGGCCTGGCGAAGCACTACCCGGAGCTGCGCGACTTCGAGCTCGCCGACTACAAGGTGCGGATCCTGGAGGGCAGCCACGGCACCGGCGCGGTGACCCGGGTGCTGGTGGAGACGTCCGACGGCGCCGGCCGCGACTGGACCACCGTCGGGGTGCACCCGAACGTGGTGGAGGCCAGCTGGCACGCCCTCGTCGACGCCCTCACGTACGGACTGGACCGGGCGCGGGTGTGAGCAGCGTCAGGAAGGGTCCCTTGCAGCACCCCCGGCGGTGACAAGGGGCCCTTCCTCACTCGCCGGCCGGGAGGCGGAGGACGGCCAGCACCGCGCGGTGGTCGCTGCCGCGGACGGGGTGCACGGAGACCGCGCGGACGGCGATCCGCCGGTCCACCAGCACGTGGTCGATGGTGACCGGCGGGATGGGGTCGCCGTCGTACGGCCCCCACGTCCCGGTGAGCCCGGCCCCGGCCGCGTCGGCCGCGTCCACGTAGCCGGTGTCGAGCAGGGTGCGCAACGGGCCGTGGTCGAGCGTCGCGTTGAAGTCGCCGGCGAGGATGCTCAGCGGCCCGCCCGGGGTCGCCGGCGGCTGTGCCGCGAGATCCGTGCGCCAGTGGTCGACCTGGTCGATCGCGTACGGCGCGGCGGGATGCGCCGACTCGACCCGGACCGGCGGCGCGCCCGGCACCGTGACCGTCCCGTACGCCTGGTCGAAACCCCAACCGCCACGGTTGTGCCGGACGCCGCCCGCGCTGACCGGGAAGCGCGCGTACACGCCGGAGCCGAGCGTGCCCTTGGCCGGGTGCAGCTCCCGGTGCGGCAGCAGGATGTCCAGGCCCAGCCGGTCCAGCTCCGCACCGATCTCCGGCGTGAACTCCTGCACGGCGAGCACGTCCACCGAGTGCCGGCGGACCAGGTCGACGAGCACCCGCGCGTCGGCGGTGCCGGCCAGCAGGTTGGCGGTCAGCAGCCGGACGGTCGGCCCCTCGGCACCCGGCGGGGCCGAGCCGAACGCCCGGGGAGCCACCACGGCGACCAGCGCCACCGTCGTCACCGCCGCGACCACCGCGGGCCACCGGCGCCGCAGGGCGACGGTCAGCACCAGCGGGAGCAGGCTGCCCGCCGCGACGTACGGCGTGAACGCCAGCAACTGGACGAGCGGCCCCCGGTCCATGCCGAGCAGGCGGGCCGCCGCCCACACGACGCCCGGCACGACGGCCGCCCAGCAGACGATCGTGGCGACGCGCCCGCCGCCGTCCCCGTTCGTTCCGCGCACGCCAGCAGCCTAGGGCGTGTGTCGAAGTCACCGCCCGGCCGCCCGGACCTGAATGAAGAACGACAGCATTTCACGAATAGGCTGCCGTTCGATTTTCACATTTTTGAAATGGGCTTACCGAGTGTGATCGACTATTGACGTCCGGCTTTTTACGGTGCTACTTTCCACCTGGTTGCGGTGTCGCAACTTCCAGTAGTTGTCGCAGCTCAGCCGCCATGCGGTCGGTGCGAGATCGCCATTCGCGGTGCGCCCGGCGATCAATGATTCCCGGCGAATGGCGCTCATTCTCCGCACCGGCGAAACCGTCAGCCAACCGTCCCGTCATTCCCGGGTCGGCCGGATCACCACGGTCACAAAAAGGGAGTCCTGTCATGACCTCGATCCTCAGACGCAAGGCCGCGACCATCGCGTTCGTCGTCCTGGCCCTCACCCTCGCCGGCGGCGGGATGGCCGTCGCGAAGCCGGTCGCACAACCTCCCGCCGAGGCCGCGCAGTCGCTGCGCCAGCCGCGGTCGAATGTCCAGCCTCCGGTGAGCGGGGCCGAGCGGGCGGCGGCGAAGGCCGCCCTCGCCAAGGGTGCGGCGGGCACGCTCGCCGTCGGCGCCCTGTACGCGGCGGTCGTCGAGCAGAACCCGGTGACCGGGGTGTGGCAGGTCACCCGCTCCTCCCACCCGGGGACCACGGTCACCCAGGTCGGCGTCGGCTGGTTCTCGGTGAACTTCCCGGTGAACGTCTCCACCGGCGTCTACACCGCCACCATCGGCACCACCCGGAACCTGTACGTCCCGCCGAGCGGGGAGATCGCGGTGGCGCCCCGGCGCGACCTGGCCAACTCGGTCTTCGTGGCCACCCGCGAATCGGACGGCGACAACCGAAGCCTGCCCTTCCACCTGGTCGTCCACCAGATCGTCTGACCCCCGGACGGACCGGCTCCCGGGTGCACGCTCGGCCGGGAGCCGGTTCCCGTCGCCCGGCTGGGTGGCTCGTCCCGCTCCGGACGCGGATCGACCGGAACGTGCCTGGTCGGGGCGGTAATTCCGACGTTTGTCCGACGGCCGGCACGGGAAGCAAGCACCGTGACGGACATCTCGGACACCCTGGCCAGCATGCCCAACGCGGTCGATCCCGACGCGACCGGCGCCGAGCTGCAGCAGACCCTCGCCGAGGTCAGACGCGTGATCGTCGGGCAGGACCGGCTTGTCGAGCGGCTGCTCACCGCGCTCCTCGCCGACGGTCACTGCCTCCTCGAGGGGGTGCCCGGCGTCGCGAAGACGCTCGCGGCGCAGACGCTGGCCACGGTCGTGGGCGGCAGCTTCTCCCGCATCCAGTTCACCCCCGACCTGGTCCCGTCGGACATCGTCGGCACCCGTATCTACCGGGCCTCCCGGGAGACCTTCGACATCGAGCTGGGCCCCATCATGGCGAACCTGGTGCTCGCGGACGAGATCAACCGGGCTCCGGCGAAGGTCCAGTCCGCGCTGCTGGAGGCCATGGCCGAGCGGCAGGTCTCGATCGGCGGACGGAGCTGGGACGTCCCCACCCCGTTCCTGGTGCTGGCCACCCAGAACCCGATCGAGTCCGAGGGCGTCTACCAGCTGCCCGAGGCACAGCGTGACCGGTTCCTGATGAAGATCGTCGTCGACTACCCGAGCGACGACGAGGAACTTGCGATCCTCTACCGGATGAGCGTCGACCGGCCCGCGCCACGCCGGGTGCTGGATCCCCAGCGGCTGCTCGACCTCCAGGACCGGGCGGCCCGCGTCTTCGTGCACCACGCCCTCGCCGAGTACGTGGTCCGGCTCGTCCTCGCCACCCGCGACCCCGGCCGGTTCGGGCTGCCCGAGATCGCTCCGCTGCTCGCGTACGGGGCGAGCCCCCGCGCCACCCTGGGCCTGGTCGCCGCCGCGCGGGCGCAGGCGCTGCTGCACGGCCGGGAGTACGTGCTGCCCGAGGACATCCGCGATCTGGCCGTGGAGGTGCTCGCCCACCGGCTGGTGCTCTCCTTCGACGCGGTCGCCGACGGGGTGTCCGCCGAGTCGGTGGTCCGGCGGCTCGTCGATGCCGTACCACCGCCCCGCGTCGCCACCGAGCACCCGGAACCGGCCGCGGACCTGGCGGCGGCCTGATGAGGTGGCGCGGCAGGACGGCGGCGACGCTGCCGCCGGACCCCGGCGTGGCCGACCTCGCCGGGGACGCGCGGCTGCGCCGGCTGGAGCTGACCGTGACCCGGCGGCTGGACGGGCTGCTGCACGGGGAGCACCAGGGGCTCCTGCCCGGGCCGGGCAGCGAGCCGGCCGGCAGCCGGGAGTACCGGCCCGGGGAGGACGAGGTCCGGCGGATGGACTGGGCGGTCACCGCCCGCACCGCCGTGCCGCACGTCCGCGAGGTCGACGCCGACCGGGAGCTGACCACATGGCTGCTGGTCGACGCCAGCCCCAGCATGGAGTACGGCACCGCCGAGCTGGACAAGCGGGAACTCGCCGTGGCCGCCGTCGCCGCGATCGGCTTCCTCACCGCCGGGATGGGCAACCGTCTCGGCGCGCAGGTGCTCACGCCGACCGGGCTGCGCCGGTTCCCGCCCGGCACCGGGCGCACCCACCTCTTCGGGCTGCTCCGGACGCTGCTGAACGCCCCGCGTACCGGCGGCTACGACGAGGACACCGCCCCGCTCGCGCCGCCCGACCTGGTCGAGGCGCTGGACGCCGTGCACCGGGTGGCCACCCGGCGCGGGCTCGTGGTGGTCGTCTCGGACTTCCTCGACGGTCTGCCCGACGACCCGGCACACGCGGCGCCCTGGGAGCGGACCCTGCGCCGGCTGGCCGTCCGCCACCAGGTGCTCGCCGTCGAGGTGACCGACCCGCGGGAGTGGGACCTGCCGGACGTCGGCCTGGTCACCCTGATGGACCCGGAGAGCGGCCGGCGGCGGGACGTCTGGACCGGGGACCCGGCGCTGCGCGAGCGGTACGCGGCCGCCGCGGCCGCCCAGCGCGACCAGGTACGCGAGGCGCTGCGGCGCAGCGGCGCCGCGCACCTGCCGCTGCGGACCGACCGGGACTGGGCCGCGGACATCGTGCGCCACGTGCACCGCCAACGCCGGCTGGCCGCCGCGCCGGCCGCGACGGCCCGGGGAGGTACCGCGTGATCTGGCTGTCGCCCGTCCGCCTGTGGCTGCTGATCGGCGTGCTCGCCCTGGCCGCCGGCTACATCCTGGTGCAGCGCCGCCGCAGCCGGTACGCGGTGCGCTTCACCAACCTGCGGCTGCTCGACCGGGTCGCCCCGCAGCGTCCGGCGTGGCGGCGGCACGTCCCCGCCGGGCTCTTCCTCGCCATGCTCGCGCTGCTGGTGGTCGGCTTCGCCCGGCCCACGGCCGAGGTGCGGGTGCCCCGGGAGCGGGCGACCGTCATGGTGGCGGTGGACGTCTCCACCTCGATGCTCGCCACCGACGTGGAGCCGGACCGGCTCAGCGCCGCCCGGGAAGCCGCCCGGTCGTTCGTCGACGGTCTCCCCGACGAGTTCAACGTCGGCCTGGTCGCGTTCGCCGGCAGCGCGGCCATGCTGGTGCCGCCGAGCACCGACCGGGAAGCCCTGCACGAGGGGATCGGCCGGCTGGTCGAGGGCGCGACCGGCGTGCAGGGGACGGCGATCGGGGAGGCGATCAACACCTCGCTCGGCGCGGTGCGGAGCTTCGACGCCCAGGCGGCGAAGAACCCTCCGCCGGCCCGCGTCGTCGTGCTGTCGGACGGCGCGAACACGGCGGGCATGGACCCGATGGAGGCCGCGGCCGACGCGGTGGCCATGAAGGTTCCGGTCTACACCATCGTGTTCGGCACCCCGAACGGTTTCGTCGACCGGTTCGGCCGGCCGATTCCGGTGCCGGTGGACGGGCAGACCCTGAGCGCCGTCGCCGACGAGACCGGCGGCCGGTTCCACGAGGCCGGCAGCGCCGAGGAGCTGAAGGCGGTCTACGAGGACATCGGCAGCTCGGTGGGCTACCGCACCGAGCGGCAGGACGTCTCGGCCCGGTTCATCGGCCTCGGGCTGGTCTTCGCCATGGGCGCGGCGGCCGGCTCGATGCGCTGGTTCTCCCGCCTGCCCTGACCCGACCAGGGCCGGTCACGGTGCGGCCGATCGACACGTGAGGAGCGTACGCATGGCAGTGCACACCGGGCTGGGCGAGCCGCGCGGCCCCTGGTTCATCTCGCCCGAGCTGGGCCCGGACGGGCGGCCCCGCTGGGACGTACCCGGATCGGACCGGGACCGGGCGGGACGGCGCTGGCACGGGCGGCTGCTGGCCGGCCTGGCGGTCGTGGCACTCTCCAGCGCCTCGGGCGCGGCCGCCGGTGGGCTGGTGGCCAGCCGGGACGGTGCGCCGGGCCCGGCGGCGGCCTCGGCCGCGCCGGTGCCGGCGGAGCTGGTGACGGCAGCCGAGAAGACCGTCCCGGGGGTGGTGTCGGTGCTGGTGGGCGGCGCGGGCGGCGCCTCGGCGACCGGTTCCGGGTTCGCCGTCGACGACCAGCAGCACATCATCACCAACGACCACATCCTGGCGAAGGGCCGGAACGGCTCGGTGACCGTGGAACTACCGGACGGGCGGCGGTTCGCCGCGGAGGTGGTCGGCCGGGAGCCGCGCAGCGACCTCGCGGTGCTGCGGGTGCCGCCGTCGGCCGGCCTGTCCGCGCTGCCGCTGGCGAAACCGGGCTCGACGCGGGTCGGCGAGCCGGTCCTCGCGGTCGGCTCGCCGCTCGGCCTCGCCGGTACGGTCACGGCCGGCATCGTGAGCGCCCTGGACCGGCAGGTTCGCCTCGGCGACAACCGGCACACCGCCGTCCAGACGGACGCGTCCATCAACCCGGGCAACTCCGGCGGGCCACTGGTGAACGCCCGCGGCGAGGTGGTCGGCGTGAACACCGCGATCGCCACGATCGACGGGAACGGGTCGATCGGCATCGGTTTCGCCATCCCGATCGAACAGGTCCAGCAGACGGCCGACACGATCATCGGCAGGGGCGGCTGAGTGACGCTGGGTGACTGACCGATTACGCGAGGAATGGCGGATGTGTCGGATTTCAGCGCCCAGTGATCAAGGCATGGAAATATCACGCTGAGTATGAATACTGGCGGGGGTGGAGCGTCCTCTCATCGCGGTCCTCCTCCTGGTGGGCCTGATCATCGGAACCGGTGTGGGGTCGGCGTACGCCCGGGCGCGGCGCGGGTGGACCGACTACCAGGCCGCGAAAAAGACGGTGCCCGGCGCCCGGCGCACCGCGTGGCTGCTCATCCGGGTGGTCACCACGAAGGTCGGCGTGATCGCCCTGCTGCTGGTCGGTGCCGTGGCGTACGCGGCGGTCGGCTCCGACGGCGAGCCCGAACGCGCCGAGCCCAGCCCCTCCGCCACCACCGCCCCTCGCTGAGCGGCGCGGGCCGCGCGTCCGGGGGACCCCGGGTGCGGCACCGGACGCGGCGTTAGCCTCGGGGCATGGACGGTGGGCTGCGGGTGAGCGACCGGTGGATCGTGCCCGACGCCGAGCTGCGGGAGCGCTTCTCCCGGTCCTCCGGCCCGGGCGGGCAGGGCGTGAACACGACCGACTCGCGGGTCGAGCTGAGCTTCGACCTGAGCGCCTCCCCGGGCATCCCGGACTCCCTCCGCGCACGGGCCCTCGACCGTCTCGCCGGCCGGCTCGTCGACGGGGTGCTCACCGTCACCGCCAGCGAGCACCGGGCCCAGCTCGCCAACCGGGAGGCCGCCCGGGAACGGATGGCGGCGCTGCTGCGCGAGGCGATCGCGCCGCCGCCGAAGGCCCGGCGCCCGACGCGACCGTCCCGTGCGGCCAAGGAACGCCGCCTGGCCGAGAAGAAGCGGCAGTCCCAGCGCAAACGCGACCGCCGCGTCGACGGCGACTGAATCACCACCGCTCGGCCGTCTCGGCCGGCTCCGCCGGGGGAGGGGACGAACGGCGCAGGTCCGCGCCCCGGGTCACCTCCAGGCCGACTAGCACCAGCCCCGCCCCGACCAGCGCGCTCAGCGCCACCAGCGGGGCCAGGCCGGCGGCCAGCGGCGCCAGCGCCGCCACCACCAGTGCGGTGACCACCCGGCGCGGCCGCAGGCTCCTGGTGACCCGCCACCAGAACGCCTCGTCAGCGACCAGGAACAGCAGCATCCCGCCGAACAGCGCGACGTGCGCCACCGGGTACAGCGGCGGACTGGCCACGAAGAACGGCTGCGTGCCGAGCACCCCCATGACCTTCCGCAGACCGAGGGAGACGAGCACGATCCCGGCGATCATCGGCAGGTGCAGGTAGATGTAGGCGTCGCGGGCCAGGGTTGCGCGGGCCACTCCCTGCCGCACCTCCAGCGTCCGCTCGGCGATCTCGGCGTCGCACCCGAAGTAGAGCCACCACAGGACGCCCAGCAACGCGGTGCCGAGCACGGCGGCCACGATGATCCGCGCGGAGACGGGGGAGTAGAAGACGGCGGCGCCGATCGCGATCACCGCCTCGCCCAGTCCGATGATGACGATGAGGCTGAACCGGTCCGCCCAGTGCGGGGCGGACCAGATCCGCCAGCGGTGGGGGCGGATCACCAGGGGCACCACGAGGTCGATCGCGATCGCCGCCATCCACAGCGCCACCCGCAGCGGTGAGAGGTGCCGGATGTCGCCCACCGGGTGCGGCACCAGGGCCGCCACCACGAGCAAGGCCAACGCGAGCAGCGTGGGCGCCGAGGCCAGCGCAACGTTGGTGCGGCGAACCATCTCCCCTCGGCGTTGCGAGGCCACCCAGATGGCCGCGAGGGCGAGCAGCCG
This sequence comes from Micromonospora thermarum, assembly GCF_012034245.1. GTDB lineage: Bacteria > Actinomycetota > Actinomycetes > Mycobacteriales > Micromonosporaceae > Micromonospora > Micromonospora thermarum. The sequence continues at coordinate 129,289 of NZ_JAATEO010000002.1, read as the reverse complement.
GATCATCCCGTAGCAGGCCACGAACACCACCGGCCCCGACAGGCCGCCGGCGGCGTCCGCGAAGGCCTGCGGGACGGCGATGCTGATCACCGCCGTCACCGCGACCACCGTCACGATCGCGCCGCGCACCACCGCCGCCTCCGATCGGACCGAGCTGGCGAGCCAGACGTACGTGCACCACGCCGCCCAGAGCACCGCCAGCACCAGCAGCCCGCGGAGCAGCCCGGACCAGGTGGGATCGTCCGACATTAGGGCGGACACCTGCAGGAAGGCGTAGACGAAGACCAGGTCGAGGAAGAGTTCCTTCGGGGTGACTCCGGTGCCCTTCTCGCTCACCGTGTCGATGTGGGCGTGCAGTTCCCAGTGCTTGTGCCGGAACACGGTCGCGTCGGAGAGCGCCATGACGCCCAGCGCCGCCACCAGCAGGACGAGCTGCGGCAGCACCGGCAGACCGATCGCGATCGGCAGCAGCGCCAGGGTCAACGCGATGCCGAGCATGGGCGACCGGCCGAACAGACGCAGCGTCCGGACCTCGAAGGCGAACAGGCCGACCAGGTAGAGCACGACGCCGCCGTAGGTCACCACCGGCCCGAGGGCCTCCGGCTCCGACGGGATGCGTAGCTGGACCAGGGCGTGCTTGAGGCCCAGGGAGACCAGGATCAGCCCGGCCATCATCGGCAGGTGCAGGTAGCTGTACGCGTCCCGGGCGAGTCTCGTGCGCCGGGCACCGGACACCCGCTCCAGCGCCTGCTCCGCGGCGAAGCGGGCGATGTCGAAGTACGTCCACCACAGCGTGCCGATCAGCAGCACGCTCGCCAGCACCCCGGCGATCACCGGCCAGGTGACCGGTTGGGCGACGCCGGCACCCTGGCTCAACCCCACCGAGATGATGGTCTCGCCGAACCCGATCAGGATGATCAGGCTGTGCCGCTCCACCCAGTACGGGATGGACCGCAGCCGCCAGGCGCCGATGCCGGCGACGTACACCCCGCCGTACTCGATGAGGATGGCGAGCACGACGAGGCCGAAGCGGGTCCAGTCGCGCAGCAGCCGGTCGTCGGTGAGCGCCGGGAGCAGCGCGGAGGCGAGTACGAGCAGCATCCCGGCGGCGGCGGGCGGCCACACCCGCCGGAACAACCGGCGCAACTCGGGCCGGTGGCGCAGCGCCAGTGCGGCGACCAGCAACGGGCCACCCCGCGCGACGACGTACCCGGCGGCGAAGACCAGCGGACCGGCCAACCCGCCCGGCCGGTCGACGAACGCCTCCCGCACCGTCAGCGCCATCACGAACAGCGTCGCGGCCAGCCCGAAGGTCACCGCCGGCAGCAGACCCCGGTTCAGCCGGACGGTGTTGCCCAGCCACGCGTAGTGCACCCAGCACCACCACAGGAGCACCAGCAGCAGCATGCCGCGGGGCACCCCGGCGACGTTGAACTGCTCGGCGGTCACGCCGGTGACGTTGAGGAACGCGTAGACGAAGACCAGGTCCAGGAAGAGTTCCAGACGGGTGACCCGGTCCGCCTCGCCGGCCAGGTGGATGCGGCCGAAGTGCGCCGCCGCCGGGTTCCTCACCGGATCACTGTGTCAAGCCGGTGGCGGGTTCCGGCCCGGTTCCGCCTACTCCGTCACGGCGTCGAGCAGGCGGGCGCGCAGCCCTGCGGCCCGCTCGGCGAAGCCGCGCTGCGCCGTCGCGTACTCCGCCCGGCCCTCCGGCGTCTCCACCCGCACCGGCGGGTACCCGAGCGCGGCCAGATCGTACGGGCTGGCCCGCATGTCCAGGGTGCGGATCTCCCGCGCCAGCGCGAACGCGTCCGCCACGAGTTCGCTCGGCACCAGCGGGGACAGCTTGTACGCCCACTTGTAGAGATCCATGTTGGCGTGCAGGCAGCCGGGCTGCTCCAGCGCGTGCTGGCTCTCCCGGGTCGGGGTGAGCACGTTCAGCGGCCGGGCCGGGGCGGTGAAGAAGCGGTATGCGTCGAAGTGGCTGCACCGTACGCCCCGCTCCTCGACGACCACGGCGGTGCGCTCCGGGCTCAGCCGCAGCGGCCAGGCGTTGTGCCGCACCTCCGCCCGCGTCTGCCGGTAGACCATCGCCCACTCGTGCATGCCGAAGCAGCCGAACTGGGCCGGCCGGCCGGCCGTCGCGCTGAGCAGCGCCCGGATCCAGGCGACCGACTCGGCGCGCCGGGCGCGTACCCCCTCGGTGTCGAGGGTCACCCCGGCGGCGCCCGCGCGGTAGTCCCGCCCGAAGTCGGCGGGATCCGCGTCGCGCAGCACCACCCCGGCGCCCGGATGCCAGCGGCGCAGCTGGGCGGGACGGTGCGAGTAGTAGGTGAAGAGGAAGTCCTCCACCGGATGCTTCTCCCCGCGCCGCCGGCGGGCCAGGTGCGGGGTCAGCCAGGCGTCGACCCGCTCCTCGTGCGCCCGGCGCCGGGCCTGCCAGATCGCCGCGTCGAGCACGGTGGTCGGGGCGAGGGCGGCGGTCACGCACCCAGGGTACGACCGCCGCCCGCGCCGCCGGTCAGGGCACGTCCACCCGCACCCCGGCGGAGAAGACGCCGCTGCGCAGCTCCAGCTGGGTCGGCGGCTCCCGGCCGTTCACGGTGAAGACCAGCGGGAGCACCGTGCGGCTGCCGGCCGCCATCGGCCGGGCGAACACGTCCCGCCCCAGGTTCGCCCGGCGGGTCGCCTGCTCGTCCGTGCTGACGAAGTTGCCGTCGGCCAGGTACGCGCGCTGCAGGCGGCCGTGCCAGGTCTGCTGCTCAGGTGTGAGATTGCGGACGCCGACCGTGGCCGCGCACTGCCGCGCGCCCCGGCCCGGCTCGCAGGCGACGCGGTAGACGGTGAACTCGAAGGCCGCCTCGCGCAGCGGCTCGCCGACGGCACCGGACACCCCGGTACCGACCCAGGCGCCGCTGGTCGGGCGGCTGTCGGTGTCGACGCCGGCGACCTGCCGGGTCGCCGTCCAGGCCGCCGTGCCGACGGTGCCGGCCAGCATCACCGCGGCCACCGGCACGATCAGCCACGTCGACGGCCTCCGCCGGAGCGGCGGGGCGCCGGGTGTCGCCGGCCGCGGATAGACGGTGCCCCGCGGGCCGTCGGCGAGGGCCGCGGCGTGCGGACGGCGCCGGCGTCGCCACGTCCAGAGGCCGCCCAGGGCGACGACGGCGAGACCGCCGAGGCCGGCCACCAGGGCGGTGGTCTGCCGCCACACCGGCGGCTCCGCCTTCGTGGCCGTCGCGGTCGAGGAGGTCGCGGCCTGCCAGGTGGCGGTCGCGCAGTCGTACGGGCGGTAGCCGTCGGTGGCGAAGGCGCAGGCGGGCGCGGTCAGCGGCCGGCCCGGCGCGGCGGTGATCGCGGTGGCCAGGGTGGTGGTGCTGCGGGCGGGCAGCCGCAGGTTCCAGGTCACCTCGGTCACGTCCTGCCCGCCGTTCCGGGTGGCCCGACCGCCGCTGGTGATCGAGGTCGGCGACGTACCGGGGGGCAGCTCCTGGCGGACGGTCGTGGCGACCGGCCGGCTGCCGTCGTTGCGGACCTGGATGCGGTAGCGCGGCGCGGGCGTGCTCTCCGGTGCGACGCGCACCGTGACCGGCGGCTTCGGCGGTGGGAGGGCCGCCCGGGTCGGGACGGGCACGGCCGGCGGGGCCGACGGCCGGCCCGGCTCCGCGGTCGGGCCCGGTTGCTCGGTCGGCGCGGCCGCCGGTCGCGGCGCCGCCGCCGGTGCGGCGGCCACCGGGTGCGCCGGCGCCGGCCGCGCGGCGGCCGGGTGCGCGGTGGCCCCCTGCGCCGTGGCCCCCTGCGCCGTGGCTTCCTGCGTGGTGGCCGGCCGGGTGGCGACGGGCCGCGGTGTGCCGGCCGGGTCGGGTGCCGCCGCCGGCAGTGCCGGTAAGGCGGCGAGGAAGCCGAGGCAGTGGACGACCACCGCGAGGGTCCTGTGGTGTCGTGTCGATGCAGGCATACGAACGAACCTCCGGAGCCGACGCTAGGGGCGGGCTCACGCCGTGCGGGTACGAAGTCGGGAAGTCCGCCCCGGCGACGTGGCGATCGCGTAGGGTGCGCGACCGACTGGCTTCCCGGAGACCGTGGGCGGCGGCCGTGGCCAGCGGTCCCCCGCGTGACCGCCCGGCTAGATTGGCCTGGTGCGTATCGCTCGTTTCGCTCATGCCAACGGAATGTCGTTCGGGGTCGTCGAGGGGGAGTCGGAGGCGGGCCCGCAGGGCCTGACCGTCGCCGAGATCGACGGGCACCCGTTCGGGCGGATCAACTTCACCGGCGGCCGGTGGGCCCTGTCCGACGTGCGGCTGCTGTCGCCGATCCTGCCGAGCAAGGTGGTCTGCGTCGGCCGCAACTACGCCGAGCACGCCGCCGAGCACGGCAGCGAGGTCCCCAAGGAACCCCTGCTGTTCCTCAAGCCGTCCACCTCGGTGATCGGGCCCCGGGACGCCATCCGGCTCCCGATCTTCTCCAAGCAGGTCGAGCACGAGGCCGAGCTGGCGGTCGTGATCGGCGCCCCCGGCGCCCGCCGCGCCGACCGGGCCGCCGCCGAACGTGCGATCTTCGGCTACACCTGCGCCAACGACGTGACCGCGCGGGACCTGCAGCGGGCGGACGGCCAGTGGACCCGGGCCAAGGGCTTCGACTCGTTCTGCCCCATCGGCCCCTGGATCACCACCGGTCTCGACGTCACCGACCTGGAGATCCGGTGTGAGGTGGGTCGCAACCCGGACGAGATGGAGGTCCGCCAGCTGGGCCGTACCCGGGACATGGTGTTCGACGTGCCGGCCCTGGTGTCGTACGTCTCCCACGTGATGACGCTGCTCCCGGGCGACGTGATCCTGACCGGTACGCCGGCCGGGGTTAGCCCGCTCGCGGACGGGGATACGGTCACCGTGCGGATCGAGGGGATCGGCGAACTGACCAACCCGGTCGTGCCCGTCGCCTGATCCGCCCTGAGGCCCGTTTCCGCAGCTCACGGGCGGTTTGAGGGGCTCGATTTGGCCTGCTGGCGGCGGGAGGGTAAAGTTTGATCCCGGCGCCGCAAGGGGCCAATGGGGTATGGGGTAATTGGCAGCCCGACTGATTCTGGTTCAGTTAGTCTAGGTTCGAGTCCTGGTACCCCAGCGCAGTCGCGATTCGGAAGAATCGCGGTCGCTGGATTCTGGCGGAGGTCCGACCTCTGATAGGGTTCGGCTTCCCGCCCCGCGAGGGTGGGAGCAGCAGGTTCTGGCCCCGTCGTCTAGCGGCCCAGGACGCCGCCCTCTCAAGGCGGTAGCGCCGGTTCGAATCCGGTCGGGGCTACAAGAGCAGTGACAGCCCGTCCCACCACGTGGGGCGGGCTTCGTCGTTCTCCGGCACCGATGCGGCTCCGGTCCGGTTGCGCCTGCCGGTCGGCGACTGGTGAGTGGAAGCAGTCCGGGGGCGCGCGGACGCCGCCCCCGCCGTCGGCCCGGCGGCCGGTGCCGCTAGACTACTGCCGCACCGCCCGACCAGGCGGTGAAGCAGGAAAGTTCCTGGCCCCGTCGTCTAGCGGCCCAGGACGCCGCCCTCTCAAGGCGGTAGCGCCGGTTCGAATCCGGTCGGGGCTACAGATCCGAAGGGCCCGCCTCGCACCCGCGAGGCGGGCCTTCACACTGTCCACCACCCTCTCCCACGTGGCCGGGGCTCGGCGGGAGAGGCAGGGGCGGGTCAGAGGCCGGAGAGGCGTTGGCCGGCTCGGACGACGGCCATGGCGTGGCGTTCGCCGGGGCGGCGGCCGAGGCGCTCGATCGGACCGCTGATGCTGATGGCGGCGATCACGCGGCCCGTGCGGTCGCGGATCGGCGCCGAGACGCTCGCCACACCGGCCTCCCGCTCGGCCACGCTCTGCGCCCAGCCCCGGCGGCGGACCTCCGCGAGCGTACGGCCGGTGAACTTCGAGCGGGGCAGCAGCGGCATGACCGCCTCCGGCGGCTCCCACGCGAGCAGGATCTGCGCCGCCGAGCCGGCGGTCATCGGCAGCACCGAGCCGACCGGCACGGTGTCGCGCAGGCCACTGGCCCGCTCGGCGGCCGCCACGCAGATGCGCTCGTCGGCGCGGCGCAGGTAGAGCTGGGCGCTCTCGCCGGTGGCGTCGCGGAGCGCGGCGAGCAGCGGCTCCGCCGCGGTCAGGAGCACGTCGGGCGCCGCGTTGGCCAGCTCGCCCAGGCGTGGCCCGGGACGCCACCGCCCCTGGGTGTCGCGTACCAGCATTCGGTGGATCTCCAGTGCCTGTGCCAACCGGTGCGCCGTTGCCCGGGGCAGCTTCGTGCGTTCAACAAGTTCGGCCAGGCTGGCGCCGTCGACGCAGGCGGCCAGGATGACCACCGCCTTGTCGAGAACGCCGACACCGCTCATACTGTGTCCCACAAGCCGAAACTTACCTCCCAGAATTTAGGATGTCCAGATGGTGGGAGTCACTCCTGAGCCGAGGACCCTGGCCGAGAAGGTCTGGGACGCGCACGTCGTACGGTCCGCCGCGGGCGAGCCCGACCTGCTCTTCATCGACCTGCACCTGCTGCACGAGGTGACGAGCCCGCAGGCGTTCGACGGACTGCGCCTCGCCGGCCGCCGGGTCCGTCGCACCGACCTGACGATCGCGACCGAGGACCACAACACCCCGACCGGGTACGCCGACCCGTCGTTCCGGTCCCGCCGCGGCGATCTCCTCACCATCGCCGACCCGACCTCGCGTACGCAGATCGAGACGCTGCGCCGCAACTGCGCCGAGTTCGGCGTGAAGCTGCACGCGCTCGGCGACGAGAACCAGGGCATCGTGCACGTCATCGGCCCCCAGCTGGGCCTGACCCAGCCCGGCATGACCATCGTCTGCGGCGACTCGCACACCGCCACCCACGGTGCGTTCGGCGCCCTGGCGTTCGGCATCGGCACCAGCGAGGTCGAGCACGTGCTGGCCACCCAGACGCTGCCGCAGGCCCGCCCCAGGACGATGGCGGTGAACGTCGTCGGCGAGCTCGCGCCGGGGGTCACCGCCAAGGACCTGGTGCTCGCGCTGATCGCGCAGGTGGGCACCGGCGGGGGGCGCGGCCACATCGTGGAGTACCGGGGCGAGGCGATCCGGAACCTCTCGATGGAAGGCCGGATGACCATCGCCAACATGTCCATCGAGTGGGGCGCCAAGGCCGGCATGATCGCGCCGGACGAGACGACCTTCGCGTACCTGAAGGGGCGGCCCAACGCCCCGACGGGCGCCGACTGGGACGCGGCGGTCGCCTACTGGCGGACCCTGCCCACCGACGATGGCGCGACCTTCGACGCGGAGGTCACCCTGGACGCCACCCGAATCACGCCGTTCGTGACGTGGGGCACCAACCCCGGTCAGGGCGCACCGCTGGGCGCGTCCGTGCCCGATCCCGAGGAGTTCGTGACCGAGCCGGAGCAGGCCGCCGCCCGCCGCGCGCTGGAGTACATGGACCTCACGCCCGGCACCCCGCTGCGCGACGTCGCGGTCGACGTGGTCTTCGTCGGTTCCTGCACCAACGGGCGCCTGGAGGACCTGCGCGCCGCCGCCGACGTACTGCGTGGGCACCGGGTGGCCGAGGGAGTCCGCATGCTCGTCGTGCCCGGCTCGGCGGCCGTCCGGGAGGCGGCCGAGGCCGAGGGGCTCGACAAGATCTTCACCGACGCCGGGGCCGAGTGGCGCTTCGCGGGTTGCTCGATGTGCCTCGGCATGAACCCGGACACGCTCTCCCCGGGCCAGCGCGCCGCCTCGACCTCCAACCGTAACTTCGAGGGCCGCCAGGGCCGGGGCGGACGCACCCACCTGGTCTCCCCGCCGGTCGCCGCCGCCACCGCCGTGGTGGGCCGGCTGGCCGCTCCCGCCGACCTGTAGAAGAGGACACCGCTGATGGAGAGGTTCACCACCCACACCGGCACCGCCGTGCCGCTGCGCCGGTCCAACGTGGACACCGACCAGATCATCCCCGCCGTGTATCTCAAGCGGGTGACCCGGACCGGTTTCGCGGACGGCTTGTTCAACGCGTGGCGGGAAGATCCGGAATTCGTCCTCAACGATCCCGCGTATTCGGGTGCGTCGATTCTCGTCGCCGGTCCGGAGTTCGGCACCGGCTCCTCCCGGGAGCACGCCGTCTGGGCCCTGCGCGACTGGGGGTTCCGCGCCGTGATCTCCCCGCGCTTCGGTGACATCTTCCGGGGCAACGCCCTCAAGGAGGGTCTGCTCCCGGTCGAGTTGGAATTGAAAGCCGTCGAGGAGATCTGGGCCGCCGTCGAGGCCGATCCGACCACCCCGGTCACCGTCGACCTGACCGCCCGCCAGGTCCGCGTCGGGGGGGCCACCTGGTCGTTCCCGCTGGACGACTTCAGCCGCTGGCGGCTGATGGAGGGCTTGGACGACATTGGACTCACCCTCCGGCACGAGGCCGACATCAGCGCCTTCGAGGCGTCCCGGCCGTCGTTCCTGCCCACCGTCGCATAGCGCGGCGCCCCTTCGCCGCGCCGATTCCGCCCCCACCGGTCTCACCGGTGGGGGCGAATCCGTTGCGACACAAGGGCTTTTTTCCACCGAATGTTTGTGTCCCGGCAGCACAGGGCATACCGTGCGCGCAGAATGGCTCGCGTCGAGTCAGTTGCACAATCGGGAGGAAGTCGTGAACAAGGCCGAGCTCATCGAGGCGCTCGCCGTTCGCCTGGGGGACCGGAAGACGGCGACGGCCGCGCTCGACGCGGTCCTCGCTGAGGTCCAGGCGGCGGTCACCAAGGGCGAGAAGGTGGCGATCACCGGCTTCGGAGCGTTCGAGAAGCGTGTCCGAGGAGCCCGAACAGCCCGGAATCCGCGAACCGGCGAGACGGTGAAGGTCAAGAAGACCTCCGTCCCGACCTTCCGCGCGGGCGCCGGGTTCAAGGAGATGGTGGCCAGCGGCAAGGTGCCGAAGGCCACGGCGGCGGCGAAGAAGACCACCGCCGCTGCCAAGACCACCGGCGCGAAGGCGGCCGGCGCCAAGGCCACCGGCGTCGCGGCCAAGAAGACCACGGCGGCGAAGGCGGCGAAGGCGACCACGACCAGGGCCGCCGCCGCGAAGAAGACCACCACGAAGGCTGCCCCGGCGAAGAAGACCGCCGCGGCGAAGAAGACCGCCGCGGCGAAGAAGACCACGGCGGCGAAGAAGACCGCCACCGCCACCAAGAGCGCGGCGGCCAAGAAGGCCCCCGCGAAGAAGGCTCCCGCCAAGAAGGCAGCGACCAAGCGCTGACCCGAGGCGTACGACGGGGGCGTCCACCGTTGCGGTGGACGCCCCCGTCGCGTCGTTGCGGTCGCTGGTGGCCACGGGACCCACCGGAGGCGTCCGGCAGGGCCGCTTTCCTACAGGCGGTCGGCGGCGAGGAGGCGGTCGCCCGAGAACGCGAGCAGCCAACCGCCGCCCTTCGGCGTGGTGAAGTCGTCCGTGCGGCCGCTGAGGCGCTCCAGGGCCCCCGGGATCACCTTTCCCTGGCTGCACACCGCGACCGGCTCGCCGGCCACGGCGAGAGCGGCGAGCCGGGCGGCCGTGGCCAGTACGCACTCGTCACGATCCTGACCCGGTCGCGGCTCGTCGAGGTCGCCGTCGACATCGATGGGCAGGTCGAGCAGCGCCGCCGCCGGGTCGAGGGTCTGCACGCAGCGGCGCGCCGACGCGGAGACCAGGCGTACCGGCCGGACCAGGGCCACCAGGGGCGCGAGCGCGTGCGCCTGCGCCCAGCCCTGCGCGTCCAGCGGCCGGCCGATGTCCGGCCCGGCCCAGGTGCCCCGCTTGCCGGCGTGCCCGTGCCGGACGAGCGCCATCGCCACCGTCACCGGTGGCAGGGCCGCGAACGCGGCGAGCACCTCCGCGTCGTGCGGGTAGCTGACCAGCCGGGACGCCTCGTCCACGGCGAGCCACCGCACGTCGTCGACCTCGGTGCCGGGCTGGAAGCCGCCGCCGGCGACCGCCCGCATCGACCAGTAGTCGACGACCTTCGGCCGGCCCTCGCTGCGGTAGCTGACGCTCGGCAGGCGGATCTGCGGCACCGCCCGTACGTCGGTCTCCTCGGCGACCTCGCGGACGGCGGCGAGCAGGGGGTGCTCGGCCGGCTCCAGCTTGCCCTTGGGCAGCGACCAGTCGCCGTACCGAGGGCGGTGCACCAGGCAGACCTCCACACCGGTCGGGCCGGGTCGCCAGACCACGCCTCCCGCCGCCCGGATGCCGGGCGGTGCGACCGGCCCACCCTCCGTCGTCGGGGGCCCGCTCACCGCAGCCACGCCGTCCGTCGCCGCCGGCTGGCCCGCCGCCACGCCCCCGGGAACTCCGCCCGGACGCGCCGCACGGTCGCGCGCTCCCGTTCCAGCAGCCGGCCGGCGGTCACCGCCAGGTCGTGGTCGTCCGGTCGCGTGTCGGCGACGTCCCGCCAGGTCTCGGCGGCGACCGCCGCGTCCTGGTGTTCGCCGAGCAGGTCCTGCACCCGGGCCAGCTTGCGGGCCAGCTTCGCGGCGTCCCCGCCGAGCACGGGCGCCACGGCGGTGACCGCGGACCGGGCCTGCTTGCCGTCCTTGCGCACGGTGTGCCACTGCTCGTCCGGCCCGTCCTGGGCGAGCGCCGCGACGCTGCCGGGCCGGCCCGGGGCGCCGGCCAGCCGACGCCACGGGCGGGCCACCAGGCGCGGCAGGACGTCCCGGGCGGGCGCGGCGGCCCGGCGGGTCAGCCGCGGCGCCCCGGCGGCCAGCACCAGGGCGTCGACCAGGGCCCGGTAGCGGTCCGAGCGGACCGCCTCGTCGACGGCGGCCAGGGCCGCCTCCTGCCGTTCGGCCAGGACGGCGTCGAGCCGGTCGACCGCCGCCGGGTCGAGCGGGTTCAGCGGGTCGGCCACGGCGGTACGCCGTAGCCGTTCCCGCAGCACCTCGGCGTCCCGCGCGGCGCCGAGCGCGTCCGCGAGCCACTTCAGCTCGTCCCGCAGCCGGCGTGCCCACCCGGGCCGGACCAGCCGCCGGAAGGTCTTCAGGTCGCTGCGCATCCGCCGGCAGGCGACCCGCATCTGGTGCACGGCGGTGTCGTCGTCGCCGACCGGTGCGCGGAGCCGGAGCAGCGGGTCGTGCGCGACGAGCCGCCGCACCTCGCGGCGGAGCGCCTCGGTCACCACCTCGCCGGCGGTCGGGTCGGCCGGCAGGCCGGCGGGGGCGACCAGGTCGGGTTCGCCCTCGGCCGCCGCGCCGAGCGCCCGGACGTGCTTCGGGACGAACCCGCCGTCCCGGGCACCGGACTCCCGCAGCAGCGCGCCGATCCGGTCCAGCAGGTCCCGGTCGCAGGCCTTCCGTTCGACCTCCACCTCCCGGAATGCGGCGGTGGTGGCACCGTCGGCGTCGAGCGCGGTGACGTCGTCGTCCACGACCTCGGCGAGCACCGCGCCCGCGTCGTCGTGGACCTCGTACGCGCGGCGGACCGTGCGCACCACGGCCGCCGGTGCCAGCGGGGCGCCCCGGTGCACGACGGTGACCAACTCCACCAGGTCGGACGGGGGCGCGCCGGAGGCACCCGGCCGGGAGATCTCGTGCCGGACGCCGGGGGTGTCGGTCGGCAGCTTCACCGTCCAGGGAAGCGCGTCGCCCTCCCGGTGGCGCAACGAGACCCCGGCCCGTGCGAGCCGCAGGTCGACGGTGTCGAAGTACGTGGCGACGAGGGTCACCGGCGGCAGTTCGCGCACGCCGCCGCCCTCGGGCGCCGCCGCGGTCAGCTCCGGCAGCGCCCAGCCGTCGTCCACCTCGTACTTGCGCTCCTCCTCCATCAGGTAAGCCTAGTCAGCCGGCCGTGCCGCCGACGCGCCGCAGCAGCAGGTCCTGGAGGTGGACCAGCGGCACGTCGTCCCCGGTACGCCGGGTCCAGGTGCCGTCCGCGGCCAGCTCGAACGCGTCCACGTCCGGGCTGAACGCCGCCGTCAGCACGTGGTCCAGCTCGGCCCGGGCCACCGGGTCGCTGACCTGCACCAGGGCCTCGACCCGGCGGTCCAGGTTGCGGTGCATCAGGTCGGCCGAGCCCATCCAGAACTCGGCGTCGCCGTTGTTGCCGAACCGGAAGACCCGCGAGTGCTCCAGGAAGCGGCCGAGGATGGACCGGACCCGGATGTTGTCGGACAGGCCCGGTACGCCCGGCCGCAGCGTGCACATGCCACGGATCAGCAGGTCCACGTGGACACCGGCCCGGGATGCGCGGTAGAGGGCGTCGGTGACCTCCTCGTCGACCAGCGAATTCACCTTGAACTGCACCAGACCCGGCATACCGAGCCGGACGTGCGAGATCTCCCGCTCGATCCGCTCGATCAGCCCGCTGCGGATGCCCTGCGGCGCGACCAGCAGCCGCCGGAACGCGGTCTGCCGGCTGTAGCCGGTGAGCACGTTGAACAGGTCGGTCAGGTCGGCGCCGATCTCCGGGTCGGCGGTGAGCATCCCGAAGTCCTCGTAGAGGCGCGCGGTCTTCGGGTGGTAGTTGCCGGTGCCGATGTGGCAGTAGCGGCGGATCTGGTTGCCTTCCTGACGCACCACCAGCGCGGTCTTGCAGTGCGTCTTGAGGCCCACCAGGCCGTAGACCACGTGGCAGCCGGCGCGCTCCAGCGTACGAGCCCAGCCGATGTTGGCGATCTCGTCGAACCGGGCCTTCAACTCGACCAGCACCACCACCTGCTTGCCGGCGGCGGCCGCGTCGACCAGCGCGTCGACGATCGGGGAGTCGCCGCTGGTGCGGTAGAGGGTCTGCTTGATCGCCAGCACGTTCGGGTCGGCCGCCGCCTGCTCGATGAAGCGCTGCACGCTGGTGGCGAACGAGTGGTACGGGTGGTGCACCAGCACGTCACCGTCCCGCAGCGTGGCGAACACGCTCCGCGGCACCTCGCCCTCGGCGAGCCGGGGATGTGTGGCGGGCACGAAGGGCGGGTCCTTGAGGTCCGGCCGGTCGGCGTCGCCGTACAACTGCCAGAGCGCCGACAGGTCGAGCAGTCCGCGCACCCGCAGGACGTCCTGGGCGTCCATGTCCAGCTCGCGGACGAGCAGTTCCAGCATGTGGTCGGAGATGGAGGCGGCCACCTCCAGCCGCACCGGCGGGCCGAAGCGGCGCCGCGCCAGCTCGCGCTCCAGCGCCTGGAGCAGGTCCTCGTCGCGGTCCTCGTCGACCTCCACCTCGGCGTTGCGGGTGACCCGGAACAGGTGGCACTCGACCACCTGCATGCCGGAGAAGAGCTGGCCCAGATGCACCGAGATCAGGTCCTCCACCGGCATGACGCGGAGGCCCGGCTGGTCCCGGTGGACCCGGACGAACCGGGGCACGTTGTTGGGCACCTTCACCCGGGCGAACAGCTCCGAGCCGCCGTCGGGGTCACGGACCGACACCGCCAGGTTGAGCGACCGCCCCGAGATGTACGGAAAGGGGTGCGCCGGGTCGACCGCGAGCGGCGTGAGCACCGGGAAGATCTGCTCCCGGAAGTAGGTGCGCAGCCGCTCCCGCTCGGCGTCGTCGAGGTCGCCCCAGCTCAGGATGCGGATGTCCTCGGCGGCGAGCTTCGGCAGCACGTCGTCGACGAAGCAGGCGGCGTGCCGGGTGACCAGGGCGGCCGTCCGCTCGGCGATCAGTTCGAGCTGGGTGCGCAGCGGCAGCCGGTCGCCGCCGCGGACCGGCAGGCCGGCGGAGAGCCGCCGCTTCAGGCCGGCGACCCGGACCATGTAGAACTCGTCGAGGTTGCTGGCGAAGATGGCCAGGAACTTGGCCCGCTCCAGCAGCGGTGTGCGCGGGTCCTCGGCGAGGGCGAGGACCCGGGCGTTGAAGTCCAGCCAGGAGAGCTCCCGGTTGAGGAAGCGGTCCTCGGGCAGGGGCTCGACCACCGGCGGCTCGTCGGCGGCGGCCGCCGGGGCGGCGGGTGGCGTGAAGCGGGCCGACGCCGGGTCCAGCACCTCCTCCAGCCCGGCCGAGGCGGCGGCCGCGTCGGTGCCGGCGGTGTCGGGGCGTACGTCGGCGGTGTCGGTGGACCGGGTGGCGCTGAAGCGGCCGTCGGCGCCCCGGGGGCGGGCGCCGTTGCGGGATTCGGCCGGCTCGGTTGCGGAGGGCTGGTCGGCGGGGTGCTCGCGAGGGGTACTCACCCGCTCATCTTCACCCGAATCGGGTTAACGCAAAATGAACTTGAGCGGGGTTGCTCAGGCCATGGTCGGCAACGTCACGCGCACCACCGCGCCGGTGTCGTCCGTCTCGATCCGGACCCGCTGCCCGAGCCGGAGCAGCCGCAGCCCGGAGGCGTCGAACGCCCGCGCCGGGAACGCCAGTTCCGTGCCGTCGTCGAGGAGCAGCACGCCGCTGCGGTTCGCCGCGTCGTAGGTGGCCACCGTGCCCTGCATGACCGGCACGCTACACGTGCCGGCCCGCCGGCGCGGCGCCCGCGCCGCACAGCGCCGCGGTGTGGGGCCCCAGCCCGAGCCGGGTCGCGGCGGCCAGGTCCTCGACGGTGTCGACGTCGCGGCGCAGGCTCGGCCAGTCGCCCACCAGAGCCAGCGCCCCGCTGGCCGCGTGCGCCGCCGCCGACCCCACGCCGAAGCGCGGATCGAGGGGTACGCCCGGCGGGGCGGCCAGCAGCACGGTGCCGCTCCCGGGTGCGTCGGCGACGTACCGGCGTACCCCGGCGGGGCCGGCCTGCGCCGCCCCCAGCGCCGCCGCCAGCTCGGCCGGGCGCAGCGCGGGCAGGTCGGCGGTGAGGCCGGCCACCCAGCCACCCCGCGCGGCCGCCGCGCCGTGCCGGAAGGCGGCGTTGAGCCCGCCGGCCGGTGAGTCCGGCAACACCCGGGCGCCCGCTCCGCCGGCCACCGCCGCCACCCGCGGGTCGTCGGTGACCACCAGCACGTCGGCCACCGCCGCGCACGCCCGCACCGCGCGGACCGTGTCGGCCGCCAGCGCCAGCGCCAGCCCCTCGTGGGGTACGCCCCGCAGCGCGCCCCGCAACCGGCTCTTCGCGACGCCCAGGCGCTTCACCGGCACCACCACGCTCCAGACCAGTTGAGAGGTCACCTCGTCATCCTGCCAGCCCGCCGCCGGTACCCTCACTGGCCGGACCCGGGGCGAGCAGGCATGATTTCACCTCGCGGGGTCACCGGCGGGTGGACCGGCGGGGTCGTACGGCGGCAGGAGGAGGCGCGGTGGCGCGGCGCAGGCTGGGGTTCTGGCAACGGTTCGCCGTGGTGCTGGTGAAGCCCGTGATGACCGTCTGGACGCGCCGCACCTGGCGTGGCCTGGAGCACCTCCGCCGCCCCGGTGGCGTGATCATCGTTCCGAACCACATCTCGCACGCCGACCCCCTCGTCTCCGCGCACTTCATCTACGACTCCGGGCGCTGGCCGCAGTTCCTCGGCAAGGCCAGCGTCTTCCGGGTGCCGGTGATCGGTTGGATCCTGCACCGCTGCAAGCAAATCCCGGTCGAGCGCGGCACGGTCGACGCGGTGAAGTCGCTCGACGCCCTGGTCGCCGCCCTGCGCGAGGAGGGCAGCGTGGTGATCTACCCGGAGGGCACCACCACCCGCGAGCCGAACCTGTGGCCGATGAAGGGCAAGACCGGCGCGGCCCGGCTCGCCCTGGCCACCGGCGCGCCGGTCATCCCGCTGGCGATGTGGGGCCCGGAGCGTATCTTCGACCCGCGGACCAGCCGCCTGAACCCCCGCCCGCGCATCCCGGTGACCGTGGTGGCCGGACCCCCGGTCGACCTCAGCCGGTGGACCGGCGCCACCCCGACGAAGGCCGTACTCGAGGAGATGACGGACGCCATCATGCTGCGGCTGCGTGACCTGCTCGCCGAGATCCGGGACGAGACCCCACCCGCGCTGTGGGAACGCCCCGCCCGTCAAGGCCGCGCCGAGCGCCCGGGGGCCGCCGCGTGAGCGAGCGTGTCGAGCGAACCAGCGGGCACGTCGCGGTGCTGGGGGCCGGCTCGTGGGGGACGGCCTTCGCCAAGATCCTCGCCGACGCCGGCCGGGACGTCACCATCTGGGCCCGGCGGCAGCCGGTCGCGGACGTGATCCGCGCCGAGCGGCGCAACCCCGAGTACCTGCCGGGACTCGTGCTGCCCGACCGGGTCACCGCGACCGGCGACGCCCTGGAGGCGATCAAGGGTGCGGAGCTGGTCGTGCTCGCGGTGCCGTCGCAGACACTGCGCGGCAACCTCGCCGAGTGGGCGTCGCACCTGCACCCCGACGCCACGCTGGTGTCCCTGATGAAGGGCATCGAGCTGGGCACCACCAAGCGGATGAGCGAGGTCATCGTGGAGACCGCCGGGGTCGCGGCGGACCGGGTGGTGGTCGTCTCCGGTCCCAACCTGGCCCCCGAGATCGCCGCCGAGCAGCCGGCCGCCACCGTGGTCGCCTGCACCGACGTCGACCGGGCCACGCTGGTGCAGCGGGCCATCACCACGCCGTACTTCCGCCCGTACACCAACGACGACGTGATCGGCTGTGAGCTGGGCGGCGCGGTCAAGAACGTGATCGCCCTCGCGTACGGGATCGCCACCGCGATGGGCTTCGGCCACAACACCCGGGCCATGCTCGTGACCCGGGGACTGGCCGAGACCGCCCGGCTGGGCGTCGCGCTCGGCGCCGACCCGCTCACCTTCGCCGGCCTGGCCGGGATGGGCGACCTGGTCGCCTCCTGCTCGTCCCCGTCGGCCCGCAACCGCACCTTCGGCGAGCACCTCGGCCGGGGCGCGACCCTGGAAGAGGCGCGGATCGCCACCCGGCAGACCGCCGAGGGCGTCAAGAGCGCACTGGCCATCCGCGACCTGGCCCGGGCGCACGGTGTGGAGATGCCGATCACCGAGCAGGTCGAGCTGGTCTGCCACGAGGGGGTCGACCCCCGGCGGGCCGTCGAGGCGCTGATGAGCCGCACGACGAAACCGGAGTGAGGGGCATGGCGGACGACCACGACGGCACCCGCTGCGTCCACGCCGGGCTGCCGGAACCCGTGCCCGGAGAGCCGTTCCTGCCCGGGCCGGTGTTCGCCGCGCCGTACCACCTGGACCCCTGGGCGGGGCCGGCGACGGCGCCGAACGGCTACGGCCGGCCGGACAATCCCACCCGGCGGCACCTGGAGGCGGCGATCGGGGAGCTGGAGGGCGGCCAGTGCCGGGTCTTCGCCACCGGCCAGGCGGCGATCACCGGGCTGCTGCTGACCGTGCTGCGGCCCGGGGACACCGTGGTGCTCCCGACCGACGGCTACTTCCCGGTGCGGTCGTTCGCCACGGACACCCTGGCCGGCATCGGCGTACGGGTTCTCTTCGCCCCGACGGCCGGGCCGTACCCGGACCTCGACGGCGTACGCCTGGTGCTCGTGGAGACCCCGGCCAACCCCGGCCTGGACGTCGTCGACGTGCCCGCGCTGGCGGCCCGGGCGCACGCCGCCGGCGCCCTGGTCGCGGTGGACAACACCACCGCGACCCCGCTCGGGCAGTGCCCCCTGGACCTCGGCGCGGACCTGGTGGTGGCCTCCGGCACCAAGGCCCTCACCGGGCACTCGGACCTGCTGCTGGGGTACGTCGCGACCCGGTCGGCCGACCTGCTGGAGGCCGTGACGGGGTGGCGGACGATCACCGGGGCGGTCCCCGGGCCGTTCGACGCCTGGCTGGCGCACCGGTCGCTGGCCACCCTCGACCTGCGCCTGGCGCGGCAGACCGCGAACGCCGAGGCCCTCGCCCGGCTGCTGGTGGCCCGCCCGGACGTGACCGGCCTGCGCTGGCCGGGCCTGCCGGACGATCCGGCGTACGCGGTGGCGTCTGTCCAGATGCGACGGATGCCGGGGGTGCTCTCGTTCGACCTGGGCGACGCCGAGCGGGTCGCGCGGTTCCTCGACGCGGCCCGGCTGGTCGCGGCGGCCACCTCGTTCGGTGGCCTGCACACCACCGCCGACCGTCGGGCGCAGTGGGGCGACGACACCGCGCCCGGATTCGTCCGCCTCTCGTGCGGGGTGGAGGACACCGTCGACCTGGTCGCCGACGTGACCGCCGCGCTGGACACGGCGGGTCGATGACCGGGGCGGGCGACCGGGACGCCCTGGAGCCCGTACCGACGGCACCGCCCGGCCGCGCCGGGACACCCGACCAGGCCCTGGTCGAGCGGCTGCGCGCCGCCGGCTGCGTCTACGCCGAGGACGAGGCGGAGCTGCTGGTCGCCGCCGCGGGCACCCCCGACGCGCTGGCCGAGCTGGTCGCGCGCCGGGTCGCCGGGGAGCCGCTGGAGCACCTGCTCGGCTGGGTGGACTTCGGCGGTGTCCGGGTCGGCGTCGACCCCGGCGTCTTCGTGCCGCGTGCCCGCAGCCTGCTGCTGGTGTCGGCCGCGGTCGCGCTGACCGGCCCGGCACCGGCCGTGGTGGAGCTGTGCTGCGGCTCCGGTGCGTTGAGCGTGCTCCTCGCCGGGCGGCTCGCGCCCCGCTTCCACGCCGCGGTGGACGTCGACCCGGTGGCGGTGGCGTGCGCCCGGCGCAACCTGGCCGGGCGGGGCGTACCGGTGTACGCCGGCGACCTGTTCGACCCGCTGCCGGCGGAGTGGCGTGGCCGGCTGGACCTCGTCGTGGCGAACGCCCCGTACGTGCCGACGGAGGCGGTGGCGCTGATGCCGCCCGAGGCCCGGTTGCACGAGGCGCGGGTGGCGCTCGACGGCGGCCCGGACGGGCTCACGGTGCTGCGCCGCGTCGTGGCCGGCGCCGCGGAGTGGTTGGCGCCCGGCGGGCACCTGGTCGTCGAGGCCGGTGCGAGCCAGGTGGCGGTCCTGGAGGCGTTGCTCGGCGAGGTCGGGCTGGTACCGACGGTGGTCCGGGACGACGACCTCGGTGGCACGGCCGTCACCGGCACCCGCCCACCCGGACGGAGGTCCGGCTCCTCGGGCGTGGCGGGCCGCCGGGACGGGAACTAGCCTCACGTCAGATCACGACGGCGGGAGGGCGGAGTTTCGTGGGCAGCGCAGGGGTGCCGGTGGTCGTCGGCCTGGACAACGGCGGCACCAGCAACAACGCCACGGTTCTCACCGTGGACGGGCGGTTCCTCGTCGACGGGCTGATGGAGACCCCGAGCGAGGTGCAGGCCGGCCCGGAGGCGGCGATCGAGGCCCTCGCCCGGGCCTTCGACGGGGCGCTGGCCGCGACCGGCGTGCCCCGGGAGCTCGTCCGCGCCGTGGGACTGGACACGCCGGGGCCGGCCAGCGCGACCGGGGTCATCTCCTCCCGCGGCTCCACGAACTTCTCCCAGCCGGCCTGGCGGGGCTACGACGTGCGGGGCGCGCTGGAACGGCGGCTGGGCCTGCCGGTGGCGTACCTCAACGACGGCAACGCCGCCGCCCTGTACGCGCACCACACGTACTTCGGCGCCGACGCGATGCGCCGCTCGTCGGTCTCGGCCATCGTCGGCACCGGGCTGGGCGGTGGTGTGGTCGAGGGCGGCCGGGTGATCGCCGGGGCGGCCGGCATGGCGGGCGAGCTGGGGCACGTACACCTGCCGCTGGACGGGCTCCTCGGGCCCGGCCAGGCGCAGCCCACCTGCGCCTGCGGCTTCACCGGGGACGCGGAGAGCGTCGCTTCCCTGACCGGGATCGCGCGCAACCTGCTGCCGTACTGGCTGACCCGCTTTCCGGGGCACCCGCTGGCCGCCGAGCCGCCCGAGCGGGCCGCGAAGCTGGTTCGCGGGCTCGGCGAGCGGGGCGACCCGCTGGCCCGGGAGATCTTCACGCAGCAGGCGATGGCGATCGGCCGGCTCTTCACCCTCGCCGCCAACTTCACCGACCCCGACGCGTACTTCGTCGGGGGTGGCGTGGTGGAGGCGGCGCCGGAGTTCCGGGACTGGTTCCTGGCGACCGTACGGGAGCACACCGTGCTGCGGGAGGAACAGGCCGCCGTGGCCACCTTCGCCCTGGTGCCCGACCGGGACATGGCCGGTGCCCGCGGGGTGGCCATCGCGGCGCTGGAGGCGCTGCGGGCCGAGCCCGCGCCGCAGCCGCTGGTCGGCGGCTAGCCGGCGCCCAGCCGGGCCGGGACATCACCGCGCGGCCGGGCCGCACCTCGACGCCAGGCCCTGGCCGGGGCCTGGCGACGCGAGGTCCCGGCCGGACCGGGACGTCGACGCAGGCTCCTGGCCCGGCGACGCGGGCGGCGGAGGGACCGTCGCCGCCCGCGTCGGCGGGGGTCAGCGGCGGGGCGGTGCCGCGGCGAAGCTCTCCCAGGCCCGCGGGGCGAAGAGGAGCACCGGCCCACCCGGGTCCTTGGAGTCGCGGACGCCCACCACGCGGGGCAGCGTCGCGATCTCGACACACGCCCCCTCGTCGCCGCTGTGGCTGCTCTTGCGCCACCCGGCCCGGGCCAGCTCCGCGCTTGTCGTCGGGGTCATCGTCCTACCGTCCCTTCATGAGTTGCCGGAGCTGGTCGCGGCTGGCTGCCGGGCTCAGGGCCACGCTCCGCAGGTGCTCCATGATCTTGGTGCAGGTACGCAGGTCGCCCGGCCGGTCCAGCACCATCTGCCCGGCGACGGTCTCCACCGAGGCGATGATCGGGTCCTCCGGGTCGGCGAACTCCAGGATGTGCAGCGAGCCGCGGGTGCCCCGGTGGTAGCCGGCGGACAGCGGGATGACCTGGACCGTGACGTTGGGCAGCTCGCCCATCTTCAGCAGGTGCTGAAGCTGCGCCTCCATGACCGTGCGCTCGCCCACCGGCCGCAGCAGCGCGCCCTCGTCGATGATCGCGTCGAAGATCGGCGGGTTGTCGGCGACGAGCCGCTGCTGCCGGTCGAGCCGGAGCTGCACCCGCTGCTCGACCTGCTCGTCCCCGAGGGTGTGCGGGCCGCCCCGCATCACCCCGCGGATGTAGTCGGCGGTCTGGAGCAGGCCGGGCACCACCGAGGGTTCGAAGTTGGCGATGCCGGTGGCCTCGGCCTCCAGGGCGATGAAGTCGATGGTGCGCCGGTCCAGCAGGTACGAGTACGACACCCACCAGCCGGGCTTGCGCGCGTCCTTGGCGAGCTGCACGGCCGCGGCCACCTCGTCCGGCGCCACTCCGTAGAGCGTGAGAAGCGCGCGAACGGTGGCCGGGCTGACCAGCGTCTGCGCGTTCTCATAGCGGGACAGGGTGCTGCGGGTGCTGTTGATCTCGTCCGCCGCGGCCTCCAGGGTGAGCCCGGCAGCCTCCCGGTGCGTACGCAGGGCGATGCCCAGCCGGCGGGCGCGGGCGGTCTTGGGAGCCATGTATCGATCCTCGCACATCTCCGGGAAGCTGTACATGAGAGAACGCGGGTGAGAGTTGCATTCATGGCCGTCGTGATGCCACTCTGTCATCAAGTCCTCACCGGCGGTTGTCGTGGCGACGGCGGCGGTGAGTGACCGGAGGGGATGGGGCGCGCGGCGATCGGGTTTCTCCCCCGTACCCGATCGCCGCGTGCCACGCCCGGTGGCCCGCCAGCCGAAGGGACTCGACGTGCGTACTGCCCAGCAGCCCCGACCCGAGCGCGCCAACGGCGCGGCGCTGACCCGGTTCCTGGTCGTGCTCACCGACGTGCGTCCCGACGACGGCTACCGCGACGAGCGCAACAGCCCGGAGCGGCGGCGTCAGGTGGTGAGCGCGAGCAGCCGCGAGGCGGCCGACCGGATCGCGGGGGCCTTCATGGCGCTGGGCATGGTGCGGGCGGGCCGGCAGCGGGTCAAGGTGATCGCCATCGGCCGGCGGCACGCCCGCGGATAGACGGCGGCCCGGCGGGTTGCCGGAACCCGCCGGGCCGTCCCCACGGCGCCGCTCAGAGCATCTTGCGCTTCTTCAGGTACGCGACCAGGTCGTCGTAGACGCCACCCTCGTTCGCGAACATCGCCACGTTGCGGGCGGTCGCCATCCACGGCCGCGTCGACGGCCGGACCTCCTTGAGCGCCCGGTCCAGGTCGCGCTGCTCGATCATCCGCACCTCACCGGTCCGCACCGAGTCGGCCATCGCGAACTCGGCGGCCGTCTCGCAGAGGTGGGCGAGGTCGGCGCCGGAGAAGTCCTCCGTTGCGCCGACCACCTTGCGCAGGTCGATGCCGGCGATCGGGCGCTCCCGCAGGTGGTACTCCAGGATGGACCGCCGGGCCTCGGCGTCCGGCGGGAGCACCAGCACCACCCGGTCCAGCCGCCCGGGACGGCGCAGCGCCGGGTCCACGTCCCACGGCGTGTTGGTGGCGGCCAGCACGAAGACGCCCTCGTTGCTGCCCTCCATGCCGTCCAGCTCGGCCAGGAGCTGGTTGCCCAGCGTCCGCATGGAGCTGGAGCTGACCTGGGAGCGCTTGTGGCCGAGCGCGTCGACCTCGTCGAGGAAGAGCACGCAGGGGGCGTTGCGGCGGGCCGCCTCGAACAGCTCGTGCAGGTTGCGTTCCGAGTTGCCCATCCACATGTCGAGCACGTCCACGATGGACAGCGAGATGAACTTGGCGCCCATCTCACCGGCGACCGCCCGGGCGAGGAACGTCTTCCCGCAGCCGGGCGGCCCGTAGAGCATCAGGCCGCCGCGCAGGCTCTTGCCGTACATCCTGCGCAGCTGCGGGTTGCGCAGCGGGCCGAGGAAGGCCAGCTCCAGCCGCTCCTTGACCGCCGTCATGCCACCGACGTCGGCCAGCCGGATCCCGGAGACCTCCACGTCGTAGATCCGGTCGGCGTCCCCGGCCACCGGCTCCGGCTCGTCGCCCGCACGGGCGAAGCGCGGCGGCACCACGTCCGCCAGCTCCTGCTCGTAGGCCGCGAGCGGGTCCGCCGTCGCGCCGGCCGCGTCCCCGGCCCGCTGCGCCGGCGGCTGCGGGGCCGCCGGGGTCGGTGCCGGCGACGGGGGTACGGAGCCCGTGAGCGCCCGCTGCATGAGGGCCTGTGCCTCGTCGCTGCCCGGGTCGCGGGCCAGCGCCTGGCCGATCTGGGCGATCGCCTCACCGCTCCGGCCGGCGTCCAGCAGCAGCGTGGCGAGGTGCAGGCGGAGCGGCAGGTCCTCCGGGCGGGCGTCCAGGGCCGCCGAGAGCGAGTCGATGAGGGCGTCGGAGCTCATAGGACGAGCAGCGTAACGGGCGGACGCCGGCTCCGGTGGTCCCGCAGGTCCGATTACGCACCGTGTATCGCCGATCGACCGGTTGCTGACCCTGCCGACCTCTGCCCGGGTATCGGCCGCCGGCACTCGCCACGCACAGTAAGGTCAACCGGGTGAGCGCGAGTCGCGTACGAAGAGGTGAGGGCCGATGACCACCCCAGGCAGGACCCGCGTGGCGATCGTCTTCGGCGGCCGCAGTCCCGAGCACGGCATCTCCTGCGTCAGCGCGGGCAGCGTGCTCGCGGCGCTCGACCCCGACGAGTACGAGGTCGTGCCGGTGGGCATCACCCGTGCCGGCCAGTGGGTCCTGACCAGCGGCGACCCGGGCCAGCTCGCGATCAACGCCCGGCGGCTGCCGGAGATCACCGCGGAGTCCGGCACCGACATCGTGCTGCGCGCCGACCCGACCGGCAACGGGCTGATGGTGCTCGACCCGGCCGAGGGCCCCCGGGCGCTCGCCGACGTGGACGTGGTCTTCCCGGTGCTGCACGGCGCGTACGGCGAGGACGGAACCATCCAGGGGATGCTGGAGATGGCCGGCATCCCGTACGTCGGGGCGAACGTGTTCGCCTCCGCCGCCGCGATGGACAAGGAGTTCACCAAGAAGCTCTGCGCCGCCGAGGGCATCCCGGTCGGCCCGTACGTGGTGCTCCGCAGTGGCATGACGCTGAGCGAGGAGGACAAGCGGCACCTCGGCCTGCCTGTCTTCGTCAAGCCCTCGCGGGCCGGCTCGTCCTTCGGCATCACGAAGGTCAGCGACTGGGCGGAGCTGGACGACGCGGTCGCCACCGCCCGCCAGATCGACCCCAAGGTGCTCGTCGAGGGGGCGATCGTCGGCCGGGAGATCGAGTGCGGCGTGCTGGAGGGCGAGGCCGGTGGCGTACCGGAGGCGTCCGTGCTCGCCGAGGTCCGGGTGGTCGGCGACTACGACTTCTACGACTTCGAGGCGAAGTACGTCGACGCGGACGTCGCCTGCGAGTACGACATCCCGGCCGGCCTGCCGGAGCGGGTGACCCGCCAGATCCAGGAGTACGCGGTCCGCGCGTTCACCGCGATCGACTGTGCCGGCCTGGCCCGGGTGGACTTCTTCGTCACCCCGGAGCTCGACGTCTACCTCAACGAGATCAACACGATGCCCGGCTTCACGCCGTCGTCGATGTTCCCGCGCATGTGGGCGGCCTCCGGGCTGGAGTACCCGAAGCTCGTCAACCGCCTCATCCGCTCCGCCCTCCACCGCGGCGTCGGCCTGCACTGAGGCCGACCCGGGATCCGCGCACCTGCAGCGAAAGAGTGGCCCCCGCGACGCGGGAGCCACTCTTTCCGTGAATCTGCGCCCTTCGAGGGCGGGCGGCGCGACGAACGCGCGAGTCAGCCCTGGCAGCCCGTCGGGGCGGGGCCGGCCGACGGCACCGAGGCGACGATCGTGTCGGAGATGGGGGAGAGCCACTGCAGCGGCTGCTCGTACGCCCGCGGCACCCGGACCGTCACCGCGGTCTCCCGGTCCAGCGTGGTCAGCACGGTGGCGTCGCTCTCCTGCCGCCCGTGCCAGCAGACCTTGTTGACCAGCCAGACGTCGTCGGTGGCGCCCACGGTCGGCTCGGCGCCGCCGCAGGCGACGGTGAGCGCCGGGTCGCCGTACGCGGCGTTCTGCTCGGCGCCCGCGGTGACCGGACGCTGCGACAGGTCCTGGATGGTCGGCGGAAGCTGGGAGAGCAGAGCGCGGCAGACCGTGGCGGGCCGCTCGGCCAGGGGCGGGGCGGCCATCTCGACCGGCGCGGTGGACTGCGCCCGGGGTGCCGTCGCCGACGGGGTGGGCTCAGCCGCCGGCTCGTCCGGCGCGAGCTGGGCGAACGCCAGCGCGCCCACCAGCACGGTCACCGGGAGCGCGATCGCCGTCGCGATCAGGGCGGCGCCGCGGGTGGACCGGTCGCGGCCCGGAGTCGCGGCGGGCTCGCTCGTCTCGTCGCGGGTGGCGTCGGTCACGGAGGAGTCGGTCATCTTGTCCACTTACAGGCGCACCACCGAACACGTGAGGGTGCGGGTGATGCCGGGTACCATCTGCACCTTGCTGACGATGAGTTTGCCGAGCTCGTCGACGGTGTTCGCCTCGGTGAGGACCACCACGTCGTAGGGCCCGGTGACGGCGTCCACGCGTACCACGCCGGGGATGTCCGCGATCTCACCGGCCACGTCACGCGCCCGGCCGACCTCTGTCTGGATGAGGATGTATGCCTGAACCACGACTAGACCTCCGTCCGTCGCCGCTGCGTGAGCGGCCCGAAGGGAGAAAGTACCTTACGGACCAGGTCTGATCCCGATCGGTGGTCAAGGAGAAGCGGTGAGCGAGCACGGCACGAGCGTCGTGGGGGTGGGGGAGTTCGGTCTGATCGACCGGGTGACCGCCCGGTTGTCGTACGGATCGACGGTTCTGCTCGGTCCCGGGGACGACGCGGCGGTGGTGGCCGCCTCGGACGCCCGCGTCGTCGCCTCGACAGACGTGCTGGTGGAGGGGCGGCACTTCCGGCGGGACTGGTCCGGCGCGCGTGACATCGGCCACCGGGCGGCGGCGGCGAACCTGGCCGACGTGGCGGCCATGGGCGCGCGGCCCACCGCCCTGCTGGTCGCCCTCTGCATGCCGGCGGACCTCGCGATCGCGTGGGCGGAGGAACTGGCCGACGGGCTGGCCGCCGAGGCGGCCACGGTGGGCGCCAGCGTGGTGGGCGGCGACATGTCGTCGAGTCCGACTTTGACCATCGCGGTGACCGCGCTCGGCGATCTCGGCGGCCGGGCGCCGGTGACGCGGGCGGGGGCCCGGCCCGGGGACGTGGTGGCCCTCGCCGGCCGCACCGGGTACGCGGCGGCCGGGCTCACCGTGCTGTCCCGGGGCTTCCGGACCCCCCGGCTGCTGGTCGAGGCGTACCGGCGGCCGGAGGTGCCGTACGCGGCCGGTCCGCAGGCGGCCGACGCCGGGGCGACCGCCATGATCGACGTGTCGGACGGGCTGCTGGCCGACCTGGGGCACGTCGCCCGGGCGAGCGGGGTGGCCATGGACGTGCGCCGGGACGCGTTCGAGGTGCCCCGGCAGATGCGGGACGCCGCCCAGGCGCTCGGCGTCGACCCGTACACCTGGCTGCTGGCCGGTGGCGAGGACCACGCGCTGGCCGCGACCTTTCCCCCGGCGGTGCCGCTGCCCGAGGGCTGGCGGCCGGTCGGCGAGGTCACACCCGGCTCCGGCGTGACGGTGGACGGCCGGCCGTGGGAGGGCGCCGCCGGCTGGGACCACTTCCGGTAAGGGCTCACGCCGGTCGTACCCTTTACGTGTGCAGAACCTGGAGATCCACGTCGCCCGCTTCGACGCGCCCGAGTCGCAGGCGCTGATCCGGGCGGCCCTCGCCGACCTCGGCCAGCGGTACGGCGGCAGCGGCGACGACACCCCGGTGGACGCGGCCGAGTTCGAGCCGCCGGCCGGTACGTTCCTCATCGCCTTGCTCGACGGCCGACCGGTCGCCTGCGGCGGCTGGCGCAGCCACGGTGAGGACGGCGACATCGCCGAGCTGAAGCGGATGTACGTGGCCCCCGAGGCGCGGGGCCGGGGCGTGGCCCGGGCGGTGCTGGCGGCGGTGGAGCGGTCGGCGCGTGAGCAGGGCCGCAAGCGGGTCGTGCTGGAGTGCGGCGACCGGCAGCCCGAGGCGATCGCCCTCTACTCCTCGTCCGGCTACGAGCGCATCCCCAACTTCGGCTTCTACAAGGACGCCCCGGGCTGCATCTCCTTCGGCCGAACCCTCTGACCCTCCCCGCCCCGCGCCCCCCTCTCCCGCGATCTTGCACTTTGTGCCCCGGCGAAGCGGGTCGAAAGCCGCATATGGAGGGCCGAAAGTGCAAGATCGCGGGGGAGAGCGGGGGAGAGCGGGGAGAGCGGGGGAGAGCGGGGGAGAGCGGGGGAGAGCGGGGGAGAGCGGGGGATCCGGGCCGCGGACACGGCAAAGCCGGCGGGCCCCCCGAGGGGGCCCGCCGGCGATGACGAGCTGTTACCGCGTCAGGCGCGGGTGACCTTGCCGGCCTTGATGCAGGAGGTGCAGACCTGCATCTTCTTGGTGTTGCCACCACCGGCCGGGGTACGCACCGACTGGATGTTCGGGTTCCAGCGGCGGTTGGTCCGCCGGTGCGAGTGGGACACGTTGTGGCCGAAGCCCGGTCCCTTGCCACAGACGTCGCACACGCTAGCCACGGGATACTCCTGGGATTGATACGTTCATGAGGTCGCCGCCAGGCGCTGCCCGGGCAACCTGGCCAGGTTACCCGATACACCGGCCCGGCGACCAATCGCCCCCGGTGCGGCCGGACACGCCGGGCCTCGCCCGGCGACCCCGGCACGTGTCGGTGCGCGCCAGTAGGCTACTCGCCGTGCTGGACACCCTCGACGCCGCCGCGGTCCGCCGCTGGTGCGCGGGCGGGCTGGCCGCGCTGAAGCGGCACCAGGGCGAGATCGACGATCTCAACGTCTACCCGGTGCCCGACGGCGACACCGGCACCAACCTGGTGCTCACCCTCACCTCCGCGCAGCAGGCGCTGGCGATGGATCTGGACACGCTGCCCGGCGACGGGCCCACCCCGCACGGGCACGCGCTGCGGCTGATGGCCCGGGGCGCCCTGCTCGGCGCCCGGGGCAACTCCGGGGTGATCCTGTCGCAGATCCTGCGCGGCTTCGCCGACGCGGTGGCCGCCGCTCCCGCGGTGCGCGGTCGCGAGCTGGCCGCGGCGCTGGGTGACGCCGCCACCGCCGCGTACGCCGCCGTCGCCACCCCGGTGGAGGGGACGCTGCTCACGGTCGTGGCCGCCGCCGCCGTGGCGGCCGAGCGCGCGGACAGCGACGACCTGCCCACGGTGGCCCGCGCCGCGGCGGGCGAGGCGAGCCGCGCGCTGAGCCGTACCCCCGAGCAGCTTCCCGCGCTGGCCCGCGCCGGCGTGGTCGACGCCGGCGGCCGGGGCCTCTGCCTGCTGCTCGACGCCCTGGTCGAGGTCGTCACCGGCGAGCGCCCGGAACACCCGGTGTCCGCGCCGCGCCCGGTGGGCCCGCCGGCCACCAGCGTCCGCGAGGCCGGCTCCGAGGCGTACGCGTACGAGGTGCAGTACCTGCTCGACGCCGAGCCGGCGGCGGTGACCCGGCTGCGGGAGGAGCTGGCCGGCCTGGGCGACTCGCTGGTGGTGGTGGGCGATGGCGCCGCGTCCGCCGGCACGTGGAACGTGCACGTCCACGTCAACGACGTCGGCGCGGCGATCGAGGCGGGGGTCGTCGCCGGCCGCCCGCATCGGATCACCGTGACCCGCTTCGCCGACCAGGTCGCGCCGGCCCCGGCCGGCCCAGCGGACGAGGCGCCGACGGTCCCCGACGGCCGGGCCGCCGTGGTGGTGGCCGCCGGCGCCGGCATCGCGAAGCTGTTCGCCGGCGAGGGGGCGACCGTGGTGCCCGGCAACCCGTCCACCGGCGAACTGCTCGACGCGATCCGCGCGACCGGCGCCGCGTGGGTGGTGGTGCTGCCCAACGACCCGAACACGCAGGCGGTGGCGAGCAACGCGGCGAAGGAGGCGCACCGGCTCGGCGTGAAGGTCAGCGTGGTGCCGACCCGGTCGCCGGTGCAGGCCCTGGCCGCCCTCGCCGTCCGCGACCCCGGCCGGCGCTTCGAGGACGACGTCATCGCGATGGCCGAGGCCGCCGGCGCCTGCCGGTACGCGGAGGTCTGCCACGCCAGCCGGGAGGCGCTGACCGTCGCCGGCCCCTGCCGTCCGGGCGACGTGCTCGCCCTCGTCGACGGGGAGGTGCACCTCATCGGGTCGGACCTGCTGGCCACCTGCACCGCCGTGGTCGACCGGATGCTCGGTGGCGGCGGCGAGCTGGTCACGCTGCTGTCCGGGGCCGACGCCCCGGCCGGCCTGACCGACGCGGTGCGCGACCACGTCACCCGGGCCTGGCCGTTCGTCGAGGTGCACGCGTACCCGGGTGGCCAGCCGCACTACCCGCTCCTGGTGGGGGTCGAATGACGTCGGAGCAGGCCACGGGCGACACCCCGCTCAAGAAGCTGGTCGGTGAGAAGACGGCGAAGGCCCTCGCCAGCCACCTCGACCTGCACACTGCGGGGGACCTGCTGTACCACGTCCCCCGGCGGTACGACGAGCGCGGCGAGCACACCGACATCCGCTCGCTCGATGTCGGCGAGCAGGTCACCGTGCTCGCCCAGGTGCAGCGCACCGCCGTCCGACCGATGCGGCAGCGCCGGGGCAACCTGCTGGAGGTGACGGTCGGCGACGGCTCCGGCGGCACGCTCACCCTGACGTTCTTCGGCAACCAGGCCTGGCG
The DNA here is from genome assembly GCF_012034245.1 of Micromonospora thermarum. Classification (GTDB taxonomy): domain Bacteria; phylum Actinomycetota; class Actinomycetes; order Mycobacteriales; family Micromonosporaceae; genus Micromonospora; species Micromonospora thermarum. Next base: position 99,849 of record NZ_JAATEO010000002.1, on the reverse strand, counting down.
CGAGCGGGACCTGCGCCCCGGCCGGTGGGGGCTGTTCGCCGGCAAGGTCACCGAGTTCCGGGGCAAGCGGCAGCTCAACGGCCCGGAGTACGTGCTGCTCGGCTCCGGCGGCGAGGGTGAGGCGGCGGCGAGCGAGGAGGTCGAGGAGTTCGCGGGCGCGCTGATCCCGGTCTACCCGGCCGCCGCGGCCGTGCCGACGTGGGTGATCGCCCGCTGCGTCCGGGTCGTGCTGGACACGGTCACCCCGCCGGACGACCCGCTGCCGGCCACCGTGCGGGCCACCCGCAACCTGGTCGGCCTCGACACCGCCCTGCGGGAGATCCACCGCCCGTCCAGCAAGGAGGCGCTCTACCGGGCCCGGCGTCGGCTCAAGTGGGACGAGGCGTTCGCGGTGCAGCTCACCCTGGTGCAGCGCAAGCACCGGGCCGCCGCCCGGCCGGCCCGACCCCGCCCCGCGGCACCCGGCGGTCTGCTCGACGCGTTCGACGCCCGCCTGCCGTACGAGCTGACCCGTGGGCAGCGCGACGTCGGCGCCGAGATCGCCACGGACCTGGCCACCGCCCACCCGATGCATCGGCTGCTCCAGGGCGAGGTCGGCTCCGGCAAGACGGTGGTCGCGCTGCGCGCGATGCTCCAGGTGGTCGACGCGGGCGGGCAGGCCGCCCTGCTCGCCCCGACCGAGGTGCTCGCCGCCCAGCACCACCGGGGCATCCTCGACCTGCTGGGGCCCCTTGGCCGGGCCGGTGAGCTGGACGCGGCCGACCACGCCACCCGCGTGGAGCTGGTCACCGGGTCGCTCGGCGCGGCGGCCCGCCGCCGGGCCCTCGGGGAGGTGCGCAGCGGCGCCGCCGGCATCGTTCTGGGCACGCACGCACTGCTGTACGAGGGTGTCGACTTCGCCGACCTCGGCCTGGTGGTGGTGGACGAGCAGCACCGCTTCGGCGTCGAGCAGCGGGACGCGCTGCGGGCCAAGGCCGAGCAGCCGCCGCACGTGCTGGTGATGACGGCCACGCCGATCCCGCGCACGGTCGCCATGACCGTCTACGGCGACCTGGAGGTGTCCACTCTCTCCCAGCTGCCCCGGGGCCGTTCGCCGATCGCGTCGCACGTCGTACCGGCGGCGGACAAGCCGGCCTTCCTGGACCGGGCCTGGCGCCGGCTGCGCGAGGAGGTGGCGGCCGGCCACCAGGCGTACGTGGTGTGCCCGCGGATCGGTGAGGGTCCGGTCTCGGATGAGGAGGCACCGCCGCCGGAGGACGACACCGGCCGGCGGCCTCCGCTCGCGGTGACCGAGGTGGCGCCGCTGCTCGCCGAGGGGCCCCTGCACGGGCTGCGCATCGGCGTGCTGCACGGCCGGCTGCCCGCCGACGAGAAGGACGCGGTGATGCGTTCCTTCGCCGGCGGCGACCTCGACGTGCTGGTGGCCACCACCGTCGTCGAGGTCGGTGTGGACGTACCCAACGCCACCGTGATGATCGTGCTGGACGCCGACCGGTTCGGCGTGTCCCAGCTGCACCAGTTGCGGGGTCGGGTCGGCCGGGGTGCCGCGCCGGGCCTCTGCCTGCTGGTCACCGAGGCGACCGAGGGCAGCCCCGCCCGCGAGCGGCTGGACGCCGTGGCGTCCACGACGGACGGTTTCAAGCTCGCCGAACTCGACCTGGAGCAGCGCCGGGAGGGCGACGTGCTCGGCGCGACCCAGTCCGGCCGCCGCTCGCACCTGCGGCTGCTGTCGCTGCTGCGCGACGCGGACCTGATCCGCGACGCCCGCGCGGAGGCGATCGCCCTGGTCGAAGAGGATCCGGACCTGAGCCGTCACCCGGCGCTGGCCGCCTCGGTGGCCGCCCTGGTCGACGCCGACCGCGCCGAGTACCTGGAAAAGGGCTGAGGCGGACGGCCGTCCCGCCCGGCCTCGAACCGCATCAGGCCCCCGGCCCCTCGCCGGTACCGGCGGTGACGGCCCGTTCGTGCGGCTGCCGGGAAACGCGGAGGGCGCGCCGACCAGGTGGTCGGCGCGCCCTCGTCGCTCAGGGTCGCTCGGCTCAGGCGGTGAACCGGAGCTTCCGGCGGCGGGCCATCACGAACAGGCCGGCGCCGACGGCCAGCAGGGCGGCGGCGCCACCCGCGATCGCCGCGGTGTTGTCGCCGGTCTTCGGCAGACCGCCGCCCTCGCCGCCGCACTCCTCGGGCTGGGCCCACTTCACGGCGTCGGCCGGGTCGGCCTCCTCACCCTCCAGGCTCGGGGTCACGGTGAGACCCGCGTACGCCTTGAAGATGACCTCGGTCTTCTTGCCCGGGACGAGCTCCAGCTTCTTGGTCTCCCCCTTCTCGGTGGTGAGCACCAGGGTGGCGGTGACGCCGTCCGCCGGGTTGTCGGCGGTGATCACCAGCTCGTCGCAGGTGTAGACGATCTCGAAGACCGGGGCGTTCGGCTCCTCCGGCACGAGCGGGCCGCCCGGCTCCTCCGGCTGCGTCGGGGTGGGCGCCGGGGTGGTCGGGGCCGGCGTGGTCGGGGCCGGGGTGGTGACGGTGGGGGTCGGGGCGGGGGTGGTCACGTCGGGCGACGGGGTGGGGGTCTGGGCCGGCGGCTCCGCCGTGCAGGTCTCGTCCACCGTCGCGGTGCCGAACGCCGTGTTGGTGACCGTACGCTCGCCGCGCTTCCACTCGGCGGTGATCTTCAGCTTGAGTTCGGCGCCCTTGGCGGTGTACTGCACGCCGACGACCTTTCCGTCGCCGGACTTCGGCAGCTCGCGGCCCACCGGGACGCCCACGACGTACGTGTCGGACGGGGTCCACACCTCGGTGATGGTGCCCGCGAGGTCGTCCTCGCTGTTCACGACCGTCCACTGGACGCGGTAGACGCCGTCCTCGGAGGTCTCGCAGGCGGTGCCGGTCACGGTGGTGTGGTGGGCGCTGGCGGGGGTGGCGAGGAAGGCGACGCCGGTGAGGCCGAGCAGCGCGCCGGCGGCGACGGCCGTGGCACGCCGGAGCGCGGGGTGGAGACGGTTCACGTCTGCTCCTGATGAGGGGGTACGGACGAGGAGCCGGGCGGGGCGGGAGGCAGCGGCGGTGTGTGGTCGCCGGCTCATCGACGCTCGCTCCGGCACGGTGTGCGTCCGTTGCGGTCGGACGCAGACGGTGACTGTACTGATCGGTCATGAATCGTGGGGGTCCGGATGAGGTCGTCCGGGTGATGTTGTAGATCCGTGATCATTGATGGACTTTCGGTCATGGCACGGTGACCCTCCGGTGTGGAACGCCGATGCGGCGCACGATCACCCGATGGCGCGGTAGTCCGACCGGACGGGCCGATCGGATTCCGGGCGGGGGCGGCCTCGGCCGGAAGCGGGGTGACGTAGCGTCATCCCCATGAGGAGCAGGCGGTGACCCGGATCGTGGCCGGGACCCTGGGCGGGCGGCGGATCGCCGCGCCGCCCGGCGCCGGCACCCGGCCGACGTCCGACCGCGTCCGCGAGGCGCTGTTCAGCGCGGTGCAGGCGGAGGTCGACCTCGACGGCGCCCGCTTCGCCGACCTGTACGCCGGGTCCGGGGCGGTCGGGCTGGAGGCGTTGTCCCGGGGGGCGGAGCACGTGCTGCTGGTCGAGTCCGACCCGCGCGCCGCCCGGGTGATCCGGGAGAACGTGGCCACCCTGCGGGCCGGGTCGGCCGTCCGGCTGGTCACCGGCAAGGTCGGGACCGTGCTCGCCGCCGGCCCGGACGGCGACCCGTACGACGTGGTCTTCGCCGACCCGCCGTACTCGGTGCCCGACGAGGAGGTGTCCGCGATGCTCCGCGCACTCGTCGATCACGGGTGGCTCGCCCCGGCCGCGCTGGTGGTCGTGGAGCGGTCGAGCCGCACCGGCGCGGTCGACTGGGTGCAGGGCGTCACCGCGGAGCGCAGTCGCCGCTACGGCGAGACGACCCTTTGGTACGGTCGCCGATCATGAGACGTGCGGTGTGTCCCGGCTCGTTCGATCCGGTCACCAACGGTCACCTCGACATCATCGGCCGGGCGAGCCGGCTGTTCGACGAGGTGATCGTCGGCGTGCTGGTCAACCAGTCGAAGACCGGCCTGTTCACCGTCGAGGAGCGCATCGACATGCTCCGCGAGGTGACCAAGTCGTACGACAACGTGCGGGTGGAGTCCTTCCGCGGTCTGCTGGTGGACTTCTGCCGCGCGCAGCAGGCGAGCGTGCTGATCAAGGGCCTGCGGGCGGTCAGCGACTTCGACTACGAGTTGCAGATGGCCCAGATGAACATCGGCCTGGCCGGCGTCGAGACGCTCTTCATGCCGACCAATCCGCTCTACTCCTTCCTCTCCTCCAGCCTCGTCAAGGACGTGGCGAAGTGGGGCGGCGACATCTCCGCCCACGTCCCCGACGTGGTCCGCGAAGCCCTGGAAACCCGCCTGAACCCCCCGACCGACCGCACCTGACCCGGGAAGCCGACCCCCCGGGTCCCCGCGATCTTGCAGTTACTGCCCCCCTTTCGCCCGGATTCGCGGCTTTCGTCCGGGCAGTAAGTGCAAGATCGGCGTGGGGAGAGGCGGAGGCCCGGGTGGGGCGACGCGCCGGGGTGGGGTGGATCGTGTGGACGTGGGCGGCACGCCTCATCATGTGTGGAGCGCCGAATCCGGGCCCAGCCCGCATCATTGAGATCGGCCGACGAACGACAGGAGTGAGGTGCCGGTGGACCCGCTCGATCGCATCGACGAACTGATCGCCATGGTGGAGCAGGCCCGCTCCGTCCCGATGTCACGCAACAACTGCATGGTCGACCGGGGCGAGATGATCGCCGCCCTCGACGAACTGCGCGCCGAGCTCCCCGCTGACCTGCGCCGGGCCGCCGCGCTGCTCGAGGAGCGCGACAAGATCATGGAGGCCGGCAAGCGCGAGGCCGACCGGATCATCAGCGAGGGTGAGGCGGAACACGCCCGGCTCGTGTCGGTGAACGAGATCACCGTGTCCGCCGAGCACGAGGGTGCCCGGATCATCGCGGAGGCGCGGGCCGAGGCCCAGCGGCTGCGCGAGGAGGTCGACGACTACGTCGACACCGCGCTCGCCAACTTCGAGCAGTTCCTCACCCGGGCCCTCGCCTCGATCGAGCGCGGCCGGGACAAGATGCACGCCCTGCGGGAGATCGGCACGTTCGCCGGGGACGAGGCCGAGCGCCCGCTACCCTTCTAGTGCCTGGTCGCGGTCCCGGCTCGACCGAGGACTTCGACCCAGGCCCCAGGGCCGACACCTCACCTGGGGGACGCCGCCCCCGATTCGACGCTATGGCGATCGCCCAGGTAACCTCGTTTGTCGGCCTCTCACCGGCCGGAGTCTGACTATGCCCAAACACACGCCTTCACCACTCGACCCCAGGTCGCCGCTGGTCCTCGACACGAGGGAGCTGCCGCGCCGACCTGGTGCGTTGCGTACGGTCAAGCGGGTGGTACCGGCACCGGCGGACCTCGGCGTGGAGTTGATCGGCGTGCCGGGGGGCGCGGATCTCGACCTCGACCTGAGGTTGGAGTCGGTGTCCGAGGGGGTGCTCGTCTCCGGGACCGTCAGCGGTCCCATCAAGGGCGAGTGCAGCCGCTGCCTGCGCGAGATCGACGACACCGTGGCCGTCCCGATCCAGGAGCTGTACGCGTACGAGAACAGCACCACGGACATGACGGCCGACGAGGACGAGGTGGGCCGGATGCAGGGCGATCTGATCGACCTGGAGCCGGCACTGCGGGACGCGGTGGTGCTCACGCTGCCGACCAACCCGCTCTGCCGGGAGGACTGCCCGGGCCTGTGCCCCGACTGCGGGGTGGCCTGGGACGAGCTGCCGGCCGATCACAGCCACCAGCAGGTCGACCCGCGTTGGGCGGCCCTGTCGCAACTGACCCGTAAAGAGGAGTAAGAACCGTGGCCGTCCCCAAGCGCAAGATGTCGCGCAGCAACACCCGGGCCCGTCGGGCGCAGTGGAAGACCGCGGCGGTCGCGACCGTGGCCTGCCCGCAGTGCAGGTCCCCGAAGCTGCCGCACGCCGCCTGCTCCGTCTGCGGCACCTACAACGGCCGCCAGGTCCTCGAGGTCTGACCTGGACGCCGAGTGACGCCCCCGACCCCGGGTCGGGCGGCGCGCGCACCCTGGCGAACGCCCGGTGCCCCGGTTCCCTCCGACGCCGGCCGGCCCACTCCGGCCGGCGTTCCGATGGAGCCGGGCACCGCGCGGATCGCCGTTGACCTCCTCGGCGGGGACGACGCTCCCGCCGTCGTGGTTGACGGCGCTCTGCGGGCCATGCGCGCCGATCCCGACCTGCATCTGCTGCTCGTCGGCCCGACCGAGGCCGCTGGCGAGCTGATCGGTGCCCTCGACCCGGAGCAGCGCGCCCGGGTCGCCGTCCGCCCGGTCGACGCCTCTGTCGGCATGGGCGACCATCCCGTCGCGGCCCGCGCCGACAGCACCGTCCGCGCCGCCGTGCACGCGGTCCGCGAGGGATCAGCGGACGCGCTGGTCTCCGCCGGCTCGACCGGTGCCACCGTCACCGCCGTCGCGCTCGGGCTCGGCCGCTGGCCGGACGTCCGTCGCCCGGCGCTGGTCGCCACGCTCCCCGCCGTCGACGGCCCGGTGGTCCTGCTGGACGTCGGCGGCTCGCTGGAACCCCGTCCGGCCACCCTCGCCCGCCACGCCGCTCTCGGTGTCGCCTACGCCGCCGTGACGCACGGCGTCGCGGCTCCCCGCGTCGGCCTGCTCTCCGTGGGCACCGAGGCCGGCAAGGGCGACCGTGCCCGCCGCCTCGCCGATTCCGCGCTCGCCGCCACCGCGCTGCCGTCCGGCGGTCGCTACGTGGGCCTCGTGGAGGGGTACGACGTCTCGCTCGGCACGCGCGCCGATGTGGTGGTCACCGACGGGTTCACCGGTAACGTGCTGCTCAAGGCGATCGAGGGCGCGTACGCGATGGCCGGTGGCCCCCCGGCCAGCGGTGGCGCCCCCCGGGCGGCCGCCCTGCTCGGCGTCGCCGGCACCGTGGTGGTGTGCCACGGCGCCGCCCGCGGCGACGATCTCGCCTCCGGCATCGCGCTGGCCGCGCACCTGTGGCGGCGCCGCGCCGCCGACCAGGTCCGCGCGCTGCTGAACGGCGCCGACGCGGGGGACCGCGCGGACCACACCGACCGTACGACCGACACCGAGGTACGCACATCATGAGCAACGACAAGCGCCGGCGACCGCCCGTCGGCCACCTGGAGGCGGCGTTCGGCGTGGCGCTGGACCCGGAGCTGCTGGAGCGTGCGCTGACCCACCGCTCGTACGCGTACGAGAACGGCGGCCTGCCCACCAACGAGCGCCTGGAGTTCCTCGGCGACTCGGTGCTCGGCGTGGTGATCACCACCGCGCTGTTCCACAACCACCCCGACCTGCCCGAGGGGCAGCTGGCCAAGCTGCGGGCCAGCGTGGTCAACATGCGGGCCCTCGCCGACGTGGCACGCGGGCTGGGCCCGGCGGGCCTCGGCGCGTACCTGCTGCTGGGCAAGGGGGAGGAGACGACCGGCGGCCGGGACAAGGCGAGCATCCTCGCCGACACCCTGGAGGCGCTGCTCGGCGCGATCTACCTCCAGTACGGGCTGGACACCGCGGCCATCGTCATCCACCGCCTCTTCGACCCGCTGATGGCCGAGTCGGCCGGGCGCGGTGCGGCGCTGGACTGGAAGACCAGCCTCCAGGAGTTGACCGCCGCGCAGGGTCTGGGGGTCCCGGAGTACCGCATCGAGGGCACCGGGCCGGACCACCTGAAGACCTTCACCGCCTGGGTGGTGGTCGCCGGCACCCGCTACGGGGGAGCCGAGGGGCGGAGCAAGAAGGAGGCCGAGCAGCGGGCCGCCGAGTCGGCCTGGCGGACGCTGACCGCGCAGGCGGAGCACGAGCAGGCCGGCGCCGCCGAGGGTGGGGCGGGAACCGCGGGGGAGGAAACCGTCGACGCCGGCGTCGCCGGTGAGGCCGGCCGTGCCTGAGCTGCCCGAGGTCGAGACCGTCCGGCAGGGGCTGGCCCAGTGGGTCATCGGGCGGCGGATCGCCGCCGTGGAGGTGCTCCACCCCCGGGCGGTACGCCGGCACACGGCCGGCGGCGGCCACTTCGCCGACGTGCTCGCCGACCGGACGATCCTGGACGTGCGGCGACGGGGCAAGTACCTGTGGCTCCCGCTGGACAGCGGCGACGCGGTGATCGGGCACCTGGGCATGTCCGGGCAGCTGCTCCTGCAACCGGCCGAGGCGCCCGACGAGACGCACCTGCGGGTCCGGTTCCGCTTCGCCGACACCGGCCCCGAGCTGCGCTTCGTCGACCAGCGGACGTTCGGCGGGCTGTCGGTCAGCGAGGGCGGCGCCGAGCTTCCGGCCGAGATCGCCCACATCGCCCGCGACCCGATGGACGCGGAGTTCTCCGACGCGGCCTTCGTCGCCGCCCTGCGCCGCCGCCGCACCGAGGTCAAGCGGGCGCTGCTGGACCAGACGCTGCTCTCCGGCGTGGGCAACATCTACGCCGACGAGGCGCTGTGGCGGGCGAAGCTGCACGGCGCCCGGCCCACCGACGCCCTGACCGGCCCGGCCGCGCTGCGCCTGCTCGGGCACGTCCGGGACGTGCTCGCCGAGGCCATCAAGGAGGGCGGGACGAGTTTCGACGCCCTGTACGTCAACGTCGACGGCGAGAGCGGCTACTTCGACCGTTCCCTGAACGTCTACGGGCGGGAGGGGCAGCCGTGCCGGCGGTGCGGTGCGCCGATCCGTCGCGAGTCGTTCATGAACCGGTCGTCGTTCAGTTGCCCGCGCTGTCAGCCGCGCCCCCGGGGAGCCGTCCGGGTCTGACCCTGAGACCTCTCGGGGCCGCCCCGGCGTGCCGTGCCCGGCCCGTCCGGGATGGATCAGGGGAACCGCCGGCCGGGCCTGCCCGGCGGCTCGCCCGTGCCGCTGCGACGGTTCCGGGACGGACCGGGGCGGTTCCCCGATGTCTCCGCCTCGTCACATCCCTAGCGTCGACATGGTTGACAGGGGTTTGACGTGACAGGGGGATCCGGCATGGGGGCGAGACCGGTGACGGTGCGGTTGGCACGGTGGAGTGCCGAACATCCGTGGCGGGCGATCGCGCTGTGGGTGGTGTTCGTGGCGGTGTGCTTCGTCGGCGGGAACGCGGCGGGCCTCAACGAGGCGAAGGACTCCGACCAGGCGGTCGGCGAGTCGGGCCGGGCGGTCGTCATCGTCGAGTCCGGGGACTTCGACGAGCCGGCCACCGAGAACGTCCTGATCACGCCGCGCGGCGGCACCTTGGACATGACGGCGGCCAAGGCGGCGGCCGACGACGCGGCGAGCCGGTTGCGGGCGGTGCAGGGGGTCGCCTCGGTCGGTGAGCCGGTTCCGGCCCGGGACGGCTCGGCGCTGCTGCTGCCGATCACCATGTCCGGCGACCCGGAGACCGCCGCCGACCGGGTGCAGCCGCTGCGCGACGCCACCGCCGGTGTGCAGGACGCGCACCCGGGGCTGCGGGTCGAGCAGGTCGGGGGACCGTCGATCAACAAGGCGCTGGACGACACCCTCGGCGAGGACTTCAAGCGGGCGGAACTGCTCAGCCTGCCGGTCACGCTGGCCATCCTGATCGTCGCGTTCGGGGCGCTGATCGCCGCCGGCGTGCCGGTGCTGCTGGCCCTGTCCTCGGTGGCCGCCGCGCTGGGTCTCTCCACCCTCGCGTCGCACCTGGTGCCGGCCACCGACACGACGGCGAGCGTCATCCTGCTGATCGGCATGGCGGTCGGCGTGGACTACTCGCTGTTCTACGTGCGCCGGGATCGCGAGGAGCGGGCGAAGGGCAGTTCGGGGCTGGACGCCGTGGAGATCGCCGCGGAGACCTCCGGGCACGCGGTGGTGGTGTCCGGCTTCGCCGTGATCATCTCGATGGCCGGGCTGCTGCTGGTCAACGACGCGGTCTTCTCGTCCCTCGCGGTCGGCTCGATCCTGGTGGTCGCGGTCGCGGTGATCGGTTCGCTGACCGTGCTGCCGGCGCTGCTGGCCAAGCTGGGTCGCTGGGTGGACCGGCCCCGGGTGCCGCTGCTGTGGCGGCTGACCGCGCCGCGGACCGGACGGCACGGCGCGCCCGCGAAGCCGCGGTTCTGGCCGGCGGTGCTGAAGCCGGCGCTGCGGGCGCCGGTGGCGACGCTGGTCGTCTCCGTCGGGCTGCTGCTCGCCCTCGCCGCGCCCGCGCTCGGCATGAAGCTGCAGTTCCCCGGCATGGAGGACCTGCCCCGCAGCACGCCGGCGATGCAGGCGTACGACCGGCTCACCGCGGCCTTCCCGAGCAACGGCACCAGCCACACGGTGGCGGTCCGGGCGTCGGCTTCCGAGGCCGGGCGGGTGACGGCGGCGCTGACCGACCTGGCCGCGCGCGCGTCCGCCGACCCGCTCTTCGCGCCGACCGAGGCGGACGGCCCGAAGATCCGCGTGTCGGCCGACGGGCGGGTGTCCGTGCTGCGGATCGCGACCCCGTTCGCCAACCGGGACGAGCGGTCGGCCCAGTCGCTGGAGAAGCTCCGCGAGGATCTGGCGCCGGCCGCACTCGGCGGGCTCCCCGGCGTCGAGTACGCCGTCGGCGGCGACGTCGCCGGCAGCGAGGACTACGAGCGGCACATCCGGCAGAAGCTGCCGCTCGTCATCGGCTTCGTGCTGGCGCTCACCTTCCTCGTGATGGTCTGGACGTTCCGCTCGGTGGTGATCGCGCTCAGCTCGATCCTGCTCAACCTGCTCTCCGCCGGCGCCGCGTACGGGTTGCTGGTGGTGGTCTTCCAGGGCACGTGGGCCGAGGACCTGCTCGGTTTCACCTCGATGGGCGCGATCGTCACCTGGCTGCCGCTGTTCCTCTTCGTGGTCCTCTTCGGGCTGTCGATGGACTACCACGTCTTCGTGGTCAGCCGGATCCGCGAGGGCATCCGGGCCGGCATGTCGAACCGGGAGGCCGTGGCGCACGGCATCACCTCCTCGGCCGGCGTGGTGAGCAGCGCGGCGATCGTGATGGTCGGGGTCTTCTCGATCTTCGCCACGCTCAGCACGATCGACTTCAAGCAGCTCGGCATCGGTCTGGCGGCGGCGATCCTGCTGGACGCCACGATCATCCGCGCGGTGGTGCTGCCGGCGCTGATGACCATGCTCGGCGACCGGAACTGGTGGGCACCCCGGTTCATGCGGGCCCGGTCCGTTCCGGCCCCGACCGACCCGCCGGCGCCCGCGCCGGAGCTGGTCGGCGCACACTGACCGTAGGAACCGTCCGGGGCCGGGCCGCCGCACGCGGCCCGGCCCCGACGCGTCAGGGGGCCGGGCAGGGCTGACGCCAGGCGTCGAGTGCCCGCTGCTTGCGGATGGAGGTGAACCCGTAGCCCACCGTCGTGACGCAGAAGTCCTCGGTGGAGCCGGCGTACTCGACGTGGAAGACCGGCTTGCCGGCCTCCACGAACGGCAGCAGCTTGCCGCACACCCCCAGCCGGACACATTCCTCGTTGACCGCGAAGTCGAAGTCCGGCGCCAGCGCCGCCACCTGCGGCACGGCGTTGACCAGGCCGGGGGACAGGTCGAGCGAGCGGGCCAGGTCGGCCAGCCGGCGGTTGAAGTGCAGCTGGTCGTCGAAGCCGAGCGGGAAGCCGGAGCGGTGCGCGTACGCGTCCGCGTCGGCGATCGCGACCGCCCCGAAGCCCTTGCCCCGGCAGAGCCGGAACCGGTCGGACAGCACCGGCCGCAAGGCGTCCCACTCCCGGACGTCCAGCCAGCGGCTCTGCGGCCGACGCCCGGGCGCGCCCTGCACGGTCGCCGGGAACCGGGTCGCGTCCGGATCGGTGGGCCGGACCGAGCCGACGTGCACCTGGCAGACCAGCCGCCGGTCGCGGGCGCGCAGCTCCTGGGTCTGCGCCGTGGTCGTGGCGACCGGGTCGAGCAGGAAGACGTCCGCGGGCACCGCCGGGTCGAGCACCCCGCTGAGCTGCCACTGCCACTGCCACCGGCGAGCCGCGTCCGACGGCCAGGTGGTCGCCGCGTCCGGTCGGGCCACCTCCACGCGGCACGCGTACACCGGGGTCAGGAGCAGCAACGCGACCGTTGCCGGCAGCGCCCGGCGCAGGCCGCGCCCGACGGCGCGCGTCGGCGGCCGGATCCGCATCGGCAGCTCCGCAGGTCGCGGGCGGCCGGTCGCCGCCCGGGCGGGTGCGCCACCGCGGCGCACCTCACCCGGTCAAACGAGGACGGCCCGACGACGACTCGCGTCCGGTACGCGTCGACGTCCCGGCGTCGCGCCGGGACGTCGACATCCGGCTCAGCGCGGGGCGGCGAAGACCTGCGTCCAGTACGGGCCGTTGCTGCTCGCGATGCCGACGCCGATCTCGGTGAAGGCGCAGTTCAGGATGTTCGCCCGGTGGCCGGGGCTGTTCATCCAGGCGTCCATCACGGCGGCCGGCGTCTTCTGGTTCCAGGCGACGTTCTCGCCGTACGTGCGCCACTCGTAGCCGACCCGGTCGATCCGGTCACCCGGGTCGCTGCCGTCGCTGCCGGTGTGCGACATGTTCTGGTGGTCGGCCTGGTCCTGGCTGTGCCGCTGGGCGGCGGTCATGAGCTTGTCGTCGATGCTCAACGCGCCGCAGCCCGCCTTCGCGCGCTCGGCGTTGGCCAGGTTCACGACCTCGCGGGCCTGGGCGCTGACTCCGCTGCCGGTGGAGCTGCTCGGGGCCGTGCTGCGCTCGGGGCTCCGGCGCGACGGCGCGGTGGTCCGCGACGGCGCGGGCGTCGGCTTGCGGCTCGCCGTGACCGAGGGGGAGGGCTTCGCGGTCGTCGGCGACGCGCTCGGGCTGCCGGTCGGGGCGAGGGCGTCGGCCGGCGTCTCGCCGGTCCCGGGCAGGGCCGGGGCCGCCGCGACGGTGTCGTCCGCCACCGAGGCGGGGCTGGCGTCGTCCCCGCCCGAGAACGCGACGGCACCGGCGCCCAGGCTGACCACCAGCGTGGCCGCCGCGGCGGCGCCGCCGATCAGCAGCGGACGCCGCAGGCGCCGTCGCCCGCCGTCGGCCGGGGACTCGTCGGCTCCGACCGCCGGCAGCGTGCCGGTCGCCTGCTCACCGGCGTACGGCCCGGAGGGCGTGGCCGACCAGCCGCCGGTCGGCTCCTCGTGCTGCCATCCACCGGTGGCCTCGGCGCCGTGCCACCCCGCGGTGACACCGTGCTGCTGCCAACCCGCGGCGGTCTCCTCGCGCTGCCAGGCCGGGGCGGTCTCCTCCTGCTGCCAGCCCGCGGCCGGCTCGTCGTGCCGCCAGCCGCTCGACGCCTCGTCGCGCTGCCAGGTCGTGGTGGGCTCGCCCTGCCACGTCGCGGGGTCGTCCTGCCGCCAGCCGCCCGTGGGCTCCTCGCGCTGCCAGGTCGGGGCGGGGTCCCAGCGCTGCGCGGGCTCGTCCCGGTACGTGGCGTCGGCCGGCTGCCAGGGCTGTGCGTCGTGGCGGGCGGGCTCGGGCTGCCAGCGCGCGGTCGGCTGCTCGCGCTGCCACTCGTCCGCCGGCCGGTTCGGGTCGTCGCCGAACAGGTAGGCCGAGCGTGGCTCGGGCCGCTCGGTCAGCCAGGCCGGTTCGTCGTCCGCCGGCTCGGGTCGCCGGGCGGCGCCGTCTGGGTCGATCGGGTCGTTCCAGCCGTACACGCCTCTAGCCTCCACGGGTCGGTTGCGGGCCGGGGTGACGCTACGTGTCGGCCGCGACCTGCGGCAACGTGGCTAAGAAAGAGTTAAGGGGAACCGGGACGGCGAGGTAGGGACTTCCGGAGATCCGGGGCGTACAGTAAAGGTGTCCGGACAGAGCGTGTCCGCGCCGTATGGCAGCCCCCCGACAAGTGGACAGGTCGACGTAGAGATGATCTACGGCCTGCGGGAACTTGACGAAGGAGGGGGTTTCGGCTCAATATATAGGTGTCGCCAGTCGCGCCCGCTCATGCCCAGAATCGCCTGGGTTGACAGCCGCGTACGAATGGGCGCGCGTTGGCCGGCCATTCCGGCAGCGCATATCAAGGAGTCAGCATGGCGAAGGCCCTGTACGGCCACGTAGGTGCGGCGCCCGACCGGCGCCTGCTCGACGAGGTCACCCGACTGCGTGCCACGGTTCAGGCACTGGAGTTCGAGATCACGCGGCTGCGTGCCGAGAACGATCGGCTCGCGGCGGCTGCGGCTGAGGCGGACGACCTGCTCCGTATCGCCGAGCCCGCGCTGACCTGATCCACCGGGTACGCAAAAACTGAATCGCACCACGCGAAAAGGCGCGCCGACACGAATGTGCCGGCGCGCAGCTCTGTGCGCACCATTTTCGTCCGCCCGGTCGAAGCGGTGACTGCGGACGCCGGCCCCCGTTCCCGGCCGCAACCACGCGCGTACGGCGGAAATCGTCGGTTGCGCATCCGAAACGTGAACGGGCACGGCCGGCCGGCGCGGCTCCAGGCGGGTCGAGTGCGGGATGGTCACCGCTGGCGGGTTAGTCTGCGGGTTCACCAGGTCCGCGCAGCCGGCGACGGTACGGCGGCCACCGGACGAGGATCGAGAAGGTGCATCTCAAGAGCCTGACGGTGAAGGGCTTCAAATCCTTCGCCTCCGCGACGACGCTGAAGCTGGAACCGGGCATCACCTGCGTGGTGGGTCCGAACGGTTCCGGCAAGTCCAACGTCGTCGACGCCATCGCCTGGGTCCTCGGTGAGCAGGGCGCGAAGGCGCTGCGCGGCGGCAAGATGGAGGACGTCATCTTCGCCGGCACCGCCGGCCGGGCGCCGCTCGGCCGCGCCGAGGTGACCCTCACGATCGACAACACCGACGGCGCGCTCCCGATCGAGTACACCGAGGTGTCGATCACCCGCCGGATGTTCCGCTCCGGCGAGAGCGAGTACGAGATCAACGGCGACTCCTGCCGGCTGCTCGACATCCAGGAACTGCTGAGCGACTCCGGCATCGGCCGGGAGATGCACATCATCGTCGGGCAGGGCCGCCTCGACGGCATGCTGCACGCCAAGCCGGAGGACCGGCGCGCGTTCATCGAGGAGGCCGCGGGCGTCCTCAAGCACCGCAAGCGCAAGGAGAAGGCGCTGCGGAAGCTCGACGCGATGCAGACCAACCTGAACCGGCTCACCGACCTCACCGCCGAGCTGCGCCGCCAGCTCAAGCCGCTGGGCCGGCAGGCGGAGGTGGCCCGCCGCGCCGCGGTGATCCAGGCCAACCTGCGGGACGCCCGTCTCCGGTTGCTCGCCGACGACCTCGCCACACTGCGCGCGACCCTCGACAAGGAGATCGCCGACGAGACCGCGCTGCGCGAGCGGCGCGAGCAGGTCGAGGCCGAGCACACCGAGGTGCAGGCCCGCCTCGGTGAGCTGGAGGCCGCCCTCGCCGAGGACGCGCCGCTGCTCGCCGCCGCCCAGGACACCTGGTACAAGCTGTCCGCCCTCCAGGAGCGGTTCCGCTCGATCGAGCAGCTCGCCCGCGAGCGGCTGCGCCACCTCAGCGCCACGCCGGACGACGAGCGGCCCGGCCGCGACCCGGACCAGCTGGAGGCGGAGGCGGAGCGCGTCCGCGAGCAGGAGGAGGAGCTGCGCGCCGCGCTCACCGACGACCAGATCCGGCTGGCCGAGGCGGTGGAGCACCGCCAGGAGCTGGAGCGCCAGTTGGCCGCCGCCGAGCGGGAGCTGGTCGCGGCGGCCAAGGCCATCGCCGACCGGCGGGAAGGGCTGGCCCGGTTGACCGGGCAGGTGAACTCCGCCCGGGCGCGCACCGCCACCGCCGGGGAGGAGATCGGACGCCTGGCCGCCGCGCACGCCGACGCCCTCGCGCGGTCCGAGCGGGCGCAGGCCGAGCTGGACGCCGTCGCCGAACAGTCCACCGAGGCGGACCGGGACAACGCCGACCTGGACGCCCGGCACGCGGAGGCGGTCGCCGTCCAGGAGAAGGCGCAGGCGACGGTCCGGTCCCTGAGCGACGCCGAGCGGGCGGCCGAGAAGGACGCCGCCACCTGGAAGGCGCGTGAGGAGGCACTGGCCCTCGGCCTGCGCCGCAAGGACGGCGCCGGGGCGCTGCTGGCCCGCGCGGACGAGGTGCCGGGGTTGCTCGGCAGCCTCGCCGGGCTGCTCACCGTCGCGCCCGGCAACGAGGCCGCGCTCGCCGCCGCGCTGGGCGGTCTCGCCGACGCGGTCGCGGTCAGCGGGGTCGACGAGGCCGTCGAGGCGATGCGCATGCTGAAGATCGCCGACGCGGGCCGGGCGGGCCTGCTGGTCGGCAGCCCCGCCGGGCCCGGGATGGCCGGTTCCGCCGACACGCTGCGTCCCAAGCTGCCGGACGGGGCCCGTTGGGCACCCGACCTGGTGGAGTGCGCGGCCGAGATCCGGCCCGCCGTGCACCGGGCCCTGCGCGACGTCGTCCTCGTCGACGACCTCGCCGCCGCCGCGGAGGTCGTCGCCGGCAACCCGGAGCTGCGGGCGGTCACGCCGGAGGGTGACGTGCTCGGGGCGTACGCGGCGGCCGGCGGGTCGGCCAAGGCGCCCAGCTACATCGAGGTGCAGGCCGCCGTCGAGGAGGCCCGGACCAACCGCGCCTCCGCCGAGCGCACCGCCGCCGAGCTGCGGGAGCAGCTGGTCGAGGCGCGCGCCGAGGTGGCGGCCGCCAAGGAGGCGGTGCAGCACGCCGCCGCCGCGAAGCGGGAGGCGGAGAGCCACCGCAACGCGGCCGCCCGCCGGCTCGCCGAGCTGGGCGCCGCCGCACGGTCGGCCAAGGGCGAGACCGAGCGCCTCGGCGAGTCCCGGGCCCGCGCCGAGGCGGCGCGCGAACGGGACCTCGCCGCCCTCGCCGAGCTGGAGGAGCGGCTGCGGCTGGCCGAGGCCACGCCGATCGACGCCGAACCGTCGACCGAGGAGCGTGACCAGCTCGCCGCCATGGTGCCCCGGGCCCGGCAGAACGAGATGGAGGTGCGCCTCGCGGTGCGTACCGCCGAGGAGCGGGTCTCCTCGATCGCCGGCCGGGCCGACTCGCTGCGCCGGCAGGCGACGGCCGAGCGCGCCGCGCGGGAGCGCGCGGCGGCGCGGCGGGCGGCGCGAACCCGCGGCGCCGCGATCGCGCGGGCCGTCGCCGGCGGGGCCCGCGAAGCGCTGACCCGGCTCACCACCTCGATCGCGCAGGCCGAGGAGCACCGCGACGCCGTGGCGCGCGAACGCGCCGCGCGGGAGGCCGAGCTGTCCGAGGTACGCGGGGCCGCGAAGCGCCTCGGCGCCGAACTGGAACGGCTCACCAGCCAGGTGCACCGGGACGAGGTGGCCCGTGCCGAGCAGCGGCTGCGGATCGAGCAGTTGGAGGCGAAGGCCGCCGAGGACTTCGGGCTCGACGTGGCGACGCTGGTCGCCGAGTACGGCCCGAACCAGCCGGTCCCGCCGACCGACGCCGACGTGGCGGCGGCGGAACGCGACGGCGTGCCGGTGCCCGAGCCGGTCCCGTACGAGCGGGCGGTGCAGGAGAAGCGCGCCGCCAAGGCGGAACGGGAGCTAGCCCTGCTCGGCAAGGTGAACCCGCTGGCGCTGGAGGAGTTCGCGGCGCTGGAGGAGCGGTACAAGTTCCTCTCCGAGCAGCTGGAGGACCTGAAGGCCACGCGGCGCGACCTGCTCACCGTGGTGAAGGACGTGGACGACCGGATCCTGGAGGTCTTCGCGAGCGCCTTCGCCGACACCGCCCGGGAGTTCGAGCAGGTCTTCAGCGTGCTGTTCCCCGGCGGCGAGGGGCGGCTCGTGCTCACCGACCCGGACGACCTGCTCACCACCGGCGTCGAGGTGGAGGCCCGGCCGCCCGGCAAGAAGATCAAGCGGTTGTCGCTGCTCTCCGGCGGTGAGCGGTCGCTGACGGCCGTGGCGATGCTCGTGGCGATCTTCCGCGCGCGGCCCAGCCCGTTCTACATCATGGACGAGGTGGAGGCGGCGCTCGACGACGTGAACCTGGGCCGACTGATCACGCTGCTGGCGCAGCTGCGGGAGAAGAGCCAGCTGATCGTCATCACGCACCAGAAGCGGACGATGGAGGTCGCCGACGCCCTCTACGGCGTGACCATGCGCAACGGGGTCACCCAGGTGATCAGCCAGCGGCTCAACCGGGCCGACGACGGGCAGGAGAACAACGAGTGAGTCGGGAACGCGCCACGGCGCTCCTGGTGGACTTCGACGGCGTACTGCGCCGCTGGGACCCGGCGGTGGTCGCCGGCGTCGAGCGGGAGTACGGGCTCACCGAGGGTGTGCTCGGGGAGATCGCCATGTCGTGGGGTCTGCTCCAGCCGGTGCTGACCGGCAAGGTCAGCCACGCCGACTGGATGGCCAGCGTGGCCGACGCGCTGACGCCGTCGGTCGGTGCGGAGCGGGCGCGGGCGGCGGTCGACGAGTGGCAGCGCTACCGGGGCGAGGTCGACCCCGACGTGCTGGCGTTCATCCGCGAGGTGCGGGCCGACGGGATCCGGGTCGGGTTGGGCACCAACGCCACCGACGTGCTCGACGCCGACCTCGCCGCGCTCGGGCTCACCGGCGAGCTGGACGTGGTGGTCAACTCCTCGGTCGTCGGCGTGCACAAGCCCGCGAAGGAGTACTTCCAGGTGGCCTGCGAGGCCCTGGAGACCCCGCCGTCCCGGGTGCTGTTCGTCGACGACGAGGACCGGGCGGTCGCCGGTGCCCGGGTGGCCGGGTTGTCGGCGCACCGCTGGAGCGGCCCCGGCGACCTGCGCTACCTGCGCGCCGCCCTGGCACCGGCGGAGTGACCTGTTCGAGATCCTGGACGGTCCCGAAGCCGTCCAGGATCTCGCCGGATCGGTGAATCAGTCGCCGGTCGCGCCGTCGACGCGTTCGCGGATCAGGTCGGCGTGGCCGTTGTGCCGCGCGTACTCCTCGATCATGTGGACGTAGATCCAGCGCAGGTTCATCCGGTGCTCGCTGCCGTCGCGGCGGCGCAGGGTGAACTCCTCGTCGAGGTCGTGGCCGGCGGCCGCCGCGTCGGCGGCCTCGATCTCGGCCCGGAAAGCGGCGAAGTCGGCCTCCGGGTCGGCGGTGGCCACGGTGGTGAACTCGGCGTCCGGATCGGCCGCCCAGTCGTGCAGCTCGGGCAGGCTCTCGCCGGCGAAGCGCTGCCGGAACCACGCCCGCTCCACGACGGTCATGTGCCGGACCAGCCCGAGCAGACTGAGGGCGGACGGCTCGACGCTCGCGGTGCGCAGTTGCTCGGCGGTCAGCCCCGCGCACTTGTGGAGCAAGGTGTCTCGGTGGTAGTTGAGCCAGCCCTCCAGCATGGTGCGCTCGTCACCGAGGAAGGGCTCGTGCCGGCGGTCGATCTCGGGTGCTCTCCAGGTCATGCCGGCCATCCTCGCGTCCGGGTCCGACACGCGGCGACCCGATTACCGCCTCGCGCGGTGTTCGGCGTTAGGAAGGGACCCTTTTACAACGCCAGGCGTTTACAAGGGGCCCTTCCTTTCACCTCAGAAGTACGTCTCGTTGAAGCGGTTGAGCAGGCGGGCGAAGGTCTCCACGTCCTGCCCGGACCAGGTGCTCAGCGTCTCGCGGAACCGTTCCAGGCGGGCGGCCGAGGCCGTGTCGAAGCGGCGCTGCCCCTCCTCGGTGAGGCTGAGCTGGGAGGCGCGCCGGTCGGTCGGGTCGGGGTCGCGCCGGACCAGCCCGATGGTCTCCAGCCCGTTGATCTGCCGGCTGAGGGTGCCCTTGCCGATCCCGAGCCGCCCGGCCAGGTCGGTGAGCCGGATCGAGCCGGATCGGCGCAGCCACAGCAGCAGCCCGTACGCGTTCGGCTCCAGGTTCGGGTGGACCTCCCGGGCGATATCCCAGGACACCGCGCGGCTGCGGCGCAGGAGGGCGGTCAGTTCGTGCTCGACCGCCCGTACGGTCTCCGGGGGGTGCTCGTCCACGGTGATAGAGCGTACGGCGGTCGCCTCACCGGTCGCCGGTCAGGCGGTGGTGCATCACCGGACGCAGGTGACCGTCGCTGGTGGTGCCCTCGATGGTCACCTGAGCCGTGCGGCCGTCGTGCACGAGGGTGGCCACCGCGTTGCCGAAGTACGGGCCGGCCAGCTTCTTCCAGCGCACCGACGGGCGGCGCACCCCGGCGGTCCGGGCCAGCGCCCGGGTGGCCCCGGCCGGGCCCGGCGACCAGCCGAGCCGCATCAGCGGGCGCAGCCCCGCCGGCACCTGGTTGTGGATGGGGGAGCAGGTGAGCTGGTGGACCGGGGTGACCACGTCCGGGTCGGCGAAGCGGGCCCGGGCCACGTACGAGTGGTGCACGTCCCCGCCGAGCACACTGATCGAGGCCGGTGGCGCGTACGCGGGGCCGGCACCGACCCGTGCGCCGGGCTCGGCCGGTGTGCCGCTGCCGATCCGGGCGAACAGCGCGCCGAGCGCCTCGAACGACCGGCGGAACGCCGCCCAGTGCTCCAGGTCGAGGCCGCGACGCAGCTTCTCGGCGAGGGGCGCCACCCAGCCCCGGCGCGAGTCGGCGAGCTTCTCGTTCCACGACTCCACGTGGTGGATGCCCGGGGGGAGCAGCCAGGGCAGCGAGGACCCCACCACCAGGTGGTCGTACGTCCCGTGGGCCTGGTCGACGAACCACGACCACTCGCCCGGCGGCAGCATCGCCCGCTGGCCCCGGTCCAGCACGCGGCTGCACCGGTTGTCGAGCATGACCAGCCGCGTCCGCCCCAGGTCGAGCGCGTAGCTCCACTGGTACTGCACGGCCCGCCACCGCTCGGTGTCGTGCGCGAGGTCGGACTCCTGGTCGACCCGGTGACCGAACTCGCGCAGCACGCCGGTGGCGTCCTCGGCGGCGGTCACCTTCGCGTACACCGGGTCGTTGGCGATCTCGTCCGGGGAGAGGTTGCCGAGGTGCTGGTAGACCCAGTACGACGCGAGCCCGCTGCCGATCCGCTCCGCCCACCACGGTTGGGCGCGCGCGTCGGCCCGCCAGGTGGCGGACGTGTTCCAGTCGTCGATGATCTCGTGGTCGTCGAAGATCATCACACTGGGCACGGTCGAGAGGAGCCAGCGGATCTCCGGGTCGCGCCACGACTCCAGATAGAGCTTGGTGTACTCGTCGAAGCTCACCACCTGGTCGGCGGGCGCCCCCTTCGGCCGGCGCCGGCGTCGCTTGAGCAGCCGCTTCACGGTCGGCGAGGTCTCGTCGGCGTACACCTGGTCGCCGAGGAGCACCAGCAGGTCCGGCAGGGCCGCCGGGTCGAAGTCGGCGGCCAGCCGGCGGGCGTACGCGTCGAGCGCGTCCGGCGGCAGCCGCCGCGCGGTGGCGTGCTGCGTGGTCTCCCGGCAGGAGCCGAAGATCAGGCGGACCGGCTGGTCGTGGTCGTCGGCGGCGCGGGTGCGGATCACGCTGGGCGGGAAGTGGCCGCGCGGCTCCGGCCAGGCGAGCTCGCCGTCGATCAGCACCTCGTAGGTGGTGGCGGCGGCCGGCGTGAGACCGGACACCACGACCAGCGCGTAGTGGTGGTCGTACGCCGAGAAGGTGGGTGCGGTGCCGGTGGCGCCGTCGGCCGTGCGGACGGTGACCACGGCGGGCCCGCTGGTCTCCACCCAGATCGTGGCCCGCGTGTCGACGACCCGCCGCAGCAGCGGACCGACGAGCAGATGTGCGGCGGGCATGGCGGACCTCCGAGGTGAGCGAGCTTCATCCTTACTACCCGGCCGGCGGTCGCACCACTGCAGGCTGCCACCGAGCGTACCGCCGGATCCGAGCGCGCCGGGGGGTGCGGTGGTGAAGACGCCGTGGCCGTCGTCTGACAGGATTTCGGCATGACGGAATACCTCCTCATCGCACTCGCTCTGCTCGGTGTACTGATCCTCGGTGCCCTCGGGCTGGTGGTGCCGAAGCTGCGCCGGCGTCCCGAGCCGCCGCTGCCGCGGGAGGTCGAGACCCGCGCCGAGGAGGATCTCGCCGGGCCGCCCGTCCTGGCGCCGGAGGCGGAGGTGTCCACCGGCATCCTGGTCGAGCCGCCGGTGATCGAGGCGCCCCCGCTGGAGGTGCCCGAACCGACCGCCGGCCGGCTGGTCCGGCTGCGGTCCCGGCTGTCCCGCTCGCAGAACGTCTTCGGCAAGGGCCTGCTCGGTCTGCTCAGCCGCGACCACCTCGACGAGGACACCTGGGAGGAGATCGAGGACAGCCTGATCACCGCCGACGTCGGCATCGACGCCACCCGGGACATCGTCGACCGGCTGCGGGAGCGGACCCGGGTGCTCGGCACCCGGTCCGCCGGCGAGCTGCGCGCGTTGCTCGCCGCCGAGCTGGTGAACGCCCTGGACCCGAGCCTGGACCGGTCCCTGAACACCGCGCCCAAGGACGGGGTGCCCGCCGTGCTGCTGGTGGTCGGCGTCAACGGCGCCGGCAAGACCACCACCTGCGGCAAGATCGCCCGGGTGCTGGTGGCGGACGGTCGCAGCGTGATCCTCGGCGCGGCCGACACGTTCCGCGCCGCCGCCGCCGACCAGCTGGAGACCTGGGCCGGTCGGGTCGGTGCCGAGACCGTCCGCGGCCCGGAGGGGGCCGACCCGGCCAGCGTGGCCTTCGACGCGGTCAAGCGCGGCATCGAGACCGGCGTCGACACCGTCCTGATCGACACCGCCGGCCGCCTGCAGAACAAGGTCGGCCTGATGGACGAGCTGGGCAAGGTCAAGCGGGTGGTGGAGAAGCACGGCCCCATCGACGAGACGCTGCTGATCCTCGACGCCACCACCGGCCAGAACGGGCTGGAGCAGGCGCGGGTCTTCACCGAGGCGGTCAACGTGACGGGTGTCGCGCTGACCAAGCTCGACGGCACCGCCAAGGGCGGCATCGTGATCGCCGTGCAGCGCAAGCTGGGCATCCCGGTGAAGCTCGTCGGGCTCGGCGAGGGCAAGGACGACCTGGCGCCGTTCGACGCCGTGCAGTTCGTCGACGCGCTGTTGGGCACCGAGGCCCCCGGACGGGACGCGTAATCTCGCAGTGACGACCGACGATCGCGCCTACGTCGGGTGGCGCGACCCCGACCACCCGGCACCCCGCCTCGGGAGACCGTACGTGACTTCGCAGGAGATCCCGCTGCACGGCGGGAACGTCAGCACCGTGGTCCGGGTCGGGGACACGGTACGGCGCAACGCCGGCCCGTGGACCCCCTCGGTGCACGCCCTGCTGCGGCACCTGGAGTACGTGGGGTTCACCGGTGCCCCCCGCGCGCTCGGCATGGACGAGCGCAACCGGGAGGTGCTGTCGTACCTGGAGGGGGAGTGCGGGGAGTACCCGCTGGCCCCGCACTGGGTCACCGACGAGGCGCTGGTGACGGTGGCCACGATGCTGCGCATGTTCCACGACGCGCAGTACGGCTTCGTTCCCCCGCCGGGAGCGGTGTGGCGCTCGTTCGGGCCCCCGCCGCCGGACACCGAGGTGATCTGCCACCACGACGCCGCCCCGCACAACGTCATCTGGCGTCCCGACGGCACCCTCGGGCTGATCGACTTCGACCTCGCCTCGCCCGGCGCGCGCATCTACGACGTGGCGTACGCGGCCTGGACCTGGGTACCGATCTTCTCCGACCGGGACTCGATCACCCTCGGCTGGAAGCGCCCCGACCGGCCGCGCCGCCTGCGACTCTTCGCCGACGCGTACGGGCTCATCCCGCGCGACCGGCACCGGCTGATCCGCACCATCCGGAAGCGGATCGTCGACCACGTGGAGGGCATCCGGCGGATGGCCGCCGCCGGTGAGCCGGCGTTCGTGCGGATCGTGCACAAGGGCCACCTGCGCCGGCCGATGCGGGACCTGCGGCTGCTCGACTACGAGCGGCAGGCCCTGGAGTCCGCCCTGCACTAGCGGCCTGGCTCACAGGGCCATGCCCGGCTGCGCCGGCCCCGGCGCGCGACCGGCGGCGCCGCACGGGCGGACAGCCATCGACGCCCGTCCGGGCAGCCGATCCACCCCCGTCCGTACCGGCGGTTGTGCGGGTTTCGTCACACGTCCGAAACAAGCCGTCACCGACTGGAAACCGGTCGGGGGCCTTGGGCGAAACAGCCGGGGACGAAGCTTCCGCGCAACCGGCTGACGGGCGATGCTGCCAGGTCTCAGTCGGAGGGAGGACTTCCACACCGAGAGGAGGCAGCGTGGAGATCAACACCGGCAACACCGCCTGGTTGCTCTTGTCGTCTGCGCTCGTGCTGCTCATGACGCCGGGTCTGGCCCTGTTCTACGGCGGTCTGAACCGGTCCAAGGGCGTGCTCAACATGATGATGATGAGCTTCTCCGCGATCGGGCTCATCTCTGTTCTTTGGGTCATCTACGGCTTCACCCTCGCGTTCGGCGTCAACGACAACGCCGGCCTGAACAACGTGATCGGCAGCTTCACCCAGTACCTCGGCACCGAGACCAGCTTCATCGGCGAGGAGTGGCTCTTCCTCGGTGCGAGCACCGGCATCCCGACGTACGTCTTCATGGTCTTCCAGATGATGTTCGCCGTCATCACGGTGGCCCTGATCAGCGGCGCGGTCTCCGACCGGTTGAAGTTCTCCGGGTGGCTGCTCTTCGCGTTCGCCTGGTTCACCCTGGTCTACATCCCGGTGGCGCACTGGGTGTGGGGTGGCGGCTTCATCGGTGCCAAGATCAAGGCCCTCGACTTCGCGGGCGGCACGGCGGTGCACATCAACGCCGGTGCGGCCGCGCTCGGCCTGGTCCTGGTGCTCGGCAAGCGGATCGGCTGGCCGAAGGAGAGCTTCAAGCCGCACAACGTGCCGCTGGTGGCGCTCGGCGCCGGCCTGCTCTGGTTCGGCTGGTTCGGTTTCAACGCCGGCAGCGAGCTGACCGTCGACGGCACCACGGCGGTGGCCTTCGTCAACACCCAGGTGGCCACGGCCGCGGGCGTGCTCGGCTGGATCGTGGTGGAGTGGCTGCGCAACGGGAAGCCGACGCTGGTCGGCGCCTCCTCCGGTGCGATCGCCGGCCTGGTCGCCATCACTCCCGCCTGCGGCTTCATCGCCCCGCTGCCGGCGGTGCTGCTCGGCCTGATCGCCGGTGCGGTCTGCGCCTGGGCGGTGAGCCTCAAGTACAAGCTCGGCTTCGACGACTCCCTCGACGTGGTGGGCGTGCACTTCGTGGCCGGCTGGATCGGGTCGCTCTCCATCGGCTTCTTCGCCACCCTCCAGGTGAACTCGGCGATCGAGGGTCTCGGCGGCAGTGAGGGCCTGTTCTACGGGGGCGGGCTGACCCAGCTCGGGCGGCAGGCGCTGGCCAGCGGCATCGTGTCGGTCTACTCGTTCGCCGTGGCGGCGCTCATCGCCCTCGCGGTCAAGGCGATCATCGGCCTGCGTGCCGACGCCGAGGACGAGGTCGCTGGCATCGACGTCGCCGAGCACGCGGAGAGCGCGTACGACCTCTCGCCGACCACGGGCAGCAGCTCCGGCGGGGCGTTCGCGATGGCGGGGCTCACCCCGGGCGGCAAGGCGGTGGACGAGCCGGCGGCGCCGGCCGAGTCCGGCGCCGGGCCGGTCAACGAGAAGGTCGCCGGTTAACGTTCCTGGGATGGAGGGGTTGGACATGAAGCTGGTGACCGCGGTCATCAAGCCGTACCAGCTGGACGCGGTGAAGGAGGCCCTGCACGCCCTGGGCGTTGCCGGCCTGACCGTCAGCGAGGTCCAGGGTTACGGCCGGCAGAAGGGGCACACCGAGGTCTACCGGGGTGCCGAGTACACGGTCGAGTTCCTGCCCAAGATCAAGGTGGAGGTGCTCACCGACGAGATGGACGTCGAGAAGATCGTCGACGCCATCGTGGCCGCCGCCCGGACCGGCAAGATCGGTGACGGCAAGGTGTGGGTCACCGCGGTCGAGGAGGTCGTCCGGGTCCGCACCGGCGAGCGCGGCCTCGACGCCCTGTAGGAGACACCGCTCGATGAGCTCGTCGACCACGACCACCGCGTCAGGACACCCCGGCAACGGCGACGCGGACGGTGTGGTCGGCGGGGTCGTCGGCGTCCCCGGCGGGATCGGGGCTGCGGCCCGGGCCGCCCGCGCCGACGCGTTCGACGCCTGGCTGCGGGGACTGCTGCCGGCCCGCGAGGGCGTCGCCCTCGTCGCCGTCGGCGGGCTCGGGCGGCGGCAGTGCGCCCCGTACGGGGATCTCGACCTGCTGCTGCTCCACGCCGGGGTGCCCGGCGTGGACGACCTGGCCGCCGGCATCTGGTACCCGGTCTGGGACGCCGGGCTGCGGCTCGACCACTCGGTGCGGACGGTCGCCGAGGCGCTCTCGGTGGCCCAGGACGACGTCAAGGTGGCCCTCGGGCTGCTCGACGCCCGGTACGTCGCCGGCGACGAGGCGCTCGCCGAGCAGCTGACCCGTACGGCCACCGACCACTGGCGGCGCACCGCCGTACGGCAGCTCCCCGGGCTGCGGGAGATCGCCGCCGCCCGCTGGGAGACGCACGGTGAGCTGGCCTTCCTCCTCGAAGGCGACCTCAAGGAGGCCGCCGGTGGCCTGCGGGACGTGGGCATCCTGCGTGCCATCGCCATCGCGGGCATCACCGACGCGCTGCGCCCCGCGGTCCGGGCCGCCCACCTGCGGCTGCTCGACACGCGGGACGCCCTGCACACCCAGGTCGGCCGCCGGGTGGACCGGCTCCTCGCCCAGGAACGCGACGGCGTCGCCGCCCTGCTCGGGTTGCGCCAGCTCCAGGCCGACGCGGGGCCGAAAGCGGTCGACGACGGCGACGCGCTGCTGCGCCGGGTCGCGAGCGACGCCCGGACGGTCAGCCACGCCGTGGACGACGCCTTCCGGGCCACCGACCGCCTCCGCGCCGGCCGTCGCCGGGGTGCCGACGGCCGCCCGCTCCGCCGCCCCGTCGCCCGGGACGTGGTGGAGCACGACGGCGAGCTGGTGCTCGCGCGGACCGCGATCGGGGCGCGCCCGGACCCGAGCCTGTCGCTGCGGGTCGCCGCCGCGGCGGCCACCACCCGGCTGCCGATCGCCCGGGCCACCTGCGAGTGGCTGGCCGCGTACTGCCCGCCGCTGCCGGCACCCTGGCCGCTCGACGCACGCGCCGCGCTGATCACCCTGCTCGGCGCCGGCCCCGGCCTGGTGCCGGCCTGGGAGACCTGCGACCGGTACGGGCTGGTCGACGGCTGGCTGCCCGAGTGGACCCGGATGCGCAGCCTGCCGCAGCACAACCCCGTGCACCGGTTCACGCTCGACCGGCACCTGGTGCAGACCGCGTACGAGGCCAGCCGGCACACCCGCGAGGTGGACCGGCCGGATCTGCTGCTGCTCGGTGCCCTGCTGCACGACGCGGGCAAAGGACTCCCCGGGGACCACAGCACGGTGGGCGCGCCGCTCGCCGAGGCGGTGGCCACGCGGATCGGGTTGCCGGAGCACGAGGTGGCGTTGATCGGCACGCTGGTCCGGCTGCACCTGCTCCTGCCGGACGTGGCGACCCGCCGTGACCTCGCCGACCCGAAGACGATCGCCGGGGTGGCCGGAAAGGTCGGCGACACGACCACCCTCGACCTGCTGCACGCCCTGGTCCGTGCCGACGCGGCGGCGACCGGGCCGGCCGCCTGGTCGGACTGGAAGGGGCGGCTGGTCGCCGAGCTGGTCGCCCGGGTGCGCACCACGCTGGACACGGGTGTGCTGCCCGAGCCGCCCGCTCCCGACCCGGTGCTGCTGGCCGGCCCGCTGCCGGTCGTACAGGTGACGGGGGACCGGGTGGCGGTGGCCGCGGCGGACCGGCGGGGCCTGCTCGCGACGGTGGCCGGCTGCCTGGCCCTGCACCGGCTCGAGGTGATCTCCGCCGACGCCTCCACGGTCGACGGGCGGGCGCTGGTCGAGTGCCGCGTCCAGCCCCGGTACGGCCTCGCGCCCGACCCGATCGCGCTGACCGCCGACCTGCGCCGGGCGGTGACCGGCGACGTGTCGGTGACCCAGCGCCTGCGGGGAAGGGCTCTCGCCGCCCGCGGTGCCGGTGCGGCGCCCCGGGTCGTGTGGCACCGGGAGGCGGCCACCGACGCGGTCGTGCTGGAGCTGCGGGCCGCCGACGCCGCCGGCCTGCTCTACCGGGTCACCTGCGCCTTGGACGAGGCGGGCGCCCAGGTCCGCGCCGCCCGGATCTCCACCCTCGGCGCGGACGTCGTGGACGCCTTCTACCTCGTCGGCGGGTGGCCCGACGACGCCACCCGGGCCCGGGTGGAGGCGGCGGTCCTCGCCGCCGTCTGACGACGTCCCGGGTACGCCGGAAGCCGCCCGCCGGCCGACACGTCCGAGCTGGACGGGTACGTTTTCGACGCGCTGTGGAACGGCGAGTGGCTTCCGCACGGCGGACGGCTCCCAAGCGTCGAACCCGGTCCTGAGCCGATCCATGAGCATGCCCGACCTTTGGGTTGGCGGAACGACCCGAATGCCTTTCGTGAACAGCCGATCGGGTAGGTGGCCGCGACGTCCATATTGGGCTTCCGAAACTCAATAGAAGCAAGTAAAACGGACATCACATATACCGTTCTGTCCTTCTTCGCCCGTTCTATGCCTTCGATGTAACATTCCGCGCCTGTTGACAGGCGCACCGCGATGCGGTGTATTGGCTCGGTCCATCAATGGTGATCATGCGTGACGGCGGTCGCTGGGCGTCTTCTGCGCACGAACTGCCAGTTGTCAGGGCGCGTGCTCCCGGTTCCGGAACCGGGAGGCGTCGTGCACACCGTCACGCTGCCCGACGGGCGGGTCACCGGGCCGGCGGGCTGTGACAACATGGCGTGCGCAACGCCAGCCGGGTGCGCGGGGCGAACGGGAACGGGGGGATCGATCATGATGGCGCGCGCCGTGCCGCACCACTGGCCACCGACCGCGAACCCTCTCGCCAGCAAGATCGTCGGCCTCGTCCCATGGTGCCCGCGGAAGCAGCACCGGGGTGCGTTGTGAAGGCGCTGGTCTGCGAGCCCGCACGTCGCGTGTGCGTCTGGTCTTCCCTCCGGGACCCGGTCTTCTGCGGCGACCAGGCCAACGGAAGTGGATGTGACTGGTGATCGCAATTGACACGCGGTGGATCGGGGCCCACGGCATCGGCCGATACGCGGCCGAGGTCATCGGCCGCCTCCGCGTCGAGTGGGAGGCCCTTGACGCCAAGGGCAACCCGGCCTCCCCGATCGGTGTCCTGAAGCGTCCGACGACGCGATCCGGAAAGGGCATCGGCCTTCTCTACTCCCCCGGGTACATGGGCTTCCGTGGGGTGACGCAGCAGATCGTCACCGTCCATGACCTGATTCATCTTCAGACGCGTTGGCCCCAGCGCGCCAGGTACCTCGCCTATTACGAGCAGTTCCTGAAGCCTCTGATCAGACGTAACGGCATCGTGCTCACCGTGTCGGAGACGTCGAGGGACGCGATCCGGGAGTGGATCGGAGACCCGGACGTCGACATCGTGAACACGGGAAACGGCCTGTCCGAGGCATTCACCGTCGATGGGCCCGCCTCCGCCGAGGGAAAGCCCTATTTCCTCTACGTCGGGAACCTCAAGGGCCACAAAAATGTGGAGGTGGTCCTCCGTGCGCTCGCGTTCATCGACGACTTCTCGATGGTCATGGTGTGCGGCGACTCGGACGGGGCGCGCGAGCTGACCGCGCGGCTGGGTGTCGCCGACCGGGTCACCCACGTGTCCGGTGTCGATGACGCGACACTCGCCCAGCTCTACCGGGGTGCCTCGGCGACCGTCGTTCCGTCCCTCATCGAAGGCTTCGGTCTGCCGGCCCTCGAGAGCCTTGCCTGTGGCACCCAGGTCGTCTACTGGAAGGGCTGCCCGAGTGTCGCCGAGATATGCGGTCCCCACGGCATCTCGGTGTCCGGAGCGGACGACGCCCAGGAGTGGGCGTTCGCGATGACGAACGCGGCCGGCCTCCCGGCCCCGAACTACGACTCCAGTCCCTATTCGTGGCCGGCGGTCGCCGCGCGCGTCAACGACGTTCTCGAGGGTCGGCAAGCGTGAAGATCCTTTTCGTGGACCACACCGGTCGGCCCGGTGGGGCCGAGCTGGGCCTGAAGCGGTACTTCGAGCAGCCGAGCAAGTACGAGAGAGAGCTGCTCCTCTTCCAGGGCGGTGCTCTCGACGGCTGGGCGGAGGCAGCCGGCGTCCCCGTCAGCGTTCTGGGATGGAACGGTCACAACCGGAGCGTGACCCTCGTCCTGGCGATGTTGCGCGCCTGGTGGGTCTTCCTCAGATCCCGCAGCGACGTCGTCATCGCCAACAGCCTGAATGCAGCGATTCTGACCGCGTTCCTCCCGAAGCGCAGACGGCAATTCATCTACTATCTCCGGGAGGATCTGTCCCCGGAATGGCTCAGTGGGCGGAAGCGGTCACTCGTCGTTCGCTGGATTCTTCCCCGATTCGACGGCTTCCTCGCGAACAGTCAGTGGACGGCCTCGACGATCCCGCAGCAGCTCTCGCAGAAGCCCATGCGGGTCGTCTACACGATGAGCGGCATCAGCGATTCGTCGCTCGCCGCACGCAGGGCCGCTCGGGGCGGTGCCCTGAGGATCCTGTCGTTGAGCCGCCTGACCCACTGGAAGGGCGTGCATGTGCTCCTCCAGGCGCTCGCCGTTCTGAGGGACCGGGGCCTCGGCGGCAGGGTGAGCGTGACCGTCGCGGGCGACGACCTGTTCGAGGACGCCGGCCGTTACGTCGCCGAACTCCGGACGCTCGCCGCCGGGCTGGGCAACGACGTCACGTTCGTCGGGCACGTCGATGACGTCGACCACCTGCTCGCCTCGCATGACGTCCTGGTCAGTGGCTCCCTGAACGCCGAGCCGTTCGGCCAGGTCGTCGTGCAGGGAATGTCGGCAGGGCTGGTTGTCATCGCCACCGAGATGGGCGGACCGCAGGAGGTCATCGACAGCGGAACCACCGGGATCCTGGTCCCGCCGGGGGACCCCGACGCCCTCGCCCGGGCGATCGAATCCGTCTTGCTCGACCCGTCGCTGAGCGAGACGATCGGCAACGCAGCCGTTCCGGCCGGCCTCCGGTACGCCGATGCCCCCATGGCCGCGCTGCTCGAGTCGAGCATCCACGATCTCGTCGATGGAAGTGGTAGCAGTGTCTGATCGCCCCACCGTCGCCATCTGGAAAAGCATGCTCCTGCCCGGCTCGGAGACCTTCGTCCGGAACCAGGCCGACGCCCTGATCGGCTACGATCCGGCCTTCCTGGGCGCGGTCAAGGTGCAGTCAGCCGTCGCCGCGGACACCGACACGATCGCCTACTCGAGCCTGCCGAGGGATCAGGTCCGTTTCCGCCTGTTCCGACTCACCGGGAGATCCCGCCGGGTCACGAACCTGCTCGCTGCGATGAAGCCCGCCCTGGTGCACGCGCATTTCGGTCCTGAAGGCTGGTTGATCAGTGGGGCTGCGGCCAGTATCGGCGTCCCGTTGGTCGTGACCCTCCATGGGCACGACGTGACCGCCGCGCCGAGCACTCCCGGGCTTCGTGGCGCCCGGGCCCGCTGGCAACTTCGACAGGCGTTCGACCGGGCCGCGGTCGTCATCGCGGTCTCGGACTTCATCCGCCAACGGGCGATCGACCTCGGTGCCGACCCGCAGAAGGTGCTCGTCCACTACATCGGGGTCCCGATTCCGCCGAAACAACCACCGACGCCGAAGGAGTGGGACGTCGTATTCGTCGGCCGGTTCACGGAAAAGAAGGGCATCGAGGATCTGATCGAGGCACTGGCGATGGTGGGGACCGCCCGTAGGCCGCGGTGTGTCTTCATCGGCGCCGGACCGTTGGATCAGCAGGTCCGGGACCGCGCCGTTCGCCTCGGCGTCGACGCGACGTTTGCGGGGATGCAGCCGCCGGACGCCGTGAAGCGGTACATGGCTGCCTCGAAGATGCTGGCCGCTCCGTCCCGGACGGCGCCCAACGGTGACTCTGAGGGGCTGGGGATGACACTCCTCGAGTCAGCAGCCTTGAGCGTGCCGAGCGTGGCGACCCGTCACGGCGGGATCCCCGACGCGGTCGTCCACGGGGAGACCGGTCTCCTGTCCGACGAGGGAGACGTGGCAGCGCTGGCGGGAAACATCCGCCGGCTCCTCGACGACGATGCACTGCGGGTCCGTCTCGGGGACCAGGCTCGGCAGCGCGTCGAGCTCAGATTCGACATCACCAAGCAGTCGGCGGCTCTTGAGGACATCTACGACATGGCTGCTCGCCGGAGCCACGTGTCGACCGGACCTGCACGGGAAGCGACGTGGGACTGAAGCGGCAGGTTCTGTCGGGAGCACGCTGGATCGGCACATCGGTTGCGGTGACCTCCGTCCTGCAACTGCTCCAACTGACCTACATCGCCCGGGTTCTCGATGCCAGAAGCGTCGGCGCGGTCGCGGTCATCACGATGGTCGTGGGTCTCGCCGACATCCTGACGAACGTCGGTCTGTCGAACTCCCTGATCCAGCGCAAGGAGATCACGCAGGACGAGATCAGTTCTCTCTACTGGTTGAACGCCGCATTGGGCGCATCGATCGCGCTGATTCTTTTTGCTTCCGGTCCCGCGCTGGAGGCTTTCTTCCGCATTCCCGACCTGGCGGGCCTCATCGCGCTCGTCGCGGTAGCGTTTGCGATCACGCCGCACGGCCAGATCTTTCGCGGCCTTCTCGAGAAGAACCTCATGTTCGCCCCGGCGGCGCTCGCCGACATACTGTGGGCGACGTCGACGCTCGGCTTCTGCATTGGTCTTACCGCTGTCGGCCTGGGCGCAGCAGGCGTCGTCGCCGCGATGGTGCTCGGATTTGCCGTGAAGACCATCGTCCTCGCCGTGGGTGCGCGGCGACTGTTTGCGGTCAAAGCGCACTTTCGGTTCGACGAAACGCGCCGCTTCCTGTCGTTCAGCGTCTTCCAGGTTCTGGATGCCATCGTCGGGTTCGTGGGGAACAACGCCGGAGCCATCGCGGTTGGCCGGATCCTCTCGGCATCCGATCTGGGCGGCTACAACGTAGCCTACAGTTACGCCGTCACGACTCCGGCGAAGCTGAATCCCGTCGTCACCCGCGTCATGTTTCCGGCGCTGTCCAGGATCCAGGACGACCGGCGGCGGGTTGCCGAACACACCATGAGTCTCCTGGCGGTGACCGGCCTCATCAACGTGGCCCCACTCGTGGGCCTCGCACTGCTGGCGGACGATTTCGTCGACCTTGTCCTCGGCAGTAAGTGGTCCTGGGTCGCGCCCACCCTGCAGTTGCTGAGCGTGGTGGGGATACTTCGCGCATTCGGCAACCCCATGGGCGTCGTACTCATGGCCCTCGACCGCATGAAGCTCGGGTTTGTGATCAACGTGGCCAAGGCTGCCGTGACGATCGCCGCGGTAACCGTCGGAGCAATGGTCGACGGCATGCGCGGAACGGCGACAGCCCTGGTCGGCGTTTCTTTGCTGAGCCTCGTGGTGAACTATCTCCTGCTTCGGCGGCTGCTGGGCGTGACATTCCTGCAATACGCGGCTCCGCACTGGCTTGCCGTCCGTCTCGCACTACCGATGGTCATCGTCTTAGCCGGCATGACGTTGATGGGTGGCGGCCTGGAAGGTAGCCTCGCGTGGTTTGTCGCCAAGGTCGTGGTGGGCGGGGGCACATATCTCGCGACGCTCGCCCTGACCCGCAGCCCACTGGTGGCGGACCTTCGGGGACTTGCCGTCGGAGTCAACAAGGGGGGTGAACGCCATGACCATGAACGGTCACGCGAACTCTCGGTATAGGGTCGCCGTGCTGTTGGCCGCGGAGGAGCGGTTCGACGGACGCGGCGGGGCGGTAGCCACCTGGGTTCGAGACGTCTACTCGCGGCTCGATCGCTCATCCGTCGTGTATTGCGTGTCGTCGAGCAGGACATATGCCGAGTCGTTGGCCGTGGCTGGCAGCGTCTGGTACCGGGCGTACGACCGCGCTGCCGCCTGGGCAGCGAGAATCGTCGGCCCGCTTGTCCGGCGCCCGTGGTGGGGTGTCCATAACCGACTGCTGTTCGGCGGGAAGCTATGGGTGTTGGCAAACTCTCGAGCTCTCCGCCGGGAACAGGTCGTGCATATCCACAATCGGCCCCGGTACGCCGTCTGGCTCCGGAGGAGTGGCTACCGCGGCGAGATCGTGCTCCACATGCACAACGACCTGTCCGCCTATGTAGGCCAAGCTGAGTTTCCGGCGCTCAAGGCTGCGGTCGATTCCTTTGCCTACTGCAGTCGGTACCTGATGCAGAAAGCGGCTCGCGACTTCGGGCCGCACCCGGGAGTTGTGTTGTACAACTGTGTCGACACCTCCCACTCGTTCCGCCCGGCAGCGGGAGCACGCCATCCGAAGTCCCTCGCGTTCGTCGGCAGGTTGGTCCCGGAGAAGGGCGTGCTCGAGGCCATCCGCGTCTGCCAGGCGCTGAACGCCGCTGATCCAGAAGCTGACTGGACTCTTGACACCTACGGCGGCGCGGCTCCCGGGGTTTCGTCCTACGAGACCGACTACATGAGGCAGGTCGGTGCGCTCTCCGCAGCGGTGAACCGGGAGGCCGGGAAGGACGTGGTCCGACTTCGAGGACATGTCGGCCATGAACGACTGGCCGAGTCGCTGGCGAGGAGCACGTTCTTCCTGTATCCGTGCCAGTGGGATGAGCCCTTCGGCATGGTCCTCATCGAGGCGATGGCACTCGGCCTGATTCCCGTGGCCAGCCGCAAGGGTGGCATCGGTGAGATCGTCGATCACGGAGTCAGCGGAATCCTGATCGACGAAGCGGGCGACGAGCAGCGTTTCGCGTCAGAAATCCTCCGGTTGTCGGGAAACCCGGAAGCTCTGGACGCCCTGCGCCGCGCGGCACTCGACCGCGCCCGCCGCTTTTCGCCCGAGAACGCGGCTCAAGATCTGCGTGCCCTGCTCGAACGGCTGCACGTCAGTGCCGTGACCGTTGGCGGCTCCGCATGACTTCCGGCTCCAGCTGCGGCCGTGGGGACGCGCCGGTTTCGGACAGACGGCAACCCGGTGATCTCGAGGCCGACGGATGATCCTTCTAGCTGCCGCAGCAGGCTTCGGGATCGCGTTCGCGCTGCTGGCGCGTTTCGAGACCCGCGCGATATGGATAGTCGGGCTCTCCGTCCCGCAGCTGTTTCTCCTCAGCCCGGAGATCATCACCTTCTCAGCCGTCGTCACTCTCACCTCGGCTCTCGGTTTCGTGTCCGACAGGCCGAGCTGGGACCGACGCTACGGGCGTTTTCTGGTCGCCTTCATCGCGCTTGCGGTACTGGCCATTCTCTGGTCGCCGGATGTGACGAGGGCTGTTGCGTGGATTATTGGCATGCTGCAGCTGCTGATCGTTTTCATCTACGTGAAGACGTTGCGCCAGCGGCTGCCACAACGACTGCCCAGGGTTTTCGACGTCCTCGGGGTTGCCGTGGTTATCGAGGCAGGTCTGACAGCCGTCTTCAGGGTCTCCCCCGAATTGGAGAGCCGGTTCCTCCACTCGTACTGGGCGGTACTCGTGAATGGGCCGGGCAAAATGGCCGCGTACTTCACCACGAGCCCGGACAACGTCCGCGACGTCGAGAAGGCCGGCGGGCTGTACCTCAACGGCAATACTGCTTCGCTCTACCTCGGAATGGCCAGTTTCCTCTTCCTCTGCGCCTTCACCTTGTACAAACGGAGGAGGTACGTCCTCGTCGCGCTGGCGGCGTACCTGGGAGTGTTCTCCACGGGGTCCAAGACGGCGATGATCCTGGGGCTACTTCTACCGGTGTTCGTGGTCTCACTCATCCGCCTCGCCAAGTCCCCTTCGTATCTCCTGCCGATCCTGGTGGCACTGCCCGCGGTTGCCTATCTTGCGTTCAGCCAGGTCACCCGACTCTTCCCGACCTTTGCCGCCGACTCCGATTTCACGTTCGGTATCCGGGAGATGCTCTGGCGGGCCGCCGCGGACATGTTCTCTGAGCACCCAATGCTCGGACTTGGTTTCGGTGGTTGGTTCATCGAGATCGCGAAGTACTCGAATTCCCTGGTCGCGGAGCGGTACCCCCCGCACAACATATTCATCCAGATATGGAGCGACATGGGCCTGGGCGCCGCCCTGCTCCTGGTGGCTTTCGTGGTCGTTGTCGTGCTGGACCACTACCGCCTGCTGAGTACGCGACCAGGTG
The DNA here is from genome assembly GCF_012034245.1 of Micromonospora thermarum. Taxonomy (GTDB): domain Bacteria; phylum Actinomycetota; class Actinomycetes; order Mycobacteriales; family Micromonosporaceae; genus Micromonospora; species Micromonospora thermarum. The sequence goes on along the minus strand of NZ_JAATEO010000002.1, from coordinate 63,683 downwards.
CTCGCGTCACGGCTGCCGTGAGTCTCGGCGCCTTCGCCTGGCTGATCCTCCACGGGATGGCCGACACAATCAATTTCTGGGGCGACAACCGAATTGCCGTACTCCTCGCCTTCTTCCTCGGCCTGCTCGCCGCCGAGCTGGAGCGCGCCGTTGATGTTGACGACCAGGTTCAACCGGCCGCTACAGGTTCGCATGCGAAGCGGTCTCAGGTATACTGGCGCGACTCACCCCGCTTGACTAGTCGTACGGTGTGGCAGTCGGGTGCATCGTGATCCCAGTTTGCGTAGTGGCCACAACGGCCGTGGTAATCCTCACTCAAGGAAATCGATGACTGTACTGCAGTACCTGCGTGCAATCCGGAACCGATGGTATTTGGTTGTGCCGGTTGCCGTCGTCGGTCTAGGTCTTGCCGCCATTTTCTCGTTCGCGCAGACGCCGGTGTACAGCGCGAGCGTGCAAATGTTCGTTTCCACCGGCGGGGCCGGCGATGCAGGTCAGCTGAACCAGGCGGGGAATTTCACCCAACAGCGCGTCAGGTCCTATGTGGGGATTGTCAACAGTCCCGAGGTTGCCCGGGCTGTCATCGATCGGCTCGATCTTCCCTACGCTCCTGAGGAGCTGAGCGAGAACATCGAGGCGTCGTCGCCGGTGGACACGGTGCTCCTCGACATCGAGGTGACGGACACGTCGGCAGAACGCGCTCGCGATATCGCCAACCAGCTTGCGGAGGAATTTCCTCGGCTGGTCGCCCAGCTGGAGACCCCGGGGGGTGGGGGCGCATCGCCGGTAAGGCTCACGGTTACGCGACGGGCGGTCACGCCGGAGGCGCCGGTTTCGCCGAACACGAAGCTCAACCTTGCGCTCGGATTGGTCCTCGGCCTGGCGGCCGGTGTCGGAGCAGCCGTCCTCCGGGACAGCCTCGACCGTACGATCCGCAACAAGAACGACGCCGTCAAGGCCGCCGCGGGCACTCCGGTACTCGGCTCGGTGCCCGACATGCCGAAGACCAAGGGTGGCCCTCTCATCGCGGACGACCAGGCAACTGCCCGCGCCGAGGCGTACCGCCAGCTGCGCACGAACGTCCGGTTCCTGTCGGTGGACCGGCGGCTCACCAGCTTCGTCGTCACGGGATCGATCCCGGCCGAGGGCAAGACGACGACCGCAGCGAACTTCGCCATCGCCATGGCGCAGGCCGGACAGACCGTTGTGCTGATCGATGCCGATCTGCGCCGGCCCACCGTCGCCGACCTCTTCGCCCTCTCCAACGGCGTCGGGCTGACGAACGTCCTACTCGGCGACATGCCCGTCAACCATGCTCTTCAGCAATGGCGTGGTGACCTGCCGCTCTACATCCTCGCGGCCGGGCCTCGGCCGCCGAACCCGAGCGAGTTGCTGGGGTCCGCCCGGTTGGGGAAGGTCGTCGCTTCCCTCGAGGCATCCGGCATGACGGTCATCTTCGACTCCCCACCGCTCCTTCCCGTGACGGATGCGGCTGTCATCGCTCGCTCCACCGGTGGCGCCATCGTCGTCACTCGTGTCGGTTACACCCGGACGGACCAGCTCGCCGAGGCCACGGAATCGTTGCGGAAGGTCGGCGCGAATGTGCTGGGACTCGTGGCCAACCGGGTGAAGGGAAAGATGGAGTCGACGTACTACGACGTTCCCGAGCAGCGGCGGACCCGAACGAAACGGTGACCGGGCCAGCCTCTGACCGTCGGCGGTTGCCGCGAAGGTTGGTCGACGGCTTGCGTAAGAGGCGGGGGCGACTCCGACAAGGGGTCGCCCCGCCTGAGCACACCGGAAGCGGGAGCTAGACCACGCCGAGGATGGTTTCGACCGCCTCTTCGATCTGGTCGGCCGCCACACGGTAGTCCTGTCTGGTGCCACCCATGGGGTCGGCGATGTCGAACTGTTCCGGGGGTAGTGGCTGCAGGTAACCGCGGCGCTGCTTCGCGACCCGGGCCAGGTTGGCCGCCCGTTCCACCGCGTAGCTTCCGGGCACCTCGTCCGGTTTGAGGCCCCGCACCAGCCACGCCAGCTCCCGCCAGGTGAAGGTGAAATGGAGGGCCTGGGGTACCTGGGCGACGATCTGGTCCCGGTGCTCGCGGGTGGCGGTGAGGACGAGGTGTGCTCGTGCCACCGCGTCGAGGTCGAGCACCTGCGAGACGAAGTCGTGCGCGGACACACCCCGGCGTTCCAGCTCGGCGATGGCGAAGGGCTGCATGGGCCGGCCCGGCGGGCCCTGGGTGCCGCCGCTCGTCACGAAGACGGAGTCGGCAGCCGGGCCGTACCGGTCTCGAAGGCCCTCCTCCATCAGCCGGTGGGCCATCGGTGACCGGGCCTGGTTCCCGGTGCACACATGTATGACGCCCCCCATTGGTCTTTCCCCCATCGCCACGCCACAGCAGGGAGAAGGATACCTACCGTTCGGGCCTGCGCCCGCCGGGGAGTGATCCGGACTGGCACACGGAGATCACGAACGTGTTCCCAGAAGAACAGCTGCTCACGGGCTGCATCCCCGGCCCATTTCCAGATTCGCCACTCGGCGGATAGCCGGGTCCACCGAACAGCTCATCGGTGAGCACTTTCGCTGCTCGGGCCCCTCCTTCCGTCCCGGCAGTCCTCCGGGCGGTCTCAAGACAAACATTCGCATCAGAGGTAACACGAACCTCTGGAGCGGCGCTCATCACACGGGCGCGGGGCTTCTGCCCCGTCGATTGACGTGCCATTCACGGGGAGAAGCGCACGGTGACTTCTGGGCAGCAAGATGTGTTGGCGACTGCCGTCATCCCTCGGGTGCAGGCCAGCGATGGCCCGGCCGACGCGGAGACGGTCGAACGACGAGGAGACGGCGCCACGCCTCCACCCGCCGTCGCTCCTGGTCGAGCGTCGATCGGCTACCTCAGGGCCTGGATGCTCCTGCTGCCCGTGGACATCGTGGCGCTGCTGGCTCCGGTGCCCTTCAACGCCGATCACTGGCGTGGCCTGACGGTGATGGGCCTCCTGACCGTCGTCCTGCTGGCCGCCGGCGGTCTCTACCGGTCGCGCCTGCACCTGGCGATCCTCGACGAGGCGCCGGTCATCGTCAGCCGCTTCCTCATGTCGGCGGCCATCGTCGCCTTCATCGCGGCCCTCCGGCACGAGAGCTTCGCGAACTTCGGCAGCCTGCTCCGGGCGGCCGCCCTCATGCTCGTCATGCTGCTGGTGGGACGGGGCCTCGCGATGTGGACGATCATGATCGGTCGGCGCCGGCGCATCGTCGGTCACCCGACCATCCTCGTGGGCAGCGGAGTCGTGGCGGCCGAGCTGGCCCACGTCCTGGCCCGCTACCCGCAGTACGGGCTGCGGGTTGTCGGTTTCGTCGACAACCCGCACCGCGCCGATCAAGCCGTCGACGGCCTGACGCACCTGGGGGACCTGGACCACCTCACGACGGCGATGGCGGGCGCCAAGGCCGACGTGCTGCTCATCGCCGATCCGGACATCACCGACAGTCGTTTCGCCGGACTCCTGCGCGAGGCGATGTCCACGACCTACGACATTCTCGTCGTGCCGCGGATGCACCAGTTCCAGACCCAGACAACCAGGCCGGACCACGTGGGGGCGATCCCGGTCATGCGTATCCGTCCGCCCCGGTTGAGCGGCTGGCGGTGGGCCCTCAAGCGATCGGTCGATGTCGTGTTCAGCGCCCTCGCGATCGTCGCGCTCGCTCCCGTCCTTGCCGCCTGTGCGTTGGCGGTGCGCATCGAGGGCGGGCCGGACGTCCTCTTCCGTCAGCAGCGGGTCGGCCGGCACGGCACCCTCTTCGAGGTCCTGAAGTTCCGTTCCCTCCGTCCAGCCAGCGAAGCCGAGTCGCAGACCACGTGGTCGGTGGCGAACGACAGCCGGGTCGGGCCGGTCGGGCGTTTCCTGCGTCGCACGTCCCTCGACGAGTTGCCCCAACTGTGGAACATCCTGCGGGGCGACATGACGCTGGTCGGTCCCCGTCCGGAGCGGCCCCACTTCGTGGAGCTCTTCTCCGCCGAACACACCCACTACTCGTGGCGGCATCGGGTTCCCGCCGGTCTCACCGGCCTGGCTCAGGTCAGCGGACTGCGCGGTGACACCCCCATCGCCGATCGGGCGCGCTTCGACAACTACTACATCGAGAACTGGTCGCTGTGGTTGGACTTCAAGATCGTCCTCAGGACGATCCGCGAGGTCCTGGTCGGCGGTGGCCGCTGACGGCGGTCCGCGGGGAGTTCCCGGTGGGCCCGGCGCCGCACGACGGCCGGCGGGCTGAGGCCGGCCCGGAGCAGCCGTGCGGCAGGCCGGTTACCCTTGCGGGTGGCCGGATCTCTCTCCTGGCCGTGTTCGTGCCCGCCGGAACACTGACAAACGGGATGTTCGTGTGTTTGACACCTTGAGTGACCGCCTGTCCGGGATCTTCACCAAGCTCCGCGGCAAGGGTCGGCTCACCGACGCCGACATCGACGCCACCGCGCGCGAGATCCGCCTCGCGCTGCTGGAGGCGGACGTCGCGCTGCCGGTGGTCAAGGGCTTCATCGCGAACGTCAAGGAGCGGGCGCGCGGCGCCGAGGTCTCCCAGGCGCTCAACCCGGCCCAGCAGATCATCAAGATCGTCAACGAGGAGCTGATCAACGTCCTCGGTGGCGAGGGGCGGCGGCTCCAGTTCGCCAAGCAGCCGCCGACGGTGATCATGCTCGCCGGCCTCCAGGGTTCCGGTAAGACCACGCTCGCCGGCAAGCTGGCCCGCTGGCTCAAGACCCAGGGCCACCAGCCGCTGCTGGTCGCCGCCGACCTCCAGCGCCCCAACGCCGTCGGGCAGCTCCAGGTGCTCGGTGGCCGCGCCGGCGTCGAGGTGTACGCCCCGGAGCCCGGCAACGGCGTCGGCGACCCGGTGCAGGTCGCGCGGGCCTCGATCGAGCACGCGAAGCGGGCCGCCCGCGACATCGTCATCGTCGACACGGCCGGCCGCCTCGGTATCGACGCCGAGATGATGCAGCAGGCCGCCGACATCCGCGACGCGGTCGACCCGGACGAGGTCATCTTCGTCATCGACGCGATGGTCGGTCAGGACGCGGTCCGCACCGCCGAGGCGTTCCGCGACGGCGTGGGCATCACCGGCGTGGTCCTCTCCAAGCTCGACGGCGACGCCCGTGGTGGTGCCGCGCTGTCGGTCCGGGAGGTCACCGGGCAGCCGATCCTCTTCGCCTCCACCGGCGAGAAGCTGGAGGACTTCGACGTCTTCCACCCCGACCGGATGGCCAGCCGGATTCTCGGCATGGGCGACGTCCTCACTCTGATCGAGCAGGCCGAACAGGCCTTTGACGCCGATCAGAAGGAGAAGATGACCGCCAAGCTGATGGGCGGCGAGCAGTTCACCCTGGAGGACTTCCTCGACCAGCTCATCGCCGTCCGGCGGATGGGCCCGATCGCCAACGTGCTGGCCATGATGCCCGGCATGGGGCAGATGAAGGACCAGCTCGCCGAGCTGGACGACAAGCACTTCGACCGGGTGACCGCGATCATCCGGTCGATGACCCCGGGCGAGCGCACCAACCCGAAGATCATCAACGGCTCGCGCCGGGCCCGGATCGCCAACGGTTCCGGCGTCACCGTGATGGACGTCAACCAGCTGCTCAACCGCTTCGCCGACGCGCAGAAGATGATGAAGCAGATGGGCGGCATGATGGGCCTGCCGGGTGGCCGCCGGAAGGCGACCAAGTCGCCGAAGAACAAGCGCAAGGGCACGAAGGGCGGCGGTGGCGGCCGGCCGCGTACCGGCGCCGGGATGCCGGGCGGCTTCCCGGGCGGCATGCCGCAGCTTCCCCCGGGCATGGGTCCGGACGACCTGGCCGGCCAGGGCCTGCCGCCGGGCTTCAAGCTCCCGAAGATCGACTTCAACAAGCTCGGCAAGGGGGACAAGCGCCCCCGCTGAGCGCCTCGCCAGCGCAGCCCGCCCCGCCACCGCAGGGCGGGCTGCCGGTCAACTGACCGCACCGACGTCCGGCTCAGGCGCGGCTCTCCTCAGTCTTCCGCCAAGTCTGGCCGGTGCTGCCGAATCCACTTCTCTACGTCGGACTTCCGCCACACCTTTCCCATGGCCAACACGGCGATCGGCTCCGGGAAGTTCCGTTGATTGGCAATGACGGAGGCGCGTTGCCGGGACACACCACCGAGCATTTCCCGAATCTCTGACACGCCGACAAGCTCCACGGGTTGACGATGGCAGCGACACAAGGCCGTGACGTCGACAACTACGGAATGCGTTGACACAGACAACGGATGGCGTAACTATGAAGGGGTGACCACGCCCGATGCGTTGCCCGTCCATGACCAGCCGCTGGGAACCTTCGATCCGGTGCACCAACACTTACCCAGGCGGCCTCTGTGGCTCTGCCGGGTGTGCACGGCTGCTTGGCCGTGCCCTACCGCCCAGATGCTGCTTCGGACCCAATACGAGGGCAACCGGGTAGCGCTGTCGGTCTACATGTCGGGCCAGTTGTTCGACGCCACGGCCGACTTGACCAAGCTGTACCCGAACTCCGCGTCGTCTCCCGGAGCCCTGTTCGACAGATTCCTGGCCTGGACCGCACGGCGTACCTGAGTCCTGCCGTGGCGGACCGTCGTTGGAAAGGACTGTATGGCGTGCTGCCCCACGGCCTGAGCTCTGTGACCGACCTGCTTCACCTGCCCGATGAATCCCGGTACGAGCTGATCGCCGGTCGCCTGGTCATGCTGGACTGGACTCCGGTGCACCAAGACTTGTGCCTGAACCTCCTCCTAGCCGTCAGCGAGTACTGCCCCGGAAATCTTCTGCCGAGTCTGCATGTCTCGGTGGCGGTCGACCGACGCCATGAATTCCGGCCCGACGTCCTGGTCATGCGCACCAGCTGCGCGGACGTGTCACCGCTCCCGGTCACGGAGGTCGTGCTCGCCGTCGAGGTGCTCGCCTCGCACGACCGGTTCCACGACCTCTACGACAAGGCGAAGGTCTACGCAAAGGCCGGGGTCGGGTCGTACTGGGTGATTGATCCGCTCCAGGAGCGCATAATGCTGACCGAGTACGCGCTGGGCAGCGGGCGGGAGCACGAGCAGGTCGCCCACACCGAGGATTTGTTCGTCACCGAGCGGCCGTGGAAGGTCTCCGTCGACCTGCCGGCGCTGACCGCCCGGCGGAACGACCTACTCGCCACCGACGCGGAGTGACCGAATGCTTTGCACGCAGCCCACGTGAAGCGGTACATGGAGCAGCAGAGGGCCGCTGAATGCTGACCGGCCGCCGCTACCTGCTGGCGTTTACCGAGGAACAAGCCGCCTACGCCGAACGCGTCGGCTCCATCTGCCGGGCCGTGTGGAACACGGCGTTGGAGCAGCGGCGGGATTACCGCCGGCGCGGGGCGTCCATCTCCTATGTGGAGCAGGCAAGGCAGGTGGCCGAGGCGAAGAAGGATCCGGCGTGCGTGTGGCTGGCTGACGCCCCGTCCCACACATTGCAGCAGACCTTGCGGGACTTGGACCGGGCGTGCCGGACGCACGGCACGTGGAAGGTGCGGTGGCGGTCCAAGGTGCGCAACGCACCGTCTTTCCGGTTCCCCGATCCGAACCACATCGTGGTGCGCCGGCTCAACCGCCGCTGGGGCGAGGTCCGTTTGCCGAAGTTTGGCCCGGTGCGATTTCGGTGGACCCGTCCGCTCGGCGGCGTCATTCGTAACGCCACCGTCAGCCGGGACGCCGGCCGTTGGCACATCTCGTTCTGCGTCGAGGATGGCATCGCCTCGGCTGCCCCGAGCGGCAAACCCCCGATCGGGGTGGACCGGGGTGTTGCGGTGGCCGTCGCCACATCGGACGGCGAGCTGCGTGACCGGGCCTTCGCCACCCCTGGCGAGCAGCAGCGGATCCGGAGGTTGCAGCAGCGGCTAGCCCGGTCGCGGCAGGTGCATGGCCATAACCGTCGATCCCGGCGCCGCGACGCTGCGCGCGCCCAACTCGCCCGTCTGCACGCCCGTATCCGGGCACGCCGGGTGGACTTCGCCGCGCAGACCGCCGTGCGGCTGGTCCGCAGCCATGGCTTGGTCGCTGTCGAGGACTTGCCGATCAAGAGGATGACTGCTAGCGCGAAGGGCACCGTCGAGAGGCCCGGCCGCAAGGTGGCAGCCAAGGCGGGACTCAACCGGGCCATTCTGTCCAAGGGATGGGGTGAGTTCCTGCTCCGGCTCGAACACTCGGCGCGTTACCACGGCGCGACCGTGGTCAAGGTCAACCCCGCGTACACGTCGCAGACTTGCCACGCCTGTGGGCACGTCGCTCCGGACTCCCGCGAGAGCCAAGCGGTGTTCCGGTGCGTCGCCTGCGGGCACCAGGCGCACGCCGACGTGAACGCGGCCAAGAACATCCTGGCCGCAGGGCGTGCGGTCGCAGGGCGTGGAGACCTCGCCGTTGGGCGGTCTGTGAAGCGCCAACCCCCCGAACGGCTGACGGCATGAACGTGCCTCAGCCACGGGAGTCCCCCCGCTTCACGGGGGGAGGAAGTCAACCGGTAGGACTGAGCGCATGGCTCTGCATGTGCGCGGTGTGCTCCTCCCCGACGACGAGGTCCGGGATCTGTGGCTGGTCGGCGACCGGGTCACCTTCGACCCGGTGCCCGGAGCGGAGACCGTCGTCGACGGCGGCTACGTGCTGCCCGGCCTGACCGACGCGCACTGCCACATCGGCATCGCCCGTGGCGGCGCCCCGATCACCTCGCTCGACCAGGCCCGCGAGCTGGCCCGCACCGACCGCGACGCCGGGGTGCTCGCCATCCGGGACGCCGGCTCGCCGTACCCGTACCCGGAGCTGGAGGACGAGCCGGACCTGCCGCGACTGGCCCGCGCCGGCCGGCACATCGCGCCTCCGAAGCGGTACCTGCGCGACATCGGTGTGGAGGTCGGCGCGGCGGAGGTGGCCGCGACGGTCGCCGAGCAGGCGCGGGCCGGCAACGGCTGGGTCAAGCTGGTCGGCGACTGGATCGACCGCGGGGTGGGTGACCTCGCGCCGGCCTGGGACGCGGACACCATGACCGCGGCGGTCCAGGCCGCACACGCCGCCGGGGTACGCGCCGCGGTGCACACGTTCTCCGAGACGGCCGTCGAGATCATGGTGCGGGCCGGGGTGGACTCGGTCGAGCACGGCACCGGCCTCAGCCTCGACCTGATCGACCTGATGGCCCGGCAGGGCACCGCGCTCGTGCCCACGATGATCAACATTCAGACCTTCGGCGGTATCGCCGAGCAGGCCCGCGCGAAGTTCCCCGGGTACGCCGACCACATGCTCGCCCTGCGGGACCGCTTCCCCGAGGTGGTGCGCGCCGCGTACGAGGCGGGGGTGCCCGTCTACGTCGGCACGGACGCCGGCGGCGGCATCGACCACGGCCTCGCCGCCGAGGAGATGCTGCTGCTGCACGAGCGGGCCGGCATGTCCGCGGTGGACGTCCTCGCCGCCGCCTCCTGGCGCGCCCGCGAGTGGCTCGGGTTCCCCGGTCTCGTCGAGGGCGGCCTGGCGGACCTGGTCGTCTACCCCGAGGACCCGCGGCGCGACCTGCGCGTCGTCCGTACGCCCGCGCGGATCGTCCTCCGCGGCCGCGTGGTGCGTTGACCCGAGGCGGACCTCGGGTGTCAGGACGCCGGTGCGACGGCGGCGCCGAACAGGCGGACGGCGAGGCGGGTGAGCGCCTCGGCGGTGTCGTCCACCGGCGCCTGGGGAAGCACGATGTGGCTGATCACGAGCCGCACGACGGAGTCGGCGGCGAAGGCCAGGGCCGCCGGGTCGGCGCCGGGAAGGTGCCGCTCGGCCCACTCGATCAGCGCGGCGGACGCCTCGGCCAGCACCAGGTCGCTGCGGGTGGTGAGGTACGGCAGCAACTCCTCCGAGCCGCCCCGCGAGCTCGTGAGGATCGCCTTGACCAGCGGGTTGTCCGCCGCGGAGGCGAGCGTGTGCCGGATCGCCGCGTACGTGGCGGCACGCAGGTCGTCGCCGTGCTCGGTCAACGCCGCACGGACCTCGGAGACGAACCGGTCCACCTCGCGCCGGGCCAGCGCCTCGGCGAGCCCCGCCTTGGTGCCGAACTCGTTGTAGACGGTCTGCCGGCTCACGCCGGCGGTGGCGGCGACAGCGCCCATCCGCACGCCGTCCCAGCCGGTCGCGATCGTCAGCGCCCGCGCCGCGTCGACGATGCCGTCGCGCAACCGCGTGGCCTCCCTCAACTCACCCATGATGGTCGAAGTCTAGGGCGTGTTTCAGGAGACTCGCCTGGCCCGAGACTCGCCTTTCCTGAGACTCGCCCTTTCTTGAGACTTTCTTGAGACTCGCCTCTCCGGAGAGCGGCCCACTCGGGCACGGCCTCCTGACACAGGCCCCGGGGCCTTGCGGCAGCCGGGCGGCGACGCGCGGCTGCCGCGGGCCGCCCGATGGCGGTGACCGGCCCGACGGCGCATAGGATGTGCGGTCATGGCACGCGTGCTCACTCCCCGTGCGGAGGACTTCCCCCGCTGGTACCAGGACCTGATCGCCAAGGCGAAGCTGGCCGACAACGGCCCGGTCCGGGGCACCATGGTGATCCGACCGGCCGGCTACGCCATCTGGGAGCGGATGCAGGCCGAGATGGACGCCCGCATCAAGGCGGCCGGCGCGGAGAACGCGTACTTCCCGCTCTTCATCCCGGAGAGCTACCTCAAGCGCGAGGCCGAGCACGTCGAGGGCTTCTCGCCCGAGCTCGCCGTGGTCACCCACGGTGGCGGCAAGCAGCTCGCCGAGCCGGTCGTGGTGCGCCCCACCAGCGAGACGGTCATCGGCGAGTTCATGGCCAAGTGGATCGACTCGTACCGGGACCTGCCGCTGCTGCTCAACCAGTGGGCGAACGTCGTCCGCTGGGAGCTGCGCCCGCGGGTCTTCCTGCGGACCAGCGAGTTCCTCTGGCAGGAGGGCCACACGGCGCACGCGACCCGCGAGGACGCCCGGGCCTACGCCCGGCGGATCCTGCACGAGGCGTACGAGGACCTGATGGTCAACGTCCTCGCCATCCCGGTGCAGGTGGGTCTGAAGACCGCGCGGGAGCGGTTCGCCGGCGCCACCGCGACGTACACGCTCGAGGGCATGATGGGCGACGGCAAGGCGCTCCAGCTGGGCACCAGCCACGAGCTGGGGCAGAACTTCGCCAAGGCGTTCGACATCAGCTACTCCTCGGCCGAGGGCGGCCGGGAGCACGCGTGGACCACGTCGTGGGGCACGTCGACCCGCATGCTCGGCGGCCTGATCATGTGCCACGGCGACGACAACGGCCTGCGGGTGCCGCCGAAGCTCGCGCCGGTCCAGGCGTACGTGATGGTCGTCAAGGACGGCGAGGGGGTCGGCGAGGCGGCGGCCAAGCTGCGCGACGGCCTCCGCGACGCCGGTGTCCGGGTCGCGCTCGACGACCGCACCGACACCCCGTTCGGCCGCCGGGCCGTCGACGCCGAGCTGCGCGGCTATCCGGTACGCGTCGAGGTCGGCCCCCGCGACCTGGCCGCCGGCAACGCGGTCGTGGTGCGGCGTACGGACGGTTCGAAGTCCCCGGTGCCGGTGGCGGACGTGGTCGGCGCGGTGCTCGCGGCCCTCGACGCCGACCAGAAGGCGCTCCACGACCAGGCGCTCGCCAACCGGGAGACCCGCACCCGGGAGGTGTCGACGCTCGGCGAGGCGATCGAGGCGGCCGCCAGCGGGTGGGCCCGGGTGCCGTGGTCGGCGGTCGGCGCGCAGGGCGAGGCCGAGGCGAACGCCCAGGGCGTCACCGTCCGCTGCCTGGTCCGGGCGGACGGCTCGGTGCCGGACTCGGAGGACGAGGCGGACCTGGTCGCGATCCTGGCCCGCGCGTACTGAGGTGCGGCCGGGCGGTCCGGTCGGCCGGTTCGCGCCGGGCCGGCTGATCATGCACCGGAACGTGCGGCACGGCCGGATCGGTTGGGTCCGGCCGGCCCGCGTGGTCCTCGACGACGACCGGGGCCTGCTGCTCTGGGTCGCCCGCGACACCCCGGTGGCGCACGAGGTGACCGAGGCGGGGCTGGGCCTGCGGGCGGTGCCCTTCGCCGAGTGGATCACCTCGTCCTACCGCCTGGCCCGTGGGCGCTGGAACGGGCCGCCGGTGCTGAAGTTCCTGCCCACCGGGGCGGCCCACTCGGTCTGGTGGTTCCGGGACGCGCAGGACCGCTTCGCCAGCTGGTACGTCAACCTGGAGGAGCCCGCCGTCCGCTGGGACGACGGCGCCGTGGCCGGGGTCGACATGGTCGACCAGGACCTCGACGTGGTGGTCCACCCGGACCTGACCTGGGAGTGGAAGGACGAGGACGAGTTCCTCGAACGCCTCGCCTTCCCCGACCACTACTGGGTGACCGACGAGAAGGCGGTCCGGGCCGAGGGCGAACGGGTGATCCGGCAGGCCGAGGCGGGGGAGTTCCCGTTCGACGGCACCTGGTGCGACTTCGTGCCCCCGGCGGAGTGGACGCCCCCGCGGGACCTGCCGCCCGGCTGGGACCGGCCACCGGCGCGCTGAGGCCGCTGACGTGTTTCCGGTCACTTTCGGGTGGCGGCGGGTGACCCGGGCCGGTCCGGTGTGAGAGTTCCCGACCCGATCTGGCAGAATGGCTGGCTGGTATCCGGCGTGTGTCCGGCGCCCTCTACCCCGGGCACCACGCCAGTCCACCGAGCAGTCTCCGGCCCAAACCCCACTGTGCCGGTCGGCGCTCACCCGTGCACCGCCCGTTCCGGGCCGGTGAGATCGCAACAGGAGCGAAAGAACTGTGGCCGTAAAGATCCGGCTCCTGCGGATGGGCAAGATCCGCAACCCGCAGTACCGCATCGTCGTCGCCGACTCGCGCACCAAGCGCGACGGCCGGGCGATCGAGTTCGTCGGGATCTACCAGCCGAAGGAGCACCCTTCGGTGATCGAGGTCAAGTCGGACCGGGTGCAGTACTGGCTCTCCGTGGGCGCGCAGCCGAGCGAGGCGGTGCAGCGCCTGCTGGAGAAGACCGGTGACTGGCAGAAGTTCAAGGGCCTGCCGGCCCCCGAGCCGCTGAAGGTCGCCCCCGAGCGGGCCGACCGCAAGGCGGCGTACGAGGCCGAGGCGAAGGCCGCCGCCGGTCTGGCGGAGGCGCCGGCCAAGCCGGCCAAGAAGGCCGCCGCCAAGGTCGAGGCTCCGGCCGAGGCCGAGGCTCCGAAGACCGAGGAGCAGGCCGGTGGCGACTCCGGCGAGCAGGCCTGACGTGGCTCTGCGTCCGGCGCTGGAGCACCTGGTCAAGGGCATCGTCGACCACCCTGACGACGTCCGGGTCCGGCTGGTCGACTCCCGTCGGGGCAAGCGGCTCGAGGTCCGCGTGCACCCGGAGGATCTCGGCACGGTGATCGGGCGGTCCGGGCGGACCGCCAAGGCGCTGCGCCAGGTGATCGGCTCCATCGGCGGCCGCGGCGTACGCGTCGACATCGTCGACTCGTACTGATGCTGCTCATCGTCGGCAGGATCGGCAAACCGCACGGGATCCGCGGTGAGGTCACCGTGGAGGTGCGGACCGACGAGCCCGAGGCACGGTTCGCGCCGGGCTGTGCCCCCGAATGGCGTGCTGGGCGCCGAACCCGGCGCGAACGAGCCCACCGAGCCCGGCGCCTACCAGGTGCCCGAGGAGTTGACCGTCGAAGCCGCCCGCTGGCACCAGGGACGGCTGCTGGTCGCGTTCGAGGGCGTGCTGGACCGCAACGTCGCCGAGGCGCTCCGCGGGATCCTGCTCAGCGTGGACAGCGCCGACGTCGCCCCTCCGGAGGACCCGGAGGAGTTCCACGACCACCAGCTGGTCGGTCTGGCCGTGGTCACCCCGGCCGGTGAGCGGCTGGGCGAGGTCGCGCGGATCGACCACGCGCCCGCGTCCGACCTGCTGGTGCTGCGCCGCCCCGGCGGCCGGGACGCGCTGATCCCGTTCGTCAAGGCGATCGTCCCCGAGGTCGACCTCGCCGGCGGTCGCGTCGTCGTCGACCCGCCCGGCGGCCTGCTCGACCTCTGAGGAGGGGCCACCGGCCCGGGTTCCGGGCCGGCCGCGCAGGCCGTCCGGCCCGGAAGCTGTTGGAGCATGCCGCATGCGTGTCGACATCGTGTCGATCTTCCCGGAGTACTTCGCTCCGCTGGACCTGTCGCTCATCGGCAAGGCCCGGGCCAACGGCACCCTGCGGCTGGCCGTACACGATTTGCGGACCTGGACCCACGACGTGCACCGCACGGTCGACGACACGCCCTACGGCGGCGGGCCGGGCATGGTCATGCGGCCGGAGCCCTGGGGTGAGGCGCTGGACGCGCTGGCCCCGCCGGAGGTCCACCCGCCCCGGCTGCTGGTGCCCGCGCCGACCGGTGCGCGGTTCACCCAGGCGATGGCCCACGAACTGGCCGCCGAGCCGCACCTGCTCTTCGCCTGCGGCCGGTACGAGGGCATCGACCAGCGGGTGCTCGACCACGCCGCCACCCGGATGCCGGTGACCGAGGTCTCCCTCGGCGACTACGTGCTCTTCGGCGGCGAGGTCGCGGTGCTGGTGATCATGGAGGCGGTCACCCGGCTGCTGCCGGGGGTGCTCGGCAACGTGAGCTCGCTGGACGAGGAGTCGCACGCCCACGGGCTGCTGGAAGCCCCGATGTACACCAAGCCGGCGACCTGGCGGGGCCTGGACGTGCCGGAGGTGCTCCGCTCCGGCGACCACGGGCGGATCGCCCGCTGGCGGCGCGACGAGGCGTTGACCCGTACCGCCGACCGGCGACCCGACATGCTGGCCTCCCTCGACCCGGCGACCCTCGACAAGCGGGACCTCGCCGCGCTGGAGCGGGCCGGATTTCAGCCCCCGCCGGGGGATGTGGCAAAGTAGAGGGGTTGCCGCAGTCGGCCGCGCCGCGGGCGGCTGCGAGGGTCCTCGACCGGGGTCGGCGCCACCGGCCACCACCCGGGGATCAGAATCACCCATTCGCGCACCGACTGACGGTGCGCCGTGAGCCTCACGAGGACGCAGCGATGAACATCCTGGACGCCCTTGACGCAGCGTCGAAGCGCGTTGACATCCCCGACTTCCGGGCCGGTGACACCGTCAAGGTGCACGCGCGGGTCGTCGAGGGTAACCGGTCCCGGGTCCAGATCTTCCAGGGCGTCGTCATCCGCCGCCAGGGTGACGGTCTGCGGGAGACCTTCTCGGTCCGCAAGGTCAGCTTCGGTGTGGGTGTCGAGCGCACCTACCCGGTCAACAGCCCGGCCATCGACCGCATCGAGGTCGTGACCCGCGGTGACGTCCGGCGTGCCAAGCTCTACTACCTGCGTGAGCTGCGCGGCAAGAAGGCCAAGATCAAGGAGAAGCGCGAGAAGCAGCCCAGCTGACGTCGCGCTGCGCCACGCCGCCCGAGCTGCGCGTATGTCGTACCGACCAGACGGCACTACCCTGGTCGTACGGGCGCAGCAGGGCGGCCTCCCGCCTCACGGCGGGGAAGACGTCCACTGCCGCCCGGGGAGCCTCGACGAGGTTCCCGGGCGGTAGTGTCGTTTCTGCGGACCGGGGAGTGGCGTGGTGCGGACGCTCAGCGAGGACGGCGCGGTCGATCCGTGGCGTCGACGGACCCGCCGCACCCGCCGGCAGATGCCGCTCTGGCAGGAACTGCCGCTGCTGCTGATCGTCGCGTTCTGCCTCGCGGTGCTGATCCGCACCTTCCTGCTCCAGGCCTTCTTCATCCCGTCCGGCTCGATGGAGGACACGCTCCTCGTCGGTGACCGGGTGCTGGTCAACAAGGTCGTCTACGACGTACGGGACCCGGCCCGCGGCGAGGTGGTCGTCTTCCGGGGCACCGACCGCTGGGCCCCGCAGGTCGACGGGCAGCCCGAGCCCGGCTTCGTGGGCAAGCTCGGCGCCACGATCGGCGACCTGGTGGGGGTGAGCCGGCCCGGCGAGAAGGACTTCATCAAGCGCGTCATCGGCCTGCCCGGCGACCGGGTGAGCTGCTGCGACGCGCAGGGCCGGGTGCTGGTCAACGGCACGCCGCTGGACGAGCCGTACGTCGTCCGTGACTCGCCGCTGGACGTCCCGCCGAACCCGCGCGAGTGCCGCTCCCGCCGCTTCCGGGAGATCGTGGTCCCGCCCGGGCAGATCTTCGTCATGGGTGACCACCGCCTCGTCTCCCAGGACGCCCGCTGCCAGGGGCCGGTGCCGATCGACAACGTGGTCGGCCGGGCCTTCGGCGTGGTGTGGCCGTCGTCGCGGTGGAGTTCGCTGTCCGTTCCCGAGACCTTCGCGAACGTCCCCGGTCCGGCCAGCGTGTCGACCGGCCGGGCACCCGTCCGGCCCACCCCGGACGGTGGTGTGGTGCTGCTGCTCCCGCTCTTGGCGGCTCTGCTCCGTCTCGCGCGTTCCGGACGGTGCCGTTCAGCCGGGCAACGTAGGCTCCTTGCGTGATTGACGAGCAGACCGACAAGTCCCGCAGCTCCTTCTGGAAGGAGCTGCCGATTCTCCTGGGCGTGGCGATCCTGGTCGCGGTGCTGGTGCGAGCGTTCGTGCTGCAGACCTTCTTCATCCCCTCGCCGTCGATGGAGAACACCCTGCAGATCGACGATCGGGTGCTGGTCAACAAACTGGTGTACGACTTCCGGTCGCCGCACCGGGGCGAGGTGATCGTCTTCAAGGCGCCCACCGCGTGGAGCGGCAACCCGGACGGCGAGGACTTCATCAAGCGCGTCATCGGCGTCGGCGGGGACCGGGTGGTCTGCTGCGACGAGCAGGGGCGGATCACGATCAACGGCACGCCGCTGGACGAGCCGTACCTGTTCTCCTCGGACGGCGAGCGGGACAGGCCCGCCGACCAGGACTTCGACGTCACCGTCCCGGAGGGGCGGCTCTGGGTCATGGGTGACCACCGGTCCGCGTCGGGGGACTCGTTGCAGCACTGGCAGCAGTCCGGGCAGGACATCAACGAGGCGACCATTCCCGAGGACGAGGTCGTGGGCCGCGCGTTCACCGTGTTCTGGCCGCTCGACCGGGCGGGCTGGCTGAGCGTGCCGGAGCAGTTCGAAGCCATCCCCGGTTCCTGACCTGGCCGGCGACCGTGGGGGCGTGGGCGTTGTCGGTGACGTCTGGCAGGCTGGGGCGGTGACCGTCTACACCCCTCGTCGCGCGGCCCGGGTGCTGCTCGTGAACGGGGCCGGGCGCATCCTGCTGTTCCACGGCAGCGACCCGGCCCGGCCCGGGCACCGGTACTGGTTCACCCCCGGTGGCGGGCTCGACCCGGGGGAGAGCCCCGCGGCCGGCGCCGCCCGCGAGCTGGCCGAGGAGACGGGCCTGCGGCTCGCGCCGGACGAGCTGGGCGAGCCGGTCTGGTCGGAGACGGTCGAGTTCCCGTTCGACGGCGTCTGGTACCGGCAGGAGCAGGAGTTCTTCCTGGTCCGGGTGGCCGCGTGGGAGGTCGACACGGGAGGTTTCGACGCCGTCGAGCGGGCCAGCGTCGTCGGGCACCGCTGGTGGTCTCCGGAGGATCTGGCGGCCAGCGGCGAGCGCTACTATCCGCCGGACCTGCCGGCCGTGCTGACCCGGGCGTTGGCCACCGCCCCCGGTGCGTCGACCGTCCCCGGTGCGGCTGGCCTGGACGGCGGTGGGTCGTGCTGACGCCCCCGCGCACCGTCGTGCGCCGGGAGGGCGGGCTGTACGCCCTGGAGCGCGCCCTGCAGCGGCGCGGCTTCCGGCACGTGGCCGGCGCGGACGAGGCCGGCCGTGGCGCCTGCGCCGGTCCGCTGGTGGCGGCGGCCGCGATCCTGCCCGAGGGGCGGCGCGGCGAGATCGAGGGTCTCGCCGACTCCAAGCTGCTCACCCCGGCCAGCCGGGAGCGGGTGTACGAGGAGGTGGTCGCGCGCGCCCTGGCGTACTCCGTGGTGGTGATCCCGGCGACGGAGGTGGACGCCCGCGGTCTGCACGTGTGCAACCTCGCCGCGATGCGCCGGGCGTTGGCCTCGCTCCCGACCCCGCCGGAGTACGTGCTCACCGACGGCTTCGGCGTGGACGGCCTGGACGTGCCGGGCCTGGCGGTGTGGAAGGGTGACCAGGTGGCGGCCTGCGTGGCGGCGGCGAGCGTGCTGGCCAAGGTCACCCGGGACCGGATCATGGTCGAGCTGGACGGGACGTTCCCCGGCTACGGCTTCGCGGAGCACAAGGGTTACATCACTCCCGAGCACTCGGCGGCGCTGCGCGAGCGCGGCCCCTGCCCGGAGCACCGGTTCTCGTACGTGAACGTCGCGGCGGTGTCCGGCCGGCACGACGCCCCGCCCCGGGCACGTCGACCAATGGGCGCAAGGCCGGACGAGCCGATGGAGCGCTCGGGCGCGCCAGGGGGTACCGTCGGCGTGGCGTTGGGCGAGCGGCCTCGGCCCTCGGCGCCGGTGGGGGAAGATGTGGTCATGGAAGGCGGAGAGGGATGAGCGCGGAAGATCTCGAAAAGTACGAGACAGAGATGGAGCTGCAGCTCTACCGGGAGTACCGCGACATTGTCCGCCAGTTCTCCTACGTGGTGGAGACCGAACGCCGCTTCTACCTGGCGAACCAGGTCGACCTCCACGTACGCAACTCGGACGGCGAGGTCTACTTCGAGGTCGAGATGCACGACGCCTGGGTGTGGGACATGTACCGCCCTGCCCGGTTCGTCAAGAATGTCCGGGTGATGACGTTCAAGGACGTCAACGTGGAGGAGCTGGAGAAGCCCGACATCTCGCTGCCCGCCGACTCCGGCTTCGGCGGCTGACCCGTCCCGGTTCCGGCGGCGCCCCCGCCGGCCGACGCACCACGGCCCCCCACCGCCGTGCCCGTCATCCCTCCACCACCACGACCTCGACCCGCTGGACGAGGTTGTTCGCGAACCCGCCCCGGTTCCACGGCTGCTCCACCGGCTGGGTCCGGCCGGAGGCGTCGGTGGCGCGGGCGCTCAGCACGTACCGCCCCGGAGCCGCCGTCCACTCGTGGCCAGCCGCGAGGGCCGGCTGACGTCGTCCACAGTGGTCATCTGCTCTCCCCGGCCCCGGACGGCGGCGGTCCCGCCGTGACGCGGATCAAGCCTAGGCCCTGTCCGGCCGGTCGTTCGCCGGCCGGACGGGCCCTTGAGCCCCGGCGGCGCAGGTCGGGTCGCACGGGGTGCTACCGGTCGAACGCGAACATCGTCACCCCGGCCGGCAGGGGGCGCGGTGCCGTCCGCAGTCGGTGCACGCCCACGCCGACGCCGTCCGCCGGTTCGCTCACCGCCACCTGCTCGAACCCGGACGCCGCGAACCAGTCGCAGATCGCCGGCACCAGGTCCGGGTCGCGCCGGTGCCGCGTCCAGATGACCGTGCCGCCGGTCGCGCAGAGGGCGGCGCAGTGCCCGACCGTCGCCCGGATGTCGGCCTCCGGGATGTTGCCGAAGACGCCGCAGACCAGGACCAGGTCGGCGGGCGCCAGATCGGCGTACGCGTCGGTGCGCGCCGCGTCGCCGACGACCACCTCGACCGTCGCGAGCCCGGCCGTCGCGACGGCGGACCGGGCGACCTCGGCGTTGCGGGCGTCCAGCTCGACCAGCCGGGCGGTCACGTCCGACCCACGGGGGTGTTCCGCGAGCACGGGGATGAGGTCCCGGCCCTGGCCGGCGCAGAGGCTGATCGCGCGCAGCGGGCCGGGCGGGGCCTGGTCGAGCGCGTCCACGACCCGGCGGCGCACCTCGGTGAGCCGGCGGGACAGGGGCGAGTCGGGATCGCCGTAGTCGTCGTGCCACGCGTACCAGTCCTCGGTCACCGGTCCAGCCTAGGTGCGGAGGCGGTGGCCTGGTGATCCCGGTGGCGCATAGCAGATCAGGTCCCTAAGCGGGGGCTGTCCACAGTGGGAGCACTGTCCACAGGTGGCTCGCGGCGGGGTGGCGACGTGGCGGACCGCTCGGGAAGGGTGCCTCCCATGGGACCTCCGTCGCGGCTCGTCGCCCCGCTGCGCCTCGGCCTGCTGTGTGTCGTCCTGCTGGCGGTCGTACCGTCCGCCCCGGCGGCACGTGGCTCGGCGCCGGCTCGCGTGGGTGGGCCGTTCGTGCCCACTGCCATGCATGCATGCCACGCCGGGCCGGGCAACGTACTACCCCGGGTGTGGGTCGGTGTGACGCATCAACGAGATCCTGTCGGGATGTCGGAAGGTTCCGGCCCTTCCGGGGACCGGACTCTTTCTGCTGCCGACGCCTGTGCCGCGCTCACCCCGCTCGCCGTTGTGAGGCCCGTCGGGGTCGTGGCCGCTGCTCCGGCCCGGCCGGACGTCGCCGCGCCGGCGGTCGGGTCGTTCCGTTGGCCGCTGCCCGGGCCGCCCCTCGTGGTGCGGCACTTCGACCCGCCGCCGCAGCCGTGGCTGTCCGGCCACCGGGGTGTGGACCTGGCCGCCACCCCCGGCGCCCTCGTGCGGGCCGCCGGTGCCGGCATGGTCACCTTCGCCGGGGCGGTCGCCGGCCGACCGGTCGTCACCGTGACGCACGCCGACGGACTGCGGACCACCTACGAGCCCGTGCGGCCGGCCGTCGAGGTCGGCGCCCCGGTGCCGGCCGGAGGCCCCATCGGTCACCTGCTGGCCGGGCACCCCGGCTGTCCGGTCGCGTCGTGCCTGCACTGGGGCCTGCGCCGGGGCGACGTGTACCTCGATCCGCTGGCCCTGGTCGGGCGTGGACCGGTCCGGCTGCTGCCGCTCGACCCCGCTGCCTCGTGAACCGTCGCGTGCGGGGTGTCAGGTGCCGCCGGAGGGCTCAGCGTTGCGCGAGCAGCGGGGGGAGTGACACGGCGAGCCGCTCGTACTCCGGCGCCGAGTTGTACACCTGCCCGCACACCCGCAGCCAGCCCCGCCCGTCCCAGGCGTTCACGGCGACCTCGACGGCGAGCCGTTCGGCGATCCGGGCCCGCAGGTCCCGCGCCGCGTCCAGGGTCGTGGCGATCCCCGGGGGCAGTGGGACGATCCGCATGGCGACCCCCGGTCCGCCGGGGTCCGGCAGGTCGGCCGGGCGCACCCCGAGCGCGTCCCCCAGCACCCGTTGGCCGTACGCGGCCAGCGCGGCGTTGTGCCCGCGGACCCGGTCGAGGCCGAGGCTGCGCAGCGTGAACACGCCCACGGGCGCGGCCAGCCACGGGGTGTAGTCCATCGTCGCCTGCCACTCCACCCGACTCGGGAAGCCGGACTCCTGCTCCCAGGAGACGACCAGCGGCTCGATGCGGTCCCGCCACGGCGGGGCCACCACCAGCACGGCTGTGCCGCGCGGCGCGTACGCCCACTTGTGCAGGTTGCCCACCCAGAAGTCCGCCCCGATGCCCTGCACGGTGGCGGGCAGCATTCCGGGCGCGTGGGCGGCGTCGACCAGGATCGGCACGCCGTTCTCGCGGGCGACCCCCGCGATGGCGGCGACCGGGAGCAGCCGTGCGGTGGGGGAGGTGAGCTGGTCCACCACGAACAGTCGGGTCCGGCCGGGGCGTAGGCCGGTGCGGACGATCTGGAGAATCTCCTCGTCGGTGGCCTCCAGCGGTACCCGCAGCGCCCGGGTGACAGCCCCGCTCCGGCGGCACTCCCGGGCGATCGACAGTGCGACCGCGCCGTACCCGTGGTCCGTGGTCAGCACCTCGTCGCCGGGCTTCAGGGCGAGCGACTGGAGCACCACCGCCACGCCGGTCGTGGCGTTCGGCACCAACGCGGTGCCGTCCGGGTCCGCCCCGAGGAAGGCAGCCAGGTGCCGGCGGGTGTGGGTGATGCGGTCGACGAGCCCGGCGGTGAAGAACCGCAGGGGATTCGCCTCCATCTCGTCGCGCAGCCGCTGCTGGGCCCGCTGCACCCCGATCGGCACGGCACCGAACGAGCCGTGGTTGAGGTGGCTGACCGCCGGGTCGAGGGAGAAGAGCAGGCGCGCTCCCGGGATCGGTTCGGGCGGCTGCACAACGCTCACCCGATGATCGTAACCGTCGGTGTATCTCCGCCTGCCCGGTCGACCGGGATGTCGGGACTCCGTCAAGCGCGGGGATGGGCCTGCCGGTAGGCGGCCCGTAGCCGCTCGACCGACACGTGGGTGTAGATCTGCGTACTGGCCAGGGAGGAGTGACCGAGCAGTTCCTGCACCGCCCGCAGGTCCGCGCCGCCCTCGAGCAGGTGGGTCGCGGCGGAGTGCCGCAGCCCGTGCGGACTGATCCGGGGCAACCCGGCGGCCTCCGCGTACCCGCTCACGATGCGGCGCGCGGTCGTCGCGTTGAGCCGGCCACCTCGGGCACCGAGCAGCAGCGCGTTCCGTGAGTGCGGCCCCACCAGCCTCGGACGGCCGTGACGCAGCCACCCGTCGAGCGCCCGCTGCGCCGGGACCCCGTACGGCACGCTGCGCTCCCGGCCGCCCTTGCCCAGCACGCGGATGACGCGCCGGCCCTGGTCGACGTCCGCCACGTCCAGTCCGCACACCTCGCTCACCCGGACCCCGGTGGCATAGAGCAGCTCCAGCAGCAGCAGATCGCGCAGCCGGACCGGATCGGGGTCATCGGCGACCGGCCCGGCGACCTGGGAAACGCCGGCCTCGACGAGGGCCGCGGCCTGGTCGGCGCGGAGCACCGTGGGCAGTTCCCGGTGCGCCCGGGGGCTGGCCAGCGGTGCGGCCACGTCGGTCGGCAGCAGCCCGCGGCGGTGCGCCCAGGCGCTGAACGTCCGGGCCGCCGCCGCCCGCCGGGCGAGCGTGGACCGGGCGGCCCCCATCGTCCGCTGCCGCGCCAGCCAACTGCGGACGACGGCGAGGTCGAGGTCGGCGGGACTGCTGCCACCGCCGCGTACGGCGTGGTCGAGCAGCGAGACCAGGTCCGTGACGTACGCCCGAACCGTGTGGGCGGAGCGGTTGCGAACCTGCGCCAGGTGGGTGGCGAACTCGTCCACCGCCTCGCGCATGGCTGGCGGCAGCGCCGCGTGCAGGGCACGTGTCGCGCGGCTGTCCCGCCGGCTCACGTGCCGGCCCTGATGGGACTGCTTGTCCGCGCGCACCCGTTCAGCTTACGGTCGCTGCATCCGCCGCCGACGGTGCCGGCGGTCACCGGTGGACGCACGTCAGGCGACAGGTGTGTCCACCCGGGACCGTGCGGGCAGGCGTGCCGCGCGGTCCGCCACGGCTTCGGACGCGACGGACGGAGGCACCGGGTGGGGCTGGATGTCGTTCTCTACCGGGCCCTGCCCGCGGGTAACCGACGCGTCTCGTACGTCCCGGTGCGCGTGGTGCCGGACAACGACGACACGCTGCTGGGACTGCTGGACCGGATCCGGGGTGCCGGCCGGACACCCCTGCTGGACCGGTTGGACCCGGTCGGCGACCAGGCCTTCGACGCGCGGTCGGTGCCGACCCTCCTCGAGGAGTTGCGCTTCCTGGCGAACGTGGCGGGCACCGAGGTCGAGGCGGCCCGTGTCCGCAGTGTCGTCGCGCTGGCCCGGCGCTGCCTGCGTGAGCCCGGCACCGAGATCCGCTTCGAGGGCGACTGAGCCCGGCAACGGTCATGTCTCGCCGGCTCCGCTGGTCGCCGTTCGGGCGGGCGCGGAACCGCGCGGCGGTGGTGCGACGATCACGTACCCGCCGTCACGGCGCACGACCAGCCCCAGTTCCTCCAGCAGGGCCAGCTTGCGCAACGCCGTCCGCACCGCCACGCCGGACCGGGCGACCACCGTGTCGACACTGGTCACGCCTCGCCGGGGCAGCGACTCCAGCACGGCGGTCGCCTCGTCGTCGAGCTGGTCCCTCGGCCGCTCGGGCCCCCGGGCGGGCGGGGCGAGGTCGCTGCCGATCCGGCCCACCTCCTCGAGCACGTGCGCGACGCCGGTGACCAACCGCGCGTGCGGTTCGTCCCGCAGCAGCTCGTGCGCCCCGACCGACATGACGGAGGTCACCGGGCCGGGCACCACCATGGTCCGGCGGCCGATCGCCAACGCCCGGCGGGCGGTCTGCGTGGCACCGCTGCGCGCCGACGCCTCCACGAGGACACTGCCGCGCGTCGCGGCGGCGATGACCCGGTTGCGGATCAGGAACCGGGGCCGCAGCGGTTCCGCCCCGGGTGGCCATTCGCTGATCAGCAGCCCGGTTTCGGCGATGCGGTCGAAGAGGGCGGCGTTGCCCACCGGGTACGGGCGATCCAGGCCGCACGCCAGTACGCCGACGGTCAGCCCACCGGCGCTCAGGGCGCCCCGGTGCGCCGCGGCGTCGATACCGAACGCTCCGCCGGAGACCACCGTCCAGCCCCGCTCGGCCAGCCCGTACGCCAGCTCGGTGCCCACGTGGACGCCGTACCCGGTGGCGGCGCGCGCCCCCACCACCGCGACCGACCGGTCCAGGGCCTCGCCCAGCGGCCAGGCGCCACGGACCCAGAAGCAGAGCGGCGGTGCGGTCTCCCGGTCGACCTTGCGGGTCGCCCCCACCAGCACGAGGTGGCGCAGATCGCCCACCGGTGCCGGCCACTCCTCGTCGGACGGTGTCACCAGGCGGGCGCCGAGCCGGTCCGCCCGCCCGAGCGCCTCGGTGGCGACCGTCACTGGGTCACCGGCCGCGAGGCGGGCAGCCACTGTGTCCCGCAGCGCCTGCTCCGGCGCGGCCCCGTCCAGCAGCAGGGCGAGCGTGGCGACCGCGCCCTGCTGCTCCACCAGGCGGAACACCGACCGGGTGCCCGGCTCGGTGAGCCAGGTCAGCGCCACCCGGGCGAGCCGGTCCGCCTCTGCACCGCCAGCCGTCGGAGGTACGCCGCGCGGCGCGGGGTGGATCGTCATGTCACCTCTCCTGTCCTCGTGTAGCGGCTCGGTGCGGCCGCCATAGCCAGGGCCGCCGAGCCTTTGGGCCGCTCGACTTCCTTTGTGGCGGTGGTGTGGTGTCGTGGCGTGCACCGGTGCTCACAGCGCCTCCCCGGTGCGCAGCCCGATCGCCTCGCGGACGTCGTCGGCGTCCGGGCGGTCCCGGCCGTCCAGGTCGGCGATGGTCCAGGCGAGCCGGAGCACCCGGTCGAAACCCCGGGCCGAGAGCGAGCCGGCGTCGAGGCGGGCACGCAGCTCCCGGGTGTCCCGGGCCGGCAGGCACCACGGCGCGCGACGCAGCACCGGGCCGGGCAGCTCCGCGTTGATCCGCCGGCCGAGACCCGACCAGCGGGCTGCTGCCGCCGCCCGGGCCGCCGCCACCCGGGCCGCCACGGCTGCCGAGCACTCGCCGGCACCGGCGACCTCCGTCAGCTCTGCCGCGCGGATGGGCTGCACGGTGACCTGGACGTCGATCCGGTCGAGCAGCGGGCCGGAGAGACGCCCCAGGTAACGCCGGCGGGTCAGGGGCGAGCACTCGCAGGTGACGACCCCGGACGGTTTCGCGCAGGGGCACGGGTTGGCGGCCAGGACGAGCTGCACGCGGGCCGGGTACTCGGCGGCGCCCCGGGACCGCGCCAACCGGACCAGGCCGTGTTCCAGAGGTTGCCGCAGTGCGTCCAGCGCACCCTTGCCGAACTCGGGAGCTTCGTCCAGGAAGAGAACGCCGCGGTGGGCCAGCGAGACCGCGCCCGGACGCGCGAGGCCGGAGCCCCCGCCCACCAGAGCCGGGACGGTCGCGGTGTGGTGCGGCGCCTGGAAGGGCGGCCGACGGATCAACTGCCCACCGGGTGGCATCAGGCCCGCGATCGAGTGCAGCGCGCTCACCTCCATCGCGGCGTCGTCGTCCAGCTCGGGAAGGACCGACGGGAGCCGTTCGGCGAGCATCGTCTTGCCGGACACCGGGTTATGACACATCATTTAGCCATGGCCAATGCCGTACGACGCCGGGCGATCTTGCTAGCGCGTCTGTCTGACAACAGGGAAGACGTGGACCTCACCGATGAAGGCATCCCTCTAGGACTCGATGATCAGCTACGCCGTATGCACGGCAAGGCTGACGAACTTGGGTGGGACGTGTGGAAGGTGATCAAGAACCCGCGTCTGTCCGCCTACAAGCGACGCAAGATCACGCTTCCGGACGGGCGGCGGGAGTACCGCGTGTTCCGGCCTGATTTGCGGGAGGCGTTGGCGGATCTCGCCGCAGGCCGCGCGAACGCTTTGCTGTGTTTGGATCTGGATCGGGCGTTTCGTGATCCGAAGGACTTGCAGGACTTGATCGATGTGGTGGACCACTCACCGCACGACATCGTGGTGGAGTCGGTCACCGGGTCGTTGCACATGGAGAAGGGCCGGGACAACTTCGACGCGGAGATTCGGGTGCTGGTGGCCAACAAGGCGTCGCGGGACACCGCACGGCGGGTCGCCGCGGCGAGAGAGCGCCAGGCCCTCAACGGCCAGTACGGCGGCGGTAAGCGGCCGTTCGGGTTCTGCTCCGGACCGCCGAAGATCGTCCCGGACGGTGGACGGTTGGACGAGGCGGTGTGCGCGTGGCACGGCGGCCGGGACTGCCGCTCCGGGATCACCCCGATCAAGAGCGAGACGGACGTGATCGCGGACTGCTCACGCCGGCTTTTGCAGGGGGTGAGCCTGCGAGCGCTGGCCGCCGAACTGCGGGAGAAGGACGTACCGACGGTGACCGGTGCGAAATGGTCGGCGGAGACGTTGCGCGATGTGCTGCTGCGCCCGCGTAACGCCGGGCTGATCGTCTACCGAGGTGAGATCCTTGACGGGGTGAGCGCGCCGTGGGAACCGATCGTGCAGCCGGAGACGTTCGAGGCGGTGCGCGCCCTGCTGACGGATCCGGCGCGGCAGACCGCACGGGGCGCGCCGCCGCGTTGGGTAGGCACGGGCATCTACCGGTGCGGGCGGTGTACTCCGCCGGGCACCGAGACGACGCAGCCTGCGACCTGTCACGTGACCCGGGGCGGGACGAACCCTCGGTACACGTGCCGGGAGTACAACCACGTGGCCCGCAACGCCCACCGGACCGATGAGGTGGTCTTCGCCCACGTCATGTACGCGATCACTCATCCTCGCGCGTACGAGTTGTTGGCTCCGGCCGCGCCCGAGGTGGACGCCGGTGCCCTGCGGACGGAGAAGGCGACGCTGCGCCAGACACTGGCGCGGATGGCCGAGGACGAGGTGATGGGGTTGCGGACTCGGGAACAGGTTGCCGTTGCGACCCGCCGCGCCAACATCCGCATTAACGAGATCGACGAACTGCTCAACGTGACGGTGACCGACGACCCGTTGGCGGAGGTGGTCAACGCTCATGACCCGGTGAAGGCGTGGAAGAACATGCCGGTGGCGGACAAGCGGGTCATCGTGGACCGGCTGTGCACCGTGACGATCCTGTCCGCCCGCCCTGGCCGCCGCTTCGACATCGCCTCGGTCCGGGTTGACCCGAAACACTCGCTCGGCAGCACTCCGCCTCAGTTTCAGGCCGACACGCGGTAGGTCCGGAATCAGCGCAGATGGGGGAGCCCTGAAGTGGGGCTCCCCCATGGGTGTGCAGGCGTTAACGGCTCGGCGGCGGCCATAGCGACGCGATGGTGTCTCGTTGCTCCTCGGTCAGCGGCGGCCACCGGTCCACGTTGGCTGTCACATGGGCCATCAGCGACTCATCGCGCAGCACGGCCCGCAGCGCGGCCAGTTCCGCATCGTCGGAGTCCCGAGGCGCGGCCATCGCGGCAAGCCGTACTCGCATCAGCGCCCGCACCTTCGCCGGCTCTCCGGCTGGCTCGATCCGCTCGCCGAGCGGTGGCGAGTCAGGGTGGGATTCGATCAGAGCTGGGTCCGGAAAGCGGAGCGGATGAACGGCCGGCGGTAACGTCTCCTTAGATTCGCGCTGGCCAGGCGGCGTTTCGGCGAGGGGGGTGTCGCATCGCGGTGTTGTTCGCTGACTGCTCGCGTCTCTAATCCGGGCAGTGCGGGACGGGCGTTGTCTTATTGGCTCTCGAGGGCAGTCTGTCGCTCGCGTACCCGGTGTTCGGCGCTGCGGATCAGCCATAGGCAGCCAGTCGCACTACGAGGATAATCGTAAGGGTGAAAGTGGTGTTCATCGCTGACCTCCTTGGATAGGCGAAAGCGGATGGCCCGCAGAGCGCGCACTCTGCGGGCCATCCGCTCGTCGTAGTACGACGACACGGGTGTGTGGGAAGCCCCCACCGAGGACGCAGAACCCGGTGGGGCCTCCCGGCCGTTTACGCATGGGCGACAGCTACTCCCTCGTGCGTTCGGCTCTTCGATGACGCCGGTCACACCGGTCGGCTGCGCGGTGGGACTCGTCAGTCGCTTCGACCGTCGGTCAGGCGGCGCAGCGCCGCACCTGCGGCGGGGAACGCGAGGCGGAGCGTGTGTCCGGCCAGCCGTATTGACCACCAGGTGACGGCGATGAGGTAGCCGACGGTGAGTGCGCCGCTGGTGTTGCTGGTGAAGACGATGGCGTAGCCGATGGCGAGGCCGGGTGCGGTGATGGTGCGGATGGTGCGGCTTCGGGTGGCGGTCATGGCGGTGGCGATGCCGAGGAGGGCTGCTCCGGTGCTGCCGATGAGGCCGGGCATGCCGGTCCAGTCGACGGGTGGCGTGATGGTGAGGGCTGCGCGCATGAGGTAGATGCCGGCGGTGGCGATGGCGGCGTGTAGGACTGCGGGTCTGGTGTGTTTGAGCCAGGTGGGCAGGTCGGTGGCGGGGATGCGGGGTGCGGTGGCGGCGATGACGGTGGCGCACACAGCGAGTGGTAGGGCGGAGCCGAGGGTCCATCTGAGGTAGGGGCTGTAGTCGTATCCGACGGAGGTGCCGGTGGCGAGGCCGTAGAGGGCGGCGGCAATGGCACCGCCGACGGCGGCGGCGAGGTATCCGCGTCGGATGAGGCTGCCGGTGGCGGGTTCGGGTGTTGGCGTGGTGGGTGTTCCGGCGAGCCAGGTGGTGGGGGCGAGGTGTGCTACGGCGAATGCGGTGAGCATGGCGAGCGCGCCGGCGGTGCCGAGTTGGGGTAGGGAGGTGCGCACGCCGATGATCCGGTACTCGACGGTCGTGATGTCGGCGGTGAGGACTGCTTGCAGGAGTAGGGCGAGTGAGCAGGCGGTGAGCACGGTGGCGCTGGTCAGGTCCCGGACGCGTAGTCGCACGCGCGGCAGGTGACTGTCAGCGGCGGTGCGTGCGTCATGGTGTGGTGCGGTGAGGGCGAGGGCGCCGTCAGCGAGGACGTGGGACTGGTCGCGCAGGACGGCGGGGGCGAGGCCGGTCGCGGTGGTGAGCCGGTCGTGCAGGCCGGGTATCGGTTCGGTTTCGCGGAGGATGACGCCGGCGAGGTGCTGGGGGTTGATGTCGGCGGTGTCGAGGGTGTCGCGGACCGCGTCGTGCACCGTGTCGAGAAGGGGCTGCGTGGCGGTCGCGACGTCGTCGCGGGTGATGACCGTGGGTGTGCGGGGCGCGGGGAGCAGGACCGGGGCGCGGTCCTGTGTGGCGAGGAGTTGTCGGGCCTGGCGGACGGATTCCAGCAGGACTCGGCCGTCCTGAGTCTGGTCGGCGATGTCGACGCGTAGTGGGTCGTCGTGGGCGGTGGCGGCCTCGACGATCCGCTGGGCGAGAACCTGGTTCAGGTCGCCCGGTGGGTCGATCGCTCGGGTGGCCAGCTCTCGGTATCCGTCGCTGTTGACCTGGAGGACGGTCAGGGTGACCGGGTGGCGGCCGGCCTGGCAGATCAGCAGGCACGATCCGTCCGGGGCGGTGAGCCCGTGAGCTTGGGCGTGGGCGGCGAGGGCTGCTGGTGCGGTGACCATGGTGGGGGCCGATATTCCGGCGCGGGACGCCGCTTCGATGAGCTGGTCGCGTCGGCGTGGTCCCCAGCTGGACGGGATGGTCAGGGTGAGCGTGACGATCGGTTCACCGACCTGTTTGGCGGCCTGGCCGGTGACGTGTCGCAGCAGTGTGGCGAGCACCTCGACGGCGTCGACGGGGCGGCTGGTGTCTGTGGTGCCGAGCAGGTCCAGCGGGTCGGGTACGAACTGGTGGCCCGGCGGCGGGGTGTTGGCTGAGGGCACGCCGAGGTAGAGATTGCCGGCGGGGTCGAGGGCGACGCCGCGCGGCATGGCGAGCCGGCCGTCGAGCATGACGGGAATCCGCGCGCCGTGACGGTCGACGGTCGCGGCGATGGCCGGCGAGCTGAGGTCGATCGACAGTCGTGCGCCCCCGCTTGGCATGTGCGGCAGTCTCACCCGAGTAGCCGTTGGACCGTCAACCACCGTCCCGCGCAGTGATCCTTTGTGCGCGCATGGTGAGAATCCTTCTCCACGGGATGGTCATCGACGTGCATCCTCGTGTATGCGGAAGGAACGTCACCATCGGGCAGGCGGGGGAGGCAGAGTGCCACAGGAGTCCCCGGACAAGGCTCGCCGGCTGGCTGAGTACGGCGCGCGGCCCACCGTCTACACCCCACCCGAGACGGCCCGTCGCCCTCGGGCCGGCCGGTCGGCGGCCCGGCTGGTCCGGGCTGTCGTGGGTGCGGTGGTGTTTCTGGCCGGGGTGCCCGTGTTGTTGTGGGTGGTCGGTGGTGATCCGCTGCGGCGGCTGCCGTCGTGGTCGCAGGTCGCCGTCTGGTTCGACCAGCCGAGTGGACGCTTCACCCCGACCGTCCTCGCAGGCATGGCCGTGTGGGCGCTGTGGCTGCTCTGGGCCGTGTTCGCCCTGCTCCTCGTGACCGAACTGGTCGCGGTGGTGACGCGGTGGCGGGTCCCGGCACTGCGGCTTCCCGCTCCGCTGCACCGGCTCGTGTTCGGCCTGGCCGGCACCGCCGCGATCGCCGTCACCTCCACCGGCCCAGTCCACGCCGCCGTCGGCAGCGACCAGCCGACGGCCGTCGCTGCCACTGACAGCGGCGCCGTGATACCTCGGCAGGCCGTCGCACGAGGACCCGTACTGATCCGCGTCGCCGACACCCGCTACCTGTACACCGTCGAGCGCCACGACACCCTCTCCAAGATCGCGAAGGAGTGGCTCGGTGACGCGGACCGGTGGCCGGAGATCTGCCGGCTGAACAAGCACCGTCACTTCCCCCGAACCGGCGGCACCCTGCGCGACTGTGACCTCATCTACCCCGGCTGGGACCTGCGGCTCCCTGCCGACGCCCGCCCGCCGACGAGTGCCGCACCGGCGACGCCGCCCGCAGCGCCCACGCCACCACCCGCGACCACGCCCCCGTCGGCATCGCCGA
This sequence comes from Micromonospora thermarum, assembly GCF_012034245.1. Classification (GTDB taxonomy): domain Bacteria; phylum Actinomycetota; class Actinomycetes; order Mycobacteriales; family Micromonosporaceae; genus Micromonospora; species Micromonospora thermarum. The sequence continues at coordinate 32,514 of NZ_JAATEO010000002.1, read as the reverse complement.
GTCCCACACCTGACGCGCCGAGCCCCACCGTGCCGCCCCCCACACCTGATCACAACGCAGCAGCGAACCCCAGCGGCGCACCGTCGACAGCTCCGAGTGCGCCACAACCCACCTCGCCCACCCCACCTGCGACGCCCAGCCCCAGCGCGTCAGCGACGCCCTCCGGTGGGCCGGATATCAGTGACACGCGCAGCCCGACCGTGGCCACCGACGAGCACGGTGTGCAGCTATCCCCGTCGGACTGGCTGCCCTGGTCACTCGCCGCCGCGATCAGCGCTGCCGCTGCGCTGGTCTGGGCACAACGCCGCCGCCGATACACCGGCGAGCCCGACGCCGACCCACCCACGCAGCCGCCACCGCCGGTGCTCCACCTGCGCCGCGCCGTCGCCCGCAACCCCAAACTGCCGAATCCCGAGAGCCACGACACCGAGCCGCCCGCACCCGTGCCCGACCTCGCGCCGCTGCCGGCTGGCGGAACCGGCATCGTCGGAGACGGCGCGCACGCCGCCGCCCGCGCCACCCTCGTCGCGGTCCTGGCATCCGGGGGCCCGCACCAGCCTCACGCCCTCGGCGAAGTCATCATTGACGCCGCCACCCTGGAACAACTGCTCGGCCCCGACGCGGCGGCCCTGAACCCGTGGCCACGGCTGCACGTCGTCGACAGCATCGATGACGCGCTCACCGTGATCGAGGCCAAACTCCTGCACCGCAGCCGCATCCTCGACGAGCACGCCCTCACGGACCTGGACACCCTCCGGCAGCAGGCCCCCGACGAGGAAGCGCTGCCACCAGCGGTGCTCATCACCCACACCCCACCCGCGGAAGCCCGCATGCGGGCCAAGGCCGCTCTCGCCCTCGGCGGCGACCTGGACGTGTCCGCACTCCTGCTCGGCGAATGGGCCCACGGCGCCACCATCGACGTCGCCCCGGACGGCCACACCACCCTCGTGTCCGGGCAAACGGCCGAACCGGTGCCACCGCGCCTGCCCGTACTCGAGCACACCACGGCGATCCAGATCCTCACGACCCTGCGCGAGGCGCAGACCGGTGAACCGTGCGCCGTCGCGTCACCCGCTGCACCGGTCACGGTCGTCCCCCTGCACGCCAGCCGAACCGACTCCAAGCCCACCGGCCAGCCCGCCCCGCCCACCACGCCGGCTGCTGATGCGAGCACTGGTAAGGCTCAGCTGCGGGTGCTCGGACAGCCGCGGATCGACAACATCACCCAACCCGGCCGGCCGCTGCGAGCCAAAGCCCTCGAACTCGCAGTGTTCCTCGCCTGCCACCCCGACGGAGCCACCACCCGCGACATCGGCGAATATCTCGAACCCGACGCCCGCATCAGCCAAGCCGACCAACGCGTCCACACCAACGCCAGCAACCTGCGACACGTCCTGGGCCGCGCCGGCACGGCGGACACGAGGAGCGCCTACGTCATCAAGACCGCCGGACGCTACCGACTCGACCCAGCAACCGTCGACGTCGACGTCTGGACGCTTCGCGACCTGTTGCGCACGGCCACCATCGCCACCGGCCCACGCCGCCGGGAACTGCTCACCGCCGCCTGCGACCTCTACACCGCCCCACTGGCAGACGGCCAAGACTACGAATGGCTCCAGCCACACCGCGAGACCGTCCGTCGCTGGGGCACCGAAGCGCACCTCCTGCTCGCCGACGATCTCATCGACTCTGACCCGCAGAGCGCATCGGACCTGCTCGACAAGGCCATCGGCCTCGACCGCTATAACGAAGCGCTCTACACCCGCGCCATGCACGCCCGCCACGCCCTCGGCGACGCCGACGGCATCCGCACCGTCCTGCGCGCCCTGACCAAAGCCCTCGCCGACCTCGACGCCGAACCCCAGGAAGCGACCGTCTCGCTCGCCCACCGGCTTCGGAGCAACCTTGCCGACAGGTGATCACCACCCCGGCGCACAGCCGCCTGAGACTGACGCCGCCTGCCGAGGCATCCAGAGCCATTGCTGGGGATGGCCGGCGCCCGGACATGCCGATGTGCGGATGTGTGGCGGTGGCGAGCGGCGGAGACGGTCGTGGCGATCTTCGCCGATCAGCTGGCCAGCTTCTCAAAGAGTTCGTTCGGCGTGTCATAGTACCTCGTCGTCCGGCCGAAGTGCGTCATGCCGAGCCGCCGGCAGACGGCCTGGGAGGCACGGTTGTCCGGATCCGTGACCGCGATGACCCTCGCCAGACCTCGGCTGAACGCGTCGTCCAGGACCGCCGCCGCTGCTTCGGTGGCGTAGCCGTGCCCCCGGCGTCCGGATGCAGGTGCCAGCCGATCTCGACATCGGTCGGCCCGCCGGCCGGTTCCCCGGCCGACAGGGGAATCGGCTTGAGCAGGAGGTTTCCCACCAGGCGGCCGTCCGCCGCTGTGGTGATGGCCCAGACCCCGTGGATCGGATCGTCGATGGCGCATCGGCGTGCGATCGAGGCGAGGGCATCCTCGCGGCTGTTAATGATCGTGGGCTGCGCGCCCAAGAACCGCACGACCTCCCAGCGCGACTCCAGATCCAGAAGGAAGTCGGCGTCCTCATCGCGCCAGGGGCGCAGCAGGAGGCGGTCGCTCGCGACGGTGCGCATGCGACCTAATCTAGCCAGCGCCGAGCAACGCGCCTCAACCCGATTTCCTTCGCACGCATCTGGCCGCGACGTGCGTGTTCGACCGCTCGCCGATGTCGCTAATCCCCGAAGTCGAACGCGAAGGTGCCCGCCTCGATGCGGCCGATGAGCTCGCCGACACTATCGGCTTGCCGGATGGCGCTGTCCCATCCGCTGCTGGTGATGTCGACCAGCAGCACCGGTGCGGGGTCGCTGCGCAGATCGAGCACGAGCTGTTCACCGGATCCGTCTCCGCCGATGACCGCGATGCCGGGGTGCGCGTCGGTGCTCTCGTCCCATGCGTGGTGCAGCTCAAGCATCTCGCGTGGCGTGTTGAGCCAAACATGGGCTCCACCTGTTATCCACCCTCGCCGGAACCACGACGCACCTTGCAGGTAGGCCCGCCACGTGGCCGGTAGCGCTCTGCCGAGCGCGTGGTGGGCGTCGGTGAACTCCTGGTCGCCCACAGGACCATGGTACTCAGCTTCCTCGATGATTGCGCCGACGATGTGGGCGTTGAAGTCGGCAAGCTCCTCTGCGGGGATCCAGTACTCCAGCACGTCGCGGCCACCGACCTGATGAACCTCGTAACGGTCCAGGTATGCACGTTGGACCTCGAACCGGGTCACGTAGCCAACGCCACCGGCAGGGACGTTCCACTCGCGGGCGATCTTTGTGGCGTACCAGCTGTTGAGTACCGGGTAGAAGATCGGCTGGTTCGGCAGGCGTGGTGGCCAAGCCCGCCATCCGGACGCCGCGACAAGGTCGAGTTCGGCCTGGCTGGTGGGCCGCCACAGGGTGATCGTGTCGGAGGCGTCGATCGGTCTGCCCCCTGCAAACATGGTTATCGCGTGATCGTGGCGAGCCGCGCCTGCACCCTTTTGATGCTGTCGGCCCCGACGTTACAGCGGCCGGTCGGTCAGGTCGATGACACATGGAACCCAGGTGCACGGATCTAGCCGCGATCCGCTCAGCGAGATCGGCGGGAAAGAGCACCAAGCGGGATTGAGGCTGGAACCGACGGGTCACAGAACCCGTCTGATGGCAGCGATCTGGCCGAACCAGTTGCTGAGCGGCGAGATTTTGACCATGTCGCCGGTTCTTGGCGCTTGGATGATCAAGTCCTGTCCGACGTACATGCCGACGTGGCGGGGGTTGGCCATGGTGCCTTGGCTGCCGGGGATGAAGACGAGGTCGCCGGGCAGCAAAAACGCTGGGTCGGCCACCGGCTTTCCGGCGTTGACCTGGTCGGTGGTGACGCGCGGGATGGCGATGCCGGCTGCCCGGTACGCCGACTGCATAAGCGAGGAGCAGTCGCATTGTTTGTCGGGGTCGCCGGAGTGCGGGTCGGTGCAGGAGCCGCCGAAGTGGTACGGCGTGCCGAGCTGGTTCACGGTCCAGGCGATGGCGGTGGCCACGGCGGGCGGCGTGTTAGCGGGTAGCGCGAACCCGGCGGGAAGCGCGTCAAGCGCGCCGGCGCCGCAGTCGGCGTGGGTACTGGTCAGCTGCTCCACGAGGTGGATGGCGTCGTCGGTCCATTTGGCGTAGGCGTCGGGAAAGGCGGATACCTGGACGGCTTGCGCGGCCTGGGTGAGCGGCATCGTCTGCCAGCCGGGCACGGTCTGGAGCCTGTCGAAGAACGTGCTGGCCTGGTAGGCGGGCTGGGTCAGTTGCGCGATGGTGCCCCAGCCTTGGCTGGGGCGTTGCTGGAAGACGCCGATGGAGTCGTGGTCGTTGTTCTCGCCGAGGTGGGGCAGGTTGCGCAGCCCGGATTCCTGCATGGCGGTGGCGATGGCGACGATCCAGCCCCAGCGGGGTACGCCTTTGGCGACCCCGACGTCGATGATCGTCGCGGCGATGTCGAGTTGCTCGGTGTCCCATCGGCCGGCGCCGGGCGGTTGCCCGGAGGGGCGCACGGCGGGTGCGACGGCGGCGGCGCATCCGCCGGGTCCACCGCCGGTGACGGAGGACAGCAGCAGGAGGGGCAGGCCGAAGCAGGCGATGACGACGACGGCGACGATGCCGATGATGATCTTTGTCATGGTGATGGCCTCTCGAGATAGCGAAAAAGAGCCGGTCTACGTGCGGCTGCACGGGCGGCGTGGGTCTAGAGGCGGTAGAGAAGAGGGAGCAGCCTGGCGTGGGTCTCGCGGAGGAAGTCGGCGAGCAGGGTGCTGGCCGGGAACAGCGGGTGGCCCATGTCGACGCAGGTGGCGTAGCGCCAGTCCCAGTGGCCGGGCTCCAGGCTGGGCACGTACCAGAGGGCCCCGGTGATGTCGAGGAACACGGCGCCGTTGATCTGTGGGCGAGCAGGGTCATGGGTTGGCTGGCGCAGGCGGCCCGGCAGTGGCAGTCGGGGTTGTTGTAGATGGAGCGCGGTTGGCCGTGGTGGATTGGGCAGCGGCAGTCGCAGGCGCGCTCGCGGGCGTTGCGGTAGGTGCGGTGCATAGATGTCTCCCTTGGTCGTGAAGCACGACAAGGCCGTGGGCCGCCCACGTGGGCGGCCCACCCTGAGCGGTCGGGTCAGTCGACGGGCGTGCCGAGGACGGTGGCGGCCTGGCGTAGTAGGTGTTCGATGACGAGGCCGGTGTCGTGGACGTCGGCGCGGGCGTCGATCTCGGCAGCGCGGTCCCAGTCCCAAATGCCGTTGGCCATGGCGGGGACGTGCCAGAGGTCGCCGCCCTGGTCGAGGAACAGCGCGCTACCCCACTGGTGGGCCAGCAGCGTGATGGGTTGGGTGGCGCAGGTGATGCTGCAGGCGCAGCCGGGCTCGTTGTAAGTGGTGCGCGGCAGGCGGTGGTGCACGATGCAGTGGCAGTCGCAGGCCCTGCGCCACGGTGGCGTGTAGGTCACGGGCTCCTCCCGGGGGTCGATGCGCGTACGCCTCGGTCGCCGCCGGCGTAAGGGGCGGCTTCCGAGGCGTACGCGGTGGGAGCGGGGTGGTGTCAGGCCGATGGGTTCGACGGCGGGATGGTGGAGGTGTCGCGTGGTCCGAGGAGCACGATGTCCTGGATCTGGCGGGTCTCCTGCACGGTGAGCAGGTAGGCCGGCAGCCGCGGTATGTGCTCGCGCCAGGCGCGGTAGAGGCGGTGGGTCCCGTCGATGAGCAGCGGGCCGGGCGGCGCTGCGTTGACGCTGAGCTGGCCCACGATCAGCGGTTGGGTGAGGTCGGTGGTCATGGCGTAGGTGCGGTTGAGGGCGGTGCTGGTCGGGCCGATGAAGTTGGTGGCCCACGGGTTGGGGTTGTCGAGGTGGGCGAGGCCGTACGCGGTGGCCCACGCCGGCACGTCCAGGGGTCGGGTGTCGCGGGGTGAGGCTGCGATCAGCGCCTGCGCGGCGTCGATCGAGAACACCCACGGCCCGAAGTGGAACTACTGGGGTAGTCGGGGTTCGGTCACTGGTGGTCCTTCTTAGCGGTGACGCGGGTGTAGATCGCGACGCACCGGCGGATCAGTTCGTGTGACGGCAGCGTCAGCAGCCGTTGCCGCTTGTCGTCGCGGAGTTGGTCCCAGATGAGGACGGTGACGCTGGCTGACCACAAGTCGACGAGGACACCGTCGATCTTGGCGTGCTGCCGGCTGGCGACGATACGCCGCAGTGTGTCGAGGAGGGTGGGATCTCCGGGTGGGTGGTCGTCGTCGGGCCGTTGCGCTTCGGGGAGCTGGGTGTAGCAGTCCTCGCAGGTGGACTCAATGCGCGGCGGTGCTCGGTCTCCCACCTCTGGATGTCGGCGGCGGGCAGGCCGCACACCGACTGGCGGAGGTCTCGCGGGTGGCGGATGTGGCGGATCATCGGCGGGCCGCCGTCCCGTGTGATCTGCGTCGCCTGGTGCTTGGGGGTGCCATGGATGGTGTCCCGTTCTCTGTGGGCCGGGGCAGCGGTCTGCGAACCGCTGCCCCGGGCGGGTCGAGGTGCGGTCAGACCTTCAGCAGGTCGAAGGCGGCCACCTTCAGCTCGCCGGCGTTGCCGGTGAGCACCCGGTTGGCGCGGGCGATCTGGTTCTTAGCGGGCTGGTAGTGGTCGAGGTATTCGGTGATGGCCTGGTATCCGGCCCACCGGCTCCCGGCGATGGCCTTCTGGGTGTCGGCCTCGCGGATCAGGTACTTCAGCGTGCCGAGGCGCTGCTTGGCGTTGTTCTTGGTTTGCTCGGAGGCAGTGTCCTTGACCGGCCACACCTGGCCGACGACCTTCTCGAACTCGCGCATCGTCAGCTCGGTCTGGAGCATCCGCTCGGCGGCCTTCTCGAAGGTTTCCATGTACTTCCACATCAGCCCGAGGGCTTCGCGGGCCTGGCTGATCTGGGAGTTGACGTTTGAGGTGTGCCGGAACGTGTAGTGCCCGACCGAGGTCGCGAAGGCGGCGCGTTGCGTGTTCGCACACACCACCCGGATCGGGCTGGCGTCCACCCGCAGCGCGGCGGTGCCGTCGTGCGAGGTGGTGCCGATCAGGTAGAGGTCCAGGCGGTCCACCCCGGCGATCTCCATCGCCGTGGGCAACTTCATGGTCACGAAAACGCTCTTGCCGCGGCGGAGGCTGCCGGCGGTCTCGAAGTGGGCGCCGCCGACCTGGTCGACGAGGCGGTCGAGCATTTCGGCGCATTGCTCGTTCTGCACCACGGTGTAGTCGGTGCCGACGATGCCGAGGTACTCGGTGGCGCCGGTGACGGGGTTGCAGCGTACGGTCATCCGCTTGTCGTCGGCGGGGATCTGCACTTCGACGCCGTCGACGATGTCGACGCCGACGGTGCGGATGGTTCGCACGCCCCAGTCGCCGAGCCGGGCGGCGGCCATGATCTCCTCGGCGCGCATGGTGTCCTGGGTGACGGTGCCGAGCTGGTGCCAGGCCGACAGGCGGGCGCTGGCGAAGGCGGTCGTTCCGTCGGCGAACGTCTCGAGTTCGTGCGGCACAGGTTACTCCTTCTCGATATGCCGCGGGGGCCGAGCGCGGTGCGCTCGGCCCCCGCGAGAGGTTGGTGCGGGTCAGGACTGTTCGGTGTGGCCTTCGCCGGTCGTGATCGGACCGGTGGGGTAGGCGAACGCCATCGGCATCTCGGTGACCTGGACGAGGTGACCGGTGGCGGCGGCGCGCAGGCAACGGTTGGTGACGGCGCTGGCGCCGACGTGGCGGCCGTCGAGGGCGGCGTTGATGCCGCGGGTGATCTCGTGGGGCTTCAACGGATGGCCTGGTCTCTCGGCCAGGTAGTCCAACACCAGGTCGGACAGTGGCCGGACATCGGGCATGGGCGCTTCTCCAGGTGAGCGGGTTCCCGGGGGTCGGGCGGTGGCCCGACCCCCGTGACGTCGGCCGTGCCGGGTCAGGACTGCGGGGTGCCGTCGCTCGCCTGCCCGGAGCCGTCCGTGCCGTCCGCGTTGGCTGTGGCGGTGGGGCCGGTGTCGGCCGGAGCGGGGTAGGCGAAGGTCAGCGGCGCGTCGGAGACCAGGAGGATGCGGCCGGCGGCGGCGGCTTTGGTGCAGTTGTTGCGTACCGCTCCGGAGCTGACCGCGCGACCGAGCTGTCCGCTGATGGCGGTGGCGATGTCCTGCGGGCTCATCGTCCGGCCCGGGTTCGCGGCCAGGACGTCGAGGGTGAGCTTCTCCAGCTCGCCCCGGCCGAACGGCTGGCTGCCGTCGGCGTTGGCGGTCGCGTCGCTGCGGCGGCCCACGCTCGCGGTGATGCCCGGCGCTCGCGGGGGCGTGCGACGGGGCAGGGTGACGATGTGGGTCTCGCCGTCCGGCGCGACGACGTGCAGCGTGCCGTCCGGCCGGATCAGGGGCAGCACCGCCGCCGTGGCGCTCGGCGCGGTCGCCAGGCCGCGGATGACCTGGTAGCACAGCGGGCAGCGGGGCGGCTCCGGGTTCGGGTCGACCTCGCTGGCCTTGGTCGGGCCCGGGATCCACCGTTGCGGCTGGCCGGGCAGCCGGCGGGCGGCGTCGGCCTGCTCCATCGCGGTCAGCAGCCGGGAGGCGGTCGGGTGACTGATACCGCTCTCGGCCACGATCACGTCCAAGGTCGCGCCGCCGTCGCCGTAGTCGGCCAGGACACCCTTGATGGCCATGACCTTGCGGTCACCAGGGCGAGCGGGCTGCACGGCGGTGACCGTCGGTGCCTGCTCGTCCTCGCCGCTGTCGGCGTCGACGTCGGATGCGTCGTCGGGGTCGGTCGGGCCGTCGCTGTCGATCTCGCTGCCCGGCTGGCCGATTGCCTCGCTTGACGGCGTGTCGTCGCTGCCGTCGTCCAGTCGGTCGTTCTCGGCGACGCCGTGGTCGGGGTCGGTGGGCTGGTGGCCCATCTCCATGTCCGGCTGGTCGGCCGAGTTGTCGGCGTCCGGGCCGCCGATATCGGTCTCGTCGGCGGCCTCAGCGGTCGGCAGGGCGTCGGCGTCGCTGGGCGTGGCGAGGGTCCACCGGGTGGGGGTGCCCTCGGTGGGGTCGGCGCCGGTGTCCACCGCGACGATGACACCGACGTCGGCCAGGGTCTTGATCGCCTTGTCGGTGGTCGAGCGGGCCTTGCCCGCCTTGTCGGCCAGCTCGTGGACGTTGCCCTGGCCGAGGTCGGTCAGGGCGTCGAGGACGGCCTGCGTGGCAGGCGTCAGGGACAGGTGTTTCATCAGGTGTTCCTCCTCGGGAACTGGTGGGGACGCCCGGCACGGTGGTGTGCCGGGCGGTGGTGCGCCGGGTCGCGGGCAGCGGTCAGCGCGGCAGGCGCGTGAGGCGGGTGCGCTGCCGAGGTTGCGGCCCGGTGGCTGGGATGGCGTGATGCGGGAGTCAGCAGCCGGCGTCGGTGGTTTCGTTGTCGGCGGGCTGCAGGATGTAGAGGCGGTCCTCGGTCGGGTCGCGGTAGATCCCGGCGTCGGCGTGGGACAGCCGCGCCGGGTTGACGCTGCCGGGCGGGCGGATCCTGGCGTCGGAGGTGCCGACCTTGATGTGGGTGGCGTGTCCAGCGAGGTTCTGTCTGCGGCAGGAGTCGGTGTGCGGCAGGACGACCAGGACGGTGTCGCCGGGGTTGACGTAGCGCCGCCGCACCGACCGGCCCGGGTGCGCCTGCGCGTACGCGGCCCGCGCCTCGTCGCCGATGAGGGTGTCGATCCAGTTGCGGGCGTAGCGGTACTCGCGGGCCAGCTCCCTGATGGTCTCCACCGGGCCGGCGACCGTGCTGGTCGAACCGTTCAGGTCGTCTTCGTTGATCAGCAGGGTGCGTAGCCGGTCGACCGCGAGCAGCAGCTCGGTGCGCGTGTGCCGCAGGTTGCTGGCGGCCTGAGGAAGGTGCGCGGCGGCGGGGACGGGGTCGGCGGCGTGCTGGTCGAGGGTGCGGCCGGTGGCTGCGGTGATCCAGCGGTCGATGACGTTGAGGTGCAGCATCAGGTGCCTCCTCAGGTGGTGAGGTGGACGAGTTCGGCGGGGGTGAGCTGGGCGGGGGTGCGGCTTCGCCAGGTGTCGGAGTGGCGCAGGTGCCACCAGCGCAGCAGCGACCGGCAGGCCGAGGCGAGGTCGCCGCACGCGGGCAGCGGATACACCGTGGCCAGCGGCGCGGGATGCGGCCGGGCGATGTACGCGGTCGGTGCCCATCCGCGCTCGGTCTCGGTGACCTCGCCGACGACCCGATCCGGGTAGGGGACCTCGAAAGCGGTAGTGGCCTCGGCGTCGGGCGTCACCTGCCAGGTGTGCGGGTCTGTGCGCCGCAGCGTCGCGACGCCGCGCGACGGGTCGCAGCGCCGCAGGAGGAGGTGCCGCTCGTCGCCGTCGATGAGGGGCCGGTGGTTGCGCCAGGCGTGGTAGCAGGTGACGAGCGCGGCTCCGAGGACGATGTGCCGTTCGCGGGCAGCGAGCGCGTCGACGAGGGTCTGGTGGTAGCCGGCGATGTGCAGGTCGGCGCGGGCGGCCAGCCCGTGCCGGGCCGTCTCGGCGAGCACATCCACCCGGGCGAGGGCCTGGTTGAGGGTGGTGGTGCTGTCGGTGAAGTCGCGGGCGGTCTTGTGCAGGAGGCGGGCGAGGTCGCCGAGCGGTTCGGGGGTGGCGGTGTCGTGGCGCCACAGGTGCTCGGGCAGGACGTCGTTGGTGTCGGCGGCGATACGCCGCAGCGCGGGATCGGTCAGGAACACCGGAAATCTCCTTCCTCAGGTGAGGGTGTGTGGGCATGGCGAAGGCCGGTCGCAGCAGGGCTGCGACCGGTCCTCGGGCGTTTTCGGTTGGTTGGGGCGTTAGGCGATGGCGACGGCGCAGAGCCGCGCGGTGGAGCGCAGGCCGCGCAGGTAGGCGCAGGCTTCGTTGAGGAAGCGGAACCGGTCGGCGACGGAGTCACTGGCCGGGGTGAGCAGGCGGCCGTCGGTGGTGATCAGCGCGTCGCCGATCAGGGCGATGCGCCAGTGCAGACCGGTGTAGGTGGCTTCGCCGGCCTGATAGACCGGCAGCTCGTAGGGGTCGAAGTGGTGGGCGAGCATCGCCAGGACGCGGGGCTGCTGCTCGAAGCGGCGGCGGGCCTCGGCCAGGCTCACCTTGCTCGGATCAGCGTGGTGGTGGGCCAGGTAGTCCTCGAAGGGTCGGGCCGGACGGGTGGTCGCGGCGATGTGGGTGTTCCAGGCACGCCAGCGCAGCGCGGCGTGGTGGGCGGCTTTGGCGGCGGTGCCGGTCAGGTCGAGGCGACTCTTGCGGCCTCCGGCGGCCATGGTGACCGCGCCGAAGCGGCGGGCGGCGTCGAGCAGGTAGTAGCCGATGAAGCGGGTCAGCCAGCCGATGAGGCGGCGGTGGCGGACGTGGAAGCGGCGGGCCGGGGTGCCGTTGGCGTGCAGAAGGTCGTTGACCTTCTCGGAGGCGGCGAACCAGTCGGCGTCCTCGCCGGGGGCGAAGCAGACGGTGACCACCGAAACGGTGGACGGGGTGGGCGTGGGCATGACGAGGTGCTCCCTTCGCGAAGGAGTGGGCATGGGATTGCCGTGCGGTGGTGCCACCGGAGCGCGGCGTCTGGACCGGGAAAGCTGCCGCGGAAGGCGCGGGGCGTGGATCACGAGCCGACCGAGGAGGTGGGCTATGGGCGATCCCGCTGGCGCGGGCAGATCCAGGAGGAACAGACGGGCGGCGGTGCGAGCAGATAGAAGAAACTGCACCGTAGCCTCGTGACCTGACAGCGCCAGCGTTGTCAGGAACCGCGATCATGCCTGTTAGCTGCGCTGACAGGTATGGTTGCCCGGCTGCCAGGGCCTGTCAGAGGCTGCTTCGGGAGGCTATGTCCGTTGTGGGTAGGCCTGTGGATTGGTGATACTGCTCGCCTGGGCTACGCGGGTGACGGTGGCGGGGCGAGGGTGAATGAGCCGGGTTCGGGTCCGGTGAGGATCTACCATGTGGTTATGAGTTTGTGTACGGCTCCGGTCCGGGGCCATCGGACCGCCAGCGCAGCCGCGGCGTGCCCTGCGTGCCGGCGCGGCGGCCGAGGCTATGGGTACTCACCGCCCCGGCCCTACTACCCGCAGCCGGATTACACGCCGCGGAGCAGTAGCGGGGGCGGCGCGAGCAGTGGGGGCGGGGCCATCAGCGGCAGAACGCGGCCGCGTTGGTCGCCGAGCACGTCCTCCGTGACTTACACGCCTGCCGAGGTGCGGGCGCTGACTCCCGTTCGCCGCACCGTCGAGGTGCGCGCGCGTCAGGAGCCAGACCTTTGCGATGTCTTCCTCTGCCACGCGTGGGATGACCGGCGGGGTGCTGCTACGGAGTTGCACGACCTGCTGGTAGCCGAGGGCGTGTCGGTCTGGTTCAGCGAGAAGGACATTGTGCTCGGCCAACCGTTCATGCGGGAAATCGACAGAGGCCTGGCGAAATCGCGTACGGGTCTCGTCCTGGTCACCCCTGCGCTACTGAAACGCGTCGACCGCCGGGGCGTCTCTGACAAGGAGCTTTCGGAGCTCCTTGCGCGTGACCTGCTGATCCCTGTCGTGCACGAGACGACCTACGACGAGCTCCGGAGGGTAAGCCCCTTGCTTGCCTCGCGAAACGGGTTGAACACGGCGGATGATTCGATGGCAGACATTGCCACCAAGATTGCCGAGCTGGTCGCCGTCGAAGACGACCTGACCGCGCCGCTCACATCGGCGAACTAGGCGTCCGGCGGTGTGCCCAGGGCGTCGCTCCACGTCGCCAGCGACGCTGGACCTGGGTGCCGGTTGGTCGGAACGGTGGTCCGCAACGTCGGGAGCGCACCTCGACCGCGATGGGGATCTAGACTAGTCAGTCAGTATCAGCAGGACGTTTCTGGGATTCGGGCGCTGGACGAGACCACGACGCTCAAGCTCCTTCACTGCGGCCGTACGGACGCCCTTAACCTCGCGGATGCTCAGATCGAACTCCTCCATCAGCCAAGGGTAGAGAGGTTCACGGCAGACTCGGCGTCCATCCTCGACAGTGGCGTGCGCTTGAACGAACCGATAAACGGCATCCGCGTATCCAGATACCTCAACCATGGCAAACCTCCGGGAGCGAAAGGCGGCGTCAGCGCAAACGCCGTGAGATAAGGTCCCGTGCGGTATCGGAGAGCTGGGTCGCGACGAAGGTGTTGAGGCGCTCGGGGTCAGGCTCGATGCGGCGAGCCTCCTCGCGCTCCTCCCACGTGTCGTAGTCAGCGGGATCGGCGGCGGTGACGACGCCGATGCCGTGCGCTCGCGCGGCCTCGGCAACGTCAGCGACGTCGTCCTCCAGATTGCCGGCTTGGTCCGCTGGGACGTGCAGAAGCACGTATGAGTGAGTAGCGGCGCGGCGGTGCGCAAGCGCCTCGTAAACGGCTTGGACGTTGATAGCGTTGGCGGCCTTGACCTCGAAGGTGGCGACTTCGAGGTATTTGCCGGGCACGTAGGCGAAGGTGCGGACCTCCACGCTAACGATGTCGGGGCGCGACCAGATTCCCCCGGTCGCTCGCCGCCCCTGCAGCGCGGTGATCTCCACAGCCAGAGGCTCACGGCGGTGATCTTTGGCCCAGTCATGGGCGATCACCTTCCGCATCGGCTCGTAGAGGGCGAGCTCGTTCTTGATAGCCGCCTCGACGGTCGCGGCGGTCGTAAGCGCGTCAGCGCCAGCGTCGACGACCACCGCGACGGTGCGTTCCTCGACCACCGTCTCGGGCAGCAGCCGCCTGACCACGCCCCCACGGCCGCGACCGCGCACGACCAAGCCCATGTCGACCAACCCGTCACGCGCCCGGAAGTAGCGGTCGGAGTCCCAACCAAGCCGACGCTGCAGGTTCGGGTTGCTCATCGTCGTGCCGTCCGCCGGCAACGCCGCGAACATCGCCTGATGATCGCCGTGCAAGGCAGCAGGGTCAACAGCCATGCCGCTGATGCTAGGGGTCAATGCCACCTGCGGGACACACCGAAGCCGCACCAAGCGATGCCATGCTGAGTGGCTGGGTGCCAGCTACGGCTCGCAAGTGTCAACTATCGCTCGTAGTCACACGCCCTCTCAGAGTACGAAGACGCCGTCGTCGTCGAAGTTGGGGTTGTCGGCCACCGGCTGGCCGTGGTCGGTGGGCAGTTCGGCGAGCCCGACGCGGCCGGTGGCGCCGACCGGCAGCCACACCGCTTCGGCCGGGTGGGTGTCATGGGTCGCGGTGGCGACGGTGACCTCACCGCGCCGGCCGCGAAGGAGCCGGTGCAGGTGTTCCTCCCGCTGGGCGCTGCCGAGCCAGAACAGCACCGGGTACCGGACACCGACCCGCCGGATCAGGTTGGCGTAGCGGTCGAGCTTGGCGGCCAGCTTGCCCAGCGGCTCGGTGCCGGTGTCGGCCTCCAGCCAGAATCCCACGGTGGTGTCGGCGGTGCTCCACAGGCCGTGGCCGTCGGCGGTGATGGTGCGGAACTGCTTGGTGGTCGTGCTCTCCGACCACCACCGGTCCAGGCGTGCCTCGGGATACCAGCGCGTGTACGCCGACAGCCGCACGAAGAACTCGTTGACCGTGACCAGGTGTGTCAGGTTCGGACTGGCCGACAGCCGCTGGACGGTCTGCCGGGTCGACCGGGGTGTGGGCTCCGGTCGTTCGTGGGCGGCGGCCTGGAACCGGTGCCCGTTGTGGCCGAGGGTCCAGTGCCAGGGCTGGCTGCCGCCGCCGGTACGGGCGAACCGGAACCGGTCCAGCAGTCCCAGCCCGTACAGCTCACCGAGGCGGATCTGGCAGGTACGCCGAGCCAGGAAGAACAGGTGGTGGATCTGATCGGTGGTGAGGACGTGATGGTCGTCGAGCAGTTGGAGGAGTTGACGGTCACGACCGGTGACATGCGGGTAGATGGCCAGCAGGCCAGCAGAGCGCGACAGCGGCATAGGTGATCACCCCTGGAGAGAGAGTCCCGGTAGGGAGTCTGGATGAGCCGATCTTGCTAATGGGTTGGTGATCGTCCGGGTTTCGGCAGGTCAGGGACCTGACAGGCCGACGGGAGGGGGGCTCGCCTGGGGTCTCGTGTCGCGGACACCCCCAAGCGAGCCCCCAATGCCGCACCCGGACGAGGCCCGAAACGAGCGGCGCAGACCGGTGGTGTGGATCAACGGTCGCGTCGGTCCATGCGGCGCTTCATCGCCGTGCGGGCGAGCTGCTGCATCGGCGGCTCGCCGTCGGCGCGGCGGTGCGCGGCGGCGCACTCCTGCCGGATAGCGGTCGCCTCACCGACGATGTCGGCTGGCGGGTTGGTGGTGAACGTGAACGCCGGCAGTTCCCGGTTGCCGACCAGCAGCCGGGCGGCGGCGGTGTAGACGTCGAGGTGGGCGAGGTCGTGCTCGTCCAGCTCCGGCTTGGTGTGCCTCGACAGCTCCCGGGCGTCGGCAGGGTCGACGGTGAAGAACAGCTTCGACCGGGCGTTGGCTGACACCGCCGCGGCGACGTCCTTGGGCAGTTGGGCGAGGTCCTGGTGCGCCAGCACCAGACCCAGCCGGAACCCGCGCGCCTCGGCCAGCATGTCCCCAACAGAGCCGGGCAGGGTCAGGAAGTTCTGACACTCGTCCGCATACAACACGGCGTCTTTTCGCTGGTCTTCGGGAATGCTGGCCCGCGCGATGGCGGCCTGCCAGACGCGGGCGACGATGAGCGAGCCCAGGATGCGGGTCGTCTCCTCGCCGAGGATGCCCTTGGGCAGCCGGCACAGCAGGACCCCGCCGTCGAGGATCCGGCTCATGTCGAACGAGCTGTGCGCGTTACCGATGACCGACTTGACGAAGTCGCGCAGCAGGAACGCCCGCAGCCGCGCGAGGACGGGGGCGATGACCTGCCCGCGGAACTGCTCGTTGATGCCGTCGTACCAGACCCAGAACCCGCCCAGGCCGTCCGGATCGTCCAGGCCGTGGGTGAACCGTGCCCGGAACTCCTTGTCCTGCAACAGGCTCGGCACGAGACTCAGGGTCGGCTTGGCGTGGCGCATCAGCGTCAGGCACGCCACCCGCATCGTGTCGTCCATACGCGGACCCCACTGACCCTGGAAGATCTTCGCGAAGATCCCCACCAGGTTGTCGACGGCCAGGTGCGGGTCGCCCCGGTCGTCGAGGGGGTTGAAGCAGCCGGGATTCTCCTGGTCCGGGTCGATGATCACGATCTTCTTGGCGTACGACGCCGGGAGCCGGTCGAGGATGTCGGTGATCAGGTCCCCGCGCGGGTCGATGACCACCGTGCCGCGTCCGGCTTTGATGTCGCCGAGGATCATGTTCAGCAGCAGCGTGGACTTGCCGACGCCGGTCTTGCCCACCACGTGCACGTGCTGCCGGGCGTCGGTCACCTTCAGGCCGACGCTGTGTTGGCCGATCTGCGACCGGCCCAGCACCTTCACGCCCCGCCCACCCGAGGGCACCTGCACCGGCGCCGGCACGGCCTTGGCCCGCGCCCGGTCCAGGCCCGGCACCGCGAGGTCTTGCGGCAGCGCGGCGAGGGCCGCGAGTTCCGGCACGGTGGCCAGAAACCCCCGGCGCAGCCTTCGTCCGGCGAGAGTGGCCACCGGTTGGGGCATCTTCATGCGCCGCAGCCGGTTCGGGCCGGTGTAGGCGGCGGCGGCCGAAGCGATCGTGTGTCCCAGGCCGACGAGCCGCTGCCGGATCTGCTTGGCCCGCTCGGCATCCGGTGGCGTCTTGTCGACCTCGGCGGCGACGGCGAACCGCACCGCGATCTCGAAGTGCGGCACCCGCACCGCCTTGTCCACGACCGTTCGGGCCTCCGCGCTGGCCACAGGGTCCCGCTCGGCCACCCGCCGCGCCGTGGCCAGTGTGCGCGGCGGCCGGGACGGGCCGGGGGTGAACACCTCGAGCAGCCACAGCAGCGGCTCGATGGCCAGCCGCGCCGACCCCGACACCGCGCGGGCGGCCAGGTCGGGTCGCCAGTGGGGATGGGTGCTGGTGGCCGCCGCCGCCCGGCGGGCGGCGCGGACGCGGCGGGCGGGTGCCGGGCGGGCGAGGATCTGCACGCACGCGTGTTCGCGGTGGCGGACCTCGGCCCCGGCGGCCAGCAACGCCCGCAGCGGGTCGGCGTCGTGCTCGACGCGCAGCGGCAGCACGTCGGTGTGCTGCGGCCAGTGCGCCCCGCCCACCTCATCGCCAACCTGCGCCGGGATCGGCGCGGCGGCGTCGGCGGTGGTGAGGGTGGCGGCGGGCCATGCCGCGCGCACGGCGGCCTCGACCGCGCCGGGCGGCACCGTGCCGGGCACCCACACCCGGATGGTCAGGGCGCGACCGGTCCAGGTGTACTCCCACCCGACGTGCGGGTAGCCGAACACCCTGCGCCGCCACACCGACGGCGTCAACACACCCATGAGGGTGGTCCAGAACGCGGCGGCGGCCTCGGCAGTGACCTCCGGCGGGGCGGCGATGGTCAACCACCGCGCCCCGGCCGCGAACCGGCGGTGCCGCCAGGCTAGAAGCTGGTCGTGACCGAACACGGCGGCGACGATCGCGGCGGCGGCGAGGAAGCCGAGCCACGGTCGGGCGACGATCCAGTGCCCGACCTCTGCCGACCAGGTCGAAGTGGTTGTCATTCGGCCTCCCCGATACCCGTGACAGCGATCGTGTGCTCTGCGGCCGACCCGACGCTGCGAAAGGGAATTCGCGACCGCCCCGCGACAAGCAGTCCCTCGCCCCTGGTCGCCGAGAGCAGCAGCCGCGATTCCCCAGCGGTCAGGCTGAACGCCTCGGCCACCGCGTCGATGGACTGCGTGCTCTGCCGCATCAGCACCTGCGTCGCGGCGTTGGACACCACGGCGAGGCCGAGGTCGGTCGACAGCACGTCGGCAGCGTCCTGGGTGATGACGCATAGCCCGGCCGCGCGCTTGCGGGCGGCCTTGGCCATCCGGAACAAGAACCGGCTGCCTTCGCCGTCGCGCATGAGCAGCCAGGCTTCGTCCACCACGACGAGCTGCCGCCGCCGGCGGGCGCCATTGGCAGGTGTGTCGATGCCCGACCAGATCGAGTCCAACGCCAGCAGCGTGCCGACAGTGCGCAGCTCGTCGGGCAGGTGCCGCAGCGACCACACCACCAGGTGCCCGCGCGGGATGGTGGTGGTCGGCCCGTCGAACAGGCTGGCGAAGTTCCCGACTGTCCAGGGGGCGAGCCGGGCGGCGAGTTGCCCGGCGGCCGGGTCGCTGTCGGCGGCCAGCACCTCGGCCAGGTCCCGCAGCAAAGGTGCGGGTTTGCTCCAGGTGGCGGGGTCGCCGGTGATTCCGGCGCGGGCGTAGGTGGCGGTGATCGCCCGGTCCAGGGCGGCCCGTTCGGCGGGCGGCGGGGTCGCGGCGAGCATGACCGAGATCAGCGTGTGCAGGTACAGGCCGCGCCGGGTCAGCGTGTCGGGCCGGTTGTCGGCGGGCAGATCGAGAGGGTTGATGCGGACGCCCGGCTGGCCGAGCTGCACGACGGTGCCGCCGACGTGTTCGGCCAGGGGCGCGTACTCGTCCTCGGGGTCGATGACCGACACCGTGCTGCCCTGGTAGAGGTTGCGGAGGACTTCGAGCTTGATGAAGTAGCTCTTGCCCGCCCCGGACCGGGCCAGGACGACCGAGTTGTGGTTGTCCTGCGCCCACCGGTTCCACAGCAGCACGCCGTTGCTGGTGGTGTTGACCCCGTAGAGCACGCCCTCGGGCGGGGCGACGGTGCCCGGGACGGGGGCGGCCAGGTCCGCCGACGCGAGCGGAAACGCCGCTGCCAGGGCGGTGGTGTCGAGGATGCGCCGCATCCGCAGCGGGTCCACCCCGACCGGCAGCGTGGAGATCCAACCCTGCTGGTGGCGGAACGTCGCCGGCTGCAGGTCCAGCAGGACGCTGGCGGCGGCGGACTTCACGCCCGCGCTGATCGTGGTGAGTTCGTCGAGGGTGCGGGCGTGGATAGTGACGTAGATGCCGACGTCGAACAGCTTCGCCGCGCCGCGGGCGACCCGCTCGGCGAGGTCGGCGGCGTCGGCGGCTGCCGCCTCGACCATCGGGTCACCGAGGCGGCCCTGGTCGGCGTCGAGCCGGCGGGAGGATTCCAGGCGGGCGCGCTGGCGTTTGAGCATCGGCGCGGCAAGTTGCGGCAGCACCGGCTCCACATGCACGGCGACGTCGACCCGTGCGGGGTAGGACAGCAGCGGGTCGAGCCAGGCGGGGCCGACCTCGGCAGGGTAGCCGCACACCGCATAGGTGGCGGCGTACCCGTCGCCGACCCGCACGTGCCAGGGGGTGACCGACAACGCGGCCGGGGAGGGCATGCTCTCCCCGGCCGCAATGCTCTTCGTCGTGTGCTTCAGCAGCTTCATGATGTGCTCCGTAGGGTGATCGGGGTGCCGGGCACCGCTCGCGGGCCGGGCACCGGTGGACAGAAGGGGTCGACCGCGCTGGCGAGGGCGGATGCGACGGCTGGCCCGTCCAGGGCCGTGGCTTCGACGCCGAGCCCGGACAGGGCACGCACGGCGGCATCCGCCGCGTGCTCCCCGCTGACGACCGTGAGGACCTGTCGGCGCAGCGGATCACGCTCGGCGTCGAGGTCGAGCAGGAACTCGGCGTAGTCGTCGGCGGCGGCCTGCAATGCCGGATGCGGCAGGCGAGGCGCGTGGTCGACGATGGCCTGCGCGTAGGCGGTGAGGTCGTGCCGCTGTGCGGTCACGACGATCTGCGCCGGGCCGGTCAGGCTGTTGAGGAACCGGCCGAACCCGTCCAGCAGCGCGCCCTGCTCGCTACCAGTGCGCAGGTGAATGTTGGTGGTGCCGCAGGCGATGAGCATCTTGTCGCGGCCCTCGCTCGTCAGGACGCCGGTCGCGCTGAGCGCCGTGACCGGGGAGCGCAGCGGCGCCGGAAGGCTCGGTTTGCCGGCGGCCACCGCGACCGTGCTGGCCCGCGCCGTACCCGGGGTCAGCGTGCGCGGGCCGCGGCTGAGCGCGAAACCGTGCCGCAGCCACACGTCTAGGGGCAGGCCGTCACGGCGGCCGAGCGCCACCACAATCGCGACGGCGAATACGATGACCCCGGCGACGATCCACACCACCGGCGGCAGCAGGTGCCCGAACGTGCGGTAGCAACCGAATCCGGCCAGGCCGGTACTGCCGACGATGCCGAGCTGCCGGAACGTCAGACCGAACGCGATGCGATCGGGCTCATTGACGTTCGCCGGAACCACGGCGCGCGGGGTGTTGTCGTCGTTGCTCATCGTCCACCTCGCATCGCGGTGCGCCCGAAGCGGCCGAGCGGCAGGTTGCGGGTGAGGCCCTGGATGAGCACCGCGCGCAGCAGGAACCCGCCGATGTTCGGTGATCCCTTGCGCGTGACGTAGCGGCGCATCATGGCGGGGATCTTGATCGTGACCCAGAGGACGACGATGACGAGCATCAGGTTCAACGTGTCCGAGCCGGGCAGGCCGAGCAGGATCGGCAGGTTCGACTCCGGGTCGATCAGCAGGTTGATACCCGCCGAGAACGCGACCGCCTGCAGCGTCGGTGTGGCCAGACAGCCCAGCAGGGTGCGCCACCACAGGTCGGCGGCACCCTGCGTCCACGGGGTGGCGTAGCACGCGAGGGCCACCGGCGCGACGCCGGCCAGGACGACCAGCACGCTGATCCGCACGAGCCAACTACCGACGAGCATGAACACCAATACGACGATGAGCAGTCCGATGATGGCCATCAGCAGGGCGGCGCTCTCGTCGGTCATCGCCGAGCGGATGCGGACGGTGGAGAAGTTGACCGCCTCGGTCGTCGGCGCGGATGCGCCGGCGAGCGCCACCGTCAGGGCGTTGGCGATGTCGATGACGGCGGCCGTCAGCGGGACCGCGAACGCGGACAGGACGAACCCGACGACGAGCCGGGGAACCAGCTGCTTGATGTTGTAGCGGGTCTCGACCGAGTCGCCGAGCATCGTGGCGACGCCGGCGGCGATGATGGCGAGGATGAAGCAGGCGTTGACGACCAGCGCGCTCTTGCCGGCGATCGACTGCACCTGCGGCAGGACAGTGACGTCCGGTGACAGGAAGATCGAGGATGTCAGGAAGGCCAACAGGCCGCCGAGAAGGTCGACGACCCTCTCGGCGAGCCAGTTGACCAGACCGTTCATCAGCCAGATGACCATGACAGCCGCCTCAGCCGCCGATGATGTCCTGCAGCACCTGCAGGACCACCGGGGACAGCACCGCGAGGGCGTAGCCGATCAGGGCGGACTTGAAGTTGCCCTTGGCCTGCTCGACCTGCGCCGGGTCACCTCCGGCGGCCATGTAGCGCAGTCCGCCGATGACCAGGAACATCGTTGCGACCAACGCGATGATGCCCATGATCCAACCGGTGATGTTCGAGATGACCTGGTTGATGCTGTTGGCCGCCATCGGCTGCGGCGCGGCGGCAAGATCGGACAGAATTGACAGGGTCGTGTGCATGACAGGGCTCCACAAAGGAATCTGTGGGCCGCCGCGGTGGGGACCAAGCCGAGAGGCCGCTTGCGGTCCGGTGGGGGCGCTCCTCCTCGCGGATAAGCGAAGGGCTGCGGTGTCAGTACGCCGCGCCAGCCGTGCCGGACCGTGGGCCTCGCCGGTAGGAGTGGTCCCCACCGGGCGGGCATGCCGTGGATGACATGCACCGCCCAGATCCC
Organism: Micromonospora thermarum; assembly: GCF_012034245.1. Taxonomy (GTDB): domain Bacteria; phylum Actinomycetota; class Actinomycetes; order Mycobacteriales; family Micromonosporaceae; genus Micromonospora; species Micromonospora thermarum. Next base: position 10,859 of record NZ_JAATEO010000002.1, on the reverse strand, counting down.
GGCTGTCAGGCCGATCGAACCCGCCGGACACCTGTCACGTCCTTACCAGACCCGTCAACCGCCGGGAGCACGGTCAAGCGGCAGCACAGGTGCGCGCGCAGAAGACCGCCCCAGGGCGAACCCTGAGGCGGTCGTGGTCCGGTAGGGGCTGGCGTGCGGTCAGGCCGCCAGGGCGGCCTCCCGGTTGCCGGGCGAGCGGACCGCGCCGGAGAGGTCCCCTCGGGCGACGGCGGCGGCCACGACTCGCTCAGCGCGGCGGCGACGCATCCGCAGAGCCGAGGCGGTGACGCCCTGCTCGGCGGCCAGGTGCTCGATCAGCGCGTCGCCGAACCGGGTGGCGCTGATCAGCTCGGCGGCGTCGGCCGTGATGAGGCCGGCGGCGGCTGCCCGGCCGAGCAGCAGGTCCGGATGCCCGTAGGGCATCCTCGGCGACCGTGAGCCGGTGGACAGATCCAGCGGCAGTTCCTCGCCCTCGTCGGCCTTGACGACCGCGACTCCGGCTCGCCACGCCGCCCAGCACAACCGAAGCCACAGCCGGGGCGGAGCCAGGTTCGCCGTGCGTAGCGCGTGCAGGAACCCGGCCAGGACTTCGGAGTCGACGTCGTCGGCGTGCCGGGCGAAACCGCGGCTGATCTTCGCCGCGAGGTGCGTCAGCGCGGGCAGCGCCACACCGATCGCACCGACGACCCAGGCCGGTCCCCATTCGCGGGCGTGGTGGGCCAGCTGCCGCCACAGCTCGTCGGTGGTGTCGCTGTCGTAGCGCTCGAACATGAGCAGTGTGCGTAGCTGGTCCAGCGGCATCGTCGCATCAGGCAGGCCCGGCACGGGGCGGGCGTCGAACACCAGCGGCGCCGGTTCGCAGATCAGCAGCTCGAACGCCTTCTCGGCGGTGGTCAGCGCCGTGTCGGCCGTCCTGGTGCGGGTGGTTGCTCCCATGGATCCCCCTCGACGCGGAGCGCTTCGCCCAGTGCGAAAGCTCCGAGCCATCGATTGGGACAGCCCGACCTGACACCACGACCGTTTGTTAGACCCGGACAGGTGGTGCCAGGTTCGCCGCCGTCGGGATCGTCCCCGCGCCCGCTGACCGGCTGTCAGGCGGCCGGGCTGACCGGTCCTGTCAGGTCGGGGGCGGGTTCGATCCACCTGTCAGCGGCGCACTGGGAATCGTCAGTACGCCCGCCGGTCCGGGGGCCACCGTGCCCATGACCAACACAAACCCGCGCCGCGCACCGGTCCCCGTGGGGGACGTGGTGTCCGGTGACCTGCCCGTGCCGCTCAACCTTTGGCCGATCCCCGCCCCACAGGAGGGCGAGACCATGTCCAACGAGATGGGCGTGCGGCTGGTCCACAACTACACCCACCCGTCCGACCTCATCATCGACCTGGCCGACGGACCGCAACTGGCCAGCGCGATCATCGCCGCACGCCGCCGCAGCCACCTGCACGCGCCCCGCTCGACCGGGTGGGGCCGGGAGGCGGCGACGCTGATCGTCACCGGCTGGCCGCTCGACGACGCCTCACCGGCCGAGTTCTTCGCACACTGCCGCGCCAGCCTCGTGCCGGGCGGCAGCGTGGCGGTGCTGCTACCACACGGCGACGTCACCCTGCCCGTCGACGTCGTCATTGCCGCCAAGCAGGCCGGGCTGGCATACCTGCAACACAACCTAGCGGCCGACCGACTGCCGGTACCCGGCCAGCAGACACGTCTGGCCATCCACACCGACGTGCTGATCCTGACTCGCAGCGCGCGAGGCGGAGGCGCCGATGGTTGAGACCCTGCCGATCTCCGAGGTGTGGTTGACTTGTCAGATACCCGCCCGGGACCAGCGACGGGGTCGCTACGTCCCGGGCACCTCCAGCCATCCGGCCAAAATGCTGCCCCACCTGGCCGCACGTGCGATCAGCTCGTACAGCGACCCAGGCGAGCTGGTGTTCGACCCGATGTGCGGAGCGGGCACCACCCTCGTCGAGGCCATGCATCTCGGCCGCTACGGCATCGGCGTCGACATCGAGCCCCGGTTCTCCGCCCTAGCACAGGCCAACATCGAACTGGCCTCGTCACAGAAGGCGGCTGGCGCAGCGACCGTACACACCGGCGACGCGAGGTACCTGCTCGACCTAGTGCCCGCGTCCGCGATCGGAAGGGTGGGCCTCGTACTCACCTCACCGCCGTACGGGCGCGGGACCCACGGCCTCGTCCGGACGACGAGTGCCGGGGTACGCAAGCGGGACCATCACTATGGGGACCGGGAACGAGGCAACCTCGCCTATGCGGGATGGTCCCGTTTGTTTGACGGATTCGCCGCGATCCTGGCCGCCAGCTACCACCTGCTGCGTCCGGGCGGGACCGTAGTAATCACATGCCGCCCGGTACGCCGGCAGCGAGACGACCTGATCGACCTGCCCGGCGAGCTGCTGACCGTCGCCCGGTCGGTGGGGCTGGAGCCGATGGAGCGGACGGCGGCGATGCTCGCCGCCGTCCGTGACGACGGACAGATCGTGCACCGGGCCAGCATGTTCAACCTGATGGCGGTCCGCCGCGCCCGCGACGACGGCATCCCGGTGCACCTCACGGTGCACGAGGATGTGCTCATCCTGCGCCGCTTCTGATGCCTGCCCGGGTGTTCCGGCTTCCGGGACATCCGGGCAGGTCATGTGCCGGGCCGGCGTGGTCGAGCCGCGCCGGCACAACATATCTTGCCCGCGTCGAAGACGGGCCCAGGCAGGGAATCCCGCTGGCCGCCGAGTCTATGCGCGTTCAGGTCGGGTCCCGGCTCACCGGCCTCGGCTGCCAGCCCAGTCATCGAAGGGTGATCCCGATCCGCCCGTGGGAGCGGGACAGGCGCGCAGGCCAGCGGGATCAGTCCCGCTGGCCGGTACCGCTTCATCGGCCGGGCGACCGGGACCCGCCGGCTTTCAGGATCAGCCAGAGGAGACCGAGGTCCCGTCGGGTCCCGCTCGATGAGCAAACCTGACAGGAGTGCGGCCTTTGCCGGTCTGTCAGGTTCCGCCAGACGGCCGAACCTGACAGACCGGCCGCCGCGCCATCGGGCGCGGCTAACCTGAGGGTTCTCCCTATTTTTTGTGCCTCTGATCTGATGCCGCGCGCGACGGCATCGCGCCCACCGTCTCCGGTCGGCCGCCGCCGCCAGCCTCGGATCCGGCACCCGCACATCCCACGTCCCTCGCCTTCGCGATCGGGACGCGGCATCCCCATCCCTTCAGGCGGCCACCGCTCGGTGGCCGCCTTCCTGCTGTCCCGGGAGGACGACATGCTCAAGCCCCACTGGTATCTGACTGACGCCGACTGGTTCGGCCAGCTCCCCGACGCGCCGCGTCTCGACGACGACGAGCACGCCGTCATCGACCAGCTCGCTGCGCTGCTGCACGGCGAGACGCACTTCGACCCGGCCAAGACCGTCGCCGTGACCCGCGTGATCCTGCTGGCGGTCGAGCACCTCGGCGACACCATGACCTACGCCGCCGGAATCCACGACCTGACCGAGCTGGCCCGGCTGCTGTGCGGGCTCAACCTCATCCAGGCCCACCTGACCCAAACCGTCCAGCGCATCGCCGAGCACGTCAACGGCCGCACCTTCACCGGCCTCGCCCACGCGCCCGCCGCGGGCGTGCAGGCCCTCACCGACAGCCTCAGCACCGCCGGCGCCAACGGTGAGATGTTCGCCGGCCACCTCAAGGAGGCCCACCTGATCCTGCGGGCCCTGACCACGTAGGCCCCAGCCCACCGAGAGGTGGCGCTCCGGTAACGGACGCCACCTCTCCTTGCACCGCATCACCCGGCCGATGCCCGGCCGAGCCGCGCGGAACCGCGCACCATCCGGGCACGGCCGACTGGCGTGCCCGGATTCCACCCACCCACAGATGGAGGAATCCCATGCCACACAACGGCCTTGCCCCGCCTCGCCCGCGCCGCGCCGCGTCTCCACGCCGCCGGCACCCGGACATCGCGCCGCACATCCTCGTGCTCCTTGACCGCGCGCAGCACGGCGACCGCGACGCCTTCGCAGACCTGTACGCGACCTTCCGTGAGCCGGTCACCCGCTACGTCTGCGCCCGTATGCGGGACCGCGACCGCAACGCCATACCCGACCTCGTGCAGGAGACGTTCACCGGCGCCCTGGCCGAGCTGCCCACCGCGCTGCTCGACGTCCGCGGCTGGTTCATCATCCAGGCCGCCAAGGCATGCAACCGGCACGACTGGTCCCGCCGCCGCTACATGCGCGCCGCCTACGCCGTACGCGACCACTGCAGCAAGGACACCGCCGCACCGGCCGTCAGCAACCCGCCCGGCCGGATCACCTTCGTCCACGCGATGGCACGGCTGACCGCCGACCAGCGCCGCGCGATCCAGCTGCGCTACCTCGACGGCTACCCCCGCGACGCCGCCGCCCGCCTCATGGACCGCAGCGCCGAAGCGGTCCGCTGCCTGGAACGGCGCGCGATCCGGCGGATGCGCCACTTCCTCGTCAGCCCGCCGCACACCTCGGCGGTGACCCCATGACCGCACCCGAGGTTCCCGCCATCCCGGTACACCTGGCCCGCCGGCCCGTCATCGGCGGCCTCGTCGTCCCGTGGATCACCGCCCGCACACCCGACGGCCGGTACCGCTTCGGCAACGTCGACTACCAGCGGCAGGTCCAGGCGCTGCATGACCGGCTCTGCCAGACCTGCGGTGACCCACTCGAACCCGCGCGGATCGTCTTCGCGATGCGCGACAGCGACCTACGGGTGTTCATCAGCCACGAGCCGGGCATGCACCCCGTCTGCGCCGCGTACTCCGCGACCGGCTGTCCCATGCTCGCCGGACGAATGAGCCAGCACCGCGCGACCCCGCTCGCCGCGCAGCTGGCCGACCTCGGCGTCACCAGCCACGGCGACCCCACCGGCACCCGCCCGGCCGCACCCGCCGAGCGCTGGCACCTCGTGTGGGCCACCGGATACCGGCCCACCACACACCCGCTCACCGGCCAGCCCGCCGCGATGGTGCTGCCCGAGCAGATCCTGCGCACCCGGCCGATCGGCCCACCCGCACCGCCGAGCCCCGGCGACCGCGGCCGGGACACCGCGATCGAGCCGGAATCCCACACCTGACCCGAACGGACTTCTGCTATGACCCTGCATGTCATCGCCGTCTACCACAACACCGAGAGCCGGTTCTTCCCGTACGAGCCCGGCCACGCGCTCGCCCAGGTCATCTCCCACTGGCGGCACCTGCCCACCACTGCCACCCCGGAGCAGACCGCCAACTGGATCTACGGCCTGTTCAACGTCGACCTCGACCACCTGGAGACCGAACGCGCGACGCCGCATGGGGAGGCCGACTTCCTCATCGCCTGCACGTACCGGCTGCTGCGGCTGCGCTCCCTGTCGACCGGAGACGTCATCGCCGTCACCGCCGACGGCCACACCACCTGGCTGGCGTGCGACTTCATCGGCTGGCGGCGCATCGACACCCCGACCAACCTCACCGGCCGACCGCTGACCGCCGAGACCGTCTACCAGCACCTGCGGCGAGGCCGCCATGCGTGACCATCCGTGCCAGCAGCACCGACCCGGCCACCACACCGACGCCTGCCTGACCGGCCCCTGCGGGTACTGCGGCACCAGCCTGCACACCATCGCCTCCGGCGAATGCCGGTCCTGCCTGCGCATCGTGTGCGAAGCCTGCGACGCCGGATACCACCCCGACCTCGGCCCCATCTGCCGGCCTTGCACCCAGCCCGGCAGCGGCGCCGGCCCGGCCAGCCCGACCCCGCCTGACGACCAGGAACTGCACCGGCTGTGCGTGTTCGAGCTGGCCCTGAACTGCGGCCACCTCGTCACCATGGCCCTGACCGGCTGGTACCCGGTCTCGGTGGCCTGCTGCGAACGGCTCGGCGGCACCATCCTGCACGGCATCTACGTGCCGTACTCCTCCCAGGTCGACGGCACCCGCCTTGTGTCCGAGCGGTACGAGTACCGGCCCAAGGGCACCCCGAGCGAGCCCGACCGGCTCGTCGACCGGCGGCCCCGCACCGACGAGCCCTACCAGTCGCCGCGTCCGGGCGGCCCGACCCACGCCGGGCGCTACCCGGCCCGTGTCGGCGCGGCCTGGAGCCTCGACGGCTCGGTCCCGCCGGCCGCCACCCACTGATCCCCTCGACCGCCTCATCGAGGACGCCGCCGCACGGCGGCACAAACAGAAAGAACGGCCCGCCGAAGGCGGGCCGTCGTCGTTTAGGACCCGGGACGCCGCGCCTAGGAAACGTATGCGTCCCGGGTTCTCCAAGGGATGGAGGAACCCAGTGTCCACCACACTCCTCGTGATCGCCACCGTGGCGGCCATGTTCGGGGCCGCTGGCGGTTACCTGGCCGCCAGGCCGACCATCAACCGGCTGCGCGCCGCGCTGGCCGACGCCGCCTGGCAGCTGACCCACGACCCGCTCACCGGCCTGCTCAACCGCGCCGGCCTGCGGACCGTTCACACCGCCATCGCCGCATCCGGCGGGCCGCAGCCGAACATCGTCATGCTCATCGACCTCGACCAGTTCAAAGAGGTCAACGACACCCACGGCCACGACGCCGGTGACGACCTGCTCATGGAGGTCGCCGACCGGCTCGGCCAACTCGCCGACGCCTACGGCGCAAGCGTCGCACGGCTGTCCGGTGACGAGTTCGCCGCCATCCTGCCGATACGCGGCCACGGCATCAGCCGGCTGGCCGACCTGTTCACCACGGTCATCGCCGCGCCGGTCACGGTGCAGGCCGACAGCGGCCCGGTCACGGTCACCGTCACCGCCAGCGTCGGCATCGCGAGCGTGGCCAGCACCGACTCACTGGAGGACGTTGCGCTACATCGCGCGGACATCGCGATGTATCACGCCAAGCAGCAGGGCGGCGACCGGCACGTCCTCTACACGCCCGGCATGACCATGCCCGACCGCAAGCGCCGCCGGGGGCCGCGCCTGCGCGACCTGCGCCGTGACCAGCGTGGGAGCGTCGAATGAACCTGGCGACCCTCACCGCCTGCGCGACCTGCCACCAGGCCCTCACCGAGCACCAAGACGGAGAAACCATCGTCTACCGGCATCCCGTCACCGACGACCGACACGACGTCGTCCCCATCGACGCGGGCCAGATCCAGCAGGTCTTCCACCGGTGCCACACCTGCACCGTCGGGCTGCCGGTCTGGAACTACCGCACCGGCCTCATCCAGATCGGGGACCTCGCGGCCGGCGTCGTCGCGACCTACACCGACCGGTGGCACGTCTGCTACCGGTGCACCCAGTTCATCGAGGCCGACGACTCCGAAGCCCTCACCGCCCACTGCGCCGCCGCCATGCTGTGGTCGCCCCGCAGCGACGAGTACACGATCCTGCGCACGCTACACCGCGGCATCATTCTCGGCCGCGAAGGCCGAACGCTGCTCACCACCACCGACTGGCCACCAGCCCGGCTCACCGCCGACATGCTGCCGAAGATCCGCGACCGGCTCACCGGGCTCCTACGCGGCCCCGCGAACCTGCCCGCGCCCATCAACAACCCCGGCCAGCGGCGGGCCCTAGCCAATCAGCTCGACCTCGTACCCATGTACTGGATCAACCAAGAGTTCACCGACCTGGTCAACGAAGTCAGCGCCGACCAACCCCCGGCAACGGCCACCGACGACGTCGCCCCTACACCAGCCGGACTGCTCGCCTGGCCCGAACCCGTCGGCAGCCCCCGGCACCTCGCCGCCGTCTCCTGGACACCCCACGCCCACGGCTGGCACGTCATCGGCTACCGCAGCGTCGGCAGCGCCCTGGACGACGACCTGATGCCCGCGCTGCGACACGAGATCGGCTGGCTCGTACCGATCCACGCCGAATTCATCGCCAGCGGCACCACGCTCGACGGCCACCACCCGCTCGGCCCCCTCATCACCACCTGGCTTCTGATCAACCAGCAGACGGCCGAGGCCATACCGGCGAAACTGCCCAAGGGCACCATCAAGGCGTACCAGCGCAACCAGCGCCCCGCCCCCGACGTCCGGATCGTGCGCATCAAACCCCGCAGCACCCCGCCGCCGAAACGGACCCAACCCGCCAGCCCCCGCACGCGAGCCAAGCCCGACCACCGATTCTGGGTATCCGGCCACAAACGCCAACAGCCCTACGGCCCCGGCCGAAGCCTCCGCCGAACGATCGACATCCAGCCATTCCTCAAGGGCGACGAGGACCTGCCGATCAAGATGAGCACCACCGTACGCGTACTCGGCAGCCGAGCCACCGACACGGACCGAAGCACCGAAAACGGCTAGACGCCAACGTGCGTGGTGGTGGGCTCGTCCCACCACCACGCACGAACAATGGCCCTTTTCGCGTTTCGGGGCCCGGTCCGACCGCTCGCATAACAGGAGCGCTGCCCTACGAGTGCAGTCTCCGTGGCGGCGCCCGCTCTCAATGCGCGAAGATGGACTTCGCCCACCCGCTTGCCATGGAGGTATTACGTGACCGACTACCAGCACGCCCAAGCGGTGACGACGACCGACTCCCGCGAGGCTGCCGAGGCGCTGGCACACAGCGCGGTCGAGGCGCGGGTGGCTGCCTGTGCGCAGGTGTCCGGCCCGATCAAGAGCACGTACTGGTGGGAGGGCAAGGTGGAGAGCGCTGAGGAATGGTACGTCACCTTCAAGACGACGGCAGAGCGCTATCCCGAACTGGAGCAGCACATTCGCGAGCATCACAGTTATGACGTCCCGGAGGTTGTGCTGCTGCCTATCCTGGCCGGGAACCCTGCCTATCTCTCGTGGGTCAGCGAGGAGACGACGCCCAAGAGCTAGACGATGTGCGCGAGTAGACGGTCATCCAGCTCCGCTAGATCGGCGTCATCACGCTTGTCCTGAATCATCAGATGAAGGTCGTGGAGGCGCTGCCGGCCAAGGCTGGCCTCCTGGCTCAGTGTTTGCTCAAGTGCCTGGTGTCCCAGCTGCGCACCTCGGTCGTGCCTGCCACGCTGGATGGCGGCCGTCGCAACGTCCGCCAAGATGACGGCCTTGACTTTCGCATCGCTGGGCGGCAACGAGGCCACGACGGCCTCTGCGGTGGCGTCTAGGTCGGCGTGGTCAAGCCGGGCGTAGGTCGTGACAGTCATACTGCCAAGGCGGCTCGGTGTGAAGAAGCCTGTCCAAGAGCGCTCGCGGTGCGGGTGGGCGTAGTCGTAGGCGGTCATCGCTCGGTCGAGCGCCCGTAGCGCTGGCATGGGTTTAGCAAGGGCCGCATCTACCTCCGCCTCGCGCGCAGCAAGCCAAGCGCGGGTGGCGGCGCTGTGCTCGCCGCGCACGAATTTCTGCGCCGCTATGAGGAGCTGGCGAGCGTGCACCAGGTTCCCGGCTGCCTCCGCGCCGTAGCTCTGATAAGCCAGCACGCAGGCGTACAACGGGCCGTCACCAGCCTCGTCGGCGGCGCGGAGTGCGCGGGCATAAAGGTCGCGTGCGGTCTGGTGCCGTTTGCTGTCCCATGCCACCCAACCGGCAAGGGCTAGGGCTTCGCCGGTGGTCATGAGCACTCGGCGCTCGAACGGAGCAGGTACCCGACCCACCAACCGCTCCAGCCGTCGCACGTGAGCGTCCAAGTGCGCGGCGAGCTGACGGGCTGGCAAGTGTTCCTCCCGCCGGAACAGCTCGGCGGTGTGCCCTTCCAACTGCTCGAGGGTCGGCCCGTCGAGCTGTTGTGGGTGCTCAAGCATGTAGGCCAAGCGGTTCCATGGCTCAGACGGCATCGAGGCGGCGAGCAGCGATAAAGCTGGTAGAGCGAAGGCAGTGCGGCGTTTCACATCATCCACGGTATCGGCCCGGTCGTCGGCCGACCACGGCTCGCCTGGGTAGATAGAGCTTGTGCTGTCCCAGGTGCCAGCCACTTGACCTTGGAGTCCGCGGAACTCGGCGACCCAGCTCTCTCTGGAAGGCTGGGTGGCCCCTGACGGCATCGCGTCATGCAGCAGAGCCGAGCTGTGGCGGGTTCCTGACCGATCCTCACCATCGCGCTCAGAGGGGCGATCGATGTAGAACCCGAGCGAGTCTTCATCTCTGTTGAGGACTGTGCACAGCGCTCTGCGATAGTCGCGGTTAGGCCATCGGATCTCGCCTCGTTCCAAGGCGCCAATGGTCCTGTCCGTCAGGCCAGCCCAGCGTTGCCCGCTTCCCATCGCCTCGCACATTCTGGCCAGCTCAAGATTGCAGGCATCAGCTAGCTCCTGCCGGGACATGGGGCGGCCAGAGCCAGACGGCGACAACAGAGCTTTGCGGGCAGCCTTGAGTTGGCTATTCGGGATGATCTCCCTTCCCATTGACTGTCCCCCGATCGATGCCGTTCGCTGTCCTAAAGAATGTCAGCGCGCCAGGGAGGGTTTCAAGCATGGGCGACACCCTTCCTGCCGGCGTTCGGCGTCTGCGGAGACCCGCCAAACCGGCCGTTCAGACTCAATGTTCGAGCTGGCGCACCGGAATGCCCGATGCGCAGGCCCAGGGTGATCGGAGTGTGGGCCGTTTCTCAGCTACCGGACTCACCAACAATCTCAGCAACGAAACCCGCCCACGCAGCGGAGCCGAACTCCAGGATGCCGCCGGTAGGGTCCTTGGAGTCGCGCACGCCGACTGTACCGTCAGCTGCGATGGCCACCTCGACGCAGTTGTCTCCGCCGCTGCTTCGCGTGGACTTGTACCAGCGGGTGAACTTGCTGTCATCCATGCTGAGATCCTTTTCTGTTCTCCTCGCCCACCGCGGCGAGGAAGTCAAGGCTGTCGGCTGGCGTCAACGCGGCGCTCTTTATCTTGGCGTAGAGGTCAAGGTATCGGCTGACGTCAGCCTCGCGAGTGAGGA
>NZ_JAATEO010000019.1 GCF_012034245.1 Micromonospora thermarum | reverse complement strand
GCGCCGCGGCGCGGGAGTTGGGCACGGTGCCGCGCCGGTGTGTGCTGGTCGGTGACATCGGTCGGGACGTCACGGCCGCGCTGGCGGCGGGGGCGCAGGCGGTGCTGGTTCCGACGCCGGTGACCCGCCCGGAGGAGATCGACGCCGCCGGTTGGGTCGCGCCGGATCTGCCCGCTGCGGTCGGGGAGATCCTGCGCCGGCAGGCCGCCGTCGACCCGGCCACCTACCAGCCGGCGCTCGATGTCCCCACCGGTCGCACCGCCACCAGGACCAGCACCGCCGGGCGGATCACCACAGCGGCCGGTGCGGGCCGCCGGGCCGGCACCGTGCTGGTGGTGCGCGCCGACTCCGCCGGAGACGTCCTCGTCACCGGCCCCGGTATCCGCGCCGTCGCCGCACACGCCGACCGCGTCGTGCTGCTGTGCGGGCCCCGCGGCCGCGCCGCCGCCGACCTGCTGCCCGGCGTCGACCACGTCATCGAGCACCGCCTGCCCTGGATCGACCCCGCCCCGGGGCCCGTCGATCCCGACGACATCGCCGCGCTCACCGCCACGCTCGCCGCCGTCGACGCCGACGAGGCGGTCATCTTCACCAGCTACCACCAGTCACCGCTGCCCCTGGCGCTGCTGCTGCGCACCGTCGGGGTCCGCCGGATCTCCGCGATCAGCGACGACTACCCGGGATCCCTGCTCGACGTACGGCACCGCGTCCCGGTCGGCGTACCCGAACCCGAACGCGCCCTGTCCCTCGCGGCCGCCGCCGGCTACGCCCTGCCCGAGCACGACGAACCCGCCCTCCGCCTGCGTCCGGTGCCGGCGGCGCCGTCGCAGGTCGGTCCGCCGGGCTACGTGGTCCTGCACCCGGGGTCGGCGGCCCAGTCCCGGGGACTGCCGCCCGAGCTGGCGGCGGGGATCGTCCGGACGCTGACCGCCGCGGGCCACCGGGTGGTCGTGACCGGGGGCGCCGACGAGGCGGAGCTGACCTCGTGGGTGGCCGGGGACGACGCCGTGGATCTCGGTGGCGGGACCGGGCTGGCGGAGCTGGCCGCGACCGTGGCCGGCGCCGCCGCCGTGGTCGTCGGGAACACCGGTCCCGCCCACCTCGCCGCCGCGTACGGCGTGCCGGTGGTGAGCCTCTTCGCACCCACCGTCCCGTTCGGACAGTGGGGGCCGTGGCGGGTGCCGACCGTCCGGCTCGGCGACGCCGCCGCCCCCTGCCGGGACACCCGCGCCGCGCGGTGCCCCGTCCCGGGCCACCCCTGTCTGAGCCGGATCACACCCGGGGAGGTGCTGGACGGGCTGGCACTGCTGGGCGTACCCCCGTCGCGAACGGCGGCGGAGCCGGCACCGGCGGGGGAGGCGGCACCGGCGGTCGCGACGGTCGGCCGGAGCGGCCGATGAACGTCCTCCTCTGGCACGTGCACGGCTCGTGGACCACGTCGTTCGTGCACGGCAAGCACCGGTACCTGGTGCCGGTCACGCACGACCGCGGCCCGTACGGCCTCGGCCGGGCCCGCACCTACCCGTGGCCGGACAGCGCCGTCGAGGTGGCCCCCGACGACCTGCGCACCGCCGAGGTCGACCTCGTGATCCTGCAACGTCCCGAGGAGTTCGACCTGGCCGCCGACTGGCTGGGCCGGCGGCCGGGCCGCGACCTGGCCGCGATCTTCGTGGAGCACAACACCCCCAAGGACGGCGACGTCCCCAACAGCCGGCACCCGATGGCCGACCGCGACGACCTGCTGATCGCCCACGTCACCGCGTTCAACCAGCTCTTCTGGGACACCGGGAGCACCCGGACGACGGTGGTCGACCACGGCGTCGTGCCACCGGCGGTCGAGTACACCGGCGAGCTGGAGCGGCTCGCCGTGGTCATCAACGAGCCGGTACGCCGCTGGCGCGTGACCGGCACCGACCTGCTGGCGCGCTTCGCCGAGATCGCCCCGCTGGACGTCTTCGGGATGAAGGTGGCCGGCCTCGCCGACCACCTGGGGCTGCCGGCGGACCGGTTGACCAGCCACGACGACCTGCCCCAGGCCCGCATGCACGCCGAGTTGGGGCGGCGGCGGGCGTACCTGCACCTGTGCCGGTGGACCTCCCTCGGGCTGAGCCTGATCGAGGCGATGACGATCGGCATGCCGGTCGTCGCGCTGGCCACCACGGAGGCGGTGATGGCGGTGCCACCCGAAGCCGGAGCCCTCTCCACCCGGGTCGACGACCTGTTCGACGCCACCCGACGGCTCATGGCCGACCCGGCGCTCGCGCGCCGGGCGGGGGCCGTGGGCCGCGCGGCCGCGCGGGAGCGGTACGGCCTCGAGCGTTTCCTCGCCGACTGGGACCGGCTGCTGGAGGAGGAAGTATGCGCATCGCGATGATCTCGGAGCACGCCAGCCCGCTCGCCGTCCTCGGCGGCGAGGACGCCGGCGGCCAGAACACGCATGTCGCCGAGCTCTCCGCCGCCCTCGCGGCCGCCGGGCACGACGTGCGGGTCTACACCCGCCGGGACGCCGTCGACCTGCCGGTCACCGTCCGCAGCCCGGACGGGTACGAGGTGGTGCACGTCCCCGCCGGCCCGGCCGAGCCGGTCGCCAAGGACGCCTTGCTGCCGCACATGAGGGAGTTCAGCCGGTGGCTGGTCGACCGCTGGCGCGGTGGCGACTGGGCGCCCGAGGTGATCCACGCGCACTTCTGGATGAGCGGGCTCGCCGCGCTCGCCGCCGGCCGGCAGGTCGGCGTGCCCGTCGTGCAGACGTACCACGCGCTCGGGGTGGTGAAACGGCGGCACCAGGGCGTGCAGGACACCAGCCCGGCCCGCCGGATCGGCTACGAGCGGGAGCTGGGCCGCTCGGTGGACCGGGTCATCGCCCAGTGCCAGGACGAGGTGGGGGAACTGGTGCGCATGGGGGTGCCCCGGTCCCGGCTGACGGTCGTCCCGTCCGGGGTCAACCTCGGCACGTTCGCCCCGCTCGGCCCGGCCGCCGAGCGCGAGGACGGCCGTGCGCGGATCCTCACCGTCGGCCGGCTGGTCGAGCGGAAGGGCTTCCAGACGGTCATCCGGGCGATGGCACACGTGCCGGACGCCGAATGCGTGGTGGTCGGCGGGCCGCCGGCCGGCCTGCTGGAGAGCGACCCGTACGCCCGCCGGCTACGGGCCCTGGCGCACACCTGCGGGGTGGCCGACCGGGTGAAGCTGGTCGGCGCGGTGCCCCGGGAGGAGATGGGCCGCTGGTACCGGTCCGCCGACATCCTGGTCGCCGCACCCTGGTACGAGCCGTTCGGCCTGACCCCGCTGGAGGCCATGGCCTGCGGCGTACCGGTGATCGGGACGGCGGTCGGCGGAATCAAGGACACGGTGGTCGACGGGGTCACCGGTGACCTGGTGCCGGCGCGCGACCCGCGGACTCTCGGTACCGCCGTCCAGAGGTTGCTGGAGGACCGGATCCGCCGGTTCGCGTACGCGACCGCCGCCCGGGAGCGGGCCCGCGAACGGTACTCCTGGGCGGCCACGGCGGAACGGCTGGCGGAGGTCTACGGCGAGGTGGCCGCCGTCGGTCGGGCCAGCCGGGTGGTGGCCGGATGACGGGGCGGTCGCCGCTCGACGTCCACCTGGCGAACCTGGCCGCGGCCCTGCTGCCGTACCGGCGGTGCGAGAACCTGCTGGCGCGGTGGGGCGAGACGCTCGCCCACCGGCTCGTGGACGGCGGGCGGCTGCTGGTGGCGGGCAACGGTGGCAGCGCGGCCGAGGCCCAGCACCTCACCGCCGAACTCGTCGGGAAACTCCGCGACGACCGCCAACCCCTGTCCGCCATCGCCCTGCACGCCGAAACCTCCGCCATGACCGCCATCGGCAACGACTACGGCTACGACGAGGTCTTCGCCCGCCAGGTCCGCGCCCACGGCCGCGACGGCGACATCCTCCTGCTGCTGTCCACCAGCGGCACCAGCCCCAACCTCCTGCACGCCGCCCACGCCGCCCACGACACCGGACTGCGCTGCTGGGCCTTCACCGGCCCCGCCCCCAACCCCCTCGCCGACCTCTGCGACGAGACGCTCGCCGTCGACTCCCCGGACAGCCAGGTGGTGCAGGAACTGCACCTGGTCTCCAGCCACGTGCTCTGCGAGTACGTCGAGCGGGCGCTGCCGGCGGCCCTCGCCGCGCCGGCCGGGACACGGGTCGGGGCGGCGGTCTCGGGTACGACAGGTACACCGGCCGACCCGCCGGCCGCGCCGGCGGCCGGCCCGGTGCGAGCCGGGGTCGAGGTGGTGCTGGACGGCGGGCCGCAGGTCTAGGCGCGATGAGGGGGGAAGCGTGAGGGGACCCGTGGTGGTGGTCGGTGACACCCTGCTGGACCGGGACGTGGAAGGGGTGGTGAACCGCCTCTGCCCGGACTCGCCCGTGCCCGTGCTGGACGAGACCACGTACACCGACCGGCCGGGCGGCGCCGGCCTGGCCGCGTCGCTCGCGGCGGCGGCGCCGGACGCCGAGGTCGTCCTGGTGACCGCCCTCGCCGACGACGCCGGCGGCGCCCGGCTCAGCTCGCTGCTCACCGCGGCCGGTGTCCAGGTGTACGCGCTCGGGCTGGCCGGCGGCACGCCGGAGAAGGTCCGGCTGCGGGCCCGGGGCCGGGTCCTGCTGCGCCACGACCGGGGCGGCGCCCCCGGGGAGCCCAGGCCGCCGTCCGACGCGGTGCTACGGGTGATCGCCAACGCCTCCGCGGTGCTGGTCAGCGACTACGGTCGCGGCGTGGCCCGGCAGCCCGCGCTGCGGGCGGCGCTGGCCGCGACGCGGGCACCCGTGGTCTGGGACCCCCACCCCCGGGGGCCGGCGGCGGTGCCCGGGGTCCACCTGGCCACGCCGAACGAGTCCGAGGTCCGCGAGCTGGCCAAGGTGCAGCCCGGCGCGACGCGCCTGGCCATGGCCTCGCGGGGCGCGCAGGGCCTGCGGCGCCGCTGGCGGGCGGGTGCCGTGGCGGTGACGCTGGGCGGGGACGGCGCGCTGCTCTGTCACGCCGGGTCGACGCCGCTGGTGGTACCGGCGCCGATGACGGCCGAGGGGGACACCTGCGGGGCCGGGGACCGGTTCGCGGCCACGGCCACCCTCGCCCTGGCCCGGGGCGCGCTGGTGTCGGAGGCGGTGCAGGAGGCGGTGGCGGAGGCCTCCGCGTACGTGGCGGACGGGGGAGTGGCGTCGGTGCTGCCCCCGCCGGCCCGAGTCCTGCCGCCCGCGGTGTCCGGCGTCGCGGGCGAACGCATCGGCGTGGCGGCGGCCTCCGCGGTGGTGTCCGAGGTACGCGCGGCCGGCGGCACTGTCGTGGCCACCGGCGGCTGCTTCGATCTCCTGCACGCGGGTCACGTGGCGACGTTGCAGGCCGCCCGGCAACTCGGTGACTGCCTGGTGGTCTGCCTGAACTCCGACGCGAGCGTGGCCGCTCTCAAGGGCCCCGAGCGGCCGGTGATGTCCCAAAGCGACCGTAGCCGCCTGCTGGCGGCGCTGAGCTGCGTCGACGCGGTCATGATCTTCGACGAGTCGACGCCGCACGCGACGCTGACCTGGCTGCGGCCGGACATCTGGGTCAAGGGCGGTGACTACGCCACCGGGGGCGGCGAGCCGGCGTTGCCGGAGGCGGAGCTCCTGCGCCGCTGGGGTGGGCACACCGTCGTGGTGCCGTACCTGGACGGGCGCTCGACCACCGAGATGATCGCCGCCGCGCGGGAGCGGAGCGCCGGCGCCTCCCGGCTGAGCGACACGGTGCCGGCCGCCGACCGGCTCGGCTGCGCGCCGCCCGGCGCGACGGCCGTGTCCCACCCGGCGGAGGGGACGCGATGAACACCGGATCCACGGTCCTGGTGACCGGCGGGTCGAGCGGGCTGGGTGCGGCCGTCGTCGCGGCCGTCGCCCGGGCCGGCGGGCGCCCGGTGGTGCTGGACCGGCAGGCGCCGGCGGACGGGGTGCCGTGGGTGGAGTGCGACCTGGCGGACACCCGGGGCGCCGAGGCGGCCACGCGGCAGCTCGCCGAACGCGCCGGTGGCCTGTACGCCGTGGTGACGGCCGCCGGGATGGACGTGCCCGGCCGCCTGGCGGACGTGCCGGGGGAGACCTGGGACCGGATCGTCGCGGTGGACCTGCTGGCGACCGCCGCCGTCATCCGGGCGGCCCTGCCCTTCCTGGAGGCGTCCCGGGGTCGGATCGTCACGGTCGCGTCGACGTTGGGGGTGAAGGCGGTCAGTGACGCGACGGCGTACTGCGCGGCGAAGTTCGGGGTGGTCGGGTTCACCCGCGCGCTGGCCGCCGAGTTGGCCGGCACGGTCGGGGTGACCCTGCTGATCCCCGGTGGCATGCGCACCGCGTTCTTCGACGAGCGGGACGCGAAGTACAAGCCGGGTCCGGACGCGATCCTCAACGATCCCGCCGACACCGCCGCCGCGGTCCTGTTCGCCCTGTCCCAGCCCGCCGGCTGCGCGGTACGCGAGATCGTGGTCTGCGCCGAGCAGGAGTCCTCGTACCCGTGATCCTTGTCCTGCGGGCCCTCGGCGTCGGTGACCTCGCCACCGCCGTCCCGGCGCTACGCGCCCTGCGCCGCGCCCACCCCGGCCGGGAACTCGCCCTGGCCGCCCCGGCCTGGCTCACCCCGCTGGTCGACCTGGTGAGGGCGGTCGACCGGCTGGTGCCGGCCGACGGGCTCGGGCGACTCGATCAGTCGGTCGGGCGACCGGAGGTCGCGGTGAACCTGCACGGGCGCGGCCCCCAGTCACACCGGATGCTCACCGCCACCCGACCCGGCCGGCTGCTCGCCTTCGCCAACCCCGACGCCGACCACCACGACGGCCCACCCTGGCGACCCGACGACCACGAGGTCGACCGCTGGTGCCGACTGCTGGCCTGGTACGGCATCCCCACCGACCGCACCGACCTCACCCTCACCCGACCACCACTCGGGACGTTGCCCGCCGAGGTGAGCGTGGTGCACCCGGGCTCCAAGATCCCCGCGAAGCGCTGGCCGGCGGAGCGGTTCGCCGCCGTCGCCCGCCACCTCACCGCCGCCGGCCACCGCGTCGTCGTCACCGGCAACGCCGCCGAAGCGCCCCTCGCCCGGCGCGTCGCCCATCTCGCCGGGCTCCCCGACGACGCGATCCTCGCCGGCCGCACCGACCTGCACCACCTCGCCACCCTCGTCGCCCACGCCCGACTCCTCGTCAGCGGCGACACCGGCATCGCCCACCTCGCCACCGCCTACCGCACCCCCTCGGTCCTCCTCTTCGGCCCGGCCTCCCCCGCCCAGTGGGGCCCACCACCCGACCGGGCGTATCACCGGGTGTTGTGGGCCGACGGACACGGTTGGCCCAGGTGGGACGGGGTAGGCATCCACCCGACGTTGGCGGCCGTCGGTGTGGACGACGTGCTGGCCGCCGTGGACGAGGTGGAACAGGCGGTGCGGACGACCGGTGCGGTTGCGGCGTAGCGATCCGGGCAGGCCGGGGTACGGACGCCGCCGGCGCGGCGAGGGCTGGGTGTTTCTCGACCCGGCGGGCGAGCAGGTCCGTGACCCGGAGCAGTTGGCGCGGCTGGGAGACCTGGTGATCCCGCCCGCCTGGCAGAACGTGTGGATCTCGCCGTACCCGAACGGGCACATCCAGGCCACCGGCATCGACGCCGCCGGCCGCAAACAGTACCTCTACCACCCCGAGTGGCGGCGCAAGCGCGACGAGGCGAAGTTCGACCACGTCCTGGAGGTCGCCCACCGGCTGCCGAAGCTCCGCGAGCGCATCGCGCACGACCTCGACGGCCGGGGACTGAACCGGTACCGGGTCCTCGCGACCGTGGCCCGGCTGCTCGACATGGGCATGTTCCGGGTCGGCAACGACCAGTACGCCTCCGGGGACGACCCCACCTTCGGCGTGTCGACCCTGCGCCCGGAGCACGCCCGCTCCCGCCGTGGCTGCGTGGTGTTCGAGTTCCCGGCCAAGGGCGGCATCGAGCAGGTCCGCCGGATCGAGGATCCGGAACTGTGCCGGGTGCTGACCAACCTGCGGCGCCGCCGCCGGGCCGCCGACCGCCTCTTCGGGTACTGGGACGGCCGGGACTGGCGGGACGTGCGCAGCGACGAGGTCAACGAGTATCTGCGCGACGCCAGCGGCGGCGAGATGACGGCGAAGGACTTCCGTACCTGGCACGCCACCGTGCTGGCGGCCACCGAGCTGGCCACCGTCGGCCGGCAGCGGTCGGTCACCGCACGCCGGAGGGCGGTCGCCGCCGTCATGCGGGAGGTGGCGGAACTGCTCGGCAACACGCCGACGGTGGCACGCGCGTCCTACGTGGACCCGCGCGTGGTGGACCTCTACCACGACGGTGTGGTCGCGCCGGTCGACCCGCGGACACCGCGCGAGGAGGCCGAGCGGGCTGTGCTGGAACTGTTGGAAGAGGCCTGACCGGCTCCGCCGGTGGCCCCTGGGGGTGGCAGCGGCGGAGCCGGAGATCAGGAGGCCGGCCGGGGTACCGCCGGGCGACCGCCCGCCGCCGTCACGGCGACGGGCGCCCCGCCACGGCCCCCGTTCGGCGGGCCGCCCGCGCCGGCATGGCGTCCGGAGGGGGCGGCCGCTTCGGTGTCCAGTGTCCCCCGGGCGGGTTGACCGCGGACGCCGTGCGGTTGCCTATCCGTGCCTATCCCCGGCCGACTCCCGCCAGGATTGCGGGGTCGTTCCGTACACGCTCCGGAACAACCGACTGAAGTGTGCTTTGTCGGGAAAGCCCCAGCGTGCCGCGATGGCCTGGATGGGTTGCCGGCGCAGCGCGACGTCGGCGAGGTCGCGCCGGCAGCGCTCCAACCGAAGCCCACGGATGTACGACGCCACGGTCGTCTCCTCGGCCTCGAAGAGGCGGTGCAGCGAGCGCAGCGACATGTGGTGGGCGTCGGCGACGGCCTGGGGGCTCAGCGCCGCATCGCCGAGGCGTTGCTGGATGTACGCCTGCACCTGGGTGACGAGGGCCCGCCGGCGTACCTCCGAGGGGATCGCGTCCTCCGACACCAGGTGCCGGCCGAGCAGGGTGGTGGCCAGGTCGAGGCCGATGGTGCCGAGCCGGCCGGCGTCCGCCGCGTGGTACTGCTCCGGATGGGTGGCGATCTGGGTGAGGAACTGGGCCAGCAGGGCGCCGACCCCCTCCGTGCCGGGCATCCGGCCACCGAGGAGGGGAGTCAGGCGCTGCGACGGCAGCGGCAGCGCCGCGTGCGGGAGGATCGCGACGATCGAGCGGGCGGCTTCCCGGCCACCGTCGTCCCCCTGGTGGTGCACCTCGTGCGGTCGGGAACCGTCGTAGAACGTGAACTCGCCGGCGTGGCCGGCACTGCGCCGGCCCTCCTGTTCGGCGGCGCTGGCGCCCGCGGTGGTCAGCGCCAGCAGGTAGATCTCGGGATCGGACTGCCGGACGAGCTTGGGCGTCCGGAAGCAGTCGAGCGACGGGTAGCGGTAGTTGACGACCTGGATCGGACCGAGCTCGATGAGCTCGGCCCGGGCGGTGAAGTCGTGGGCGTGCGCGGAGTGGATCCGCAGCGGCGCCGCCGTACGCGCCACCAGGTCCAGCCACATCCCGAAGCGGTCGGCCGCCGCCACCTGCTCCGTGTCCACGATCGTCGGCGTCAGCATGGTCCCTCCGGTTCGGCGGTGTCGGATCGGGTCTGCCGGGAGCGGGATCCTTCCGCGGCGGACGGGTCGTGTCGCTCCCGGTACGCCGCCGGGCTCATGCCGTACGCGGCGCGGAAGGCACGGCTGAAGTGGGCCGGGTCGGTGAACCCCACCGGCGGGCGACCTGGTGCACCGGCAGCTGTCGCAGCAGGGGCGCGAGCAGGTCGTGCCGGCAGCGTTCGAGCCGGCGCCGGCGGATCGACTGTGCCACGGTCTCCTCCTCGGCGTCGAGGTGGGCCGCCGGCTCCTGCCCCTCCGCCCCGATGATGTGGGAGAGGTCGTGTTGGCGACCCCAGTCGATGAGGGTGAAGTCGCCGTTGGGGATGGCCGGGTCGCGCCGGCGGGCGCTGATCGCGCGGGAGCCGGCGTACGGGAGGGCGATCTGGTAGACCCCCGGGTCGCCCTGCCGGATGAGTCGTGAGGTGCGGCCGACGAGGGACTGGTACCGGAAGCGGGTCACCGCGATGTCGCCGAGGCCGACCAGCCGGGCGCGGCCGCGAAAGTCGTGCGCGTGCTCACTGGTGAAACTGATCGGCGCGGAGACGTCGTCCGACATCGCCAACCACAGCGGGAACCGGTCCGCCGGAGACACCAGCGTCGTGTCCAACGTCTCGACCGGTAGTGCCGTCATGCCGTCCGCCATCTCGTCCGCCGGGGACCGTGCTGCGTGAGCACGCTCGCCGCGGCCGGGGTGCTGCTGCTGTTCCTGCTCGCCGTGTCCTGGCTGTCCGCCGCGTTCGGCCTGCTCGCCCGCACCCCGGAGGCGGCCAGCGGCGTCACCTTCCTGGTGATGTTCCTGCCGTACCCCAGCAGCGCGTTCGTGCCGGTGGAGACCATGCCGGCGTGGCTGCGCGGGTTCGCCGACCACCAGCCGGTGACCCCGGTCATCGAGACGCTGCGCGCGCTGCTGCTGGCGACCCCCGGCGGGGACGGCGCCGGCCCGCGCGGTGGCCTGGTGCGTCGGGATCCTGGTGGCGTCGATGGTGCTCGCCGCGCTGCTGTTCCGCCGCCGGGTCGCCTGACCGCCCGGCAGTCGGCACGCACGACGGCGGCGGTGGCCCCCGCCGGGACCACCGCCGCCGCCGTCGTCAGTCGTTGAGGACCTGGGAGAGCCGGTCCCGGAACCGTCGCTCCGTGTCGCTCACCACGTCCCCGCCGAGGCCCAGGATGCCGCCGGTGGACGCCGCGCCGACCACCTGCTCGGCGATCTCGATCAGCCAGTGCTTGTACGCTCCGGCCTCGCCCTCGTCCACCTTGGCGGCGAGCAGCGCCGCCGCCTCCTTCGCCCGGCCCAGCACGTCCTCCATGAGCGCCCGCGGGTCCGCCGGCTCGATCACCGGCAGCTCCGCGCCGGCCTCGGGGTCACCGACCCGCGTGACGATCTCGCCGGCCACGGCGGCCACCAGCGGGCTCGCCGACTCGCGCCCGGCGGAGATGGTGTCCATGCCGGCCGCGTTCTCGGCCATCGTGCGCCGGGTGCCGTCGGACTCCGCGGCGCTCGCCGCCGTCAGCACCGACTGCGGAAGGCCGACCAGCAGCCCCCACTCCCCGTCGGTGAAACCGAACCCGGTGTACGCCGGCTGCTCGATCACGGCACCGCTCCTTCTCTCGCTCGTGCCCGCCACGGCCACCCGCGCCACGGCGTCTCCGACCGCCGCGCTGCGTCGCGGCGTCCGGCCGCCCCGCCGAGGGCGGCCGCCTCAGGCTAGTCCAGCGTCAGCAGGGCCTGTTCGGACACCACGCTGACGGACAGCGTCTTGTACCCCACCTCGTCGAACAGAACCGTCATGCGGTCGTCCTCGTAGCTCAACACCAGACCCGGTCCCCACTCGGGGTGCCGGACCTGGCTGTGCACCGGGAACGGGCCGACCGCGCCGTTGTCCGCCGTGCTCGTGCCGGCGTGGCAGTTGTCGCAGTGCCCGCAGACCGCGGTCATCTGCTCGCCGAAGTACGCGAGCAGGGTCTGGCCGCGGCAGGCGGTGGTCTCGGCGAAGGCGCGCATCATGTCGGTACGCGAGCGCGTCACCGTCTGCTGCCGTTCCGCCTCGGCGAGGGCCGCCGCGGCGGCCTCCACGGGTGTCGGCGAGTAGCGCGGCGCGCCGATTTTTTGCCTGCCTCGGGGCTCGGCGGCGCCCACCTGCTCCAGCAACGCGAGGTACTGCCCGAGCTTGCGCGGGCCGAGGCCGGTGAGCTCCCGCAGCTCCTTCCGGGTGCAGGGTTTGCGCCGCAGCAGCGCGGACAGGTCCCGCAGCTCGTTCTCGTCCGGCAGGCCGCCGGTGAAGTAGCGTTGCAGCCCGACGTCCTCGGCCTGCCACAGCAGCAGCACCCGGGCCGGCTCGCCGTCGCGCCCGGCTCGCCCGATCTCCTGGAAGTAGCTGTCCGGCGAGTCGGGCAGTGCCATGTGCACCACCCAGGCGATGTTGGGCTTGTCGATGCCCATGCCGAACGCCGAGGTGGCCACCATGATCGGCACCTGGTCGGCGAGGAACGCCTCGTGCAGCTCTGCCCGGGCCCCGGCCGGCATGCCGCCGTGGTAGTGCTTCGACGGGAAGCCGGCGTCGGTCAGCCGCCCGGCCAGGTCCTCCGCGGCCCGTCGCGTCGGGACGTAGATGATGCCCGGCCGCTCGTCGTCGCGCAGCAACGCGATCAGCCGCCGCCAGCGGTAGTCCTCGGTCGGGCAGTGGGCCACCTCGAGGAAGAGGTTGGGCCGGTCCAGTCCGGACACGACGATCTCGGGGGTACGCAGCCGCAGCCGGGCGACGATGTCGTCGCGGACCGGCGGGGAGGCGGTGGCCGTCAGGGCGACCACCGGCGGCCGGCCGATCCCCTCGATGAGGTGGCCCAGCGCCAGGTAGTCGGGGCGGAAGTCGTGGCCCCACGCGGAGATGCAGTGCGCCTCGTCGATCGCCACCAGCGCCGGCTTCAGCGACCGGACCTCGGCCATCCGGTCCGGGTTCGTGAGCTGCTCCGGCGTGATGAAGAGGAACTCGGCGCGTCCGGCCCGGATCTCCTCGATCGCCTCGGCCTGCTGGGCCGGCGACTCGTCGGAGCTGATCCGGACCGCCCGCAGCTCGGGCCGCTGCCGCTCGTTCAGCGCGGCGATCTGGTCCTGCTGGAGGGCCAGCAGCGGGGAGATCACCACCGTGGGACCGGGGATCAGGCTGGCCGGGATCTGGTAGATCGCCGACTTGCCGGCGCCGGTGGGGAGGACCACCAGCGCGTCACGGCGCTTCATCACCGCCCGCATCGCGGCGAGCTGGTGGGGCCGCAGCGCCGTCCAGCCGAAGAGGTTCTTCGCGGCGCGGCGCAAGGTCATCGAGTGCGTGGACAGCTTCATCGAGGGCCGGAGGTACCCCGGGTGATCAGCGGCGAAACCGCGGCCGGGCTGAAGGGGCCATGCCGCCACCCCGCCGGCTCACGACAGAGCCCCGGCTCTCGCTCCTTGAGAGGCGAGCGGCCGGGGCTCCCACTTCGTTGTAGCGGTCAGTACGTCGGCTGTCCCGAGCCGGGGCACGTGCCTCGGCTACCCATCGCCTGGTGCGGCGGGCACGGCTTGCCGGGGGAGACGCCTACTCGGGCACCACAGACTGAGCACTGACTACCGGGGGCCATGTGCGGACTCCTTCGGGGAATCGGTAATCGGGGTGAGGGTCCTCGGTTGGGTCGCCGGTCGGGCCGGTTGCGGCAGTCACGCGAAGGTAGAGCGTGCTTCCGTCTTGGCAGGTGATCCGCAAAGCAGCCGGCGTCAGGTGAACATCGGGGAAGCCGCACGGCTCCCAGCTCTTGAAGATCGGCGGACGGGCGACGTCGAGGAGTTGCACGGTGAACATGAGCAGCCGGGTGGCCCGCTGTGCTGGCGGCGGCATCTCGGCGGGAAGCGGTACGGGTGCCGGTGCCGGGCGGGGTGCGTCGGCAGCCCAGAGCATCGCGGCGGAGCCGGATTGGTAGATCACCTTCACGCCAGACGGCGACTGTCCGCCCGCGCGGGTGTCCGTGCCATAGCGCGCAACGTCCGTGATGTCTGGATGCTCGCTGGCGCGGATCAGTGCCGCGATGGCGTCAAGGGCTTCGGTCACCTGCATGTCGTCTCCGTTGTCGCGTGTCCGGGCAGGTCAGGGGCGGGCTAAGTCTAGGCGGGGGGCGGCGGTGCTCTCGCCTGGCGCGCGTTGCTCACCTCCTTTGGTCCTGCGGTGGGCTACCGAGACCCACCCAACGAAACGACCGGTCAGCGCCGCAAGGTCCGGCGTCTGACCGAGTTTGGCGGCGTCGTCGACCGCTTCGCGTAGGGCTGCCGCCAGGTAGAAGGCGAGTGCCACGGTGTGCCCGGCGAACTCGGTCAGTAGAGCGAGCTTGGCCGGCTGGCACGGCCAGTGCGCGCCGCACGTGCGGCAACGCCAGTGGGGACGGCCCGGAAGGTGTGGACGGCCACTCACCGGCCACGCTCGCACATGGTGCGATACATCTGCGCCGGGGTCAGGTTGCCGGCGCGGCCTGGACCGGGCTCGATGGGCGGCAGGGTCAGCCGGCGCGGGTCGGGCTCGATCGGCCGGAGGACGCGCGTTGGCGCGTTCCACGCGGGGTGCACTCCTTGCGGTCGAAGCATGGACACCCTGGAGCCGCGCTGCCAGAAGCGGACCTTCACTGCCGAGCCTCCTTCACCGGAACGTGAGAGGGGGTCGCCTCGGTTGCTCGCCCATGGCGACCCCCGGCACGAACGCGGCCGGCGGGCTTCGGGTCCTCCACCGGCTCACGCCGTCTGTAGGCCACCCTGCCGAGAGCTACGGGACCAGTACACAGCGTTGGCGTATGGTCTGTTGATGTCCGGGACGTCCATGATGGAGGTGGGATGAACCTTGCGCTTCAGGCAGCCATGGCCAAGGCAGGCCAGACGGCGGAGAGTCTGGCCGCTCAGACGGGCGTAGATTCCAAGACGGCAGCGCGTTGGGTCTCGCCGGGACGTGTCCCGCAACCCCGCCGACGCGCTCAGGTGGCGGCGATCCTTGGGCGGGACGTTGGTGACCTATGGCCTGATGTCCTGAAGCGCCGTGAGCCGCAGTGGCTACGCGAGTGGGTCGACTGGGAACGCGAGGCGGTCGCCTTGCGATGGTTCGAGCACTGTTGGGTGCCCGGCCTGCTTCAGACCGAGGCGTACGCGCGGGCAACGCTGGCCGGAGAGGCGCTGACTCCGGCGGAAGTTGATGAACTGGTCGCCTCTCGCATCGAGCGTCAGGCCATCTTGCGCCGGGAGCGTCCGCCACTACTGACGGCCGTCATCTTCGAGGGCGTGCTGTATCAGTCGGCGTACGGCAACCGCCAGTTGATGCGCGAGCAGGTCGAACACCTTGCCGAGTACGCGACCATGACCGCGGTGCAGGTGCACATCGTGCCCAGAGACGTCGGCATGTATCCGGGGCTCGGCGGAGGCTTCATCATCGCCGAGTTACCTGGTGGCGAGCACGTCGCGCACGTCGACAGCCAGGCGCCAGCACAGATCCTAAATCAAGCTGCGGACGTTGCTACGCTCAGTCGTAGGTGGGAGCGCATCAGGGGTGACGCCCTCTCCCGAAACCAATCGTTGAACCTGATCAGGGAAGCGGCAGGATCATGGACATGACCGGTGCGCAGTGGCGCAAGAGCACGAAGAGCGGCAACAACGGTGGCTCGTGCGTCGAGGTCGCCGACAACCTTCCGGGCATCGTCCTGGTCCGGGACACGAAGGATCGAGACGGCGGAACGCTGACCTTCGGGCCGGCGGCCTGGCGGAGCTTCGTCAACCTGGCCAAGGAGATCGGCACCGTAGGTTGACCCGAGCGCAGGCAGCCCCGGTCACCCGCGATGGGTGCCGGGGCTCCTTTGTGTCGGGCACCTCGCCGATGCGGCACTGATGCCGCTTCTTCCGCCGCTGTCCGCCGGACGGGTCAGCGGACGCGGGGGTGCACGTCGCGTTCGTAGAGGTCGAAGAGGCCCGGCCAGTTCGGGCCGACGTTGGCCACGTACACCTCGTCGAAGCCGGCCTTCGCGTACTCCTCGATCTTCGCCACGTGCGCGTCGGCGTCGTTGCCGCAGACGAACGCCGACTTCATCATCTCCTGCGGCACCAGGCTCGCGGCCTGCTCGAAGTGGCGCGGGGAGGAGAGCACCTGGGACAGCTCGCCGGGTACGCCCGCGTTCGGCCAGCGCTCGTACGCGATCCGCGCGCCCTCGTCCTCGCTGTCCGCGTACGCCGCCTTGAAGCCGGCCTGGACCGGCTTGTCGCCACCCCCCGCGGAGCGGAAGCGCTGCACCAGCTCGGCGTCGGGTGAGGTGTTGATGTAGCCGTCGCCGATGCGCGCGGCGACGTCGACCGCCTTCGGGCCGAAGCCGGACACGTACACCTTCGGGGGCGTGTCGGGCAGCGTGTAGATCCGGGCGTGGTCGACGGTGTAGTGCTGGCCGCGGTGGCTGACGAAGCCGCCCTGCCACAGCTCGCGCATCACGGCGACGGCCTCCTCGAGCATCTCCAGCCGGGTGTCGGTGTGCGGCCACACGTCGCCGAGGATGTGCTCGTTGAGCGCCTCGCCGGTGCCGACGCCGAGCACGAAGCGCCCCTCGTGCAGCACCGCGCTCGTCGCGGCCGCCTGCGCCACCACGGCCGGGTGGATCCGGACGGTGGGGCAGGTGACCGCGGTGGTGACCGGCAGCCGGCACACCTGGCTCAGCGCCCCGATGACCGACCAGACGAAGGGGCTCTGCCCCTGCGCGTCGGTCCACGGGTGGTAGTGGTCGGAGATCCACAGCGCCTCGAAGCCGGCCCGCTCGGCGCCGCGTGCCTGCGCCAGCAGTTCGGCCGGCGTGAACTCCTCGGTGGACAGGAAGTAGCCGATCCTCATGGTCGTCCCCCTCGCCGGAAAGCCGTCGACGGGTCGGTACCCGGAGGAGCGCCGTGAGAACGCGCCGGGCGGCACCGGCTTCGGCGGCGGTTCGCCGCGCCCGCGCGGAGGGTGGGCGTGAGCGACGTGCGGTGCCGGGCGGGAGCGGCGGTGCGGTCCGGGTGTTCAGCGGCGGAACATTGCGCGGATCGCGGCGAGCAGCAGCAGGCCGCCCACCACCACGCCGAGCAGGCGTACGCCGGGGACGTCGGCCGGGCTCGTCGCCTCGGCCAGCAGCACGGTGTCCATCCCCGCACTGTCGCCGCCAGATGTGGGGACGGCAACTGTAAGGTTTATTGACTATTTGATCGCGCGGTGTGACCATGGCAGCACCGCCGCCGGTCGCGGGGGTGCCGGGCCGCGCAGAGACGGGGGACGACGACCGCATGAGCGATGTGATCGAGGAGCAGGCCGGAGTGGGAGCGTGACCATGCCCGAGGGGAATCTCGCGTCCCTGGCCGCCGCCGTCCTGCAGCCCGGTTTCGTCGGCACCACGCCGCCGCCCTGGGTCTGCCGCTGGCTCGGCGAGGGGCTCGGCTCGGTGGTCCTCTTCGCCCGCAACGTCGTCGACCCGGAGCAGGTCGCCGCGCTGACCGCGACCCTGCGCGCCGAGCGCCCGGACGTCGTCGTCGCCATCGACGAGGAGGCCGGCGACGTCACCCGGATCGAGTCCGGCCGGGGCAGCTCGCGGCCGGGCAACTTCGCGCTCGGCGCGGTGGACGACCCGGCGCTGACCGAGGAGGTCGCCCGCGACCTCGGCGCGGAACTCGCCGCCCTCGGCGTCACCCTGAACTACGCGCCGGACGCCGACGTCAACTCGAACGCGGACAACCCGGTGATCGGCGTCCGCTCGTTCGGCGCCGACCCGGCCCTGGTCGCCCGGCACACCGCCGCCTGGGTACGCGGCCTCCAGACCGGCGGCGTGGCGGCGTGCGCCAAGCACTTCCCCGGCCACGGGGACACCCGGGTCGACTCGCACCACGACCTGCCCCGCATCACCGGTGACCGGCCGCGGCTGGACGCCGTGGAGCTGGCCCCCTTTCGCGCGGCCGTGGCCGCCGGGGTCCAGGCGGTGATGACCGGGCACCTGCTCGTACCTGCGCTGGACCCGGAACTGCCGGCCACCCTCAGCGGCCGGATCCTCACCGGACTCCTCCGCGACGAGTTCGGGTTCTCCGGCGTGATCGTCACCGACGCGGTGGAGATGCGGGCGGTCGCCGACCGGTACGGCTTCGCCGGCGCGGCGGTGCGGGCCCTGACGGCCGGCGCCGACGCGATCTGCGTCGGCGGCGAGCGCGCCGACGAGGAGTCGGCGCGGCACCTGCGGGACGCGATCGTGGCCGCGGTCGTCTCCGGGGACCTGCCGGAGGAACGGCTCGCCGAGGCCGCGAAGCGGGTCGGCCAGCTCGCCGCCTGGACGGTCGCCGCCCGCGCCGACCGGCCGGTCCGGCTGCCGGACGAGGGCTCCGGCGTCGGCTTCGCCGCCGCCCGGCGTGCCGTGCGGGTCACCACGGCCCGGGGCGGGCTCGGCCTGCTGCCCCTGGCCGGCCCGGCGCACGTGGTCGAGTTCGAGCCGCCGCGCAACATCGCGATCGGCTCGGAGACGCCGTGGGGCGTCGCCGCCCCGCTGGCCGACCTGCTGCCGGGCACCACCGCCGTCCGGTACGCCGAGGCCGACGTGCCCCGGGATCCGACGGCCGGTGCCGCCGGCCGCCACGTCGTCCTGGTGGTGCGCGACCTGCACCGGCACCGGTGGATGCGGGCGGCCGTCGACCGCGCCCTGGCCGCCCGTCCGGACGCGGTCGTCGTCGAGCTGGGCGTGCCCGAGCTGGTCACCGGCCGGGTGCATCTCGCCACCCACGGCGCCACCCGTGCCGCCGGCGTCGCCGCCGCCGAGATCCTCACCGGCGCCGCCTGACGGGCGCCGGCCCGGCGTCGTCGGGGCGCCTGGCGCCGGGTGCGGGCGTCAGGTCCCCTGGGCCACCAGGTCGGCGTACTCGGGGTGGCGCTTGATGAAGGCCGCCACGAAGGGGCATTGGGGGACGATCTTCGTGCCGCGCTCGCGCAGTTGGTCGAGGGTGCCCCGGACCAGCGCCGCGCCGACGCCCATGTTCTGGAACTTCTCGTTCACCTCGGTGTGCGTGAAGACCAGGTACCCGTCCCGGGGCACGTACGCGGTGAAGCCCGCGAGGGCGTCGTCGACCAGGATCTCGAAACGGTGCTTGGCGGGATTGTCCTCGACCAGGGTGCTCACCCGGCCATTCTGCCCCCGGCGCGGGTCAGGGTGTCCAGTTCGGTGAGGAGGCGGTCCACCTCCGCGTCGGTGTTGTAGTGGTAGATGCTGGCGCGGACCGCCCCGCCGCTGTCCCGCAGCCCCATCGTCTGGAAGTACTCGTAGGCGTAGTAGTCGCCGGAGGAGAGGCAGAGCCCGGCCGCGCCGAGGGCCTCCTGCGTCGCCGCCGGGGACAGGTTCGCCAGCCGGAACGACACCGTCGGGCAGCGCCGCGTGGGCGAGCCGAGCACGGTCAGGCCGGGCAGCGCGGCGAGGCCGTCGAGCAGCCGCGCCAGCAGCGACTCCTCGTACGCCTGGGCGGCGGCCAGGCTGGTCCGCAGCCGCTCCCGCCGGCTCCCGGTCGCCGTCGGGTCCAGGCCCGCGAGGTGGTCGACCGCGGCGGCCACGCCCGCCAGCAGCGGGAAGCTCGGCGTGCCGTACTCGAACCGGTCGGGTACCGCGTCGGAGGAGGGGCGCAGCTTCGCCGGGCGCAGCCGCTCCCAGCGCGCCGGATCGGCGACCATGGCGGCCAGGTGCGGCCCGGACCACTTGTAGGCGCTGGTGACCAGGAAGTCCGCGCCGAGCGTGGTGAGGTCGGTCGGCCCGTGTGGGACCGAGTGCACGCCGTCCACGCAGACCAGCGCACCGGCCGCGTGGGCGGTCTTGGCGATCGCCGGCACGTCCGGCACCGTGCCGATCGCGTTGCTGCCGGCCGTCACCGCGACCAGCCGGGTCCGCTCGCCGACCAGGTCGGCGTACTGGCCGGCGGACAGCTCACCGGTGCGCCCGTCGAACTCGGCCCAGCGCACCGTCGCGCCGGCCGCCTCGGCGGCCTGGATCCACGGCCGGACGTTGGCGTCGTGGTCGAGCCGGGACACCACCACCTCGTCGCCGGGCCGCCAGGTCGCGCCGAGCGTCCGGGCCAGCGTGTACGTCAGCGCGGTCGCGCTCGGGCCCAGCA
Organism: Micromonospora thermarum; assembly: GCF_012034245.1. Classification (GTDB taxonomy): domain Bacteria; phylum Actinomycetota; class Actinomycetes; order Mycobacteriales; family Micromonosporaceae; genus Micromonospora; species Micromonospora thermarum. The sequence continues at coordinate 109,539 of NZ_JAATEO010000019.1, read as the reverse complement.
CGACGCCCTCCGGCGCCGCCCCGACCAGGTCCGCCACCGCCGCCCGGGCGGCGTCCACCAGGTCCAGCGACCGGCGGCCCGGCAGGTTGGCGGCGCTGCGGTTGCCGAGCGCCGTCCGCATCGAGTCGGCAACCGCCTCGATCACCGCTCCGGCGGTCTGGGTGCCGCCGGCACCGTCGAGGTGGACGTGGCCCTCGGTCAGGGCGGGGTACGCGGCCCGGGTGCGGGCGATGTCGAACGGCATGACCGGACCCTAGCGGCCGCCGACGATCATGGCCGGGTCGCCGGCGTCTCGTACTCTTGGCGCCGTGACGAACCGACGCAAGCTCCCCCTGACCCCCGCCCGCCGGGCCGCCGGCCTGCTCGCCGGCCTGGCACTCGGTGTGGCCGTGCTGGCCGGTTGCAGCTCCGAGGGCGCCTCCACCGACTGCTCGCTGGCCGGCTCCTGCACGGTCACCTTCGACCGGGGTGTCGACGCCTCGGCCAACATCCTCGGCGTCGAGGCCAAGCTGGTCGGCGCTGAGGGCGACCAGGTGACCGTCGAGATCGCCGGCGAGCAGGTGACGCTGACCACCGGCCAGCAGGCCGCCCAGGTCGGCGACTTCGCGGTCACGCTGGAGAGCGTGACCGACCAGGAGGTCAAGATCCAGGTGGCGGCCAACGCCGGCTGAGCCCGGGCGGCGGCGGTGGGGCCACGTTTGGAAATCTTCGCGTCCGGAGATTGAGCCGCCATGTCTCTCACCCGGAACGCCGAAGCCACCGCCGCCCGCACGGCGAACAGCAAGTGGCTGGAACTCCTCGCCCGGGCCGGCTTCATCGGCTACGGGGTTGTGCACCTCCTCTTCGCCTGGCTGGCGCTGCAGATCGCGTTCGGGAAGCCCGCCGCCGGCGGTGACCAGTCCGGCGCGCTGCGGACCATCGCCGCCCAGCCCCTCGGCAAGGTCCTCGTCGTCACGATCGCGGTCGGCCTGGCGGCCATGGCGAGCTGGCAGGCCCTCGAGGCCGCCGTCGGCCACCGTGCCGAGCAGGGCAGGGAACGGGTCTGGGAACGGCTCGCCTCGCTCGGGCGGACCCTCGTCTACCTCTACTTCGCCTGGACCGCGTTCAAGGTCTTCAGGGACGCCTCCGCCAACAGCGCGGACCAGCAGGAGGCCCTGACCGGCCGGGCCATGGAGTCCGCCGGCGGTCGCTGGCTCGTCGGCCTGGCCGGCCTCGTCCTCGCCGCGATCGGCGTCGGCCTGGTGATCTACGGGCTGGTCAAGCGCTTCGAGAAGCACCTGAGGACCGGCGAGATGAGCCCGCGGACCCGCCAGCTCACCCGCCGGCTCGGCGTCGCCGGCTACGTCGCCAAGGGCATCGCGTACGGGATCGCCGGCCTGCTGGTGGTCGTCGCGGCCGTCAACTACGACCCGGAGAAGGCCCGCGGCCTCGACGCCGCGCTGCGGACGCTGCGCGAGCAGGCGTACGGGCAGGTGCTGCTCACCGTGGTCGCCCTCGGCATCGCGGCGTTCGGCGTGTTCTGCTTCCTCCAGTCCCGCTACCGGAAGGTCTGAACTGGTCGATTCCGCCGTCCACCGGCACCATTGGGGTTTTGCCCGATGCGCTCGACGTCCGGTTGAAGAGGGGAACTACCTGTGCAGAGCTACCTCGGGACGATCGTCGCCGTGTTCGCTGCGGCGGCGATCGCCCTGTTCGTGGTGGAGGTCGTCCACCGGATGATCCGGCGACTCGGTCGGCGGTCGCTGCTCATGACGGAGCTGACCCAGCACGCGCACCGCTCGTTCCAGGTCGCGGCCACCGTCCTCGCCGTCCACTTCGCCGTCCGGTTCACCACCGGGTACGCGGTCGGCAGCGCGTGGCGGCAGGTCCTCCTGCACGTGCTGGTGCTCGCCGTGATCGCCACCGCCGCCTGGCTGGTCGCCGCGCTCCTGGTGGTCGCGGAGGACACGGCGCTCGCCCGGTTCCGGGTCGACGTGCCGGACAACCGGCACGCCCGGCGCGTACGCACGCAGGTGGTCATGCTCCGCCGGCTGACCATCGCGGTGATCGTGGTGCTGACCCTCGGCGTGATGCTGATGACCTTCCCGGCCGTGCGGGGCATCGGCGCCGGTGTGCTGACCAGCGCCGGTGTGGTCGGTGTGGTGGCCGCGCTGGCCGCGCAGAGCCTGCTCGGCAACGTGTTCGCCGGCCTCCAGCTCGCGTTCAGCGACGCCGTACGCCTCGACGACGTCGTCGTGGTCGAGGGGGAGTGGGGCCGGATCGAGGAGCTGACCCTCAGCTACGTGGTGGTGCAGATCTGGGACGACCGCCGGTTGATCCTGCCCACGTCGTACTTCACCAGCACGCCGTTCCAGAACTGGACCCGTACCGAGGCGGCGGTGCTCGGCACCGCCGAGTTCGACGTGGACTGGTCGGTGCCGGTGCAGGCGATGCGGGAGGAACTGCGCCGCCTGGTGGAGAGCAGCGAGCTGTGGGACGGCCGGGTCTGCGTACTCCAGGTCACCGACGCGACCGGCGGCATGATCAAGGTCCGCGCCCTGGTCAGCGCGGCGGACGCCGGCAGCCTGTGGGACCTGCGCTGTCTGGTCCGCGAGCACCTGGTCGCCTGGGTCCGGGACCAGCGACCGACCGCCATGCCGCGGATGCGCGCCGAGGTGGGCGACGCCGACAGCAACCTGGCGTGGCAGTGGGTGCAGCCCCGGCGCCCCGCCCGCCGGCTCGCCGACGGCGACGTGCCCGACGACGCCCGGGTCTTCGGCGGCAGCGACGACGGCGACGCCCGCAGCGAGGCCTTCGTCGGCCCCGACGAACCGGTGGACGCCCGCCGCTGACCCGACCCCGGTCCGAACGAGCCCCCGGTCGCCTCCGGCGCCCGGGGGCTCGTTCGTGTCGGCACCCCGACGCCATCCGCGCCGATCATGCACGTCCTGCCCGGACGAAACAGTGCGGAAAGGGCCAAAGGGGGGCCGAATGTGCATGATCGCGAGCGGGAAAGGGGCGGCATGGCGTGACCTCGCGTCGAGGCCGGCGTTGGGCGGGCAGGGGAGCACGAAGGTTTGGTTTCCGCATATTCGGGGACGTGCTGCCCGACACCCCGCGCCTTCCGGTAGGTCGCGGGGACGCGGCGGTCGGACGGCCGGGAAGGATTGACGGGCGGCGACTCCGGGCATACAGCGCGGTGATGATGAAAGGAGGACAGCATGGCTGACGTGGCGAATGCCCGCACGACCCGGACCGGGAGCGAGCCGTCCACCGCCGAGCTCGTGCAGCGGGCCACGGAGCAGGTCTCCCGCCTGGTCCGCGACGAGCTGGCCCTCGCGCGTGCGGAGCTGACCCAGAAGGGCAAACACGCCGGTATCGGTATCGGTCTCTTCGGTGGCGGCGGCGCGCTGGCGCTCTACGGCCTCGGTGCCCTGGTCGCGACCGCGATCCTGCTGCTGGACCTGGTCCTGCCCGCCTGGGCGGCCGCGCTGATCGTCGCGGTGGTGCTCTTCCTGGTCGCGGGCATCCTCGCCCTGATCGGCAAGAAGCAGGTCAGCCAGGCGGTCCCGCCGGTCCCGGCGGCCACGGTGCGCAGTGTCCGCGCGGACCTCGACACCGTCACCGCGGCGGTGAAGGACGGGAGACGGGCATGACGGGCAACGGGCGGGGCAGCGACACCGAGGCCCTCCGGGAGGAGATCCGGCGGACCCGGGTCGAGTTGGGCGAGACCGTGGAGGCGCTGGCGGCCAAGGCCGACGTGAAGAAGCGCCTCAAGTCCTCCACCGAGCAGGCGAAGGAGCGGATGCGGGAGCAGGCCGCGATGACGGTCGCCCGGGTGCGCGGGCAGGCCCGGCAACGGGGTGAGCGGGTGCGGGGCAACCCGGCGCCGTTCGCCGCGCTCGCGGCGGGCGCGCTGGCCGCTGCCGTCGTGCTGATGATCGTCCGAGGGAGGCGCCGGTGAGCCGGGGTATCGGAAAGGCCGCGTACAAGCCGGTCGGCGTCCTGATGGGTATCGCCGCCGGCACCGTCGCGGGCGTCATCTTCCGGCAGGTGTGGAAGGTGACCGCGGGCGACGGCGAGGCGCCGAGCGCGACCGACGAGGACCGCCGCTGGGGCGAGATCCTCGCGGCGGCGGCGCTGCAGGGGGCCATCTTCGCGGTGGTGCGGGCCGCCGTCGACCGGGGCGGCGCGATCGGCGTACGCCGGTTGACCGGCCGGTGGCCGGACTGACGCGGCGCTCGACCTGGGCCCCCTTGCCATTTCTCCAGCGGCGAGGGGGCCTTTCGCCGGTCGGAAGGTACCCACCGGACTGATCTCTGGCATCCGACAGGTCACATGTCGGAGAATTTCGTCCGGTAGGCTGTGCAGAGTTTTTGCGTACGTGGTTTGCTGTTCCACGCTGTTGTAGAGATGGCGTGGGTTGAGAGAAGTCTCCTTCAACGGGGGCCGCCTCAGGCGCCGCTGCTCGAAAACGGCCAACCGGCCGCACGGCGTGCTCGGCCGCCAGTTTTAGAAGGAGATACACATGGCGCAGGGAACCGTGAAGTGGTTCAACGCTGACAAGGGCTTCGGCTTCATCACCGTCGACGGCGGGGGTGCTGACGTGTTCGTCCACTTCTCGGCCATCCAGACCAGCGGCTACCGCACGCTGGAGGAGAACCAGCGGGTGGAGTTCGAGATCGCCCAGGGTCAGAAGGGTCCGCAGGCCGAGCAGGTCCGCCCCCTCTGAGTGGTGCCGGCCGGCAGCCCGGCCAGTGGGCGATCCGGCCCCCCGGATCGACGCGAAGCCCCGTATCCCGTCCGGGATGCGGGGCTTTCCCTGTGTCCGGTCAGGATGCGCGCGGCGCGCCGTGATCCGGCGGGAGCGTCGGCGTCGGTCGCCCCGGGGCGCGGTGTCACGGGGGTGGCGCGGGCGGGAGCGTCAGCGCCGGTCGCGGGCGCGCAGGCCGAGCCAGAGCAGGACCAGCCCGGCGAGCGCGACGACCGGGCCGACGACGACCCACAGGTCCACACCGGTCATCACGCTGCCCTCGACGTGCCCGAGCCCCTGCACCGTCCAGAGCGCACCGAGGACCACGGCCACCAGGCCCACCGTGAGCGTCAGCCAGCCCTTCATCACGTTCTCCCGTCCCCGCCCGGGGTCCGTCCCGTTCACCACCGGTCGTGCACCTGCGGTCGGATCAGCTCGTCGTACACCTCGGTGACGGTCGCCCGGTCCTGCTCGGACAGTGGCGGCTGGTCGGCCACGGCGGCGTTGGCCCGGGCCTGGGCCGCGTCCCGGGCGCCGGGGATCACCACGGTCACGCCGGGCTGGTCGGCGACCCAACGCAGCGCGAACTGCGCCATCGTGCGGTCCGGGCCGACCAGCGGCGCGAGGCGGCGGACGGCCTCCAGGCCCACCGTGAAGTCGACGCCGGAGAACGTCTCGCCGACGTCGAACGCCTCGCCGTGCCGGTTGTAGGTGCGGTGGTCGTCGGGGGCGAAGGTGGTGTGCTCGTCGTACCGGCCGGAGAGCAGGCCGCTGGCGAGCGGCACCCGCGCGATGATCCCGACGCCGGCGGCGGCCGCGGCCGGCAGCACCCGTTCGAGGGGCTTGAGGCGCAGGGCGTTGAGGATGATCTGCACGCTGGCCACGCCCGGACGGGCGATCGCCGTGAGCGCCTCGTCGCAGGTCTCCACGCTCACCCCGTACCCGGCGATCCGCTCCTCGGCGACCAGCGTGTCGAGGGCGTCGAACACCGCGTCGTCGGCGAAGACCGGCGTCGGCGGGCAGTGCAGCTGCACCAGGTCGAGGGTGTCGACACCGAGGTTCTTCCGGGACCGGTCGGTCCACTCCCGGAAGTGCGCGAGGGTGTACGCCTCCGGCGTCTGGGCGACCCGGCGGCCCATCTTGGTGGCCACCGTGAGCCCCGCGTCGGGCCGGGTGCGCAGGAACCGCCCGATCAACTGCTCGCTGCGGCCGTCCCCGTAGACGTCGGCGGTGTCCAGGAAGGAGACTCCCGAGTCGACGGCGGCGGCGAGGACCGCCATCGCGTCGTCCTCGCTGACGGTGCCCCAGTCGGCGCCGAGCTGCCAGGCACCGAGCCCGATCACGCCGACGGTCCGGCCCAGCCGGGGGAAGGTGCGCTGCTCCATGCCCCAAGCCTAGTGCGGCGTCCAGGAACGTTCGCCGCGCCCCGGCGGGCCCAGACAACGACCGGCGGCGTTGGAGTCGGGCCCGGATACAACACCGGTATCCGGGCCGGACTCCGCCTTGCCGGCTCGCCGCCTGGACCTCGCCGCGACACTGGCAACGTCCCTGGACGCCGCACTGTGATCCGCTTGCCGGGCCGCGCGTCGGGCCGTACGGTTAACAAGACGGACGTACGGTTTGGGAGGCTCGCGTGTGGGATCCGACGGCGTACCTGCGCTACGGCGACGAACGGTCCCGGCCGTTCCACGACCTGCTCGCCCGCGTCCCCGCCGACCGGCCGCGGGCCGTGGTCGACCTCGGCTGCGGGCCCGGCACACTGACCGCCACCCTCGCCGACCGGTGGCCGGGCAGCCGGGTGACCGGCCTCGACTCCTCCCCGGAGATGGTGCACCGCGCCGCCGCCCTGGCCGCCCCGGTCGACTTCGCCGTCGCCGACGTCCGCGACTGGCGCCCCGGCCCGGACACCGACGTCGTCGTCAGCAACGCCGTGCTCCAGTGGGTGCCCGGCCACCAGGACCTGCTCACCCGCTGGGCCCGCGAGCTGCCCGCCGGCGCCGTGATCGCGGTGCAGGTGCCGGGCAACTTCGACGCGCCCTCGCACCGGGCCCTCCGCGCGGTCGCCGCCCGTCCCGCCTGGCGCGACCTGCTCGGCCCGCTGCTGCGGGAGGCACCCGTCGACGATCCGGTCGGCTACACGCACCTGCTGGTCGCCGCCGGCTGCGCCGTGGACGCCTGGGAGACTACCTACGTGCACCTGCTCCCGGCCCCGGCCGACGGGGACCACCCCGTCCTCACGTGGATGGAGGGGACGGCGCTGCGCCCGGTCCGGGCGGCGCTGGACGCCGCCGGCTGGTCCGCCTTCCGGACCGAGCTGGGCGTACGCCTCGCCGAGGCGTACCCGCCCCGCGAGGGCCAGGTGTACTTCCCATTCCGACGCGTCTTCTTCGTCGCCCGAACCGGCGCCCGTGCAGAGGAGAACCTGTGACCGACCTGCCCACCTTCATCGCGGGACTGCCCAAGGTGGAGCTCCACGTGCACCACGTCGGCTCCGCCTCGCCCCGGATCGTCGCCGAGCTGGCCGCCCGCCACGAGGGTCGCAGCCCGGTCCCGGCCGACCCGGCCGCTCTCGCCGACTACTTCGCCTTCCGCGACTTCGCGCACTTCATCGAGGTCTACCTGAGCGTGGTGGACCTGATCCGGGATCCGGAGGACGTCTGGATCCTCACCCACGAGGTCGCCCGTGAGCTGGCCCGACAGCAGGTCCGCTACGCCGAGCTGACCGTCACCCCGTACTCGCACGTGCACCGGGGCATCCCGGCGCCGGCGTTCTGCGAGGCGATCGAGGACGCCCGCAAGCGTGCCGAGGCCGACTTCGGCATCGAGCTGCGCTGGTGCTTCGACATCCCGGGTGAGGCCGGGTTGCCGGCGGCCGAGGAGACCCTGCGGATCTGCCTGGAGGAGCGCCCCGACGGGCTGGTCAGCTTCGGGCTGGGCGGCCCGGAGATCGGCGTACCCCGGCCGCAGTTCAAGCCGTACTTCGACCAGGCCCGGGCGGCCGGCCTGCGGTCGGTCCCGCACGCGGGGGAGACCACCGGCCCGCAGACGGTCTGGGACGCGCTGCGCGACCTCGGCGCCGAGCGGATCGGGCACGGCATCTCCGCCGCCGACGACCCGCAGCTGCTCGCGTACCTCGCCGAGCGGCAGATCGCCCTGGAGGTCTGCCCGACCTCCAACGTGCGCACCCGGGCCGTGGCGCGGATCGAGGACCACCCGCTGCCCCGGCTGGTGGCGGCCGGCGTCCTGGTGACGATCAACTCCGACGACCCGCCGATGTTCGGCACGACGCTGAACGACGAGTACGCGGTGGCGGCCCGCCTCCTCGGCGTGGGCCCGGACGGACTGGCCGCGCTGGCGCGCAACGCGGTGACCGCGTCCTTCCTCGACCCGACCGCGAAGCAGCGCCTCGCCGGCGAGATCGACGCGTACCTGGCGACCGCCCCGCGCTGACCCCGGCCGCCGGCCGGTACGTGTCGCCGAGATCGTGCTCGATCCATGAAGTAGTGGCCTCCCCGCCGCGGGGAAGGCCACTACTTCCATGTTCGAGCCTGATCATGCGGATCACGGCGTCGTGTCGGGAGTGGCGCGCGGCGGGAGGCGGTGTGGGGGGACCGATTCTCCCGCCGCGCGCACGGCCCCACCGGCCGAAGGTGCGCGGGGCAGGTGGCCGGCGGAACTGATGGGTTCGTGCCTTTGATCCTGGCAGCTGCGCGTCGGGACGGCGCCGGTGTTAACCCGGATCTAAGCAAGACTTGCGCCGGCCCACAGCCCGCCCCGGGTCAGCCGGTGTCGCGCTGCCGCGGCCACCGGCGGCCGCTGGCCTTCTGGTCGCGGACGTCCCGGGCCATCCGGCCCACCAGACCGAACCGGCTCACCTGGCGGGGTGTCGCCTCCGGGTCGGCCAGCAGCATGACCACGCTCGCCCCGCCCAGCCGGGCCCGGTCGATGCTGACCGACCCGTTCGCCTGCAACGCCACCCGCTTGGCGATGTCCAGCCCGAGACCGGTCGAACCGCGGTCGCTCGCACCCCGGCGCAGCGCCCGGTCCGGGTCCGCGATGCCCGGCCCGGCGTCGTCGACGCGGATCGCCACGTACCCGTCCCGCCGGGAGACGGCCACCTCGAACGCGGTGCCCTGCGGCGTGTACCGGAAGACGTTGCCGATCACCGCGTCCAGCGCGGCGGCCAGTTCCGCCCGGGGCACCGGCGCCGGGATGCGCAGCTGCGCGCCGATGACCCGGTGCGGCCGGTTCTGGTCGCCCGCCAGTGCGGACCAGAACACCATCCGCTCCCGGACCACCTCGCTCACGTCGCACGTCGCCGGCGCGGTCTCCTGGGTGACCGCCTTGCGGGTGGTCTTGATGAGCTGGTCGACCTCGCCCTCCAGGGTGACGATCGCCTGCCGGATCCGCCGGATCCCGCGTCGCCGGTCCAGCTCGGCCTCGCTGAACGTCCCGATGCTCGTGTCGTCGGACTCCAGCGCCTCGGCGTCGAGCCGGAGCGCGGTCAGGGGCGTCCGCAGCCGGTGCGACAGGTCGGCGACCAGCTCCCGCTCGTCGGCGCGGGCGTCGACCAGCCGCTCGACCATCCGGTTGAACGCGTACCCGGCCTCGGCCAGCTCCCGCGGGCCGGTCGGCTCCACGCGGACGTTGAGGTCGCCGCCGCCGAGGGCGCCCGCGGCGCGGACCAGGCCGCGCGCCGCGTCCACGGCGCGGGCCGCCACCCGGTCCACCATGAGCACCGCCGCGCCGACCAGGGCGACGGTCACGCCGAGCAGCAGGAGCCACCGGTCGCCGGAGCCCCCGTCGAGCTCGGACCCGGGCACGAAGACCTCGACCACCGCCGTCCGGTCGCCGAGCAGCACCGGGTCGAGGCGTACCACACCACCGTCGACGTCGACGACGAGCGAGCGCCCCTCGGCCCGGGCCCGCTCCAGATCCGCGGCGGCGGCCCGGCCCGCGGACGCGTCGACGTCCAGCCCGTGGACCACCGGCCGGGTGGCCGGGTCGTCCCCGCTGGCCGCGACCGCCCGCTCGACCACCTCCGGGGCGGTGCTCACGGCGAGCGCTCCGGTGACCAGCGCACTGCGCCGGGCCGCGTCGGCGATCGCCTCCTCGCGGGCGCGGTCGCCGAGGCTCGAGGTGAGCGGCACCAGGAACGCGAGTGCCACCAGGGTGCACATGCCGGCCGTGACCAGGGCCAGCGTCCGCCTCAGTCCGGCGGCACCAGTCGGAAGCCCACCCCCCGCACGGTGCGCAGGTAGCGTGGCTTCGCCGCGGACTCGCCCATTTTGCGACGCAGCCAGTACAGGTGAACGTCGATGGTCTGGTCCTCGCCGACCGACGGTTGCCGCCATACCTCCTCCAAGAGCTCGCGGCGGGACACTACCCGGCCGGGTCGTGCGGCGAGATACGCCAGCAGGTCGAACTCCTTGCGGGTCAGCGCCAGCGGTTCACCGTCGAGGTGGGCGCTGCGCTCCCCGACGTCGACGCGCAGCCCGCCGACCTCGTGCACCGCCGGCTGTACGCTCCGGCTGGCCCGGCCGGCGCGCCGCAGCACGGTGGTGATCCGGGCGTCCAGGTGCGCGCCGGTGAACGGCTTCACCATGTAGTCGTCGGCGCCCGCCCGCAGCAGCCGGACCACGGACTGCTCGTCGTCGCGGGCGGTGGCGATGATGATCGGCACGTCGGTGATGCCCCGCAGCATGCGCAGCGCGTCCGAGCCGTCGAGGTCGGGCAGCCCCAGGTCGAGCACCACGAGGTCGGGTGTCTCGGCCGCCACCCGGCGCAGCGCGTCGAGCGCGGTGCCCACCGCGTGCACGGCGTGCCCCCGGTCGGCGAGGGAACGCAGCATCGCGCCGCGGACGACGTGGTCGTCTTCGACCAGGAGCACGGTGGCCACGCCAAGACGGTACTCGGCGTGGCAAGTTGATCGCGTTGCGGCGCCCCCGCAAAACCGGCAAGCTGGTACAACGATGTCCTTCACGCTCTTCGCCGACACCCGACTCGCGCTCGCCCGGGACTCGCTCGCCGGCCTCTCGGTCGGCGACGCGCTCGGCTCCCAGTTCTTCGTTCCGGGCCGGCGCCCGGCCGATCTGGCCGCCGGCCGGCTCCCGCCCCCGCCGTGGGCGTGGACCGACGACACCGAGATGGCGTGCTCCGTCGTCGCCGCCCTCGCCGAGGGCGGCCGCATCGACCGGGACGCGCTCGCCCTCGCGTTCGCCGAGCGGTGCGAGCCGTACCGGGGATACGGCCCGGGGGCGGTCGCCATCCTGCGGCTGATCCGTACCGGCACCCCGTGGCCGGTCGCCGCCGCGTCGGCCTTCGACGGGCAGGGCTCGTGCGGCAACGGCGCCGCCATGCGGGTCGGGCCGCTGGGGGCGTACTTCGCCGACTCGACCGCCCGGGCGGCGGCGCAGGCCCGGGCCTCGGCCGAGGTGACCCACGCCCACCCGGAGGGCGTCGCCGGCGCGGTCGCGGTCGCGGTGGCCGCGTCGCTGTCCGCCCGCGGTCGCTTGGACGGGCACCGCCCGGAACCGGGCCGGTTGCTCGCCGGCGTGGCCGCCACGCTCGACCCGGCCACCGAGGTGCACCGGGGCGTACGGCGGGCCGCCGGCCTGCTCGGCCGGCCGCTGGCGGAGGTCGTGGCCGCCCTCGGCAACGGTTCCCGGGTCACCGCCCAGGACACCGTCGCCTTCACCTGCTGGGTCGCCGCCGGCCACCTGGACGACTACCCGGCGGCGGTCCGCGCCTGCGTCGAGGCGGGCGGTGACGTGGACACCACCGCCGCGATCGTCGGGGCGGTGGTCGCCGCGTACACCGGGGTCGGCACCCCGGGCGGGGTGCCGACCGAATGGCTCGACGCCCGCGAGCCGCTGCCCGACTGGCTCCCCTGACTGCCGCGCCGGCCGGCCTGCGGACCGTGGCGCCGCCGGCGGACGCCGAGGCGTCATGGTCGCGGCTCCGGCCTGCTGCTCGTCGTGCCCGGGTGCCGGCCGTGCCGATGCCGGCCGTGCGCCGGTGCCGGCCGTGCGCGGGTGCCGGCGGTGCGCCGGGTGCCGGCCGTGCCCGTTGGCCAGCACCCAGGGCCCTTCGCCCCTTTGCTCTGCTTCAACCCACGCGATGGATTCCGGCCGGAACTGGTGCGTCCGTTGAAGCAGAGCAAAGGGGGCGAGAGTGTGGGCCGGTGGAGCGAGGTCAGCGTGTCGGGGCCGCCACCGCACCCTTCCGCGCCACCGTGTCCGTCCGCTCCGCCTCCTCGGCCGTGTCCGTCCGCGCCGCCTCGTCCGTCGCGGTGGTCCGCTCCGCCGGTCGGACCTCGTCGCCCGGCGGGTCGCCGTCGAGGACCGCGCGCAGGTCGTTCCGCTCGCCTGACGGCTCCCGGCGGCGCCAGCGGCTGAGCAGCCAGCCGCCCACGACGCCGCCGCCCAGGCCCGCGAGCAGGCCGGCGGCGAGCAGCCCGTTGGTGTTGCCGCCGTCCGGCTCCGAGGCGTCCGCCGTACCCGCCGGGTTGCCCGCGCCGGGCGTACCCGGCGCCGCGCCGTGGCCGTGCCCGCCCCCGGCCGCGCCCGGTGCCGGCGGCAGCAGGGTGAGCGCGGGCGCCGCCTTCTCGCCCGCCGGGCCCGACCAGCGGACGACCGTGCCGTCGGCGTACGTCTGGAGCACCTCGAAACTCAGCCGCTCCACCTGCGGCAGCGGGCCGACCGCCAGCGTCAGCCGGGCCGGCCCGGCCGCCGACCCCGGCATGCGGAACCAGGTCACGGCGCTGGTCACCATGGTCACGCGCGAGGAGTGGATGCCGGCGACCGGCCGGTCGAGCTCGCGGGTGGCGATGCGGGGCGCCCAGCCGGTCACCGACATCGGGTAGACCTCGGCGATCGGGGCGTCCGCGGGCAGCCGGACCTCGATCCGCTCGGTGCGGGTGCCGGCCCGCTCCTCCGGCACCACGAACTCCAGCTTCACCGCCTCGCCCTGCCGGGCCCGCGTCGGCTGGACCGTCACGTCCGCCGCGTACGCCGTGCCGGGCCAGGCCAGCAGCGCGCCCGCGACCAGGGCGGTCACCGCCCCGGCCCGGCGGCCGCGCCCCTCGCGCGTCCTCGCCATCGTCGTCCCCATCCGTGTCCACGTGGCCGGAACCGGCTCCGGCCGCACCTGGTAGTTCGGACGCGGGGACGGAAAGGTTCAACGCGGGCGCGTCGTCCGGAGAACGGTCCCTTCCGCACACCGCAGCGGGTGACGGCCGGGACGACCGATAGCATCGGCAGCATCCGTACCGCCTGCCCGTGAGGAGTCACCGTGTCCGCACCCCGTATCCCCGTCGTGGCCGACCCCGTCGTCGTGGCCGCCGGGACGACGGCGGCCGACGCGGTGGCGACGGCCGGCCTGCCGACGACCGGGCCCAAGGCGATCGTGGTGGTCCGCGACGCCCAGGGTCAGCTGCGTGACCTGGACTGGCGGCCGGAGGCCGACACCGAGGTCGAGCCGGTGGCCATCGACACCCCGGACGGGCTGAACGTGCTGCGGCACTCCACCGCGCACGTGCTCGCCCAGGCCGTGCAGGACGTCTTCCCCGAGGCGAAGCTCGGCATCGGCCCGCCGATCGAGAACGGCTTCTACTACGACTTCGCGGTCGACAAGCCGTTCCAGCCGGAGGACCTCGCCAAGCTCGAGAAGCGGATGCAGGAGATCGTCAAGTCCGGCCAGCGGTTCCGGCGGCGGCGCTTCAACAGCCTCGACGAGGCGAAGGCCGAACTGGCCGCCGAGCCGTTCAAGCTGGAACTCGTCGACGTCAAGGGCGAGGGCCTGGACTCGGACGAGGTCATGGAGGTCGGCGGCGGCGAGCTGACCATCTACGACAACCTCGCGGCCAGCGAGGACAAGGTCTGCTGGTCGGACCTGTGCCGGGGGCCGCACCTGCCGAACACCCGGCTGATCGGCGCGTTCAAGCTGATGCGCTCGGCCGCCGCGTACTGGCGGGGTTCGGAGAAGAACCCGCAGCTCCAGCGGGTGTACGGCACCGCGTGGCCGACCCGCGACGAGCTGAAGGCGTACCTGAAGCTCCTCGAGGAGGCCGCGCGGCGCGACCACCGCAAGCTCGGCGCGGACCTCGACCTGTTCAGCTTCCCCGACGAGATCGGCTCCGGCCTGCCGGTCTTCCACCCCAAGGGCGGCGTGCTCAAGCGGGTGATGGAGGACTACGTCCGGGCCCGCCACATCGAGGAGGGCTTCGAGTACGTCGGTACCCCGCACATCTCGAAGGAAGGCCTCTTCCACACCTCGGGTCACCTGCCGTACTACGCCGACGGGATGTTCCCGCCCATGCAGTTCGAGGGGGCGGACTACTACCTCAAGGCGATGAACTGCCCGATGCACAACCTGATCTACCGGTCGCGCGGGCGGTCCTACCGCGAGCTGCCGATGCGGCTGTTCGAGTTCGGGTCGGTCTACCGGTACGAGAAGTCGGGCGTCATCCACGGGCTGACCCGGGTGCGCGGCTTCACCCAGGACGACTCGCACTCGTACTGCACGAAGGAGCAGGCGCCGGCCGAGGTCAAGCACCTGCTGGCCTTCGTGCTCGGCCTGCTGCAGGACTTCGGCATCACCGACTTCTACCTGGAGCTGTCGACCCGCGACGAGTCCAAGCCGGACAAGTTCGTCGGCTCCGACGAGGACTGGGCGACGGCGACCGCCGTGCTCGATCAGTGTGCCCGGGACACCGGGCTGGAGCTCGTGCCCGACCCGGGTGGCGCGGCCTTCTACGGCCCGAAGATCTCCGTCCAGGCCAAGGACGCCATCGGCCGCACCTGGCAGATGTCCACCATCCAGTACGACTTCAACCAGCCGAAGGGCTTCGGGCTGGAGTACCAGGCGGCCGACGGCACCCGGCAGCAGCCCGTCATGATCCACTGCGCGAAGTTCGGGTCGATCGAGCGGTTCATCGGCGTGCTGACCGAGCACTACGCCGGTGCGTTCCCGGCCTGGCTCGCCCCGGTGCAGGTGGTCGGCATCCCGATCCGCGAGGACCACACCGACTACCTGCACGGCTTCGTCGCCGCGCTGCGCGCCGAGGGCATCCGCGCCCAGGTCGACGCCGGTGACGACCGGATGCAGAAGAAGATCCGCACCGCCCAGCAGCAGAAGATCCCCTTCATGGTGATCGCCGGCGACGACGACGTCGCGGCGGGCACCGTGTCGTTCCGCTACCGGGACGGCTCGCAGCGCAACGGCGTACCGATGGCCGAGGCGGTCAACCACGTCGTCGACGTGGTGTCCTCGCGCAGCAACATCGGCCCGTCCGCCGCGGAGGCGTGAGGAAGGGATCCCTCCGGCAGACGGTGCCGTGTCGACCCTGGGCCGCGCCGGTCCGCCGTACCACGGGTGGCCGGCGCGGTTCGGTGACGCCCCGCACCGGGTCGTAGGATCGCTGCTGTGACTGGGGCGGACGGACACACCGACAGCAGCGACGCCATGACGGACGGCCTGGATCGGCTCTGGACACCCCACCGGATGACCTACATCTCGGGCGAGGACCGGCCCGAGGGCGGGTACGAGAAGCCCAGCGGCTGCCCGTTCTGCCTCGCGCCCGGCCGACCCGAGTCGGAGAGCCTCGTCGTGGCGCGCGGCGAGCACGTCTTCGTGGTGCTCAACCTCTACCCGTACAACCCGGGGCACCTGCTGGTCTGCCCCTACCGGCACGTCGCCGACTACACCGACCTCGACGGCCCCGAGACGGGTGAGCTGGCCGTGTTCACGCAGACCGCCATGCGGGTGATCCGCAAGGTCAGCAGCGCGCACGGCTTCAACCTCGGGATGAACCAGGGCGGCGTGGCCGGCGCCGGGATCGCCGCGCACCTGCACCAGCACGTGGTGCCCCGGTGGGGCGGGGACGCCAACTTCATGCCGGTGATCGGGCGCACCAAGGTCCTGCCGCAGTTGCTTGGCGACACGCGCGAGTTGCTCGCGCGCGCCTGGCCGTCCTGACACCCGAAGCGATCACCCCCCTCCGGTCGGCCGGGGGTGACAGGATGCGTCGATGGCAGTCATGACGCGGACACTGGGTCGCAGCGGCATCGAGGTGAGCGCCCTGGGCATGGGGTGCTGGGCGATCGGTGGCCCCTGGGCCGAGGGCGTCCAGCCGCTGGGCTGGGGCGTCGTCGACGACGACGAGTCCGTCCGGGCGGTCCGCCGCGCGCTCGACCTCGGCGTGACCTTCTTCGACACCGCCGACACGTACGGCGCGGGGCACTCGGAGCGGATCCTCGGGCGGGCCCTCGCCGGCCGGCGGGACGAGGCGGTCGTCGCCACGAAGTGGGGTTACACGTTCGACGAGGCGGCCCGCCAGGCGACGGGGGAGGACGCGTCCCCGGCGTACCTGCGGCGGGCGGTGACCGACTCGCTGCGCCGGCTCGGCACCGACCGCATCGACCTCTACCAGCTGCACCTGGGCGACCTCCCGGTGCCGCGCGCGGAGGCCCTGATCGCCACGCTGGAGGACCTGGTGGCCGACGGCCTGGTGCGCGCGTACGGGTGGAGCACCGACCGGGCGGACCGGGCCGCCGCGTGGGGGCAGGCCGCCCGGGGCGCCACCGCCGTGCAGCACACCCTGTCGGTGCTGCGGGACGCCCCCGAGCTGCTGGCCGTCTGCGACAAGTACGACCTCGCCAGCGTCGCCCGGGGCCCGCTCGGGATGGGCCTGCTCACCGGCAAGTACACGACGGGCTCCACGCTGCCCCGGGACGACCTGCGCGGGCACGCTCCCGGTTGGCTGGAGTGGTTCCGGGGCGGCCGGCCGGCACCGGAGTGGCTGCGCCGGGTGAGCGCCGTCCGCGCCGCGCTCACCGCCGACGGCCGCACCCTGGCCCAGGGCGCACTGGGCTGGATCTGGGCGCGCAGCGAGCGCAGCGTCCCGATCCCGGGCTGCCGTACCGTCGCGCAGGTCGAGGAGAACGCGGCGGCGCTGGCCCGGGGCCCGCTCCCGCCGGACCAGTTCGCCGAGGTCGAGCGCCAGTTGGCGGCCCTGCGGGCGGCGGCGCTCCGGGAAGCCGACCGCCCCTACTGGCCCAGCCCCACCCTCCCCACCGCCCGCCCCTGACCGACGCCCGCCGCCCCTCGGCCGTCCCGTCGGCGTCGATCATGAGGTTAGCGGGGAGAAATGCCCGTCTCCCGCCCGCCAACCTCATGATCAACCTTGAAGGGCTGGGTGGGTCAGGTGTGTTCCTTGCGGATCTGGTCGGCCAGGTGGGTGGGCATGGGTTCGTAGCGGACGAACTGCCGGCGGAAGGTGCCGGTGCCGGAGGTCATCGAGCGCAGCTCCACCGCGTACCGGAGGAGCTCGGTCGCCGGCACCTCGGCGCGGACCAGCGTGCGGCCCTCGGCGGTGGTGTCCGGTTCGGTGCCGAGCACCCGGCCGCGCCGGCCGGACAGGTCACCCATCACCGCGCCCACCGACGAGTCGGGCACCCGGATGACCACCTCGTCGACCGGTTCCAGCAGCGCCGGCTGGCCCTTCTCGGCCGCGTCCTTCAGCGCGAGTGCCCCGGCGGTCTGGAACGCCGCGTCGGAGGAGTCCACGCTGTGCGCCTTGCCGTCGAACAGCGTCACCCGCAGGTCCACCACCGGGTAGCCGGCGACCAGGCCGCGCTCCATCTGGGCGCGGACGCCCTTCTCCACCGACGGGATGTAGTTGTGCGGCACCGCGCCACCCACCACCCGGTCGACGAACTCGAAACCGGCGCCGCGCGGCAGCGGCGCCACCTCGATGTCGCAGACCGCGTACTGGCCGTGCCCGCCGGACTGCTTGACGTGCCGTCCGTGCCCCTTGGCCGGCACGGTGAACGTCTCGCGCAGGGCCACCCGCACCGGCTCGGTGTCCAGCTCCACGCCGCCGGTCCGCAGCCGCTCCAGCACCACGTCCGCGTGCGCCTCGCCCATGCACCACAGCACCAGCTGGTGGGTCTCGGGGTTGCGGTCCAGCCGGAGGGTGGGGTCGCCGGCCACCAGCCGGGCCAGGTTGCGGGCGAGCGCGTCCTCGTCGGAGCGGCTGCGGGCCACGATCGCCACCGGCAGCAGCGGCTCCGGCATCTCCCACGGCGCGATCAGCAGCGGGTCCTCCTTGGCGGAGATGGTGTCGCCGGTCTCCGCGCTGCCCGACTTGGTGATCGCGCAGATGTCGCCGGCCACGCAGAGGCCCACCTCCCGCAACGTCGCGCCGAGCGGCGAGTAGATGTGCCCCACCCGCTCGTCGGCGTCGTGGTCGGGATGCCCGCGGTCGGCCATGCCGTGCCCGGAGACGTGCACGGTCTGCTCGGGGCGCAGCGTGCCGGAGAACACCCGTACCAGCGAGACCCGACCGACGTGCCGGTCGATGGTGGTCTTGACGACCTCGGCGACCAGCGGACCGTCCGGATCGCAGGTGAGCGGCGGCCGGGGTGCTCCGTCCACGCCGGTCACCGCCGGCACGTCGTGCTCCAGCGGCGACGGGAAGCCGGCGGTGAGCACCTCCAGCAGCGCGTCCAGCCCCACCCCGGTCTCCGCGCAGACCGGCACCACGGGGTAGAAGTGGCCGCGCGCGACCGCCTTCTCCAGGTCCTCGACGAGGATGTCGATGCCGATCTCCTCGCCCTCGAGGTACCGGTCCATGAGGGTCTCGTCCTCGCTCTCGGCGATGATCCCCTCGATCAGCTCGTTGCGGGACTCGGCGATCGCCGGCAGGTGCTCCGGGTCCGGCTCGCGTACCTCCGCCGGCAGGCCGCCGGTGTAGTCGAAGACCCGCCGCGTGATGAGCCCGAGCAGGCCGACGGTGGAGATGCCGTCGTCGCCGAGCATCGGCAGGTAGAGCGGGAGCACGTTGTCGCCGAAGACCCGCTGGCAGAGCGCCACCGCCTCGTCGAAGTCCGCGCGCGGGTGGTCCAGCCGGGAGACGGCGACCGCCCGGGGCATGTCGACGGCGGCGCACTCCTCCCACAGCGCGGCGGTGGCGGCGTCCATCCCGTCGACGGCGGAGACGACGAAGAGCGCGGCGTCGGCGGCCCGCAGCCCGGCCCGCAGCTCACCGACGAAGTCGGCGTACCCCGGGCTGTCCAGCAGGTTGACCTTGGTCCCGTTGTGCATCAGGGGCGCGCAGGCCAGGCTCACCGAGCGCTGCTGACGTACGGCGGCGGGGTCGTGGTCGCAGACCGTGGTGCCGTCGGTGACGCTTCCGGCGCGGCCGATCGTGCCGGTCGCGGCGAGCAACGCCTCGACCAGGGTCGTCTTGCCGGCCCCGGAGTGGCCGACGAGCACCACGTTGCGGACCCTGCCGGGGTCGGTCACCACCGGCGCGCCGCCGGTGACCCCCTTCTCCTGACTCTTCTGCGCCATGCGGCGCACCTCCCTCAGCCGGTGGTTGGTGGCGACCGCCGCGCGCGACGGGGAGCGGCCCGGGGCGGGTGCGCGGCGATATCCTCCGGTGGACTGCTGCCAAGCGGGAACGGGACGGGCGGACCGGTGAGCTGGCTCACCTTTCCCTGGGTCGATCAGACACCCGATGCCCGGGCCGCACAAGCCTCGCCGCGCGGGTCACCTGACCGGCCGTATCGCCGCTGGCCCGGGGACCGTTAGGGTGGGACCGCCATGGCGAAGATCTTCCAAGTGACTGCCCGCGCGGGCATGACCCGCGTCGTCGAACCGCTCGCGCGTCGACTGCTGCGCGCGGGCGTCACTCCCAACGCGGTCACCGTGACGGGCACCCTCGGGGTGCTCGTCGGCGCGCTCGGCTTCGGCGCCCGCGGCCACCTCGTCGCCGGAGCGTTGATCGTGACGGTCTTCGCGCTGACCGACCTGCTCGACGGGACGATGGCCCGCATGAGCGGCGGCTCCACCCGGTTCGGGGCGTTCCTCGACTCGAGCATGGACCGGATCGCCGACAGCGCCGTCTTCGGCGCCGTGGCCTACTACCTGGCCACCGAGGGCGACCACTCCGGTGTCGCGGCGGCCCTGCTCTGCCTGGCCGCGGGCAGTCTCGTCTCCTACGTGAAGGCCCGCGCCGAAGGGCTCGGCATGACCTGCGACGTGGGTATCGCCGAACGCACCGAGCGCCTGCTCATCGTCGGCGTCGGCGGCCTGCTCACCGGCGTCGGCGTCGATCCGGCCCTGGAGATCGCGCTCTGGCTCCTCGCCGCCGTGTCGATCTTCACGGTCGGCCAGCGGATGGCCCACGTGTACCGGCAGGCCCAGCGGCTCCCCACCGCCCCGGGCGGCCAGGGGTGAGGGCGGCGCGGGGCCGGCACCGGTGACCCTCACCGAGCTGGCCTACCTCGCCGGGTGGCGCGCCGTCCGCGCGCTGCCCCGGCCCGTCGCGGCCGCCGCCTTCCAGGTGGGCGCCGACCGCGCCCACCGTCGCGGTGGCGCCGGTACGGCCCGACTGCGCGCCAACCTGCGCCGGGTGGTCGGCGCCGACGTTCCCGAGGCCGAGCTGGACC
The DNA here is from genome assembly GCF_012034245.1 of Micromonospora thermarum. GTDB lineage: Bacteria > Actinomycetota > Actinomycetes > Mycobacteriales > Micromonosporaceae > Micromonospora > Micromonospora thermarum. The sequence continues at coordinate 89,352 of NZ_JAATEO010000019.1, read as the reverse complement.
GGCTGGTCCGGGCCGGCCTGCGCTCGTACGCCCGGTACTGGATGGAGGCGTTCCGGCTGCCCTCGCTCAGCCGGGCGGAGATCCTCGCCGGCTTCCGCCTCGACCGCGAGGAGCTGCTCGCCGCCGACGTCGCCGCCGGCCGGGGCGCGGTGGTGGCCCTGCCGCACGCCGGCAACTGGGACGCCGCCGGCGCCTGGGTCGCCGCGATGGGGTGGCCGATCGCCACGGTTGCCGAGCGGCTCAAGCCCGAGGGCGTCTACCAGCGGTTCCTGGCCTTCCGGCGGGGCCTGGGCATGGAGATCCTGCCCACCCACGGCGGCGAGCGGCCGGCCTTCGACGTGCTGGTCGACCGGCTGCGCGCCGGTTTCGTCGTCCCGTTGCTGGCCGACCGGGACCTCTCGGCCCGCGGCGTGGAGGTCGACTTCTTCGGCGGCCGCACCCGGATGCCGCCCGGTCCGGCGCTGCTGGCGTTGCGCACCGGCGCGCCTCTCTACGTCGCCTCGTTGTGGTACGAGCCGGGGGTCGCGCGCGCCTCGATCGAGGGGCCGCTGCCGGTGCCCGGTCCCGAGGAGGGCCCGCTGGACGTGCGGGCGCGGGCGCTGACCCAGCGGATCGCCGACGGTCTGGCGGCGGGCATCGCCCGCCATCCGGAAGACTGGCACATGTTGCAGCGGATGTGGTTGGACCAGCGGCACGCCACAGCGGACGGCGCGGCTCAGCCCTCGCCAGCCACCGGACAGGTCTGAGGGAAAGGGCGCCAACGTGCGGATCGGCATCGTGTGCCCGTACTCCTTCGACGTGCCGGGCGGCGTGCAGAACCACGTGATGGACCTGGCCGAGGCGCTGATCGGCCTCGGGCACGAGGTGAGCGTCCTCGCCCCGGCCGACGAGGACTCGCCGCTGCCGCCGTACGTGGTGCCGGCCGGTCGGGCGGTGCCGCTGCCGTACAACGGCTCGGTGGCCCGGATCGCCTTCGGCCCGGTCTCCACCGCCCGGGTCCGCCGGTGGATCATCCGGGGCGACTTCGACGTGCTGCACGTGCACGAGCCGCTGACGCTGAGCCTGTCCATGCTCGCCGTGCTCTCCGCGCGGGGGCCGGTGGTGGCCACGTTCCACACCGCGATGACCCGCTCCCGGGTGCTCGCCGCCGCCCAGGGCGTGCTCCAGATCGTGCTGGAACGCATCACCGCCCGGATCGCGGTCAGCGCCCTGGCCCGCAAGGTGCAGGTCGAGCACATGGACGGCGGGGCGGTGGAGATCCCGAACGGGGTGGCCGTCGCGAAGTTCACCGACGCCGAGCCGCTGCCCGGCTGGCCGGGGGAGTGCACACCGGGCCGGGGCGGCACGATCGGCTTCCTCGGCCGGTTCACCGAGGCCCGGAAGGGTTTCCCGGTGCTCCGGGACGCGTTCGTGCACCTCGCGCCCGAACGCCCCGGGCTGCGACTGCTGGTCGCGGGGCCGGGTGACTCCGACGACCTGTACGAGAAGTTCCCGGCCGAGCTGCGCGACCGGGTCACCTTCCTCGGCCTGGTCTCCGAGGCGGACAAGGCCCGGATGCTGCGCAGCGTCCACCTCTACGTGGCGCCGAACACCGGCGGCGAGTCGTTCGGGATGATCCTCACCGAGGCCCTCGCGGCGGGGACCACGGTCGTCGCGAGCGACCTCGACGCGTTCCGCCGGGTGCTCGACGGCGGCCGGGCCGGCCGGCTGTTCCGCACCGGCGACCCGTCGGCCCTGCGGACCGCCCTGGCCGACCTGCTCGACGACGCTGCCGCGCGGGCCACGCTGACCGCCTGCGGCGACCAGGTGGTGGCGAATTTCGACTGGCCCGTGGTTGCCCGCCGGGTTCTGGAGGTATACGCAGCGGCGATCGAGGCCACCGACGGTCGGGTCATCGACCAGGAGTGGGTGGGGCTGGGCTGACCCGCGGGGCCGGTGGTGCGGGGGAGGCCGGCGGTCGGCCGGCCGTGGCCGGCGGAGACGGAAACGGAGCGACACTACGATGCCGGGCATGTGGTGGGCGGTGGGCGCGACGCTGGTCGTCGGGCTGCTGGCGGCGTACCTCGGGTGGACCGCCGGGCGGGTCGAGCGGCTGCAGGCGCGGGCGGAGTCGGCTGCCCGCGCGCTCGACGCCCACCTGCTGCGCCGCGCGGCGGCCGCCGCGGTCCTGGCCGAGCGCCGCTACGGTGTCGAGCTGTACGCGGCGGCGCGGATCGCGCTGGACGCCCGCCCCGACGAGCGTGAGGCGGCCGAGAACGACCTCACGCGCCAGCTGCGCGCGGTGCAGCTCGATCCGGGCGATCCGGACGCCGAGGCCGTGATCGCCGCGAGCCGGCGGCTTGCGTTGGCCCGGCAGGTGCACACCGACCTGGTGCGCGACGCCCGCGCGGCACGTGGCCGACCACTGGTGCGCCTGTTGCGGATGGGGCGACGGAAGCCCTGGCCGCAGTACTTCGACATCGACGACCCGACGCTGACCGCACCCGCCGACGTCCCCGCCGGCTGAGCGCGCGGCCCCGCCCGACCCCGTGACGGCTGCCACAGAGCAGGCCACCGTGGGTCTGATTGGCTGTCGGACGCGCGTTCACCCCGTCGTAGCCTTTCCGCAGCCACCCCCGAGCACGTCTCTAGGAGCGATGACCCGTGCCCGAAACCACCTCCCCGAACACCACTGCCACCCCCGTCACCGGTACCGCTCGCGTCAAGCGCGGCATGGCCGAGATGCTCAAGGGCGGCGTGATCATGGACGTGGTCACCCCCGAGCAGGCCAAGATCGCTGAGGACGCCGGCGCCGTCGCCGTGATGGCGCTGGAGCGGGTGCCCGCCGACATCCGCGCCCAGGGCGGCGTCTCCCGGATGAGCGACCCGGACATGATCGACGGCATCATCAACGCCGTCTCCATCCCGGTGATGGCCAAGGCCCGGATCGGCCACTTCGTCGAGGCGCGGATCCTCCAGTCCCTCGGCGTCGACTACGTCGACGAGTCCGAGGTGCTGACCCCGGCCGACTACGAGAACCACATCGACAAGTGGGCCTTCACGGTCCCCTTCGTCTGCGGTGCCACCAACCTGGGTGAGGCGCTGCGCCGGATCACCGAGGGCGCGGCCATGATCCGCTCCAAGGGCGAGGCCGGTACCGGTGACGTCTCCAACGCCACCACCCACATGCGCAAGATCCGCAAGGAGATCCGCCGGCTCCAGTCGCTTCCGGCCGACGAGCTGTACGTCGCCGCCAAGGAGCTCCAGGCGCCGTACGAGCTGGTCAAGGAGGTCGCCGATACCGGCAAGCTGCCGGTGGTGCTGTTCACCGCCGGTGGTATCGCCACCCCGGCCGACGCCGCCATGATGATGCAGCTCGGCGCCGAGGGCGTCTTCGTCGGCTCCGGCATCTTCAAGTCCGGCAACCCGGCGCAGCGCGCCGCCGCGATCGTCAAGGCCACCACCTTCCACGACGACCCGGACGTGCTGGCCAAGGTCTCCCGCGGCCTCGGCGAGGCGATGGTCGGCATCAACGTCGACGAGATCCCGCAGCCGCACCGGCTGGCCGAGCGCGGCTGGTGACGTGCAGGAAGGGGCCTCTTCAGCCGGGGCCCCTTCCGCACCCCTGGAAAGGAGCGCACGTGACGGCACCGGTGATCGGTGTGCTCGCCCTTCAGGGCGACGTCCGCGAGCACGCCGCCGCCCTGGCCGCCGCCGGAGCGGACGTCCGACCGGTCCGCCGCCGCGAGGAGTTGGACGCGGTCGACGGTCTGGTGATCCCGGGCGGCGAGTCCACCACGATCAGCAAGCTGGCCGACATCTTCGAGCTGCGCGAGCCGATCGACAAGCGCATCGCCGGCGGCATGCCCGTCTACGGGTCCTGCGCCGGCATGATCATGCTGGCCGGTGAGGTGCTCGACGGCCGGCCCGACCAGCGCGGCTTCGCCGGCATCGACATGACCGTCCGGCGCAACGCGTTCGGGCGCCAGGTCGACTCGTTCGAGGCGCCGGTGGACGTCACCGGCGTCGACGGCGGCCCGTTCCACGCGGTGTTCATCCGGGCGCCGTGGGTGGAGCGCGTCGGCGCGGGCGTCGAGGTGCTCGGCACGGTGACCGAGGGCCCGGCGGCCGGGCGGATCGTCGCGGTCCGGCAGGGCAACCTGCTGGCCACCTCGTTCCACCCCGAGCTGACCGGCGACCGGCGCCTGCACGCGTACTTCGTGAACCTCGTCCGCGGCGTGCGCTGACCCCGGGTGCGTCCGACCGGCGATCAGGAGTCGATCAAGAGGTTTGCGGGACGGGAGAGCCTTCTCCCACCCGCAAACCTCTTGATCGCCAGGGGAGCCGGGGGAGCGGGGAGCCGCCGAGCGGGGTTCGGTCAGCCGGCGACGGCGCGCAGCCGGCCGGGTGCGCGGCCCAGGAGCTGGTCCAGCCGGGTGGCCGTCGCCGGGTCAGCGGGCAGGTGCGCGACCAGCCACTGGTCGCCTGCGTCGCCGACCGTCAGCGTTTCGAAGGCGAGTCGGAGCGGCCCGGCCTGCGGGTGGCGCAGTGCGCGGATTCCGTGCTGTGCCGCCGGCACCGGGCGTCGTCGCCACCGGTCGGCGAAGGGCAGGCCCACCGTCCGGGCCAGCCGGTCGGCGAACTCGTCGGTCGCCGGGTCGCCCTGGCGCAGCCGGTGCAGCTCGGCGACCTGATGGTCGGCCATCTCGGCCCAGTCGGCGAACGCCTCCCGCGCCCGTTCATCGGTGAACAGCCACCAGGGCAGGTTGGGGCGGGAGCCGTCGAGCAGGCCCAGCGGCCGGGCGAGCCGGTCGAAGGGGTCGTTCCACGCCAGCAGGTCCCCGAGCCGGTTGGTCACGTGCGCCGGGGTGTCCCGTACGGCGTCCAGCAGTGCGCGGACGGACGGCCGGACCGTACGCGCGACCGCAGGCGTCCCGCGCGGGCAGAGCTGCCGGCTGTGATTGGCGGCGGCGAGCTGCCGTAGGTGCTCGCGATCGGCGTCCGTCAACTGCAACGCGTCGGCGAGCGCGGCGAGGATCTCCGGCGACGGGCGGGTGTCACGGCCCTGCTCGAGGCGGGTGAGGTACTCCACGCTCACCTGCGCGAGCGTCGCCAGCTCGGCGCGGCGCAGCCCCGGCGTCCGGCGTCGGGGCCCCTCGGGCAGGCCGACCCGCCCGGGCGGAAGCGCCTCCCGCCGGCTGCGCAGGAACGCGCCGAGCTCGCCGTCCATCACCGGCCCAGTCTGACACCGGACATCCGATGAAGGGTGTCCCTGCCGGGGCCACCCTCACGACGGCCTCCCCACCCACCCGGCGCGGCGCGAGGCTCAGGCCATGCAGAACACACAGACCTCCGGGCCGGTCCGGATCGGCGTGATCGTGGGCAGCACCCGACCGGGCCGGCGCAGCACCGCCGTCGCCGGCTGGGTGACCCAGGTCGCGTCCCGGCACCCGGCTGTTCGCGACGGCGAGGGCGTCGTCGAGCTGGTGGACCTGGCCGAGCAGGACCTGCCGCTGCTCGACGAGCCGGTGCCGGCGCTGTTCGGGGACTACCGCAACCCGCACACCCGGCGCTGGGCGGGCGTGATCGGCGGATACGACGCATTCCTGTTCGTCACCCCGGACTACAACCGGTCGATCCCGGCCGCCCTGAAGAACGCCGTCGACTACCTGTACGCCGAGTGGAACGGCAAGGTCGCCGGGTTGCTGACGTACGGCGTGCAGGGCGGCACCCGGGCCGGCGACCACCTCCAGGCCGTCCTCGGCGAGGTGCGGGTCGTGGTCGTACCGACGCGGCTGGCGCTGGGGCTCTTCACCGATTTCGACTTCGCCGACGCGCCGCCGGGGGACCCGACCCACCCGGCCCGGCTCAAGCCGGAGGACGGGCGGGAGCAGTCGCTCACGACGATGCTGACCGAGATCGTGACGTGGACGGCCGCGCTCCGTGCCGCCGGGGCCGCCGCGGACCGCCGTCCCGAGCTGGTGGGGTGACGCGGTGGAGACGATCGTCATCCAGTACCGGGTCCGTCCCGAGCAGGTCGGCACGCACCTGGCCCTCCTGCGTGCCGTCTACGCGGAGCTGGCCCGGACCCGGCCGGCGGGGCTGCGCTTCGTGACGCTGCAACTGGACGACGGGCGCAGCTTCGTCGACATCGCCCTGGCGCCGGAGCTGCCCGGCCCGTTGCCGCGGCTCGAGTCGTTCCGCCGGTACCGCGCCGGCCTCGAGGACCGCTGTGCGGAACGGAGCACCTCCGGATTCACCGAGGTCGGATCGTACGGCTTCGGGGAATGACCGCCCGGCCCGTCCCGTTGTGCCTGTTCGGGCCGCTCGGGGCGGGCCGGTGCCGTGCGGTGCTGACGCTCGCCCGTCTCTCACCGGTAGGATTGCCGAGATTCGGCAGGGCCATCTGCCCGCCACGGCTTCCACCAGAGCTGACCGGCACTCTCCGCGTGCGCCGGCGGGAGCGGGGGCGAGTGCGGTGCGGTCGATGCAGACGGCGGGTAGCAACGGAGGTAACTGATGTCCGGCCACTCAAAGTGGGCGACGACCAAGCACAAGAAGGCGGTCATCGACGCCAAGCGCGGCAAGATGTTCGCCAAGCTGATCAAGAACGTCGAGGTGGCGGCGCGCACCGGCGGCGGCGACCCGGCCGGCAACCCGACCCTCTACGACGCCATCCAGAAGGCCAAGAAGAACTCGGTCCCCAACGACAACATCGATCGTGCGGTCAAGCGGGGCTCCGGCCTGGAGGCCGGCGGCGCCGACTACCAGACGATCATGTACGAGGGCTACGGCCCGAACGGCGTCGCGCTGCTGATCGAGTGCCTCACCGACAACCGCAACCGCGCCGCCACCGAGGTGCGCACCGCGCTGACCCGCAACGGCGGTTCGTTCGCCGACGCCGGCTCCGTGTCGTACATGTTCTCCCGCAAGGGCGTGGTGATCGTGCCCAAGGCCGACACCACCGAGGACGACGTGATGATGGCCGTCCTGGACGCGGGCGCCGAGGAGGTCAACGACCTCGGCGAGGCGTTCGAGGTGGTGTCCGAGCCGGGTGACCTGATCGCGGTCCGCACGGCGCTGCAGGACGCCGGCATCGAGTACGAGTCGGCCGAGTCCTCGCTGATCCCGAGCGTCAACGTCCCGCTGGACGAGGAGGGCGCCCGGAAGATCTTCAAGCTGATCGACGTCCTGGAGGACTGCGACGACGTGCAGAACGTCTACGCGAACTTCGACGTCAGCGACGAGATCATGGCCGCCGTCGGCTGAGCTGTCGGCGACAGCGATCCGCGCCGGGCCCGGCCCCACCCGATCGGTGGTGCCGGGCCCGTCTCGCGTCCGCGTCAGCCCAGCGTCTCCCGGGAGCGCCAGGCCGTGCCGATGATCCGCAGCCGCCGGGCGAGGCGTCGGTCCCGGCCCGCCGCCAGTCCTCACCCGGTCGGCGCCGGTCTTGCGGGGACCCGACTTCATGGAGGTCGGGCTGTCCGGGCGGTACGGACACCGCGACTTCCAGGATGTCGAGTGGATCATGTGGCGCCCGGCCCGGACCGGACGTGCGCCGGCCCGGCACCCCCGTGAGTGCCGGGCCGGTTGACAAAACAACGTGCTGTGTCACGACGCTGTCCTCGGGCCCGCGAAACCCGTCCGTGGAGATCCACACCACCCGACGGTGATCTGTCCGCGCGGCTGCTGGAGGTGCCTTCCTGGGCGGGGATAGGGTGGGCCGACCGACTTCTCACCATCCACGAAGCCGACCCGGGGGGCGCCACGCATGGGCGATTCGTTCGCGCATCTGCACGTGCACACGGAGTACTCGATGCTCGACGGTGCCGCCCGGCTCAAGGACCTCTTCGCCGAGGTCAGCCGCCAGGGGATGCCGGCGGTCGCGATGACCGACCACGGCAACATGCACGGCGCGAACGACTTCTACAAGCAGGCGATGGCCGCCGGCGTGAAGCCGATCCTGGGCATCGAGGCGTACGTGGCGCCGGAGTCGCGGTTCCACAAGCAGCGGGTGCGGTGGGGCCGCCCGGAGCAGAAGAGCGACGACGTCTCCGGCAGCGGCGGCTACACGCACATGACGATCTGGGCGCGGAACAAGGTCGGCCTGCACAACCTGTTCAAGCTCACCAGCCGGTCGTACACCGAGGGCTTCTTCGTCAAGTGGCCGCGGATGGACGCGGAACTGCTCGCCGAGCACGCCGACGGGCTGATGGCCACCACCGGCTGCCCCTCCGGCGAGGTGCAGACCCGGTTGCGGCTGGGCCAGTACGACGAGGCGCTGAAGGCCGCGGCCAGGTACCAGGAGATCTTCGGGAAGGACAACTACTTCCTGGAGATCATGGATCACGGCATCAGCATCGAGCGCCGGGTCCGCCAGGAGCTGATGGAGATCTCCCGCAAGCTGGACATCCCGCCGGTGGTCACCAACGACTCGCACTACACCCACGAGGCGCAGGCCGAGGCGCACGACGTGCTGCTCTGCGTGCAGACCGCCGCGAACGTCGCCGACCCCAACCGGTTCAGGTTCGACGGCAGCGGCTACTACATCAAGTCCGCCGACGAGATGCGTGGCGTCGACACCTCCGACATCTGGCTGGAGGGCTGCCGCAACACCCTGCTGGTCGCCGAGAAGGTCGACCCGGCCGGCATGTTCGAGTTCCACAACCTGATGCCGCGCTTCCCGGTGCCCGAGGGGGAGACCGAGGAGTCCTGGTTCCGCAAGGAGACGTTCGCCGGCCTGGCCCGCCGCTACCCGCAGGGCATCCCGGAGGGGCACGTCAAGCAGGCCGAGTACGAGCTGGGCGTCATCATCCAGATGGGCTTCCCGTCGTACTTCCTCGTGGTCGCCGACTTCATCCAGTGGGCCAAGAGCCAGGGCATCGCCGTCGGTCCGGGCCGTGGCTCGGCCGCCGGCTCGCTCGTCGCGTACGCCCTCGGCATCACCGACCTGGACCCGATCCCGCACGGGCTGATCTTCGAGCGGTTCCTCAACCCCGAGCGTGTCTCGATGCCGGATGTCGACATCGACTTCGACGACCGGCGCCGCGGCGAGGTCATCCAGTACGTCACCGAGAAGTACGGCGAGGACAAGGTCGCGCAGATCGCCACCTTCGGCACGATCAAGGCGAAGGCCGCGATCAAGGACTCGGCGCGGGTGCTCGGCTACCCGTACGCGGTCGGCGACCGCATCACCAAGGCGATGCCGCCGGCCGTCATGGGCAAGGACATCCCGCTGACCGGCATCTTCGACCCGAAGCATCCCCGCTACGCCGAGGCCGGCGAGATCCGTGGGCTGTACGAGTCGGACCCGGACGTCAAGAAGGTCATCGACACCGCGCGCGGCATCGAGGGGCTGATCCGGCAGACCGGTGTGCACGCCGCCGGCGTCATCATGTCCGCCGAGCCGATCATCGAGCACATCCCGCTCATGCGGCGGGACGCCGACGGGACGATCATCACGCAGTTCGACTACCCGACCTGCGAGTCGCTCGGGCTGCTGAAGATGGACTTCCTCGGCCTGCGCAACCTGACCATCATCGACGACGCCGTCAAGAACATCGAGCTCAACCACGGCACCAAGCTCGACCTGCTGGCCCTGCCCCTGGACGACAAGCCCGCCTACGAGCTGCTGGCCCGCGGCGACACGCTGGGCGTGTTCCAGCTCGACGGCGGGCCGATGCGCTCGCTGCTGCGGCTGATGAAGCCGGACAACTTCGAGGACATCTCGGCCGTGCTGGCGCTCTACCGGCCCGGCCCGATGGGCGTCGACTCGCACACCAACTACGCCCTGCGCAAGAACGGTCTCCAGGAGATCACCCCGATCCACCCGGAGCTGGAGGAGCCGCTGCGGGAGATCCTGGCCCCCACGTACGGCCTGATCGTCTACCAGGAGCAGGTGCAGCGCGCCGCGCAGATCCTCGCCGGCTACAGCCTGGGCCAGGCCGACCTGCTGCGCCGGGCGATGGGCAAGAAGAAGAAGGAGATCCTCGACAAGGAGTTCATCCCGTTCCGGGACGGCTGCCGCGAGCGCGGCTACTCCGACGAGGCGATCCAGGCGGTGTGGGACGTCCTGGTGCCGTTCGCCGGCTACGCGTTCAACAAGGCGCACTCCGCCGCGTACGGGCTGGTGTCGTACTGGACCGCGTACCTGAAGGCGCACTACCCGGCCGAGTACATGGCGGCGCTGCTCACGTCCGTCGGTGACGACAAGGACAAGATGGCGCTGTACCTGTCGGAGTGCCGCCGGATGGGCATCCAGGTCCTGCCGCCCGACGTCAACGACTCGGCCGGGCCGTTCACCCCGGTCGGTCGGGACATCCGCTTCGGCCTCGCCGCGATCCGCAACGTCGGCGCCAACGTGGTGAGCTCGATCATGCGCTGCCGCGACGAGAAGGGCGCGTACACCGACTTCTACGACTTCCTGTCCAAGGTGGACGCGGTCGTCTGCAACAAGAAGACCATCGAATCGCTGATCAAGGCCGGCGCGTTCGACTCGCTGGGGCATCCGCGCAAGGGGCTGCTCGCCGTGCACGCCGACGCCATCGACGCGTACGCCGACGTGAAGCGCAAGGAGGCCGTCGGTCAGTACGACCTCTTCGGCGCCGGGTTCGGTGACACCGACGCCGCCGCCAGCACCACGGTGATGCCGACCATCGCCGAGGGGGAGTGGGACAAGCGGGACAAGCTCGCCTTCGAACGCGAGATGCTCGGCCTGTACGTCTCCGACCACCCGCTGTTCGGCCTGGAGCACGTGCTCGGCGCCGCGGCGGACTGCACGATCGCCGCGCTCTCCGAGGAGGGCACCGTCCCGGACGGCGCCGTGGTCACGCTGGCCGGGATCCTCTCCGGTGTGCAACGCCGGGTCACCAAGCAGGGCCGCGCGTGGGCGTCCGCCACCCTGGAGGACCTGGCCGGCGGCGTGGAGACGCTCTTCTTCCCCAACACGTACGAGGTGATCGGGCAGTACATCGCCGAGGACGCGATCGTGGTGGTCAAGGGGCGGGTCGACCGCCGCGACGACGTCCCGCGGATCATGGCGATGGACATGTCGATGCCGGACATCAGCAGCAACCCGGCCAACAAGCCGGTCACCCTCACCATCCCGGTGCACCGGTGCACGCCGCCGCTGGTGGAACGCATCAAGGAGACCCTGGTGCTGCACCCCGGTGACACCGAGGTGCACGTCAAGCTGCTCAACGGCGGCAAGGTGACCACGCTGCGGCTCGGCCCGTTCCGGGTGTCGCCCACCACCGCGCTGATGGGCGACCTGAAGAGCGTCCTCGGCCCCGCCAACGTGAGCTGAACCGGGCCGCGAGCCCGGGATTGGCCGTCCCGTCCCGCCGGCCGGGTCGCTAGCGTCGGCCGTGTGGAGATCGAACACGCGCAGAAGCTCTGGCAGCCCCAGCCCGGCTGGTTGAACACGGCGACCTACGGGTTGCCGCCGGACCCGGCGTGGGAGGCGTTGCAGGAGGCGCTGGCCGGCTGGCGCGTCGGGCGTATGGCGTGGGAGAGCTGGGACATCGCCACGGCACGGACCCGCGCCGCGTTCGCCCGTCTGGCCGGGGTGGCCGTCGGGGACGTGGCGGTCGGCAGCACCGCGTCGCAGCTGGTCGCGCCGGTGGCGGCGGCCCTGCCGGCGGGTGCGACCGTGGTGGTCCCCGAGGTCGAGTTCACCTCCAACCTCTTCCCCTGGCTGGTGCAGGAGCAGCGGGGGGTCCGCGTCCGCACGGTCCCGCTGGCCGGTCTCGTCGACGCGATCGACGCCGGGACCGACCTCGTCGCGTTCAGCCTGGTGCAGTCGTCCGACGGGACGGTTGCCCCGTACGAGGAGATCGTGGCCGCCGCCCGCGCGCACGACGCCCTCGTGGCGGTGGACGCCACCCAGGCGTGCGGCTGGCTCCCGTTCGACGCCTCCCGCGCCGACGCCGTGGTGGTCGCCGCGTACAAGTGGCTGATGGCCCCGCGCGGCGTCGCCCTGGCGTACTACGCGCCGGAGCTGCGCGACCGGATGCGCCCCGACGCCGCCTGCTGGTACGCCGGTGCCGACCCGCACGCCGCCTACTACGGGCCGCCGCTGCGGCTGGCCGAGGACGCCCGGCGTTTCGACATCTCCCCGGCGTGGTTCAGCTGGGTCGGCGCCGCCCCGGCCCTGGAACTGCTGGCGGAGATCGGGGTGCCGGCGGTGCAGGCCCACGACGTGGCGCTGGCCAACCGGTTCCTCACCGGCCTGGGCCGGCCGCCGGGCGACAGCGCGATCGTCACCGTGGAGGTGCCGGGCGCGCAGGAGAAGCTGGAACGTGCCGGCGTACGGGCAGCTGTCCGGGCCGGCCGGGTCCGGGCGTCCTTCCATCTCTACTCCACCACGGACGACGTCGACCTGGCCCTCGACGCCCTCGCGGGGTGACCCCCGGCCCGTCACGCAGCGCCCACGTACCGGCGGCCGGGGTGACCCTCGGCCGTCACGCAGCGCCGACGCACCGCCGGCACGTCGTGACGGGTCACCGGCGCGGGGTGTGGGCGGCCCACGCCGGCGGGGCCGGGAGCGCACACAGTCACCTCCCTCGATGACGTGGTCGGTGGTCGAGGTGGCGGACGGGCCCGGTTCCGGGTCGGGGATTATGTGGGCCGTCAACATGGCTGCGTTCGCCGGCCCGGCCGTAGGTTTCCTGCACGCGACGGCCCTGTGACCACGGTCACCGAACCGGACGTCGCGCCAGAACTGCGGAGGATGTGGCGATGGCCGGGCAAGCGCTCCTGTCGGCTCGCGGGCTGACCCGCGACTTCCGGGGTTTCCGGGCGGTCGACGGTGTCGACCTCGACGTCGCGCCGGACAGCGTGCACGCGCTGGTCGGCCCGAACGGCGCGGGCAAGACGACCCTGTTCAACCTGCTCACCGGGTTCCTCCCGCCCAGCGGCGGGCGGATCGAGCTGGACGGCCGGGACATCACCGGGCTGGCGCCGGAGCAGGTCGCCCGCCTCGGCGTGGCGCGCTCGTTCCAGATCACCAGCCTCTTCCCGCAGCTGTCCGCCCGCGAGCACGTCGAGTTGGCGTTGCAGAGCCCGAGCGGGCTGGGCTGGCGGTTCTGGCGGTCGGCGAAGCTCATGCGCCGCTACACCGACCGGGCCGCCGAACTGCTGGACATGGTCGGGCTCGCCGACCTGGCCGAGGCGCCCGCCGAGGCGCTGGCGTACGGGCGCAAGCGGGCTCTGGAGCTCGCGATCGCCCTCGCCCTCGACCCGAAGGTGCTGCTGCTGGACGAGCCGACCGCCGGCATGGGCCTGGAGGACGTCGACCGCACCGTCGACCTGATCGGCCGGGTCCGGCAGGGCCGGACCGTGGTCATGGTGGAACACAACATGAGCGTCGTCGGGCGGCTGGCCGACACCGTGACCGTCCTGCAGGCCGGGAAGGTCCTGGTCGAGGGGCCGTACGAGCAGGTCCGCGCCGACGAGCGCGTGATCACCGCCTACCTGGGAGCCGCTGATGCTGCGCATTGAGAACCTGTCCGCCTGGTACGGCGAGGCGCAGGTGTTGCGGGAGGTCGGCCTGGAGGTGAAGGCCGGCGAGGTGGTGACGCTCGTCGGCCGCAACGGCGCCGGCAAGTCCACCTTGCTGCGCTGCGTCATGGGCCTGCACGGCGGTCAACGGGGGACCGTCGAGCTGGACGGGAAGGACGTCGGGAAGCTGCCGGCGTACAAGCGGGCGCGGCTCGGGCTCGGCTGGGTGCCGGACGACCGGGGCAGCTACGCCACGCTGACGGTGACGGAGAACCTGACCCTGCCGCCGACGGTGGGGCCGGACCCGTGGTCGCTGGAGCGGGTGTACGAGGCGTTCCCCGCCCTGTACGAGCGGCGCGACTCGGCCGCCACCATGCTCTCCGGCGGCGAGCAGCAGATGCTGGCGCTGGCCCGGGTGCTGCGGATGGGCGCCCGGCTGCTGCTCTGCGACGAACCGACCGAGGGGCTCTCGCCGCTGCTCGTGCAGCAGGTCGGCGACCTCCTGCGCGAGGCCAAGAAGCACGGCGTGACCGTGCTGCTGGTCGAGCAGAACCTGCACTTCGCCACCGGCGTCGCCGACCGGCACTACCTGCTGGCCGAGGGGCGCATCGCGGAGGCGATGGACAACTCCGAGGTGCGGTCGCGGGAACGCGAACTGCTGTCGTACCTCGGCATCTGATTTCTCTTCCGACGACCGACCCCGCGCGCCGCGCGGACGAAAGGGATGAGCATGCGTAGGACGGTGGGTGTGGCCGCCGCGTCGGCGGCCGCGATGATGGTGGTCGCCGGCTGCGGCGGCGGTGGTCCCCAGTCGGGCGGCGACGAGAAGCTGACCGGAGGCAAGATCGTGCTGGGCGTGCTCAACGACCAGTCCGGCGCGTACTCGGAGCTGTCCGGCAAGAACTCGGTCAAGGCCGTGGAGATGGCCATCGCCGACTTCAAGGCCAAGCACGGCGACAAGGCGGTCGCGAAGGACATCACCGTGGAGACCGCCGACCACCAGAACAAGCCGGACGTGGCCAACAGCAAGGCCCAGGAGATGTACGACCGCCAGGGCGCCGACATCATCCTCGACGTGCCCACCTCGTCGGCGGCGCTGCGGGTGGCCGACGTGGCGAAGGCGAAGAAGAAGCTCTACTTCAACATCGGCGCGGCGACCACCGACCTGACCGGCAAGAGCTGCAACAAGTACACGTTCCACTACGCGTACGACACCTACATGCTGGCCAACGGCACCGGGAAGACCACGACCGAGCAGGTCGGCAAGAACTGGTACATCCTCTACCCGAACTACGCCTTCGGCCAGGACATGGAGAAGAGCTTCTCCACCGCGATCACCGCCGCCGGCGGCAAGGTCGTCGGCAAGGACGGCGCGCCGTTCCCGAACACCAGCGGGGACTTCTCCACGTTCCTGCTCAAGGCGCCGACGCTGAACCCGAAGCCGGACGTGCTCGGCACCATGCAGGCCGGCGCGGAGCTGGTCAACGTGGTCAAGCAGTACAACGAGTTCAAGCTCCGGGACAAGGGCGTCGGGCTGGCCGTCGGGCTGATGTTCATCACCGACATCCACTCGCTCACCCCGGCGGCGCTGGCCGGCACCACGTACACCGACGCCTGGTACTGGAATTTCGACCAGCAGAACCGCGAGTTCGCCGACCGGTTCCAGAAGGAGACCGGCACCCGGCCGTCGTTCGCGCACGCGGCCAACTACTCCGCGGCGATGCAGTACCTGGAGGCCGTGCAGGCCGCCGGCACCGACGACGCCGACACGGTGGTCAAGGAACTGGAGGGCAAGGAGGTCAACGACGTCTTCCTGCGTAACGGCAAGATCCGCGCCGAGGACCACCGGGTGATCCACGACGCGTACCTGGCCCAGGTGAAGCCGCAGTCCGAGGTCACCGAGCCGTGGGACTACGTGAAGATCCTCAAGACCATCCCGGCCGCGGAGGCGTTCCGCACCCCGTCCCCGGACTGCAAGCTGTGACCGGTTTTCTCCAGAACACGTTCAACGGGTTGGTGAGCGGGGCGTTCTACGCCCTGCTCGCCCTCGGGCTCGCGGTCATCTTCGGCATGCTCCGGGTGGTCAACTTCGCCCACGGCGCGTTCTACATGCTCGGGGCGTTCGGCGCGTACGTGCTGCTGACCGAGGCGGGGGTGCCGTTCTGGGCGGCACTGGTGATCATGCCGCTGGGGCTCGCGCTGCTCGGCATGGCCCTCGAACGGGCCTTCATCCACCGGCTCACCCGGCTCGACCCGCTCTACAACTTCCTGCTCACCTTCGGCCTCACGCTGATCCTCCAGGACCTGGTGAAGCTCCGGTACGGCGTGCAGTCCAGCCCGTACGAGACCCCGTCCGCGCTGAGCGGGTCGGTGGACTTCGGGCTCTTCGACTTCCCGACGTACCGGGTGTTCATCCTCGGCTTCGCCGTGGCGGTCTGCGTCGGCGTGTGGTGGGCGCTGACCCGCACCCGGGTCGGCATGGTGGTCCGCGCGTCCACCGAGCGGCCGGAGCTGACCCGCGCGTTCGGCATCAACGTCGGACGCTGGGTCACCCCGGTGTTCGGCTTCGGCATCGGGCTCGCGGGACTGGCCGGCGTGCTGGCCGCGCCGATGCGGGCGGTCAACCCGCTGATGGGCGCCGACCTCATCATCGTGGTCTTCGCCGTGGTGGTGATCGGCGGGCTGGGCTCGATCTTCGGCTCGGTCGCCGCCGGCTTCGGCATCGGCCTGGTGCAGGCGTGGGGCGAGGCGTACCTGTCCGCGTTCCCCATCGTGTCCCAGACGATCGTCTTCATCGTGATGGCCGTCGTGCTGCTCTGGCGCCCGGCCGGGCTGTTCGGCCGTGAGGAGGCACCGGCATGACGAGCACCGTGGACACCAAGGCGGACGCCTCCCGTCCGGCCGTACCGTCCGGGCTGGTCACCGTCGCCCGCGCCCCCGGCTGGATCCGGTACGCGCTGCTCGCGGTGGCCCTGCTGGTGGCGCTCTGGCTGCCCAACGGTCTCTACCCGGCGGTCGCGGTGGACATCCTCTGCTGGGCGCTCTTCGCCGTCGCGGTGGACCTGCTGCTCGGCTTCACCGGGCTGATGTCTTTCGGGCACGCCGCGTTCTGGGGAGCGTCGGCGTACGTGACCGGCCTGGTGGCGATCCACGCCGGCCTGCCGTTCCCGGCGGCCGTGCTCGCCGGGGCGCTCGCCGCGGCGGTCCTCGCCGTGCCGATCGGGTACCTGGCGGTCAAGCGCACCGGCATCTACTTCGCCATGGTCACCCTGGCGTTCGCGCAGATGGTCTACTACGTCGCCAACGAGTGGCGCTCGGTGACCCAGGGCGAGAACGGCCTCCAGGGCGTGCCGCGCGAACTGTTCGGGCTGGACCTCAGCGACGACTACTACTTCTACTACGCGATCCTGCCGATCGTGCTGCTCGGCCTGGCCGGCGCCTGGCGGATCGTCCACTCGCCGTTCGGCCGGGTGCTGGTCGGCATCCGGGACAACCCGGCCCGCGCCCGCGCGCTCGGCTACCCGGTGCACCGCTACAAGCTGACCGTGTTGGTGCTCTCCGGCTTCATCGCCGGCCTCGGCGGCGGACTGTTCGCCGTCGGCCACCGCTTCGTCTCGCTGGAGGTCCTGCACTGGACCACCTCCGGCAAGGCGGTGATCGTCGTGGTGCTCGGCGGCATCGGCACGCTGTGGGGCGGCGTGCTCGGCGCGGCGATCGTGGTCCGCCTGGAGGACTGGCTGTCGTTCTCCGGCTTCGAGGCGATCGGGCTGGTGACCGGCGGCATCTTCGTCCTCGTCGTGCTGCTGTTCCGGCGCGGCATCTGGGGGACGGCCTCCGCGCTGGCCCTGCGCTGGTGGGCATCCCGCCGCAGGTGAATCCCGCGTAGGGCGCATCCGGACCGCGCCCTCCCGACGTACCCCCGGGTAGGAACCGTCTACCCGGGGGTACGTCAGGTGCTGATCGCTCCGATGCCGGCCGACGCCGTGCGCGCAAGCGCCTCGCGCTGGCCGCCGAGGACCTGGACGGCAATCGCGTCGCCGCGCTCGTCACCGACCCCCGACGCCGTGGCCGCCTGTCTCGCGACGAGCGCGCGGTCGTGACCGTCGCCACAATCGAAACGGACCGGTTCCGTATCGTTAATCCGGCGCCTAGGCTGAGCCCAGTTACGAGTCTGACCCGTATCGAAAACGGGAACCGGGGGAGCCGCAGATGCCACCACACGAGAACACCGGACACCCGAGGAGGTGGGCGATCCTCGGCGTGCTGGTGATCAGCCTGCTCGTGGTCGTCCTCGACAACACCATCCTGAACGTCGCCCTGCGTACGCTCGCCGACCCGGTGCACGGGCTCGGCGCCACCCAGGGCGAGCTGGAGTGGTCGATCAACTCCTACACGCTCGTCTTCGCCGGGCTGCTCTTCACCTTCGGCGTGCTCGGCGACCGCGCCGGGCGGCGGCGCTTCCTGCTGATCGGGCTGGTCCTCTTCGGGCTCGCGTCGCTGCTGTCGGCGTACGCGCAGAGCCCGGCCCAGCTGATCGCGGCCCGCGCCCTGATGGGGGTCGGCGGCGCGGCCATCATGCCGGTGACCCTCTCGATCATCTCCAACGTGTTCGACCCCCGGGAGCGGGGCCGGGCCATCGGCGTGTGGGCCGGGGCGGTCGGCCTGGCGGTGGCGATCGGGCCGGTCCTCGGCGGCGCGCTGCTCGAGCACTACTGGTGGGGCTCGGTCTTCCTGATCAACGTGCCCGTGGTGGCGCTCGGCGTGGTCCTGGTGGCGCTGCTGGTGCCCGAGTCCCGGGACCCGAGACCGGGGCGCGTCGACGTGCTCGGCGTGCTGCTCTCGGTGGTCGGTCTGGTCGCCCTGACCTACGGCATCATCGACGGCGGTGAGCACGGGTTCGACCGCCCGCTGGTCTGGGCCGCCATCATCGCCGGCCTGGTGGTGCTGGCCTGGTTCGTCGCGTACGAGCGGCGCAGCGACCACCCCTCGCTGGACGTCCGCCTGTTCCGCGTGCCGCGCTTCGCCGCGCCGGTCGCGGTGGTCGGGCTGGTCTTCTTCGCCGCGATGGGCGTCATGTTCTTCAGCTCCTTCTACCTGCAACTGGTCCGCGGCTACAGCCCGCTGGAGACCGGCCTGCTCTTCCTGCCCTTCGCGGCGGCCCAGCTGTTCTTCGCGCCGCGCAGCGCGGCGATGGTCCACCGCTACGGCGGCAAGGCCGTCTCGGCGGTGGGCCTGGCGCTGACCGTGCTGGCGCTGGGCGCCTTCGCGTTCGTCGACGAGACCACCCCGATCTGGGTGGTGCTGGTCTTCTTCTTCCTCCAGGGCACCGGAATGGCGAACATCATGCCGCCGGCCACCGAGTCGATCATGTCGGCGCTGCCTCGGGAGAAGGCCGGAGTCGGCTCCGCCGTGAGCAACACCGTCCGTCAGGTGGCGGGCGCGCTCGGCGTGGCGGTGCTCGGTTCGGTCCTCTCCGCGGCCTACCGGGCCGACGTCGCCACCACCCTCGGGGACCTTCCGAGCGGCGCGCGGGACGCGGCCGGTGAGTCGATCTCCGGGGCGTACGCCGCGGCCGGCCAGCTCGGGCCGGCGGCGCCGCAGCTGATCGCGGTGGCCAACGACGCCTTCGTCTCGGCCATGCACTGGGCGGCGGCGCTCGCCGCGGTGGTCGCCGCGGTCGGCATCCTGGTGGTGCTGCGCTGGATGCCCGGCCGCACGGAGACGCCCGCGGTGCTGCCGGCCGGCGAACCCGAGTTGGCCGGGGCGGCCTAGGTTCGGGGAGAATGTCCGCCATGACTCCCACCGCCGACGCTCCGCGGTCGCCCGGGCGACCGCGGAGCGTCCGCGCGGACGAGGCGATCATCGACGCCACGCTGGACCTGCTCGCCGAGGGCAACACGATCGAGGCGATCTCCGTCGAGGCCATCGCGGCCCGGGCCGGGGTCGGCAAGGCGACGATCTATCGCCGCTGGCCGGGCAAGGACGCGCTGCTGCGCGACGCGCTGCGGACGCTCAAGGGTGGTCAGCCCGAGCTTTCCGGCCGTTCGGTCCGCGACGACCTGATGCTGCTGCTCGGCGCGGTCGGCCACAACATCGACCCCCGAGCCGCGCGCATCATGCCCTGCCTGGTGCCCGCGGTGAACCGGAGCCCGGAGCAGTACGAGCTCTACCAGAACATCATCGAGCCCCGCCGGGAGCTGATGCGCGAGGTGCTGCGGCGCGGGGTCCGCGCCGGCGAGCTGCGCGCCGACCTCGACATCGAGGTCACCCTGGCGATGCTCACCGGGCCGATGCTGGTCCAGCGGATGTTGCGCTGGCACCCGGACCTCGACGAGGCGACCCTGCCCGAGAAGATCGTCGACGGTGTCCTGGAGGGCATCCGCCCCCGCTGACGGTGCGGCCGCCGGGGGTCAGCCCGCCGGGTGGCGCAGGCGGTGCAGACGCAGCGCGAGCTGCACCTCCAGGGCCCGCTCGGGCCGCTGCCAGTCCGCCCCGAGCAGCTGCCCCACCCGCTCCAGGCGCTGCGTGACCGTGTTGACGTGCACGTGCAGCTGCTCCGCCGCGCGGGCCAGGCTGCCGCCCACCCCGAAGTACGCCTCCAGCGTCTTCACCAGCGCGGTGCCCCGGCGGGCGTCGTAGTCGACCACCGCCCCGACGGTGGCGTCCAGGAACCGGGCAACGTCCTTGTCACCGCCGTCGCCCACCGCGCCCAGCAGCAGCCCGACGAAGCCCAGCTCGTCGGTGCTGGCGCCCTGCCCGGCCCGGCCCAGCGCCCCCAACGCGGTCAGGCAGCGGTCGGCCTCGCGGAAGGCGCCGGCCAGCGAGGCCGGGCCGGTGGACGGGCCGCTCGCCCCGGCGGTCACCGGCCGCCCGGTCACCCGGGACAGGTCGCGCGCCACCGCACGGGCGGCGCCGCCCGCGTCCTTGCCGGGCAGCATCAGCACCACCCGGCCGTCCCGCGCCGCCGCCAGCCCACCCCGGGTCGAGGCGTACGTGGTGGCCCAGGACAGCACCCGCTGCCGGGCCGAGCCGGTCGCGGCGATCGCGTCGTCGCCGACGCAGACGAGCACGTGCGGGGCGTCCAGGTCCACGCCGAGCCGGCGGGCCCGGCTGCGCAACGCGTCGGTGTCCCGCAGCGGGCGGGCGATCAGGTCGTCGAGCAGCTCACCCCGCACCCGCCCCTCCGCCTCGGCGACCGTCCGCCGGAACAGCAGCAGCAGCGCGGTCACCAGGGACGCCCGCTCCAGGATCCGCTGGTCGGCGTCGACGAGCTCCCCGTCCGGGCGCAGCACCAGCGCGCCCAGGTTCTCCGCGCCGGCGACCACCGCCGCGTACCAGAGGGGACCCCGCCGGACGCTGCGCCCCTCCGTACGCGACGCCGCCACCGCCTCCACCATGTCCGCCCGGTCCGGCTCCTCTATCTCGCCCACCCGGGCCAGCAGCCGGCCCTCGGCGTCCAGCGCCAGCAGGGCGCCGCCGAGCACCTCCGTGACGGCGGCGGCCACGTCCTCCACCCCGCCGCCGCGCAGCACGAGGGCGGTCATCCGGTCGTGCGCCGCCGCGGCCCGCTCCACCGAGGTGCTGTGCGCCCGGATGGTGGTGTTGGCCGCGGACAGCTCCTCCAGCGCCGAGCGGGTCTCGGCGAGCAGCCGGGCCGTGTCGATCGCCACCGCGGCGTGCGCGGCGAGGGAGACCAGGAGCGCGACCTCCTCCCGGGCGAACGGCCGGGCCGAGCGGTTGGCCGCGTAGAGCACGCCGATCGAGGTCGACCCGAGCCGCAGCGGCACCCCGAGGATCGCCACCAGGCCCTCCTCGCCCACCCCGGCGTCGATCTCCCCGGTGTGGTGGAACCGCTCGTCCTCCGGGTAGTTCGCGGTGGCGTACGGGGTGCCGCTCTGGGCCACCAGCCCGCCCAGGCCGGCTCCCATCGGCAGCCGCAGTCGCTGGAAACGCGCCGAGATCGAGCCGTCGGTGACCCGCATGTACGTGTCGCCGTGCTCCTCGTCGTTGAGCGTCATGTACGCCACGTCGGTGCCGAGCAGGATCCGGGCCCGGTGCACGATCGCCCGCAGCACGTCGTCCAGGTCGCGCAGCCCCGCCAGGTCGCTGGCCGTGTCGTACAGGCCGGAGAGCTCGGTCTCCCGGCGGCGCCGCCGCTCCAGCAGCGCGCGGACCCGCAACGCGACCGTCTTGGCCTGCTCCAGCTCCGCCAGCCGGTCGGCGGGCAGGCCGGCGGCGCGCGCGGCGACCAGCGGGCCCTCGAACTCGACCGCGGCCGCCTCCCGCGCGAGCAGCTCCAGGAACTCCACCGGCGACGACATGAGCGACATTGTGCGCGAGGCCACTAGTTGGCCGTCCAGCCCCCGTCGAGGGCGATCGACGCGCCGGTGATGAAGGCCGCCGGCGGGGAGCAGAGGTACGCGACCAGTTCGGCGACCTCCTCCGGCTCGATCAGCCGCTTGATCGCCGCGCGGGCCAGCATGATCCGCTCGACGACCTCGGTCTCCGGGATGCCGTGGGTGGCCGCTTGGTCGGCGATCTGGCTCTCCACCAGCGCGGTGCGCACGTACGCCGGGTTGATGCAGTTGGCGGTGACGCCGTGCGGCGCACCCTCCAGCGCGACCACCTTCGACAGGCCCTCCAGGGCGTGCTTCGCCGACACGTACGCCGCCTTGTACGGCGAGGCGCGCAGCCCGTGCACGGACGAGATGTTGACGATGCGGCCCCAGCCCTTGGCGTACATGTGCGGCAGGGCCCGCCGGATGATCAGGAACGGTGCCTCCACCATCACCCGGTGCAGGTACTCGAAGCGTTCGACGGAGAACTCCTGCACCGGCGCGACGTGCTGGAGGCCGGCGTTGTTCACCACGACGTCGATGTCGGCGTCGAGCCGCTCCACCGCCTCCGGGTCGGCCAGGTCGATCCCCTCGGCGCGCCCGCCGGCCTCGGCGGCGACCGCCTTCGCCGCCTCGACGTTGCGGTCCACCACCAGGACCTTGGCGCCCGCCGCGCCGAGCCGAAGGGCACACGCCCGCCCGATGCCACTGCCGCCCCCGGTCACCAGGGCGGTACGACCGGCGAGGTCGACGCGTACGACGTGGGGGACCGCCACGGGTTCTGCCGTCATGGCGCAAGAAACTACGAGCTGTGTGGCCGGGCGCACATGGGCCGGCGACACATACTCGACCCGGACTGTGTGTGGCCCGGCGGGACATCCCGCGTGCTGGCCTGTCCACCACGCTGTCGCGCGGCGGCGCGCCGGCCGGTTTGATCGACCCGCGTCCGGCCGAGGTGTCGGGGGGTGGTGGGAGGCTCGCCGCGTTGGTGCGACGGGGGCGGCGGTGGAGCGGGTCGACGGGACGTTCGAGGCGACGCTGGTGCGGTGGTCGGGTGCCGGCGGGTGGGTGTTCGCCCCGGTGCCGCCGCAGCACGCACCCGCCACGGCGGGACCGTTCGGCCGGGTGCCGGTCACCGCCACCGTGGACGGCCGCACCTGGTCGACCAGCGTCTGGCGGGACCGGAAGGCCGGCTGGCTGCTCCCGGTGCCCGCCCGGATCCGGGCCGGCAAGGACGACGGCGACCCGGTGACGGTGACGATCGAGGTCGACCCGACCCGCCGCTGACGCTTGCCTGTCGCGTGGGCGCGGCGTGTCCCGTGGCGCGGTGCGGTGGCGGCATCGGTAGGGTGTCGAACACACGTACTGCTGACGGTCGGGGAGGGGGCGGCGTGCGCGTGCTCGGCATCGACCCGGGCCTGACCCGCTGCGGGGTCGGCGTGGTCGAGGGCGTGCCCGGGCGGCCCTGCACGCTGGTCGCCTACTACGTCGTCTACACCGACCCGGCCGACGAACTGCCGGTGCGGCTGCTGCACCTGGACCGGTCGCTCACCGACCTGGTCGCCGAGCACCGTCCGGACAGCGTCGCCGTCGAGCGCGTCTTCAGCCAGCACAACGTGCGCACGGTGATGGGCACCGCGCAGGCCAGTGGGATCGCGGTGCTCGCGGGCGCCCGCGCCGGCCTGCCGGTCCAGACGTACACGCCGAGCGAGGTGAAGGCGGCGGTGACCGGTTCCGGTCAGGCCGACAAGGCCCAGATGACCGCCATGGTGACCCGGCTGCTGCGGCTGCCCGAGCCGCCCCGCCCGGCCGACGCCGCCGACGCGCTGGCCCTGGCCATCTGTCACGTGTGGCGCGGTGGCACCCGTTCCAAGCTGGCCGCCGCGGCCGATCGCGTACGACGAGGAGGAGTTCGATGATCGCCAGCGTCCGGGGCGTGGTGACCGCGACCGGTCCCGACCACGCCGTGATCGAGGTCGGCGGGGTGGGCCTGGCGGTGCAGTGCGCCCCGGGCACCATCGCCGAGCTGCGGGTCGGCCAGCCGGCCCGGCTCGCCACCAGCCTGGTCGTCCGCGAGGATTCGCTGACCCTCTACGGCTTCGCCGACGACGACGCCAAGGCCCTGTTCGAGCTGCTCCAGACCGCCAGCGGGGTCGGCCCGCGGCTCGCCCAGGCCGTGCTCGCCGTGCACACCCCGGACGCGGTCCGCAAGGCCATCGCCAACGCCGACACCGCCGCGCTGACCCGCGTGCCGGGCATCGGCAGGAAGGGTGCCGAGCGGCTGGTGCTGGAGCTGCGCGACCGGATCGGCCCAATCCCGGTGGGCGTCGACGGCGCGGCCGGCGTCACCACCGGCGCCTGGCCGGAGCAGGTCCGGCAGGCGCTCGTCGGTCTCGGGTGGACGGCCGGTCAGGCCGACCAGGCGGTCGCCGCGGTGGCGGAGACCCTCGACGGGGACGTCCCGCCGGTGCCGGTCCTGCTCAAGCAGGCCATCCGACTGCTGGGCCGCACCCGGTGAGCGGGGACAACCTGGTCTCGGCGTACGTCAGCGACGCGGAGCGGGACGCGGAGGCCAGCGTCCGGCCGAAGCGGCTGGGGGAGTTCATCGCCCAGCACCGGGTCCGCGACCAGCTCGACCTGCTGTTGCAGGGCGCGATGCGGCGCGGCAGCCCGCCGGACCACATCCTGCTGTCCGGGCCACCTGGCCTCGGTAAGCCCGTGTCCGTCGATGCCCTGGTTCTGCTCGAGGACGGCATGCGGCGGCGGCTGGGTGACATCGTCGTGGGAGACCGTGTCATCACCCGTACCGGCGGCGGCGCCACCGTGACCGCCGTACACGAACAGGGGGAACTCGAGTCCGTCCGGATCCGAACTGCGAGCGGTCGCGAGGTGGTCGCCGCACCGGATCACCCCTTCTGGACACCAGACGGCTGGGCCAAGGCGGGGGACCTGACGGAACGGGACTTCCTTGCCAACGTCTTGGGTCCGAATCTCGTTGTGGACGGCACCGAGGCGCTCGATGAGTACAAGCTTGCCGGGTATCTCGTCGGTGATGGGTGCACGACCAACCAGGTGACCTTCACGGGTGGCGACGAGGATGTTCTCGCCGACTTCCGGTCGACGTGTGATCGGCTTGGATACACCCACAACACCAGGCCCAATAGCGCCAGAAGCTCCCTAGTCAGAATCTCCGGGCTCCGGCCCTGGCTGGAAGAGCACGGGCTGCTCGACAAGAACGCCTGGCAGAAGCGCGTACCCGAGTTCGTCTACCGTGGTGACAGCTGGCAGGTGGGCGCCTTCCTCGGTGCCTACTTCGCCTGCGACGGTTCGGTCAGCCGCCGCGGGCGGGACCGTTACGACGTCATGGTCGAGTACTACAGCGTCTCGCGTGACTTGCTCGCCGACGTGCAGCATCTTCTCCTCCGACTCGGGATCCAGTCGCGGTTGAAGCTGAAGCGGGGTCGTTACCAGGGCAGATCCCACGAGTCGTGGCGGCTGAGCATCACCAGCCAGGACGACGTGGCCAGGTTCGTCGAGCGGATCACAGTCATCGGCGAGCGGGGCATGCGACTCGCGGAGTGGGCGCCACGTCGCGACCGCTTCGAGGAGCGGCTCGCGGCCGACCGGGTGGTATCGGTGGAGCAGGCCGGTCTGCACGAGTGCCGGTGTCTGACGGTGGACGGCGATCACACCTTCACTGTCAATGACTTCGTCGTGCACAACACCACGTTGGCCAACATCGTCGCCGCGGAGCTGGGCACCGGCATCCGGGTGACCAGCGGCCCGGCGATCGAGCGCTCGGGCGACCTGGCCGCCATCCTGACCAGCCTCGCCGAGGGCGACGTGCTGTTCATCGACGAGATCCACCGGATCGCCCGGCCGGCGGAGGAGCTGCTCTACTCCGCGATGGAGGACTTCCGCGTCGACGTG
Organism: Micromonospora thermarum; assembly: GCF_012034245.1. GTDB lineage: Bacteria > Actinomycetota > Actinomycetes > Mycobacteriales > Micromonosporaceae > Micromonospora > Micromonospora thermarum. The sequence goes on along the minus strand of NZ_JAATEO010000019.1, from coordinate 63,607 downwards.
GTCGTCGGCAAGGGCCCCGGCGCGACCGCCATCCCGCTCGACGTGGAGCCGTTCACGCTGGTCGGCGCGACCACCCGGTCCGGCCTGCTCACCGGCCCGATGCGGGACCGGTTCGGCTTCGTCGCGCACCTGGACTTCTACGCCCCGGCCGACCTGGAGGCGCTGCTGCACCGCTCGGCGCGGATCCTCGGCGTGCCGATCACCGACGACGGCGCCGCCGAGATCGCCGGCCGGTCCCGGGGCACCCCGCGGATCGCCAACCGGCTGCTGCGCCGGGTCCGGGACTTCGCCGAGGTCCGGGCCGACGGTGTGGTCACCGTGGAGACCGCCCGGGCGGCCCTCACCGTGTACGACGTCGACGCGCTCGGGCTGGACCGGCTGGACCGGGCGGTGCTCACCGCGCTGGTCGACTCGTTCCGTGGTGGGCCGGTGGGCCTGTCCACCCTCGCGGTGGCGGTGGGGGAGCAGCCGGACACGGTGGAGGAGGTCTGCGAGCCGTTCCTGGTGCGCGCCGGCCTGCTCGCCCGTACGCCCCGGGGGCGGGTCGCCACCGAGGCCGCCTGGCGGCACCTGGGGCGTACGCCACCGAATGGTACATTTGGCACGGATGCCCCTCCCGTGCCCGATCTGTTCTCCGTGGAGCCCGATCAGCCGTGATGTGAACGTGATCTGTGCCGCATTCGGCGTTCCCAGGTGCAGGGATTAGACTCGCCGCGGTCTGTACAGGACGTGAGAATCCGCCTCCGCTCCGGCGCACCCGTGCCGGTCCGGAGGCCAATGGGAAGGTCTACCACCGTGCTTTACGCACAATCGGCCGGCGGCGCCGGCGGCTTCACGCCCATCCTCATGATCGCCCTGCTCTTCGGCGTCATGTACTTCATGATGATCCGTCCGCAGCAGAAGCGGCGCCGCGAAGCGGAGGCGATGCAGTCCACCCTCGGCCCGGGCGACGAGGTCGTGACCATCGGCGGGCTCTACGGCACGGTCACCGGCGTGGACGACGACACCGTCCTGCTCGAGGTCGCCCCCGGCGTGCAGACCCGCTACGCCCGCCCCGCGATCGCGCGGGTGGTCACCAAGGCGGAGCGTCCGGCCGAGTCGGCCGCCGACGACGCGGACGTCGTCAAGGAGTGACACCGTCGCCCGCCCCGGTGAGCACCGGGGCGGCGCTCGCGACGTGACAAGTGGATAGCCGGGTCGGCGCGCGGCGCCGGTACGCCTGGGCCGGCGCGTGCTGCCGTGGCCCGTGTGCCGGTCGCGCGTACCGGCTCGGGCAGCTCATCGGCCGGGAGGGCCGGCCGACACCCGCCGCCCGCAGCGGCGGCGTGACCCACAGGGAGACAGGACAGCCGTGGCACCACCTCAGGGACAGATGCGCCCCGGACGGCAACTGGCCGTGCTCGGGTTCATCTTCGTCGTCCTCTACCTTCTGGTGTTCTTCGCGGGCGGTGCCAGCGGCAGCTGGAAGGACCGGCTCGAGCCCAAGCTCGGCCTGGACCTCGTCGGCGGCACCCGGCTCACGCTTGAGGCGACGAACACGGTCAACGGGCAGCCGCCGACCGCGGAGAACCTCGAGGAGGCCCGGCAGATCATCGAGAACCGGGTCAACGCGTTCGGTGTCGCCGAGGCCGAGGTGGTCACCGAGGGCGACCGGAACATCGTGGTCTCCCTGCCCGGCGAGAACCGGGACCTGACCGAGGTCGGCAGCGCGGCCGAGCTGCGCTTCCGCAAGGTGCTCAAGGTCGCCGACGGCAGCGGTGCGGCCGCGGCCCCGGCGCCGAGCCCGACCGTCACCCCGTCCGGCACCGCCTCACCCGCCCCCTCGGGCAGCGCGACGCCGACCCCGTCGTCCAGCGTGAAGGCGACCCCGTCGCCGAGCGGCGGCCAGGGCGGCGGCGCCCCGGCGCCGAGCGCCAGCGCCACCCCGTCGGCCACCGCGTCGGCCACGCCGAGCGCCGCCGCGCCGTCGCCGAGCGGCAGCGCCCAGCCCGTCCCGGCGAGCGTCGAGGAGCAGCGCAAGGCGGTCGAGCGGAAGGTCGGTGCGGCCGCGTGGGCCGCCGCCAGCGGCCTGCAGGCTCCGGCCGACCTGACCACCGACCCGTCGCTGGGTGAGAAGCTCAAGCCGTTCGCGTCGCTCAGCGGCCGCGAGGTCGCGGTGCTGCCGGCGCAGATGCAGTTCAACGTCCCGCAGATCACCTGCGCGCAGCTCGACGACCGCCCGCCGGCGTCGATCTCCGCTCCCGACCAGCAGGTCGTCGCCTGCGAGGACGGCGCCCTCAAGTACCTGCTCGACCAGGCCAAGGTGCTCGGCACCGACGTCGACGACGCCAACGCGGTGCTCGACCAGACCAACCAGTGGGTGGTCAGCCTCGACTTCACCGGCCCCGGCCAGGAGAAGTGGACCAACCTGACCCGCGAGTCCTTCAACAACGAGGGCCAGGCCTGCGACGCCACCGCGCTCGGTGACAGCGGCAAGTGCCGGGTCGCCGTCGTGCTGGACAACGACGTGGTCTCCTCGCCCGAGATCCAGGGTGTGCTGACCGGCAACTCCCAGATCACCGGCAACTTCACCCAGCGGGACGCGAGCGACCTGGCCAGCACGCTGCGCTACGGCGCGCTGCCGGTGACCTTCGAGGAGGCGGAGTCGCAGAACGTCACCGCCACCCTGGGCGCCAGCCACCTGCGGGCCGGCCTGCTCGCCGCCGGCATCGGCATGCTGCTGGTCATCATCTACTCGTTCTTCTACTACCGGCTGCTGGGTTCGGTGATCTTCCTGAGCCTGGTGCTGTCGGCGCTGCTGGTCTTCGGTGCGCTGGTGGTGCTCGGCCGGCAGATCGGCTTCACCCTCACCCTCGCCGGCATCGCCGGCATGATCGTCTCGCTCGGTGTGGCGGCGGACTCGTTCGTCATCTACTTCGAACGCCTCAAGGACGAGATCCGCGAGGGCCGCAGCCCGCGCAGCGCGGTGCCGCGGGCGTGGATCCGGGCCCGCCGGACGATCATCTCGGCCAACGCGATCACCCTCATGTCGGCGGTGGTGCTCTACATCGTCTCGGTCGGCACCGTGAAGGGCTTCGCCTTCGCGCTGGGCCTCGCCACGGTGCTCGACCTGGTGGTGGTGTTCCTCTTCCGGCACCCGATCATGACGATGTTCGCCCGCACCCGGGCGTTCCTGTCCCCACGGGTCAGCGGTCTCGGCCGGGCGCTCCCGGCACGGACCGCCGAGCCGGCCAAGCCGCGCAACCCGCGCGTGAAGGAGGCCTGAGATGGCTGGTGGTGGTCTCGCGAGCCGCCTCTACCGTGGTGAGGCCGGTCTCGACATCGTCGGGCGCCGCAAGCTGTGGTTCACGGTCGCCGCGACCCTGATCCTCATCGCGGTGCTGAGCTTCGCGGTGCGGGGCTTCAGCCTCGGTATCGAGTTCGCCGGCGGCAACTCGTTCCAGGTCCCGGCCAGCGTCGGCACGCTGGAGCAGGCCGAGGAGAAGGTCGAAGCGGCGCTCGCCACCGAGGGTGGCGGTGCCGAGGTGGTCTCCGCCCAGCAGGTGGGCGGCACCGGCAGCACCGTCTACGAGATGCGCACCACTCAGCTCTCGCCGGAGGAGGCGACCGCCGTCACCGGGGAGCTGGCCGCCGAGTTCGGCATCCCGACCAGCGACATCAGCTACACGCAGGTCAGCGAGGCGTGGGGCAGCCAGGTCACCCAGCGCGCGCTGCTCGGTCTGCTGATCTTCGTGGCGCTGGTGACGGTGTACCTGATCCTGCGCTTCGAGTGGCGGATGGCGGTCTCCGCGGTCGCCTCGCTGGTCATCAACCTGATCCTCACCGCCGGCATCTACTCGCTGGTCGGCTTCGAGGTCACCCCGTCGACCGTGATCGGCTTCCTCACGATCCTCGGCTTCGCGCTCTACGACGTCGTGGTGGTCTTCGACAAGGTCCAGGAGAACACCCGGGGCATCACCGCGAACAACAACCAGACGTACGGCGAGGCGGCCAACCTGGCGATCAACCAGAGCCTGATGCGGTCGCTGAACACGTCGGTGGTCGCGCTGCTCCCGGTCGGTGGTCTGCTGTTCATCGGTGCCGGCCTGCTCGGCGCGGGCACCCTGAAGGACCTCGGCCTGGTGCTGTTCGTCGGTATGGCGGTGGCGTTCCTGACCTCGATCCTGGTGGCCACCCCGCTGCTGGTGCTGCTCAAGAACTTCGAGCCGCGGATCCAGGCGCACAACAAGCGCGTCCTGGCTCGCCGGGCGGCGATCGAGCGCGGTGAAGTCACGCCGAAGGGCGCACCGCGGTCGGTGGAGGGCACCGACGCGGCGGTCGACCCGGAGGCGGCGGCTCTGGCCGGCGCGGCACCGAAGGTGGGCGCGCGGCCGGCGGGCAAGCGGCCGTCCGGCGCCCGGGGCGGGCGTCCCGCCGGTGGCGGTGGCAACCGTCCGGGTGGCAAGCGGCGCTGACCCGGCGCAGACCGGTCCGACGGCGTCCTTCATGCTGTGCGAGCAGCAGGGAGGACGCCGTCGTCGTGGAAGGGAACGGAAACTGCCGTGACGGAGACCCACAGCACCCGGGTACGGGGAGACAGCGGCCACGAGGTCGCCCAGCTGGTGGCCAGCCGGGTGCTGGACGTGCCCGACTTCCCGAAGCCGGGCGTCATGTTCAAGGACCTGATGCCGCTCTTCGCCGACGGTGACGTGTTCCGCGAGGTGATCGACGGGATCATCCGTCACCACGGGCGGGACTCGTTCGACGCGGTGGTCGGGATCGAGGCGCGCGGGTTCGTGATCGCGGCGGCCATCGCGTACGCGGCCGGGGTCGGCGTGGTGCCGGTGCGCAAGGCGGGCAAGCTGCCCCGCCCCGCCTACTCGGCCTCCTACGCCCTGGAGTACGGCGAGGCCACCCTGGAGGTCCATCAGGACGCCTTCACCGCGGGGCACCGGGTGCTGGTGGTGGACGACGTGCTCGCCACCGGCGGCACCGCCGAGGCCACCCTCGACCTGGTCGAGCGGGCGGGCGGCACGGTGGCCGGCTTCACGGTGCTGCTGGAGCTGGGCTTTCTCGGTGGCCGGGAGCGGCTGGCCCCGCGTCCGGTCCATGCCCTGTTGACTGTTTGAGCACCACAACCGTCGGGCGGACCCGGCGCGGTCCGTCCGGCGGAGCGGCGGGGCACCGTGCGTGCGGGTAGCATTGCCCTTTGCTTGACCGGACGGGTGACCGTCCGGCGGACGTCGGCCCGGGGCCGGCGGGGAACAACACCGGCCCGGCGGCCGGTTGTACACGACGTCGGCCGCACGGCCGGCGTATTTCCGGCGAGCGGTGAGGAGGCCGGTGTCCCACGATGTCGCCCCTCCGGTGGAGGGCACGGTGCACCCGACAGGCGACGGCTCGGTGACCGACCGGAACGGTGACGCCCGGGTGACGGGCCCCGGCAACGCCTCCGGCACGACGGACGCCATCCGCCCCGGCGCGACCGCCGGGAGCGAGGGTGTCGTCGTCCCGATTCGCGGTGCCTCGCCCGACACCTCCCCGAGCGGCGGGTTCGCGCTGTCGAACGCGCCCACCGGACGGCGGGTCCGGGCGCGGCTGGCCCGGTTCAACGCGCCCTGGCAGTCCTCGCAGGTCAGCGAGGTGCTGGAGCCGCTGATCGCCACCCACCGGGAGAACCACCCGAAGGCCGACGCGCGGCTGCTCCAGCGCGCCTTCGACACGGCGGCCCGGTGGCACTCCGGCCAGTACCGGAAGTCGGGTGACCCGTACATCACCCACCCCCTCGCGGTGGCGACGATCCTGGCCAACCTGGGGATGGACAGCACGACGCTGGTGGCGGCGCTGCTGCACGACACCATCGAGGACACGGAGTACACGCTCGACCAGATGCGCGCCGACTTCGGCGGCGAGGTGGCGCTGCTGGTCGACGGCGTCACGAAGCTCGACAAGGTCAAGCTGGGCGACGCGGCCAAGGCCGAGACGATCCGCAAGATGGTCGTCGCCATGGCGAAGGACCCGCGCGTCCTGGTGATCAAGCTCGCCGACCGGCTGCACAACATGCGGACCCTGACCTTCCTGCCCCGTCCCAAGCAGGAGCAGAAGGCCAAGGAGACGCTGGAGATCCTCGCCCCGCTGGCCCACCGCCTCGGTATGAACACGATCAAGTGGGAGCTGGAGGACCTGGCCTTCGGCACCCTGTTCCCGAAGCGGTACGAGGAGATCAACCGCCTGATCGGGGAGCACCAGCCGCAGCGGGAGGCGCTGCTGCGCCAGGTCACCCAGAAGGTGTCGACCGACCTGAAGGCCGCCAAGATCAAGGCGGAGACCACGGGCCGGCCGAAGCACCTCTACTCGATCTACCAGAAGATGATCGTGCGGGGTCGGGACTTCAACGACATCTACGACCTGGTCGGCGTGCGGATCCTGGTCGACACGGTGCGGGACTGCTACGCGGCGCTGGGCGTGATCCACGCCAACTGGCAGCCGGTGCCGGGGCGGTTCAAGGACTACATCGCCATGCCCAAGTTCAACATGTACCAGTCGTTGCACACGACGGTCATCGGGCCGACCGGCAAGCCGGTCGAGATGCAGATCCGCACGTACGCCATGCACCGCACCGCCGAGTTCGGCATCGCCGCGCACTGGAAGTACAAGGAGCACAAGGGTACGCAGATCGTCGGGCCGCCGGCGCACATCGATGAGATGACGTGGCTGCGCCAACTGCTCGACTGGCAGCGGGAGGCGGCCGACCCGAGCGAGTTCCTCGACGCGCTGCGCTTCGACCTGTCCAGCCAGGAGGTGTACGTCTTCACCCCGAAGGGTGACGTCATCCCGCTGCCGACCGGGTCGACGCCGGTGGACTTCGCGTACGCGGTGCACACCGAGGTCGGGCACAAGTGCATCGGCGCCCGGGTCAACGGCAAGCTGGTGCCGCTGGAGTCGACGCTCTCCAACGGCGACGTAATCGAGATCTTCACGTCGAAGTCCGACACCGCCGGCCCGACGCAGGACTGGCTGGGCTTCGTCAAGAGCCCGCGGGCGCGGACGAAGATCCGCCAGTACTTCAACAAGGAGCGGCGCGAGGAGGCGATCGAGGCCGGCAAGGACGCGATCGTCAAGGCGATGCGCAAGCAGGGCATGCCCCTGCAGCGGATGCTCACCTCGGACGCGCTGATGGCGATCGCCCGGGACCTGCACCTGGCCGACGTGGCCTCCCTGTACGCCGCGGTCGGCGACAGCCAGGTCTCCGCCCAGTCGGTGGTGCAGAGGCTGATGGCCACGTACGGCGGCGAGGAGGGCGCGGCGGAGGACATCGCCGAGACCGCCGTCGCCACCCGGCCGCCGCGCAGCCGGCAGAGCAGCAGCGACCCGGGCGTCGTGGTCCGGGGCGTCAGCGACGTCTGGATCAAGCTGGCCCGTTGCTGCACCCCGGTGCCGCCGGACGCGGTCTTCGGTTTCGTCACCCGTTCCGGCGGGGTGAGCGTGCACCGGGACGACTGCGCCAACGCCGAGGACCTGCGGGCGCAGAGCGAGCGGGTCGTCGAGGTGAGCTGGAAGCTCACCAGCGCCTCGACGTTCCTGGTGGCCATCCAGGTCGAGGCGCTCGACCGGCACAAGCTGCTGGCCGACGTGACACGGGTGCTCTCCGACGAGCGGGTCAACATCCTGTCGGCGACGGTCACCACCACCCGGGACCGGGTGGCGGTGAGCCGGTTCAGCTTCGAGATGGCCGACCCGAAGCACCTGGGCCACCTGCTGGCCGCCGTCCGCAAGGTCGACGGCGTCTTCGACGCGTACCGGGTCACCTCCGGCGCCTGACTTGGGCGGCGGGCTCCGTCCCGCCGCCCCGCTCCCTCGCCGATCTTGCACTTGTGGCCCCTGAGATGCGTGGAGTGTCCCCTTTGCCGGGGCACAAAGTGCAAGATCGCGGGGGTGCGAAGGTCAGCTCATGGTGAGCTTGTTGATGACGATCTCCTTCTTCGGGTGACCGCCGCCGGCCTGCTGGGCGAAGGCCTTGTCGTCGCCCGCCGCCGCCACCTGCTTCACGATGTCCATGCCGCTGGTGATCGTGCCGAGCACCGTGTAGTTCGGGTCCAGCGGCGAGTCGCCGTACACGATGAAGAACTGGCTGCCGGTGCTGCCCGGCTGGCCGGAGTTCGCCATCGCGATGACGCCCTCCGGGTACGGGGGCCGCTTGTCCGTGGGCAGGTTCTCCTCGGCGAGCCGGTAGCTCGGCCCGCCGGTGCCGTCGGTCTCCCGCCAGCCCTTGCCGGTCGCGCTCGGGTCACCGCACTGGAGCACCTTGATGCCCTCGGTCACCAGTCGGTGGCACTTGGTGTTGTCGAAGAAGTTCTTTTCCGCCAGGTGGGTGAAGCTCCCGGCGGTGCACGGCGTCCGCGACCGGTCGACCTTGGCGGCGATCTGCCCCAGGTTGGTGTCGATCGTGAGCGTCTGGGTGCCGGTGTTCGACTGCTGGTTGCTCGGCAGGCCGACGTCCTTGATCTGCGGGGTCCGCTGGTCGGCCTCGATCGGGGTGAACGCGCACTGGGCGGCGCCCGACGGCGCGGCCGTGTCGGTCGACGGGTCGTCGCCGACGGTGGACACCAGCCAGACGGTGCCGGCGACCACCAGCAGCAGGGCGGCACCCGCCCCGACGATCGCCTGGGTCTGCCGACGCCGGCGGGCCCGGGCCGACCGTTCGGCCATCTCCTTCTCGAGCCGGGCGCGGGCCGCCGCGCGCTGCCGCTCTCTGGTGGACGTCACGCCTGATCCTCCTGCGCTGTGTCGGGTTGGTGGGTCGGCCGCGTCAGCCGGCGCTGGGGCTGGCCGCCGGGGTGGCCGACGCCGTGGTGGTCGGCGTCGCCGCCGGGCTCGGCGCCGGCTCGGTGACCGTCAGGCTCTGGACGACCACGTCGTCGTCCTTGGGCTTGACCTTCGCCCCGCTCCCATTGTCCACGGTCGGCAGCTTGCCGATCTTCTCGATCGTCTCCAGACCGGACGTGACCCGCCCGATGATCGAGTACTTCGGGTCGGCGGTGGTGAAGTCCTTGAAGAAGACCAGGAACTGGCTGCCGTTCGCCCCCGGCGCGCTGCCGATCATCGCGACCGTGCCCTTCGGGTACGTCGCGGGCTGGCCGGGCGCGGGGCTCGCCGACGGGGACGGCGCGGCGGTGGGGACGTTCTCGTCGTAGAACGAGTACGCCGGGCCGCCCAGCCCGGTGCCGCTCGGGTCGCCGCAGCGCACCGCGCCCTCGGTCGTGATCTCGTGGCACTTGGTGTTGTCGTAGAAGGAGCGGCTGGCCAGATGCGAGATGCTCGCCACCGCGCACGGGGCGCTGGCGACGTCGAGCTCGGCGGTGACCGGGGCGCCCTGGTTCGTGACGACGGTCATCGTCCGGACGCCCTCGGTCGGCAGCCCGGTGGTGGCGGGGGTGCCGACGTCCTTGAGGTTGGTGTTCGCGGCGGCGTCCTGCGGCGTCCAGAGGCAGACGTCCTCGGCGGCGGAGTTCTCGGCCGGGTCGCGGTCGAAGGCGCCCAGGCCCCAGGCCGAGCCGACCACGATCAGCGCGAGGACGACGGCGACGCCGACCCCGGCCTGGATCTGCCGGCGACGGCGGACCCGGGCGGCACGCCGGGCCATCTGCCGGTCGAGCTTGGCCCGTGCGAGTTTGCGCTGCCGGTCCCTGCTGGAAGCCACCCGTGCTCCCCTTCCTCTACCCTGGTTCCGTGGCGGACGGGCCGCTCGCCTGTCGGCTGGGCAGGTGCGCCACGCCACACGCCCGCCAGAGTGTACGGCCAGCGGCTGGGAATGTGGTGTACGAGGTCGGGGCTGCGGTCATCGGGCATCGTCACTGTTCCCGGCCGGGTTGCCGAGCCGGTGCGTCGACGAAACGGCTCGCGTCGGCGACTAGGCTCACGGGCGGGGACCCGACAGCTCGACGGAAGGGGAGCGGACGTGCTCGTTGCCGGCTTTCCCGCGGACGCCTTCGGCACCAACTGCTACGTGGTCGCCACCGCGCCCGGGGAGCAGTGCGTGGTGGTCGACCCCGGTATCGGCGTGCTCGACCGGCTCGACGCGCTGCTGGCCGAGCACCGGCTGCACCCGGCCGCGGTCCTGCTCACCCACGGCCACCTCGACCACACCTTCTCGGTCGCGCCGGTCTGCGGTGCTCGCGGGATCACCGCGTACGTGCACCCGGGCGACCGGGAACTGGTCGCCGACCCGGCGAAGGGGCTGTCGGCCGACCTCACCGCGCTCTTCGGCGGGCGCCTGCCGTACACCGAGCCGGAGGACGTCGCCGAGCTGACCGACGGCGCCACGCTGAGCCTCGCCGGGCTGGAGATCACCGTCGACCACGCGCCCGGCCATACCGGCGGGTCGGTGCTGTTCCGGTTGCCCGGTGCCGGCTCGCGCTGGGAGGCGGACGAGATCTGCCTCTCCGGCGACGTGCTCTTCGCCGGCTCGATCGGCCGCACCGACCTGCCGGGCGGCAACATGCCGGCGATGCTCACCAGCCTGCGGAGCAAGATCCTCCCGCTGGCGGACGACACCGTCGTGCTGCCCGGCCACGGCCCTGCGACGACCATCGGCCGTGAGCGCGCGACCAACCCGTACCTCATCGAGGTGGCCGGGAACGACGCCGCGCGACCGGCGGACCCCGCCCGCGGCCTGTAGCGGCCGCACCGATTCTTCCCGCGCGGACCGCGCGGTACCTGTGAACGGAGCATCATGAGCAAGCCCACGCCCATCTCCGGCTTCCCGGAGTGGACGCCCGCCCAGCGGATGATCGAGCAGTACGTGCTGGACCGGATCCGCGGCACCTTCGAGCTGTACGGGTTCGCGCCGCTGGAGACCCGCGCGGTCGAGCCCCTCGACCAGTTGCTGCGCAAGGGGGAGACCTCCAAGGAGGTCTACCTGATCCGGCGGCTGCAGGCCGACACCGACGGCCCGGCCGGTGACGACGCCCTCGGCCTGCACTTCGACCTGACCGTGCCGTTCGCCCGCTACGTGCTGGAGAACGCCGGCAAGCTGCAGTTCCCGTTCCGTCGCTACCAGATCCAAAAGGTGTGGCGGGGCGAGCGGCCGCAGGAGGGTCGGTACCGGGAGTTCCTCCAGGCCGACATCGACATCGTCGACCGGGACACCCTCGCCCCGCACCACGAGGCGGAGATGCCGCTGGTGATCGGGGACGCCCTGCGTTCGCTGCCGATCCCACCGGTACGCATCCAGGTCAACAACCGCAAGATCTGCGAGGGCTTCTACCGGGGCATCGGGATCGAGGACCCGGAGGCGGCGCTGCGCGCCGTCGACAAGCTCGACAAGATCGGTCCGGCGAGGGTCGCCGAGCTGCTGGCCGAGACGGCCGGCGCGAGCGAGGCGCAGGCCAAGGCCGTTCTGGCCCTCGCCGAGATCTCCGCGCCGGACGCGTCGTTCGCCGACGCGGTGCGGGCGCTCGGGGTGAACCACCCGCTGCTCGACGAGGGCATTGAGGAACTGGTCCGGGTGATGGACACCGCCGTCGAGCACGCCCCCGGCCTGTGCGTGGCCGACCTGCGCATCGCGCGGGGCCTGGACTACTACACCGGCACCGTCTACGAGACGCAGATGATCGGGTACGAGCGGTTCGGCTCGGTCTGCTCCGGCGGCCGGTATGACAACCTCGCCACCGCCGGAACGGCCCGCTTCCCCGGCGTGGGCATCTCCATCGGGGTGACCCGCCTGCTCGGCCTGCTGTTCGGCGCGGGCGCGCTGACCGTGTCGCGGGACGTGCCGACCTGCGTGCTGGTGGCGGTGACCGACGAGGAGTCGCGGGGCGTGAGCAACCGCGTCGCCGAGGCGTTGCGGGCACGGGGCGTGCCGACCGAGGTGTCGCCGAGCGCGGCGAAGTTCGGCAAGCAGATCCGGTACGCCGAGCGGCGCGGCATCCCGTACGTGTGGTTCCCGGGCCCGGAGGGGGACGAGGTCAAGGACATCCGCTCCGGTGAGCAGGTACGCGCGGAGGCCGGCGTGTGGACGCCTCCGGCGGTGGACCTGAAGCCCCTGGTGAGCTGAACTGCCGGGGCGTCCGGCTGGGACGCCACTGGCGCGGACGGCCGATCGGACCTACGGTAGCGTAAGTTACGCCACCGTAGGGAGATCGCCGTGACCGTGCTCAGCCAGACCGCCCTCCTGCACGAACTCGAGGCCGTCGTCGAGAAGAACCTCGACCGGCACCTGTCGATCGCCAAGGAGTGGTTCCCCCACGAGTACGTGCCGTGGAGCGAGGGGCGTACCTTCGACGGGCCGCTCGGTGGGGAGGCGTGGTCCCCGGAGGACTCCACCATCCCCGAGGTGGCTCGTACCGCCCTCATCGTCAACCTGCTCACCGAGGACAACCTGCCCTCGTACCACCACCAGATCGCCACGCTCTTCGGCCGGGACGGCGCGTGGGGGACGTGGGTGCACCGGTGGACCGCCGAGGAGGGGCGGCACGGCACGGCGATCCGGGACTACCTGACCGTGACCCGTGCCGTCGACCCGGTGGCCCTGGAGCGGGCCCGGATGGTCCACATGTCGAACGGCTTCCACAACGCCCACGACGAGGAGATGCTGCACTCGCTCGCGTACGTGTCGTTCCAGGAACTCGCCACCCGGATCTCCCACCGCAACACGGGCAAGGTCACCGGCGATCCGCGGTGCGAGGCGCTGCTCGCCCGGATCGCCGCCGACGAGAACCTGCACATGGTGTTCTACCGCAACCTGCTCAACGCGGCCTTCGAGCTGGCCCCGAGCCAGGCGATGCGGGCGGTGGCCGACGTCCTGGCCGACTTCCAGATGCCGGGCAACGGCATCGAGGGCTTCGCCCGCAAGTCGGTGGCGATCGCCCTGGCCGGCATCTACGACCTGCGACAGCACCGCGACGATGTGGTGGTCCCGGTGCTGCGCCAGTGGGACATCTTCAAGGTCACCGGTCTGGACGGCGACGGCGAGGCCGCCCGCGAGCAGATCGCCGCCCACCTCGACGACCTGGAGCGCGCCGCGTCCCGCTTCGAGGAGAAGCGCGACGCCCGCCGCGCCCGCCAGTCCGCCCGAGGCTGAGGCTCCACGTGCCCTCACCCGCCCGCCGATCTTGCACTTTCTGGCCGGGCGAAGGGCGCATTCCGCCCGTATCGAGGGCCGAAACTCCATGATCGGCGGGGGGTGGGGTCAGGGGGTGGGGGAGTCCACCGGGAACAGGAGGCAGGAGGACGTCGCGTGGGCGATCAGGCGGCCCTTGGTGTCCGTCAGACGGGCCTCGGCCAGGGCCGTACGGCGACCGCGCTGGAGGACGGTGCCCTCGCAGCGCAGCGTGCCGGAGTCGACGGTGACCGGGCGGAGGAACTTCACGTTCAGGTCGAGCGAGGTGTAGCCCACGCCGGCCGGCAGGGTGGTGTGCACGGCGCAGGCCGCGGCCGTGTCCAGCAGCGTGGAGATGACGCCACCGTGGACGGTGCCGAGCGGGTTGTAGTGGAACTCCTGCGGCACCAGCTCGACCGCGACCCAGCCCTCCTCGGCCTCCATCCGCGCCATGTCGACCAGGTGCATGATCGGCGGGGCGGCGAGCTCGCCCGCGATCATCGCCCGCAGCAGGTCGAGGCCGCTGCGCCGGCCGAGCTGAGCGGCGTTGATGCCCGGGTCGGACCAGGAGAACGTGCGGCTGCGGTCCTGCGTCTGTGTCATGGACTCAGCCTCGCAGCCGTTTGCTGAGTCTGTCAATCAGACCTAGCCTGGCGGGTATGAGACCCGCGGCACTGGACTGGTCGATCGAGAACTGCACCCTCGCCCGCGCGATGGAGGTCCTCGGCGAGAAGTGGGCCCTCGTGGTGCTGCGTGAGGTCTTCAACGGTGTCCGCCGCTTCGACGACATGCGGGTCCGCACCGGCATCCCCCGCCAGGTGCTCACCAACCGGCTCGCCACGCTCGTCGAGGAGGGCGTGCTGCGGCGGGAGCCGTACCGGGAGCCGGGCAGCCGGCTGCGCCACGAGTACCGGCTGACCCCCAAGGGTCTCGACCTGTGGCCGGTGCTGGTCGCCGTGCTCGCGTGGGGTGATCGCTACCTCGCCGACCCGGAGGGCTCGCCGCTGCGGGTCGCGCACCGCGACTGCGGCGGCGACGTGAGCGTCGTGCTGCGGTGCGAGCGCGGCCACGAGATCGACGAGCCCCGCGAGGTGGTGCCGCGGCCGGGCCCGGGGGCGCGCCGCCGGGTCGGCTGACGATCGGGTGTCGCCGGTACGGCTCCGGGGTGGCGTGGCGCGCGTCCGCCGGGGCGCCGCGCGCCGGTCACCGGTCGCCTACCAGCGGAAGCCGGCGGCGTACGACACGCTCGCCAGCACCTGCTGCCCGCTGGTGTTCGGGTGGAAGTAGTCCCAGCCGGAGAGCTGGCTCAGGGTGAACGGGTAGCCGAAGACGGCGTTGTTGTCGAAGAGGCAGTTCGCGCCGTACGCCGCGCAGGCCGCCGCGAGCTGGGTGTTGAAGTCGATCACCCGCTGCCGGACCCGGTTGCGCCGGTCGACGTCGGCCTGGGCGGTGGAGGTCGGGTTGGCCAGCATGGACTGGCAGATGCCGAAGAGCGACCAGGCACTGCGGGCGCTGCCGTTGTCCTTGCCGACGAACCAGAGCCGGTGGATGTCCGGGACGCTGATGAGGAAGACCTTGGCGGTGGGCAGGCCGGCCTTGAGCCGGTTGAGCGCGGAGTCGATGTTCGCCCGGAAGGTGGCCACCGAGGTCATCGAGGACTCCGAGCTGGTGCAGGCGTCGTTCGCGCCGATCAGCATGGTGACGTACCCGACGCCCTGGCTGACCGCGGTGCCGGCCTGGCCGTACATGTCGGCGGACTTCGCCCCCGACCGGGCGTCGTTGTGGTTGCGGCCGTTGATGGTCGGGTTCACCGCGCGAATGCGCAGGTAGTGGCTGTTCACCGTGGAGTAGTCCCCGGTGCTGAACGAGCGCGACGTGCAGTCGGTGTACCAGCCGCAGGCGTTGAAGCCGCGGGTGATGGAGTCGCCGAGGCTCGCCATCGAGTTCGGCGGCGGGCCGGAGTCGGCGACGGCGGGGGTGGCGGCGATCAGGACGAGGGTGACGAGGCTGGCGAGGGTGGCCAGCGCGCGACGGACGAGGGTCATGGTGGCCTCCGGTCACGGGTCCCGGGATACACGGTGACCGGAGCGTATAGACAACCGTCTGTGTCCACAATGTTGCGCAGCCGTAACATGTGGCCGTTGGATGAATTCGGGCAAACCGGGGTCTTGCCTACGATCTTAAATATATGAATACTTCCCTCAGCTCGGCCGGTTTCCCCAGCTCGCCGGGTTGATCCCCGCGGTCCCGCCGCCCCGGCGCGGGCCGTTCCCTCTCTCACGGAGGTTGTTACATGCGACCCACGAGGTCCACGTTCCGCCGCGCCGCCACCCTCGTCGCGGCCGGAACCCTGGTCGCCGGATCCCTGATGGGAGCCCCGGCCCAGGCCGCCCCCGCCGCCGCCTCACCGGACGCCGCGGCCACCCTCGCCGAGCGGCTCGGTGACCGCGCCGCCGGCACGTACGCCGGCGCCAACGGCAAGATGGTCGTCGCCGTGACCGACGCCGTCGCCGCCCGCCAGGTCGCCGCGGCCGGCGCCACCCCGAAGATCGTCAAGCGCGGCGCCGCGGAGCTGAACCGCGCCACCGCCGAGCTGGAGCGCACCGCCAAGATCCCGGGCACCGCCTGGTGGGTCGACCCGGCCACCAACCAGGTCGTCGTCTCCGTCGACAGCACCGTGACCGGCGCCAAGCTGGAGCGGGTGAGGGCCGCCGCGGCGCGGACCAACGGCGCGGTGCGCATCGAGGCCGAGGCCGGCGTGCTGAGCACCCGGATCTCCGGCGGACAGGCCATCTACGCCGGCGGCGGCGGGCGCTGCTCGCTCGGCTTCAACGTGCGCAACAGCAGCGGCGTGAAGTACTTCCTCACCGCCGGCCACTGCACGAACATCTCGTCGAGCTGGTACTCGAACTCGTCCCAGACCACGCTGCTGGGCACCCGGGCCGGCTCCAGCTTCCCGGGCAACGACTACGGTATCGTCCGGTACAGCAACCAGACCACCACGCAGCCGGGCAACGTCTACCTCTGGAACGGCAGCTACCGGGACATCACCGGCGCCGGCAACGCGTTCGTCGGCCAGTCGGCGCAGCGCTCCGGCAGCACCACCGGCCTGCACAGCGGCTCGGTCACCGCGCTGAACGCGACGGTGAACTACGCCGAGGGCTCGGTCTCCGGCCTGATCCGCACCAACATCTGCGCCCAGCCCGGTGACAGCGGCGGCTCGCTGTTCAGCGGCTCCACCGCCCTCGGCCTCACCTCCGGCGGCAGCGGCAACTGCACCACCGGCGGCACCACCTACTTCCAGCCGGTCACCGAGGCGCTGAGCGTCTACGGCGTGAGCGTCTACTGATCGAGGCACCGAGCGGGCCGCCGGATTCCTCCTCCGGCGGCCCGCCGCGTGCGAGGGGCCCCTTCTTGACACCCGCGCGTCGAGGAGGGGCCCTTCCTCACACCCGTGGAACGTCGGACCGGCAGCCCTGACAGAATGCCGGGCAGAGACATTCCGCAGACGAGGGAGACGCACGTCGTGATCCGTACCCATGACGCCGGCAGCCTGCGCGCGACGGACGCCGGCACCACGGTGACGCTCGCCGGGTGGGTGGCCCGCCGGCGCGACCACGGCGGTGTCATCTTCGTCGACCTGCGCGACGGCTCCGGCGTGGTGCAGGTCGTCTTCCGCGAGGAGGACGCGCACGCGCTGCGCAACGAGTTCTGCGTCAAGGTCACCGGCGAGGTGACCCGCCGCCCCGGGGGCAACGAGAATCCGGACCTCGCGACCGGCGAGGTCGAGGTGACGGCCGTCGAGCTGGAGGTGCTGTCCGAGGCGGCTCCGCTGCCGCTGCCGGTGGACGACCAGATCGAGGCCGGGGACGATGTCCGCCTCCGCTACCGCTACCTGGACCTGCGCCGCAGCGGCCCGGCGAAGGCCATGCGGCTGCGCTCGCGGGCGAACCAGATCGCCCGGACCGTGCTGCACGAGCGGGACTTCCTGGAGATCGAGACCCCGACGCTCACCCGCTCGACGCCGGAGGGGGCCCGCGACTTCCTGGTGCCGGTGCGGCTCCAGCCGGGCACCTGGTACGCGCTGCCCCAGTCGCCGCAGCTGTTCAAGCAGCTGCTCATGGTCGGCGGCATGGAGCGGTACTACCAGATCGCCCGCTGCTACCGGGACGAGGACTTCCGCGCCGACCGGCAGCCCGAGTTCACCCAGCTCGACATCGAGATGTCGTTCGTCACCGAGGACGACGTGATCGACCTCGGCGAGGCGATCGTCTCCGCGCTGTGGAAGGAGCTGGCCGGCCACGAGATCACCCGGCCGATCCCGCGGATCACCTGGCACGACGCGATGGCCCGGTACGGCTCCGACAAGCCGGACCTGCGCTACGGCGTCGAGCTGACCGAGCTGACCGACTACCTGCGGGGCACCCAGTTCCGGGTCTTCGCCGGCGCGATCGACGCGGGCGGCTACGTCGGCGCGGTGGTCATGCCGGGCGGCGCGAGCCAGTCCCGCAAGGAGCTGGACGGCTGGCAGGACTGGGCCAAGGCGCGTGGCGCGAAGGGCCTCGCGTACGTGGTGCTCGACGCCGAGACGGGCGAGGCCCGCGGCCCGGTGGCGAAGAACCTCTCCGAGGAGCACCTGGCCGGCCTGGCCGACGCGGTCGGCGCCAAGCCCGGCGACGCGATCTTCTTCGCCGCCAGCGCCAACACCCGGGAGGCGCAGGAGCTGCTCGGCGCCGCCCGGATCGAGATCGCCAAGCGGGCCAACCTCGTCGACGAGAGCGCCTGGGCGTTCTGCTGGGTGGTCGACGCACCGATGTTCGAGCGCACCGACGAGGGTGGCTGGACGGCCGTGCACCACCCCTTCACCTCGCCGAACGCGGAGTGGGTGGACCGTTTCGAGGAGGCGCCGGACCGGGCCCTGGCGTACGCGTACGACATCGTCTGCAACGGCAACGAGATCGGCGGCGGCTCGATCCGTATCCACCGCGGCGACGTGCAGCGGCGGGTCTTCGACCTGCTCGGCATCACGCCGGAGGAGGCGCAGGACAAGTTCGGCTTCCTGCTGGAGGCGTTCAAGTACGGCCCGCCCCCGCACGGCGGCATCGCGTTCGGCTGGGACCGGGCCTGCATGCTGCTCCTCCGCGCCGACTCGATCCGGGAGGTCATCGCCTTCCCGAAGACGCGCGGCGGCTTCGACCCGCTGACCGGCGCGCCCACCCCGATCACCGCCCAGCAGCGTACCGAGGCCGGCATCGACGCCAAGCCGAAGCCGCAGGCCGCCCCGCACACCGGCACCGCCGGCCCCGCCGCCCCGGTAGCCGACCCGACCTGACCACCGCCCACCCCGCCCCTCCGGGCCCGGGCGCGTCGATCATGACGTCGGCGGGTGGCGACACGGCGTGTCGCCCCCGCTAACCTCATGATCGACAGAGTCGGGAGGCGGGGGCGGGATGACGCTGCTTGTGGTGGGGGCCAGCGGGTTCCTCGGTGGTGAGGTGTGCCGGCAGGCGGTGGCCGCCGGTGGGCGCGTTGTCGGGACGTACCACCGCGGCGCGGTCGCGGTGCCGGGCGTCCGGGCGCGCCGGTTGGACGTCACCGACCGGTCCGCCGTGCGGGCGCTCCTCGCCGAGGTACGCCCCGACGCGGTCGTCGCCACCCCCTACCGGTACGACGACTGGGCGGTCACCGCCGACGGGGCGGCCCACGTCGCGTACGCCGCCGCCGAGGTCGGGGCACGACTGGTGCACGTGTCCAGCGACGCCGTGCACGCCGGACGGCCGACGCCGTACCTCGACGACGAGCCGCCCACCCCGGTCTTCCCGTACGGCGCGGCGAAGGCGGCGGCCGAGACCGCCGTCCGCGCGACCGACCCCGGTGCCGTGCTGGTCCGGACCTCGCTGATCGTGGGGGAGGGGAGCAAGCAGATCCAGCTCTGCCGGGACGCCCTCGCCGGACGGGCAACCCTGTTCACCGACGAGCTCCGCTGCCCGGTCGACGTGACCGACCTGGCCGCCGCCGTCCTGGAACTGGTCGACTCCGCTGTCGCCGGCCCGTTGAACGTGGCCGGCCCGGACGCGGTCAGCCGCGCCGAGCTGGGGCTGCTGGTCGCCGCGGCGTCCGGTCTGGACCCGGCCGGCCTGAAGACCACCACGAGCGCCGAGTCGGGGCTGCGCCGCCCCGCCGAGGTACGCCTCGACTCCTCCCGCGCGGCCGGCCTGCTCCGGACCCGCCTGCGCGGCGTCACCGAACTCCTGGCCGGCTGAGCCCGGACCTCTGCACAGTTTCTGTGCACAACTCTTGTGCACAGAAACTGTGCACAGTTATTGTGCATGCATGGCTGAGGGCAAGGACGTGCGGCCCGCTCCGCGCGTGGTGCGAGTCGACCACCGCCAGGTCCGGGTGCTGGCGCATCCACTGCGGATCCGGCTGCTCGGGGCGTTGCGGGTGCAGGGCTCGGCCACCGCCACCAAGCTGGCCGAGCTGCTCGGCACCAACACCGGCGCCACCAGCTACCACCTGCGGCAGCTCGCCGAGGTGGGGCTCGTCGTGGAGGATCCGCACCGGGGCAGCGGGCGGCAACGCTGGTGGCGCGCCGCGCACGACGTCACCAACTTCGAGCCCACCGACTTCGACGACGACCCGGACGCCCGGGCAGCCATCGACTGGATCCAGGGCAACCAGGTGCGCCTGCTGGGGGAGCAGGCCGAGCGGTGGTTCGCCGTGCAGGACGAGTGGTCGCCGGCGTGGCGGGACGCCTTCGGAATGGGTGACGCCCTCCTGACCCTTCCGGTCGCCCGCCTCCAGGCTCTTCAGGCGGAACTCTGGCAGGTCCTCGAGCGCTACCGCGAGGACGCCGACCCGGCCGAGCCGGGCGCCGAGCAGGTGCAGGTCTTCCTCGCCGCGTACCCGCTGCTGGAGGGGAAGCGATGAGGCCGCTCACCGCCCACCAGGTCCGCTTCCGCTTCCTGGTGCTGCACGGGCTCCGCTGGCTGCCGGTTGGCCTGACGATCCCGGTGATCATCCTGCTCATGCAGGAGCGCGGCCTCACACTCACCCAGATCGGCCTGGCCGCCGCCGCGCAGGGGATCATCGTGCTGGCCCTGGAACTGCCGACGGCGGGACTGGCCGACGCGCTGGGCCGCCGGCCGGTGCTGGTGGTCGCCTCCGTGGTCAACCTGGCGTCCGGCCTGCTGCTCGTCGTGGCGGACACGTTCGCCCTGCTGATCGCCGTGTGGGCGATGCAGGGGGTGTTCCGCGCCCTGGACAGCGGTCCACTGGAGTCCTGGTACGTCGACTCCACCCTGGCCGCCGACCCCGACGCCGCGTACGAGAAGGGGCTGGGCCAGGGCGGCACGGTGCTCGGTGTGGCCATCGCCGCCGGGGCGTTGCTCAGCGGCGGCCTGGTCGCGCTGGGCCCGGTCGGGCCGGTCAGCGCCCTCACCGCGCCGGTCCTGGTGGCGGTGGCGTTGCAGGTCGTCGCGCTGGTCGCCCTGCTGGCCCTGCTGCGGGAGTCCCGCCCCGCCGCCGGCGGGGGAGCGCTGCGCGCGTCGGTGGCCCGGGCCCCCCGGATGATCGGCGAGGCGGTCGGGCTGCTGCGCCGCTCCCGGGTGCTGCTCGCCCTGGTGGCGGTGGAGCTGTTCTGGGGCTTCGGCATGATCACCTTCGAGAGCCTCCTGCCGGTGCGCCTCGCCGAGGTGCTGGGCGACGCCGACCGCGCGGCGGCGATCCTCGGCCCGGGCAGCACCGTCGCCTGGCTCGCCTCGGCCGGTGGCGCGGCCCTGACCCCGCTGCTCACCCGCCGGCTCGGCGCCGCGCCGGGCGCGGCCCTCCTGCGGATCGTGCAGGGCGCGACCGTCGCCGCGATGGGCCTGCTCGCCGGTCCGGTGGGCGTGCTGGTCGCGTACGTCGTCTGCTACGCGGTGCACGGCGCGTCGAACCCCCTGCACATGGGACTGGTGCACCGGCAGGTCGACGGGCCGTACCGGACCAGCGTGGTCTCGCTGAACTCGATGGTCGCCATGCCCGCCGCCGCCCTCGGCGGGGTCGTGCTCGGCCTGGTCGCCGACCGGGCCGGGGTGAGCGCCGCCATGCTCACCGGCGCGGTGGTGCTGGCCGTGGCCGCACCGCTCTACCTGCCCGCCTGGCGGGTGGCCCGCCGGAGCGGAGGCGAGCCGCGAGCCGCCGGCCCGCTCGACGGGGCGCCGGCCGAGGGCGCGCCGGCCACCGCTGCGCCGGCCGACGCCCGGTCGGCCACCGCCGTGCCGGTGCCGCGCGACGCCGCGGCGGCCGGGGGGCCGTGACGCGGTGGCCACCGGGGATCGTTGACGCGGTGGCGGCCCGGGGGCCGCGATGCGCTGGTAGCCGGAATTCGTGACGCGGTGGCGGCCGGGAGCCCTGGGGTTCCGGTGCCACCCGCGCTGACCAGGGGCCGTCCGCGGCCGGTGCCGGCGCGCAGGCTCGGACGCGTGGTCCGGCGGCGGTGAGCCGGGCCCTGACGCGTGGTCCGTGGGTGCGACGGTGGCCCGGACCGCCCGTCCGGTCACGCGAGGTGGACCGAGCTGCGTGCGAGGGTGCCGGTGTAGCCGAGCCGGCGGTACAGCCGGATCGCCCCCACGTTGTCGGTGTAGACCCCGAGCGCCACGGTGTCGTGCCGGGTGAACAGGGCCCGCGTCATGCCGGCGGTGAGTCCGGCGCCGAGCCCCCGGCCGCGCCGGTCCGGCGCGACGGTCAGGCCGGCGAGGAAGCCGATGTCGCCCCGGCTCCGGTCCGCCCCGCAGGCGACGATCCGGTCGCCGTCGCGGATGCCGTACCAGGCGACGATCCTCGGGTCGCCCGGGCGCGACGTGGTGGTCGGGAACGACTGGTCGATGAGCGCGGCCAGGGCCGGCTGGTCGGCCTCGTCGAGGCGGACCACCCGCTCCTCGTCGGGCTGCGGCGACGGGGGCGCGGTCGTCCAGAGGAAGTCCCACTCGTCGTGCCGCGCCACGGCCAGCCGGCCGGCGAGCAGGTCGGGATCGAGGCGCGGCAGGTGCAGCCACTGGCCGGGGGCGAGCGGCCCGTCCGCGACGAGGCCCGCGAAGACCTCGACCGCCGGCCCGGGGGCGCCGACCGCCCCGCCCGCCGGCCCCTGCTCGGCGGGCAGCAGCCAGCCGACCGCGCCGTCGCGTCGCCAGCCGCGTGGCGTCCCGCCCCGCCACAGGGCGTGCCGGACGTACGGGTGATGCTCGGCCGCCGCCAGGATGGCGTCCCGTCCGACCAGGGCCTCGTCCGCGATGATCATGACTTCAGCCTAGCCCGGGCCGCGTGGCTCGGCGGCGTCGCGCCGCCGGTACGGCGGGGTCGACACGGGCGGAGCGGCGCCCGGTCCAGGGTGGAGATTGACGGATGGACCGATTGGGTACATCCCGGCCGACCTACTGGGACCCCCCTCACCGGAGGAATGCCATGCTCGCCATTCTCGCGGCGATCGTTTTCGGGTTCGCCCTGCTCATCGACCTGTTGAACACCAACTTCGGCGCGCCGGACCTGTTCAACTGGAACACCCTCGTACTCATCGGGCTGCTGCTGCTCTCGCTGTACCTGGCCGGCGTCGGCCGGGGCCCGGGCGGCGGTGGCGGTCGCTGGTACCGCGGGCGGCGCCCTGGTCGGGGCTGACCGCAACCGATCACCGGAGGCCCGGTCGGCGGCGCTGATTCCGGCGTCACCGGCCGGGCCCGGTACTGTTCCCGTGATGGAGTCCGACGCCCTCTTCTCCCTCGGAGGCCCCACCGCCGCGCACGCCGCGCCCGGGGGCCCGGCCGGCGTGGACGGCTTCACTCCGGTCGGGGAGGATTCGCCCCTGGCCGTCCGGATGCGCCCGACCAGCCTGGACGAGCTGGTCGGTCAGGACCACCTCCTCGCGCCCGGTGCCCCGCTGCGGCAGCTCGTCTCCGGCGTCGCCCCGATGTCGGTCATCCTCTGGGGGCCGCCGGGCAGCGGCAAGACCACCATCGCGCACCTCGTCGCCCGCGCCACCGACCGCCGCTTCGTCGCCATGTCGGCCCTGAACGCCGGGGTCAAGGACGTCCGCGCCGTCATCGACACCGCCCGCCGGCAGCGTCGCGCCGGTGGCCCGCAGACCGTGCTCTTCATCGACGAGGTGCACCGCTTCAGCAAGACCCAGCAGGACTCGCTCCTCGCCGCCGTCGAGGACCGGACCGTCACGCTGCTGGCCGCGACCACCGAAAATCCGTACTTCTCGGTCATCTCGCCGCTGCTGTCGCGGTGCGTGCTGCTCACCCTCCAGCCGCTCGACGACGCGGCGGTACGCGGCCTTCTCCGCCGGGCGGTCGCCGACGAGCGCGGCCTGCGCGGCGCGCCGACCCTCGACCCCGACGCCGAGGACCACCTCGTCCGGCTCGCCGCCGGGGACGTCCGCAAGGCGCTGACCGCGCTGGAGGCGGCCGCCGCCTCCGCCGCCGCCGTCGGCGCCGACCGCATCGACCTCGCCACCGCCGAGCAGGCGGTGGACACCGCAGCCGTGCGCTACGACCGGGCCGGCGACGCCCACCACGACGTGACCAGCGCGTTCATCAAGAGCATGCGCGGCTCCGACGTGGACGCGGCGCTGCACTGGCTGGCCCGGATGCTGGTCGCCGGTGAGGATGCCCGGTTCATCGCCCGGCGTCTGGTGATCTTCGCCAGCGAGGACGTCGGCATGGCCGACCCGGCCGCGCTCGGCGTGGCCACCGCCGCCGCGCACGCGGTGGAGTACGTCGGCCTGCCCGAGGCCCAGCTCAACCTGGCCCAGGCGGTGATCCACCTGGCCACCGCGCCCAAGTCCAACTCGGCGACCACCGCTCTCGGGGCGGCCCTCGCCGACGTCCGCAGCGGCCGCGGCGGGCCGGTGCCGCGCGGGCTGCGCGACGCGCACTACGCCGGCGCCAAGGGCCTCGGCCACGGCACCGGCTACCACTACCCGCACGACGACCAGCGCGGCGTGGTCACCCAGCAGTACGTGCCCGACGACCTCGTCGGCACCGACTACTACCGGCCCAGCCAGCACGGGGCCGAGCGCGCCGTGGCCGACCGGCTGCCGCTGCTGCGCCGGATAGTCCGCGGGCTTCCGGCCCCGGCCGCGCGCCCGCCCGTGGCGGCCGCCGGCGGCACGGCGGGCAACGGCCGTCGCCCCGGGGGGCCGGGCGACGGCGGGGCGCACGAGGGCGGCACGGACGCCGCCGAGGAGGGTCAGCAGTGAAGTCGCGTGGGGCGGAACGACCCGAGGACGGCGCCGACGAGCGGCGTGCCAAGGGCCGGCGCTGGGGGCGGGGCAAGGCCGAGGCCGAGCCCGAGCAGCCGATCAGCGGCGAGGAGTTCGGCTGGATCGACGACCTGCGCACGGCCAAGGCGCAGCGGTCGGACCTCGGCCCGGGAGGCGGGCCGGCCGCCCCCGTGACACCGCCGGACGCGTCCGGTCCCGACCCGACCCCGCGCGGTCCGGCCGCGACGCCCCCGCCGCGCCGCGGCGAGGCGGGGCCACCGCGACCCGGTGCCGGTCCGAGGCCCGGCCCGGCCGAGCAGGCCGGCCCGGCGCGGCGAGGCGACGTCCCCGCGCCGGGTGCGCGTCCCGCCCCGCCCGCCGGCCCCGACACAGCGGCACGCCGGGCCGGCGGATGGCCGCAGGGAGGCCCGGACGGACCGGCCGGGCCGGGGGCCCCGACCGCCCCGCCACGGTCACAGCCGGCCCCGCCGGCCGGCCCCGCCGGACCCCCCCCGGCGGCCGGCCCGCGTCGCGGCGCACCCACCGGCGCCCAGACCCCGTCCGCCCAGCCCGGTCCGCGCCGCCAGGCGCCCGCCGACGTACCCGCCGCTGGCGCGCCCGGCCCGCCCGCCCAGCCCGGCCCGCCCGCCCAGCCCGGTCCGCGTCCGGCCCGGTCCGGTGGTCGCGCCGCACCGCCCGGCCCTCCCGCGGCGGGTCCGGCCGGTGCCCGGGGCGTGCCGCCGGGCCCCCACGCCGGTCCGGCCGACGCGCACGTCCCCGCGCCCGCGGGTCCGCCGGCCGCCCGTCGCGCCGGGGCCGACCCGTACCGGTCGGGTGACCTGAGCGGTTCCGCGGCCCGGGCCCGCGTGCCCCGGCCCGGCCCCGCCGCCCCGCCCCCGGCCGGCGCCGAGTCCCGACCCGGTCGTGGCGCGGCGAACCCCGGCGGCCCCTCGGACGCCGCCCCCGGCTTCGGCCGCCGACCGGGCGGGACATCCGGCGATCTGCCGGACGCGACCGCTCGCGGCGGACCGAACCGCCCGCCGGCCGCCGGTCCCGGCCGGCGCCCGGCCGTCGGCGCCGACGAACCCGTCGTGCCACGCAGCGGCAACGCGCCGCCGGTGCCGGGCCTCGCACCGCGCCGCGCCGGCCGGCGGGCCGCCGCCGAGGAGCCGACCGGACCGGCCCACGGTCCGCTGCGCGACGCGCCGGGCGTGACCGGCGAGCCCCGACCCAGCCCGGGACGCCGCAGCGCGCCGGACGGCGACGTGCCGTCCGGTGGCCGGCGGACCGTCCCGGAGGGCGTCGACGCCGCGCCGCGTGGGCGACGAGCCGCTCCGGAGGACGCCGATGCGGCGCCGCGTGGGCGACGAGCCGCCCCGGAGGAAGTCGACGCCGCGCCTCGTCGCCGGCGGGCGGCACCGGACGATGCCGCGCCCGGCGCTCCCCGGCCCGCGGGTACGGACACGCCGGGGCGTCGCGCCGCCGCCGAGGGCGAGGACCGGTCGGGCGCGGAGGGCCGGCGGGGCCGGCCGGAACGCCCGGCCGACTGGCTCCGGCAGGCGGGCCGTACCCCGCACCACACCGATCCCTTGCTGCGGACCATCAACCGTCCGGCGACCCCGCCCGGCTCGCCGGTGGCCCCGCAGAGCGGCCCGCCGGCCGGGCGCCGCGCCGCGAACACCGACGCCGGCCGCGCGCCTGCCGACGGGCCGCGCTCGGGGTTCGAGCCGCCCCGTGACGGCACCGACGCCGGCCGCGCACGGCCCGGTCGCGCCCGTCCGGCCGACGGCGCCGCCGCCGGCCCGGTCGCCGCGCGTGGCGCCGCCCGGCCGGGCGGTCCGACCCCCGGACCGGGCACGCCCGACCGGCCGCACCCACCCGCCGGTCCCGCCGCCGAGCGGCCGCGTCCGTCCGCCGCCGCCTCCGGTCCCGCGGACGACCGCCGCGCCGCCGGTCCGGGCGGGGAGACCCGTCCGCGCCGACCGGACGGCCCGCCGCTCGCCGGCGCACGCCCGGACGGCAGGCCGGGCCGAGGTGCCGCGACCCCACCCCGGCCCGGCGCGCCGACGCCACGCAACGCCGGCCCGACGCCGCCCGGCGTCGCCCGTCCCGCGCCGGGTGGCCCGCGGGGGGCCGCGGTCCCGCCCGGTGCCGTCCGCCCCGACGCCGCACCGGCCGGCCCGACGCCGCCCGGGGTGGCCCGTCCCGGCGCCCCGGCCGACGCACGGGGCGGCGCTCCCGTCCCGGGCCGGCCGCCGCTCGACGAGGGTCGGCCGGAGCCGACGTCCGGGGGACCGCGCCCCGCGGCGGGTGTGGCCCGACCGACCGGGCCCCGGCCCAGCGCGGAGGACCGGTCCTACGGTCGCTCCCTGCCGCCCCAACGGGAGCCGGGCCGACCGGAGCCGTCGGGTGTGTCGCCCGTGCGGCCGGCCGAGCCGGCGCTCGCCCGCGCGGCCGTCGCACCGCCGGTGGGTGCGGTCGCCGCCCCGCCACCGCCGGACGGCCCACCGCAGCGGCCCATCGAGCCCGCCGCCGACGACACGCCGAACCCGAGCGGGCTGCGGGGCGCCCGGTCGGAGCTTCGCCGGCAGATGCGCGAGCGGCGGCGCCTGCGGATGGGCGTCCTCGCGTTGGTCAGCATCGTGCTGCTCGGTGCCGTGCCGCTCTTCTTCGGGCTCCGGACCCTGAGCCGCGACCCGGCGTTCGACACCCTCGACGAGCTGGACGTGCCGAGCTGGGCGGCGGTGAAGACGGTCGACGACGTGAGCGGCAGCCGCTGGTGCCTGCTCGACTGCCGGCTGCGGGAGCGCACCGTGGAGTCCGAGAAGTCACCGGAGGAGACCGCGCAGGCGTACGAGGCGGCCCTGGCGAGGGACGGCTGGCGGCCGTGGAAGGTGACTCCCTGCCCGGAGCAGCCGGCGAAGGGCAGCTACACCTGCTGGCGCCGGGACGAGTTGACACTGGACCTGTGGGTGCGGGAGCCGACCTGCGTGCCGCCGCCGGTGGACGGGGAACCGGCGGTCGTCCCGTCGCCCGACCCGTCGGCCGCAGCGGAGGAGTGCGCCGGCTCGTTGGTGTCGATGAAGGTTCGCAACGCGATCGACGACGACCGTACGCGGCCGCAGCCGAGCACCGACCCGTCGCTCACCGGAGAGGATCCCTTCCCGACGCTGTCCGAGGACCCGCTCGGCGAACTGACACCCTCACCGTCCTGAGCCGGTTTCCATCACGGACGGTAGGGTCTGGGGCTGGCAGGCCCGCCTGCTCCCGTTGGTCCGTCTCGGGGGTGCGCGGCGTGGTTGTGGGTACGACGGTCGCGCGTTCCGGGACGCCCGGCGCCGCGGATTCGGCTTGAGGAGGACAGGCGTGGACTTTGGAGAGGTCGCGGCGCTGATCGCGGCGATCGCGTTCGCGATGCTGGTGTTGATCCTGATGCTGCCCATCCTGCGGCTGCGGCACACCGTGGACGCCACCACCCGGATGATCAACGACCTCAACGACCGCACCGCCCCGCTGCTCGGCGACGTCAACACCACGGTGAAGAACGTCAACACCGCCCTGGAGCAGGTGCAGACCTCGCTGGACGGCGTGAACCTCCAGCTCGCGAAGGTCGACACCATGACCAGCCACGCGCAGAACGTCACGGCCAACATCGCCAATCTCGCCACCGTCGTCTCCGCCGCCGCCGCCAACCCGCTGGTCAAGGTCGCCGCCTTCGGCTACGGCGTCCGCCGGGCCGCCTCGGCGCGCCGGCACGCCGAGACCGAGCGTGAGGTCCGCGACACCATCAAGCAGCAGCGGCGCGCCGCCCGACGCGGCAACCGCTGACCCGGGCCGGTGGCGAGCAGGAGGATGAGAGCATCATGAGGCGGTTGTTCTGGCTCGGTATCGGCCTGGCCGTCGGCGTGGTGGTGGTCCGCAAGGCCACCCGGACCGCGCAGGCCTACACTCCGGCCGGGATCGCCAGCGGGCTGTCGGAATCCGCTGGCAGCCTGGTCGAGTCGCTGCGTAGCTTCGTGGAGGACGTCCGGGTCGGGATGGCCGAGCGGGAGCAGGAGATCCACGAGGCCTTCGCCCGCGGCGAGGCGTTCGACGACCAGTTCGCCGACCTGCGGGAGGACCCGCGCATCGGCGACCGAGAGATTTTCCCGGAGGAACACGAGCGATGAAGACGGCGGAGATCAAGCGGCGGTACCTCGCCCACTTCGAGGCGAACGGTCACACCGTGGTGCCGTCCGCTCCGCTGCCCGCCATCAGCGACCCGAACCTGCTGTTCGTCAACGCCGGCATGGTGCAGTTCGTCCCCTACTTCCTCGGGCAGCAGACCCCGGCGTACCGGCGGGCGGTCAGCGTGCAGAAGTGCATCCGTACGCCGGACATCGACGAGGTCGGCAAGACCAGCCGGCACGGCACGTTCTTCCAGATGAACGGCAACTTCTCCTTCGGGGACTACTTCAAGGACGGGGCGATCCCCTTCGCCTGGGACCTGGTCACCAAGTCGGTCGACGACGGCGGCTTCGGGCTGGACCCGGAGCGGATCTGGCCGACGGTCTACCTGGACGACGACGAGGCGTTCGGCATCTGGCGGTCGGTCGGCGTGCCGGCCGAGCGGATCGTGCGCCGCGGCAAGGCGGACAACTTCTGGTCGATGGGCATCCCCGGCCCCTGCGGCCCGTGCTCCGAGCTGTTCTACGACCGTGGGCCGGAGTACGGCCAAGAGGGCGGCCCGGCGGTCGACGAGGACCGCTACATGGAGTTCTGGAACCTCGTCTTCATGCAGTACGAGCGGGGCCCGGGCACCGGCAAGCAGGACTACCCGATCCTCGGTGACCTGCCGGCGAAGAACATCGACACCGGGATGGGCCTGGAGCGGATGGCGTCGATCCTCCAGGGCGTCGACAACCTGTACGAGATCGACGAGGTCCGGCCGATCCTGGACAAGGCCGCCGACCTGACCGGCAAGCGGTACGGCGCGCAGTCCGGGCACGTCGCCAGCGAGTCGCACCCGGACGACGTGCGGCTGCGGGTCGTCGCCGACCACGTCCGCACCGCGCTGATGCTGATCGGTGACGGCGTGACGCCGAGCAACGAGGGGCGCGGCTACGTGCTGCGCCGCATCATGCGCCGCGCGATCCGCGCGATCCGTCTGCTCGGCTGGCAGGAGCGGGCGCTGCCCGAGCTGCTGCCGGTCGCCCGGGACTGCATGGCGCCGTCGTACCCCGAGCTGGCCACCGACTTCGACCGGATCGCGGACTACGCGTACGCGGAGGAGGACGCGTTCCTCTCGACGCTGCGCGCCGGCACCACGATCCTGGACACCGCCATCACCGAGACCCGCACCGCGGGCCGTACGGCGATCACCGGTGAGAAGGCGTTCCAGCTGCACGACACGTACGGCTTCCCGATCGACCTCACGCTGGAGATCGCGGCGGAGCAGGGCCTGCAGGTCGACGCCGAGGGCTTCCGCCGGCTGATGGCCGACCAGCGGGCCCGGGCGAAGGCCGACGCGCAGGCGCGCAAGACGGGGCACACCGACCTGTCGTCGTACCGGGCGGTGCTCGACGAGGGTGGGCCGGTCACGTTCACCGGCTACCACGAGGTCTCGCGGGAGTCGACGGTGCGGGCGGTGCTCGGCGCCGAGGGTCCCCGCCGGGCGGCGGTCGAGGGCGACACGATCGAGCTGGTGCTCGACGCCACCCCGTTCTACGCCGAGGGCGGCGGGCAGCAGCCCGACCTCGGCAGGATCACGGTGGGCGGCGGGCAGGTCGAGGTCCTCGACGTGCAGCAGCCGGTGCCCGGTCTGATCGTGCACCGGGCCCGGGTGCTCCGGGGCGAGGTGCGCGCGGGCGAGACCGGCTTCGCCGAGATCGACACGAGTCGCCGCCGGGCGATCTCCCGGTCGCACACCGCGACCCACCTGGTGCACCAGACCATGCGCAACTTCCTCGGTGAGTCGGCCACCCAGGCCGGTTCGCTGAACGCGCCGGGCCGGCTGCGGTTCGACTTCAACACGCCGACCGGGGTGGCGCCGAGCGTGCTGCGCGACGTCGAGCAGCAGGTCAACGAGGTGCTCCTGGCGGACCTGGAGGTGCACGCGTTCATCACCTCGCTGGAGGAGGCGCGGCGCATCGGCGCGATGGCGCTGTTCGGCGAGAAGTACGGCGAGCAGGTCCGGGTCGTCGAGGTCGGCGACTACGCCCGCGAGCTGTGCGGCGGCACCCACGTCGCCCGCTCCGGCCAGCTCGGCCTGGTGAAGATCCTGTCCGAGTCGTCCATCGGGTCCGGTGTCCGCCGGGTCGAGGCGCTGGTCGGGATGGACGCCTTCAACTTCCTCGCCCGTGAGCACCTGCTGGTCTCCCGGCTCGCCGAGCTGTACCGGGTGCCCAGCGAGCAGGTCGCCGACCGGGTCGAGCAGACGGTCACCCAGCTGCGCGACGCGGAGAAGGAGCTGGAGAAGCTGCGGGCGCAGCTGGTGCTGGGCGGTGCGGCGGCGCTCGCGGCGCAGGCGAAGGACGTGCGCGGTGTCGCGTACGTCGGCACCGAGGCCCCGGAGGGCGCGGCCGGCAACGACGTGCGGACGCTCGCCCAGGAGATCCGCGGCAAGATAGATCCGGCGCGGCCGGCGGTGGTCGCGGTGGCCGCCCGGGCCGGCGGCAAGGCGTCGCTGGTGGTGGCGGTCAACCCCGCCGCCCGCAGCCGTGGCCTCTCGGCGGCCGACCTGGTCAAGGCGGCCTTCTCCGGCCGCGGCGGGGGCAGCCCCGACCTGGCCCAGGGCGGTGGCCTGCCGGCGGCGGAGGCCCCCAACCTGCTCCTCACCGTCGAGAAGGCGGTCGCCGAGGCGTGACACGCTGTCGTACGTGGCCAGGGCGGACCGATCGGTCCGCCCTGGCCCGTTTCGGTCGAGGGGTGACCTTCCGTGACTGAACTTTCCCGCGGAGTCCGGCTCGGCGTGGACGTCGGGCAGGTCCGGGTGGGGGTGGCCCGGTCGGACCCGCACGGTGTGCTGGCCACCCCGCTCGTCACGCTGGCCCGCGACCTGACGGCGGCTCCCGACGCGGTCCCGAGCGACATCGCCGAGCTGGCGGCGCTGGTCGCGGAGCACGAGGCGGTGGAGGTCGTCGTCGGCCTTCCGGTGACCCTGGCCGGAAAGCAGGGCCCGGCCGCTGTCCACGTCAAGGCGTACGCTGACCGTCTGGCCGATGTAATAGCGCCCGTGCCGGTAGCGCTCACCGACGAGAGGATGTCCACCGTCGTGGCTAGTCGTAGGCTTGCCGAGCGTGGCGTCCGGGGACGACGACAACGCGCGGTGGTCGACCAGGCCGCCGCGGTGGAGATTCTGCAGAGCTGGCTGGACGCGCAGCGGAGGCGGACAGGATGATCGACGATCTGGACCTCGGGTTCGATGAGCAGGAACGGGGGGAGAAGGGCCGACATCGGCGCGGCTACGTACGCAAGCGCAAGAACGGCTCCGGCGGCGGGCGCGGCAAGAGCGTCCTGGCCCTGCTGTTGGCCCTGGTCCTGCTCGGTGGCATCGGCGGCGGCGCCTTCTACGGCTTCGACCGGATCCAGAGTTACTTCGTCACCCCGGACTACGACGGCAGCGGCAGCGGTGAGGTGACCGTCGAGATCAAGCAGGGTGCCCTCATCGCCGACATGGCGGTGGCGCTCTACGACGCGGGGGTCGTCAAGAGCACCAAGGCGTTCATCGAGGCGGCGGAGGCCAACTCCCGCAGCACCAACATCCAGCCGGGCCTGTACAAGCTGCGCAAGCAGATGAGCGGCGAGAGCGCCGTCGCGGCGATGCTCGACCTGAAGAACCGCGTCGTGAACGGGCTCACCATCCGGGAGGGCCTCACCGCCAAGAACGTCTTCAAGCTGCTCTCCGACAAGACCAAGATCCCGGTCAAGGAGTTCGAGGAGGCGGCGAAGGACCCGATCGGGCTCGGCGTCCCGAACTGGTGGTTCAACCGGGGCGACGGCAAGAAGGCCACGAAGTCGATCGAGGGTTTCCTCTACCCGGACACGTACGAGATCCCGCCGAACGCGACCGCCGAGTCGATCCTCAAGCTGATGGTGGAGAACTTCGTCGCCGTCACCGGTGAGCTCCAGTTCGCCGACAAGGTGCAGAAGGGCCTGGGCGGGGTCAGCCCGTACGAGGCGCTGATCGTGGCGTCGCTCGCGCAGGCGGAGGCCGGCAACAAGGACGACCTCGGCAAGGTCTCCCGGGTCGCCTACAACCGGGTGTACAAGGGCAACTTCCCGTGCGGCTGCCTGGAGATGGACGTCACGGTCAACTACTACCTGGAGCTGACCGGCCAGCGGACCAAGGCGTCCAAGGACATGACCGCGGCCGAGCTGGACAACCCGAAGAACCCGTACAACCGCAAGCTGCGGGGCATGATCCCCGGCCCGATCAACAACCCGGGCAAGGACGCGCTGGCCGGAGCGATGGCGCCGCCGAAGGGCAACTGGCTGTTCTTCGTGGCGATCGACAAGGAGGGGCACTCCGAGTTCGCCGAGACCTACGAGCAGCACGTGCGCAACGAGGCCAAGGCCCGGGAGGCCGGGATCATCTGATGGCGGTCGCGCGACGGGCGGCGGTGGTCGGCAAGCCGATCGCGCACTCGCTCTCCCCGGTGATCCACAACGCCGGCTACGCGGCGGCCGGCCTGGCCGGCTGGTCGTACACCCGGTTCGAGTGCGCGGAGTCGGAACTGCCCGGCCTGGTCGCCGGTCTCGGCCCGGAGTGGGCCGGGCTCTCGGTGACCATGCCGGGCAAGGAGGCGGCGCTCGCGGTGGCCGCCGCCGCGTCGCCCGTCGCGACCGCCGTCGGTGCGGCCAACACGCTGGTACGGCGTCCGGACGGCACCTGGTACGCGGACAACACGGACGTCGCCGGCATGGTCGAGGTGCTGGCCGACGCCGGCGTACGGCCGGATGCCACGGTGACGGTGCTCGGCGCCGGCGGCACCGCGCGGGCGGCGGTCGCCGCGGCGGCGCGGTTGCGTGCGCGGGCGGTCACCGTGGTGGCCCGGCGCGCGGAGGCGATCGACGACCTGCGGCCGGTGGCCGGGGCGGTCGGCGTGCCGCTCGTCGGCGCGCCGTGGGACGACGCCACCGGGCAGGCCGGCGCCGACGTGGTGATCTCGACCGTGCCGAAGGGCGTCGCCGACCCGCTCGCCGCGTCGGTGACCTGGCGACCGGGCACCGTGCTGTTCGATGCCCTCTACGATCCCTGGCCGACGCCCCTGGCGGCAGCCGCGCGCACCGCCGGCTGCCGGATCGTCTCCGGCCTCGACCTGCTGCTCGCCCAGGCGATCGGGCAGTTCGAGCAGTTCACCGGCGTGCCCGCACCCCGCGCGGCGATGGCCGCCGCCCTCGCCGAGGCGCGCGGCGACTGACCGCACGGCGGGAGGGCGCCGTCCCCTGTGGCGTGCGCGGGATCCTTAGGCGACGGTTAAGACCCGCTTAGGTCCGGCTGACGTCCCCACGACGTGTCGCGTCCATCGATACGCTGCCGAGAGTAAACGCAGCAGACACAGGGAGTTTCGTTGGGTAGGCGCGGAGTGCACCGACTCACCCGGCACTACCGCCCGCGGCGCAAGGCGGTGCTGCTCGGCGCGGTCGCCGCGACCGTGGTGGGCGGGCTGGTGGCCGGCGTGATGCCGCTGCTGGCGGCCGACGACCTGTCCGTGCCCGCGGTGGCCGACACGACGGCCACCCCGGTCTCGCAGGACGGCGACAACGGCGCCAGGACCACCCTCGCCACCTGCCCGGCGCGGTGCGACGCCAACCCCCGCGGCACCCGCGAGGCAGTCATCCGGTTCGCGGTGACCACCCTGCCGGCGAACGCCGTCAACATCCGGGCCACGCTGCGGGTGCACGCCTGGCAGACGTTCGACGCGACGGTGACGGCCCACGCTTCCACGGTGGACGCTCGCCTGGCGCGGCCCGTACCGGCGCCGGCGGGCGCCGCCCTCGACACGGTCGACGGGGTCGAGCCCGGCTTCAACGAGTGGGACGTCTCCGAACTGGTGACCGGCAACGGCACGATCACGGTGTCGCTGGCCCAGGCCGGGCTGGAGACCCGCGTCTACTGGGCGTCGTCGGAGAACCGCAACCCCGACGTGCGTCCCCGGCTGGAACTCCGCTACGACATCGGCAGCCGGCCGATCCCGGCGCCGAGCAGCGCCGCGCCCTCGCCGAGCCGCACGACAGCGCCCACCACCCCGCCCCCGCCGTCGCCGAGCGCCAGCCCGAGCCGTCCGGAGCCGAGCCCGACCCGGACGCCGTCGCCGCGCCCGGCGGGCTGCGGGCAGGTCTCGTCGAAGCTGGTGCCCTCCTGTGGCGCCTGGTGGGGGATGTACTCGCCGACCAACCCCGCGACCTGGGACCACGGCCGCGCCGTCACCGACATCGAGTCACAGGTCGGGCGCAGGTTCGACATCGTGCACCGCTACCACGACTTCTCCAACGACGGCAGCAACGGCGCCTTCCCGGACGCGTACGAGCAGCAGCAGATGCGTGAGGGCCGGCTGATGTTCTTCGCCTGGGAGTCCCGGATCTTCTCCTCCGGCACTGTTCTCACCTGGAAGGACGTCTACAGCGGACGGCACGACGCGACGATCGACGCGGTCGCCGGCCGGATCCGGGCCACCGGGGTGCCGGTGTTCATGGGCTTCGACCACGAACCGGAGGACGAGCCGGCCAAGGGCAGCGACGCCGACTTCGTCCGCGCGTGGCGGCACGTCCACGACCGGTTCGCCGCCGCCGGCGCCCACAACGCGGTCTGGGTGTGGACGATGATGGGCTGGTCGGGCCACTACAGCCGGTACGCGGGGCTGTACCCGGGCGACCGCTACGTGGACTGGGTTGCCTGGGACCCGTACAACTTCCACGTCTGCAACGGGAGCACGGTCTGGAAGAGCCCGGCGACCACCGTGGGCAGCTTCTACCGCTGGCTCGACCGGACCGGCATCGGCGCCGGCAAGCCGCGCATGCTCGCGGAGTTCGGCACCAACTTCAACTCCGCCGATCCGGACGCCAAGCGGCGCTGGTTCGAGGAGTTCCCCGCCGCGCTCAAGGCGCACCCGAAGATCAAGGCGGCAATCTACTTCAACTCCGCCGGCATGACCACCCGGACGAACACCTGCGACATGACGATGAACCACGACGCGTCCGCCCTGGCCGGGTTCGCCCGGGCCGGCCGCGACGCCTACCTGCGCCAACCGACGCCGGGTAGCTGACCGCGTATCGACCGCGCGACGGGGGAGGGATGGCGGACGGCGAGTCGGACATCCGACCCGGTACGCTCGCCGTCGTCGCGTGGGGTCCGTGACCGCCCAATCGGCGGATATCGCCGACCAGGGTCGGCGGGGCACGCTACGCGGGTTCTCATCCACCTTGGAGGCGTAGCGTGCCCGAAGTCTCGCTCTCTCGGCGATCCGCCGGATTCCGCATCCGCGCGGCCGCGGTCGGTCTGGTGACCGTCGCCGCCGTGTTGGCCGTCCCGTCGGCGGCGTCCGCCGCCGTGGTGCCGGCGCCCGAGACGCAGACCCTGGTGTCGGCGAACCCCGCCGACGCCACCCCGCACGCCCGTGACGGCGAGACCCGCGCGTTCGCGCAGGTCGGCTCGATGGTGTACGTCGGTGGCAGCTTCACCCAGATCCGACAGAACGCGAGCGCGGCCTGGACGACCCGCAGCTACCTGTTCGCGTACGACCGGACCACCGGCACGATCTCCACCACCTTTCTGCCGGTGCTCGACGGGCCGGTCAACTCGCTGATCGCCGGCCCGAACGGCACGCTGATCGTCGGTGGCGGCTTCAAGACCGTCAACGGCGTGTCCCGTAAGAATCTGGTCGCGCTGAACGCGACGACCGGGGCGATCGTCGACAGCTGGGTGGGCCGCTCGGACGGCGGCATGATCCGCGACATGGTGCGGCACGACAACTGGCTGTACGTGGCCGGCGCGTTCAACTGGATCAACGGCACCGCGCACAACGGGCTGGCGCGGCTCAACTTCACGACCGGCGCGATCGACTCCGGCTTCAACATCAACGCCACGGTCGGGCGGCACGGCACCAGCTCGTACGCCTGGACGATCGACGTCACCCCGGACGGGAACACGCTCGTCGTCGGCGGCAACTTCACGTCCGTCAACGGCCTGTCGCGCAACCAGATGGCGCTGGTCGACCTCTCCGGCACCCCCTCCGTGATCAACTGGAGCACCGAGAAGTTCGTGCCGCCGTGCGCGAGACCCGACATCTTCGTGCACTACGTGCAGGACGTGAAGTTCGGCGGCAACGGCACCTGGTTCGTCGTCGGCACCAACGGCGGGGCGGGCTGGCCGGAAGCGTACTGCGACGCGCTGGTCCGGTTCGAGACGGCCGCCCGCGGCTCCGGCCAGCTCGGCACCTGGGTCGACTACACCGGCAACGACACGATCACCTCCGTCGAGGTGGCGGACAACGTCATCTACCTCGGCGGGCACTTCCGCTGGCTGAACAACCCGCACGCGCACGACGCCGCCGGTCCCGGTGCCGTCGACCGGCTCGGCATCGCCGCCGTCACCCCCGCGACCGGAATGCCGGTCCACTGGAACCCCGGCCGCCGGGGCAGCTCGTCCATGCCGGCCGGCACCAGCTCGTGGGGCTCGCAGGTCCCGGTGCTCTGGCGGGGCAGCGACGGGCTCTACTTCGGACACAACTCCGACGGCATGGGCGGCGAGTACCACGGCCGGCTCGGCATGTTCCCGCTCTCCGGCGGGCGCTACATCGTGCCGAAGAACCCGCCGACCGCGACCACCGGCAACCTGTACCTCGGCACCGGCGACGGCACGGTGGCGAAGGTGCCGTTCAACGGTGCCAGCGTCGGCACCCCGACCACCGCCAGCCAGCCGAACTACACGGGCGCGGGGGCGACCTGGCGGGTGGGCGACCGGATCTACTGGGCGCACACGGTCGCCGGTACCCCCACCGGCAGCCGGATCGACATCTCGATTTTCAACGGCGGCACCATCGGCGTCCCGTGGGAGTCGTCCGGATACAACGACTGGTTCAACGCGGCGAGCATGACCGGCGCGTTCTTCCTCAACGGCCGGCTCTACTACACCCGCAGCGGTGCGAACGCCCTCTACTACCGGTACTTCGAGACCGACGGGAACTACCTCGGCGCCACCGAGTTCACCCTGCCCACCACCGGCGTCACGTGGTCCTCGGTCCGTGGCATGGCCTGGGTCGCGGGCAAGATCGTGTACGGCGGCACCGACGGTACGCTGCGCAGCGTGCCCTTTGACCCGACCGCCAGCCCGGCGGTCAACGGTTCGGGGAGCGTGGTGGTCGCCCCGGCGAGCGCCGAGCTGAGCTGGTCCACCCCGCGGACGTTCTTCTCGGTCCAGTGACCGTCACCCGGTCGTGACGGGTGGTTAGTAGATTGTTCACGTCGGGTCGGCAGCGGATACCCGTCGCCGACCCGCAACGTCGGGAGGGACCGTCCGCGTCGCCGGCGCCCGCGACGTTCCCCGGTGAAGAGACCACACAGACGGTGAAGCTCCATGACTGATGCACCTCCCGGTTCCTGGTCCGCCGACATGCCCGGCGGCGGAGGCGCGCCGGCCCGTACGGTCACCCTGACCGACCTGCTGCGCGTCCCGTTACACCGGATCCGGTTGGTGGCTGCGGTCGCCGCGGTCGGCCTGGCCGCCGCCCTCGGGTACGTCTTCCTCGTCCCCGGTGCGGTCACCGCGAACGCCGTGGTGGCGGTCCGCCCCGTCGTCACCGACGCCTTCACGCCCAGCGGCGCCGCCGCCGACCGCGCGGTGAACATGAACGTGGAGAGCGGCATCGCCACCGGCACGGACGTGGTGCAGCGGCTCGCCGAGGCGAACGGCGAGGACCAGCGCGACATCCGGGACTCCCTCGACGTGGAGGTGCCCGCCGGTGGACAGGTCCTGCGGTTCTCCTACACGGGCCGGTCGGCGGAGGAGGCGGTCCGCAGCGTCAACCTCGCCGCCCAGGCCTACCTCGACGTGCGCCGTTCCATGTACGAGAAGCAACGCGAGGAGATGCTGCGCTCGTACGACGAGAGCATCGACAAGGTCACCGAGCAGCAGGCGGCGCTGCAACGGCGAGTGGCCGCCGCCAGGGACGGCGCCCGCGACGCCGCGGTGGCCGAACTGTCCGGCGTCAACAGCCAGCTGACGCAGTTGAGCTCGGCGCGCACCGAGATCGCGGCGGTGGACGTCAACCCGGGTTGGGTCACCCAGACGGCCGAGCGTGCCCTGGTCTCCTCGGGTGGTCGGGGCCCGCTCTACATCCTGGCCGGCCTGTTCGGCGGTGTCCTGCTCGGTGTGGTGCTGGCGTACGCCTGGGAGTCGATGGACCGGCGGATCCGCTCGGTGGACGACGGCCGGGACGCCACCGGCCTACCCCTGCTCGGCACGGTCCGTAGCCGTGGGCTGCGCGGCTCCCGGCACGCGGTGGACGCCGACATCCGGTACGTGGCGATGGCGATCGCCGAGCGGGTACGCGAACCGGCCCGGGTGGCGCTGCTGACCACCCGGGAGGACCAGACCGTGATGACCGCCGGGTTGGCGGTGGCGCTCGCCGCGACCGGACGGGACGTGTACGTCGCCGACGACAGTGGCCGCCTGGAGCGCCTGCGTGCGGAGGTGCTGGCCGGACTGGGACGACTCCCGGCGGTGGCCAACCCGGCCCGGCCCGCCGTTCCCAAGCCCCGCGAGGGCGGGGCGGTCACGGTCGACGACATCACGGAGCAGATCGCCGTCCGGCGGCCCTCCCCGCACCCGACGGGCGGCCGTCCCGTGACCGACCCGGACGCCACGATGACCCTGCCCCGGGTGACCTCCGGCGTGCCGGCCAGCGGAAAGAGCAAGGTCAGGGAGACCGCCGACGAGGTGCCCGTGGGAGCCGGCGGCGTACGGTTCGGTACCTGGCGGCAGCGCGCCGCCCAGGGGCTGGTGCTGTTCAACGCGCCGCCGGCCGAGGCGGACGAGCGTGGTGTCGCGGCGGCCCGGCAGGGCACCGCGGTCGTGGTGATCGAGCAGGACCGCACCCGGCAGGCCGATCTCCGCCGGCTCGCGGAGCGGCTGCGCGCCGCGGGTGTCGCCCCACTGGGTTTCGTCCTGACCCGTGGCGGGCGAGGGTGACGGTGCCCACCCGGGCCCCGTCCGTTCACGAGCCGGCCGGCGAGGGCCCGGCGGCTATCGGGCCGCCGCCACCTCCGCCCCCGCCGCCACCCCGGCTGCCGGTCTGGCCGCTGGGGATGATGTTCGGCCTGGTGCCCGTCTGGTGGCT
This sequence comes from Micromonospora thermarum, assembly GCF_012034245.1. Lineage (GTDB taxonomy): Bacteria > Actinomycetota > Actinomycetes > Mycobacteriales > Micromonosporaceae > Micromonospora > Micromonospora thermarum. Next base: position 23,973 of record NZ_JAATEO010000019.1, on the reverse strand, counting down.
GGCGGGTGCCTACTACCTCGGCTGGTCGCTCCTCGGCGCGGTGCTCCTCGCGTTGCTGCTCGTCCGGGGCCGGGTGCCGCTGCCGCCGGCCACCGGCATCTGGCTGCTGTTCCTCGCGCTCGTGGTGCTCAGTGCCACCCAGTTGCCGTCGTTCGGCTCGCTACCGGCGTTCGGCCTGCGGTTGGGCTTCTACGTCACGGCTCTGGTCGTCGCCGTCTACGCCTACCTTGTCGCGCGCGAACGCGCCGACCAGGCGGCCGTGCTCGTGCCGCTCTGCGCGTTCTGGTTCGGCCTGGTGGCGCTGGGCTGGCTGGGCGTGCTGGCGCCGCGGTTGGCCCTGACCACGCCGGTGGAGGTGCTGCTCCCGGGCGGGCTCGCCAGCAACTCGTACATCCAGGACCTGGTCCACATCACCACCGCGGAATACAGCGCCCGGTCGCTCAACCCGATCTATCGGCCGGCGGCGCCCTACCCCTACACCAACAACTACGGCAGCGCCTTCGCGATGACGTTGCCCTGCGTGGTCGCGTTCACGATGCTGCGTCGCCGGGGACTGCTCCGCTGGGCGTTGCTGGTGTCGCTGCCGCTGTCGCTGGCGCCGGCCTTCCTCACTCTCAACCGGGTGATGTTCGCCAGCCTCGGCGCCGGCCTCGCCGTACTCGGCGTCCGGGCCGCACTGCGCGGCAACGTGCGGGTGGGTCTCTCCGTCGTCGGCGTCATAGTGGTCGGCGGGCTCGCCACCCTCTTCATCCCGGTCGCCGAGCTGATCGCCAACCGGGTCGAGTCCAGCGACACGAACGCCGACCGCTTCTCCCTGTACGCGGAGGTGCTCCGGCGGATCAAGGAGTCGCCGTGGCTCGGCTACGGCGCTCCGGTCAGCGCGGACACCGTATCCGCCGACGTGCCGGTGGGCACGCAGGGTCAGCTGTGGATGGTGCTGTTCAGCCACGGTGTGCCCGCGCTGCTCTGCTTCGTCGCCTGGTTCGTCGTCGTCGCCGTCATCTGCGCCCGAGCGCGGTCCGCCGCCGGGCAGTGGCTGGCGGCGGTCCCGGTGGTGTGCCTGGTGCAGATCCCGTTCTACGGCATGGCGAGCCCGAACCTCGCAGTCGCCTTCTTCGGCATCGGCGTGGCGTTGGCACTGACCGAGCGGGAGGCGGCGGCGCGCTGGCGACCCCGCCGGGGCGAGCGGGAGGTGGCACCGGCGTGAGCACCACGGCCCACGGGACCACCGGCCCCCGTCCGGAAACCCCGTCCGGCCCCGGCCTGCCGGGCTCCGCCACCGGGGCCGACGGCCGGGCGGAGATCCAACGCAGTGCTCGCAGCGGGGTCGCCGGGCTGGCCGGCGCGGCCGCCAACGGCCTGTTCGGGTTCGTCCTGGCGGTCGTCATCACCCGGGGCTTCGGCACCGCCGGCTCGGGTCTGCTCTTCGCCGCGATCGGCGTGGTGACGGTCGCCGCCGCCCTGTGCACCCTGGGCGCCGAGACCGGACTGATCTGGACGTTGCCACGGCGGCGCATGGGCCCCCGCGGTGACGCCGCCCGGGTGCTGCCGGTGGCACTGCTCCCGCCGCTGGCGGCCGGGCTCGTGGTGGGCGCTGTCGGGATGGTGGCCTCCGACGCGCTGGCGCCCCGGTTGCTGGACGACTCCCGGACCGACGGTGGAGCGCTGCTGGCGATGACCTTCGCGGCGGTGCCCGTGGTCGTCCTGATGACGCTGCTGCTCGCGGCGCTGCGCTGTGCCCGGTCGATCCGGGCGTACGTCCTCGTGCAGTCCATCCTCCTGCCGGTGGCCCGGCCGCTGCTGGTCGGCGCGGCGGTCCTGGTCGGCGGGGGGCTGCTGGCCGGCATGGCGGCCTGGCTCGTCCCGGCGGGCATCGTCGTGCTGGTCTGTCTGGCCCTGGTCGCCGGTCCGCTGGGGGTCCGGCAGGGCGCCGTTCTGCGGCCGGACCGGGGGGACTGGTCGACGTTCTGGCGGTTCGCGCTGCCCAGGGCGGCGTCCGCCGCGATCGACGCGGGCAGCATGTGGGTCGGTGTCCTGCTCACGTCGGTGCTGGCCGGCCCGTCCGACGCCGGGGTGTTCGGTGCCGTGGGCCGCTACATCCTCGCCGGGCAGCTCGCGCTCCACGGCCTGCGGGTCGCCGTCTCGCCTCAGCTGTCGCGCCTGCTCAGCCGGGGTGAGCAGGGTGCCGCCGCCGCCGTGCACCGACAGCTGACCGCCTGGGGGCTGGTGCTCTCCTGGCCGGTCTACCTGCTGCTCGCCGTCTTCGGGTTGGCGTTCCTCGAACTCTTCGGTTCGGGGTTCACCGCCGGTGCCACCGCGATGACGGTGCTCGCGCTGGCCATGCTGGTCAACACCGGAGTGGGGAACGTGCAGAGCCTGCTGCTGATGGGCGGGCGGAGCGGGCTGCACCTGGCGGCCACCGTGGCCGGGCTGACCGTGACCGTCACCCTGAGCACGATGCTGATCCCCACCTACGGAGCGACCGGCGCCGCCCTCGGCTGGGCCGCCGGCATCGTCACCGAGAACCTGACCGCCGTGGGCTTCGCACGGGCGGTGGTGGGGCAGCCACTGGTCGACAGGGGAATCCTCCGGGCCGCCGCGGCGACCGTGACCGGCGTGGGGACGGCCGCCGGCGCCGGGGTGCTGGTCGGTGGCCGGGGCATCGCCGGCCTGACGGTGGCGGTCGGAGTGCTGGCCGTCGGTTGCGTCGGCTTGCTGACGTTGCCCCGGGTGCGGCACGGCATCCGGGCGATCATGGTGCAGGTGCGAGGGCGGGAGCGGGGGACCCCGAACATCCCCGATCCGGCCCGGGAAGCGAAGGGCAGGTGAGGTGCGCGTCGTGCCCCCGTACATCCGTGACCGCGTGAAACAGCTCGTACCGACCCAGGTGTCGAACCGGGTCAGGGAGACCCTCAAGGACTACGGGATCCGGACCGCCGACCAGCGGCCGTTACCGGATTTCCTCATCATCGGCACCAAGCGGGGCGGCACCACGTCGCTGTGGAACTACCTGATCCAGCATCCGCTGGTGCCCCGTCTCTTCCCCGCCTGGAACATGAAGTCCGCCCACTACTTCGAGGAGAACTGGCGGCGCGGCGAGGCCTGGTACCGGTCGCACTTCCCCACCCGCCGCCAGCGGGAGGCACTGCGGCGGCGGCACGGGCACCCGGCGCGGGTGGGCGAGGCCGCGCCGCTGTACATGTTCCATCCGCTCGCCGCGCAGCGGGTCGCCGCGCTGATGCCGTCGGTGAAGCTGATCGTGCTGCTCCGAGACCCCGTGGAACGGGCGTACTCGCACTGGAAGGAGCGGCGCACGCACGGCGTCGAGCCGCTGGACTTCGCCGACGCCCTCGCCGCCGAGGACGAGCGCACCGCGGGGGAGCGGGAGCGACTGATCGCCGAGCCGGAGTCCGTCAGCGAGGCGTACGACTGGTACTCGTACCGGGCCCGGGGCCGCTACCTGGAGCACCTGGAGCCGTGGCTGGAGCGCTTCGACCGGGAGCAGTTCCTCTTCCTGCCCAGTGAGGACCTCTACCGGGACGCCCGGACGACGTACCGCCGGACGCTGGACTTCCTCGGGCTGCCCGCGCACGACCTGCCGAACTTCAAGGTCTACAACGACCGCCGCTCGTCGCCGCTGGAACCCGCGCTGCGGGCGGAACTGACCGCGTACTACCGCCCGTACAACGACGCGCTGCGGCAGCGGCTCGGGATGGACCTCGACTGGCCGGACCGGGCCGCGTGACCGCGTCGGCGACCACGCCGGACGACCCGCGTACGCGCACCGACGGGTTGGGCTGGGTGACCCGTGCGGTCTTCGGCGACGAACGGGTCGCGCTCACCGTGGGCGGCCGTCCGCCGGCCGGTCACCGGGTGGTGACGCGGTACGCGGTCGTCCCGTCGCTGGAGCGGGCCCGCTTCCTGCTCCCGCTGGGCGCGCCCCGGGCCACGGCCGCGTCGCTGCTGGCGTACAACGCGCTGCGACCGCCGAAGGTGCGGGCGGTCCGGGCGGTCCTCGGCGGGATCGCCCGCCTGCGCGGGATCGAGGTGGCCCGGTTCCCGACGCTGACCGTGTCGCTGCCCGACGGGGTGGCCGCCGACGAGGCGCTGCTCGCGCACCGGCTCGCCGCCCTCCTCGGCGGCGCGCCGGCGTACGCGGCGTGCGGCGTACGCCCGCCGGATCCGAACCACAAGCCGACCCTGCAGCTGTTCGGCGCGGACGGCCGGCCGCTCGGTTACGCCAAGATCGGCTGGAACGGCGCCACTCGCGCGCTGGTGACGGCCGAGGCGGCGGCCCTGCGTGAGCTGCCGGTGCTGGCCGGGGTGCCGGGCCACCCGGTGGCCCCCCGGTTGCTCGCCGAGACCGCCTGGGCCGGGCAGGTCGTGGCGCTGGTCGAGCCGCTGCCGTCCGACGTGCGCGGAGTGCCGGTCACCGACCCGCCGGAGGTGGCCGCGGTGCTCGCGGTGGCCCGTCGGGGCCGCCCGCCGGCTCCGCCGCGTCCGCTGGCCGGGTCGACGTTCCTGGACCGGCTCACCGCGACGGCGGAGCGGGCGGCCGCCGCGACGCCGGAGGGCGCGCGGGCGGTCGCCGCGGTGGCCGCGCTCGCCCGCCGGCATGGTGGGACGGCCGTCGAGTTCGGCCACTGGCACGGCGACTGGGTGCCGTGGAACCTGGGCCGGCACGCCGGCCGGCTGGTCGCCTGGGACTGGGAGCACAGCGGCCCGGACGTGCCGCTCGGCTTCGACCTGGCGCACGACGCGTTCCAGCGCGCCCTGGTGCTGCGCGGCGAGCCGGCCGCCGTCGCGGCCGGCGCGGTGGACGTGCAGCTCGACCGGTACGGCGACGCGCTGGGCCTGGAACCGGCCGGGCGCCGGCTGGTGGCCGACTCGTACCTGCTGGAGATGTGGCTGCGGACGTGGCGCCTCGCCGACGCCGGTGCGGGATGGAATTCCGCCTTGCATCCCGCGCTGTTGGACGTGGCCGACATGCGACATAACGGGTGAACCGCAGGTCTCGCCGGGGTATTGACGCCGGGTCCACTCCGGAGTGTGATGATAGGGGTGCAAGTAGTGACGATCGTTGATGGCGCGGGATGGCTCAACGGGCAGCGCCCGTGGCCGGCGGAGACTCACTGAGTATCCGGTCGCCCTATACAACCCGTCCGCGAAACATGATCTGCTTTCGCGTGGCGTCGGTCGGAATTCCAAGCGGACGTGGGGAGTCGCGTGGAGAGGAACATCGAGGATCGCGACGGTCCTCCTGTCCTGCTGCTGGTGGGATCGAGTGGCGGGCACCTCGCCCAACTGCTCGCCCTGCGTTCCTGGTACGAGCGCTGGCGCCGCGTCTGGGTCACCTTCGACACACCGGAGGCGGTCTCGCTGCTCACTGGCGAGGACGTGGTCCCGGCCCACCACCCGACCACCCGTAACGTGCCCAACCTGCTCCGCAACGCGGTGCTCGCGGCGCGGGTGCTGCGCCGGCGAAAGGTCGCCGCCGTGGTGACCACCGGCGCCGGCGTCGCGGTGCCGTTCGTGGTGCTCGCGTGGCTGCGGCGGATCCCGACCGTCTACATCGAGGTGTACGACCGGATCGACACCCCGACGCTGACCGCCCGCCTCTGCCGGCCGTTCCTGTCCGCGATGCTCGTGCAGTGGGAGGAGCAGCGCCGGCAGTACCCGGAGGCGACTGTCGTGGGGACGCTCCTGTGAGCGCGAGGAGTGCGGCGGAGCGGAGCCCCGCAGTCGCGAACGAAAGGCGGGCCCGGTGAGCGGGGACTGCGAGGCGGCCGCGCCGCCGGTGCGGCCGGAGGCCGCGACGCGCGTCCCCCGCCAGCGGGATCGCGCCGGCTCGGCCCAGACCACCGTCCTGGTCGCCGTCGGCACCGACAAGCACCCGTTCGACCGGCTGGTCGGGTGGCTGGAGGGCTGGGCGCCGGCGGTCGCCGACCGGGTGGCCCTCACCGTCCAGCACGGACACACCCCTGCCCCCGGCCTCCCCGGCGCGGTGCCCTTCCTCGGGCACCACGAGCTCCAGACGGCGATGTCCGGCGCCGACCTCGTGGTCTGCCACGGCGGGCCGGCCACCATCCTGGAGGCCCGCCGGCACGGGCGCCTGCCGATCGTGGTCCCGCGGGACCCGGCCCACGGCGAGCACGTCGACGACCACCAGCTGCTCTTCGCGCGCCGGCTCGGCGCGGCCAACATGGTGGTGCTGTGCGAGACCCGCGAGGCGCTGGTCGAGGCGCTCGCCGCCGGGCTCGCCGACCCGGGCCGGTTCACCGTCCGCGCCGACCCCGACTCGGCCCGGGCCCAGGAGACCGCGGTGGCGCGGGTCGGGGAGATCGTGGAGACGTTGGTGGCCGCGTCCAGTGGCCGGCGGACGTGGTGGCGGCCGTGGGTACGGCCGCACCGGAACGGAGCGCGACGATGACCGGACACCCGAGCGTCAGTGCGGTGGTGCCCACCCGGGACCGGCCGGAGCTGCTGCGATCCGCGGTCCGCGCCATCCTCGACCAGGACTACCCGGGCGAGGTCGAGGTGGTCGTCGTGTACGACCGCTCCGAGCCGGACCCGACGCTGACCGAGCTGTCCCGGCCCGGCCGCCCGGTGCGGGTGGTCCGCAACGAGCGGACCCCCGGCCTGGCCGGCGCCCGCAACACCGGCACCCTCGCCGCCACCGGTGAGCTGATCGCGTTCTGCGACGACGACGACGAGTGGCTGCCCGGCAAGCTGCGCTCCCAGGTCGATGCACTCGCCGCCGTGCCGGGCGCCGAGTTCGTCTCCTGCGGCATCCGGGTGAGCTACGACGGGCACACCGTCGACCGGTCGCTGCCGCGCGACCGGGTCACCCTCGCCGACCTGCTGCGGGACCGGATGACCGAGCTGCACCCGTCGACGTTCGTGATCCGCGCCGCCGCGCTGCGGGACGGCTTCGGGCTGGTCGACGAGGAGATCCCGGGCAGCTACGCGGAGGATTACGAGTTCCTGCTGCGTGCGGCCCGCAGCGCGCCGCTGGTCAACCTGCACACCCCGTACGTGCTGGTGCGCTGGCACAAGCGCTCGTACTTCGCGCAGCGCTGGGACACCATCTCCGAGGCGTTGCAGTGGCTGCTGGAGCGCTACCCGGAGTTCGGCACCCAGCCGGCCGGCGAGGCACGGGTCGCCGGGCAGATCGCCTTCGCCCGGGCGGCTTCCGGTGACCGTCAGGGGGCGCTGCGCTGGGCGCGGCGGACCATCCGGCGCAACCCACGCGAGCCGCGCGCGTACCTCGCGCTGGCGGTGGCCGGCCGGGTGGTCCGGGCCGACGCCGTGCTGCGCACCCTGCACAAGCGGGGCCGGGGCATCTGAGCCCCCACGCCCGTCCTCTCCTCCGGGCCGCGGGAGCGGCCACCCCCGACACAGCAGACAAGGATTCCGGTCAATGGCACTTCACTCGCTCAGGTTCCGTCTGGTCGACTCGCCGACCTCGCTCGGCGCGAAGCGGCGGGCGCGGCGTGCGGCCTGGCTGTCGGACACCTTCCCGAACCTCGCCGAGATGAGCGTGCTCGACCTCGGCGGGCGGGTGGAGAGTTGGGCCCGGGTGCCGGTCCGTCCGGCCCACGTGCACGTCGTCAACCTGGAGCCGTTGCCCACGGAGCTGCCGGACTGGGCCGAGGCGGACCACGCCGACGCGTGCGAGCTGCCGAAGAGCATTCTGAGCCGCCGGTACGACCTCGTCTTCAGCAACAGCGTGCTGGAGCACGTGGGCGGGCACGAGCGCCGCCGGCGGATGGCCGAGGCGATCCGCGAGCTGGCGCCCGCGTACTGGGTGCAGACGCCGTACCGGTACTTCCCGATCGAGCCCCACTGGGTCGCGCCCGGCATGCAGTTCCTGCCGGTGTCGGCCCGCGTGGTGGTCGCGCGCAAATGGCCGCTGGCGTACACGCCGGGCAAGTCCTACGAGGCGGCGATGCGGCAGGTCCTGACCACGGAACTGGTGGGCCGGGCCGAGATGCGGTACCTGTTCCCGGACGCCACCATCCGCAACGAGCGCCTGCTGGGCCTCACCAAGTCGCTGATCGCGGTCCGTACGGCCTGACCGCCGCCGTCGTCAGGACTGCCCGTTCCCGTCCCGGCGGCCGTTCCGCCGCTCCGCGGAGGCCGCCCGCAGCCTCTCGTACCAGTGCGGTGTCGTCGCCGGGTCGAAGACCCGGGCGATCACCACGTCGGTGGAGGAGTGCGCCAGGATCGACAGCACCACGGTCAGCGCCACCAGGTGGAACACCTCGTCGCCGGCGGCGATGCCGGCCTGGAGCACGAGCAGGCCGTAGACGACCGACGCGAAGCCCTTCGGGCCGAACCACATGGCGGCGAACTGCTCGGTGCGGGTCAGGTGCGAGCCGAGGAACGACACTCCCAGCGCGACCGGGCGGGCCACCACGATGGCGAGGACCGCGAAGATCCAGCCGGTCCAGTGGATCTCGCCGAGGAACTCCACCGAGATCAGCGCGCCGAAGACCAGCAGGGCGGCGAGCTTGAACAGCTCGGCGATCAGCTCGCCGAAGTGCTCGAAGCTCTCCCGCTGCCGCTCGCCGAAGGTGGCCACGGTGATGCCGGCGGCGAACGCGGCCAGGAACAGGTTGGCGTGGGTGACCTGGCCCAGGGCGAGCACCAGCAGGCCGATCGCCACGCCGTTGAGCGGCTCGTACTGGGTGGAGGCGGAGAAGAACCGCAACTTCTCCAGCCGCAGCGCCAGCCACGGGATCGCCACCCCGATCACCAGGCCGAGCAGCAGCTCCAGGCCCAGCTCGTCGAGGTGCAGGTCCCCGGAGCCGGACGCGACGGCGAGGAAGAGGATGACGAAGGGCAGCGCGAGGCCGTCGTTGATGCCGGACTCGACGTTGAGCAGGTGCCGCAGCCGGCCGGGCACCCGCTCGTTGCCGACCAGCGCGGCGGCGAAGACCGGGTCGGTGGGAGCGAGGACCGCCCCGATCAGCAGTGCCTCCGGCCAGTCCAGCCCGGCCACGTAGTGCGCCAGTAGCGCGGTGATCAGCAGGGTCAGCGGCAGGCCCCAGCCGAGTGCCCGCCCGGGCAGCCGCCACGCGGACCGCAGGTCGGCGAAGCCGACCCGCATCCCGTCGGTGAACAGCACGGTGAACAGCGCCAGCTCGGCGAGCGTGGCGACGATCTCGCTGTCAGCCGTGATCTCCAGCACGCCCGTGGTGTCCGGGCCGAGCACGAAACCGGCGGCCAGGAAGAGCACCGCCGTGGAGAGGATGCTCCGGTGAGCCAGGCTGGACAGCAGCACGGCGAGCAGCAGAACCGCCGCGAACGTGAACAGCAGCACCGGTGCCTCCGGGTCGACGAATCCTCCGCCGACCAGACTTGCCGGCACGCCGCCATGATCGTACGAGTTTCGGGCCACCGGCGTCGTCCCGGCCACCCGGCGGACGGCCGCGTCCGCAGGGCGGGACGGGCCGGCCACCGTACGGGAGTGGCCACCGGCCGTGACACACTGGCCGCTGTGTTGCGCTGGTTGACTGCAGGTGAATCGCACGGTCCCGCCCTCGTCGCGCTCCTGGAGGGCGTACCGGCCGGTGTCGAGGTGACCACCGGGGACATCGCCGGTGAGCTGGCCCGGCGCCGCCTCGGCTACGGCCGGGGCGCCCGGATGTCCTTCGAGCAGGACGAGGTCGAGATCATCGGCGGCCTGCGGCACGGCGTCACGCTGGGCAGCCCGGTCGCGATCCGGGTGGGCAACTCGGAGTGGCCGAAGTGGCGCACCGTCATGGCCGCCGACCCGGTCGACCCGGAGGAGCTTGCCCGGCAGGCCCGCAACGCCCCGCTCACCCGCCCGCGTCCGGGCCACGCCGACCTCGCCGGCATGCAGAAGTACGGGCACACCGACGCCCGCCCGATCCTGGAGCGGGCCAGCGCCCGGGAGACCGCCGCGCGGGTCGCCGTCGGCACCGTGGCGAAGGCGCTGGTCCGGCAGGCGCTCGGCGTCGAGATCGTCTCGCACGTGGTGGAGCTGGGGCCGGTGGCCGCGAAGCCCGGCCTGCGGCCCACCCCGGCCGACGCCGCGCGGATCGACGCGGACCCGCTGCGCTGCCTCGACCCGGAGGCGAGCGGCCGGATGGTCGCCGAGGTCGACGCCGCCAAGAAGGCCGCCGACACCCTCGGGGGCGTCGTCGAGGTCCTGGCGTACGGGGTGCCACCCGGCCTGGGCAGCCACGTGCAGTGGGACCGCAAGCTCGACGCCCGGCTCGCCACGGCGCTGATGTCCATCCAGGCGATCAAGGGCGTGGAGATCGGCGACGGCTGGCAGCAGGCGCGCTCCCGGGGTTCCGAGGCGCACGACGAGATCATCCCGACCGCCACCGGTGTCCGGCGGGTCACCGACCGGGCCGGCGGCCTGGAGGGCGGCATCACCACCGGCGAGCCGTTGCGGGTGAAGGCCGCGATGAAGCCGATCTCCTCGCTGAACCGGGCCCTGTCGACGGTCGACGTCACCACCGGCGAGCCGGCCACCGCGATCAACCAGCGCTCGGACGTGTGCGCCGTACCCGCCGCGGCGGTCGTCGCCGAGGCGATGGTGGCGCTGGTGCTCGCCGAGGCGGCGGTGGAGAAGTTCGGCGGCGACTCGGTCACCGAGATGCGTCGCAACCTCGCCGGCTACCTCGACGCGCTGGTGATCCGCTGATGGCGCCCGTCTGCGTCCTCGTCGGCGCGCCGGGCTGCGGCAAGACGACCGTGGGGCAGACCCTCGCCGCCCTCCTCGGGGTGGAGTTCCGCGACACCGACCTCGACATCGAGACGATGGCGGGCAAGCCGATCCCGGACATCTTCGTGGACGAGGGGGAGGCGCACTTCCGTACGCTCGAACGGGCGGCGGTGGCGGCGGCGCTGGCCTCCTGCTCCGGCGTGCTCGCCCTCGGCGGCGGCGCGGTCCTCGCCGAGGAGACCCGGGCCGCGCTGGTCGGGCACCCGGTCGTGCACCTCTCCGTCGAGCTGCCCGACGCGGTCAAGCGGGTGGGCCTCGGCACCGGCCGTCCGCTGCTCGCGATCAACCCGCGGGCCACCCTCAAACACCTTATGGAGCAGCGCCGGCCCCTGTACGCGGAGGTCGCCACCGCGACCGTGGTCACCGACGGGCGGGACCCGGAGGAGATCGCGGGGGAGATCGCCGCGCTGCTCAAGGGCTGACGCCGGCCGGTTCCGGCCTGCCGGCGGCCCGCTCGGGCCGCCAGGTGACGAGCAGGGCGAGGGCGAGCAGGATCTCGGCCAGGTCCGCGCCGTAGTACATGACCGTCGCGCCGGCCCGCAGCTCGCCCGCCGTTGCCGGCACGTCGACCAGGACGCCGGCGTGGAGGAGTTGGGCGAGGACGGCGTGGCATGCCGACGGGAAGCCGTCGGCCGGGTGCCCGGCGTGGTGGAGATTCACCGCTGCCCGGTGTCGCGGAGGTCGACCGGCGCGGCCCGCCGCTGGACGGCCCAGCCGGCGACCACCAGGGCCGCGCCGAGCGCCAGGAAGCCGAGGTCCCACCAGAGCTGGTGCGGCCCGCCGTGGACGTGGTGGATGCCGAGCAGGTGATGGTCGACGATCCCCTCGACCAGGTTGAACAGGCCCCAGCCGACCAGCGCCCAGCCCCAGAGCGCGGGGGAGCGCCACGGCCGGCCCCGGGACCGGGTGACCCGTGTGTAGAGCAACGCCAGGCCGGTCAGCACGGCCACCCAGGTGACCGCGTGGAAGAAGCCGTCCCAGAGGGTGTTCATGCGCAGGCCGGGCACGGTGTCGACCGGGTACGCCGGGATCCCCGCGTTGTCGGTGTCGGTGCTGCTGAGCATGTGGTGCCACTGGAGGATCTGGTGCAGCAGGATGCCGTCGACGAATCCGCCCAGGCCCACGCCGAGGATCGTCGCCGGTACCCGGATGTCCGCCCCGTCGACGGTCGATCTGGCCATGTGTCGCACCCTCCGCGCCCGGTGGTCGTTCCTCCCGCACCCCGTCCCCCGGGTGACACCGGTGAAACGTCCGTCCCGGGGCCTGGTCACGGAGTGGACACTGGCCGCGTCCGGACCCCCGCCTCGGCTAGGCTGCGCGCGATGGACGACGTGACCCGGATCCCGGTGGGCGGCGAGCGGCCGTACGACGTGCTGGTGGGCCGTGACCTGCTCGGCGAGCTGCCCGCCCTGCTGCCCGGAGCGACCCGCGTGGCGGTGCTGTACGCCCCGCCGCTGACCTACCTGGCCAAGGCGGTCGACGACCGGCTCCGCGCCGCGGGCGTGATCCCGCTGCCGGTGGAGGTGCCCGACGCCGAGGCCGGCAAGGACATCGACGTCGCGGCGGCCTGCTGGGACCAGTTGGGCGAGGCGGGCTTCACCCGGAACGACGCCGTGGTCGGCGTCGGCGGCGGCGCGGTCACCGACCTGGCCGGCTTCGTGGCGGCCTGCTGGCTGCGCGGCGTGCGGTGGGTGCCGGTGGCGACGTCCCTGCTCGGCATGGTGGACGCGGCGGTCGGTGGCAAGACCGGCGTCAACACGGCCGCGGGCAAGAACCTGGTCGGCGCGTTCCACCCGCCGGTCGGCGTGCTGGCCGACCTCACGACGCTGGACGGTCTACCGGCGGTCGACCTGGCGGCCGGGATGGCCGAGGTGGTCAAGTGCGGCTTCATCGCCGACCCGGTGATCCTCGACCTGGTCGAGCGGGATCCGGCGGCGGCCACCGACCCCGCCGGCCCGGTGGTGCGGGAGCTGATCGAACGGGCGATCCGGGTCAAGGCCGACGTGGTCTCCGGGGACCTCCGCGAGTCCGGTGTCCGCGAGGTGCTCAACTACGGCCACACGCTGGCCCACGCGATCGAGAAGGTCGAGGGCTACCGCTGGCGGCACGGCCACGCGGTCGCCGTCGGCCTGGTGTACGCCGCGGCGCTGGCCCGGCTCGCCGGCCGCCTCGACGACGCCACCGCGCGGCGGCACCGCACCACCGTGGCCGCGCTCGGCCTGCCCACCGGCTACGCCGCCGACGCGTGGCCCCGGCTGCTGGCCACCATGCGGGTGGACAAGAAGGCCCGCGGGAACCGGCTGCGTTTCGTGGTGCTGGACGGGCTGGCCCGCCCGGCGATCCTGGAGGGGCCCGACGACGAGCTGCTGGCCGCCGCCTACCGCGAGGTGGCCGCGTGAGGGTCTACGTGCTGAACGGCCCCAACCTGGGCCGCCTGGGCACCCGGCAGCCGGAGGTCTACGGCGCCACCACGTACGCCGACCTGGTGGAGCTGTGCGAGCGGACCGGTCGGGACCTCGGGCTGGAGGTGGTGGTGCGGCAGACCGACGCCGAGCACGAGTTGCTCGGCTGGCTGCACGAGGCGGCCGACGAGGGCGCCGCCGTGGTCCTCAACCCGGCCGCCTGGTCGCACTACTCGATCGCGGTCCGGGACGCCTGCGCGATGCTGCGCGGCCCGCTGGTCGAGGTGCACATCTCCAACATCCACGCGCGGGAGCCGTTCCGGCACCACTCGGTGGTCTCCGCCGTGGCGACCGGGGTGATCTGCGGCCTGGGGGTGGACGGTTACCGCCTGGCACTGCACCACCTGGCCACGCGGCGTCCCTGACCGCCTCCCGTCGCCGCCGGGCTACGGCGCGCAGCCGCCTAGTAGACTTGCCAGGTCTGTCCGCCAATTGATGATCAAGGCAGGAAATGGCCACCACCAACGACCTGAAGAACGGCCTGGTACTCAACCTCGACGGTGAGCTGTGGGCCGTCGTCGAGTTCCAGCACGTCAAGCCCGGAAAGGGTGGTGCGTTCGTGCGTACCACGCTCAAGAACGTGCTGTCCGGCAAGGTGGTCGACAAGACCTTCAACGCGGGCACCAAGGTCGAGACCGCGACCGTCGACAAGCGCACGATGCAGTACCTGTACGCCGACGGCGAGGACTACGTCTTCATGGACCTGGAGACGTTCGACCAGATCACCGTGCCCGGCGGCACGGTCGGCGAGGCGGCCAACTACCTGCTGCCCGAGGCCGAGGTGATCGTCGCCACCCACGAGGGGGTCCCGCTGTACATCGAGCTGCCGACCAGCGTCGTGCTCGAGGTCACCTACACCGAGCCCGGCCTCCAGGGCGACCGCTCGACCGGCGGCAACAAGCCGGCCACCGTCGAGACCGGCGCGACCGTGCAGGTGCCGCTCTTCATCACCACCGGCGAGAAGATCAAGGTCGACACCCGCGACGGCCGTTACCTCGGCCGGGCCTGATGGCCGAGGGTCCCAAGCAGCAGATGCCCGCGCGCCGCAAGGCGCGCAAGCGGGCGCTGGACGTGCTCTTCGAGGCCGATCTGCGGGACCGCCCACCGGTCGAGGTGCTCGCCGGCTACGTCGAGCGGATCGAGAAGCCGCGTCCCGAGCATCTGGGGTACACGGTCAGCCTGGTCGAGGGGGTCGCCGGCCACCTCGACCGGATCGACGAGCTGATCGCCAGCTACGCCGAGGGCTGGACGCTGGAGCGGATGCCGGCGGTGGACCGCAACCTCGCCCGGGTCGCGGTGTACGAGCTGCTCTACGTCGACGAGGTCGACGACGCGGTGGCGATCAGCGAGGCGGTGGAACTGGCCCGGCAGATGTCGACCGACGACTCGCCGCGTTTCCTCAACGGCATCCTCGGGCGCATCGCCGAGTACGCCACCCGTTGAGCGCGCCGCCACGGCGTGGGCGGTCCGGCCGCCGCTGAACCGGGACACCGGAACCGCGTAAAGCGACAGGAACGACGAAAGGCCCGTGCCGGACGGCACGGGCCTTTCCTGTCGTCGGTGCTCAGGAGGCGAAGAACGCCCGCGGGTCGGCGACGAGCACGCCGTGCTCGGTCAGCCGCTCGATCAGGCCGGACGGCGAGGCGTCGTAGACGATCGCCAGGGCGCGCAGGTCGTCGGCGCGGATCGACAGGACGCGGCCGTTGTAGTCACCCCGCTGCTGCTGGATCGCGCGGGCGTACCGGGCGACGTAGGCGAGGTCCTCGCTGGCCTCGTCGTAGAGCCGCTCGAGGTCCAGCACGATCTTGCTGGTGGGCTCGTGACGGACGCCGCTGCCGTCGGGCAGCAGCTCGGAGACGGGAACGCGGTAGAAGTCGGCCAGTTCGGCGAGACGGGACACGGTGACGGCCCGGTCGCCGCGCTCGTAGGAGCCGACCACCACGGCCTTCCACCGCCCGTTCGACTTCTCCTCCACGCCCTGCAGGGACAGGCCCTGCTGCTGGCGGATGGAGCGCAGGCGGGCGCCCAGCGACTTGGCGTACTCAGAGGGCATTCGGACACTCCCAGTGCTGCTCGGGGTTCTCCCGTCGATCGCTACGGAGCGTGACGGTACGGGGATTGCGACAGCCGGTCAAGTGCCCGTGACCTTCCCGTTGGGGCGCTGGGGGAGTTGTCCCCATTTCGCCGCCCTGACCGCGAGGTCAGCGGGTGGCGACGGTCCGTGCGGTGACCACTGGTAACGTGGCCCGAAGCCCCCGGCCGGTCCGCCCGCGGTCCGCGCCGGTCATCCGACGTCCTTTAACGACCCGTCCCGTGAGGCGGGGAAGGAGGTCCGCCGTGGCCTACCCACCGGCTGCCCGGTCGTCGACCGCGCCGCAACCCTCGGTGAAGGTGATCCTCACCAGCGCCGACGTGCAGCGCGTGGTCGACCGCATCGCCCATCAGATCCTGGAGAAGACCCAGGGCGCCCAGCAGACCGTCCTGCTCGGCATCCCCACCCGGGGCGCACCCCTCGCCCGGCGGCTCGCCGCCCGGATCAGCGCCTTCGAGGGCGTCGACGTCCCGGTCGGCGTGCTCGACATCACCCTCTACCGCGACGACCTGCGCCGGCACGCCACCCGCGCGATCGGGCCGACCGAGCTGCCGGCCGGCGGCATCGACGGCAAGCGGGTCGTCCTCGTCGACGACGTCCTCTTCTCCGGCCGCACCGTGCGCGCGGCGCTGGACGCGCTGAACGACGTCGGCCGCCCGGCGTCGGTCCAGCTCGCCGTCCTGGTCGACCGCGGTCACCGCGAACTGCCGATCCGCGCCGACTACGTCGGCAAGAACATCCCGACCTCGCTGGCCGAGAGCGTGAAGGTCACCCTCGCGGAGACCGACGGCGCCGACGAGGTCAAGTTGTACGGAGGTGACCGGTGAGCGCGAGGAGCGCAGCGACGCGGAGCCCCGCAGTCGCGAACGAAAGGGGGCTCAGCGCATGATCCGCCACCTGCTCTCCGGCGCCGACCTGGACGCCGCCACCGCCACCCGGATCCTGGACACCGCCGCCGAGATGGCGACGGTGGCCGGCCGCGAGGTCAAGAAGCTGCCGGCGCTGCGTGGCCGGACGGTGGTGAACCTCTTCTACGAGGACTCCACCCGTACCCGGATCTCCTTCGAGGCCGCCGCCAAGCGACTCAGCGCCGACGTGATCAACTTCTCGGCCAAGGGCTCCAGCGTCGCCAAGGGGGAGAGCCTCAAGGACACCGCGCTCACCCTCCAGGCGATGGGCGCCGACGCCGTGGTGGTCCGGCACCCCGCCTCGGGCGCCCCGCACCGGCTCGCCGACTGGGTGGACGGCTCGGTGGTCAACGCCGGCGACGGCACCCACGAACACCCGACCCAGGCGCTGCTCGACGCGTACACGATGCGCTCCCGGCTGGGCCGGATCGCCGGCCTCTCGGTCGCGGTGGTCGGGGACGTGCTGCACAGCCGGGTGGCCCGCTCCAACGTCCTGCTGCTGTCCACGCTCGGCGCGAAGGTCACCCTGGTCGGCCCGCCGACGCTCATCCCGGTGGACATCGCGCAGGCGCTCGCGCCCGGCACCGACGTCTCGTACGACCTGGACGCGGTGCTGCCCCAGTCGGACGTGGTGATGATGCTGCGGGTGCAGCGCGAGCGCATGAACGACTCCTACTTCCCGTCCGCCCGCGAGTACGCGCGCCGCTACGGCCTCGACGGCCCGCGCATGCGCCGGCTGCCCGAGCACGCGATCGTCATGCACCCCGGCCCGATGAACCGGGGCATGGAGATCACGCCCGAGGTCGCCGACTCGCCCCGCTCCACCATCGTCGAACAGGTCGCCAACGGCGTCTCCGTCCGGATGGCCGTCCTCTACCTGCTGCTCGGAGGGAACAACCGGTGAGCGCGTACCTGATCACCAACGTGAGCGTCGTCGGCGGCGCGCCGACCGACCTGCTGATCCGCGACGGCGTCGTGGCCGGGACCGGCACGGGCCTCGCGGCGCCGGACGCCACCGCGGTCGACGGCACCGGCCTGGTCGCCCTGCCCGGCCTGGTCGACCTGCACACCCACCTGCGCGAGCCGGGCCGGGAGGACGCCGAGACCGTCGAGTCGGGCTCCCGGGCCGCGGCGCTCGGCGGCTACACGGCGGTGTGCGCGATGGCGAACACGTCGCCGGTCGCCGACACCGCCGGCGTCGTCGAGCAGGTCTGGCGGCTGGGCCGGGAGGCCGGGCTGGTCGACGTGCAGCCGATCGGCGCGGTCACCGTCGGCCTGGCCGGCGAGCACCTCGCCGAACTGGGCGCGATGGCCGACTCCGCCGCCCGGGTGCGGATCTTCTCCGACGACGGGCACTGCGTCGCCGACCCCCGGCTCATGCGCCGGGCGCTGGAGTACGTCAAGGCGTTCGACGGGATCATCGCCCAGCACGCCGAGGAGCCCCGCCTGACCGAGGGCGCCCAGATGCACGAGGGGGAGGTGTCCACCCGCCTCGGCCTGACCGGCTGGCCGGCGGTCGCCGAGGAGGCGATCATCGCCCGGGACGTGCTGCTCGCCGAGCACGTCGGCAGCCGCCTGCACATCTGCCACGTCTCCACCGCCGGCAGTGTCGAGGTGCTGCGCCAGGCCAAGGCCCGGGGTGTCCGGGTCACCGCCGAGGTGACCCCGCACCATCTGCTGCTCACCGACGAGAAGGCGGCCACCTACGACCCGGTCTACAAGGTCAACCCGCCGCTGCGCACCGACTCCGACATCGCCGCGCTGCGTGCCGCGCTGGCCGAGGGCGTGATCGACGTCATCGCCACCGACCACGCCCCGCACGCGGTGGAGGACAAGGAGTGCGAGTGGGCGTACGCCCGGCCGGGCATGCTCGGGCTGGAGACGGCGCTGTCGATCGCGCTGGACGTGCTCGGCCCGCAGTGGGACCTCATCGCCGAGCGGATGTCCCGCGCCCCGGCGCGCATCGCCGGCCTGGCCGACCACGGCCACGACCCCGCGCCGGGCGTACCGGCCAACCTGACCCTGGTGGACCCGGCCGTCCGCCGCACGATCGAGCCCGCGGAACTGGCCAGCCGCAGCCGAAACACCCCGTACGCCCGCATGACGCTGCCGGGTCGCATCGTGGCGACCTTTCTGCGCGGCGAGCCGACGGTCCTGGACGGAAAGGCAGTGAAGTGAAGAGGCGTTCCGCGATTCTCGTCCTGGAGGACGGGCGGACCTTTCACGGCGAGGCGTACGGCAGCGTCGGGGAGACCTTCGGCGAGGCGGTCTTCAACACCGGCATGACCGGCTACCAGGAGACCCTGACCGACCCGTCCTACCACCGGCAGGTGGTGGTGCAGACCGCGCCGCACATCGGCAACACCGGGGTCAACGGCGAGGACGACGAGTCCGGCCGGATCTGGGTCGCCGGGTACGTCGTCCGCGACCCCGCCCGGATCGGCTCGAACTGGCGCGCCACCGGCGGCCTGGAGGACCGGCTCGCCGCTGAGGGCGTGGTCGGCATCAGCGGGGTCGACACCCGGGCGTTGACCCGCCACCTGCGCGAGCGCGGCGCCATGCGGGTGGGTGTGTCCAGCGTCGAGACCGACCCGAGGGCGCTGCTGGCCCGGGTCCGCCAGTCGCCGCAGATGGTCGGCGCGGACCTCTCCGCCGAGGTGACCACCCCGAAGCCGTACGTGGTCGAGGCGGTGGGGGAGCACCGGTTCACCGTCGCCGCCCTCGACCTGGGCATCAAGCGCAACGTGCCGCGGCGGCTCGCCGCCCGCGGCGTCACCACCCACGTGCTGCCGGCCCACTCGACGATCGACGACCTGCTCGCCACCGGCGCCGACGCGGTGTTCTTCTCGCCCGGCCCGGGTGACCCGGCCACCGCGGACGGGCCGGTCGCGCTGGCCCGCGAGGTGCTGACCCGCAAGGTGCCGCTGTTCGGCATCTGCTTCGGCAGCCAGATCCTCGGCCGGGCGCTCGGCTTCGGCACGTACAAGCTCGGCTACGGCCACCGCGGGATCAACCAGCCGGTGCTGGACCGGGCGACCGGCAAGGTCGAGGTGACCAGCCACAACCACGGCTTCGCGGTGCAGTTCCCCGGCGCCGAGCCCGGTGCCGTGGTGCCCAACCAGGTGATCGACACCGAGTTCGGCGGTGTGGAGGTCAGCCACGTCTGCCTGAATGACAACGTGGTCGAGGGGCTGCGGGCCAAGGACGTGCCCGCCTTCACCGTCCAGTACCACCCGGAGGCGGCGGCCGGCCCCCACGACGCGGACTACCTCTTCGACCGTTTCGTCGAACTCATCGAAGGCGGGAAGTAATGCCCAAGCGGACCGATCTGAAGCACATCCTGGTGATCGGCTCCGGGCCGATCGTCATCGGGCAGGCCTGCGAGTTCGACTACTCGGGCACCCAGGCGTGCCGGGTGCTGCGCAGCGAGGGGATCCGGGTCAGCCTGGTCAACTCGAACCCGGCGACGATCATGACGGACCCGGAGTTCGCCGACGCCACGTACGTCGAGCCGATCACCCCCGAGTTCGTCGAGCTGGTCATCGCGAAGGAGCGCCCGGACGCGGTGCTGCCCACCCTGGGTGGCCAGACCGCGCTCAACACGGCCGTCGCCCTGCACGAGGCCGGCGTGCTGGAGAAGTACGACGTGGAGCTGATCGGCGCGAACATCGACGCCATCCGGCGCGGTGAGGACCGGCAGCTGTTCAAGGACATCGTCGCGAAGGCAGGCGTGCGGATCGGCGTCGAGGACCCGTCCGCCCTGGTGCCCCGCTCCCGGGTCTGCCACTCGATGGACGAGGTCCGCGAGACCGTCGGCGAGCTGGGCCTGCCGGTGGTGATCCGGCCGTCGTTCACGATGGGTGGCCTCGGCTCCGGCATGGCGCACACCGACGAGGACCTGGAGCGCATCGCCGGCGCCGGCCTGACCGCCAGCCCGGTGCACGAGGTGCTCATCGAGGAGAGCGTGCTCGGCTGGAAGGAGTACGAGCTCGAACTGATGCGCGACCGCCACGACAACGTGGTGGTCGTCTGCTCGATCGAGAACGTCGACCCGATGGGCGTGCACACCGGCGACAGCGTGACCGTGGCCCCGGCCATGACGCTGACCGACCGGGAGTACCAGCGCCTGCGGGACCTCGGCATCGCGGTGCTGCGCGAGGTCGGGGTGGACACCGGCGGCTGCAACATCCAGTTCGCGGTCAACCCGGCCGACGGCCGGATCGTCGTGATCGAGATGAACCCCCGGGTGTCCCGCTCGTCGGCGCTCGCGTCGAAGGCGACCGGCTTCCCGATCGCGAAGATCGCCGCGAAGCTCGCCATCGGCTACACCCTCGACGAGATCCCCAACGACATCACCCTCAAGACCCCGGCGGCGTTCGAGCCGACCCTGGACTACGTGGTGGTGAAGATCCCCCGGTTCGCGTTCGAGAAGTTCCCCGGCGCGGACCCCGAGCTGACCACCACGATGAAGTCCGTCGGCGAGGCGATGAGCCTGGGCCGTAACTTCACCGAGGCGCTCAACAAGGCGATGCGCTCGATGGAGACGAAGGCGGCCGGTTTCTGGACGCTGCCCGACCCGGCCGGCGCCACCAAGGAGAACACTCTCGCCGCGCTGCGCATGCCGCACGACGGGCGGCTCTACACCGTCGAGCGGGCGCTGCGGCTGGGCGCGTCGATCGCCGAGGTCGCCGCCGCCTCCGGCGGCATGGACCCGTGGTTCCTGGACCAGATCGCCGGCCTCGTCGAGCTGCGGGCCGAGATCGTGGACGCGCCGGTGCTCGACGCCGACCTGCTGCGCCGCGCGAAGCGGGCCGGGCTGTCCGACCGGCAGCTCGCCGCGCTGCGCCCCGAGCTGGCCGCCGAGGACGGCGTCCGGACGCTGCGGCACCGCCTCGACGTCCGCCCGGTCTACAAGACGGTGGACACCTGCGCCGCCGAGTTCGAGGCGACCACCCCGTACCACTACTCGTCGTACGACTCAGAGACCGAGGTACGCGGGTCGGACCGGCCCAAGGTGCTGATCCTCGGCTCGGGTCCGAACCGGATCGGGCAGGGCATCGAGTTCGACTACTCCTGCGTGCACGCGGTGATGGCGCTGCGGGACGTCGGCTTCGAGACCGTGATGGTCAACTGCAACCCGGAGACCGTCTCCACCGACTACGACACCGCCGACCGGCTCTACTTCGAGCCGCTGACCTTCGAGGACGTCCTGGAGGTGTGGCACGCCGAGGACTCCTCCGGCAGGGCGGCCGGCGGCCCGGGCGTGGTCGGGGTGATCGTGCAGCTCGGTGGGCAGACCCCGCTGGGCCTGGCGCAGCGGCTCAAGGACGCCGGCGTGCCGGTGGTCGGCACCTCCCCGGAGTCGATCCACCTCGCGGAGGAGCGGGGCGCGTTCGGGTCGCTGCTGGCCCGGGCCGGCCTGCGCGCCCCGGCGCACGGCACCGCCACCTCGTACGACGACGCCAAGGCGATCGCCGAGGAGATCGGCTACCCGGTGCTGGTCCGCCCGTCGTACGTACTCGGCGGGCGGGGCATGGAGATCGTCTACGACGACACCACCCTGCGCGACTACATCGGCCGGGCCACCGACATCTCCCCGGACCACCCGGTGCTGGTCGACCGCTTCCTCGACGACGCCATCGAGATCGACGTGGACGCGCTCTGCGACGCCGACGGCGAGGTCTACCTCGGCGGCGTGATGGAGCACATCGAGGAGGCCGGCATCCACTCCGGCGACTCGTCCTGCGCGCTGCCGCCGATCACCCTCGCCGGGTCGCACGTCGCCCAGGTCCGCCGCTACACCGAGTCGATCGCCCGGGGCATCGGCGTCCGGGGCCTGCTCAACGTGCAGTACGCCCTCAAGGACGACCAGCTCTGGGTCCTGGAGGCGAACCCGCGCGCCTCGCGGACCGTCCCGTTCGTCTCCAAGGCCACGGCGGTGCCGCTCGCGAAGGCGGCGGCCCGGATCGCGCTCGGCGCCACCATCGCCGAGCTGCGCGCCGAGGGCCTGCTCCCGGCCGACGGGGACGGCGGCACCCTCCCGCCGGACGCGCCGATCGCGGTCAAGGAGGCGGTGCTGCCGTTCAAGCGGTTCCGCACCCCCACCGGCAAGGGCATCGACTCGCTGCTCGGCCCGGAGATGAAGTCCACCGGCGAGGTGATGGGTATCGACACCGCCTTCGGGCATGCCTTCGCCAAGTCGCAGTCCGCCGCGTACGGCTCCCTGCCGACCGGCGGCCGGATCTTCGTCTCGGTCGCCAACCGGGACAAGCGTGGCATGATCTTCCCGATCAAGCGCCTCGCCGACCTGGGCTTCGAGATCGTCGCCACGGCCGGCACCGCCGAGGTGCTGCGCCGGCACGGCATCGCCTGCGAGCAGATCCGCAAGCACTACGAGTCGGGCGAGGGCGAGGACGCGGTGTCGATGATCCTCGGCGGCGACGTGGCGCTCGTGGTCAACACCCCGCAGGGCTCCGGCGCCAGCGCCCGCTCCGACGGGTACGAGATCCGCAGCGCCGCGGTGACGGCCGACATCCCCTGCATCACCACGGTCCCCGGCGCGGCGGCAGCGGTCATGGGCATCGAGGCGCGCATCAGGGGCGACATGCAGGTCCGCCCCCTCCAGGACCTCCACGCGTCCCTGCGAGCCCGCCGGTGACCCCCTGCCGACCCGCGTCGATCATGAGGCTGACGGGTGGGTCGATCTCCGATCCACCCGCCACCGTCATGATCAACACGGCGGGGGGCGGGCGGTGATGTTCGAGCGCGTGGTGCGGCCTGTTCTGTTCCGCGTGGGGGGCGGGGACGCGGAGGCGGCGCACGAGTGGACCCTGCGGCGGCTCGCCGCGCTCTCGCGGTCGCCGGCCGCGCTGGCGGTCCTGCGGGCGCGGTACGCCGTGCGGGCGCCCCGGACCGTCTTCGGTGTGGAGTTCCCCAATCCGGTCGGGCTGGCCGCCGGGATGGACAAGGACGGCGCGGCACTGCCGGCGTGGCCGGCGCTGGGCTTCGGGTTCGTCGAGGTCGGCACCGTCACCGCGCACGCGCAGCCGGGCAACCCCCGGCCGCGGCTGTTCCGGCTGCGCGACAGCGAGGCCGTGGTGAACCGGATGGGCTTCAACAACGCCGGCGCCGAGGCCCTCGCGGCCCGGCTGGCGGCGCTGCCCCGCCCGATCGGGGCGCCGCTGGGCATCTCGCTCGGCAAGTCCAAGGTCACCCCGCTGGACGAGGCGGTCGAGGACTACCGGGCGTCGTACCGCGCGCTGCGCGACCACGGTGACTACTTCGCGGTCAACGTCTCGTCCCCGAACACCCCGGGCCTGCGGTCGTTGCAGGACCGGGCGCACCTCGACGCGCTGCTGGCCGCCCTGGTGGGGGAGAAGCCGGTCCTGGTGAAGATCGCACCGGACCTCACCGAGCCGGCGATCGCCGAGCTGCTGGAGGTGTGCCTGGCCCGGGGCGCGGCCGGCGTGATCGCGACGAACACCACGCTCGCCCGCGACGGGCTCGCTCCGGCCGACCGGGCGCGCGGCGCCGAGACCGGCGGGCTGTCCGGCCGCCCCCTCGCCGCCCGCGCCCGCGAGGTCGTCGCGTTCGTGCACCGGGAGACCGGGGGCCGGCTGCCGATCGTCGGTGTCGGCGGCATCGTCGACCCGGACGACGCCGCCCGGATGTTCGACGCCGGCGCGTCCCTGGTCCAGCTCTACACCGGCTTCATCTACCGGGGGCCAGCCCTGGTCCGCGCCGCCGCCC
>NZ_JAATEO010000018.1 GCF_012034245.1 Micromonospora thermarum | reverse complement strand
CCCGGGCGGGGGCGGGCGGCCCCCGGGGGGTGGGGCGGGCGGGGGGGGGGGGGGGGGGGGTGCGGGGGGGGCGGGGGGGTCGTTTGGGGGGGGGGGGGGGGGGGCGGTGGGGGGGGGGGGGGGGGGGGGGGGGGGGGGGGGAACGAAAGTCCGCCGCCCAACCGATGTGAACGAACCGGCGCCCGTGCGGTGACGCCCACCTTACCGTGACGCGCGTCACTGTCCCGCCGGTTCCGGACCGGTGCGGCCCGCCGCGCCCCGCACCGGAGCAGGGTGGGATCATCGGGGGGTGAGCAGTTCCGACACCGTCCGGTTCCGGCACAACCAGGCCATCGCGGCGGCCGCGCTGATCGCCTTCATCGGCGCCCTGCCGCTGGCCAACGCCGGGTGGTACTTCCTGCCGGTGCTGCTCGTCCCCCTCGCCGTGGGGGTGTGGGCGTGGCGGGCCGGCACCGACGCCGACTCCCGCGGGTTGCGCCTGCGGGCGCTCACCGGCGAGCGCCGCATCGCGTGGGACCAGGTCGTCGAGCTCGCCAGCGATCCGCGCGGCCGGGCGGTCGCCCGCCTCGACGACGGCCGGGAGGTGCCGCTTCCGGCGGTACGCGGGAAGGACCTGCCCCGACTCGTCGCGGCCACCGGCCAGAGCCTGCCCGACGAGCCGGCTCAGTAGCCGTCCGCGACGGCGTTCATCAGCGGCTCCCCGGCGGCGAACCGGCGGACCTGGTCCCCCACCAGCCGGTACGCCCGCGGCAGCAGGCCACGTACCGAGCCGGCGACGTGCGGGGTGAGCAGCACGTTCGGCATCGTCCACAGCGGATGGTCGGAGGGCAGCGGCTCCGGGTCGGTCACGTCCAGCGCGGCCGAGATCCGGCCGGTACGCAGCTCGGCGACCAGCGCCTCGGTCCGGGCCACCGGGCCGCGCGCCGCGTTGACCAGCAACGCGCCGTCCCGCATTGCCCCGAGGAACGCCTCGTCGACCAGCCCACGGGTCTGTTCGGTCAGCGGCACCAGCAGCACCACCACGTCGGCCTCGGGAAGCAGCCAGGGCAGCTCGGCCACGCCGTGCACGCCCGGCCGGGCCGTCCGGGCGACCAGGGTGATGCTCACCTCGAACGGTTCGAGGCGCCGCTGGACCGCAGCGCCGATCGAGCCGGCCCCGACGATGAGCACCCGCTTGCCGATCAACTCGTCGGTCGGCGTCACCCCGGCGTACGCCCACTCGCGGCGGGCCTGGGCCCGGGCGAGCGCCGGGAAGGCCCGCAGGTGGGAGAGGATCGCCGCGACCACCCACTCGGCCGTGGCCGGGTCGTGCACCCCGCGCGCGTCGCAGAGCGTCACCCCGGGCGGCATCCGGCCGACCCACGCGTCCGCCCCGGCGGAGAGCAACTGCACGACCTCGAGGTCGGGCAGGTCCCGCAGCAGGGCGGTGGCCGCCGGGCCGGCGAGGAAGGGCGGCACCCAGAACCGGACGTCGGACACCGCGGAGGGGAGTCGCTCCGGGTCCGGCGCCACCTCCACCGTGACGCCCGGTGGCAGGTCACCGAGCAGGGACGGGCCGCTCTCGTGGGGGATCCACACCTTCACGCCCGCCGACGATAGGCCCTCGGCCCGCCGGCCGCCGTTCGGGGCGCTCTCCCGCACCCGAACGGGCGCCGGGTCGCGGGTGATCAAGGTGACAAAGTGGCGGCATCGATCCACCCCTCAGGGGGGTATAACGGGACCCGGAGCGCCAGCCGCACTCCGCATTATCCGTACGCGGCCAGACAGGTGGTTCGATGAGCGACGGCACCGACCGACCCTCCGGGCGGTCCGTCCCGATCCCGGGGCTCGGCGACCCCGCCCGGCTGCGGGCGCTCGCCGAGACGCGCCTGGACGCCGCACCCGACGACGCCTTCGACCGCTTCGCCCGGCTGGTGGCGGACCTGCTCGACGTGCCCGTCGCGCTGGTGTCCCTGGTCGACGCCGAGCGACAGTTCTTCCCGGGTGAGATCGGGCTGCCCCCACCGTGGGCGGACCGGCGCCAGACCCCGCTCAGCCACTCGTTCTGCCAGCACGTGGTCGACCTGGAGACGCCCATGGTGCTGCCCGACGCGCGGCTCTACCCCCGCGTGCGGGACAACCTGGCCGTCCCCGACCTCGGTGTGGTCGCGTACGCCGGGATGCCCCTGACCGACCTGAGCGGTCGGGTCCTGGGCTCGCTGTGCGCGATCGACAGCAAGCCCCGGGCCTGGACCGCCGCCCAGCTGCGGACGCTCGCCGACCTGGCGGCGGCCTGCTCGTCCGAGCTGCGGCTGCGGATCGCGCTCGACGGCGCGGAGCAGGCCCGGCGGCGGGCCGAGGAGGCGCACTCACGGCTGGCGCTGCTGGCCGGGCTGAGCGAGACGCTGGCCGGCACGCTCGACATCGGCACCGCGCTGCGCCAGCTCAGCGCCACCATGGTCCCGCTGCTCGCCGACTGGTGCGTGGTCAGCGTGGTCGGCCCGGACGGCGGGCTGCACGACGTGGTGGCGGCGCACCGGAATCCGGCCTGCGCGCCGGACGTGGCCCGCTTCGCCGAGCTGATGCGCACCCGGCTCGGACCGGAGTCGATCACCCTCACCGTGCTGCGCACGGGCGCACCGGTGCTCGGCAGCGCCGCCACCCTCGCCGACGTGCGGGACGGCACGATCGGCCCTGAGATGCCCGAGATCGCCGAGCGGCTGGGCTTCGCCTCGCACCTCACCGCGCCGATCACGGACACCGGCCGCGGGCGCGTGCTCGGGACGGTCACCCTCGTCAACGGTCCGGCCCGACGGCATCTCGACGACGGCGACCTGCTCACCGCCGTGGAGATCGGCCGCCGGGCGGGGCAGGCGATCGGCAACAGCTCGATGTACGGGGAGCAGCGGCACGTCGCCCACGTCCTGCAACACAGCATGCTGCCGCCGCTGCCCACCGACGACCGGCTGGAGCTCGCCGCCCGGTACCAACCGGCGGCGGACCGGGTCGAGGTCGGTGGCGACTGGTACGACGTCTTCCGTCAACCCGACGGCGACCTGGTCGCCGCGATCGGGGACGTGGCCGGGCACGACATCGAGGCGGCAGCCACCATGGGGCAGCTCCGCAACCTGGTCCGGGGCAACGCCTACGGCCGGAAGGACGCCGTCGCCGACCTGATGTGCCACCTGGACGACACGATCCGCGGGTTGCGGATCCCCGCCGCCGCCACCGCCGTCCTGGTCCGGCTCCGGCCCGACGGCCGGGGCGGGCTGGCGGTCACCTGGTGCAACGCCGGGCACCCGGCGCCACTCGTGGTCCGCGCGGACGGCGCGGTGGAGGCCCTGACGGCGCTGCCGGAGCCGCTGCTCGGCCTGACCGTGCCGGTACGGCGGACCACCCACCACGCGACGCTCGCCGCCCGCGACACGCTGCTGCTCTTCACCGACGGTCTCGTGGAGCGGCGGGACGAGCCCATCGACGTCGGCCTGGCGGAGCTGGTCGACCGGCTCCGGGGTACGCACAGTCTGTCCCTGGACGGGCTGTGCGAGCTGCTGGTGACGTCGGCGCACCACCGTGAGGACGACATCGCGCTGCTCGCCGTCCGCGCCCGCTGACCTCCGTTCCGTCGACCGTCGACGCCCGGCGGGCCCGCATCGCCGCCGCCGCGGGCTACCCTGGGCCGGGTGAGCGCCCGTCCCCCGTACCCTCGCACCCGCCGCCTCCGGGCGGCCCTGGCGGCGTCGTGCGCGGCGCTGCTGGTGACCACCGGTTGCACCTTCGGCGAGCCGGAGCCGGACCCGGCCGGTGAGCCGCCCACCTTCCCCACCCCGTCGGCGACGGCGAGCCCCGGCGGTGTCGGCCAGGAGGTCGTGGCCACCGTGCTCGCCAAGGGGCTGCGCGTGCCGTGGGGCATCGCCTTCCTGCCCGACGGGGGCGCGCTGGTCACCGAACGGGACACCGGCCGCATCCTCCAGGTCGGCCCGGAGTCCGGGCCCGACGGCCTGAAGGTCACCAGGGTGCAGACGATCGCCGAGGTGGCGGCGGGCGGCGAGGGCGGGCTGATGGGCATCGCCGTCTCGCCGGGCTACCAGCGGGACCGGACGGTCTTCATCTACTACACCGCCGGGCGCGACAACCGGATCGCCCGGCTCCGGCTGGGCGAGCGGCCCCAGCCGATCCTCACCGGCATCCCGAAGGCGGGCATCCACAACGGCGGCGGCCTCGCGTTCGGGCCGGACGGCCAGCTCTACGCCAGCACCGGCGACGCCGGCGACCGGACCCAGTCGCAGGACGCCAAGCGCCTCGGCGGCAAGATCCTGCGGATCACCGCCGACGGGAAGCCGGCGCCCGGCAACCCGTTCCCCGACTCGCCGGTCTGGTCGCTCGGGCACCGGAACGTGCAGGGGTTCACCTGGGCCGCCAACCGGAAGATGTACGCGGTCGAGTTCGGGCAGAACACCTGGGACGAGATCAACGAGATAGTCAAGGGGCGCAACTACGGGTGGCCGGAGGTCGAGGGGCGCGCCGAGGACCGCCGGTTCGTCAACCCGATCACCCAGTGGCCCACCTCGGACGCCTCGTGCTCCGGGCTCGCCCGGTCGGAGTCGGTGCTGGCGACGGCCTGCCTGCGGGGCCGGCGGCTCTGGCTGGTCGAGCTGACCGACACCGGGACGGTGCTCGGCCAGCCGCATGACCTGCTGACCAACCGCTTCGGCCGGCTGCGGGCGGTCGCGGCGGCGCCGGACGGCTCGCTGTGGGTGAGCACGTCGAACCACGACGGGCGCGGCGACCCGGCGCCGGAGGACGACCGGCTGCTGCGCCTGGTGTTCGCTGAGGGCGGAGCCGGACGAAGTTGACGTCGGGGGACACCACGCGCGCAGGTTTGCCAAGATCCGTCGGCGGGCAGGTCAGAATCTCAGCATGGACGGGCAGGAGAACGAGCAGCAGGAGAGCCGGGACGGCCAGGCCCCGCAGGCCGGCCGTACGCGGCGGTTCACCCTCCGCGGATTGACCGGTGGCCGGCGGGGGTGGCGGGTCCTCCGCGTCACCGGTGTGACGCTGGCCGTCCTCGCCGTCACCCTGGCCGGGGTCATGATCGGGGCGCTGGCCGGCGGCCGGGTCAGCACCGACATCGGGCCGTTCCAGGCGGACCTGACGGTTTCCCCGGCCCTCGACGGCAGCACCACCGTCGACGTCCCCCCGCTCGGCGCGCTGCTGCTCGACAGCCACGACGGGCCGACCCACCTGACCGTGGAACTGGGTGCGCTCGACCAGAGCCGCACCGAGGCGCTGCTCGACGACCCGGCCAGCATCAGCCAGGCGAGCCGCACCGCGGTGGACGACGTCCGCGAGGGCGTGATGCGGCTCGGGGTGCGTACGGTGGCCTCGACCGTGCTGGTCACCCTGGTGCTGGCCCTGCTGGTGTTCCGCGACGCCCGCCGGGCCGCCTGGGCGGGCGGGCTCGCGCTGGCGGTGACCGCGGGCAGCCTCGGCACCGCGGCGGCCACCCTGCGGCCCTCGGCGATCGAGGAGCCGCGTTACGAGGGGCTGCTGGTCAACGCGCCGGCGATCGTCGGTGACGCCCGCCGGATCGCCAACGACTACACCCGGTACGCCGAGCAGCTCCAGCACATCGTCGGCAACGTCAGCCAGCTCTACACCACCGTCTCGTCGCTGCCCGTGTACGAGCCGGACCCGGACACCACCCGGGTCCTGCACATCTCCGACATGCACCTCAACCCCACGGCCTGGCAGCTGATCCGTACCGTGGTGGAGCAGTTCAACATCGACGTGGTGGTCGACACCGGCGACATCACCGACTGGGGCAGCGAGCCGGAGGCGTCCTACGTCGGCGCGATCGGGCTGCTCCAGAAGCCGTACGTGTTCATCCGCGGCAACCACGACTCGGGCCGTACGGCGGCGGCGGTGGCCCGCCAGCGCAACGCGATCGTGCTCGACAACACGACCACCACCGTCGCCGGGCTGACCATCGCCGGCATCGGCGACCCCCGGTTCACGCCGGACAAGAGCACCTCGCCGGCCGGCAGGGGCCTGACCAGGGAGACCGCCGACCAGCTCATCAGCACCGGCGACAAGCTCGCCGCCACGGTACGCAGCTCGCCCCGGCCGGTGAACATCGCGCTGGTGCACGATCCCGCGTCCGCCGGACCGCTAGCCGGCACCTGCCCCCTGGTGGTCGCCGGCCACACCCATAACCGCCAGGTGTCCAAGCTGCCGCAGGAGCCCGGCCAGTCCCCCACCCAGCTGATGGTGCAGGGCTCCACCGGCGGCGCCGGCCTGCGCGGCCTGGAGGGCGAGCAGCCGACGCCGCTGTCGATGAGCGTCCTGTACTTCGACGACGAGGACAAGCTGCTCCAGGCGTACGACGACATCACGGTGGGCGGCACCGGGCAGGCCCAGGTCAACCTCCAGCGGCACATCGTGGAGGACCCGAAGGCCGGCGCCCCCGCCCCGGTCACCCCGACCCCGACGCGCTGATCCGACCCCGGCGCGGGTGGCGCGCCGGGGCCGTGACCGGCGTACGGCCCGCCGGTCCCCTCGTCAGCGCAGGGACAGGGCGGCGAGAGCGGCGTTGACGATGCTGCCGGGGAGCAGGTCGTGCAGTTCGTACAGCTCGGTGACGCTGCCGGACTGGCCGAACTCGTCCACCCCGAGGGGCACCGCCGGGGCGCCGACGGCCGAGCCGAGCCAGGCCATCGCGTGCGAGGCGGCGTCGTGCACCGTCACCACCGGCACCCGGTCGGCGAAGGCCGACCGCAGGGCACCGGGGACGCTGGGAACCGTGGCGGTCCGCACGCCCTGCCGCAGGGTCCGCTGCCAGGCCCGGTAGAGGCGGTCCAGGCTGGTGACGTCGACGACGTGCGCGGCGACGCCCTCCTCGGCGAGTTCCGCGGCGGC
Source organism: Micromonospora thermarum (assembly GCF_012034245.1). Classification (GTDB taxonomy): domain Bacteria; phylum Actinomycetota; class Actinomycetes; order Mycobacteriales; family Micromonosporaceae; genus Micromonospora; species Micromonospora thermarum. The sequence continues at coordinate 131,872 of NZ_JAATEO010000018.1, read as the reverse complement.
GGCGAGCACCTCCGGCAGCACCGCGCCGGACGCGGCGAGCTGCACGACCGGGGCGTCGGCCAGGTGCGGGTACGCCTGGTGGGCGTCGACCAGGCGGTACGCACCGGCGAGCGCCTGCCGGCGCAGCACCGCGTCGCCGAGGCGGGCGCGGGCCGCCTCGAAGGGCGCCTGGTCGATCGGGCGGGTGCTGAGCCGGAAGTAGTAGGCGCCGTCCTCGGCCGGTGCGGCGGTGGCGGCGGGTGCCGCTCCCTGCGCGATCTGGCCGAAGGCGTCGCAGAGCAGCCAGTCCAGGGTGGCCGCGTACGCGGGCTCGACGAAGGTGACCCCGGGCAGCTCCAGACCGACGCTGGCGGTGATCGTCGACTGGTGGGCGCCGCCCTCGGGCGCGAGGGTGATGCCCGACGGGGTGCCCGCGACGACGAACCGCGACCCCGAGTAGGCGCCGTACAGGAACGCGTCGAGGCCGCGCAGCACGAACGGGTCGTACACGGTGCCGACCGGCAGCAGCGGCTGCCCGGACAGGTCCCAGGACAGGCCGAGCTGCCCGAGCAGCAGGAACAGGTTCATCTCCGAGATGCCCAGCTCGATGTGCTGCCCCGCCGGGCTCTCGGTCCAGCGCAGCATCCGGTCCTCGCTCCAGGAACGCTGCGCGGTCGGGGCGAACACCCCGGTCTTGTTGATGAACCCGGCCAGGTTGGTCGAGGTGGCCACGTCCGGCGCGGTGGTGACCAGGTACCGCCCCACCTGCGGGTCGCGGGCCAGGTCGACCAGCACCCGGCCGAAGACCTCCTGGGTGGAGATCGGCTTGTTCGCGCGTACCCGGGTGGTCTCCGGGACGGTGACGCCCAGCGCCCGCGTGCGGGGCGCCCGGGACAGCGCCTCCCGGCGCTCGCCGGCCCGGATGCCGGCCGGGGACGCCGGGTCGAGGCGGTCCCACTCGGTCTCGGGGGTCAGGCCCTGCGCGGCGCGCAGCGCGTCGACCTGCTCGGTGGTGAGCAGGGCCGAGTGGTTGCGCGGGTTGCCGGCGATCGGCAGCCCCCAGCCCTTGACGGTGTACGCGAAGACGACGCTGGGCCGGTCGGTGACCACGTCGCACTGGGCGTACGCGTCGAGCATCGCCTCCAGGTCGTGCCCGCCGAGGTCGGTGACGAGCGGGCCCAGCTCGTCGTCGGAGATGTCCGCGATCAGTTCGGCGATTCCCGCCGGGGCGCCGTCGAGGAACTGCTTGCGCTGGGCCGGCCCGGCCAGCCCGAACAGCGACTGGTACTGCTCGTTCGGCATCGCGTCGATCCAGTCGCGCAGCGCCTCGCCGCCGGGCCGGGCGTACGCCTCGGCGAGCCGGCGGCCGTACTTGACCTCCACCACGTGCCAGCCGGCCGCCTCGAACTGCCCCCGCCACTGGTCGATCCGGACGCCGGGAACCACCCGGTCCAGCGACTGCCGGTTGAAGTCGACCACCCACATGACGTTCCCGAGGCCGGTGGTCGCCGGGTCGGCGACGGCCTCCCAGATGTTGCCCTCGTCCAGCTCGGCGTCACCGATCAGCGCGATGAACCGGGACCGCGGGCGCTCACCGAAGTGCGCGTCGACGTAGCGGCGGGTGGCCGCGGCGAACAGCGGCGCGGCGGCGCCCAGCCCGACCGAGCCGGTGGAGAAGTCCACCTCGTCGGGGTCCTTGGTCCGCGACGGGTACGACTGGAGCCCACCCCGCGCCCGCAACCGGGTCAGATACGACCGGTCCAGGTTGCCGAGCAGGTACTGGATGGCGTGGAACACCGGCGACGCGTGCGGCTTCACGGCGACCCGGTCCTCGGCGTCGAGGTGCGCGAACCACAGCGCGGTCATCGCGGTGACCAGCGAGGCGCTCGAGGCCTGGTGCCCGCCCACCTTCACCCCGTCACCGGTGTCCCGGTCGTGGTTCGCGGCGTCGACGATGCGGGTGGCGAGCCAGAGCACCCGCCGCTGGATCTCGTCGAGGGCGTCGGGGTCGTGCTGGTTCACGGTGACTCCATTCGGGCGTCGCCGTTGACGCCCTCCGAGGGGGGTGGGAGTTGGGAAGGGCCCCTTCTTGTGCACGAGGTGTTGAGAAGGGGCCCTTCCTTGCACGTCAGCCCTGGACGCCGAGGCGCTCCAGGATCAGCTCGCGGACCGTCTTGGCGTCGGCCTGGCCGCGGGTGGTCTTCATGACCGCGCCGACCAGCGCGCCGGCCGCGGCCGTCTTGCCGCCGCGGACCTTGTCGGCGATGTCCGGGTTGGCGGCGATCGCCTCGTCCACGGCGGCGGTCAGCGCCCCGGTGTCCGAGACGACCTCCAGGTTCCGGTTGGTCATGATCTCGGTGGGCGTTCCCTCGCCGCCCACGACGCCCTCCAGGACGGTCCGGGCCAGTTTGTCGTTGAGCTTGCCCGCGTCGACCAGGCTCTGCAGCTCGGCCACCTGCGACGGGGTGGCCCCGACGTCGGCCAGCTCCACGCCGGCCTCGTTGGCGCGGCGGGACAGCTCACCGAGCCACCACTTGCGGGCGGCGGCCGGGGTCGCGCCGGCGGCGACGGTCGCCTCGATCAGCTCGACCGCGCCGGCGTTGAGCACCGACTGCATGTCCAGGTCGGACAGACCCCACTGCTCCTGCAGGCGACGCCGGTGCAACCGGGGCAGCTCGGGCAGCGCGGCCTTCAGCTCGGCCACCCACGTCGGGTCCGGCGCGAGCGGCACCAGGTCGGGCTCCGGGAAGTACCGGTAGTCGGTCGCCGTCTCCTTGGACCGGCCCGGCGTGGTGTCGCCGGTGTCCTCGTGGAAGTGCCGGGTCTCCTGGGTGATCCGGCCGCCCGCGTCGAGCACCGACGCCTGCCGGATCATCTCCGAGCGGACCGCCCGCTCCACCGAGCGCAGCGAGTTGACGTTCTTCGTCTCGGTGCGGGTGCCCCACTCCTCGCCCGGCAGGTTGAGGGAGGTGTTGACGTCGCAGCGCAGCGAGCCCTCCTCCATCCGCACGTCGGAGACGCCGAGCGAGCGGATCACGTCGCGCAGCTCGGTCACGTACGCGCGGGCCACCTCCGGCGCCAGCGCGCCGGTGCCGGTGACCGGCTTGGTGACGATCTCGACCAGGGGGATGCCGGCCCGGTTGTAGTCGACGAGCGACTCGGTGGCGCCGTGGATGCGACCGGTCGCGCCGCCGACGTGCAGCGTCTTGCCGGTGTCCTCCTCCAGGTGCACGCGCTCGATGCCGATGCGCACGGTCTCGCCGTTCACCTCGACGTCCAGGTAACCGTCGACGCAGAGCGGCTCGTCGTACTGGCTGATCTGGAAGTTCTTCGGCATGTCCGGGTAGAAGTAGTTCTTCCGGGCGAACCGGCACCACTCGGCGATCGAGCAGTTCAGCGCCAGGCCGATCCGGATCGTCGCCTCGATGGCCGCCTTGTTGGCCACCGGCAGCGAGCCGGGCAGGCCCAGGCAGACCGGGCAGACCCGCGTGTTCGGCGCGCCGCCGAAGTCGGTCGGGCAGCCGCAGAACATCTTGGTGTTCGTGCCCAGCTCGACGTGGGTCTCCAGGCCGATCACCGGTTCGAAGCGCGCGACGACCTCGTCGTACGCGGGCAGTGTCGTCGTCATCGGTGCTCCTGCCTCACAGTGCCGGTGGGGTGAACGTGCCGACGGCGCTCTCCAGCGCGGCCGCGACCCGGTACATCCGGTCGTCGGCCATCGTCGGCGCCATGATCTGGAGCCCGACCGGCAGCCCCTCGGACAGGCCGCACGGCACCGAGATGCCCGGACCGCCGTACAGGTTGGTCGGGATGGTGAACAGGTCGGCCAGGTACATCTGGTACGGGTCGGAGGTGCGCGCCCCGATCGGGAACGCCACGAACGGCGTCGTCGGCGAGATCAGCGCGTCGACCTGCTCGAACGCGGCGGTGAAGTCCCGGGTGATCAGCGTACGGACCTTCTGCGCCTGCCCGTAGTACGCGTCGTAGTAGCCCGACGAGAGGGCGTAGGTGCCGATCATGATGCGGCGCTTGACCTCGGGGCCGAAGCCGGCCTCGCGGGTCAGCGACATGACCTCCTCCAGCGACCGGTTGCCGTCGTCGCCGACCCGAAGGCCGAAGCGGACGCCGTCGAACCGCGCCAGGTTGGAGGAGCACTCGCTCGGGGCGATCAGGTAGTACGCGGGCAGCGCGTACTTGAAGTGCGGGCAGGACACCTCGACGATCTCGGCGCCCAGCTTGGTGAGCGTGTCGACCGCGTCGCGGAACGCGGCGGTCACGCCGGGCTCGGCGCCCTCGCCGGCGAACTCCCGCACCACGCCCAGCTTCACGCCGGTCAGGTCGCCGGTCGCGCCCAGCTTCGCGGCGGCCACCACGTCCGGCACCGGGGCGGGGATGGAGGTGGAGTCGCGCGGGTCGTGGCCGCCGATCGCCTCGTGCAGCAGGGCGGCGTCCAGCACCGTACGGGCGCACGGGCCGGGCGTGTCCAGCGAGGACGAGAACGCCACCAGGCCGTACCGGGAGGTCCCGCCGTACGTCGGCTTGGCACCGACGGTGCCGGTGACCGCGCCGGGCTGGCGGATCGAGCCGCCGGTGTCCGACCCGATCGCGAGCGGCGCCTCGTACGCCGCGAGGGCCGCGGCGCTGCCGCCGCCGGAGCCGCCCGGGATCCGGCTCAGGTCCCACGGGTTGTGGGTCGTGCCGTACGCCGAGTACTCCGTGGAGGAGCCCATCGCGAACTCGTCCATGTTGGTCTTGCCGAGCATCACCGTGCCCGCGTCGCGCAACCGCTGCACGATCGTCGAGTCGTACGGCGGGCGCCAGCCCTCCAGGATCTTCGACCCCACGGTGGTCGGCACGCCCTTGGTGGTGAGCACGTCCTTGACCGCGACCGGCACGCCGGCGAGGGGACCGAGCTTCTCACCGGCGGCACGGCGCTCGTCCACCGCGCGGGCCGCGGCCAGCGCGCCGGCGGTGTCGACGTGCAGGAACGCGTGCACCCGGTCGTCGACGGCGGTGATCCGGTCCAGGTGGGCCTGGGTGACCTCGACGGCGGAGGCCTCGCCCTTCGACACCAGGCCGGCGAGCTCCGCGGCGGTCAGTCTCGTCAGATCGTTGCTCATGCCGGCACTCCGCTTCGCTCCGTGCCGTCATGAGGCACGATGGCGCTGAGCCTGATGATTCGCTCGCTGCGCTCGCTCATGAGGCCACATCCTCGTCCAGGATCCGCGGGACGCGGAACCGCTGCTCCTCGGCGTCGGGCGCGCCCGACAGCGCCTCCTCGGGGGTCAGGCAGGGCGTCACCACGTCCTCCCGCAGCACGTTGGTCAGCGGCACGGAGTGGGAGGTCGGCGGGATGTCCGCCGCGGCGACCTCGCCGACCTGGGCGACCGCCTGGAGGATCACGTCGAGCTGGCCGGCGAAGGTGTCCAGCTCCTCCTCCGTCACGGCGAGCCGCGACAGTCGCGCCAGGTGCGCGACCTCCTCGCGGGAGATGGCGGCCATCGGTGCCCCCTTCGTGGCTGTCCTGCTGGGTCCTCCTGCGCCGACCGCGCGGCGGTGGTGCGTGACGCGCGGTGACCGGAGCGAGTCTATTGTTCCGCTTCGGCCGCGCGTCCCCGACTCCCCCTCCGAACCCGCCGGCCGCCGCGACCCCGGCCACGACGGGAGCCGGCGGCGCCCGCGTCCCGCGCCCGCTCAGCGCGGGTGCCGGCGCGGAATCGCGGTGTCCGGGCCGGCGGCCGGGCGGACCGGGCGGTACCGGGCGAGCCAGGCGACGAGTTCCTCGGCCGGCATCGGCCGGGCGTAGAACCAGCCCTGCGCGGCGTCGCACCCGGCCGCGTACAACATCCGCCAGGTGCGCTCGTCCTCGACTCCCTCGGCGACCACCCGCAGCCCGAGCGCGCCCGCCAGCTCGATCATCGACGTGACGATCGCCGCGTCGTCGGCGTCCTGCGCCATGCCCAGCACGAAGGAGCGGTCCACCTTCACCTCGGACAGCGGCAGCCGGCGCAGGTGCTGCAACGACGAGTACCCGGTGCCGAAGTCGTCCAGCGCGATGCCCACCCCGAGGCGGTGCAGCCGGGAGATGGTGGCCAGCACTCGGCGCGGGTCGGCCATCAGCGCCCCCTCGGTGATCTCCAGCTGGAGGCGCTGCGGCGGTACGCCGTACCGGGTCAGCCGGTCGGCGATCCGGTCGGCGATCTCGCCGGTGTGGAGGTCCCGCACGCTGACGTTGAGCGAGGCCCGCAGCCCGAGGCCGGCGGCCGACCACTTCGCCACCTGCTCCACCACGTCGTCGACCACGCGGAAGGTGAGCAGGCGCATCACGGCGCTCTGTTCCGCCACCCGGATCAGCTCCTCCGGGTCGACCATTCCCCGCCGCGGGTGCCGCCAGCGCAGCAGCGCCTCGACACCGACCACCTCCCCGGTGGCGATCGCGATCTGCGGTTGGTAGTACATCGTGATCTCACCGGCGTCGGCGGCCGGCTCGCCGGAGCGCCGGTCGGCCGCGCTGTGGTCCCGGCGGTGCGGGGTCCCGTCGGGGCGGTCGCCGCCGCCCCGGCCCCGCGATCCGTTCCGTCCCCCACGGGCGCGGTCGTCGCGCCGCGCGGGCTCGGTCCGGTCGGCGGCGGTCGACGCGGCTCCGGTCGGCTGGGTGGAGGCGCCCGTCGGGTGTGCGGCGGCTTCGGCCGCGTGCGCGGCCCGGCGACGGATCGGGTCGGCGGCGGTGACGATCTGCTGGATCAGCTCGTCGGTGTGGGCCAGGTCGGCGCGCTGCCGCCGGCCACGCAGCCGCCAGCGGCCGGTACGGGATCCGTCGTCCCGGGCCGGGAGCGCGGCGCCGTCCCCGCCCCGCGCGGTGGCCGGGACCGCCGCGAGCGCGGGCCCGCCGGGGGCGAGCACCGGCTGGGTCACGTCTCCGTTCCGGCCGTTGGCCCCCGCGCCCACGCTCTCCGCTTCCGCCGGTCCGGCGTCGGGGTCACCGACCTCCGCTCCCGCCCGGCCGGCGTCGAGGCGCGCGCCGCCCGCCGCGCCCTCGGCGCCCTCCGCGTCGCCGGCCGGCGTGCCGCCCGCCGCGCCCTCGGCGGTCGACGGGCCGGCCGTTGCGCCCTCGGCGGCCGACGGGCCGGCCGTTGCGCCCTCGGCGGTCGACGGGCCGGGCATCGCCCGGTCGCCCGTCGGGGTGTCGGTGGCCGACGTTCCGGATTCCAGGACCCGGCGCAGGTCGGCCAGGAGCCCGAGCCGCTCGGCGGAGTTGTGGTCGGACTCGGCCGCGTACACGGCGACCGTGTCGTTGCGGTGCTTCGCGTCGTACATCGCCACGTCGGCGTGGCGCATGAGGGTGGCGAAGTCCTCCCCGTGGTCGGGGAAGAGCGCGACGCCGATCGACCCGCCGACGTCCAGCGGCAGCCCGTCCAGCGGCACGGGCTCGGCCAGCGCCGCGACCACCCGGTCGGCCAGCTCGCGCGCCTCGCCGGCGTCGGTCAGCCCCGTCATGACGATGGCGAACTCGTCCCCGCCGAGCCGCGCGACCATGTCCCGCCCGACGACCTCGGTGAGCCGGGCGCTCACCTCGACCAGCAGGCGGTCACCCACCGCGTGCCCGAGCGCGTCGTTGACGTGCTTGAACCGGTCCAGGTCGATCAGCAGCAGCGCCAGCCGGGCGTACGGCTCACCGCGCGCCGCCCGCTCCGCGTGCAGGTGCAACTGCTCGCCGACCTCGGCGAGCAGCGCCTTGCGGTTGGGCAGCCCGGTGAGCGGGTCGAGCGAGGCGAGTTGCTGCTGCTCCACGCTGAGCCGGGCCATCCGGTAGACGGCGAACAGCGGCACGAGCACCAGCGGGATCAGCGCCGCGCTGGCCCGGGCGGCGGTCACCAGCACCGGGGCGAGCAGCAGCAGCGAGCCGGTGGACAGCAGCTCGAACCCCAGACCCTGCCGCAGGCCGGGCATCCAGCGCTCCCCGAAGCGCAGCCAGACCGCCGAGCTGACCAGGCCGTAGTTGACGGCGAACCAGGCGAGCATGGCCGCGCCCACCACCGCCACGTCGGCGCCCCGCAGCCGGCCGCCGTCGAACAGATCGCCGGGACCGAGGCGGGTGACGGCGTACGCGGCACCGAGCGCGCAGGCGTACTGCCCGGCGTTGAAGGCGGTCCGCCAGGGGGCGTACCCCATCCGGGCTCCCGACACGACCACGGCCACCGCCTGCACGGCGACCGCGGGGCCCAGCCCCCAGCCGAGCAGGATCGCGAAGGTGAAGCACGTCGAGGGGAACACCGCCGACGACTGGCGCCGCCCGGGCGGGACGAACGGACGGGCGTCGCAGGCGACGGCCAGCACGGCCATGGTCCAGAACGCGGCGGGCAACCGGGACACCTGGTCGGCGAACGCCAGCAGAGGAGCGGCCGAGAGCAGCGTGGCCACGGCGATGACCGCGGCCACGAAGGCGGAGAACGGCGCCACCCGTCCTGGTGGGACGGAGTTGCGCGGGTCGGCGGTCTCCATCACACCTCCGGCGATCACGAACGGCGTACCCGTCCGTACGCCGTGCCCCAATGAAACGCCCCAGGTGCCGGGTTTCCCCCTACGACAGTCACGAATCGGTCGTAGTCGTAATTAAGTTGGTATACGCGCGCAAGATCCCCACTCAGCCCTCGATACGGGCGACCTTCTGGGCGGCGCCCGGACCGGAGTCGAGCAGGACGCGGAAGCCCTCCTCGTCGAGCATCGGCACCTTGAGGCTCGCGGCCTTGTCGGCCTTGGAGCCCGGGTTGTCGCCGACCACCACGAACCCGGTCTTCTTGGAGACCGACCCGCTGACCTTGCCGCCCCGGGACTGGATCGCCTCGGCCGCCTGGTCGCGTGAGAAACCGGCGAGCGTGCCGGTCACCACCACGGTCACGCCCTCCAGGGGGCGCGGCCCCTCGTCGACCGCCTCCTCCGCCATCCGGACGCCGGCCTCGGCCCACTTCCGCACCACCTCGCGGTGCCAGTCGACGGCGAACCACTCCCGGATGCTCGCGGCGATGGTCGGGCCGACACCGTCGACGGAGGACAGCTCCTCCTCGCTGGCCTTGTCGATCGCCTCGATCGACCGGAAGTGCCGGGCGAGCGCCTGCGCGGCGGTCGGACCGACGTGCCGGATGGAGAGCGCCACCAGCACCCGCCACAGGTCGCGCTCCTTGGCCACGGCCAGGTTGTCCAGCAGCTTCACGGCGTTGCTGCCGAGGCTGCCGTCCTTGTTGACGAAGAACGGCGACCGGGCGAGCTGCTCGGCGTCGAGGGCGAACAGGTCGCCCTCGTCCGTGATGATCTGCGCGTCGAGCAGCGCGGCGGCGCCCTTGTAGCCGAGGACCTCGATGTCGAAGGCACCCCGCCCGGCGAGGTGGAAGACCCGCTCACGGAGCTGCGCCGGGCAGCTGCGCGTGTTCGGGCAGCGGATGTCGACGTCGCCCTCCTTCGACGGGGCGAGCGGGGTGCCGCAGGCCGGGCAGGTGGTGGGCATGACGAACGGCCGGGCGTCCGCCGGACGCAGGTCGACCACCGGGCCCAGCACCTCGGGGATGACGTCGCCGGCCTTGCGGATCACCACCGTGTCGCCGATCAGCACGCCCTTGCGCTCGACCTCGCGGGCGTTGTGCAGGGTGGCCAGCGCGACGGTCGACCCGGCCACCCGGACCGGCTCCAGGACCGCGAACGGGGTGACGCGGCCGGTGCGCCCGACGTTCACGTCGATGTCGAGCAGCTTGGTGTTGACCTCCTCCGGCGGGTACTTGAAGGCGATCGCCCAGCGCGGGGCCCGGCTGGTCGAGCCGAGCCGGCCCTGGATGGAGACCGGGTCGACCTTGACGACCACACCGTCGATCTCGTGCTCGACGTCGTGCCGGTGCTCGGCGTAGTAGGCGATGAACTCCGCGACGCCGGCCAGGTCGGGCACGACCCGCCACCGGTCGCTGGTCGGCAGGCCCCAGGCCTTGAGCGCCGCGTACGACTCGGACTGGGAGGCCGGCTGGAAGCCGCGGCGGGCGCCGATGCCGTGCACGACCAGGCGCAGCGGGCGGGACGCGGTGACCCGGGGGTCCTTCTGCCGGAGGCTGCCGGCCGCCGCGTTGCGCGGGTTGGCGAACGGCGCCTTGCCCTGCTCGACCAGGCCGGCGTTGAGGTCCGCGAACCCGGCCACCGGGAAGTAGACCTCGCCCCGGACCTCGATCAGGTCGGGCACCTTCGGGAACTCGGCCGACGGCGTCAGCTCACCCGGCACGTCTCGGATGCTGCGCACGTTGGCCGTGACGTCCTCGCCCGTGCGGCCGTCACCCCGGGTGGCCGCCCGCACCAGCCGACCCTTCTCGTAGGTCAGGTTGATCGCGAGCCCGTCCACCTTCAGCTCGCACAGGTAGGGAACCGGGCCGCCGGCGTCGCGTTCGACCCGCTCGGCCCAGACCGCCAGCTCCTCGTCGCTGAAGGCGTTGTCGAGCGACATCATCCGCTCGGCGTGCGCCACCGGGGTGAAGTCGGTGGAAAAGGTGCCGCCCACCCGCTGGGTCGGCGAATCCGGCGTGCGCAGGGCCGGGAACTCCGCCTCCAGCGCCTCCAGCTCCCGCAGCTGCCGGTCGAACTCCGCGTCGGAGATCGTCGGCGCGTCGAGCACGTAGTAGCGGTACTGATGTTCGGTCAGCTCACGGCTGAGCGTCGCGTGCCGATCCCGCGCCTCCGGGGTCGGCTCGGCGCCGGCCGCCGCCTCCTGCGCCGGACTGGCCTGCTGGCCGATGACATCCTCGGACACCGCCGTGACCTCCCGTTGTTCCGTTACCCGGCACGGTATCCGGAAGGTGGGACACTCCGCCGCCCACCCGCCGCACGGACGGGCGACCCCGCCCGGAACGTGCGAGGATCGCCGGACGACGCGCCCACCGGCCCCGGCCGGCCGTCGCGCGGCGCGTGCGGCGTCCGCGCCGCGCCGACTCATGATCAAGGGGGTACGCGTGCCCGACTGGCTCCTCTGGGCGGCGGCGATCGTGCTGGCCGTGGCGGCCGGCTGGGCGTGGAACGAGTGGCGGCACCGCGCGGCCGGTCGCCGCTCGGCGGGGCCGGGCGACACCCGTCCCGAGGCGGGCGGCGGCACCCGCGACCGGCGCGGCGGCACCCGTGGCGGCGGCAGCCGTGGCGGCGTCGGCGGAACCCGACCCGGCGGGCGTGGCGACACGCGGACCCGCTCCCGCCGGGGCAGCCGCGACCGTGTCCCCGCCCCGCCCCGCCCGCGTACCGGTGAGGCGACACCGGCCCGGACGCCCCGCCCCGGGGAGATCTGGTGGGCCGACGTCCCGTACGCCGACGGCAGCGGCTCGAAGGTCCGTCCCTGCCTGGTGCTGCGCGCCGACGAGCGGGCCGCCGACGTCCTGAAGATCACCAGCCAGGACAAGAGCGACCGGGACGACCACGTCCCCATCCCGACCCGGAGCTGGGACCCGGACGCCGACCACGACAGCTTCGTCAACCTCACCGAGCCCGTCCGCGTCCCGCTCGCCGACTTCGCCAACCACGCCGGGACCTGCGACCCGACCCTCTGGCGCCAGATCCGCCGCCTCCCCCACTGACCCCCCGCCAGCAGAGAGTTGACCAAGAAGTTCTGGCTCCGGGGAACGCCTCCGAGGACCGAAAACCTCTTGATCAACCCAGCGGGGGCCCGGTCAGGGGGTGTCGGGTGGGCAGGGTGCTGAGGGTGAAGAGCTGGTCGGCGTACTCGATGCGGGTGGCCCAGTCGGCGGGCCAGGCGGGCGTGCCGAGGGCCGCGCCGACGAAGGCACCGGCCAGCGCGGCGATCGAGTCCGAATCGCCGGTGGTGGTGGCGCCGCGGGCCAGAGCGGCGACCGGGTCGTCGGCGTGCCGGATCGCGCAGTACAGGGCCGTGGCGAGCGCCTCCTCGGCGATCCAGCCCTCACCGGTGTGCCGGCACGGGTCGCCGCCGTCGTCCGGTCCGGCCAGCGCCGCCCGGAGGCGGTCGAGGATCGCGAGGCACTCGTCCCAGCCGGCGGCGATGAACGTCTCCGGGCTGGCGGCACGAGCGACCTGCCACAGGTCGCCGAGCCACTCCTCCCGGTAGGTCTCCCGCTGCTCCCGGGCCCGCTCCGCGAGCAGCGCCGGCACCTCGGCCGGCTCGGCGCCGTCGCGCAGCAACCGCACCGCGTACGCGGTCAGCTCGCTGGCCGCCAGACCCGTCGGATGGCCGTGCGTCAGCCCCGCCTGAAGCTGGGCCAGCCCGGCGAGCGTGTCGAGGTCGACGTCGAGCAGACCGACCGGGGTGACCCGCATGTTCGCGCCGCAGCCCTTCGACCCGATCACCGCAGCGTGCTGCCAGCGGGTGCCCCGGGCCAGCTCCGCGCAGGCCCGCAGGCAGGTCACGCCCGGGGCCCGGTCGTTGTCCGGGCTCACCGACCAGGCCACGAAGCGCCGCCGCAGCAGCGGCTCCACCGTCTCCGGCGTAAGCCGCTGCGCCTCGTGGAGCGCCCAGCCGACCGCCAGCGCCATCTGGGTGTCGTCGGTGACCAGGGCGGGGTCGCCGGTCAGCTCGCGCGGGCCGGCCGGCCCGTACCGTCGGACGATCTCGGCGACGGTCAGGAACTCGGTCGGCTTGCCGAGCGCGTCACCGTAGGCCAGGCCGAACAGCGAGCCCGCGGCCCGCCGGAGGGAGGGGTCGGTCATTCCCGCGATCATGCCGTCCACCGGCGACCTCCGCCAGACCCTCCGGCAGCCCGACGCGCGCCACGCGGGGCGAGATCGTGGACGGGTCGACCCAGCGGGGCGCCCGACACCTTCCCGGGCGTGCGGCCGGCCGGCTCAGACGTCGAAGACCAGGCAGAACGGGTGACCGGCCGGGTCGGCGTAGACCCGAAAGTCCTGCCCGCCGCCGGGCAGCCGGCGCGCCCCGAGCGCGAGCACCTGCTTCTCCGCCGCCTCCACGTCCTCGACCTGCACGTCGAGGTGGAACTGCTGGGGGACGCCCGGCTCCGGCCAGGTCGGCGGACGCAGGTTGAGAGCCTGCTGGAAGGCGAGCCGGTGCCCGTTGCCCGAGATCACCACCCAGCCGTCACCGTCGGTGCCATCCGGGTCGAGCGGCAGGCCGAGCAGCTCCGAGTAGAACGACGCGAGGGCCCGCGGATCGGGGCAGTCGATCACCACTGAACGCAGCTGTCCAATCATGCCGGCCATCCTGCCCCGCCCGTACGACGGAAACCTCAGAGCGTGTTTGAGGAGTGTCGGTCGAGCCGAGCCGGAGGCCAGGCGTCGTCCGGCAAGGCGTCGGGGGTCCGGAACCGGTGTTGTATCCGGACCTCCCGACAACGCCGCCGGGCGGCGGCTGGGCCCGGCGCAGGCCGGCCAGCACTCCTCAAACGCGCTCTCAGTCCTCGGCGAGCCGCCGCCCGGCGTCCCGGCAGGCCGTGAGCACCGCCCGGGCGTACTGCGGGCTGGCGTTCGCGAGCCCGCACGCCGGCGTGACGACCACCTGCTCGGCGAGGCGGCGGCGGGGGAACCCGAGGCGGTCCCAGAGCTGGCGTACCCGGTCGGCGACCTGCGCCGAGGTCGGCGCGCGCCCGCCGGACGGCGGTCCGGTCGGCGCGGCGCCGGCCAGCAGCCCGAGCCCCGCGTCGACGGCCTCGCCCAGCGGATCCAGGTCGGTGACGAGGCCGAGGTCGAGCGCGACGCCCACCGCGCCGGCCGTCCGGATCAGCTCCAGCGGCACGTCGGGCGCGCAGCAGTGCACGACCACCGGCACCCCGGCGGCCTCGACGACGTCGCGGAGCAGCGTGCCGGCCACCCCCGGCTCCATCGCGCGGTACGTGCCGAAGCCGCTCTCGGTCGGCACCCGGCCGGCGAGCACCGCGGGCAGCGACGGCTCGTCCAGTTGCAGCAGCACCGAAGCCCGGGGCAGGCGGCGGGCCACGGCGGCGACGTGGTCGCGTACCCCCTCGGCGAGCGACCCGGTCAGGTCCCGGACCGCTCCCGGGTCGCGGACCATCCGGCCGCCGATCGGAAGTTCCAGCGACGCGGCCAGGGTGAGCGGCCCGCCGACCTGGATCTTGATCGCACCGGAGTACGTCTCGGCCTGCTCGGCGAGCTGGTCCAGGTCGCGTTCCATCAGGTCCCGCGCGCGGCGCAGGTCCCGCCCCGGGCGGGGGGCGATGCGCCAGCGGGCCGCGTACAGCTCTACGGGAAGCTCCACCAGCAGACCGGCGGTGCGGCCGATCAGGTCCGCGCCGGGACCGCGGGCCGGCAGCTCCGGCAGGTGCGGCAGGGCGGGAAGCTCACCGAGGACGATCCGCTGGGCCTCGGCGATGTCGGTGCCCGGCAGCGACCCGATACCGGTCGCCGCCCCGGCCGGCCACGGCCACCCCTGATCTGTCACGGCCCGAAGACTATCGGGTCCGCCGTGCCGCGCCGCCCGGACCGCCGCCGCCGGCCCCGGACGGGTCCGTGCCCACCGGTCAGGCGGCGATGGTGGCGGAGCCGAGCACGACGTCGCCGGCCGGGTCCGGCCGGTACGCCACGATCGCCTGACCGGCGGCGACGCCCCGGACGGGGCGGCGCAGCTCGGCGCGCAGGCCGTCGGCGGCCACCGTCACCGTGGCGGGCACCACGTCACCGTGGGCGCGCAGCTGCACCTCACACTCGACCGACGCGTCCGGACGGGGCCCGCCGGTCCACACCGGACGGTCGGCGCGGACGTGCGACACCTCCAGGGCCTCGGCCGGGCCGACGGTCACCGTGTTGGTCTTCGGGGTGATCGACAGGACGTAGCGCGGGCGGCCGTCCGGTGCCGGGCGGTCCAGGTGCAGGCCCCGCCGCTGGCCGACGGTGTACGCGTACGCCCCGGCGTGCGTGCCGACGACGGCGCCGGTGGTCACGTCGACCACGTCACCGGGCGTCTCGCCGAGGCGCTGGGCGAGGAAGCCGCGGGTGTCCCCGTCGGCGATGAAGCAGATGTCGTGGGAATCCGGCTTGTCAGCCACGGCGAGCCCGCGGCGCGCCGCCTCCTCGCGGACCTGCGCCTTCGTCGAGTCGCCCAGCGGGAACATCGACCGGTCCAACTGCTCGCGGGTGAGCACGGCGAGGACGTACGACTGGTCCTTGGCCAGGTCGACGCTGCGCCGCAGCAGGCCGTCCGGGCCGAGCCGGGCGTGGTGGCCGGTGACCACCGCGTCGAACCCCAGGGCGACGGCCCGGTCCAGCACCGCGGCGAACTTGATCTTCTCGTTGCAGCGCAGGCAGGGATTCGGCGTACGGCCGGCGGCGTACTCGGCGACGAAGTCGTCCACGACGTCGGCGTGGAACCGGTCGGCCATGTCCCACACGTAGAACGGGATGCCGATGACGTCGGCGGCCCGGCGGGCGTCCCGCGAGTCCTCCAGGGTGCAGCAGCCCCGGGCGCCGGTGCGGTACGTCTGCGGGTTACGGGCGAGCGCCAGGTGCACGCCGGTCACGTCGTGCCCCGCCTCGACGGCCCGCGCCGCCGCCACGGCGGAGTCCACGCCGCCCGACATCGCCGCCAGCACCCGCACCCTGACCACCCTTCCCCGGCCATCCCGGTTCCCACCCGAGCGTAACGACCCGAGCCGGCCTGCCGAACTCCCCGCGCCCCTCCTGCGACCGACCCCACCCGACCAGCCCCGCCTCAACCCCCACGATCTTGCACTTCCTGCCCGGGCGAAAAGGGCGGATCACCACAGAAGGGGGACCGAAACCGCAAGATCGCGGGAGAAGGAGGGGGTTAGCGGGGGGTGCGGTAGTTGGCGGCGCGGCGGGCGCGGTCCACCGCCCCCGGGAGGGCCTTGATGACGGCGTCGACTTCCGACGGCGTGCTGGTGTGGCCGAGGGTGAAGCGCAGGGAGGAACGGGCGCGGTCGTCGTCGGCGCCCATCGCGATCAGCACGTGGCTCGGCTGGGCCACCCCCGCCGAGCAGGCCGACCCGGTGGAGCAGGCGATGCCCTGCGCGTCGAGCAGGAGCAGCAGCGCGTCGCCCTCGCAGCCCGGGAAGGAGAAATGCGCGTTGCCGGGCAGCCGGTCCACCGGGTCGCCGTTGAACACGACCTCCGGCACCGCCTGCCGTACCCGCTCGACGAGGTCGTCGCGGAGGGCGGCGACGCGGGCCGCGTACTCCTGCTGGCGCTTGACCGCCGTCTCCACCGCCACCGCGAAGGCGACGATGCCGGCGGTGTCGAGCGTGCCGGAACGGACATCCCGCTCCTGACCGCCGCCGTGCAGGAGCGGGGTGGCGGCGACGTCGCGGGCGAGTAGCAGCGCACCCACGCCGGCCGGCCCGCCGAGCTTGTGCCCGGTGACGGTGAGCGCGGAGACCCCGCTGGCGGCGAAGTCGACCGGCACCTGGCCGACCGCCTGGATCGCGTCGGTGTGGAACGGCACCCCGTGCTCGGCGGCGACCGCCGCCAGCGCGGCGACCGGCTGGACCGTGCCGACCTCGTTGTTCGCCCACATCGTCGTCACCACGGCGACCCGGTCGCCGTGCGCGTCGAGCTCGGCGCGGAGCTGATCCGGGCCGACCCGGCCGGCGGCGTCCACCGGGAGGAGGGCCACCTCGGCGCCCTCGTGGGCGGCGAGCCAGTCGACCGCGTCCAGCACGGCGTGGTGCTCGACGGCGCTGGAGACCACCCGCGTCCGCCGGCCGTCCACGGCCCGCCGCGCCCAGAAGACGCCCTTCACCGCGAGGTTGTCGCTCTCCGTCCCCCCACCGGTGAAGATCACCTCGGAGGGTCGGGCGCCCAGCGCGGCGGCCACCCGCTCCCGCGACTCCTCCACCCGCCGGCGGGCACGACGGCCCGCCGCGTGCAGGGAGGACGCGTTGCCGACCTCGCGGGCGGTGGCGACGTACGCCTCCAGTGCCTCGTCGAGCATCGGAGTCGTCGCCGCGTGATCCAGGTAAGCCATCAGGGTTCAGCCTAACGACCACCCGGGCACCCGCCGGACGCCGGAGTACGCGGGCTGCGAACGGCGGAGGTCGCCCGGGTACGCCGGAGCCGGGGCGGGGGTGCTTCTCCTCCCCCGCCCCGCTCGGCGCGGCCCGGTCGGCCGGCAGGTCGGGCGGCCGGCGGGCGCGTCCCAACGGTCACGCCGGCACGGCCGTGAGCTCGACTCCGCCGGACGCGAACGGCGAGGCCCGGGTGTTCGACAACGGGCGACTGCACCTGCACGTGGCGAATCTCCGGGACGTGTCGGGGTACTACGAGGTGTGGCTCATCACCCGGACACCACGGAGATGTTCTCGGTCGGCGTGCTCGGTTCGGAAAAAGACGAGCTGCTCCCGTTGCCACCGAACGTGGACCTTGAGGCATACTCGGTTGTCGACGTTTCCGCCGAGGCGTACGACAACAACACCGCCCAGTCCGGCAACAGCTTGCTGAGGGGCACCCTGACGGGCTGATCGGCGGGCCGGCTCAGCTCCCCGGCCCGCCGATCAGCTCCCCTTCCGCCGCACGGGAGGGGCCGCAACGACGAAGGAGGGGCCACCCGCCACGGGTGGCCCCTCCTTCGCGTGGGGGCGGGGCGCCGCGCGCGGCGCCCGCTGCCGTCACTTGCGCTTGCGGATCTCCTCGGCGGCCTGCGGTACGACCTTGAACAGGTCACCCACCACGCCGAAGTCGGCCAGCTCGAAGATCGGCGCCTCCGCGTCCTTGTTGACGGCGACGATCGTCTTCGAGGTCTGCATGCCGGCCCGGTGCTGGATCGCGCCGGAGATGCCGAGCGCGACGTACAGCTGCGGGGAGACGGTCTTACCGGTCTGACCCACCTGGAACTGGTGCGGGTAGAAGCCCGAGTCGACGGCGGCGCGGGACGCGCCGACCGCACCACCGAGCAGGTCGGCCAGCTCCTCGACGAGCTTGAAGTTGTCGGCGTTGCCGACCCCGCGACCGCCGGAGACGACGACCGACGCCTCGGTCAGCTCCGGGCGGGAGCCCTTCTGCTCGGCGACCCGGTCGACGACCTTGGCCAGCTTGTCGGTGTCGGTGACCGACACGGTGAGCTGCTCGACCGCCGGGCTGGCCGCGGCCGGCTCCGGGTTGAGCGAGTTCGGCCGGACGGTGACCAGCGGCAGGCCACGGGTGACCTTGGACTTCACGATGGTGGAGCCGGCGAAGGCCACCTGCGTGGCGGTGCCGTCGGCCGCCAGGGCCACCACGTCGGTCAGGATGCCGTTGTCGAGCTTGACCGCGAGGCGGGCGGCGATCTCCTTGCCCTCCTGCGACGAGGCCAGCAGCACGGCGGCCGGCTGCACCCGCTGGACCAGCTCGGCCAGCACGGTCGCCTTCGGGGCGACCAGGTAGCCGTCGATCTCCTCGCTCTCGGCCGCGTAGATCTTCTCCGCGCCGTACTCGCCCAGCTTCGCGCTCAGCGCCTCGGCGGCGCCGGGACCACCGAGCACGACCGCGCTGGGCGTGCCCAGGCCGCGGGCGAGGGTGAGCATCTCCAGGGTGACCTTCTTGACGCCGAATTCCCGGGTGGCTTCGACGACGACGAGAACCTCAGACATGTCCGTACCTGCTCTCACACGAACTTCTCGGTGGCGAGGAACTCG
Organism: Micromonospora thermarum; assembly: GCF_012034245.1. Taxonomy (GTDB): domain Bacteria; phylum Actinomycetota; class Actinomycetes; order Mycobacteriales; family Micromonosporaceae; genus Micromonospora; species Micromonospora thermarum. Next base: position 113,312 of record NZ_JAATEO010000018.1, on the reverse strand, counting down.
ACCAGCTTCACGCCGCCGTCGCCCTCGTCGGTGACCTTCGCGCCGCCGGAGCGCGGCGGGCGCTTGCTGTGCTCCAGCACGGTGCTGGTCGCGCCGTCGAAGCCCACCTCGGTGGGGGCGACGCCGAGGTCACCCAGGGACAGGGTCTGCACCGGCTTCTTCTTGGCGGCCATGATGCCCTTGAAGGAGGGGTAACGCGGCTCGTTGATGGTGTCCCAGACGGAGACCACGGCCGGGGTGGAGGCGGTGACCACCTCGTAGCCCTCCTCGGTCTGCCGCTCGGCGGTCAGCGTGGAGCCGTCCACGGTGAGCTTGCGCGCGCCGGTCAGCGCGGCGACGCCCAGCCGCTCGGCGATCATGTGCGGCATGACCTGGACGCGGCCGTCGGTCGACTCGGCGCCGCAGAGGACCAGGTCGGCGTTCAGCTGGCCGAGGGCGGCGGCGAGCACCTTGGAGGTGGCGACGGCGCAGGACCCGTGCAGGGCGTCGTCGACGACGTGCACGGCCTTGTCCGGGCCCATGGAGAGCGCCTTGCGGATCGATTCGGTCGCCCGGTCCGGACCCATGGTCAGGATGGTGACCTCGCCGCCGTGCGCCTCCTTGATCTTCAACGCCTCCTCGATGGCGTACTCGTCCATCTCGTTGATGACGTTGTTCGCCGAACCGCGGTCGACGGTGTTGTCGTCAGTGCGCAGGTTGCGGTCCGCGCCCGAATCGGGCACCTGCTTGACGAGTACGACGATGTTCATCGCGCTTCGACGACCCTCCTGTGGTTGTGGCGATCGCTCGCCCGGTCTGGGGCGCAGCCTCCCGCGTGACTTAACGCTCGGTCAACCGCGGGCCGCTGTGCAGTTGCCCACGGCGCAATGTTACCCACAAGTAGGTTGCCCTCTTCCGAGGGCGGGAGTGACTCAGCTCACGCAGCTCAGGCCGGCTGTGCCAGCGCGGCACGGATCCGTTCGATCATCACCGCCTCCTCCGGACTGACGCCGTGGTGCGCCTGGGCCACCCGGTCCGCCGCGGCGAGGACCACCTCGCGGTAGGTCCCGACCTCCGACGGAGCCTTCGTCCGCAGGATCGTCACCGCCCGGGTGAGCGCGGGCAGCACCACCGACTCGATCTCCAGCGCCGAGTCCCTCGGCAGCTTCGGCAGCGGACCGGTGGTCAGCGCCTCCTTGACGATCCCGCTGGCGTCGGCCATGGCGCCCGAGGCGGCGAAGCTCTCCCGCACCAGCGCCAGCATCCCGGGGTCGGCGTTGGACACCAGGAAGACCGCACCGAACGCGCCGGTCTTGAGAGTCAGCCGTTCCTCGGCCGTCAACCGCTGCTCCATGATCACGGAGTGTAGACGTACGGCGTGGTCGTGGTGACGGCGACGAGGCCGAGTCGCTCCAGGATCGGTCGGCTGTCCGCGGAGGCGTCCACCTGGAGCAGCGTGGCGCCGCGCTGGGCGGCGAGCCGGGCCCGGTAGGTGACCACGGCCCGGTAGACCCTCCGGCGGCGCCAGGCCGGCAGGGTCGAGCCGCCCCAGAGGGTCGCGAAGCCGGACCCGTGCGGGTACCGCACCCAGCCGGCACAGACCACCTCGTCGCCGGCCTCGGCCACCACGACGGTGATCGACTGCGGATCGGCGGCGATCTCCTTCTCCAGGCCGGGCCCGAGGTGGCTGCGGTCGGTGCCCCACACCGCCTCCTCCATGGCCACGATCCGGTCCAGGTCCGCACGCGAGGTCACCTCGCGCAGCCGTACGCCCTCGGGAACCACCGGGAGCGCGGCGGCCAGCGGCGCGACCGGCCCGATCATGACGGTCTCCGGCTCCTCCGGCACGAACCCGCCGGCGCGCAGCCGGTCCGGCAGGTCCGCCGGCTCGTCGTGGCCGTGCAGTTTCCACTCGACCGGCTCGCCCCGCTCGCGGAAGATCGCCACCTGCCGGGCGATCAGCTCGTCCAGCTCCGCACCCGTCAGGCCGCCCAGGTCGTGGTACGTGAGGAAGCCGCCGTGGTCGAAGCCCAGCAACCGCAGCAGCGGGCCGTCCCGCTCGACCGACACGCCGGCCGGCAGCGGGTCGGGGACGAGTGCGCGCAGGTCGCGGTCGTACGCCCTCCGGAGCGTGTCCACATCAAGATCCGTCATCAGACCAGGCTACGACCGGGCGGAAGCGGATAATCGGCCCGTGTGGCAGGCGATCAGGCGGTGGTTCGACCCGCAGGAGCTGCGTTCGGTGGGGACGACCCCGGACTACCGCTTCTCGCTGGCCAACGAGCGCACCTTCCTCGCCTGGCTGCGGACCGGCCTGGCGCTGGTCGCGGGCGGCCTGGCGGCGGCACAGTTCCTGCCGCCGCTGCCGCTGGCCCACCTGCGTGAGGTGATCGCCATCGCCCTGCTGCTGCTCGGCGGGGCTGTCGCGGTCCGCGCCATCGACCACTGGGCCCGCACCGAGCGGGCGATCCGGCTCGGCGAGGAGCTGCCCGCCTCCCGCTTCCCGGCCGTCCTGGCGCTCGCCGTGGGCATCGGGGCGCTGCTCCTGGTCGCCGCGGTGCTGGTCCGCGCCATCGGCGGGGATGGCTGACGGGCCGTCCCGGGTCAGCCGGCCTGATCCGGGCCTGCAGCCCGAACGGACCCGGCTCGCCTGGCGGCGCACCGCGCTGGCGATGACGGTCGTCATGGTGTTGACCGTGCGCTTGGCGCTGCCCCTCGGCAGGGCCGGTGTGGCGCTCGGCGCGGTGGCGGTGCTCGGCTGGTCGGCGGCGTTGCTCGTCTGCTGGTGGCGGGTGACCGTCGCCCGGCGCGCCGCCTACAGCCGGGCGCTGCCGCTGGCCGCGCTGGCCACCGCCGGGTACGCCACGCTCGGTGTCGTGGTGCTGATACGCGGGGTGTGGTAGCCGGCACGGGTGCGCCATCATGGAGTCATGGCCCGGCTGTACGTCCTCCTCTTCCTCGCGCAGATCGTCCTCGCCGTCTGCGCACTGATCAGCTGCCTCTCGGCCGAGGAGGGCGACATCCGCGCCCTGCCCCGGGTCGCCTGGGTGCTGATCATCCTGTTCTTTCCGCTGGTCGGCTCGATCGCCTGGTTCGTCGCGGGCCGTGACCGCGGTGCCGCCGCCACCCGGACGGCGTGGCCGGTCGGCAACGGCTTCGCCGAGCGCAAGCGCCGACGGGTCGCCCCGGACGACGACCCCGAATTCCTCCGCTCGATCGAGGAGCGCACCCGCCACCAGGACGAGGAGCTGTTCCGCCGCTGGGAGGACGACCTGCGCCGCCGCGAGGACGACCTGCGCCGCCGCGAGGGCGACCCGCCGCGCGAGGAGAAGAGCCCCGACGCCTGACCGGCCGCCGGCACCGCGTGCCGGCGGCCGGTTCGTCTCAGGCCAGGTTCGACGAGCGGGGGTACGCGTCGGTCGGGTCGGTCAGCACGTTCACCAGGTACGGCACGCCCGCGTCGAACGCCCGCTTCAGGGCCGGCCCCAGGTCGGCGGCCTTCGCCACCGTCTCACCGGCGCCGCCGAGCGCCCCGACCACGGCGTCGTAGCGCAGTTCGGGCTGGAGGTCGGCGGCGACGTCGTAGCCGTACATGGCCCGCATCGGGTGCTTCTCCAGGCCCCAGATGCCGTTGTTGCCGACCACGATCACCACCGGCAGCTTCTGGCGGACCAGGGACTCCACGTCCATCAGCGAGAAGCCGGCCGCGCCGTCGCCCATCAGCACGCAGATCTGCCGGTCGGGGTGGGTGACCCGGGCGCCCATCGCGTAGCCCATGCCGGTGCCGAGGCAGCCGTACGGGCCGGGGTCGAGCCAGGTGCCGGGCTGCGCCGGTTCCAGGTAGCGGCCGGCGTACGAGACGAAGTCACCGCCGTCGCCGATGGTGATGGCGTCGCGGGCGAGCACCTTGCGCAGCTCGCCGTAGACGCGGGCGGGGCGGATCGGGTCGGTCTCGGCGGCCATCTCCTCGGCGTCGCGGGCCTTCGCGGCGTCCTCGGCGGTCCGCAGGCCGGCGATCCAGTCGGCGTGGTCGGCCCGGTCACCGGCGTGACCGGCGAACGCCGAGAGGATCAGCCGCAGGTCGCCGGTGGGAGCGGCGGCCGACTGGACGTGCCCGGCGCGCTGGCTCGGCGCGTCGACGACGTGCACCACCTTCGCGTCGCCGAAGCCGCCGAAGTTGAGCCGGAAGTCGAGCGGGGTGCCGACGACCACGACCACGTCGGCGCTCTTGAGGGCGGCCCGCCGGGCCTTGGCGAAGGCGAGCGGGTGCTCCGGCGGCAGCGCGCCGCGTCCCATGCCGTTGGTGAAGACGGGCACCTGGAGCGCCTCGGCCGCCTCGCGCAGGGCGGTGACGGCGTCACCGGCGTACACGTCCGAACCGGCGATGATGACCGGACGCGCGGCGCCGGCGATCAGGCTTGCCGCCTTCGACACCTCGTCCGGGTCCGGCTCGATCGGGGCGATGCCCGCCGGGGCGGGCAGGTCCGCGTCGGCGACCGAGAAGACCGCCTCGAGCGGGAAGTCCAGGAAGACCGGGCCCCGGTGCGGGGTGAGCGCCGCGGTCAGCGCGGCGCCCACCGCCCGCGGGATGTCGTCGGTGCTGAACACCGTCTCGGCGTGCTTGGTCACCGGGGCGACCAGGGGCAGGTGGTCCATCTCCTGGAGGCTGCCCGAGCCCCAGCGGAACTGCGGGGCCCGCCCGCCGAGCACCAGGACCGGCGACGCGTTGAAGTACGCGCTGGTCAGCCCGGAGATCCCGTTGGTGACACCGGGGCCGGCGGTGAGTACGGCGAGACCGGGCCGCCGCTGAAGCTTCGCCACCGCCTCGGCCGCGAAGACCGCCGACTGCTCGTGCCGCACGTCGTAGATCGGGAAGTCAGCCTTGTGCGCGGCGTCGTAGAGCGGGAAGACGTGCCCGCCGGAGAGGGTGAACATCTCCCGCACCCCGTACGCGCGCAGCGCCGCGAGCGCCAGCTCGCCGCCGTGACCTTCGATCCGCTCCGACATCGCCGCTCCCCTTCGTCCGGATGACCGGTGTCACACGCTACTCAGCGGTAGCCCGAATGTGAACACTCCTCGGGTCAGCGGCCGGTGAAGTCCGGCTTGCGCTTCGCCACGAACGCGGCCATGCCCTCGCGCCGGTCGTCGGTGGCGAACAGCGCCGCGAAGAGCTGGCTCTCCCAGGCGAGGCCGGAGTTGAGGTCCATGTCCAGGCCGCCGTCGACCGCGAGCTTCGCCGCGCGCAGCGCCTGCACCGGCCCGGTCAGGTACGGCTTCACCAGCGCCACCGCCGCGTCGTACACCTCGGCGGCCGGGACGACCCGGTCGGCCAGGCCGATCCGCAGCGCCTCCTGCGCGTCCACCATCCGGCCCGACATGATCAGGTCCTTGGCGCGGGCAGGGCCGACCAGGCGGGCCAGCCGCTGGGTGCCACCGGCACCCGGGATGATGCCGAGCTTGATCTCCGGCTGGCCGAGCTTGGCGTCCTCGGCGACCACCCGCCAGTCGCAGGCGAGGGCCAGCTCGCAGCCGCCGCCGAGCGCGTACCCGGTGATGGCGGCGACCACCGGCTTGGGGATCCGGGCGATCGCACCCAGCGCGCTGGACAGGTCGGCGGCCCGGTCGGCCATGTCCACGTAGGACATGTCGGCCATCTCCTTGATGTCCGCGCCGGCCGCGAAGACCTTCTCCCCGCCGTACACGATGACGGCGCGGACCGCCGGGTCGGCGGTGGCCGCCGTCGCCGCGGCGCGCAACTCCTCCTGCACCTGGGTGTTCAGGGCGTTCATCGGCGGCCGCTCCAGCCGGATGGTGCCGATGCCGTCCTTGGTCTCCAGCCGCACGAACTCGCCCACGCTGAGCCTCACTTCCTCGTCGAAGTCGCGTGCCAACCTTACGGCGCGGGTCGTTCGGGTACGTAGTCTGGTGTCAGGCCCGCCACCGGGAGTTCCGCCATGGTCACGTACTACGACGACAGGTCCGTCCAGGTCACGTCCACCGCCGTCCGGGTGGACGGCCGCACCTTCCCGCTGACCGAGATCAGCGCGGTGTGGCACCACCGCGGCAACCGCTCCTGGCGGGTGCTCGCGGGCCGGGGTGCGATCGGCGCGGCCCTCGCCGGGCCCCTGGTCGCCGCCGGGCTGGGCATCGCGCTCGCCCTCTGGCTGGACCGCTCCGCCACCGTCACGGTCGCCATCGTCGGCGCCTCGGTGCTGGTCGGGCTGGCCGTCGGGCCCGTCGCCGACTTCCTCTTCGAGCATCTGGACCGCTCGTACGCCCGGGGCGCCCGGCAGCTGGAGATCTGGGCCCGCTGGCGCGGCCGCCCGGTCCAGCTGCTGACCACCAGGGACGCACTGCGGTTCGGTCAGATCTACCGGGCGGTGCAGCGGGCCGTCGAGGCCGGCCAGCCGCCCGCGGTTCGCGGCCGGAACGCGATCGGCGCGGGTCAGAACGCGATCGGCGCGTCCGGCAGCATGCCCAGGCCCCGCAGCAGGCCGTAAAGGTCCTGCTCGCCCCAGAACTGGACGATCGGCTCGCCCGCCAGCCGTACATCTCGACGTCGCGGTCGACGACGGCCCGCAGCTCCGCGAGATCCTTGGTGACGAAGGTCCGCAGGTACCGCCGGACCACCTCGACGTTGCGCTCCTGCTCGGTCGCCCCCGGCCCCCTTGCCGGTGTGCGCCCGGAAGCCTGTGTCCCCATTCGACGCACGCTACCCGTAGCTCATCCTGGCCCTTTGGAGCTGACGTCGTTGATGGATCACCCGCGTTGACACTCGGGTGACAGGGTCTCCGCCGCGCGGCATTCGCGCCGAGCGCCGCTGCGAGTTCAGGGCCGGACCGCCGAACGCCCCTGGGGGCCCGGAACGGACGCCGAACCCCGCCGGGAGACCCTGGTAGGGCGGCTAGATATCGGCTGATGTCGTAAACGAGTCAGTTCCAAAGGCGGCGGCCGGCAACCATGGGACCGGCCCGCGTGCGACGAGGGTGAGCCGCCACCGGCACGTCGCGGCGCACCGACGGGGGCAGTCCGACGGACTCGACGAGAGATGCCGACCCGTCCTCTCGGGCACCGGGGGTTCGCCGCGGGATGGTTAGGCTTAGTGATGGCCCTCTATTACCGGGACGACGTGGTGCAGGTGACGTCCGAGTCGATCCGGGTCGGTGGACTGGCCGTGGCGATCGCCGACGTGACGTACGTCTGGCACGCCAAGGGGCGGACGACCCTCGCCGTCCGGGGACGGGTGCTGGGCCGCGGCGTCCTGGTGCTGCTGCTGTCGCTGCCGCCGCTGGTGGCCGTCGTCTGCGCGCTCTCGCTCGCGTGGTCGGTGCCGGACCGGGGCTGGGTGCCGGTGCTCATCACCCTCGTCGCGTGCGTCGTGCTCGCGCTGGCGCTGACGCCCTTCCTGGAGATCCCGCTCGGGTGGCTGGACCGCTCGTACGAGCGGGGCAACCGCGTGCACGAGCTGTGGGTGCAGGCGCACGGCCGCGAGGTGCTGCTGCTGCGCACCCCGGACGCGCTCCGGTTCGGACAGATCTACCGGGCCGTGCAGCGCGCCGTCGAACAGTACGGGGACCACCGCTGACCTCCGGCGGCCGGCGCCACCCGGATCCCTCGACCGGCGGGACGTGCGCGGCCGACGCACACTGGGTGCCATGGCGATTCCCCTCCCCCGGCCCGCGTCGGTCGTCGGCCTCACCCGCTCCGCCTTCGACTCGGCGGTCTCGTTCACGGCGATCCCCGCCCGCGCCTTCGCGGTCCTCGACGGGGTGGAGGCGCTGCTGACGCGGATCAACGGGGTGGTGGACCGGATCGAGACGTCCCTGGACCGCACCGACCGGGTGCTCACCGACGCCGAGGCCGCGGTGGCCGAGGTGGCGGTCATCAGTGCCGCCGCCACCACCGCCATCGAGAACGCCGCCGAGGTGGCCGCCGCCGCGACGGTGGCGGTCGGCGAGGCGGAGAAGGTGTCCCGGACGGCGGGCGCCGTGGTCGGCGCGGCCGACGCGATCGCCGGCCGGGCGGCCGAGACGGTGGGTGTCGCGGCGGAGGCGGCGGCCACGGCGGCCGAACTGCTGACCGCGTACGAGCCGGCGCTGCGCCGGGGCGCCCCGATGGCGAACCACTTCGTGGAGCAGCTCAGCCACGAGGAGGTGACCGCCGCCATCCGCCTCGTCGACGAGCTGCCCAAGCTGCGGCAGCACCTCACCGCCGACGTCCTGCCCATCCTGGCCACCCTCGACCGGGTCGGCCCGGACCTGCACGACCTGCTCGACGTCACCCGCGACCTCAAGCTGGCCGTCGCCGGCATCCCCGGCCTCAACATGCTGCGCCGGCGGGGCGAACGGCTCAGCGACGAGCCGGCCGAGTGACCGGCCTCGCCGCCCGGCGGGCGGCGGCGGCAGGGATCAACAGTCGCAGGTGATCGCGGCGCGCGGCGCGGTCAGCACGTCGACCGGCCGGCGGGTGAGCCCGCCCGGCGTGACGACGGGGAGCCCTTCGCGGACCCAGTACTCGTAGCCGCCGAGCATCTCCTTGACCGCGTACCCGAGCCGGGCGAACTCCAGCGCCGCCCGCGTCGCGCCGTTGCAGCCCGGACCCCAGCAGTAGGTGACGACCCGCGATCCGGCCGGTACGAGCCCGGCGGCACGGGCCGCGACATCGGCGGTCGGCAGGTGCACGGCACCCGGCACGTGCCCCTGGTCCCAGGCGGCGACGGTCGGCGCGGCGGCCGGCATGGCGAAGGTACGTGTCATGCCGTCGATCCTCGGCCGAGCCGCGCGTGCGGACGAGTGGCGCGTACGCCGTTCTCCGCTAACATTCCGCCATGCCGCTCCGGGCCCCCGGCGACCGCAGCGTCGCCGTCCTCGCGTACCCCGGGATGTCGGTCTTCGAGACGGGCATCGTCACCGAGGTGTTCGGGCTGCCCCGACCCGAGTTCGACGTCGACTGGTACGCGCCCCGTCGCCGGAACTGGTCGCCGCGCTGCGCCGGGCACATCGATCCGGCGCCCGCATCATGTCGATCTGCTCCGGGGCGTTCGCCCTCGCCGGCGCCGGTCTGCTCGACGGGCGCCGCGCCACCACCCACTGGCGGTACGCGGACCGGCTGGCCCGCCGGCACCCCCGCGTCACGGTCGACCCGGACGTGCTCTACCTGGACGACGGCGACATCCTCACCAGCGCCGGCAGCGCCGCCGGACTGGACCTGTGCGTACACGTGGTCCGCCGCGACCACGGCGCGGCGGTCGCCAACGCGGTCGCCCGCCGCCTGGTGATCCCGCCGCACCGCGACGGCGGGCAGGCGCAGTTCATCGAGGCGCCGGTGGCGGTCGACCCGGAAGACCACCGGATCGCCGGGAGCATGGCGTGGGCGCTGGCGCACCTCGCCGAGCCGCTCACCGTGGCGCGGCTGGCCGCGCAGGCGCACATGTCGTCCCGCACGTACCTGCGGCACTTCGCGCGGGCCACCGGGACCAGCCCGATCCGGTGGCTGGTGGACCAGCGGATCCGGGCCAGCCTGGCGCTGCTGGAGACGACCGACGCCCCGGTCGAGGAGGTCGCCGGCGCGGTCGGCTTCGACGCCCCGGTCACGTACCGGCACCACTTCGCCCGCGCGATGCGGACGTCGCCGTCGGCGTACCGCCGGGCCTTTCGCACCGGGACGGCGGGCGACCGGCCGGCGTAGCGCAACCCGCCACGGACCGGCCGACCGACGTGGTGCGGCGCGGCCACACGCCGGCCGGCGGTCAGCCCGGCTGGTACAGCTCGTCGATCTCGGCGCGGCGGGGCAGCGCCACGGAGGCGCCGAGCCGCCGGACGCACGCCGCGCCGGCGGCCGCCGCCCAGCGCACCGCGTCCACGATGTCCCGTCCCTCGCCCCACCCCACGGCGAGGGCGGCGGTGAACGCGTCGCCGGCGGCGGTCGAGTCGACGACCTCGACCCGGACCGCCGGCACGTGCACGGCGGTCCCGTCCCGGTCGCCGTACCACGCACCCGACGCGCCCAGGGTGAGCACCGCGCGCGGTGCCAGGTCGAGCAGGGCGTGCGGCTCCTCCCGACCCCGGCCGGTGAGCGCCTGCGCCTCGCTCTCGTTGACGACCAGCAGGTCGGTGGCGGCGAGCAGTTCCGGCGGCACGGGCCGGGCGGGAGCGGCGTTGAGGACCACGCGGGTGCCGGCGGCACGGGCCGCCAGGGCCGCCTCGGTCACCGTCTCGACCGGGATCTCCAGCTGCGCGACCAGGACGTCCGCCTCGCGTACGGCGGTCAGCTCCGGCTCGGTCAGCGCGGTCAGCGTGGCGTTCGCGCCCGGGCTGACCAGGATGGCGTTCTCCCCCTCGGCGTTGACCATGACCAGCGCGACGCCCGAGGTGCCGTACGCCACCCGCAGGTGACTGGTGTCCACCCCGGCGGCGGTGATCCGGGCGCGGAGGGTGACGCCGAACGAGTCGGAGCCGATGGCGCCGAGGAACGCGCAGGACGCGCCGGCCCGGACGGCGGCGACCGCCTGGTTGGCGCCCTTGCCGCCCGGCACCATGAGGAAGTCGGTGCCGAGCAGGGTCTCGCCCGGCCTCGGCAGGGCCGGGGCGGTCGCCACCAGGTCCATGTTGGCGCTGCCCACGACGACGACGCGGGTCTGCGGCACGTGGACACCTCCCCGGTGTCGAGGAGAGGCTCAGGCGGCGCGGGCGGTGTACCGGTCGCCGTGGCGTTCGACCAGCAGCGGCAGGCCGAAGGTCTTGGAGAGGTTGTCCCCGGTCAGCGTGTCGCCGAGCAGCCCCTGCGCCACCACGCCGCCCTCGCGCAGCAGGAGCGCGTGGGTGAAGCCGGGCGGGATCTCCTCCACGTGGTGGGTGACCAGCACCAGCGCCGGGGCGTCCGGGTCGTACGCCAGCTCGGCGAGCCGGCCGACCAGGTCCTCACGGCCGCCCAGGTCGAGCCCGGCGGCGGGTTCGTCGAGGAGCAGCAGCTCCGGGTCGGTCATCAGCGCCCGGGCGATCTGGACCCGCTTGCGCTCGCCCTCGGAGAGAGTGCCGTACGGGCGGTCGGCGAGCGCGCCGACCCCGAGCTGGCCGAGCAGGGCCCGGGCGCGGGCCTCGTCGCCGCGGTCGTAGCTCTCCCGCCACCGGCCGACGACCGACCACGCGGCGGTGACCACCACGTCGGCGACCCGCTCGTCGGCGGGGATCCGCTCGGCGAGGGCGGCGGTGGAGAGCCCGATGCGGGTCCGCAGCTCGGTCACGTCGGTGCGGCCGATCCGCTCGCCGAGCACGTGGGCGGTGCCGGTGGTGGGGTGCAGCCGCCCGGCGGCGAGGTTGAGCAGGGTGGTCTTGCCGGCGCCGTTGGGGCCGAGGACCACCCACCGCTCGTCCAGCTCGACACGCCAGTCGAGGTCGTGCAGGAGGGCCGTGCCGGAGCGGCGTACGGCGACACCGTCGAGGTTGACCACCAGATCCGCGTCCACGGGCGAGGGGGCGGCAGCGGCGCCGGGGGCGCCTGGGATCAGGTCACCAGTCACGAGCCCATCCAACCACGCACCGCCGCGGTGCCCCCCACGGGCGGCGTGCCGGGCCTAGGCTGAGGCGCCGTGTCGTTGATCACCCCCACCGGAGGACCGCCGATGCCCATTCGGAGCCCGGAGCTGCGCGGATGAGCGCGGTCATCGAGATCGAGGGTCTGCGCAAGACGTTCCACAGCCTGCGGCGCGGGCGTCGGGTGGCGGTCGACGGGTTCGACCTGCTCGTGGAGGCCGGCCAGGTGCACGGGTTCCTGGGGCCGAACGGATCGGGGAAGACGACCACGCTGCGCGCCCTGCTCGGGCTGGTACGGGCCGACGACGGCCGCATGCGGGTGCTCGGGGAGCCGGCGCCGGACCGCCTGCCCCGGGTCGCCGGGCGGGTGGGCGCGATCGTGGAGAGCCCGCAGTTCTTCGGCAACTTCACCGGCCACCGGACGCTACGGCTGCTGGCCCGCGCCGGCGGCGTACCGACGTCCCGGATCGACGAGGTGCTGGAGCAGGTGGGCCTGCGCGATCGGGGCCACGAGCGGGTGAAGGGCTACTCGCTGGGCATGAAGCAGCGCCTGGCGGTGGCGTCGGCCCTGCTCAAGAGCCCGGAGCTGCTGATCCTCGACGAACCGGCGAACGGGTTGGACCCGGCCGGCATCCGGGAGATGCGGGACCTGGTGCGGACATTGGCCGACTCGGGCGTGACCGTGCTGCTCTCCAGCCACATCCTGGCCGAGATCCAGCTGATCTGCGACCACGTGACGATCATCTCGCGGGGCCGCCGGGTCGCGGCGGGGCGGGTGGACGAGGTGCTGGCCGGCTTCGACCGCCACGAGGTGCTGGTGCGGGTCGACGAGCCCGACCGGGCGGCGGAGCTGCTGCGCGCGGCCGGGCTCACGGTCACCGAGCACCCCGACCACCTGGTGGTGCACGGGGTGGACGACGGCGCCACCGTCAGCCGGACCCTCGGCGAGCAGGGGGCCTGGGTCCGCGAGCTGACACCGCTCCGGCCGGATCTCGAAAGCGTGTTCCTCGAGCTGACCGGGCCGGCCGGGCACCCGGCGGTGCCCCGGCAGGTGGACGGCTCCCCGGAATCCGGCGCGGACGCCCGCGACGGCGAGATCGACCTGGACCGCAGAGGAGTGGACGCGTGAACCTGGTCCGTGCCGAGTTGGAGCGCCTCGGGGCCCGGCGCTTCGTCCAGCTGATGGTCGTGCTGCTGGTGCTGGCGTTCGGCGTCACCGCGCTGACGAACGTGGCCATCTCCCACCAGCCGAGCCCGAGCGAGATGACGGTCGCCCAGCAGAAGGCCGACAGCGAGCGGCGCGAGATGGATCTGCTCCACGAGCGGTGCCTGGCCCGGCAGCGGGGCGAGTTGCCGGCCGAGCCCTTCGACGGCAGCTACTACCCCGCCGACTGCAGCGAGGTGGATCCCGGCCTGCGTGAGCGGTTGCCGGTGGCCGCCGACCATCTCGTCGGCGTCTTCACCTTCAGCAAGGACACCCGACCCCTCCTGTACTTCCTGATCGCCTTCCTCGTGCTCTTCGGCTTCCTGGTCGGGGCCTCCTACATCGGGGCCGACCTGAACTCGGGCGGGGTGGTGAACCTGCTGCTGTGGCAACCGCGCCGGATCGCCGTGCTCGGCGCGAAGCTCGGCACGCTCATGGCGGCGGTGCTGCTGCTGTCCCTGCTGGCCACGGTGGCGTACCTCGCCACGTTCTGGATGATCGCCCTCGTCGACGGCCACGTCGGTCCGGTGGACGCGGAGTTCTGGTCCGACCTGGGGGCCGTCTGGGCGCGCGGCCTGGTCGTCGTGCTGCTGGCCACCGTGATCGGCTTCGCCATCGCCACGCTGGGCCGGCACACCTCGGCGGCGCTCGGCGCGGTCGCCGCGTACGCGGTGGTCTGGGAACTGGGTGCCCGGCTGGTGCTGGAGATCCTGGAGGTGTCCCGCCCGGACCAGCTGATGCTCTCCAGCTACCTGGGTGCCTGGCTGGCCGGGCGGGCGCAGTTCTGGGACCGGAACGCCTGCACGGATCCCTTCGCCGGGTTCTGCGACGGCACCTACACGCTGACCTGGCCATCGGGCCTCGTGGTCCTGCTGCTGCTCGCCGGCGGCCTCACCGCGGCGGCCTTCGCGGTGTTCCGCCGTCGCGATCTCCTCTGAGGCACGTCGCCCGGCCGGCGAGCTGCGGCAAGAGCTTGCAGCCCGCCAGCCAGGGGTGAAATATTCCTTCACATGGCGGACGGCGGCGACACCCGGTCAGCCGACCGTGGAGCCGAACACCTCGTCCCGAACGGCTTCCAGGGCGGTGTGCAGGGCACCCCGCAGGATCGGCTCCTCGGTCAGCCCGGTCGGCACCACCCTCGGGCGGACCAGTGTGATCGCCGCGACCTCGTGCTGCACCCGCTCGGCGAGCGCCGTCCCGCCGGCCTGGCCGACCTCGCCGGCGAGCACCACCAGTGGCGGGTCCAGCACGACGCAGGTGCTGGCCACGCCCAGCGCGAGCCGGCGGGCCAGCTCGTCGAGCATCGGGCCGCCGGCCGCGCCGTCGGCGATCGCCGCGCGCACCGCACCGGCCGCCGTGTCGCCCGGGTACCCGTGCTCGTCAGCCAGCGCGCGGACCGCGTCGGCGCCGACGAGCTGCTGGAACGCCGGCTTCGCCCGGCGGGAGACGTCGCGCGGGATGGGCGCGCCGGGCACCGGCAGGTAGCCGATCTCACCCGCGGCGCCGGCGCTGCCGTGGTGCAGCCGCCCGCCCAGCATGATCGCCAGACCGACGCCGGCGTCGACCCAGACCAGCACGAAGTCGGGTACGCCCTGCGCCGCGCCGGACTGCGCCTCGGCCATCGCGGCCAGGTTGACGTCGTTCTCGAAGACCACCGGGGTGTGCAGGTCGTCCCGGAGCGCGCCGAGCAGGCCGGCGTGCCAGCGCGGCAGGTTGAACGCGAAGGTGATGTCGCCGGTGGTCGGGTCCACCAGACCGGGGGTGCCCAGCACGATCCGCCGCACGCTCGACAGCTGCGCCTGGGCGCTGCTCGCCACCTGGACGACCGCGTTGTGCACCACGCCCACCGGGTCGTCGGTGTCCCGCGTCGACTGCTCGACCCGGCCGATGACCGCCCCGGTGATGTCCGCGCAGGCGGCGACCACCCGGTCCGCCCCGACGTCGACGCCCACCACGTGTGCGCTGCCCGGCCGGACGGCGTAGAGCTGGGCGTTCGGGCCCCGCCCGCCGGCCTGCTCGCCGACCCGGGTGACCAGCCCGCGCTCCTCCAGGCGCTCGACCAACTGGGACGCGGTGACCTTGGAGAGCCCGGTCAGCTCGCCCAGTCGGGCCCGGGTCAGCGGGCCGCGCTCCAGCAGCAGTTCCAGTGCCGCGCGGTCGTTGAGCGCCCGCAACAGACGGGGGGTGCCGGGGAGCCGGGTCGCACTCATGCCACGTCCTCGAGATTCTGTAAAGTTTGCTAACTGTAAACCGACCTGCGAACGGGTAGCCGTAGCGTATCGGCCACCCGTGACCGGGGTGTTCGCCCGACCCGGTAGCCGGCGACGGCCTCCGGTACGACGTCCGTGCCACCGGGCACCGAAAGGGGAAGATCAGTGGGGCTGGATCCAGGACTCCGCCGGCTCGCGCTGGGCACGCTGCTCGCCGCGTACCCGGGCCCGGTCCCGCCGGACTGGGCCGTCGACCTGGTGGGCGAAGGGCTCGCCGGGCACACCCTGTTCGGCACCAACGTCCACGACCCGGCGCAGGTGGCGGCGAGCACCGCCACGTTGCGCGCCGCCCGGTCGGACGTGCTGATCGCGATCGACGAGGAGGGCGGGGACGTCACCCGGCTCGCCCACGCCACCGGTAGCCCGTACCCGGGCAACGCCGCGCTCGGCGCGATCGGCGACGTGGCGCTGACCCGACGCGTCCACGAGGCGATCGGCGCGGAACTCGCCACCCTCGGCATCACCGTCAACCTCGCCCCGACCGTGGACGTGAACAGCGCCGACGACAACCCGGTGATCGGCACCCGCTCGTTCGGCGCCGACCCGGTGAAGGTCGCGGCGCACGCCGCCGCGGCGGTGGCCGGGCTCCAGGCCGCCGGCGTCGCCGCCTGCGCCAAACACTTCCCTGGGCACGGCGCGACCGTCGCCGACTCCCACTACGAGCTGCCCACCGTCGACGTGCCCGTGGACGTCCTCCGCGAGCGGGACCTGCCGCCGTTCGCCGCGGTCGTCGCCGCCGGGGTGCGCGCGGTGATGACCGCGCACATCCGGGTCCCCGTGCTGACCGGGGACGGCCCGGCCACCTTCAGCCGCGCGGTCCTGGTCGACCTGTTGCGGGGCGAGTACGGCTTCACCGGCACGATCGTGACCGACGCCCTGGAGATGAAGGGCGCGGCCGTCGCCGCCGGCGGCGTCGGCCCCGCCGCCGTCCGGGCCCTCGCCGCCGGGGCGGACCTGCTCTGCATCGGCGCGCAGGTCGACGCCGAGCTGGTGGAACAGGTCGCGGCGGAGATCGTCACCGCGCTGGGCGACGGCCGGCTGGACCGGGCACGCGTCGAGGAGGCGGCCGGCCGCGCCGCCGACCTCGCCGCCTGGACCCGGGCCGCCGGCAGCGTCGAGGCCGCGCCGACCGACCTGGGGTACGCGGCCGCGCGCCGCGCCGTGCGGGTGGAGGGCGTGCTGACCGGGCTGGACCGCCCCCTCGTGGTGCAGCTGCACTCGACCTCCACGATCGCCGAGGGACGGGTGCCGTGGGGCCTCGGCCCGCACCTCGCCGAGGCGGAGGAACTGCGGGTGGTGGCCGCCGAGACCGACCCGGCGACCCTGCGCGGACTCGCCGGCGACCGGCCGATCGTCCTGGTCGGCCGCCACCTGCACCGGTTGCCGGGCGCCGCCGACCTGGTCACCGCGCTGGCCGCGCAGCACCCGGTGGCGGTGGTCGAGATGGGCTGGCCCGCGCAGTGGCGGCCGGTCGGCGTCCGCGCCTTCGTCACCACGTACGGGGCGAGCCACGCCAACGGGCGCGCCGCCGCCGAGGCCCTCGGCCTGGCCGGCTGAGCGCCGCCCGTCCCCGGTCGCCGGGATCCGGCCGGGGACGGGCGCGGGGCCGGGTCCGGGCGGACCCGGCCCCGCACCGCCGCCGCGCATCGGACCGGGCGGGTTTGGGTATGCGGGTCGGATGACCGCGACCGAACCCTGGCTCCGGGCGCTCGCCGACCTCGCCGACCGATCGCACCGGCTGCCGCCCGACGAGCTGCCGGTCGCCGTGAACGCCGTTCTCCGGCCGCTCCGGGTCTCGGTGACCGTCTACCTGGTCGACGCGGAGCAGTGCGACCTGCGCCCCCTGCCCGAGCCCGGCCGCCCGGCAGCCGAGCCCCTGCCGATCGACACCAGCCTCGCCGGGCGGGCCTTCACCCAGGTGGCGGTGCACGCCGGACAGGGTCCGCCGCCCCGGCTCTGGCTGCCGATCGTCAACGGCACCGACCGGCTGGGACTGCTGGTGGCGTTCCCGCCCGAGGACGCCGACCTTGCCGACGAGGCGCTGCGCGACGGCCTCCGCCTGATCGCCGGCCTGATCGGTCACCTGGTGACGAGCAAGATCGGGTACGGCGACGGCCTGCACCGCGCCCGTCGCAGCCAATCGATGGCGGTCTCCGCCGAACTGCTGTGGCAACTCCTCCCGCCGCTCACCTTCAGCACCGCGGACACCACGATCAGCGCCCTGCTGGAACCCTGCTACGAGGTCGGCGGCGACGCCTTCGACTACGCCCTGAACGGTGCGACGGTGTCGCTGGCGCTCCTCGACGGCGTGGGGCACGGCCTGCCGGCGGTGCTCACCACCTCGGTCGCGCTGGCTGCGCTGCGCTCCGCCCGGCGGGCCGGCGCCGACCTGACCGGGCTGGCCCGGGCGGTCGACGTCACCATCGCCGGCCAGTGGACGGACGCCCGCTTCGTGACCGCCGTCCTCGCCGAGTTCGACACGGACACCGGTGTGCTCCGGTACGTCAACGCGGGGCATCCACCGCCGGTCCTGCTGCGCCGGGGGCGGGCCGTGCAGACCCTCACCGAGGGGCGGCGTCTCCCCCTGGGCCTCCGGAACGACCGTACGGACGTGGCGCAGGTCCGCCTGGAGCGCGGTGACCGGCTGCTGCTGCACACCGACGGGGTGACCGAGGCCCGCGACACGGCGGGTGACCTGTTCGGCCTGCCGCGCCTCGCCGACCTCGCCGAGCGGCACATCCGCTCCGGCCTGCCGGGACCGGAGACACTGCGGCGGATCAGCCACGCGGTACGCGACCACCAGGCCGGGCCGACCCGTGACGACGCCACGCTGTTACTCGTGCAGTGGTCCGAGCGGGCCGCGGCCGACACCGAACCCTGACCGCCGGCTCAGGTCAGGCGGCGCCAGGTGGGACCGTCGGCGCGGAGCGGGTCGGCCAGGCCGAGCAGCGGACCCACCGCGGTGATCTGCAGGACGCGGGCCACCACCGGCTGCGGATCGGTCACCCGCAGGACCGCGTCCCGCTCCCGGGCGGCGGTGGCGGCCAGGACGAGCACGCGTACGCCGCTGGAGTCGAGGAAGCGCACCTCGGCCAGGTCGACCACGATCTCACGCAGGCTCGGGCGGGCCAGCGCGTCGGTGAGCGCCGCCTCGAGGGTGCCCACCGTCGAGATGTCGAGTTCGCCGGCGGGACGCAGGGTGACCCGGCCGGGGTCCTCGCCGGACCCGGCACCTGTGGAACGCTCCACCGAGCCCTCACCTCCGCCCGCCATCGTCCGCCCACCGACCATACCGATCGCCGCCGCGTACGGCACCACGGGCACGGCGGGCTGCCGGCAGCGTCCGTCACACACCGCATCACCGCTCCGAATCAGCGCCTGACCGCTCCCGCCCAGGTCAAAGTCTGTTTCTCGACACTCCGACCCGCACGCGCCACCCTTGCCGTCGAAGCGATGGATACGTAGCGTGACCGATACGGTGTCCGGCCCGCCCGCCGGATGCCCACGGGGCCTGGGGGGAAGGGCGCGGACCGGGGATCCGGCCCGGGAACTCCGGTCCGCGCCCTGCCGACGGTCAGCTCGGGTAGACGCCGAACGACCGCCAGCCCCGGTCGGGGAAGCCGGCCGCCTCGGCGACGCGGGCGGAGGCGGCGTTGCGCCGGTTGTGCAGGTACGTCGGCACGGCCCCCTCGTCGAGCACACGGCGGGCCGCCTGGGCGACCAGCCGCCGCGCCAGACCGCGCCCGCGCGCCGCCGGTACGGTCCCCACCGCCAGCTCGTGGCCGTACGCGTCGTGCCGCTTGATGCCCACGCCTGACAGGCACCGTCCCCGCTCGTCCCGCACCACCAGCACCGGCCGGTCGAACAGCCGCAGCCAGGGCGGCAGGCCCGGGGTGGTCGGGGGGACCCACTCCCCGACGTCCGGCAGCGGCGTCGGCGCGAGGCTCCACCGGAACACGTCGTCGTGCACCGCCCACCCGGGGTGGCCGACGGCCGCGGGCAGGCCGGACAGCAGCCGCCGCGTGGAGCCCCGGGTCAGGTCGCGGACGGCGGCGACCCGGTCCGGCGCCACGGACAGCACGGTGCTCGCCCCGGCGGCGACGGCGATCGCCGGGCGGAGCCGGCCGTCCCAGGCGGGCTGCGCGCGGCGGTGGGATCCGACGACGTGCAGGCCGGGGCCGGCGGGCCACTGGCCGAGCCACGTGGCCAGGTGCAGGTGGAGCCGCCGGTCGCGCATCGGCTCCTCACCTCCGGCCCCTGTCGTCCCTCCGGTGATCACCGTACGCCGACGGCCCAGCCCCGCGGTGCCCGTACGGACCGCCGCCCGAGGCAGCCGGACGGGGCTGGACCGGCCGACCCGGTCCGGCTCAGTACCGGCCGTGGGCGACGTGCCCGCCGTGGCCCGTCTCCTCGGCGTGGCCCGGCTGCCCGGCGTGGCCCGTCTCCTCGGCGTGGTGGTCCGCGCCGGCCGCGTGGCCGGTGCCGTTGTTGGGGGTATCTGCCAAGAGACCGCGGTCACTGCGCCGACGCGTAAGCGGCTCGCAAGGATTGCGCCGGCCGCGCGTGGCTAGGCTGTGCGGACACGAGGGAGGTCCGGTGACGCAGCGGGTGCTGGTCGTCGACGACGACCGGACGGTCAGCGACGTGGTCTGCCGCTACCTGGAGCACGCCGGCTACGACGTGACGCACGTGGGCGACGGCGTCTCGGCGCTCGCCGCCGTGGCGACCGAGCCGCCGCATCTCGTGGTGCTCGATCTGATGCTGCCGGGGCTCGACGGCCTGGAGGTCTGCCGGCGGCTGCGCGCACGGCCGGACGGCGTACCCATCATCATGCTCACCGCGCGCGGCGACGAGGCCGACCGGATCCTCGGCCTGCAACTGGGGGCCGACGACTACCTGGGCAAGCCCTTCTCCCCCCGCGAGCTGGTGCTGCGGGTCCGGTCCGTGCTGCGACGGACCGGCGGCGAGCCGGCCACCGCGCCGCCCGACGTGCTGCGCGACGGCGGTCTGGTGGTCGAGACCGGCCCCCGGGTGGCCCGGCTGCACGGCACCGAGCTGACCCTGACCGTGCGGGAGTTCGACCTGCTGGTGCACCTGATGCGGCACCCGGTGCGGGCGTTCCGCCGGGCCGAGCTGCTGGAACGGGTGTGGGGCTGGAGCTTCGGCGACCAGTCCACGGTCACCGTGCACGTCCGGCGACTGCGCGAGAAGGTCGAGGCCGACCCGGCGAACCCCCGGCGGATCGTGACCGTGTGGGGCGTCGGCTACCGCTACGAGCCCGGCGATGCGTGACCTCGCGCTGATCTTCGCGTTCGCGCTCCTTGCGGCACTCGGCGTGGGCGCGGTCGGCGCGCTCGCCCTCCGCCTGCTGCGCGGCCGGTCCGTCACCGTCCACATCGTCGCCCTGCTGGCGGTCACGGTGACGGCGGTGGTGGCCGGCGTCGCGGTGGTCGCCGAGGCGATGTTCCTCTCCGCCCACGACCGGGACGTGGTCCTGATAACCGTGGCCGCGGCGGCGGTGGTGAGCCTGGCGGTGGGCTGGCTGTTCGGGCGACGCCTGGCCGCCGCGGCGGTCTGGGCCGATCAGGCCCGGCAGCGGGAACGGCGGATCGAGCAGGGACGGCGCGATCTCGTCGCCTGGGTCTCGCACGACCTGCGGACCCCCCTCGCCGGGCTGCGGGCGATGGCCGAGGCGCTGGAGGACCGGGTGGTCGACGACCCGGCGACGGTGGGCGAGTACCACCGCCGGATCCGGGTGGAGACCGACCGGATGACGCGCCTGGTGGACGACCTGTTCGAACTCTCCCGCATCAACGCCGGCGCGTTGCGGCTGACGCTGTCGGCCGTGCCGCTGGGTGACGTGGTCTCCGACGCGCTCGCCGGCGCCGCGCCGCTGGCCGCCGCCCGCCGGGTCCGTCTGGAGGCCGCCGACTCGGGCTGGCCGACGGTGCTGGCCAGCGAGCCGGAACTGGCCCGGGTGGTGGGCAACCTGTTGCTCAACGCGGTCCGCTACACGCCGTCGGACGGCACGGTCCGGGTGGACGCCGGGTGCGACACGGACAGCGCCTGGCTCGCCGTGGCGGACACCTGCGGCGGCATTCCGGAGGAGGACCTGCCCCGGGTCTTCGACGTCGCCTTCCGGGGCGAGCCGGCGCGCACCCCGCGCCCGGGCGACGGCGCACCCGCCGGTTCGGGCGGGCTGGGGCTGGCGATCGTGCGCGGGTTGGTTGAGGCGCACGGCGGGCGGGTACAGGTCCGGAACATCACGGAAGGATGTCGATTCGAGGTCCGGTTGCCGCTCGCGGGAACCGGCGGCATCGATCGACCGTCATATCTATTTCCATAGACGTACAACTTTCTTTGGGACGGTAGGGTCATGCCGAATCAGCCGAATGACCGTTACCAACACGACCCCGAGCTGCTCTGGCCGGACAGCGGGGTCGCGGAACGGTTCCCGGCCCAGCCGCCGTACCGGGGCAACCGCACGGCCACGCTCACCTGGGGTCAGCTGAACCGCCTGCCCGCCGGCACCTCCACGCGCAACCTCAACACCCGCTGACCCACCGCGGCGAGCCAGCGCGGGCTTTCGCACACCTGTCGGGTAACGTCTTGTGGTCCTTCGACCGGCCTACGACAGGAGAAGCTCCGCGCATGGGCAAGAAGACGATCCACGTCTCCGACTTCAGCGGCACGGTGCTCCAACCCGACGACGAGGTCGTCCGCGTCGTCGTCCTGGACCACCCTGACCTGGTGGCCGGGCCCGTGCAGCTGGACGCCACCCCGGTCGAGGTGGAGAGCATCGACGACGCCGCCCTGGACGTCGCGGTCGTCGAGATCCACGACCGGCACGGCGGCGGCGAGCCCCGCCGGGTGGTGCTGACGGCCAGCGAGTTCGACGCGATGGCCACCGACGTGCCGATGGCCCAGCTGCTGAAGACCGCCGAGCGGGTCCGCCCACCGAAGACGCGGCGGGCGGCCGAGAAGGTCGACTACGGCACGATCGAGCACGCGGGCAAGCCGCACCGGGGCCGGGTCACCGAGGAGGAGGCCCGACTGGTGCGCGAGCGGCTCGACGAGGTCAACAAGCGCCTCGCCGACGCCGGCCTGCGCCAGATCGACCCGGCCGACCCGGAGCACGCCGCCCGGTACGGCTTCCCCGCCGTACCGGCCTGACCCGCCTCACTCGCTGGCGGCCGCCTGCTGGACCGTCTTGGCGATCGCAGCGACCAGGTCGGCCTCGGCGGCGGCCTTGTCGACGCCCAGGCCGGACAGCACGCCGGTGCCGTCCTCGTGCTCCAGCACCGCGAGCAGGATGTGCTCGGTGCCGATGTAGTTGTGCCCGAGCCGCAGCGCCTCCCGGAACGTCAGCTCCAGCACCTTCTTGCTCTGCGCGTCGTACGGGATCAGCGCCGGCAGCTCCCCACCCGGCGCCGGCGGCAGCGCGGTGGTGGCGGCCTCGCGCACCTGCTCCAGGGACACCCCCTGCGCCACGATGGCCTTCGCGGCGAGTGCCTCCGGCTCGGCCAGCAGCCCCAGCACGACGTGCTCGGGGCGGATCTCGGGGTGCCCGGTCGCCCGCGCCTCGTTCTGGGAGGCCATCACCACGTTGCGGGCCCGCGGTGTGAACCGGTTGAAGCCCTCCTGCGGGTCGATCTGCGTGTCGCCCGACTTCGGCACGAACCGCTTCTGCGCGGCCTGCTTGCTCACTCCCATGCTCCGGCCGATCTCCGTCCAGGAGGCGCCCGAGCGGCGGGCCTGGTCGACGAAGTGCCCGATCAGGTGGTCGGCGAGCTCGCCGAGGTGGTCGGCCACGACGACCGCGCTGGACAGCTGGTCGAGCGCGTCGGTGTGCACCTTCTTGATGCCCAGGATGAGGTCGTCGAGGCGTACGGCGTTGGTCATCTGCACTGGCTCCGTCATGCCGTCAACCTTAGGTTGACGGCGGTAGGTCGTCAACCAAAAGTTGACGATCGCCGTTCCGGATCCGGTCCGCCCGACTTGCGTTCGACCGGGACCGTGACGTAGGAGCTACGCATGTCGAACGAACCGGTCGGGTGCCTGAAGTGCGGCGCCCTGGTGGAGAACGCCGCCCAGCACCGGCGGTGGCACGAGGCGCTCGAACGCGTGGCGCCCGGCGTGGAGGCCGAGGTGCGACGGATCCGGGAGCAGCGGGGCGGCTCCCCCGCCTGACGGGCGGCCGCCGGTCAGGCCGGATCATCTGGGGAAAGGGATGTGGGCATGCGCCTTCACGTGGGATGTGCGATGTGGACGCACAAGTCGTGGCAGGGACGCCTCCTGGCGCATCCGCTGCCGTCCCACGAACGCCTGCGGCACTACGCCGGCTGGTGCACCGCGGTCGAGGGCAACACCACGTTCTACGCGACACCGGCTCGCGACACGGCGGCGTCGTGGGCGCAGCAGACCGACCCCGACTTCCGGTTCGTGCTCAAGCTGCCGAAGGTCGTCACGCACGAACGCCGTCTCGGTGACGTCGACGAGCCGCTCCGGGTCTTCCTCGACGCGATCGAGCCGCTGGGGCCGCGGGCCCACGCCCTCTGGATCCAGTTGCCGGGCTCCTTCACGCCCGCCGACGTCCCCGTGCTCACCCGTTTCCTGCGCCGGCTCCCCGCGTCCCACCGGTACGCCGTCGAGGTCCGCCATCCCGCGTTCTTCGGTGACGATCACGCGACGCGGCTCCTCGAGGAGGCGCTCGCCGCCGTGGCCGCCGAGTGGATCCCCTTCGACACCACCGCCTTCTTCGACAGACCGCCGACCAGCGACGCGGAGCGCGACGCCTGGACGAAGAAGCCCCGCGTGCCGCGCCGGTCGGTCGCGCTCACCGACCGGCCGGTCGTCCGGTACCTCGGCCGCGACGACGACGCGCGGACGATCGAGGGCTGGCAGCACTGGGTGGACGTCGTCGCCCGGTGGCTGCGCGAGGGGCGCTCGCCGACCGTTTTCGTCCACACCCCGGACAACGCCGACGCGCCCGTGCTGGCACGCCGCTTCCATGACGCGGTACGCGCCCGCGTGCCGGACCTCGAACCGCTGCCGGAGCCGATCCCGGTCGAGCCCCTGACCCTCTTCTGACCGCGCCGATGCTCAGATGCTGCCGGTGGCCTCGAGTCCCAGCCACCCGGCGAGGTCCTCGATCTCGGCACAGACGGCGGCGGTCATGGCCTCGGTGAAGCGGACGTCCTCGTGGATCGCGTTGACGACGAGCGTTCCGGCCTTACGGTCCGCGGTCGCGTCGAGTTTCCCGACGTGCCACGACGGCTCGGATCGAGTTGTACTCCGCGATCAGGAGGTTCGTACGGCTGTCGGTGCGCGCCCCCGTCGGGACATACTCCTCGCCCCGCCGGACATCCAAGTGATCAACCAGGTTTTCCCACGCCATGGATCGATGATGGAAAATGGCCGCAACCACTCGGACTCCGCACGCCGCCCACCACACCTGGTCGCCGCATGGAACCCGGTTCCGCTGCCCCTACCGGCGCACGCGCTTCAGTTTGTCGACCGCCTTGGCAGCGATCTGCGCCGTCGGCCCGACCTCGGGCGACCCGACCTGCAGGAGCGTGATCAACACCAGCACGTCGCGGTGGCGGACTGCGACGACGTGACCGTACAGGACGAGTCCGCCGCCAGCGGCGGCAATCACCCGGTACGCGACCGTCTCGTCGGCCAGGGTCGGAAAGCTGAGCTGTTCGAGCCGGACGGTGACGCCGGAGAGATCACCGCTGCTGCTGCTGAACTCGGCGCACTCCTGCGTCGCCCGTCGAAATGCGGCCATCGCCTCCTGCACGTCCGCTTCCGGCAGCGCCGTCAGCACCTCCGCGACGAACGGCCCCAGCCGCCGAGGCCGGGTAGCCGTGGTGTCAGCACCTGGCCCAGCAGCAACCCGCCGACGAAGGCCAGCGCGACCGGCCAAACCGCCCGCCGTCGGCCGCCCGCCAGCTCCCACAGGGCCGACCGCCAAACGGAGCCCGTGATGATCGTCGCGATCAGCGCGCCGAACATGACGCCACAGATCCAGCCGCGCAGGTTCGCGCTGTTGGGCAGGGCGAGCGAGAGGACGTAGTCAGCCGGCGGGTACGCCATGCCGACCAGCAGCCCCGCTGCGGCGGCACCGGGCCGGTCGACTCGAAACAAGCGGTCGTCGCCGCGCAGGGTCCGGTGACGGCTCTCGACGGCCGGATGGTTCCACCGGCGCCGCGACGCAGCGAGGCGGCGCCACCACGGTCCCGTGACAGGAGCCGCCCGCAGCGACAGTGCGGCGACCAGTTCCGCCTCTTCGGCCGGGCTCCGCACCGACCCGACGTCGGCGTAGAACTCCCGGGTCCGCAGCACCAACGCCCTGACCAGGTAGAGCATCCCGAGCAGGACGCAGACACGCCAGCTGAAGTCGCCGAGCAGCGCAGGCTGGCGCCAGGCCACCAAACCGAGCGGCAGCACCGTGAAGGGCACGAACGTCCACCACACCGCCACGGCCGCGTACGTGAGATCGACGTCGCGGTTGTCGAGATGGACCATCTCGTGTGCCAGGTAACGGCGCAGCGCCGTGGTGTCCTCCTGCATGAGGACGGCAGAATCGACGACGACGCGGTAGTCGCCGATCCGCCCGTACGCCCGCGCCCCGCCGGTTACCGGCGCGAGGTCGACGTAGAGCTTGGGGACCGGCCGGCCGGGCGGCAGCTCCGCACGGTAGCGCGCCCAGCACTCAGGCGGCACAAACCCGCTGGCGTCGTGTTCCGCCACGAGCCCGCGACTGCTCAGCCAGGGCAACGCGAGGTAGACGAGCACCGTAGCGGCAACGAAGAGGCCGGTGAACTCGACGACGACGAGAGCCTCGCGTATGCCGAGCCAGCGGACGCAGCCGCCGTACCACTCGATCAGGAGCTCCGGCGGCACGGCGTGCGCGGCCTGCGCACCGCGCACGCAGAACAGCGGAGCGGAGCTGATGGTGTCGTGCTGCTCGGCCAGCCACGCGTAGAGGTAGCCGGCGCTCGCCAGCGCCGTGACGACCAGTAGGACGAAACGGCCCGTCGTCGCGTTCGGCAGTGCGCCGGGGCTCAGCCGGAGGATCTGCACGCCGCGGCGCTCAGTCCGCACCGGCGGAGCCCTTCGGCAGTGCGGCGGCGCCGGGCGCGGTGCCGTGCTCGGTCAGCACGGCGGCGAGCATGATCGCAAGGAGATCAGCCTGTTCGGTGGTCACGCCGGCGTTGAGCGCGATCCGCCGCGCGCCCTCGCCGACCCGGCGGGCATCAGTCGCGGTGAGCCGCGGCAGGCGGGTCTGACCACCGGACGGCGGCGAGCGCCGGGCGAGCCGGCGCCGGGCCCGCCAGCGCCGCCACCGCGCGGCCGTCCCGCGACCGGCACCCAGGACGCTCTCGGTCACCAGGTCCGTCGCGACGCCGCTGAGCACGACCAGGGTCACGTGGACGATGAGGGCCATGGTGGCTTCTGGGTCGACCGAGTTGGGCGACGCCCACCGGCGAGGCCGGAAGACCGCCTGGACGATTCGGCGGCGGATCAGGTCGTTGCCGAAGTAGCCCGCGCTGACGATCGTCAGCGCGGCGCTGTGCTCCGGCGCGATTTCGGCGACGATCCAGCCACTGGCCTGGTCGATCGTCGGTGACCTGCACTCCTGCACGATGCACTCCTTGCTGGTCAGGTGGTCCTCGGCTCGGGACGGCGTTCCAGCCGCTGGCCGGTGACTGCCGCCACCGCGCGGCCAAGCGCGAGCGCGGTGTCGTCGGCGTCGTCGCCGTCGAAACGGATCGGCGGGGCCGCCGGGAAGGCCACCTGCCACTGATCGCTGATCTCCATGTCCTCACCCGGGACCAGCAGGTGGATGCCGTGCACCCCGGCGGTGGTCAACAACCGGCGACCGTCGTTGGCGGTCGCCGGGAGATCGGTGATCAGCGCATCGGAGATGAACATGAGCTCGACGTCGCAGTCGGTCGCTCCGAGCCGGGCCACCTCCGCGATCGGAGGTAGCAGCAGCGTGTCGTTGCCGTCGGCAGCCCCGGTGGGACCGGGCAGGCGGGCGGCCCGATAGTCGGTCGCGGGCACCCGCGTGGCCGCCTCCGCCGCGAAGTCGACCACCGCGAGCTCGTCTTCGGTACGCAGGTTGGCGCTGAGCCAGGTGAATAGTCGCTCGAGCGCGCGGTCCCGGGGCACCGCAAAGTCGAGCATCGAGCCGGAGATGTCGACGACGATGACCATCCGGAGGCAGGCCGGTCCCCGTGGCCCGACCAACTGGTACTCCTCGATCCGTCCGGACTGCTCCACCTGCTCCCGCACGGTGTGCACGGCCAGCCAGCCCAACAGGACCAGCGGCGCCACGACCAGGAGCAGCAGCGGGACGAGCCGCCGGGCGACCCCGTGCGCGGGGCGCAGCCCGGTGCCCCGGACGAGCGGCGGGCCGGGCCGCAACCGGCCGGACGCCATCACAGCCTGCTCCTGCCGCGTTCGGGCCCGCCGGGGTCGGGCGCGGGGAGGGTAGGGCCCGTGCCGTTGGCAGCGGGCGGCACGGCTGTGGTCGTCGACGTGCCGTGCAGCTCCAAGCGGAGCCTGGTGATAGCCCTGTTGACCTCGTCCTTGGTCAGCGGGCGGAAGGTATCGAGCGAGTTGACCGCATCGTAGATCGTCCGCAGTGGCGCGAGGGCGACCGGCGCTCCGAACAGGCGCTGCTGCGTCGGGTCGGGCAGGGCAAGGCCCGGCTCGGCCGAGGTCGTGTGTGCGTCGCGTTCCGTCACGCCGGTGAGCGGGTGCCCGCCGCGCCCGCCCACCGCCCGTTCGTCGAGGACAAGGAGGCCGCCGACCACGCCGAACCGCTCGCACCGGTCGAGCTCCACCTGAATGGCGCTGCGCAGGCCGAGCCAGGCGCGATCATGCGCGGCGTTCTGGGCGATCAGGCGCTTGGCCAGGCGGTCGAAATGCCTCGCCCGCGCGTTGCTCTGCACCCGGATCTCCGAGGTGAGAAACGTACGGGCCACCGTGTCGATCAGCAGCACGAGCACGAAGACCACGGCCATCGGCACGGCTGGCACGGACGTGCCCGCGAAAACCTGCTCGTCGGGCGAGAACCGCACGAAGACCAGCCACGCGATGGCGACGAGCGCCAGCACACCGGTCACGCCGCTGAACAACGTGCCGAGCCTGGCGGTGCGCTGGACACCCGGGTAACGGGCCACCCATCGGTGCGCGAGCTTGCCGATGGTGCGCGCTACCCAGACCCCCACGACGGGGATGAGCACCGCGAGCAGGATCGCGCTCATCCGTTCGGCGTCGAACAGTCCGGCGTCCGGCTCCACGTCGTCGTTGAAGACCTGGTACCAGAAGACCACCTCGACGACGACGAACAGCACCTCGACCAGGCTGAGCAACCATTCGGCGACGAGCGGCCGGTGGGGGTCGAAGTCCTCCTGGAACCCGGCGTCCCCACCGGTTGCGGGCTCCGACCGATCCTGCGCCACCCGCAGTTGGCGGGTGTGCCCGGCCCACCGCGAGTCCGTGCTGACCGCCTGGAGCCGCTGGTACGCCAGCTGCGACGTGGCCGCGGTGGAGACCAGCTTCTTCTGGGCCTTCAACAGCCTGGCGGCGTGCTTGGCGTCGCGGTGGGCGAGGGTCGACCCGGTCTCGAGGGCGACGGCGACCTCGCCAGGGCTGAGCTCCTCCGGTGGGAGGGTCGCAGCCTGCGGGCGTTCGGCGCGCAGGATCCGTACCCGCTCCCGTTCCACCGCGCCGGACGGGAAGATCCCATCAAACAGGCGGCTCGCCCAACGAGGTGTGCTCACCTCGCGCAGCCCTTCCGGATCAGGTCGATCTCCACTCGTCGGTTCTGCGCGGCGCGACTCTCGTCGTGCCGGCCTCCGGGAAACTCGTCGACCTGCGGCCGGCGTGACCCGTACCCGGCGAACCCCACTCGGTCGGCCGGCGCACCCATCTCCAGCAGGGCGGTCTGGACGGCTCGGGCACGGTCCTCGGACAGGCGCTGCCGGTAGCGGGTCGACTGGTAGGCGGCGGTGTGGCCGGTGACCAGGGCGTGCTGGTCCGGGTCCGCGCGCAACTGCTCGACCACCGGGAGCAGGACGTCTTTCACCCCCGGCCGCAACTGCGCGCTGCCCGGCTTGAACAGCACCGTGCTCGGCGCCACGATCCGTGAACCGCAGGGCAGCGGCGAGGACGTGAGGACCAGCGACACCTCGTCGGGCGGGAGAGTGTCGTCGGAACCGCCGGACTCGCGAGGTTGGTCATCGAAGGTCACGTCGGCCTTCGCCTCGGTGAGGATCGCCGACCACAGCTCTCGGAGCGCCGTACGGACGCTGCCGGGCAGCGGTTCGGCGGTGTCACCCAACCCCGCCCAGACGATCGAGGAGCCCTCGATCGTCTGGGCGGAAATCCGCTTCTCCCGCAACAGAGCCCGAGCCAGGGCGGTCGGGTCGGTGTCCAGGGCGTCGCCGTTGACGTCGAGTTCGCCGGCATTGGCCACGCCGTCCGAGACGACGAGGATCTCCCCGGCCTGCTGCCGCGCGGCGAACGTGACGGCGGCGAGCACGTCGCTGCCCTTCGCTTGCGGAGCCGCCTCGCGCGCCCACTGCCGGACGCAGGAGATCACGGCGCGACGCGCGTTGCGCGAGCTCTCCGCATCACCAGGCCTCGGGTCGAGGGCGACCCGGCGGACCACACCGGGCTGCGTCCCCGCGCCGTTGACCGTGATGAGCACGACCTGTCCCGCGCTCTTGCGTTCGCGCGCCCGTCCCTGGGCCTCGTCCAGGGCTCTCGAGGCGGCCGGCGGCAGGTCGCCCCGCGCCGCCGACGCCGTGTTGTCGACCACGAGCGCGAGGTCGACCTTGTCGTTGTCCACTCTGAAGTCGGCCACCTCTTCGCAGGCCTTGGCTGAGACGCCGGCGGGTTCAGCCGTCCGGTCGTCGCCGTCATCGCAGGCGCTCGACAGGGCCAGCAGACCCATGATCAGCAATTTCGCAGCGTGACGGACAAGGGCATGAGCAGGGATGAAGCTCGGCGCGGCACTCATCGGCGCTCCATCAATCAGTCAGTTGGGGGATAACCACCCTGGCGAGGGACGGCAGGGCAGGAACGTGACGACGACCAGAGCGTAGCTCGATTTTTAACGCGGCTACAACTTGATTCCTTGGTCGGATTTTTAATCCCGGTAAAGATCGATTCGACTACCGTGGCGTAGGATGTTCGAGTGCCGGACTCCGCCAATCACCTGACCGCCATCGCCGAAGCCGCCGAGAGCGTCCTCTCCCGCACCACGTATCGGTCGATGCGCATGGATGAGGTGGCCGGGGAGCTCCGGATCGAATCCGGTCGCGGTCGCCCATCGGGCCACCGTGGGCGCAGCGGAGTCTGGCTGTACGGCGAGGTCAAGGCCAAGGGCGTGCTCGCCGCCCTGGCAGTCGCACACGCCTGGCAACGATGGACGGCCGAGCGCCCTCAGCAGGCCCAGCCGCACGCCCACCGCCGGGCCGAAGACGCGCGCGCCGCAGTCCGGCACGCCTTCGCCGATGTCGCCGCGTTCTGTCGGAAGCACGACTTCCTCCTCGGCCAGCTCCGGGCCGGGCTGGGCGACACCGCGGCCGACCGGGTCCGCGGCGCGGCCGCCGGGGGCTCGCACAGCGCCGGCGAGCACGACTTCGGCGAGGGGCATCTGGCCGTGATCGCCCGGGAGGCCTGGCACGGGCGGTCAGCGATCTTCGCCGACTACCTGGCCGGGCACCTCGCGTCGGCGACCGCCGCCTTCGCGCCACCACGGCTGCCCAAGGGCGCGGCCCTGCACCTGTCCAGCGTCGCCACCGTGGCCTGCACCGACGACCGCGAGGCGACGCCCGATGTGCTCGCCGCCGGGCTGGAGGGTTACTGGTTCGGACGGTACGTCTCGAGCAACGTGCCGTGGGCCCGCTCGCTGGAGAGCGCCGAGGCCGTCCTGTCGCGCGCCGAGACCAGCGGCCGAGCCGCCCGGCATCGCATCGACGCGCACGGCGCGTTGATCATGGAGTTGCTCAGCACCAACGTGCTGCTGGTACGCGCGGCGGAGGAAGCCGGCCACGCCGAGCGGTTGGTTGCCGCCGCGATCGACGGTCCATACGCGACCGGGCCGGAGGGGAGCGAGACCCGCCGCCAGCTGATCGAGGTACGGGCCGACCTCACCAGCCGGTTGAGCCTCGCGCTCCATCGACTCGGCCGTCACCAGGAGTCGCTGGCGTCGATCGAGACCTCGCTGCGGCTCTCGGACGAGGCGCTCGCCGACCCGTCCCGCAAGGCCCGCGCCCTGACCAATCTCGCCGACACGCTCGCAGCGATCGGGCGGCCCGATGAGGCCGTCGAGCATGCCGAGCAGGCGGTCCGGATCCGCAGCGCGACGACCGGCCAATCCGACCCGACCAGCCGGGAACGGCTGTCGCTGAGCCGCAACGCGCTCGTCCGCGCGTACGCCGCAGGCGGACGCCTCGACGAGGCCGTTCGCGAGTCCCGGCTCCTGCTGGCGGACCGCGCGCTGCATCCACGCGGCATCCACCTGGCCCGACTCGGCCTCGCCGACGTGCTGTTTCAAGCCGGACACCCGACCCGTGGGGCGTTGCTGGCCCGTCAGACCCACCTCACCGACACACCCGGCTACCTGCCATTCAGCTACGCCTACCAGCACACACTGCTGATCATCGCTCGCTGCACGCTCGACCTGGAGCGCCCCGCCGAGGCGGCCGCCCTGCTCGCCGCGTCGCCGGCTCTGGACGACTGGTTCCGCACGACCGTCTCGCCGCAGCTGGCGATCGAGATCCGGCTGTGCCGGGCCGAGGCCACCGGCGAGCCCGCGGAGTTGAACGCCGTTGCCCGGCTCGCCGATCAGACCCTCGGGCCCGCCCACCCGACGACTCTCCAGGTCCGCCGCACGGTCGCGCGCACCCGCCTGGTGTCCGGCGACGCCGAGGCCGCACTACGCGACTGGAACGCGATCCGCAACGACGAGGCCCGCCTGGCTCCGCGCCACCCCGTACGAGTGGGCACGCTGACCGGAATCGCCGAGGCCCACGCAGCCTTGGGTCAAATCGACCGGGCCCAGGCCCACTTCGCCGAGGCCCGGGCGATCGCCGACGGCACCGCGGCGGACCGCCACCCGCTGGCACTGGCGGCCCGGCTCGGCGCCGCCCGGCTGGCTGCCCGCATCGGCCGGACCGGCGAGGCCGTCGACCTGCTCGAACAGATACTCGACCGCTCCCCCGCATACGACCGTCGCATCGGAGCGAGCAGCGACGACGGCGCGTGGGAGCTACCCGCCCTGGAGGACGACCACCCGCTGCTGCGCGCCGCCCACGCTCTGCTGGCCGAGCTACGCCCGGACGCGGTCAGCGGCCTGGATGGCGCCTGGTGGACCATCACGGAGTGACCGCGGCCCCCTCGCCCCACTTCGACGTGTTCCTGAGCTACTCCTGGGAGGACCACGCTCTGGCGTGCCGACTCCAGGTCGCCCTGGAGGCCCAGCGGCTGCGGGTGTTTCGGGACGAGCGCGGCATCCAGGACTTCCAACAGATCGACGAGGCGATCGCCGGGAACCTCGCCCGGTCGCGGTCCCTGGTCGCGCTCTACAGTCCCGCGTTCCCGGAGAGCCCCTACTGCCGCTGGGAGCTGGCCACCGCGCTCGCTCAGGCTCACCGCCTGGACGGACACACCCGCCGCGTGCTCGCGGTCCGGCACGGCGTGGACTTCGCCGACCTGGTTCCGGCCCAACTGGCCGACGTGAAGTTGCCGGTCGCCACGGTCTCGGTGGAGGCGGTCGCGGAATCGGTCGCAACCCATCTCTCTCAGGTCGACGATCGGGTTCTCGGCGACGCGCCGAGCGCCACCCCGGGGAGGTGGCTGCCGCACGAGCCCCAACCGGCACCCGCCTTCCGCGGTCGATGGGCCGAGCTGTGGCGGATCAAAGCGGCGTTGACCCCCGGGTACACACCCACTCGTCGCGGCCGGGCCGTCGCCGTGCTGCTCGGCCTCGGCGGCCAGGGCAAGACGGCACTGGCCGTCGAGTACGCGCGCCGTTTCGCCGACGAGTACCCGGGAGGCATCTTCCTCCTGCACGGCTTCGGCAGCCACCTGCACAGCCGCGGCGACCACGCGTTCGCACTCGACGTACGGCGGCGCCAGCTCGAGCGGATCACGCGACAGCTCACCAACGGTCAGGAGGCCGACGAGCACGCACTCCGCGATCATCTCGAGCGCGCTGGTCTGCCGTACCTCTGGATCGTCGACGACCTGCCCCGCGACACCGGCGACGAGCTCTTCGACGCCCTGCTCGCGCCCACCGCCACCGGCCACACGCTGATCACCACCCGGTACGAGTCCGCGGCACGGCGCGGCGAACCGATCCGCCTGTCGGCCCTGGCCGACGAGGACGCGGTGGCGCTAATCACCTCGGCCCGGCGCCCGGCCCCCGGCGAGCGAGCAGCTGCCCGTCAGCTCGCCTGCGCCGACCTCGGCGGACACCCCCAGGCACTGTCGCTCGCCGCCGGACTCGCCGCCACGGACGGCTTCGCCGGGTACGCCGCGCTGCGGGCGGAACTGGCCGCGCCCGGCCCGGACGCGATAGCCCTCGCCGCCGAGCTACATGGCGAGATCGCGGGACGGCGCCCGGCGAGCATCGCGGCGACGCTGCTCCGAAGCATCCGCGACCTTCCGGCGCCGGCGCGCGAGACGCTCCAGCTGGTCAGCGTGCTCGCAACGGCTCCGATCGCCGAGCCGCTGCTGGCCGAGATTCTCGCGGCGGCCGACGACGCCGAGCCTGCCCAACGCTCCGATCTGGTGTCCACCGGCCTCGACCTGGCCCGGCAACGAGGACTGGCCCAGCCGGTGCACGGCGACGACCAGCCGCTGTGGCTCGTACACGCTCTCGTGATCCGCACGCTGCGCTTCGTCGACCTGGCGGACGCGCGACGTCAGCGGTTTCGCAGGGCCGCGCTCGAGGTCCTCACCCGACGCCTGGACGACACGCGGCCCGGGCTGCGCTATGGGCAGATCGAGCGGGACCTCCCCCATCTGCGCGAGGTGGTCCGACCGGAGCAGGGCGTCGGCGACCGGTACGCCCTGAACGAAGCCGGGCGCGCCTATGTGGAGCTCGGCGACCTGCCGCAGGCCGAGGAGGTCTTCGCCCGGCTCGCCTCGGCCTGCCGCACGGCCCTGGGCGACGACGACCCGTCAACCCTGGCCGTGCTGGTGGGCCTGGCCGCGACGATGGACCTGCGCGGACGACACCGCGAGGCGATCGAGCTCAAGGTTCGCGTCCACGCGGCCCTCGTCCGGGTCCTCGGATCCGACGACCCGGACACCCTGACCGCCCTGCACAACGTGGCGGTCGGCCACCTGAACCTGCGTGAACCGGCCGCAGCGGCCAAACTGTTCCGGACGGTCTACGGCGCCCGCCGCCGCCTGCTGAGCATCCACGACGCCGACACCCTCGTCTCGCTCGGCGACTACGCGACCGCAGTGGCGCGAGCCGGCCGACCCCGGCTGGCCCATCGGCTGCGGAGCGCCGTCCACGAGCGGATGCGGCGGCTCCGCGGCGACGACGACGTCCTGACGCTGGAGGCGCTCAACAGCCTCGGCGCAAGCCAGCGGGATGCCGGCGAGGTCACCGCCGCCGCGGCGACGTTCGAAGCGGTGTACGCCGGCCGGGTGCGACTGCTCGGCCCCACCCATCCTGAGACGCTGAGCGCGGCGGAGAACGTCGCGATCGTCACCGACCCGGCCCGCCTCCATGCGGTCTACGCCGTGCGCGTCCTCGAACATCACCCCGCCGATCCGCACGTCCTGGCGACCCTGCACAACCTGCTCGTCGCCACTGCGCCAGGGCTGCCGGTGGTGGGTCGGCCTGCCCCGCCCGACGTACCGCTCGCACCACCCCCCGGGCTGCAGCTCGATCCGCTCGAGGACTTCGACGCGAACACGGATTTCCGCGTGGCCGTCTTCACCCGGGCCCATGCCGTCCACGAGGAGCGGGTCCGCCGGTTGGGCCCGGATGACCCGGAGACCTTGCTCGCCCTCTGCTACGTGGGGCACGCGTCCGCGCTGCTGGGGCAGGGCGGGCACCAGCTCGAAGCCGCGCTGTTCATCCTCACCGACGCGGCCGCCGGCCTGCGGGAGGCCCGCGGCGCCAATCATCCGCATGCCCGGCTGGCCGACCGGCTGCGGGACTGGGTGGCCGATCAGGTCGACGGCTGACCGGCCGCCTCGGCGAGGACCCAGTCGTGCGGCGCGGCGACAGACTGCTCCGGCGGCCTGCGGGACGCCGTCGCCACCGTGCGCCACAACGCGCTGGGCAACACGACCAGCGGCATCGCCACCCAGCCCTGGGCGTGGAGGTCGGTCTTGCGGCCGACGGTCCGCGGCGCGACGCGGCGGACGTCGGCGAAGATCCGGGAGGCCCTCCCCCGCTGACCGGTGAGGGCAAGCGCGACGCCCAGCCCGTAGAGGGCATGCACGGTCTGCGGGTGCCGGGGGCCCAGGACCCGATTCATCCCCCGGTGGGCCCGGTCGTGCAAGTCGAGAGCAGCGGTGTAGTCGGCGCGTTGCGCCGCGGCCCGGCCGGCGAGCAGCAGTGCGTGCAGGTGCAGCGGATGGTCGGGGCCGAGCAGTTGTGCCACGCGCGCGCGGGTGCCGTTGAGCAGCGCGGTGGCGTGCCGGGCCAGGCCGTTGCACAGCAGCGCGTGCGCGTACTCGACCTCGGTCGCGAGCGTGGTCAGGTTCAGCGGCCCGATCTCGTCGCGCTGGCTGCGCAACAGCTCACCGATTGACCGGCACGCCCGCCGCCAGTGCGCCGGGTCCGGGTTGAGCCCCCAGAGCCCGAGCGCCAGGTGCGCCCCGTCGAGCACCAGTCGCGCCTGGCGAGCGTGGATGTGGTCGGCGAGATTGTGAGCGGCGTAGTGCTCGACGACGAGTCGCGCGGTGCGCCGGGCCTCCTGCTGCTCGTTGGTGGTCATCTGGACGCGGGCCAGCTCGATGCGCGCCTCCTGAAGGCGTTCGAGCGCGTACGCGCCGTCGTCCGCGGCGAGATCCGCGATGAGCGTACGAAGCCGGGCCGCGGCCTCGGCCAACTCGCCCCGGATCACCCGGCTCCGGATGAGCGCGATCCGGATGGCGGCGCTCTGCGCGCTCAACGAGGCATCCGCAGTGGCGGCGTCGAGAGCGACCCAGAGATGGTCTGCGGCGGCGAACTCGCCGAGCGCGTCGCGAGCCTGGGCGGTGACGAGCTCGACCCGAAGCGCAGTTGCCACTGCCGTCACCTGGTCGGGCCCGACTCGGTGCGCACCTGGCGCCGTTGACACCGTCGCCAAGTGGTGCAGCGCCCGCTTGGCCCGGCCGGCGCCGAGGCACGCCTCGGCCGTGTCCACAAGATCGGACCGGCTCGCCCGCCCTCGGGCGACGATTTCCTCCAGGTAGGTCATCGCGACGTGCGGCTGGCCCCAGGTCGAGTAGTGCGCCGCGAGCAGCCGCAGCAACGCCTCCTGATCCGCGGGACCGACGCGCGGGTCGGCGCGCAGGCGGGCGGCGTGGGCCGTCAACTGCCCACGGCCGTCCGCAGGCAGCTTCCCGGCGAGGTCCAGCACGGCCGACGCCGCGTGACCGGCCAGCACAAACCGATCGACGGCCGCGGTGACGTGGGTGTCGGCGATCTCCCGGACCAACGAGTGCACCTGCCAGCTCGCACCGTCCCGGGTCGCCAGCCCGCGCTCCCGCAGCTCGACCAGCCCGTCGCCAATGGTGGCGGCCGCGTCACGACTGACCGCCGCGGCCCGCTCGAGCACCTGGCGCAGCATGGCCACCGGCACCGGGGCGGCGGCGCAGACCGTCGAGACGTCGAGGATCTGCCGGGCGGCGGTGCCGAGTCCGACCATGACCTCCGCGAGGACGGCGGTGACGGCGTCCAGCGGGACCAGCCCGGCATCCAACCGGCGCACGAAGTCCGAGAAGGACTCCAGCCCCTGCCGATCCCGTAGCTGCCGTCCAACCGTTGTCAGCGCCAGGGCGTGGCCGCCGAGCCGGGCGACGAGTTCGTCGAATGCGCGGCGGTCGGCCGGATCGAGGACCGGCACGCGGTACGCCCGCAGGAGCTGGGCAGCATCAACCGCCGTCATCGGACCGACGGAGACATGCGGAAAGCGCTCGTCTGCGGGACGCTCGCGGCCGATCAGGATCGTCCGCAGCAGCGGGCCCGCCTTCGGCGCCAACCGCTGGATCAGTGCCGGATCCAGACCTGAGGGCACGTCGTCCACGACCCACAACGCGGGCTGCCGACCCATCGCGATCCGGTTGGCGAACTCGCCGCACAGGTGATCGACGCTGGTGTGCGGTGAGATCTCCATCCCGGCGCTGTCGGCCAGCACCCGCAGGGCGTCGCCGTACGCACCGAGGACGTCGGCGGCGGTGGCGCCGGCGAGGCTGATCCAGTGGACCCCGCCGGGGAAGCGCGCGCCGAACCGACGGGCGTAACCGGCGACGAGGCTCGTCTTTCCGCTGCCGGGCAGGCCGTCGACGGTGACCACCCCGCCGGTCGGGATGTCCTGCGTGAGAGTGAAGTCGCCGCGGTGCAGCTTGGAGTGCAGCTCCCAGGTCTCGGCGTAGCGGCCCACAAGGTGGAGGGTTCCCGGGGTCTCTCGGCCGATCCAGCGCAGCCGATCGCTGAGGACAACTCCACCGATGGTGCCCGTGGTGACGTCGACTCGCTCCTTTATCCGCTTGGCGAGCGATTGCAGCGACCGCTCGTCGGTGTCCCCGGTCATCAGGGCGAAGCGCGCGTCGGCGAGTTCCACGGGGTGCAGGTGATCGACCGTCGGCTCCGGGTTGACCACCACCACCCGTCGGGTCGGGTCGCCCTCGCGCTGCCCGGACAAGAACGCCGCGGTCAGTTCGACCTCGCAGGCCGGCCGGCCGGGAAAGCTGCGCGAGAAGTAGGTCACCAGCACCTTCGACGCGTTGAGGGCGTCCTCGATCTCCGCCGTGATCGACTCGAACAGCGGGATCTCCTCGTCGTCGACGAACACCCGGAGGCCTTCGCGGTCAAGGGCTGCGGCGAGCCGGAGGGCGTCGTCCCGGTCCGGCCCGGCCAGCGAGAGGAAGACGTCGTAGCCGCCCATCTGACCTCGCCTTCGCGCGGTGGTCCGGCTCTTCGGCCGGACATGCCCAGAAGGTACCCGGGCTACGCCGCTCGACGACCCAGATGTCACCCGGCCGGGCCGATTGGCTGGAGATACGGGCGAACTCAAGGAGATACCGATGTTCTTACCCACCGAGGGCCGGCTCTCCGGCCTTGAGCGCACCGACCACCGGCCGGCGCGGCCGCGGGCGACGGACGACCACCGCATCCGGTGGTGGCAGACGGAGCAGACCGGCGAGGCTGTCCGGTTCCTGCTGCGGGTCCTGACCGGCCTGTTCGACGACCGGATCGGAGGCTGCTGATGTCCGGGCTCGAACTCGCCGGCACCGCGCGGTTGCCTGCCACCGGCTACCTGGTCCTGCGGGACCTTCCGCTGCTGACTCGAAAGGGTGAGGTCGACGCCGACGGCATGCTGCGTCTCGCCCTCGCGTTCGGCTCCCCGTCGACCCGGGACGGCGGGCGGGCCCTATGGCCGGTGACACCCCGCACCGGCAATCCAGATTCGACGTTCTCGGTGCGGGCCGGCGCGGCCGCCCTGCACACCGACGCCCAGTACCGGCCCGACCCCGAGGAGTTGGTCCTGCTCTTCGTCGTACGGCCGGCCCGGGACGGGGGTGACACCCTGCTCCTGGCCGCGGCTGACGCCGAAGCCTCCGTACAGCGAACCGGCGATCTTCGGGCGCTGCGGGCGTCGCGGTGGAGCTGGTCGGTGCCGGCCGAATTCGCCGCCCAGCCACCCTTCCGCGCACCGGTCCTGGCGGGGGACGGCACCATCCGCTGGCGGCGGGACAACTTCGTCGCGCGCGACCGGCGGCAGCACGAGGTGGCCGAGCGGTTCGCGGCCGCGATCGCGACCTCCGAGAAGATCGTCCAGCTCCGCCTCGACGCGGGCGACGCGGTGATTGTCGACAACCGGCGGGTGCTGCACGGCCGCACCCCTTTCACCGACCCGCGGCGGCTGCTCTACCGCATACGGGTGCGTGCGGCGTGCTGACCCGCGCCGCGCCGCTCGCGATCACGCCGCCGGATCTCGAGCGCGACTATCGCTGGGCGGTCGCTGCTGCCCGGGCCGCCGCCGACGTCCCGGCGGTCGGTGCCGAGGCGGAACTCTGGACCGTGCGGGGCTGGGTTGACGTGGCCGTCGGGTGTGCGGTCGTGGGATCCGCGGCAACCGTGGTCGGCCTGGACGACGTCGTACGGGAGACCGGCGTCTCGTACGGTTGGCGCTTCGCTCAGCGGCTGCGGCTGCTCCGCGAACAATGGGGGCCGGTGCCGCGGTGGTATCCGGAATGCGGGCCGGCTCCGGTCGAGGCCGACGGCGCCGACCGGCGGGAGGCGGTGCGGGCCAGCCGGATCGTCGCGGACTTCTGCGATGCGCTCGCGGCCGTGCGAGGACCCGACAAACCCGCGACCTGGCCGGCCGACACCGGCGAGCTCATCTGCCGCGCCACCCGCTACCGGCCGTCCCCGACCCGCGCGTTCCGAGTGGTGGAGTGCGATATCGACCCAGGTCTGCCGGGTCGGATGTGGATGCGGTTGCCGCAGGGGGCCACCGTCCTGCACCTGACCCGGCGCCCCCTCGGCCGAGCCGCGATCGTGCGTACCGGCATCCATGAGGGCGCCCACCTGGACCACCTGCTGGCCGCCCCGGGCCCGATCGAGTTCGGTGCCGGGCTGCTGGCGGCGGAGAGCTACGCGATGGCCGTCGAGATCCTCGCGGCGGCCGAGTGCGCCGCGCGGGGCGAGGCCGAGCTCACCGCGATGCTCCGCGCCGGCCTGGTGGAGCGGGTCGGTCGCCTGCCGGGTGGGATTCCGGAGCGGGCCGCTCGCGGTTGGCCGTCCGCGGCGCTGCGGGCCGCGCTCGCCACCGGATCGTCGCGCTTCGCCGGTCTGACCACACTGGCCGACACCTACGTCGTGGGGCCGCTGCGCCTGCTCGCGGGGCGTACACCCATCCTGCCGCCGGAGTTGGAGCAGGGCCTCGGGCGGCGGTGGCACGCGGTCACCGATGCTTTCCCGGGCGCGCTGGCGCTCGCCGAGGCCGTCGCTGAGTGCGGCTGGACCCCGGATACTGAAACCGCTTCGGGGGCCGCACGGCCGTCCAGCCCGGACGAAGGGAGACGTTGAGCATGTCCCAGTTGGGCGAACGTCAACCCAGCGACCTCGAACTGGCCGAAGAGCTCCGCCTGGTGCGGCAGGCCGGGTTGGTGAACCTCCGTGGCATGGAACTGGCCGGCCTGCGACACTGCGCCGCCAGGTGTGGCTTCGGCGAGGACGCGCGGTCGTCGGCGCCGGTCGTGGCGCTGTTGACGGCCGTGTTGGCCGAGATCGAGGAGGGCCGCCTCGGCACGGCCGCGCGCTACACGTTCGGGCTCGTCCCCGGAACCCGGGACTGGCCGGGCCAGGACCGCCGC
The DNA here is from genome assembly GCF_012034245.1 of Micromonospora thermarum. GTDB lineage: Bacteria > Actinomycetota > Actinomycetes > Mycobacteriales > Micromonosporaceae > Micromonospora > Micromonospora thermarum. The sequence goes on along the minus strand of NZ_JAATEO010000018.1, from coordinate 72,747 downwards.
CGCCGGGCGGCGGAGGCGTACGGCGTGACCGTCGACCGCTTCCGCAAGAGCTACGAGCAAATGATCGTGAACCATGTGGCGGAGCTGATTCTGGACCGGATCAACCAGGCGGACGCCGGGCCGGCAGCGGTCCGTTCGGCGCCGATGCGGAACCAGCCCCGAGTGTCCCACCCGCCCGCGATCCTTGGGTTGCCGCCGGAAATCGCCCATTTCGAGGGCCGCTCGGCGGAGCTCGCCGACATCGTGGCCGCGCTCTCCGTCGCGCCCAGCGCGGACAGCGTCCCCGCGGTCTGCGCACTACACGGCATGGCCGGGGTCGGGAAGACGGCGCTGGCGGTGCGGGCGGCGCGGCTCATCGCCGACCGCTACCCCGACGGGTGCTTGTTCCTCGATCTCCACGGGTTCACGCCGGGTACCGATCCGCTCGACGTCGGTGAGGTGCTCGACCGGTTGCTGCGCCGGCTCGGCGTACCCGGGGACCAGATCCCGCGCTCCACCGACGACCGGGTGGCGCTCTACCGCGACCAGATGGCCGTCCGTCGGCTGCTGCTGATCTTCGACAACGCGCGAGACGCGGCTCAGGTCCGCCCATTGATTCCCGCGAACGCCCGGTGCGCGATGCTGGTCACCAGCCGGCACCGGTTGGTCGCGCTGGACGAGGCCCGGCTGGTGAGACTGGACGTGCTGGGCCAGGTCGACGCGCGACGGCTGTTCCGCGCGGTCATCGGGCGTGCGCCCGACCCCGACGAGGCTTTCGACAGCATCGCCGACGCGTGTGGCGGCCTGCCGCTGGCACTGCGCATCCTGGCCGCGCGCTGGCGGGCGGACGACGCGCTCTCGCCCGATGAGCTGGCCGCCCGCCTGGTGACGCGACCAGCCGGTGTCGACGAGTTCGATGACGGCGAGCGGAGCGTCGCCGCGGCGTTGACGCTGTCGCAGGCGGCGCTTGCCGACGACGATCGCGGCCTGTTCACCGTGCTGGGCGTCGATCCTCAGGCCGAGATCGACGCATACGCGGTAGCCGCCATGGTCGGCCGGCCGCTGACCGAGACGCGTGCGGCGCTCGACCGGCTCAGTGTTCGGCATCTGCTCAGCCGGGTGGGCCGTGATCATTACCGGATGCACGACCTCGTGGTCGCCTACTGCGCACGGTCCGCGGCGCGGGAGATCGCCGCACCGCAGCGCGACATCCTGGTGCGCAGGCTGCTCGACTACCACCTCGCGGCGGCGGACAGCGCCGACCGGACCATCACCCCGCACCGGCACCGCGAGCCGCTCGACGTGGCCCACCCACCAGCGGAGTTGCCCGACGTCTCCGCGTACGGGACCGCGCTGACCTGGTTGTCGGAGGTGGAGTCGAGGCTGGTGCGACTCTGCGAAGTCAGCTTCGCCGCAGGCCTCGACGTCACGTGCTGGCAGTTGGCGTACACCCTCCGGGGCTACTTCTTCATCACCAAACGTTGGGCACCGTGGGAGTCGACCCACCGCACGGCCCTCGATGCGGCGCGGCGGGCGGGCGACCTGCGTGCAGCCGCCATGATTGTCAACAATCTGGGTCTCGCGGAACTCGAACAGGGCAACATCGAGGCGGCAGCCAGCCACTACGAGGAAGCGCTGACGCTGTTCCGCACGGTCGGCGACGAGCACGGCGTACACACGGCGCTGGCCAACCGGGCCTGGCTGAGCTTCTACGAGGGCGACTACGCCGAGTTCCTGTCAGCCAGCCTGTCGGCGTTGGCCTTCTACTGCGCCGTCGGCGCTGATCGCAACGCCGCAATCACCGAACGCGGGGTCGCACTGGCCCGGGTCCGGCTGGGCGAGTCGGCGGAGGCAATCGCCCACCTGACCGCCGCACGGGCCACCTTCGCGCGGCTCGGTCTACGTCTCGACGAGGTGATGACCCTCAACTGCCTCGGCGAGGCCTTCCAAGCGGCGGGTCGGCTCGCCGACGCAAGGGACGCGCTGCTACAGGCCATCGACCTCGCAACGCCAGCGGGCACCGAGTACGAGCGCGGTCAGGCGCACCAGCGCCTGGGAGATCTCACGGCGTTGACAGGTGACGCGGGCGGCGCAAGCCGGCACTGGTCGACTGCACTCGAGATCTTCGAGGCCTTAGATGCCCCGCAGGCGGCACAGTTGCGGGAACGGCTGGCGGATGCCGGAAGGGTGCGCGGTGGTCCCTCGACAGGAGCGTCCACGACGCCTGATGAACCGGGCAGAGCAGGCTCCGCCCCCGTTGCCTGAACCGTCCCGGCTCTTGTCGAGACTCCCCGCTGGGGAAGGAGCGGGAGATGGCAGGACCGAAGCCGCATCAGCCGAGCTCCGCTACGGGGACGGAACGCTCGGAAGCAGATCGTCGTCGCGTCCGGTCTGGGGTAGCCCGGCGGCAGCCGCGATGGCCTCGACGGCCTCGTCCAGGGTGGTGGTCTCGGGTAGGACGAGTTCGTCGGGCCAGCCCAGGACGTCGTGAGCGGCGTACCAGCCGCTCATGTGCTCCGCGGTGAACTCACTGGCCTGCGGGCGGGTGAGGTGCCGGCGCAGGGTCTCGGCCAGGGACACGTCGAGGTAGCAGAACAGCGACCGCCCCCGGTGACCGTCACGCAGGGCCGTCAGCATGCTCCGGTAGCGGCTGCTGTGCAGGATGCCCTCCAACATCACGTGGTAGCCGTGGTCGAGGGCGAACCGAACGGTCTGCGCGATCAGCGCCGGCGCGATGCCGCCGGGCAGGTCCCGCTCGCGCAGCACGATGCGGCGCAGGTAGTCCTGCTCCAGCTTACCGACCGCTGTCTGTGCCCGTCGTGTTCCTGAGCTGGGCAAAGTACGTCGTGAACATGTTCGTCACGTCAGGCCGTTGGACTTCGCTTCGTCCGCCGCTTTGGCGGGCTTGGTGACGCTTTTTGTCGGCTTCCGATAGTTGACGGTGAGTTCCAGCACCTTCACGTCTATGTGCTGGGCGCGTAGTCGCATGCCGTGGTCGCCGGTGAGGATCCGGGCGCCGACAAGGAGTGCAGGGTGTTCGGGTCTGCGGCGCAGCGCAGGATCGCGAGGTCCGTGTCGTCGCCGCGTTCATCGGTGTCGGACCCAGGTCTTCAGACTGGCTTCGGGACGGATCTGGGTCGGCTGGCCGGGTTCGCTGTCTTCCAGGGCTTCATGGAGTAGCGCAGCGCATTGGTGGCCCGGTCTGCGAGTCGGCCTTCGCCGTGCTTCTGCTTGTCCGGCTCTTGTTTTGGTCCTTGAGGGCTTCTCGCCAGTTGATCTCGGATGGTCGGCGCCAGTGGATCAGCATGTTGGTGTCGTAGACGATGGGCAGACCCTCTTGGACGTTTGATTCGTGTTCGCGTGGGTCGTGCATGCGCTGCCGGTGGTCCTGGCCGCGGCCGTGGCGGCGGCGCTGACCGGCGCCCGCCGCGCAGCGGCGGTCGTGGGATGGGCCGCTGACGCACCCCAACACGTCCTGGCTGAGCTGGGCGTGTTCCGAGATCCGTTCACCGGGGTGCATCGGGCTCCGGACGAGTCCACGTTCCGGCGGATCCTGGCCGGTGTCGATGCCGACGCCCTGGACGACACGGTCGGGCGATGGGTCCTCACGTGCCGCCCCGCAGGCCATCCTCGTCCTCCACCACGCCAAGAACCCGAGCTGCGCAGGATGAAAGTGGCTCCTTGTTGGAGGGCTGACTGAGATCTAGCATTGTGGACGGAGGTGCGTGTGATCGGTGAACCGTGGAGCACCAGCAACGTTGAATGGCTGATATTCTCCACCCAGGTGATCAGCGGCAGCGGAAACTTCATCTATGTGTCAGACGAGAGAATGGGCCGCGATCTTGTCGTCCGCTCGTCAAGCCAGCCCGACGAGCATGCCCGGTCGACGTTCCTGGTAGAGACAGAAAGTTCCGGGCTCATTAGGATTCGGTCAGCGCGGGGTGAGCCGTACTACCTTTTCTGCTCTTCCGACGAGATCGACGACAACGGAAAGCGCAAGCTCGTCGAGGCAACTACGGACACGTCCGATGACCGGACGTTGTTCAAGATCCGGGCGATGGGGCCGTCGTTCCAGTACGCATTCCAGTGTGTCGCTACCGGGACGTATATCAGGGTCAAACAGGAAACTAGCGGCGGCAACTATCACGTGATCCACGACAGCACCGATCCACCGCAGGTCTTCATGTGCTTCGAGATGTTGGAAGGCGACACCCCGGCCGCAGAGAAGAGGAGCGCATGACGAGCATCTTCAACACTCCGATCATGCTCTTCAGCTCCCCCAGAATCTCCGGCGAGAACGTTTCGGCGTTCGCCTTCGTCTCCCACCGAGCCAGGACAGGTGACCGGGTTGTCCAAGCCAGCCGTGCACCGAAACGGGATGACGACCGGACAATCAGTCGAGCCGTCTTCGTCATCGAAGACGCGGGAAGTCGCCTGAGCCGGATTCGATGTCCCGCGTACGACAATCGGTATCTGTTCTTTTCCTGGGACAAGGAGAAGAGCAGGCACCTCGTCGAAGCGAAAACCGACGGCTCCGACGACAGAACGCTGATGCACATAACAGAGGTCCATCCCGGCGAGTATGTCATTGTATGCCCCGCCACGAGGAACAGCTATATGAACGTGAGCACTATCAAGGACGGCAGCGACCTCTACATCTGCCACGACACTGACGACATTTCCACATTCAAGATCCTGCGACCGGGAGGTCCGTCGTAAATCCCTTGAGTCCGTTCGGCGGGCAGCGCTGGCTCGTCGCCCGCCGCTGGCTGAAATGTCGGCGTCTGGGGATAGGTGTCGTTGACCGCGTCGGTGTAGGCACGGCAGAGCCCGGGGCTGCCGCTGCGGGCGTTGGTCCATGTCGTCTCTGCGCTGCGCAGCACGTCGTCGGCATGTTCGATAGTGATTCCCGGGTTGAGTCTCATGACGCTGATCCTGGCACTGGCCGGGCCCACACCCGGGACACGTCAACGGGTTGGCAGCCCGTCAGCCCGGTGCCCTGCTGTCGGCGAGTCGCGCAGAATCAGGAGAGAGGCGGGGCGCCTGCTGGGTGGTTCAGCTGGGCGTCGAGCAGTTCGGCTTCGAGGTCGGCGAGGCGTTTGTCGAGGAAGCGGTTGTTGGAGCGGGCGGCCTGCAGCTTCTGATCGAGGCGCCGGTTGTCTTCGGTGAGCTGACGAACGCGCTGTTTGAGCTCGGTGTTCTCGGCGGTGAGGCGTTGGGCGGTGCCGTCGGTGTATTCGGCTTGCAGGTCACGGAGTTGTCCGAGGAGGATGCCGATCCGTTCGCGCTGGGTGTCGATCTCGGTGTAGGTGGCCTTGAGGGCGTCCTCGGCGTTGAGGGCGCGCTGGTGCCAGGACGCTTCGATGTGTGCGTCGGCGGCTGCCTGCGTCTGGCGCCGCTGGTCGCCACTGGCGGCGATCGCGGTGGTCACCAGCTTCTTGGCGTCGGGGTTCTGGTAGAGGAAGGTGCGCGAGACGCCGGCCCGTCGGGCGACGGCCGGGTAGGTGATCGTTGTCCGTTCGCGGCGCATGGTGCGCAGCGTCGCCTCGATGCGGTCGAGCTTGTCTCGGGTGCTCTGCTGGCGAGCGTGGTTGGCGGCCATCGTGCGCAGCGTTCCATGGTCGGGGATGGCCATCAGGTGGTCTCCATGCCGCCGACGGCGGCGAGGTCAGAGGTGCGGAACGCGGTGGTCCATAGGCGGTGGAAGTAGTCCTGGGGCCGGCGTAGGTCCAGCGCGAGCGCGTCGTTGAGCAGGCCGAGGCCGGCGAGTGCGCGTTCGAGTCCGGCGATGGCGCGGGCGGTGGGTTCGAACTGCTGGTGCAGCCAGTCGGCCATCTCGTCGCTGGGTGCGCGTTCGGCCAGCGAGTACCAGTGTTCGCGTTTGCGGCGCCAATACAGCAGGTCGGCGCCGGTCATGACGAACTTGTCGCAGTGCTCACAGTCCAGTTTCCAGGGGCAGGCGCCCCCGTCGACGACGACCTGGTAGGTGCAGATCCCGCCTTCGGTCGGGGTGCTGCGCCGGCCAAGGTCGATTGCCAGGGCTTGGGCCTGCTCGCGCGGTAATGCTGGAACCTGATCGGAGATCAGTTCACCGGGTTGCGGTGCGCCGGGCCCGGCGACCCAGACGTGCTGCTGGACGTCGTCGATGTCGCTGAGCGCGACCTTGGCGTAGTGCTCGGTCATCCGCTCGGCGACGTGTCCGAGGTAGCGTTTGATGTGCTGCATGCTGGCGCCGGCGGCCAGGAGCTTCGTCGCGAGGGTGTGGCGGGCTTGGTGCGGGACGGCGGGCTCGAGGTTGAGGCCGCTGACCCAGCGGCGGAAGTGGCCGTGGAACCAGCCGAGGCCGATGGCGTAGGTGCCGTGGGGGTTCTTGTAGCCGCGGGGAAAGATCGCCATGGTCGCGCGTTCCTACGCCGTGGGCGTGCGGGCGTAGCGTTGCTCGAACCGGGCGATGGTGGCGTGTTGCCGTTCCCGTAGCCGCTGGTAGGTGTAGTCGGGGATGCGGATGGCTTCGTTGTAGTTGCCGACCTTGGTCTGGTCGTGCCAGAGCAGAGGCACGCCGTTGTGAATCCCGACGCAGTCCAGCCGCAGCCCGACGACCTCGCCCGCTCGCCGCCCGGTCACGATGATCGTCTCCCAGATGTCGCGTACTCCCCGGTCGGTGACGTCGGCCTGGGCCAGCAGTCCGAGGTTAACCGGGTCGGCGAGGGCCCGGGCGGTGTCGTCGGTGTAGGGGCTGCGGGGCCGAAACGCGCGCTTGTCCCCGGTGGGGAACGCGACGACAAACGCCCGAGCAAGGCCGATGGGCTCGGTGCGGCCGGCCTCCAGCGCCGCGCGCATGATCCGGCGCAGGACGTCAAATGTGTTCTTGCACGTCACGTCGGTGACGACGGGCGACTTGGTGTTGTAGCTGGGCCGTAGCGCGGGTAGCCGGTCTCGGGCCCGGCGGCGGTGATCGGCGACGAACTGGTCGACGTGTTCCGCCGCCAGCAGTGCGGGGTCGTGGCCGGCTGCGGGTGCTGCTGCCCCCAGGAACGCGCCGAGTTCCTGCACCGCGACGCGGATCGCGAAGTAGGTGTTCCGTCCGCGCGGGTTGTCCACCGAGCGGAGGTGGTCGGCGAGGTGGTCCCAGAGCAGGTCCCGCAGCCATCGTTGCGGGATGAGGGTCAGGTCGAACTTGCTGTTGAGCTTGCTGATCCGCCGGCCGAAGTGCTCGAAGTCGATGTATCCGGCGGCTTTGCTCTCGCTCGGCGTCACGTAGACGGTCTCGAGATCGCGGCGGATCTCGTTCACGATCATCCGCTCGTGCGCGCCCGCGCCGTCCAGGTTGACGTCCGCCAGGCAGGCGAGGCCACGGCAGGAGCGCACGACCCGCAGGATCGAGTGCATCCACCACCGGGTGTGGTCGCTGCGCTGGGTGTAGGAGAACAAGCCCCACTTCAGTTCCGCCCTGATCAGCGGACTCAGGCCATGCAGGCTGATCTGCCCCGGGCACGCGGCCGGCTGGACCTCACGGCGCCAGCGGCGGAACACAGACTCGTCGTCATAGTCGACCAGAACGCGCTGACCGTGACGCTCAAACCAGCGGAACCAGTTGGCGGGCAGCCGAGCGCCACCCGGGCGGCCGGCCCGCCGGTAGAGCTTCTCGTGATCCTCACAGAGTCCCAACGGCGAGCGCGCCAGATCATCGCAGCAAGACGCGACGCACCGACCAAAGGAGGCGCAGGGCTCCTGGGCGGACAACCACCGCTCGAACCGGTCGTCGTCCGACACGCGGACCGAGCCGCTGAACTCGAGCCACCGGTTGCGGTGGAACGTGCACACCCCGACGAGCATGCTCCGCTCCGCCGGCCGGCCGCAGCGCGGGACGCGGCAGCCCGTCGGGGCGTTGAGTCGCCTGCGCGCCTTGACCAGCGGGGCGGTGCGCAGGAACTCCAGCCGGTCCATGCCGGCCGCTTCCGCCTCATACCAGCGGGTCGCGTGGTTGGCGCAAAGCTCCTGGCGCTTGATGTAGCCGTCGCAGCCGCTGATCAGACAGTTCCAGTGCAGCGCCGGGTGGTTCCTCGGGATCCGGATGACGTCGCTGCGAAACAGCGGGTCGAACCCGGGCCCGTCGATCAGCGCGGTCAAGATCTCCAGCCGGTCGCGGGACTCCCGATCCGGTCGGATTACGGCCAGCTGCGTCGCGGCCGTCACGTCTGGCTCCAGACCTTGCGCAGGGCCGCATCGAACTGAGGGGCGTGGATGTCGGTGTGCCCGTAAATCTGGTCGACGGTGGCGCTGGACGCCCACCCGCCGGCGTCGCGCGCGATCATGAGATTACCGCCCGAAGCGTCCAAGACCGCGCTGGCGAAGTTGTGCCTCGCCTGGTGCGGGTGCACCCGGCCGAGCCCGGCCCGCAGACCCGCCCGGCGGAACATGCTACGGGCTCCCGCAGCGGACAGGGGTTGCCCGCGGTGATCCCCGGCGAGCTGCACCAGCAGCATCCCGTGACTGGTCGCCGCGGTGCGCGGGTACTCGCTGGTCATGTAGGCGAAGTAGGTGTGGATCATCTCCGGGCTCACCCGGCGGATCAGCCCACCGTGCACCACTCCGTTGACCAACTCCCAGGGGTGCTTCGTCTTCACCCTGGCCTTGTTGGCGTTGCCCTCGCGGTGGCAGATGTGCACGTGCGCGCTACGCGCCTGGGCGCACTCAGCGTTCTCCCGCAGATGCAGGTCGGCCAAGTGCAGACCACACAACTCGCCGATCCGGAAACCGCCGTCATACAGCCACGTGACGATCATGCGGTCGCGAGCCGTCGTCGCCCTCCGCAGAAGCCGGCCACGGCCCTCGTCAGGCAGCATCTTGGGATGCCGCCGACCGCCCGTGCGCGGCGCGAGCGGGTTGGCCGGCATCGTCGAGCTGACGTGCCCCAGCAACGATCTGTTCCGGTCCGCCTTCGACGGCAACCGGACCTGGTCCAAGTCCCGCCGAAGCTCGGCGTTGCCGTGCTCCTCCGGCAGCCCGAGGTAGAAGCCCTTCAGCACGGACGCCGTGGTGCCCAAGGTTGTCGCGCTGTAGGGCTGCTTGCCCACCCGCCACGGCTCGCCCAGCGGCATCCGTACCTCTGCGCCGACGATCCCCATGTACCGCTGGAGATCACGCAGCCGGACAGCCTTCAGCTGCAGCGCCTCGCGTTCCAGCCACCGCAGGTGATCCACCAGCAGGTACGCGTACGTCCGCTGGGTGCCTGGCTCGCCCTCGTACCGGCGCAGGAACCGGTCCGCTTCGTAGTGGACGGCGCCCTCGGGCCACAGGATCGTCCACGACCGCCGTCCACCGCTGAGGAGGATCTCCTGTACCCGGAGATGTCCGATAACCCGCCTGCGGTCCAAGCACTCTCACATCCCCACGTCACGAACGTAGAGATCATGAAAGGTTAGGACCGCCGAAGGATCAACAGCCGTGACGCTCGTGGACGTCGCGTACACCAAAAGGACGGTGGGAAAGCTCGACTAGGGCGCAGCCCCGGCCGTGCCGGCGCCGCAGCTCCCGGGCGATGCTGCTCTTGCCGGAGCCGGAGTTGCCCCGAATGCAGACGAGGATCGTGTCCGGGCTGCCAGTGGGTTCAGCGAGCACGATGCACCCTCGGGTTCACTCGTTGCGGACCGTGAGGTCGAGGACGTCGATGGTCAGCTCGGTGAGGTCAGGAAGTTGGTCCCGGCCGACGGTGACGCCGCGCAGGTTGTCGAGGGACGTCTTGAGCCCGTGGAGGCGGCTGCCCCTCAGGTCTGTGCCGACGAGGTGGCAGGAATCCAGTTCCAGGCCAGCGAGGTCACATGACCGCAGCACCAGGCGAGGTAGCCGGCAGGAAGACCACGCGCCGTTCGTGAGAATGCAGTCGGTGAACGCGACCGAGCCGGCGGCGGCGACGCGCTGGAGGGTGGCGTAGTCGAAGCGGCAGCCGTCGAACAGGACGTCCTTGAGGCGTACGTCGGTGAGTCTGGTGCCGGTGAACCGTGAGCCGGTGATGGCGCAGCGTTCGATGGTGATGCCGGTCAGGGTCGCGCCGGAGAAGTCGGTGCGGGTGATCTCGCAGCCGTAGAGGCTGCCGGCTTCCCAGGTGCTCTCGCTGAGGTCCACGCCGGTGATCAGGCTGCTGCGGATGCTGGCGTCCTCAAGTTGCGCGCCGTGCCACGCTGTGCCCTCGACGAGGGCCTCGGTGAGGCCGCCGTCCAGGTCCGTCGTGGTGTCGAGGTCGTCCGGTTCGAGGTCCGGCAGCAGGACCTTCACGTCGCCGATCGTGGTGGTGCGCATGTGTCCTCAACCTGTGTAGGCGCGGGGTGGGCACGCCACCCCGCGCGTCTAGCGGTGGGGGCCTACTTCTTCTTGTTCCAGTTGTCCCAGCCGGGTCGGCTGTCGAACTTTCCTCGGTTGTCCCAGGTGGGGCGGTTGTCGAACTTTGCCGCGTCGATTGACGCTACCGACCGCTCCGGGTTGACGCCGAGGCGAGCGAGTTGCTCGGGTGCGGCGTTGACGAGGGCCGCGAGAGCGTTGGTCATGGTGCTCCTCCTTGAGGGGTGAGGTGATCCGCGGCGGCGCGGACGAGGGCTTGCCTGCTGGTGCGGCAGTACGCGGTCTCGCGAGCGGTGAACGTCGCGTGCTCGAAGTAGCGGTTGCCGGCCTGGGCGCCCCGGCAGAAGTCATAGAAGGTGCACAGGTCGGCGCAGTCGTTGAGGGCCGCAATGAACTCGGCGACGTAGCCCAGGTCGCCGGCGCGGGCGAGCATGGCGGTGATCGGCTGATGGAGGACGTTGCCGGCGATGAAGTCGCCGTATCGCGGGTCGGTGATGCCGAGCAGCTCCGGTGACAGCAGGACCACCTGCCCATCCCAAGAGACGGTCGGGATCGGCTCGTACGGCGGGTGGTCGACGTGCCCGGCGCGGGTGGCGGCGACATAGTCGGCCAGCCGGTCCACGTCGCGGATCCGCAGCGGGCTGCCGCCGACGCGACGCTCGATGAGGTGCTGCCAGAACCGGTAAGCGGCATTCTCCGACACCGGTGCCCGGTCGGCGCCCTCCTGCTCTTCGATGTTGAAGCCCACCGACTCGCAGCCGGGCAGGCCGGTGAAGAAGTCGACGAGGGCCTCCGCGTGGTCGATGGTTTCCGGTGTGACGACGCAGATCACCGAATACTGCAGACCGGCTTCGGCCAAGGCCTGCATACCGCGCAGGGTTCGGGTGTCCGTCCGGTTACCGGCCCGGTCGAGGCGGTTACGGTTCAACGCCCCCGGCCCGTCGATGCTGACCCCGACCTCGAACCCGTAAGTACTGAACAGCTCGCACCACCGCTGGTTGAGCAGCGTCGCGTTCGTCTGGATCTCATGACGCACCAGCCCCGCACGCCGCCGCTCCTCGAAAGGGACCAGCAGATCCCGAAACAGGCCGATGGGTGTGGCGGTGGGTTCGCCCCCGTGCCACACGACGCTCACCGGATGACTGCTGTTCTGCTGCGCGATCGATTCGGCGCAGGCCTGCGCGACCGCATCGCTCATCAGGCGGAAGGATCTCCGGTCGGGCAGGTAGCAGTAGGTGCAGTCGAGGTTGCAGAAGCTGGTCGGCTGCACGACCAGGGTGTGGAAGCTGCCAGCGATCGCCGGCTGGCCGGTGGCGTTGATGAGGCCGATGCCGTTCACGACGAGGCCTCCTGGCTCCTGACGGCCGTGGTGGTACTGACGCGGTAGGCGTGGGTGTGGCGGGCGGGCCAGCCGAGGAACCGGTCGAACATGTCCGCGGCACTGCCCGTCACGCTCGGATTGAGCCGGTGCAGATCGTCTATCGCGTCGTGCAGGCAGCCGGCCAGGTAGAGGAACAGGCTCACTGGAGCGTCCCGGTACTCGGCCACGAGAGCCACCTTCGCCGCCCCGCAAGGCCACGGCTGCCCGCACCGGCGGCACAGCCACAGCGGACGCATCGGCAGATGCTCAACCCCTGTCGGCACGGTCCGGTGGACCGAGAGGCGGCGCTGCTGGCCGGTCACCGCCGATCACCCTCTTTGGCCTGCTGTTCGAACAGCCGACGCCACACATGAGTGAGCAACGGCGGATCAGCAGGCCGCACCTGCCACTGCGAAGACGAGCACCCCGGCTCGGGCCGCCGGGACTGGTCGGCCATCGCGTTGCGCGAGACATACACCGTCATGCCAGCACCCCCGGTCGAGACGGCCGGCGGTGGGCTCGTCGGGGGAAAGGCGAGCCCACCGCCGCACCACGGCGGCTGGGAGCAGACCGCCGATCACCCACCCACGCAGCCCTCATGGCGGTACGCAGGCGAGGCCTCAGCCGCACGCGTAAGAGGGCGTCACACGATGGGGCCGGCCGACGCGCCGGCGGATACCCTTGCCGTCCGGTGGTCCCGTCGTTCATCTCGAGTCCCCTGGCGTGAGGCTGTGATTCGGTGCCGGCCGCCTACTCACCAAAAGCGGCGCACCGGCACGATCAGGTTCGCTCGTGAACGCGGCGATGGGGATGTCCTGGCGGTGCACTCACGGTGCACCTGCAAGCACGCCGAGTGCCGTTACGATCGTCCGGCCGACTGTCCGTAGGGGAAGGACGTGCGATGGCTGCGGTGACGACTTGGACCGGCCGGGAAGCAAACGCGCTGCGCCGGGCGTTGCGGATGAGCGTCACCAGCTTCGCCGAACACCTGGGCGCTGCCCGGCGGACGGTGGCCAAGTGGAGCAGCCAGGGCGACAAGATCTACCTGCGTGCCGATATGCAGGCTGCCCTGGACACGGTGCTGGCGCGGGCCACCCCGGACGTCCGCGAGCGTTTCGATGCACTGGTGAGAGCAGGTACCAGCGGTGCATTTGCGGATCCCGCGAAGCCATCCGTCACCGCCACGCACGTCCATACTGGCGACGGCAGCATTCACGACATCGACTCGGACGGCGACGTGCGGCGCAGGGACCTCTTGACGGGCGTGACGATCGGCGGCATGGCCTTGCCGAGCGTCGCACCGCTGCTCAACGCGCTGGTCGCACCACCGTCTCGAACCACCACGCGAGTTGCCCTAACGCTCCGGCAGTTCGCTCGGAACGTCGCCGCAGCTAAGACCGACTACCAGGCCTGCCGGTACGAGCAGGTTCTCGCCGGACTCGCGGCCCTGCTGCCCGCGCTGGAACCGACTCGTGCAAACACCAAAGGCGAGCAGCGAGCGCAGGTAGAAGCCCTCGCCAGCGACCTCTACCACGTCGTCGGCAGCATGCTGCTCAAGGTCGGTGACAATGGCATGGCCCTGGTCGCCGCCGAACGCAGCACCCGTGCCGCTGCAACCAGTCAGGACCCGGTGGCGATGGCCACGAGCGCCCGGATTATGACCCACGCCCTGATGAGCAACGGCCACAGCAATCAGGCACGGCAGCTCGCTGAAGACGCGGCCGAGAACCTCCGACTCGGCACCCGACTCGCCTCGACCGACGCGGTCGCCGTCTACGGCGCCCTGCTGCTCCGCGGTGCTATCGCCGCCGCCCGCGACGACAACCGTGACAACGCACAGGCCATGCTCGACGAGGCCTCCCAAGCCGCCAGGCGGCTCGGCTACGACGGCAATGACCGATGGACCGGCTTCGGTGCCACCAATGTCCTGCTGCATCGCGTCAACATCGCGCTGACCCTGGGCGACGCCGGCACCGCCATAGCCCTCGCCCGCCAGGTACCACTGGACAAGATCAGCCTTGCCGGACGCAGGGCCTCCCTGTTCGTCGACGTGGCCCGCGCCTACACGCAGTGGGGTCGCTTCGAGCACGGCCTGAACGCGCTACGCAGCGCGTATGAGGTGGCCCCAGAGGAGATCCGGTGCCGGCCAGCGGTGCAGCGCATCGCCAGCGACCTGGCAGTCCTCACCCGCGGGCACGTCCGCACCGCCGTCATGCATTTCGCCCAGCAAGCCGGGATCCGCGTATGACTGGCGGCCACCTGCAAATCGTCGTCTGCGCTGCTGGGCCCGCCGCCGACGTGACACAACTGATCACCACCGCGATGCAGCAATCGTGGACAACGGCGGTCACCGCCACCCCCAGCGCCCTCGAGTTCATCGACATGGAAGCGATAGAGCGGCTGACCGGGCACCCGGTCCGTTCCACTTACCGGTCGTCCCCCGGCGCCCGCCGCTCGCTCCCCGCCGCGGACGCGCTCATCATCGCCCCCGCCACCTACAACTCCGTCAACAAGATCACCCTCGGCATCGCCGACAACTACGCGATGACCACGGTCGCCGAGCTGATCGGCCGGCGGGTGCCGACAGTGGTCGTCCCGTTCGTCAACGCCGCCCTGGCCGCCCGCGCACCCTTCCAACGTGCCGTGGCGGACCTCCGTGCGGAGCGCGTCCGGGTCCTTCTCGGAACCGACGACGGATGGGAGCCGCACCCGCCCGGCAGCGGCAACAGCCGCCAGAAGGCATTCCCGTGGGCGACGGCGTTCGAAGCGGCGACCCGGCTGGCCGGCGAGGTGCCGGCCGGCAGGACTGATCGCAGCTGACTCCAACGTGCAACGCAGCATCGGAGGCATGAGAGAAATCAGGCTCCGAGGTCGGTCAGCCGCCGGGCCATGCCGTCCCCGGGCAGCCTCCACACCTGATCATTGGGCCAGTGCCGATACAGCATCTCCCTGGTGGTCACCGCAATCTGCGGTCGTAGCGGATCGCGGACCAGGTCGGTCAGCAGTTGCTCTTCCCGTTCGGCGTCCTGAGCGATGATCAACACCGCCCCGACCGGCACCGCTCGGTGGCTACGCCGGTAGCCGGTCAGCAGCCCACTCAGTCCCGACGTCCGCTTCTCCTGCTCGGCGATGGCGTCGCCTACCGGGCCTCGGTCAACGTGCACCAGGAACCGCAGGCAGCGCCCGTCCTCGAGCCAGACGCCGTAGCCGTCGGCGCGCAGGTGGGCCAGGTCATGCTGGCGCAGCCACGCCGAGGTTTCCATCGTCGCTAACCACTGGAACAGCTCGCAGGTCCCGGCATTCCGCCGCGACACCTCGACCAACGGCAGGAACAGCAGGGCATCCGCCGGGCTCGGATGCCGTCGGCCCAGTTGCAGAGGCACCGACCGCCCGGATGCCGCCAGCTCACGACTGAGGAGTTCGGCTCCCTGCGCCGTGGCCGCGTACCACCAGGTGTGGGTGCGGTCCTCCGCCGAGCGATCGCGGCGCACCAGCCCCGCGTCGTGCAACCAGGCCAGGTCCCGGTGAGCCGTCAGCCGCGACACGTCACAGACCAGCGCCACATCCAGTGTCGACGCCGAACCGTGCTGCGCCAGGAACGACAGGATCCGCCACCGCCGCGGCGACAACCGCCGCACGGCCGTACGGTCGTTCATGTCCCGATGATCCCGCCGAACATCAACGGCTCATAGCCATTTCGATCGCTCATCACGCAACGTGATGGGAGGTCCTTCGCCGCGAACGGCCACCAGGATCATCTGCAGCGGCGTCGGATGCCGTATGGACCGCTGAACGAAGCGCTGGCGCACCCCGCGGAGTTCCCTCACCCTTCTAATCGCGGTTTAGGGGCAGATTTTGGAGATCACTGTTCAGCGAATCCACCGAAGGGCCGAGCATAATAACGCCTATAAAACACATAGTGGGCAACCTGTTGTTGATCTCTAAGCCACACCGGCGTCAGAGCCGGCAGCCCCAGAAGCGGTGCCAAACGCCCGCGATCAACTCAACGCCGAGGCATGCCTGAACCCGCCCGCCGTCACCCTCCGTCACAGATGATGATCCTCGTCAACGGAGAACGCTGACTCGACGATGGTCGCGGTCCCGGCCACTGGCCGCTGTTCATGCATCGTGATGACGTCGCCGGGCACGAGACGTCGCCACCGCTGCGGGCTCAGCGGAGCCAGGCGAACCACCGCTCTCCCGCCGGGCTGAAGATCCGGCAGCGACTCGACCCAGAGCCGCGCGACGGACAGGTCCGGGTCGCCCGCCGCCGTCACAGCGCCCATGTCCCACAGCGGACGGAGACGCCCGTCGCCCGGAATGGGAGTCCGCCTGCCGCCAGCGACGCCCGGATCGACGAGCTGAAGGTCCGCGCGAACCACCCCGTGAACGACTTCAGCCCGACGCCAGTGGCACCACCGCTCGGTCCGGGACAGCCACATCATCCTGGCGGCCTCGGCGAGGAGATCCCAGAAGGCGGTCTCGGTGCGGTATGCGTCGCCGAGTTCGACGAGGATGTCCAGCGCGATTTCCCACTCATCGTGGTCGAGGTACTCGTTCGCATCGGCCACCGTCGTGCCGGCCTCACCCGCCGCGACCACGGGCACGTGACAGGCAGCTCGACCAAGAAGCTCGGGGACATCCACGGCATGGATCTTCCCGCATGATCCACAGGACGCCGCGCCCGAGAAGGGACCAGAGCCAAGATAGGGCACGGGGAACTCACGAGACGGAGCGACGTCTCGACCGGCGACCACCGGCCGCGCGGCGACGCCCTGTGGCGTTGTGCGGCTTGATCCAAGGTCACGGCACCGCGTCCATGGCTTGCCGGAACCGTCCAACCGCTCCCAAGCACCCAACGAGCACCCGGCCACCGGCGGGACACGAAAAAGGCCCCGACCCAGCGTGAAACGCCAGGTCAGGGCCTTGATTGCTGGTGCGCCGCCAGGGACTCGAACCCCGAACCCGCGGATTAAGAGTCCGCTGCTCTGCCAGTTGAGCTAGCGGCGCTCGCTGGCAACGGGGAGAACCTTAGCACGGCCCGTCAGCCGGGTTCCAATCCGATCCCCGGCTCCCCCCTTCGGTCGAGCTTATGGGGTAAAAGCGGCGAAAGGGCCTACGCCTGAGCGCCAGGGCACGTACGCAATAGCGGTGATGCGGCACGATGTCCGCCAGGTACGCGAGGACTGGGGTGGGGATGGGCATGTTCACGCGGGCCGGGGCGGCGCTGGGCGCCCTCGGTCTGGTGGCGTCGCTGGCGCTGGCGGGGTGCGGCGGCGATCCGGAGCAGGCGAGATTCGTGGGGGGCAGCGACCCGACCGCGAGCGCCACCCCGGCCGAGCCGACGGCGGTGAACGGGCCGCCGTTGCCGGTCACGCCGGCCGACGGGTCGACCAACCGGCCGGTCAGCGCCGAGATCGCCGCCACCCTGCCGGACGGTGCGAAGGTGTCCGCCGTCACCCTGACGGCGGCCGACGGCAAGCAGGTCGAGGGCCGGCTGCGCGCCGACGGCTCGTCGTGGGTGCCGTCGACGCCGCTGAAGTACGGCACCCGCTACTCGGCGACCGTCACCGCGACCGCGGCCGACGGTGGCACTCGCGAGGGGCGCAGCACGTTCACGACGATGGCGAAGCCGAAGTCGATGATCGGCTCCGGGCTCTACCTCTTCGACGACAAGGAGTACGGCGTCGCGATGCCGGTCGTCGTCGAGTTCAGCCCCGGCATCCCGAAGAAGGACCGGGCGGCGGTGCAGAAGCGCATGTTCGTGCAGACCGACCCGCCGCAGCCCGGCGCGTGGCACTGGATCGACGGCGGCACCCAGGCCTACTACCGTGCCCCGGAGTACTGGAAGCCGGGCACGACCCTCAGCGTCCGCATCGCGCTGGCGGGTATCCCGCTGAGCAACGGCAAGTACGGCAACGTCGACCGGGTCGCGACCGCGAAGATCGGCCGCGCGTTCGAGATGAAGGTCGACAACGCGACCAAGCGGATGACGGTGTACGAGGACGGCCAGGTGGTCCGCACCCTGCCGGTGAGCCTCGGCAAGAAGAAGACCCCGTCCTCCAGCGGCACGATGGTGGTGATGGAGAAGAAGGAGTCCACCGTCTTCGACACCCGCGACGACCCGGACCCGGACAACCGCTACGTCACCGAGATCGACTTCGCGCAGCGGCTCACCTGGGGCGGTGAGTACATCCATGCCGCGCCCTGGTCGGAGCACGTGCAGGGGCGCCAGAACGTCTCCCACGGCTGCGTGAACGTGTCGACGGCCAACGCCCGCTGGCTGTTCGGCAGGACGAAGATCGGCGACCCGATCATCGTCACCGGCACCGAGCGGCGGCTGGCGGCCGGCAACGGCTGGACGGCGTGGAGCCTGAGCTGGTCGGAGTTCGTCAAGGGCAGCGCCCTGCCGGTGCCCGAGGGCGGTGCCGGCTCGCCCTTCTGAGCGCCGGCCCACCCTCCTGACCAGCATCGGAGCTGTCGACGTTCGGACAGCTCGGCCCGTGTGTTTCGGTTCACCCGGTGCAACGGGTATCAGGTCTGGTGCGTCCCTGAGAGAGGATGGGCAATCGGCACCACGACTGTGAGGAAACCATGCGAGTTGTCCAGGACCAGCCGACCCGGCGCGGTGGGCGACGTCGCGCGCTCGCGGCCGGGCTTCTCGCCGCGGCGCTGACGCTCACCGCCGCGTGCACGTCCGGCGGCGACGACAAATCGTCCGGGTGGCGCGACGGCGACGGGAACGCCGCGCCTCCCCCGAAGGCCGCCGTCACCATCGTCGAGCCGGCCGCCGACGTGAAGGACGTACCGGCCTCGACCGGCATCACCTTCACCGCGAAGGAGTCCCAGGAGACCACCGTCGAGCTGAAGGACTCGTCCGGCGAGGCCGTCGAGGGCACCCTCGCCGCCGACGGCGGGAGCTGGCTGCCGAGCGGCGCCCTGGAGTACGGCGAGACGTACACGGCGACCGTCACCGCGACCGGGGACGACGGCCGGCCCGCCACGGCGACCAGCACCTTCACCACCATGGCCAAGCCCGCCAAGCAGGTCCGGATCAGCAGCTTCCTCGGTGACGGCCAGGTGGTCGGCGTCGGGATGCCGCTGATCGTGAAGTTCGGCCGGGCGATCCCGGAGGACCACCGGGACGACCTGCAACGCCGGATGACCGTCACCGCCACTCCGGCGCAGGAGGGCATCTGGCACTGGGTCAGCCCGACCGAGGTCCGGTACCGCCCGAAGGAGTTCTGGAAGGCGAACAGCACCGTGTCGTACCGGATCCAGGCCGGCGGCCTGCCGCTCGGCGACGGCTGGTACGGCCGGTCCGACCTGTCCGTCGACGTCAAGATCGGCCCGTCGCTGGTCATGACCGTGGACAACAGGACCAAGCGGATGACCGTCGCGAAGGACGGCAACGTCGTCAAGACCATCCCGGTGAGCCTCGGCAAGAAGTCCACCCCGTCGTCGAGCGGCACGATGGTCGTCATCGAGAAGCTGCGGAAGACGGTCTTCGACACGCTCGAGGAGCTGGGCCCCGAGGACGGCTACCGCACGAAGATCGACTACGCGCAGCGCCTCACCTGGGGCGGCGAGTTCATCCACGCCGCCCCCTGGTCGGAGGGGCAGCAGGGCACCGTCAACGTCTCCCACGGCTGCGTGAACGTCTCGATGGCCAACGGCGCGTGGCTCTTCGCCAACACGCGGATCGGCGACCCGATCACGGTCAAGGGCACCGAGCGCCGGCTCCAGAACGGCAACGGCTGGACCGACTGGAACATGAGCTGGGAGGAGTACGTCAAGGGCAGTGCCCTGCCGTACGAGCCGCCGGCGGCCGAGGGCGCCGACCCGGACGTCACCCCGACTCCCTGAGCCAACGGCGAAGGCCCCCTCCGTGTGGAGGGGGCCTTCGTCATACCGGGTGACTGATGGGAATTGAACCCGAATAGCCCTCAAGGTCACAGGCCCGGCAGGCCGCTGACCAGCAGGTGACGGGGGTCGTCGGGTATCAACGGGTACGGCAGGGCACGCCAATTCCCCTAGATTTTCCCTAGAAATGATCTCGGGCTCGCCGCCGGGCGGGAAGGCGCTGCACAGTGCCTGAGTCGAATGGGCCACAATGACGGAATGGGGAGCGACTGGCCGTCAATCAAGGCTCGGGCAATGCTGAGCCTTCTACAGAGCCAGCTCGGTTACCGCGTTGTCAGGCAGTCCGGTTCTCACCGGCGCCTCGTGTGCGACGGGCGGCCACCGTTGACGTTCGCCTTCCATGACGGCGACACCGTCTCGCCGCGACTGGTGCGGGTCATACTGGTACAGCAGGTCGGGTTGTCCATGGACGAGGCGAGGGAGGTGCTGAGGAATGCCTAGCGATGAGGATCAGGTAATCGATCTGATCGTCCTGAGCTCCGGCGAGGAGGATCAGGGCGTGGGCCTGTACAGCCCGCAGGTGCCCGACCTGTCGGCCGGCAGAGCCACCCTCGCCCAGCTTCAGCGGGACCTGCCGGACATCCTGCGCTTCGCCGAGGTGCCGGCGTCTACCCGGGTGCGTCTGCATGTCGAGTACGCCCGCGAGCTGGCCGGCGTCCCGGTCGCGGTTCGCGTGCGAATGGACCAGCACGTCATCGCCCGCAACGAGGTCGCCAACCGCGTCGCGAACATGGTTTTGACGAGGCCGGATGAGCGCCAGCGGCTGGAGTCCGCCCACCGCACCCGCACTGGCGACCTCCTCCTGATCTGCACTGTCGCGAGCGACCGAATCAACGATCTCGGCGCGCAGCTGCACCCGTCCGGGGAGGCCGCCGTCGTGGTCTGCGCCGTCGACGAGACGCTGATCTGGACCACGGAGATCGCCAACAGCGGCGACCTCAACGAGGCGGCCCGGCCCCTGGACGAGTGGGGCGACTCCGAGAGCATCACCATCGGTGAGCTCATGGAGCGGGACGTGTCCCGACAGGTGGCAAGACCGGCCCTCCTACTGGCGGCCTGACCCCAGAGGCGGACTGCCGCGACGGCGGGTCACCAAGCGAGGCGTAGCTACCGTCCGGCCTCGCCGAAAGCCAGTAGGCCCCTGGGGGCTCACTCGGTTGCCGGTGGTTGCTTCTTGCCCTTGCGCCAGCCGTGCCCTGGGCCGGCTCTTCTCCCAGGCCTCGATGACCGCGAGCTGGCTTCAGG
Source organism: Micromonospora thermarum (assembly GCF_012034245.1). Taxonomy (GTDB): domain Bacteria; phylum Actinomycetota; class Actinomycetes; order Mycobacteriales; family Micromonosporaceae; genus Micromonospora; species Micromonospora thermarum. Next base: position 51,902 of record NZ_JAATEO010000018.1, on the reverse strand, counting down.
GCCGCTCGGGAGCGCGCGCACCTCTCGCGGCCGTTGGCTATGTGCCGCCAGATCAAAAGGTGGCTAGGCGCCGAATCAGGCCTTCCGCGAGGGCCATGTCGGCCTCGTCGAGTTCGTCGAGCGCTTGGGCGAGTTGCAGCGCCCGCGGTGAGACGTTGACGTCGGGCTGCACGCCGTACCAGTCGGCGGCGATCATCTCCCGCACCTGGTCCTCGGTGACGCGGAAGAGCTTGGCGATGCCCGGGATGGCCTCTGGGCTCGGTGGCGCCGTGCGGCCCGAGTGCCCAGCCCATGGCCCGTGCTCGACCAGGTTGCGCCACCACCCGTGCGAACGTGCGGAGTCGCTGGCGACCTGCATCCTGATGTAGTCGTTGTTGAGCCGCCTGTAGGCCCGCTGGGCGGCTTCCCTGAAGGGCTGATCAGCCATGTTTCCATGATAACAGAAATGTCGTACGCCATAGAATGTGTACGACATCGGCGCGTGCTCACTCCAACAGCTCAGTGAGTAGGCCCCGGAAGTTAGGGCGGTTCGACCGTTGTCACCGGTCGGAGTGGATGCCGAGCGCGGCCAGGGTGTTGATGAACGCTTGGTCGGCTCGGCGGCGTGCCTCGGCCTGGACGGCCCGGGTGACGGCGTCGGGTTCCTGCATCGGCATCGCCCGGCGGTTGCGCATCCGGTCTCGGGCTCGGCTGGCGTGCTCGGTGGCCACCGTGATGACCCGCGCCGCGATGTCGTCGCTGTCGACAGTGACGGCGGCGTCAACGTTCACCCTCAGGTCCTCGGCGAGCTTCACCCAGGGCAGCCTCTCGTAGAGTCGGACGCCCCGGGCGGTGTGCGTCTCGGCCAGGTGTGACAGGTGGTCAGGGCCGGCGGCCGCGGTGTCGTCGGCGTCGGCGGTGAGGGCGAGCGCCTCGACGAGTGCCTGGTGAGCCTTGTCGATGACGGCTTGCGCGGTTTCCCGCGGGGTGGTTGCGGCCACGGTGCTCCTTCCACTGTCCAGCGCTGACCTGTTCGACGACCCGGCGGATCGCCTGAGCGGTGTGTGGGTCGGAGAGGTCCCCACGGCAGAGGCGGACGGACACGCCGTGTTTCTCCATCAGCCGGCGAAGGGCTGCGAGATCGTCGGTCACCGGATCACTCGTCATCGGTGAGCTCGGCTTCGATGGCGGCCTCCAGTTCGTCCGCCGTCAGGTACACCTCGTCGCCGGCGTCCGCGGTGTCGTCGCCGGCGGCGGCGTCGGTGAGGGCCAGGTCGACGCTGTCGTCGATGTCGAGCAGGGCCGGGTCGATGTGGGTGAGGGCGGCCTCGAGCACGGCGAGGATGCCCTCTTCGACCTCGGGCAGCAGGTGGCCGTAGAGGCCGTCGGTGACGGCGATGGAGGCGTGGCCGAGGCGACGGGAGATCGCGGACAGCGGCTTGTTGGCGGAGATCAGCCAGGCGGCCTGGGTGTGGCGCAGGTCGTGGATGCGCAGGCCGGGCAGGCCGGCCTTCTCGGTCCACTTGACCCAGCCGCGGCGGAAGTTGCGGGTGCGGACCGGCCCGCCGTTGGGGGCGGTGAAGACGACGTCGTCGCGGTGCTTGTCGACGACCAGGCCGGCGAGGGCGGCGCCGACGGTCTTGGCGGGGAAGGTGACGGTGCGGCGGCCGCGGTGGGTCTTCGGGGTGCCGAACACCAGTTCGCCGGTGGCGAGTTCGGACATGGAGCGGACGACGGTGAGCCGGCCGGTGAGCACGTCGAGGTTCTTCACCGCCAGGCCGATCGCCTCGCCCCACCGCAAACCGGTCATGATCAGCAGCAGCACCAGGGGCCGCCAGTGCTTCGGGACGGCGGCGACCAGGCGGCCGGCCTCGGGTTCGGTGAGGAACCGCATCTCGCGCGGGACCAGCTTGGGTAGCTGCACCCCGTCGCAGGGGTTCGCGCGGAGTCGGCGCTGCTGCACCGCCGCGGCGAGGATCTTGTGGAGCAGGCCGTGGCAGTTGCGGACGGTCTTGACGGCGATCGGCCGATGCTTCCACTTGTCCGGCCGGTCCGGGTCCTTCTCCCCGGTGAGCATCGCGGCGACCCAGGTCTGCAGGACCAGCGTGTCCAGCTCGTCGAGGGCGAGGTGCCCGAGCCGCGGCAGGATGTGCGTGCGGATCCGCGAGCCCTCCGACTGCACCGTGTTCGGCTTGAGGCTGGCCTTGTAGACCGGCCACCAGGTGGCGATCCAGTCCCCCAGCAGCAGCTTCCCCGCCCGCGGGTCCACCCAGTCACCGCGCAGCTGCTCGGCCTTGAGGACGATCAGCCGTTCCTTCGCGGCGGTCTTGTTCGGCCAGCCGGTCTCGATGGTGACCTTCTTGCCGTGGACCAGGTCCCGGATCCGGTAGACGGGCCCGTTCTTCTCGACCCACATGATCAGGCCGACAACCGACGTCGGAACATGTCGATCATGCGGCGGGTCTCCTCCATGGACGCCGCCCGGTCCCGTTGACGCCGCTCGTAGATCAACTCGATGATCTCCATCTTCATCTCGTTGTCCAAGCTGTCGTCGGCCAGCACGATCTCGACCTCCTCGTCCCGAGGAGCAGGCGGCGCGGCGGTCACAGCCTCGCGCTGCCCCAGATCCGCCTCGGCGTCAGCGTCCGCGTCGGTCGGCTCGCCGCCAGCAAGAATCGCCACGATGCTGCCCGGTGCCCAGGCCATCGCTCGCTCGATACCAGCGAATCGGTGATCAGCCGTACGCCTGGTTCCGTCCTCGACACCAGCCCATGTGTTGCGCGATACCCCTGCCCGCTGTGCTGCCTGGCGCTCGCTCAAGCCCAGTGCGAGCCTTCGGCGCCGAATCAGTTCGGCCAAGCGTTCTCGCGCATCACTCGACATGGTTGAGCATCATTCCAGCTCAACGCAGCTCAATCCACTACGCCAAGCTGATCACTCACGTAACGGACCCAGACGGACCAACTTTGCGTCGCGTGGACGTTGCTTCGTCTGGCTCAAACTAGTACCGTCCTAGCTCATGAGGCAGACAACCCGGTCGGCCCACCCGTCCCCGAACATCGAGGTGGACGGAGCGGCCATCCGCGAACTTCGCAAGGACCTCGGCGAAACGATCTCGTCATTCGCCCCGAAGGTGCCCATGTCGGTCGGCTACCTCGCCCAAATCGAGCGCGGCGACCGCCCGCGCGTCTCACCGCCGAACTTCCGTCGGCTGGCTCTGGCGTTGGGCGTTAGGCCCGAGAAGATCAAGAAGCGCGCGGCGGCCTGACATGGCTCAATCCGGCGTCGGCGAGTTCGAGGACGTCCTAGACATGCACGGCCTCGCCGCGCTGCTCAAGGTGTCCCACGAGTGGGTGCGGGTCCGGGTGAAGCGCCGGGAGATCCCGTTCACCCGACTGCCCGGCACTCGCCTCGTGCGGTTCACCACCGAGCACGTGCGGGCGATCCTCGCCGCCGGCGACCAGCCGGCCCTCAACGGGCCCCTCGCCACGCCGCCGCCCCGGCCGCAGACCGTCCCCGACGCTGCGCCAATGCCGCCGGTCGACATCCGTCGCCGCCGCGGCGGCACCTCCCCTACTCGTTCCGGCGGTCCGGTCGACGTCCGTCGCCGGTCCCCCGCCGCCTGATCCGGCCCGGGCCGCCGGCGGAGGTGTCCCGGCGGCCCGGCGCCACCCCCATTTCGTCCCCCGCTCTTCTCCTGGAGGCAGGTCGTGACGTTCGACGTTCACACCGACAGCGCCGGCGACGCCGGCACTCCTGATGACGTCCCGGCGGGCCGGGACCACGAGCCGTGTAGCGATCGAGCTGCGACGGTTTCTGCCCCGGTCGCTACGACCGGCCCGCCGGGCACCGCCCCCACCGACCCCGCCACCGAGGTGACGCACCCGGTGTGGTGTGACCGGCAGGCGTGCACCGCACAGTCCACTCCGACGATGGAGCAGTACGCGGGTGCCGTCCACGGCCAGCACAAGTCGGCCAAGGTGGGCGCCGGTGCCGAGAAGCTGCGTCTGGTCCAGGCCGTGGCGCCCTGGTCCACGTCGGTGGTCCTGAAGGTGGTCGACGACCACGTGCTGCCGTTGGCCAGCTTCGACCTGTCGACGCTGGGCCACTACCTCGCCGAACTGCGGGCGGTGCCGTCCGGGCCGCTGACCGAGCAGGAGATGGCCGACGCCCGCGAGCGTGCGGTGCGGGTGCTGTTCCCGCCGGTGTACGGGGCGGAGGACCCGCCCCGCTACCTGGTCAACATGGTGCGGGAGCTGCTCCTCGCGGACCAGGTGGATCCGCTGCGGGCGGTCGCGCGGCTGCGGGAGGCCTTCGCCGTCTACACCGTCCTGGAGTCGCGGCGATGACCGACTCCGACTGGTACCGGCGGTACGAGGCGAACCAGAAGGTGCCGTACCTGCCGGGTGACGACTACGACTTCGACCGAGCGATGTCGGAGCTGCGCACCCTGGTCGCCGAGATCCACCCGGACGCGGCCGGCGCGATCTCCTCCGTCCTGCGGATCCTGCGCCACCGCCGGGGCCTGGCCGCGCAGGTCCTCGACAAGGCCGAGCCGACCTGCCTGAGCTGCGGCGCCGACAAGAAGTGCCTGGGCTGCGACGACGTCCGCCCCGAGGCGGAGAAGCTGGACCAGGGCTGGCGGATCATATCGCCGCTGGACCGGTGGGAGACCGTCGAGCGCGTCGAGCAGGCCAACGAGTACGCGCCGGTGCGGGTGTGGACCGACAAGACCGGCCCGGACTACTCCTGGTTGATCCCGCGCTGGCGCAAGCTGCACGCGGTCGCCCCGCCGGTGCGCTGGCAGGGCACCCCGGAGATCCGGGTCGTCGAGTACGAGTACGCGCGTGACGCGCCGATGTTCGCGGTCACCACCCTCGACACCGTCTACCGTCCCGAGCTCGAGGACCAGCTGGTGGAGGCCCGCTACAGCCGCGAGAGCGGATGGCGCGTGGTCCACCGGCCCGACGGCGGCGGCGCCCCGGTGGTCATCGACTGCGGCCGCAGCAAGGCGAAGGCGCGCACCGCGCTGCGCGCCGCCGCCCGGCAGCACGCGAAGGCCCTCGGGGTGCAGGTCACGGTCCAGCCCAAGGAACGGGGGCGGCCGTGACGGTGGTGATCCCGCGGCAGCGGCGCGCCGCGGCGGGCCTGGCGGCGGTGCTCGCCGGCGGGCGTCCCGCCCGGCTGCCGGTCGATGACGACCCGTTGGGGTTGCTGCACTCGCGCACCGACGGCGACGAGGACGGCCCGCCGATGGTGGAGGCGCCGCCGGCCGGGGTCCACATGTATCCGGTGGGGTCGCGGCCCCGGGTCGCCGTCGCCGTGGCGGCCGCGGCCGCACAGGAGTCGCCGGCTGCACCGACGGGGAGGGCTGCGGTGAAGCGGTGGGATCGGTTGTCCGGGCTGGCCCGGCGGCTGCGCGCGGTGCTCGTCGCGCTCGGCGCCGCCGCGGTGGCCGGCTCGGTGACGGTGCTGGTGGTCGTGGCGTACGTGGATGCCGAGTCGGCGTACCTGGATGTCAGGTGGGATCCGGGTGAGGCCCTCGTGATGGCCCTCGCGGCGGTGTGGCTGACCCAGGGCCTGCTGGCGCTGCGCCGGCGCACCCGCCGCCCGCCGGCCCGGCCGGGCCGGCACTCCCACGCCCCGCGTCATGCCCGCCCACGGAAGAGGTGGTTCCGGTGACCGACTTCCCGCCGCCGTCTGGTCCGCCGCGTGATGTGGACCTGTGGTTCGCCGCCGGGTTCCGGACCGCGTCGGCGGCGCAGCGCCGCCGGGGCTGGCTGTACGGGCGCACCGCCCTCGACGCCGCGGCGGCGGGCCTGGTGGGCCTGTACAAGGTGGGCCGCCGCTACGGGTGGACCCTGGAGCAGCTGGGCCGGGTCGACCACGCCGACTCGTGCCTGGACGCGGTGGCGCTGCGCATGCGCGACATGCTGCCCACCGACGTGCTGTACCCCGGCTGGCGGGACGGGCTGCTCGACGCGCTGGACATGCGGCTGCAGCGACTCGCCGTGCCCACCCAGCGCCGCCCGGGCGCTCTGGTGGTGCCGCCGGCTGGCCGGCACGGGCAGCGGCTCATCGAGGGCAGCAGCGCCCCCCTGGAGGTGGCGTTCGGCGCGGTGCACAGCTGGGAGTTCCACGCCGGCGGGCACCGGCTGGCGTTCGTGGTGGCCGACGTCGACCAGGTCGGCGTGGACGAGGTCGCCGGCCTGGCCCTGGACGTGTGGCGCGGCCGCCGCCGACTGGACCCGCGGCCGCCACAGCAACGCACCCCGTACGAGACGAGAGGAGCCCGCGGCTGATGGGCAGCAAGCGTCGCAGCGTCGTCGACCGGTTCGCCGCCGGCGCGCCGGTCGACCTGGAAGACCGGCAGGCGTTCGAGGCGCCGATCCGGTTCGACATCATCGAGGCGAACCTGCACCTGCGTACCCGGGACGGCCGGTGGTCGCTGCACCGCCGCCGCACCGGCAACGGCCCGATCGGGCAGGCGTCCTGCTGGGACCTGGTCGACAACGCCGACGCCCGGCCGACCCCGCACGCGCTCGGCACCAGCGAGGTCGCCCTCGCGATCGCCCGGGCCCGCGCCCACATCCGGCGGCGGTCGTGATGCGCCCACCGCCGGGGCGGCGGGCGCTGCGCGCGCTGCCGTCCGGGCCGGCCGCTCGCGACGACGTCGTCGACGCGCAGATCGTCGAGCCGACCGACCTCGCGGCGTCCCGGGTGCCCGACCGGCTGGCTGCCTGGGCGGCCGGCGCCCGCAGCCCGGCCGCGTGGGGGCGGGGGACACGCGAGCCGACCCTCGCCGCGGCCGTGGAAGCGATGCTCGCCTCCCTCGGCGCCGACCGGCACCACGTCGCGCAGACCCTGTCCGCGGCGGGGGTGCGCGGCTGGCCGGGGAACCCGGACATGGACCCGCTGTGCCGGTGGCTGCACCGCGAGATCCCCGACGCCGGCGTGTGGCTCGCCGACGGCTGGCTGCGGGTGTGGCGACACCACCCGGACGGCCGCCGCGACCAGACTGACGTGTCGCTGCCCCGGCCCGTGGCCGACTACGCCAACGCCGCCCGGGCGGGCGCCTACCCGCACCTGCGGCTGCCCTACGCCCCGCCGATGGTGCCCGTGCCGCACGTCGACCTCGGCGCCGGCACACCCGAACCGCCCTGGTGGGACCACACAGACGTTGCCCCGGGCCCGACGGCCGACCCGACACCCCCTGCCGGGGGCGCGGCCGCCGGCCCCACCCCCGCCCCGCCCACCGTCGGAGGGGTGCGGTCGGCGGGGCGGGAGCCGCCTCCGGTCGCCGGCGATCCGGCCGCCGGCGACCGGAGGCTGGCCCACGAGGCCTACGGCGACGCCGTCGCCGTCGCCCTGGACCTGCGCGGCGTGCCCGTGCTCGAGCACAGCGCCTGGCCGGCCGCGTTCGCCGGCAGCCCGGCGCTGCGCGAGGAAGGCCGCCGGATCACCATCACCCTCGACCCCGAACCGTGGGCGCAGGTCCTGCCCGACGCTGCCGCCGTGTACCTGCACTGGTCGGAGCGGCACGGCTGGTCCCTCGTCTCCGTCAAGCCCGACGGGCACGCCGACCCGGACGCGACGCTGTCCTGGTGGGACTGGTCCGCGCCGCACGCGGTGCTGCCGGCACCTCCGAGGCTGGCGAGCTGGGTCATCGCCGCCGCCGACGTCGGAGACGTCAGCGGCCGCCTGCCCGGCGCAGGCCTCGCCGTCGGCGAGCGGCCATTCTGGCGCGACGCCAGCGACACCGACCCCGCCTTCGAGGGCCTCCTCGACCGGTACCGCACCTCCACCGGGCACCGCATGGCCGCCCGGGACCGCCACGACGACGCCCGCGCCGACACGGTCGTCCTGACCGCCGTCCGCGCCGGCGACCAGGAGCCGCCGGTGGCCTGACCCGCCGCCGCGCATCGCGGCCCGCCGCCGACCGGCCCGACCCCGCAGGTCGCGCTGCCGGTCGAGCACGCCCTCACACCAGTCCGCGACCCACCCGCCGGTGGCGCCGCCAGTCCCGCACACCCCGAGGAGAGGAGGCACCGTGGCCCGACGTCGTCCGTACCCGCCGTCGCTGGTCGCCGCGGTGACCGCGGCGATGAGCCCGCACGCGCAGACCTGCACCATCGCGGGCTGCCCGCACTGCCAACGGTGGCGCACCCGCGCCGAGCGGGCCCTGGACGCCATCGTCGCCGCCGGCTGCCTGACCGACGCCGGCGTGATCCGGGCCGCCGAGCGACGCCGCATCAGCACCGCGGAACGACGACGGATCGCCGCGGTGCTGCGCGGGCCGGCCGCCGCGGCCGACGCCACCGAGGTCGCCGCCCGCCTCACCACGGGCCTCGGCCCGGGCGCGCGGCGGCTGCTGGGCGAGGCCCTGCTGGAGCTGACCCGCCACCTGGCCGACGCGATCGACCCGGCGGTCGGCCGATGACACCCGGACGGCGCGCGGTGAGAGCCACGACCGCCCGCGGCCCGCCCCGCGCGGCCCGGCCCCCACCGCCACACCGGAGCTGCCCGGTGCCAACTCGCAGCAGTAGCGGCCTGCCGGAGGACCACCCAGGCCCGGTACCTCCGGCCAGGCCACCACCGCACCGCGCTGGCGATGTCGGCCGACCTTAACGCCGGCTGATCATCGACGGCCACCAGAGAGGGGCTCGCCATGCCAGAAACACCACGAGGGGAGGGCACATGAGCGACACCGCCATGCGGTGGGCCCGCCATCAACGCGCCGGTGGCGCCACACCGAACGCCCTGCTGCACTGGCTGGCCCGCCGGGTCGATCCCGGCCACCACTCCCGCTACTGCTCGGTGCGGGAGATCGCCGAGGACCTGGAGGTATCCGAACGGACCGTCTACAACGCGGTCGCCCGGCTGGTCAACCGCCAGCTGCTGCGGGTGCTGCGCCGCGGCCACCCGAGCGGCGGCCGCGGCTCCAACCGGCTGCAACTGCTCGTCGACGGCCCCGACACCCCGCTGCCCCCGCATCAGGACTGGACCGGCGTGTACGACCCGGCCGAGGAGGCGAGCAAGGCCCAGGCCCGCAAGGCCGCCCGCGACCAGCAACAGCCGACCGAGGAGCAGAGCAAACCTGCAAATGTTGCAGGTTTGGTCGAGACCGCGCCGGAGGTCCACCCAGGGGGCCAAACCTGCAGGATCTGCAGGCACGAACCTGCAACGGTTGCAGGTTCAAACCTGCACGATTTGCAGGTTTCATCTAATAAGGAAAAGAACCCCCACAGAAACCCCCTCCCTCCTCCTCCAGCACCTCCCGGACCACCGGGGCGCCCCGCCGCGGTCACGGCCGACGAGGACGAGGAGGAGCGACATTCCGATGCAACCCCGGTCGCGAACCTCGACGAGGCCCGCCAGGTCCTGGAGCGGCTGCAGGCCGACCTGACCGCCCGGCTCGCCGGCTGGCAGCAGCGCCGCCTGCTGCCGCTGCTCGCCGCCGCCCTGACCGCCGGGTGGCCACCCGGCGGCCTGTACCGGGAGATCCACCGCGGCGGCGACCCCGGCCTCGCCGACAACCCGTACGGCGCGCTGCGCTGGCGCATCCGCCAACTCGGCCCGCCCCCGGTCGTCGTCGTCCCCGACCCCCCGCCGGCCGTCACGGCCGGCTGCCCGGACGGGCGGTGCGACGGCTCCGGCTGGATCACCACCGACATCGACCATCCCGCCGTCTGCAGCGCCTGCCGCCCCCAGTGGCGACAACCCGCAGCCGCCGGCTGACACCCCTCGATCTCGCGCGGCGCCCGCCGCCCGGGCCACCCACATCGGAAGGACATCACCGTGCACCCGACTACCGCGCTCGCCCTGCCGGCGAACGCCCTGCAGGCCCGGCCGGTCCCGGCTGGCCTGGAGCTGACCGTGATGGTCGCCTGCTTCAAGGGCGGCACCGGCAAGACCACCACCTGCTGGTTCCTCCTCAACGAGCTCGCCAACCGCGGCTACCGGCCGCTCGGCGTCGACGCCGACAAGACCTCCCAGTCGCTGCACCAGCACTACCGCAAGGCCCTCGACCGCGGCGAGCAGGTGCCGTTCCAGGTGATCTCCTGGCCCGAGCCCACCGGCATGATCCCGGGCATCACCCAGGCCGTCACCGACTACCGGGCCAACGCCCTGGTCGTCGACATCGGCGGCGCCTCCGTGACCAACTTCCACCGCGCCGGGCAGCTCTGCGACGAGCTGCTCATCCCGCTCGCACCCACCGAGCTGGACATGGACCGCCTGCCCGCCACCATGGCCGAGGCCGCCGCCGTCGACGAGCTGTACCCGCTCAACGTGTCCGTGCTGCTGGTCAAGACCAAGGCCGCCGCCAACGACGCCCGCATCGCCCGCCGCGACCTCGCCGCCCTCGAGCTGCCAGTGCTCGACACCGAGATCCCCGACGGCGTTTTCTACGGGCGCGGCCCCGGCTACGTCTGGGACGACACCGGCCGCTACGCCGACGTCGTCGGCGAGGTCTACCCCGCCGCCCGGAAGGCCGCGGCATGAGCACCGACAGCAAACCCCGACGCCCCCAGGCCCGCCGCGCCGGCGGCTTCGCCGCCTCCTTCGCCCAGCCCACCCCCACCGAGGCACCGCCGCCCACCGCGGCGGACCCGGCCGAGCCGGCGGCCACCATGAGCGGCGCGGACCAGTCCCCGCCGCCCGCTATGTCCGATTCACCTAGGGACCTAGCTAGGTTCCTAGGTGAACAGGGCGAATCGGACAGCGGCGGTGCCGGGTTCTTCCGGCGCATGCTCGCCGGGCCACCGCCGGACCCGATGCTCGACCTGGTCCAGCTCGGCGCGAGCGTGCCCCGCCACTACAAGGAGGCGCTGCGCTTGTTGGCCTTCGCGCAGCGCCGCCACCAGCAGGCCCTCGTCATCGACGCGCTGGCCGCCTACATCGGCCCCCAGCTGCTCGACGAGGCCCTCGCCGCGGTGCAGGAGCACCAGCGCCGCTAACGCCCCCTGCCGGGCCGGCGGCGTTCGCACCTCGCCGCCGGCCCGCCCCCTCCGGCTCGCCACCTTATCCACAGAGAGACGCCCACCCTGTGTACAAGCTGATCACGATCCTCGGACCGGTCGTGTACGCCGTCCTGCTCATCGGCAGCGCCATCGTCGTGGGCAGCGGGCGGCGCGGCACGGTCGAGCGCCGTCACCGCCAGTTCCTGGCCCTGCAGGCCGGCTGCGCCGCTCTCGCCTGGCTACTCGCGCTCACCCTGGCTGTCGGCGGCGAGGGGTATGCCGCCGCCCTCTACGCCACGGTCTTCGTCGTGGTGGTTGTCGGCGCGGCCTATGCGCACCGCCGATACCTCACGGCCCAGCACCGTTGGGAGACCCGCATGCGCGCACCCACCTCCCTGGAGGCCTTCCTCACCCGCTACGAAGCCAACGCCTCGGTCACCTGGGGCGGTGCCGGCGACCAGGTGCGCACCGTCCACGTGCCGTGCCCGTTCTGCGCCGCCGCCGAGTTCGCCGTCTACCAGGTGAGCCCCGGTGACGACGCCACCGCCACGATGCTCGCCGCGCTGAGCACCGAGCACCACTGCGTCGAGTGCCACCGGGGCGGCGTCTACCACCTCACCCGCGACGAGGGCCGGCTGTGGGTCACCGTCGCCCACACCGCCGGCGTCGACCCGCCGCCCTGGCTGCCCCCGTACCTGTCCCTCACCGATGCCGAGAGCCGGAGGACCCGATGATGACCGACGAGGAACGCACCCGGCAGACCCTGCGAGTCCTCGAGCTGCTCGACGAGAGCATCCAGGCCTACCGCCGCGGCGACAAGGTGGGCTCCGACCTGGCAGCCAAGGCGGCGTGCCGGCTCGACGTCCACGTCGTGTCGGCCGTCCAGGGCGGCATCCTGATCGGCGAGATACCGAACCCCGAACGGGACCCCCTGGCTTGGGCCGACTACCTGCAGGCCATACGCGAACGCCTCCCGCACGCCGACGACCGGCCCGACCAGGCCCCGGGAGCGACGGCGTGACCGCCCCGGCCACCCCAGACCGGCACCTGCACCTGCCGGCCCCCGCCCCGTACGAAGGGCCCGAGCGGTGCCGGGCCTGCGCCGGCGCCCGGATCACCGGCATGCAGGTGACCTGGCTGCCCGAGCAGCAGGCACCCCGCGTGCTGGTCGTCGACGTGCTCTGCCCGGTCTGCGACGGCTGCGGCCGCGCCACCCACGACGGCTGCCGCCCGGACGAGCACGCCGACCAGGACGCCTGGCGCGACAGCATGGACGACGGCGAGGACGACCACGACGAACCGCGCTGCTACTCCTGCCACGGCCTGCGCTGGCATCCGGTGCTGGCCTGGGCGAACGGCGGCGCCGACATGTTCACCCTGCGGATGCCCTGCGGCTGCGCCACCGACCTGCTCGAGGAGGTGCCGGCACCGTGAAGATCCGCCTCATGGGCCTGCAGGAGGAATGCGAAGCCGCCCTCCATGAGCTGCGCACCGCCCCACGGCTCGCCATCCTCGAGGTGTCCGGCCCGTACCCGAACCGCGGCGACAGCCGCCAGGTGCGTGTGTACGTCGAGGCGCAGCTCTACCAGCCGCCGGCCTCTGCCGCGCCCGATCCGTCCGGGGGCCGGCCGTGACGCTGCCCCACTACCAGATCCGGCCCCTGAACGGCGGCGGCTGGACCGGTCCGTCCACCGTCGGCCGGTGGTCGCACTACCGGTTCCGCGCCGCGTGGGGCGACACGCTGGATCTGCTGCTGCACGAGGCCGGGCTGCTCGGCGCCGACCTAGTGGTCATCCAGGTCGACATCACCGAGGCGGACCTACGCCGCGACGGCATGGTCCGTGCCCATGCCCAGCTGCGGCACCCGGGCGTGCGGGTGTCCTTCGACTCGGTCCATGGCCCGCTGACCTACGCGACCGACGCCTACGACCGCTGGCAGGCCAACGTCCGGGCGATCGCCCTGGCGCTGCAGGCGCTGCGCGCGGTCGACCGCTACGGCGTCACCCGCTCCGGCGAGCAGTACCGAGGCTGGACCGCGATCGCCGCCACCGCCGCCGAAACCACCCTCACCCCCGACGAGGCGGCCCGCGTGCTCGCCGACGCCGCCGGCGTGTCCGCCTCCACCCTGCTGCGCAGCGCCGACGCCATCGCGGCGGCCGGTGACGTGCACACGGTGACCGTGACGCAGAGCCGGCAGCTCATCCAGGCCGCGTTCCGGGCCGCCGCCCGCACCGCCCACCCCGACGCCGGCGGCAACGCCGACGTGTTCCGGCTGATCCGGCGTGCGCGAGACGTGCTGCTCGGGTGGAGCGGCGGTGGGTAGCCGCAGAGGGTGGGCTGGCTACGACCAGCCCACCCTCGCCTCCAGCGAGATCGAGCCCGCCACCTGGGAGGAACACCGCGTGCCGGGACGGCCGGTGCCGCTGACCGAAGAGGTGTCCACCGCCGCCGCGCTCGTGCGCGCTCACGGCTGCTCCCCGCAGTGCCTCATCTCGGCTGGCGTGCCGGTCAAGGACTGCGACTGCCAGTGCCGCGGCGCCTACCACGGCGTGCTCTCCGACGCCGACATCCCCTCCGCCCTGCGCCGACGAGAGGCCACCAGCCGTGCGTAACCTCACCATCGCCCCCGACGTCGCCGAGGTCATCGGCGCTCAGCGCGCCGCCGAACTCGCCGCGGGCCCCTACCTGGCCGAGTACCGGTGCACCTACTGCCGCCGACGCGGGCGGGTCGACGCCGGCGAGCCGCTGCACGCCGGCGTCGACGTCGGCCCCGGCTACGCCCGCCTGTGGATCGCCCACGTGCACTGCGGGCCCGCCGGCGTCCGCCTGCTCCCCACCGCGGCCCTGCCGTCGCTGGACGAGACCGAGGCCACCGGGTTCGCCTACGCCGGCCGCGCCGCCGGCGGCCAGGTGGTGGCGTGCATCGTCGTGGAGATCGCCATGTCCGCCGAGGTGCTCGACGAGCGCGGCGTCGCCGACGTCGGCGAGCGCCGCGACCTGGTCCTCACCGGTGCGCTCGCGGGCGGCATGCAGCCGGCCGCCGACCCGCTGTGCCCGCCGACACCGGAGGGGCCGCTGTGCTGGCGGGTGCAGCTGCCCAGCGGCGGCCGCGGCGGCGGCGTGTACGGCCGGCGGCGCCTGCAGCTGCTGGCGCCGCTGCCGCCGATACCGCCGGGCTGGCTGGACGTGGTCGCCGCCCGCGGCGGGCGCTGCGGCCTGTTTCTGGTCGCCCGCGCCGGACTCACCGCGACCTGGACCGGGGACCTCCTCGCGACCCTGACCGAGGCGGCCCGCGACGGCCGGCTCGTCGGCACCACCGCGGCGGTCGTCCCGTGAGGACCTGGCGGTGCTGGAGCTGCGGCCGGTGGTGGCCGCTGCCGTGGGCGTGCGGCCGGTGCCGGCGCACCCGCCGCGGCTGGCGGCGCGACTACCTGCGGCAGGCGGCGCCGCAGGACGCCCTGCGCGACATGACCCGGCCCGACGAGCCGTCCGACTCGTGACGGCCGACCTTGGGTCAGGCCGTCTTGGGTGGCCGGCCCGACCGGCGTTCCCAGCCGCGGTCGAACGCCTCGATCGACGCCCGGGTCCACACCGGTCCCATCTTGAGCGTGGCCACCGGCGCCGGGAACGCCGGGTTGGTGCGGGCGAGCTCGCCGGCGCGCTGGGTGCTCACGCCGAGCATCTGCGCGACCTCGGCGGTGCCGACCAGGTCCAGCGCCGGCGGGTACGCGAGTTCCCGCTCGTGGTCGGCGGCGGTGAGCACCCGCAGCCCGGTGATGGTGACCGGTCCGCCGACCACCTGGGCGTGAGCGGCGCGCAGCGCCCGCACCGCGGCGTCACAGGCCAGCCGCGCGCTCGGGGCGTCGACGTCCATCTCCGCGCGCATCCGGTCGGTGCCGTTGTCGTGCAGGATGCCGTAGCCGGGCAGCGCCTGGGTGAGGGCGGCGAGCTGCTCGTCGTCGAGGTTGCCGGGGTGCATGAAGGTGACGCGGGCGCGCCACCGCTGGCTTCGCATTGTCATACTGGACTCCTCATCCCTTGTTCCTGTCAGGACCCGGATGGGGCCGGGGGCCGCGCCGGTACGCGGCCCCCGGCGCGGTCACCGCCGCCGGTAGACGGGGAACCGCAAACCAGCGCCGCGCAGCGCGCTCAGCATCTCCATCCACTCCTTGGGGGAGTGTGGAGTGTGCGTGAACACCAGCGTCGAGATCCCCTTAGCGAAGATCCACGCGCCGGTGCGGGTCTGGCGGACCGAGAAGCCCTGCCGTACCGCCGCTGCCACGATCTGGTCCATCCGGCTGCTCATCTAAATCTCACCTCCTTCCCTTGTTCCTGTCAAGGAAAAGCCTAACAGAAACCCATGATAGAGACAAGGGTTTAAGGTGGGGTGAGAACAAGAATCCGCGCGGTCTCGCCCTCGAGAAGCGACCGGCGGGTAGGCCCGATCGGCTGAGTGAACCCGGTGCACCCGGCATGGCAGGGTGTCGATGACCTGTCACCCCATCGGGAGGCCTACAGCCCGCATGTTCCGCGTACCGGTCGACCCTGACCGACCCAGCTACGACCACACCTTCACCGTCACGTTCCGGCAGTGGCTCACCAGCCGTAGACCCGAGCGCATGGAGTGGGTGCGCCGCCGCAAGATCGCCTGGAAGGCCCAGCAACAGCCCGCCGCCGGCCAGGCGCCGCCGATGCCGCCGACGCAGCCGCTGCCACCCGGCCACTACCGCACGGCACCCCCGCCAGCGGCCGCGCCGTACCCGGCCCGGCAGCCGCAGGGCCCAGCGCACTACCCGCCGCTCCCACCGCCGTACGTGCCGCCGGGCATCCCCGGTGGACGCGCCGTGCGGCGGCTGGCCAGGCTCAACGACTGGCTCCAGCTGATCGGTCTCAGCGTCCAGCTGCTGGTGTGGGTCGTGTTCATGCTGGCGATCGTGGCCTGCTGCGGATGGGCCGCCTGGACGTCCGTGACGTGACCCGGACACCCGGTGCTTGACACACCTGTTCGGACCGGGGCATCCTATTGTCCGTTCACCCGCCAGTAGGTGAGCTGTACCCGAAGCCCGTCTAGCGTCCGCCCCCGGCGCTGGCGGGCTTTTCGCGTCCCCGGGCGTCGTCAACCCTCACCGCCAGGTACCCCGGACCCCGACGCGACAACGAGGCAGGGACGCCCCCGCGTCCCTGACCCCGCCGTCCCCTACCGCAGCGCAGTGCAGGGCATCACCGGCCTCTGACAGTACCTGCGACAGCCCGGGAGGCGGCGCATGACGTACCACCCGCACCAGTTGCACGCCGCCGCCGCTCTCGCCTCGCTGCGCCGCGCCGTGTCCTACCTGGACGTCGTCCGCGACGCCCTGCTCATCACGAACCCGCAGCCCGCCGACGCGCCCGCCCGGCATCGTTCGGCGGCCGCGCTCGCCGCGTACGACGAGCTGCTGCGCGCGGAGAAGGCGGACCGCCTCGTCAACCAGCGGGCCGGCATCAAGCCGGCCGGCGCGACACCAGCGCCGGTCAACCCGGCGTTGCTGGACGTCGAGGCCGACCTCGGGCCCACCGTGCACCACGCGGTCATGCTCGTCGCGAGCGAGCTGCGCACCCACCCCCTGCTCTGCTGGAGCAGCCTGTGGGTCGACATCGCCGACAGTAAGTGGGACGGCCGCTGCGACTACCTCGCCGCCGCCCTGCCCGCCGTCAGCCCCGCGCTCGCCCGCGAGGTTCACGGCGACCTGGACGTCCTGGACCGCCGGCTGCGCGGCGTCGTCGGCCTCGACGCCGACCGCTGGTCGCTGCCCGGCGGCCCCCGCTGTCCCGCCTGCGGACAGCGGCGCCTGCAGGCGCAGATCTCCTCGCCGTACACCGCCGCGTGGACGGTGGTCTGCGACAACGACGCCTGCCGCTGCCGCGGCCCGTTGTGCGCCTGCGCCATGGCCACCCGGCCGATCCGGGTGCGCCACATCTGGCCGGCCGACTCGCCCCTGGTGAGGGTGCTGCTCGCTGGCCTGCACACCGCACCATCGGAGCAAACCGCCGCCTGACCACCGGCGGGGAAGGGAGCACCCGTTGCCCAGCCTCGCCGAGCAGGTCACCGCCGTCGCCCCCCTCGGGCGCGCGATCGACGGCACCACCGCTCCGAAAACCACTCGCCCCCGCCGGCGTCGCCGCCCCCGGCCCGCCCCGGCTGACAGACCACCCACCACCGGCAGCACCCGGTGACCGGCATCCTCACCATCGGCGGCCGCCGTTACGGCACCGCCGAGGCGATCGTCGTGCACCTGCGGTGCCCCGACGTGACCGTCGACCTCATCCGCTCCTGGGCCCGCCGCGGCCGCATCCAGCGCTTCAATCGGCCCGGACGCGGCCGCGGCACCACCTGGTATCTGCTCGACGAAGTCACCGCCGCCGAGGCGGCCACCGACGCCTCCGGCCGCGGCCGGAAACGCGCCAACGCCCCCGCCCCGGCACCGGCCCTGTTCGGCCTGGCGGCCTGACGGCGACACCGGCCCGACCGGAATCGCCACATGCTCTCCTGGACCCTGCACCACGGCGACGCGCTCGCCATCCTGCCCACCCTGACGCCCGGCCAGGTCGACCTGGTCCTCGCCGACCCGCCCTACAACAGCGGCGGGCGCACCCAGTCAGACCGGGTCAGCACCACCGCCCGCGACAAGTACGTCTCCGGCGACGCGCAGCACGGCCTCGCCGACTTCGCCGGCGACAACCGCGACCAGCGCTCGTACACCGCCTGGCTCGGCCTGCTCCTCGCCCACTGCCTCGCCGCCAGCCGGCCCGGCGCCAGCCTCCTGGTGTTCACCGACTGGCGGCAGCTCGCCGCCACCAGCGACGCGCTGCAGATCGGAGGCTGGCTCTGGCGCGGCGTCATCCCCTGGCACAAGCCCATCCACCGGCCCCGCCGCGGCGGCTTCGCCGCCAGCTGCGAATACATCCTCTGGGGCAGCAACGGGCCCGTCGACGCCACCCGCAACCCCGTCTGCCTGCCCGGCCTCTACTCCGCCAGCCAACCCCGCGGCGCCAACCGCCGGCACATCACCCAGAAGCCCGTCGAACTGCTCACCGACCTGATCAAGGTGTGCCCGCCCGGCGGCACGGTGCTCGACCCGTTCGCCGGGTCCGGATCCACCGGCGTCGCCGCCCTGGCCAGCGGCCGCCCATTCGTGGGCGTCGAGTACACCGCCCACTACGCCGCCATCGCCCGCGAGCGACTCACCGCCGCCGAGGAGGCCAACCGTGCCGGCTGACCCGCGCCGCGACAGAGAAGGGCCACCGTGAACCGCTACACCGCCGCCGGCGTACTGGCGGACATGCGCGACGGCCGCCGCGTCGTCGTGCTGGCCGAAACGCCGCATCTCGCCCGCCTCGCGTTCGCCGAGGTGGCCGCGCACGCCCTGCCCGGCGAGCGGATCCGGCGTGCCAGGGGAGGCGAGCGCATCACCGCCATCGGCGGCCGCGGCTGCGTGGCGTTCGGCGTCAGCGGCAGCGACCGGTTCCGCGGGCTCACCGCCGACGTGGTGGTCTTCGACGCGCACGCGCCGAGCCCGGACGCTCTGGCGGCCGCCGTTCCGATGGTCGCCACCGGCGGCGACGTCATCCGGCCATAACGAACGGTTCGTACTCGCCGGCACGAGTCGGCGAGAAGCTCGATCTGAGGGGGACGGCTCCGATGGGTCACACAACGCCGCCGGCGATGAAGGTCGCGGCCTCGATCCTGGTGATCCTGGCGCTGCTGCTGATGGCGGTCGGCGTCGTGGCCGCGGTCGTCGCCGGGCCCGCCTGCGCGGCGCCGTCACCGCCGCGGCCGCCCGCCGTGCAGGCACCCGCCGCGCCGAAGGCCCCCGCGTACCGGGCGCCGAGCCGACCGCGGCAACCGGTGAGCCGGCCGACCGTCTACAAGACCCGCTACCAGGACGGCCGGCCGATCGTCTACCCGGTGATCGTTCCGGTCGACGACGACGTCGACTGCGACTGAGCGGCCGGGGCTGCGATGAGCAAGGCGATCGGCCGACCAGCCGGCAAGCCCGCCGGCCGCCCGGACCCGCTCGAGGCGCTGCGCCGCTTCGCCGCCGAGCTCGAGATGGCGACGGCGTACGGGGACAGGCAGCTGCGCCTGGCCGCCCTCGCCGTTCGTGGCGTGCGGGCGCCGTGCTGCCCGCCGCGGCTGCACCCGCCAGCAGCGCGCGGCTACTGCGGCGGGCTGGCGGTCGTCGACGAGGTGGCCTCGTTCACCACGGCGCTGGCCCACCAGCCGGGCGCGTAGACCGCCAGGGTCTTGCCGCCCTGCAGCACCAGCAGGTGATGGTCCATGACCTCGACCCCGGTCGCGTTCGGGTGCGCGGCGGTGTCGGCCTTCTCGTCGCGCTGGTCGTAGGTGGTCACCGTGATGCCCTTGGCCGCGTCGGTCATGGCCGCACCTTACAGGCGTCGGATCTCGGCGGCCATGACGTGCGCCTGGACCGCAGAGGCGATCACCGCGCAGGCCAGCTGCATCGCCTGGTCCTCGGTGAATCCGGCCTGCACGTAGGCACTGTGCAGCTCATGCAGGCTGATCGCGTCGGACTGCAGGGCGCTGATCGGGCTGGTCGGCAGATCGGGCTGCTCAGGCTGGCCCTGGGCCATCGGGTGCCTCCTGTAAGGGCTGCTGCAAGGGAGTCTACGGATGGCCCCCCGCAGCAGGCACCGTGTAGGACGCCCCTACCGCAGGGCCAGGGACAGCATGTTCCTGATCTACGGGCACGTGTGCCACCTGTGTGGACACCCTGGTGCTACTGACGCGGACCACCTGATACCGAT
Source organism: Micromonospora thermarum (assembly GCF_012034245.1). Lineage (GTDB taxonomy): Bacteria > Actinomycetota > Actinomycetes > Mycobacteriales > Micromonosporaceae > Micromonospora > Micromonospora thermarum. The sequence continues at coordinate 32,157 of NZ_JAATEO010000018.1, read as the reverse complement.
CAGCGTGGACAGCACGCAGCCCATCGACCCACACGCCATGCGCCCAGCCCACGGAGTGACGGGCTGCCCCGAGTGTGGTCGCAAGTGCAACCAGTCGCGAGGAAACAAGCAGGCCCTGCCGACCTTGGTGACCAGTGAGGACTGGTGACGCAGGGTAGGGGGGCCTGGAAAGTTGACGGGCCGGCCTGGGTGACCCCACGCTCCAGGCTCCCATCTCTCCCCCGTCACGTGACAGATTCTCGGGAGGGCGGCGCGGATGGCCCTCACAGCCGCGCAGAGGCAGCGCCGCTCCCGCGCCCACAAGGACGATGACCACCGGTTTTGCGACCCGCAGCGGTGCCCTGACGCCCTGGCCGCGGCCGTGACAGAGACCGTGACATCCCCGGGTGTGACAGCCGTGACCGACCCGGCCGTGACACCCGCCGCGGCCGTGACGGCACCGGTCACGCCGTCACCGCCCGTGTTGGAGGCGCGGGGCCGGCGGCTGTGGCGGCAGGTCCTCGACCAGGGCCCGCTGACCGCGACCGAGCTGGTGCTCCTCGAGGAGGCGTGCCGGCTGGCCGACCGGTGCGACCGCCTGGACGCGTTCCTGCGCGGCGAGAGCCGCGAGTGGGCGCGGTTCGTCCCGCTCGTCGGAGACGGCGGAGACAGCGTGGTCGTGATCATCGACAAGGCGCTGACCGAGTCCCGGCAGCAGGCCCTCGCGCTGCGCCAGGTCCTCGGCGATCTCGCCCGGGCGCGTGCCGGCGCGACCGGCCGCCCCGCTGCGTCGGCCGCGGCACCGCGCAGTGAGCCGCCGCCGCCGGCGGCCGCGGTGGTGGCCACCGGCGACGGGCAGGCCTCGCCGGCCGCGGCCGCGGCGGGTGGTCCAGGTGGAGGCAGCGTTGCAGACCTCACCGCTCGGATTGCCCGTAAGAGGCGCTCGCCACCCGCGGGTTAACACCCACCCCCCGTACGTCGACTCGTACGGGCCCGAGGCGATCGAGCTCGCGCAGATCGCCGGGCTGTTCCTCGACCCGTGGCAGCAGGACTCGCTGACGCTGATGCTCGCCATCGGCGAGGACGGCAAGTTCACGTGCCTGGAGTGCGCGGAGATCCTGGGCCGGCAGAACGGCAAGTCGGCAATCCTCGAGGCCCGGGTCCTCGCCGGCATGATCCTGCTCGGCGAGAAGCTGATCATCTGGACGGCGCACGAGGTCAAGACCGCGCTGGAGCTCTTCGGACGGCTCGGGCAGCTCTTCGAGGCGCTGGAGAAGGCCGGCGTCCTCGAGCCAGGCGACATCAAGGTCAGCAGCGGCAACGGCTACCACGGCTTCCTGCGCAGGTCCACCGGCCAGCGGATCAAGTTCATCGCCCGCAGCAAAGGCAGCGGCCGCGGCTTCTCCGGCGACGTGGTCATCGTCGACGAGGCCTACGCCTATACCCGGGCGCAGCAGGACGCGCTGATGCCGACCATGTCGGCCCGGACGGTGACCGGCAACCCGCAGATCATCTACGCCAGCTCGCCGCCGCTGGACGGCGAGTCCGGCGAGGTGCTCTACGCGCTGCGCGAGCGCGGCGAGTCCGGCACCGACCCGTCGCTGCTGTGGCGGGACTGGGGCCTGGCCGGGGACCTGGACAACCTCGACAAGATCGACCTCGGGTCGCCGGCGAACTGGGCCGCCACCAACCCCGCACTCGGCATCCGGATCACCGTCAAGTGGATCCAGGACACCGAGTACCGCGCCATGTCGCCGGCCGGGTTCGCCCGCGAGCGCCTCTGCATCTGGCCGGTGCAGATCAAGGCCGAGGGCGGGCCGATCTCCCCGGAGCTGTGGCGGGACCTGGCCGACAAGGACTCCCGGCGGGTCGGAGACGTCGCGTTCGGCGTGGCGATCGCCAAGAACCGCCGGTATGCGGCGATCGCGGTGTGCGGCCGCCGCGCGGACGGGCTGCTGCACTGGGAGATCATCGCCCACGCCCCGGGCACACACTGGCTGGTCAAGCGGCTGGTCAAGCTCCGCAAGAAGCACGACCCGGTCGCCATCGCGATCGACGCCCGCGGCCCCGCCGCATCGGTGATCGCCGCACTCAACAAGGTCGGCATCCGCGAACCGGAGGACCCGGACCAGCCGCAGCGCGGCGACCTGGCGGTCACCTCCGGGGCGGACATGGGCGCGGCGTTCGGGCTGTTCGTCGACGCCGCCGTCCAGCTCGCAGCAAGGCACCGCGACCAGCTGCAGCTGAGCAACGCCCTGGCCGGTGCGACGGTCCGCGAGATCGGCGACGGCGCGCAGGCGTGGGGCCGCAAGGGCTCGGCGGAGATCTCCTGCCTCGAGGCCGTGACGCTCGCCACCTGGGCGCTGGACACCCGCGCGCACCTCCTGGTCGAGGACGGACCACCCAACCTCTGGTGACGAAAGGCCCCCTGTGATGGACGACGAGCTGATGACCGCCAGCGAGGTGCCGGCCCGCGTCGCCGAGGCCCCGCCACGACCCAGGGGCGCCCGGCTGAACAACGCGATGGAGCTCGCCGGCTACCTGTGCCTGGTCGCCTTCGGGTACGCGGTGTGGCCGCCGGCGGCGCTGCTGGTCGCCGGCGTGGTCCTGGTCGTGACCTCCAACGCCCGCGCGGCGGCTGCCAAGCCCAAGCGCCGCCCGACCGTGCACTGGACCGAGCGGCTCGCCCGGGCCCTGGCCGCGTACCGGGCCGGGAGTCGCACGTGACCGCCCTGCAGGGGCTGTTCCGGCGCAACATCCAGGACCCGTCGACACCGCTGACCGCCGACACGCTGCTGGAGTACCTCGGCGGCGACACCACGGACGCCGGGATCAGCGTCACGCCGGCGTCCGGGCTGCGGATGTCGGCGGTGTACCGGTGCATCGCGGTCACCTCCGGCGTGGCGGCCGCGCTGCCGCTGCACACCTACCAGCCGGACACCCGGGTCAAGGTGCCCGAGCCGCTGCTGCGCAACCCGCACCCCGAGCTGACCCGCCTCGAGCTGTGGCGGCTTACCTACGCCCACCGCCTCGGCTGGGGCAACGCGGCCATCCAGAAGGTCCGCAACCGCGCCGGCACCGTCAAGGAGCTGTGGCCGATCAGCCCCGACCGGTACAAGGTCGGCAAGGTCAAGCCCACCGCCCTCAACCCCGGCGGGAAGATCTTCGAGGTCACCGACGACTGGGGCACCAAGCGGGTTCTCACCTCGCGGGACATCCTGCACATCCCCGGCCTGAACTACGACGGCGTCACCGGCCTGTCCCCGATCCGGCTCGCCGCCAGCGCGATCGCGCTGGCGCAGGCCGCGGAGAAGTCCGGGGCCAAGTTCTTCGCCCGCGGCGCCCAACTGTCGGGCGTGCTGCAGGTCGAGCAGCGCCTCAAGGATTCCCAGGCCCTGGCCCTGCAGCGGCGCTGGGAAGCCCGCATGTCCGGCACGGACAACGCCCACAAGATCGCCGTGCTCGACAGCAAGGCGAAGTTCGCGCCGATCACCATGCCGCTGCGTGACGCGCAGTTCCTGGAGACCCGGCAGTTCGCCGTCCCGGAGGTCGCCCGGTTCTTCGGCACGCCGCTGTTCCTGCTGTTCGAGACGGCCAAGTCGACCAGCTGGGGGACGGGGCTGGAGCAGCAGGCGCAGGGGTGGATCACCTTCGATTTGCACCCGACGTGGTTGGCGCCGACCGAGCAGCGCATCGAGAAGGAACTGTTCGCCGACGTCGGCCGCGACCGCGACGTGCGCTACAACGTCAACGGCCTGCTGCGCGCCGACGCCCAGGCCCGCGCCGCCTTCTACAGGGTGCTGCGCGAGGTCGGCGGCCTGAACGCCGACGAGATCCGCGCCTACGAGGACCTGCCGCCGATCCCCGACGGCAAGGGCCAGGGCTACCTGCAGCCGGCCAACATGACCCCCCTCGGCGAGGAGCCGGAGCCGACCCCCGCGCCGGCGCCGGCGCCCGACGACGAGGACGAGGAGTCCGACGATGAGGACTGAGCGCCGCACCGGACAGCCCGGCGGCGAGCTGATCGAGCTGCGCACCCTCGCCATGGACCAGGCGGGCGTGCAGCTGCGCGCCGCCGACGACGGCGGCAGCCGTTTCGGCGGCCTGGCCGCCGTGTACGGGGTGCGCGCTGCAATCGGCAACCCGCGTACCTGGGGCTTTTTCGAGGAGTTCGCCTCGGGTGCGGCGGCGCGGACCCTGGCCGAGTTCGACCAGCGGATGCTGATCGACCACGACACCTACTACCTGGTGTCCCGGGTCTCGGCCGGCGATCTGGTCCTGACCGAGACCGACCGGGGTATCGAGGTCGACTCCGGGCTGGACGAGGAGCTGTCCTACGTCCGGGACCTGCGCCGCAACGTCGAGAAGCGGCGCATCACCGGCATGTCGATCGGGTTCTGGGTCGCCCCGGGCGGCTCGGAGTGGACCGAGATCGAGGTCGAGGAGCCCCGCGCCGACGGCAAGGTCGAGGTCTACACCGCCGACCTGCGGATCATCCGCGACATCGACCTCATCGAGGTCAGCGCGGTCACATTCCCGGCCTACGCCGACACCGAGGCCGCCCTGCGCCAGGTGGTGCCGGCGCTGCTGTCCCGCGGCGACTACGACGCCATCGAGCGCCGCGCCGCTCACCGCGAAGAGCTGCGCGAGCTGCTCAAGCAGGTCGAGCGGCCCGCCGATCAGCCGGCGCAGCGCCGGCACACCGAGCACGTCGACCGCGTCATGCGCGGCTACGCCAAGCGCTACCCGCGCCTGGCCCACCCCGCCCGCTGAACAGGGCAGACAAGGAGAACCACGTGAGCGCAACCCTTCTGCGGCGGGCGGTCGAGCGGCAGAACCGCACCTGGGCGCAGATGCAGGAGATCCGCCGCCGGGCCGACGAGGAGAACCGCGACCTGACCGCCGAGGAGCGGCAGGCCTGGGACGCCGCCGAGACCGACCTCGACGAGGCCAGCTCGGACATCGAGCGGTTCGAGCGGGCCGCCCGCCTCGACGAGGTCGACCGGGACGACGTCGTCTCCGCCCGCGGCAACGGCGGCGGCGAGGACAGCGACCAGGCCGAGGCCGACCGGCGCTACGCCGCGGCGTTCCGCCGCTACCTCACCCAGGGCATCTCCCGCCTGTCCAACGAGGACCGGGACCTGCTCATGGGCGCCCACGTCGAGCTGGAGAGTCGAGCCCAGACCTCCGGTGCCGACACCGCCGGCGGCTTCCTCGTGCCGGACTCGTTCCGCAACAAGTTCGTCGACGTGATGAAGGCCTTCGGCGGCATCGCCCAGTACGCCGAGACCCTCACCACCGACACCGGTGCGGACCTGCCGTGGATCGGCATGGACGACACCGGCAACGAGGGCGAGTTCCTCGGCGAGAACGACGAGGTCACCGAGCAGGACGTCAAGTTCACCGGCCGCAAGCTGAAGGCCCACATCGTCTCCAGCAAGATGGTGAAGTTCCCGTTCGCGCTGTTGCAGGACTCCGCCGTCGACGTCGACGGGCTGATGTCCCGCAAGCTCGGCGAGCGCATCGGCCGCCGGTCGGCCCGGGCGTGGATCACCGGCACCGGCGTCGACCAGCCCGAGGGCATCCTGTCCAACGCCGTGGTCGGCAAGACCGGCGCGAACGGGCAGACCACCTCGGTCACCTACGACGACCTGGTCGACCTGGAGCACGCCGTCGACCCGGCCTACCGCAACAGCAACAGCCGGTACGTGTTCCACGACCAGACGCTGAAGGTGTTGCGCAAGCTGAAGGACGCCGACCAGCGGCCGCTGTGGATCCCGGTCCCGGCCGCGGGCATGCCCGCCACCATCAACGGCCGCGCCTACGCGATCGACAACTCGATGCCGGTCCCGGCCGCCAACGCGGCGTCGATCATCTTCGGCGACATCCGTTCGGCGTACGTGATCCGCCTCGTGCGCGGCGTCACCCTGATGCGCCTCAACGAGCGGTACGCCGAGCGGATGCAGGCCGCGTTCCTGTCCTTCGCCCGCCTCGACGGCTCGGTGCAGGACCGCAACGCCTACCGGGTCTACCAGCACTCGGCCGCCTGACCGGCAGCCCGGCCTGTCCGATTCACCTAGGGACCTAGCTACCTAGGGACCTAGGTGAATCGGACATCTCACCCCCTGATCTGGCCGGGGCGGTGCACCCCTCCCACCGCCCCGGCCACCCCCTGACCTGCCCTTGTCCCCGCGCGGAAGGCACCCAGCATGACCACCAAGGACCCGTACAACAGCCTGCTCACGGTGCAGTCGCTGCCGCCGGCGACCCGCAACGCCACCGCGCAGGGCAGCACCGTCGACCGCGTCGGCGGCGGCGCGATGTTCCAGGCCGCGATGATCGTCGTCGCCTGCGGCGTGATCACCGACGGCACGCACACCATCGTCGTGCAGGACTCTGACGACGGCGCCGCCTGGGCCGACGTCGCCGACGACAAGCTGCAGGGCGTCGAGCCGGGCATCGTCGCCGCCGACGACAACAAGGTCTTCGAGATCGGCTACCTCGGCCGCCGGCGGTTCCTGCGGGTCAACGTGACCGTCGCCCCGGGTGCGACCGGCGGCGTCTACGGTGCCGCGGTGGTCCTGGCCGACCCGCGCGTCGCCCCCACGGTGCACGCCTGATGGTCGCCGTCAGGATCCTCACCAGCATCAGCGGCCTCGAGTTCTCGTGGCATCCGGGCGAGGAGATCGACCTGCCCGAGGACGAGGCCGCGAAGTGGTGCGACAACGTGCGCGCCTGCTACGTCGACCGCCCGGGCGGCCCGGTCGAGACCACCGACCGGCCCGGCCCGCAGCGCACCGACAAGCCGGCCCGGGAGACCACCGAGCGGCCGGCGCCGCCGCCGCGCTCCGGCCCGGGCTCCGGCGACCGGGCCTGGCGCACCTACGCGGCCGCCGTCGACGTGGTGGTGCCCGCGGAGGCCAAGCGGGAGCAGGTGTGGCAGCTCCTGCAGGACGCGGGCGTGCCGGTCGACGCGGACCCGGAAAGCCCGGACGAGTAAGGGGCGCACAGCATGGCCGGCCTGTACACGACCTTGCCGCTGCTGCGCCACCAGCTGAAGATCACCGGCGTCGACCCGGTGCAGGACGAGGCGCTGACTCAGGTGATCGAGGCGTCCAGCCGCGGCATCGACGATCACCCGCCGGGCCGGCCGCCCGGGGCGTTCCTCCCCCCGACCGGCGTCACCACCCGGGAGCTGTACACCCGGGGGCGGCTGGTCCGGGAGGGCTGCGATCACCTGCTGCTGCTCGGCTCGATGCACGAGATCGCCACCGCCGGCGACCTGCTCGTCGAGATCCGCTCCGGCGAGACGTGGCGGACCTTCACCGGGTGGGAGATCGAGCCCCCCGACCCGGGGGACCCGATCACGGTGCTGCGCGCCCGGGTGTGGCCGCGGGACGCGCTGCTGCGGATCACCGCCCGCTACGGGTGGCCCGCCCTGCCCGGCAAGATCGCGCAGGCCGCGCTGATCCAGTCGATGCGCCTGGCCAAGCGCCCCGACACCCCCGAGGGCGTGGCCGGCTCCGCCGAGTGGGGCGGGGTGATCCGGATGGCCCGCCTGGACCCCGACGTCGCCGCTCTCGTCGAGTCCGTCACCGGGCCCGGCTTCGCCTGACAGGAGGACCCGTGGCACTCGACGCGGTCGTGGTGGTCGACCACGACACCTACTTCGCGCACCGCGAGGCCCTCGAGGCGTGGGTGCGCGACCACGGCATCAACGGCCGGCTCATCCCGATCCCCTCGGTCATCGACGTCAGCGACGGGCGGGTGACCGTCGAGCAGTACCGGCGCAACGCCGACGGCGCGCTGATCCTCGGCGACGACGGCAGGCCGGTGCGCGGCACCCTCACCGTGCCGCTGCGCCGCCCACTGCCCCTGCCCGACGAGCCGCAGGACCCGATCGAGCCGGAGCCGGTGCGCTCGACGTCGGGGTGCATCTCGCAGTGCAGTGGCGTGCGCGAGCACTACTGCCGCGAATGCATGGACCTGACCTGCGCGTGCCGCCCCTGCTCCTGCCCGGAGGCCCCATGACCACCACCGAGGAGATCCTCGCCGCCCTGACCGTCGAGCGGGAGGCGCACGCCGCCGCCGGCGACGCCGCCGAAGTGGCGCGGGCCGAGCAGCAGATCAGCGCCCACCACGCCCTCGCGGCGCTGCGCACCGAGCAGGCCGCGCTGCGCGCCGCCGGCGACGCCGGTGCAGCCGACGCGCTCGACGTGCTCATCCGGTTCTGGCGGCGGCAGGTCGACGTCGAACCGGCGGCCGCCGGCGAGCCCGGCGGCGAGCCGGCCGCCACGCCGGCACTGCCATCGCGGCGGAGGCGGTAGCCGTGGACGTGGACCTGGTGTGCGAGCGGCTCGCCACCGCGGCGGCCGCCGTACCCGGCATCGTGTCGTCCCGGCCGATCGTGCCCGACTCCGTCGTGGTGCCGTGCTTCTACCCGGGCGAGATCACCGAGAGCTTCGACGAGACCTTCGGCGGCATGGTCGTGGTGGAGATCATCTGCCGGGTGTACGTCACCAACAGCGAGGGCGGCCAGCGTCAGCTGCGCCGTTTCATGCGACGGCGCGGGTCGACCAGCGTCAAGCAGTACCTGGAGGCGGACCCGACGCTGGGCGGGGCGTGCGACGACCTGCACGTGCGCCGCATCCAGGGCCACCGCATCTTCCGCGTTGGCGAGGTCCCCTACCCCGGCGCCGAGTGGCTCGTGCGCGTCATCGGCACCGACAGCCAGGAGGTCTGAGTCGTGGCGGAGATCCTCAAGAACGTCCGGCTCTACGCCGGCGGCGCCGACCTGACGGGCGCGTCCAACAAGATCGACGCCGGGGCCGAGGTCGAGGAGAAGGACGTCACGACCTGGAAGTCCTACGACGCGGCCAGCGACAAGGTGTGGAAGGAAGTCCAGGGCGGCACCGCCTCGGCGAAGATCACCGGCAGCGGGTTCTGGCCGGCCGGCGACCCCCTCGCAGTCGACGACGCGCTGTTCGCCTCGCTGGGCGGGCTGTCGTCCTGGTCGGCCCTGCCGAAGGGCAGCGCGTTCGGTGACCTCGCCTGGCTGACCAACGCGATGGAAGGCCAGTACCAGTTCCTGGGGGCACAGGGCGACATCGCTCCCTGGACCGGCTCCTGGTCCTCGTCGGCGCCGCTGGCGCGGGGGATCGTCGCGCACCCGCCCGGCGCCGCCCGGGTGGCCACCGGCTCCGGCACCGCCGTGCAGCACGTGGCCGTGCCCGCCGGCGGCGAGCTGCTGGTCGCGCTGCACGTGCTGTCCATCGCCGGCACCGCCGCCCCGACCCTGACCGTGTCGGTGGAGTCCGACGACGCGCAGGCAATGCCCAGCCCCACCACCCGCGCCACGTTCACCCCGGCCACCGCCCTCGGCGGGCAGTTCCGGCGGGTGGCCGGCCCGATCACGGACACCTGGTACCGGGTCACCTGGACGATCTCCGGCACCAACCCGAGCTTTTTGTTCCTGGTCACCCTCGGCGTCGTCCCCGCCTGACCTACCCCCCACCCCGTCACCACCCGGCAGCCTGCGCGCGCGTCGGGCAGCCCGTCACGCCCGAGGAGGGCTCCCCTCATGCCATTCATGGTGCTCAAGGCGTCGTTCCTGTCCCTGGACGGCGTCGACCGCAGCGCGAACTGCTCCAAGATCGAGGTCACCGCCGAGGTTGAGGAGAAGGATGTCACCACCTTCGCCTCGGCCGGGTGGAAGGAAGTCCTCGGCGGCATCGCGTCCGGCAGCCTCGCGCCGACGATCAAGAACGACTTCGCCGGCATCGACGCTGCGCTGTGGCCCAAGTTCGGGCTGCTCATCCCGTTCGAGGTCCGCGCCAGCAACGCGGTCGTCTCGGCGGCGAACCCGAAGTTCACCGGCAGCGTGCTCGTCAAGAGCCTCACCCCGATCAGCGGCTCGCCGGGCGACGTCAACGAGGCCTCCTACACCTGGCCGACGTCGGGGCCGATCGTCCGCGCCATCGCCTGAGTATGGACCACGTGGTGGTCGAGCCGGACCACCGCAACTTCGCCCAGGTGGCCCGCGCCCTGCAGGACGAGGCCGACGGCACGCAGTGGCGCGCCGAACTCACCGCGGACCTGCACGAGGCCCTCGAGCCTGGCGTGACCGCCGCCCGCGGGGCGATCCTCGGCATGCCCAGCGCGGGCCTGCCCCACGGCGGGGAGCCGCTGCGCGTCGCGGTGGCCAACCAGGTCGTCTCCGAGGTCAGCCTCGGCCGCAACCCCGGGGCGCGGATCCGGGTCCGCAAGCGGGGCATGCCCCGCGGGTTCCGCAACGCCGGCAAACGCCTCAACGCCCGCCGCGGCTGGCGGCACCCGGTGTTCAGCCCGGACGTCTGGACCCACCAGCTCGGCGAGCCGGGCTGGTTCGACGACACCATGCGCCGCCTGCACCCCAAGTTGCGGCAGGCCGCGCTTCGCGCCCTCGACCGCAGGGCGCGCCGCATCACCAGGAGGGGATAAGAGAATGATTCTCGTTTACACGCCGGAGGGGCAGCCGGAGCAGCGCTGGGACATCCAGCTCGGCCGGCTGCGCTGCCAGGAGACCGAGGCGATCGAGCGCCGCACCGGCATGCCCTACGGCAGCGAGTACAAGCAGCAGCTGCTGCAGGGCCAGGTCCTCGCGCGGCGGGCACTGCTGTGGACGCTGCTGCGCCGCACCCACCACACCCTGCGCTTCGAGGACGTCGACTTCGCCGACGAGGAGCTCGAGCTGCAGTTCGACCGCGGCGAGTGGCAGCGCATCCACGACGAGGTGCGCGACAACCCGGCCCTCGACGACGAGGACCGCGCCGCCCGGCTGGCCCTCATCCGCGCCGAGATCGACAAGCTCGACGCCGAGGCCGCCGAGGCCCCCGCGCCGGCGGAGGAGCCGGACCCGGCGTACGCCGACCTGGCGGGAAAAGCCCCGGACAGCGCCTGCGCGACCACAACTGGATAGCCCTCGCCGAGGTGCTGCACATCCCGCCGTGGCAGACCGATCAGCTGACCCATGACCAGCTGACCCAGGCCATCCGCTACATCGAGCAGCTCCGCAAGGAGTCGCAGAAGACCAGCTGACCTGGGAGGTGTCGTGTCGGACACCTCCCTGGTCTTCAACGTCACCGGCCGCGACCGCGGCGTCAACGCCCTCCTGGCCAAAACGGCGGCGAACGTCCGCGCCTCCAACGTCGCCGGCGCTGCCTCCACCGTCGCGCTCGGAGCGGCGATGGCCTCGGCCGGCGCGCACGCCGTGGCGCTCGGCTCGTCGGTGATGGGCGCGGTCGGCGCGATCGGTTTGCTGCCCGGCATGGTCGCCGCGACGGCCGCCACGGTGGTCGGCGCCAAGGCCGTCACGATGGGCCTCGGCGAGGCCTGGAAGGCCACCGGCGTCGCGGCCGCCGGTGGGGGCGGGCGGGCGATCAACACCGCCAAGGCCGTCGCCGCCGCCCAGCGGGAGGTCCGCGCCGCCACCCAGGCCCTCGCCGACGCGCAGCGCGACGCGCTGACCGCGCAGCAGGCCGTCACCCGCGCCCGCGCCGACGAGACCGAACGCCTCGAAGACCTGGCCCGGTCCGTCGAGGAGGCCCGCCTCGACGAGGAGGAGGCCGTCGCGGCGGTCACCCAGGCCGAGCGGGACCTGGCCGACGCCCGCGCCACCGGCAACCCCGACAACATCGCCGCGGCGGACCGGGCCTACCGGCGGGCCCAGCAGACCCTCGACGGGATCCGCGACCGGGTCGAGGACCTGTCCGCCGAGCAGGCCGACGGCGCCCGCAAGGGCGTCGAGGGCAGCGACGCGGTGCAGGCGGCGCTGCGTCGGCAGGAGGATGCGCAGCGGCAGGTGGAGCAGGCCGCGCAGCGCCTCGCCGACGCCCAGGACGCCGTGCGCGAGGCCTCCGTGTCCGCTGCCACCGGCGGGATCGACCCGGCCGCGCAGGCCCTCGCGAAGCTGTCGCCGAACGGGCGGGCGGTCATCCTCACCCTGCGCGCCCTCGCCCCGGCCTGGCAGGCCGCCGCGAGGGCGGGCCAGCAGGCCACCTTCCGGGGCGTCGCCGGGGACCTGCGCGGCCTGTCCTCGACGTACCTGCCCATGGCTACCCGCTGGCTCGTGCGGATGGGCGGGTCGTTCAACCTGGCCATCCGCCAGTCCGCAGGCCTCGCCCAGACCAAGCAGTTCGTCGACGACGTCGGCCTCGTCACCGGCAACACGTCGACCGCGGTCGACCGGCTTGCCCGCGCGGTCCGGCCGGTGATCAACGGGCTGATGCAGTTCGCCGCCGTCGGCAGCGGGTTCCTGCCCGGCATGGCCGGCGAGGTCCTCAGCATCGCGCAGCGCTTCGAGCGGTGGGCGATCGCCGCCCGCGAGTCCGGGCGGATGCAGCAGTGGATGGCCACGGGCATCGCCGTGCTCAAGGACCTCGGCGCGATCGCCGGCAACGTCGTCGGCTCCATCCGGGCCGTGTTCGCCGCCGGCGACGACGGCGGGGCCACCCTCGACGCCCTGGTGCGCGGCACCGCCGCCATGCGCGCCTGGCTGGAGTCCGCCGAGGGCCAGGAGCGAGTCGGGCAGGTGCTGTCCACGCTGCGCGACATCCTCGGCGGGCTGGCATCCGGATTCACCAGCACCGACGCGCCGGCCGGAGCGTTCTGGGACACGCTCAGCGTCGGCGGGACGGTCGTGTCATTCCTCGCCGACAACACCGATCTGCTCGCCAAGGCGCTGCCGTACCTCGCGGCCGGGTTCCTCCTCAGCCGCGCCGCGCAGACTGGCGCGAACATCGCCGCCATCGTGTCCCTGCCGCTGAAGGCGGCCGAGGTCGCCGCGACCTGGGGCATGCGCTCGGCGATCCGCGCGCAGACCGCCGCGCTGATCCAGAACACGGCGGTCGCCAGAGGCGCTGCCGCGGCCAGCCGGGCCAACACCGCCGCCACCGTCGCCGGTGACGCCGCCACCAAGCGGTCCGTCGCCGGGATGATCGCGCAGCGGGTCGCGCTCATGGCCAGCCGGGCGGCCACGGCGCTGGCCACCGTCGCGCAGTGGGCCTACAACATCGCGCAGATGGCCAGCCCCACCACGTGGATCATCCTGGCCATCGTCGCGCTGATCGGCGTGATCATCCTGATCGCCGCCAAGACCGACTGGTTCCAGAAGGCGTGGAACTGGGCGTGGGGCGGGGTCAAGGCCGCCGCCGCCGCCGTCGGCGACTGGTTCATGAACACGCTGTGGCGCCGGTTGATCCTCGGCACCTACAACAACATCGTCAACGGCGGAACACGGTTCCTCGGCTGGTACCTCGGCCTGCCCGGCCGCCTGGCCAAGGGCCTGGCCCGGGTCGGGTCGATCATCCTCTCCCCGTTCAAGTGGGGCTTCAACCAGATCGCCCGGTTCTGGAACAACACCGTCGGCCGGCTGTCCTTCACCGCGCCGAGCTGGATCCCCATGTTCGGCGGCATGGGCTGGAGCATGCCGAAGCTGCCGATGCTCGCCAAGGGCGGCACGTTCACCGCCGACGGCGGCGCCGCGATCGTCGGTGAGGACGGCCCCGAGGTGATCACCGGGGTGCGCGGCGCGTCGGTGGTGCCGCTACCCAAGAGCGGCGGCGACAGCGGCGCCGGCGGCGGCCGCCGCGGCCGCAGCCGGCTCGTCATCGTCGCCGGGGACCGGGAGGCGGTCGCCGAGCTGCGCAGGTTGCAGGAGCAGTACGGATTCTGACTCGGGGGTGCCGTCGTGGGTGTGTACCCCCAGTCCGGGCTGCCCGCCGTGGTGGAGATCGCCCCCGGCGCCGACCTGTCCGCCGACCCGGGCACGTGGCCGTGGGAGGACGTCACCGCCGACTGGCGGCTGCGCGACGGCATCACCATCAGCGAGGGCCGCGGCGACTGGGGCGAGCACGTCGACGCCGGCTCCATCGGCCTGGTCTTCGACGACCGGTCCGGCGACTACGGCCAGTACAACCCGGCCGGGAAGTGGTACGGGCTGCTCGGCCGGGACACGCCGCTGCGGGTGCGGATCCGCCGCGGCTCCGACGCGTTCGGCCGTACCAGCGTGGACAGCTGGGGCATCAGCGACAGCGGCCAGCAGTGGACCAACGTTGGCGGCGCCAACGCCGACTACCAGGTGGTGCCCGGCGCCGCCCGGCACATCATCCCCGCGGCCGCCGGCGCCGCGCACGTCTCGGCGCTGGCCGTCGACCTAGTCGACGTCACCGTCGAGTTCACCGTCACCGTCCCCGTGCTGGCCACCGGCGCCCAGATCACCACCGGCGCGGTCGCCCGATGGCGCAACGGCGGCGCCGATCACTACGTGTGCGAGGTGCACGCCTTCCCCGACAACACCGTCCAGCTGCAGCTGGCCCGGGTGGTCGGCGGCACCTTCACCACCATCCGCGCGTCCCAGGCCGTACCGGGCCTGACGCACGCCGCCGGCAAGACCTACCGGGGCGAGTTCCGGGTCGTCGGCGAGCAGCTGCAGGCGCGCGTGTGGGACGCCGCCGCCGTCAGGCCGGCCGTGTGGCACGCCGACATCACCGACGACGTCATCACCGGCCCCGGCACCGCCGGCCCGCGGTCACGCCGCGCGTTCGGCAACACCAACGGCACCGTCACCCTCTCCTACTCGGCGTTCGCGGTGCTGGTCGACCTGGCCGGCGGCTACGTGCCCGCGTGGGTGCCCCGCCGTGACCTGTCCGGCAAGGACCGCGTCGTGGCGGTCACCGCCCACGGCAGCCTGTACCGGCTGCAGGCCAGCTCGGGCAAGCCGCCGCAGCGGTCGGTGATGCGCCGCGCCTACGCCGCCTCCGGGGCGCTCGGCTACTGGCCGTGCGAGGACGGCGGCGCGGCCGGTCAGGTCGCCTCCGCGATCCCCGGCGTGCCGGCCGCGACCGTCAGCGGGCCGGCGGTGGAGTTCGCCGACATCGTCGCTTTGGTCGGCCGCAACTGGACGCTGAACTACGGCACCCACCGCGCGGTCAACCTGGCCAAGGGCGCCACCATCACCGCGATCGTGCCGGCGCCGGCGAACCCCGGTGCGTGGACGATCGCCGTGCACGCCCGCATCGACCCCGACGCCATGTCCGGTGACACCGTGCTGGCGTCCTGGCAGACCCCGGGCGGCACCTACGAGCGGTGGGAGATCCGCTTCACCAAGAGCCCGGACTATCGCGAGCGGTTGATCGGCTACTCAGCGGCGGACGTGCCGACCGTGCTGGTGGAGTCCTTCGGCATCACCAGCGCGTTCTCCTCTTTCTACGCCAGCGCGCGGCAGTCCGGCGGCAACATCATCGTCGAGTACAACGGCAACCCGAGCGTCAGCGTGGCCGGCACGCTGTCTCCGATCACCACGGCGACGCTCAACGCGTCGAGGACGACCAGCACCACGACGATGCCGTTCGGGCACCTCGTCGTGTGGGACGCCTCGCCTCCGCCGATCGCCTTCAACGGTACCGACGATGCGTTCCCGCCGCTGCTGTCCTACGAGCACGAGCCGGCCACTGACCGGCTGGCCCGGCTCGTCGGTGAGGACGGCTTCGCCTTCGCCGCCCCCGCCGCCGCCGCCGGCGGCGCCGGCGGCGCCCAGCCCATGGGGTGGCAGCCGCGCGAGGCGCCGCTGCCGCTGTACCGGCAGGCCGAGGACGTCGACGGCGGCGTCCTATACGAACGCCCGTTCGCACTGGCGTACCAGCCGCGCACCGCCCGGTACAACCAGCCGGTCGCGCTCGCGCTCGACTCGGCCGCCGGCGACCTCGCCGAGCCGCCCGAGCCGGACCCGGCGGGGCAGGGCTACCGCAACCGGTGGACCGTCAGCCGGCCCGACGGATCCTCGGTCGTCGCCGAGACGCCGGAGGCAGCCAGCGGCGAGGCCATCGTCTACGACGACACCGCCGACCTGGTCGTGCAGAGCGACGCGCAGCTGGCGGACCAGGCCGGGTGGCGGCTGCACCTGACCAGCCGGGACACCCTGCGCTGGCCCCGCCTCGAGCTCGACCTGGCCGCGACGCCGCACCTGATCGACGCGTGGCTCAACTGCCGCATCGGCTCCCGTATCCAGGTGGCCAACCCGCCGGCCGACCTCGCCGGGCAGGACATCGACGTCCTGCTCGAGGGGCACACGACGAAGCTCGGGTACAAGGACTGGGACGTCACGCTCACCTGCTCGCCGGCCGGGCCGTGGGACGTCGCGACCGTCGACGGCCCGCAGCGGGTGCCCGCCCTTGGTTCCACTCTCGCCGGCGAGCTGGCCGTGGCCGGTACGTCGCTGCTGCTGGCGTCGACCGAAATCAACGGCCTGTGGGGCCAGGACCCGGCCGACCATCCGGTGGACATACGCGTCGGCGGCGAGCGGGTCACCGCGTCGTCGACCGGCCCGATGGTCTCCGACCCATTCACCCGCAGCGGCACCGGGTGGGGCGTCGAACCGGTCAGCGGACTGGCCTGGCTGCTGCTGGGTGCGTCGAGCGGCTACAGCACGAACGGCACCCGCGGGACGCACGTATACGCCGCGGCCGGGCAGACCCGGGAAGCGACCCTAGCTGTGGGCGTCGCGGACGTCGACGTGACGGTGATCTTCGGCGTCAGCGTGGCGGCGGCCGGCGCCAACCAGGAACAGCGGGTCGTGCTGCGCCGCACCGGGGCGGCCACGTTCCTGGACGTACGTGTGTTCCGGCTGACCTCGGGCACGCCTACGCTCGCGATCCGGCAGTTGCTTGCCGGAGCGGAGACCTTCATCGGTTTCCCGCCGATCCTGGGCGCGACGGCCGCCGGTGACATCACCGTGAAGGCGTCTGCCCGCGGAGGCAAGCTGCGCGCGAAGGCCTGGCCGACCGGGACTGCGGAACCGGGCCCGTGGACGTTGGAACTCGATGTCACCCACCTGGCTGCGGGCGATTTCTGCATCTGGTCGAACGTGCCCGGCGGGAGCACGAACGCGTTTCCGCTGTCGCACTCCTTCGATGACGTCACGATCACGCACCCGCAGCGGGTGACGCTGTCCGCCCGCGGTGTCGGCGGCGTGCAGCGCACCTGGCCAGCCGGAACGCCGGTGGACGTGTGGGCGCCCGCCGTAACGCCGCTGTGAAAGTGAGGCCGCCGGATGACCAGCCCCACACCGTTCCAGTCGGGCCAGTACCTGTTCCCGCACCGCCTCAACCGACCCTGGACGACGTACACGCCGTCCTGGACGTCGACCGGCACCTGGCCGACCCTCGGCAACGGCGTGCTTCTCGGCAAGTGGCGCTACCTCGACGAGGAGCGGGTGCACATCCGGATCGCGCTGCGACCCGGATCCACCACCACTTTCGGCACCGGCCAGTACCAGTTCTGGCTACCGCCCGGCATCCCCGCCGCCGCCGGCGCCCCGGACCCGACGCTGGACGCCGTCGCCCTGATGGGCGGCGCGCTGTACAAGTTCCTCGGCTGGGCCAACACCGCGACCGCCAGCGCGGACCGGCTCAACATGTACAGGCCCAACATCAACACCCAGGAGAACCTGGCGTCCTGGACGAACACGTTGCCGGTCGCGTTCGCCAACGGCCATTCCTTCTCGATGTCCGGCTACTACTACTACGCGTAAGGGGTGGCCGGCCATGGCTCGTCTGCTCTGGCTGCCGGCGGTGCTGCGCGCCGCCGGTCTTACCGTGCACGAGGTCGACGGCTGGGAAGGTCGCGGCGCCGGCACGTTCGGGCCGGTCGTCGGTGTGCAGTGCCACGAGACCCGCGGCTCTCGCACCTCCACCGACGCTGGCGAGATCCGCGTGCTGGTGCACGGCCGGCCGGGCCTCTCCGGTCCGATCGCGCAGCTGTACCTGTCCCGCAGCGGGCACTGGTGGGTCGTGGCGTCCGGCACCGCCCACCACAACAAGGTGGGCTGGGCTGGACCCAACCGCGGCCACGGTAACGACTCCCTGATCGGTGTCGAGGCGCAGCACGCCCTCGGCGAGCCGTGGACCGACCGGCAGTACGACTCCTACGTGCGCGGCGTCGCGGCGATCATCCGCCACCTGGACATCCCGGTCGGGCGGGTCAGCGGCCACAAGGAGCACCAGCCCGGCGAGAAGAGCGATCCGGGCTTCGACATGGGCCAGTTCCGGCGCGACGTCGCGCTGGCCGGGAAGGACGACGACATGCCGTACAGCGAGTCCCAGCTCAAGGCCCTCCCGTGGCAGTACAACGGGCGCGGCATGCCCGGTGTGCCCACCGGCCGCAGCACCCTGTGGGTGCTCGGCACCATCTACAAGATGGTCGAGCTGATCGCCAAGCAGGTCAACATCGACCCGCAGGAACTCGCGCAGATCAAGGCCGCCGCCGAGCAGGGCGCGGCGGCCGCCGCCGACGACCTGATCGCCGCGGTGCTGACGCGGCTGCCCGAGGACATCGGCGGCATGACCCACGAGCAGTTGGTAGGCGTCGTGGCCACCGGCGTGCGGGAGGCGTTCGAGGGCGGTCTGGCCCCCGACACCGCGCAGGGGTGACCGTGGAGCCGCTGCTCACCATCGCCGGGGCCGTCGTGGCCATCGGCGGCGCGACCGTCCTGCTCGGCAAGGCCGGCCGGTGGCTGTGGCGGCGCAGCCGCCAGCTCGGTCACCTCCTCGACGATGTGCTCGGCGAGCCCGAGCGCAACGGCCAGCCGGCTCGGCCGTCGCTGATGGCCCGCGTCGCCGGTATCGAGGACCGGGTCGCGGTCATCGAGAAGCGCTCGGCCGTGATCGAACACGAGGTCAAGCCCAACGGCGGCAACAGCCTCAAGGACCAGGTGACCCGCATCGACCGGGCCCTCGAACCCGACCCGCCTTTCTGACAGGAGCCCCACCGTGCCCGTCTCCGACCGGATCGCCGCGCGCGTCCGCACCGCCTGGCCAATGCTGCTGGGCTACCTCGCCGCCCGCCTGCTCGACGTCGGCGCCCCGGTCGCCGACTGGCTCACCGTCACCCTCGGCGTCACCGTCACCGAGGCGCAGGTCGCCGCCGTGCTGGGCCTGGTGCTCGGCTACGGCGTCTACGAGGCCGGCCGATGGCTGGAGCAGCGCACCGGCGTGGGCAGGCCCGCCCGCCTTGCTCGCCTGCTCGGCCGGGCCCTGCTGTCCCTCGGCCTGCACACCGGCCAGCCCACGTACCTACGCCGCGGCGGTGTCATCCGGTCCGACTACACTCCCCGTTGGGCTCAGCGACCCTGACCACACCCGTACGACGAACGCCCCCTCACCTGGCCTACGGGCCGGGTGAGGGGGCGCTTTCGTCGTTACATCGTGGGTCGGCCGGATCCGGGACACGTGCCCCGGCTGCCCATCGCCTGGTGCGGCGGGCAGGACGATCCGGGGGCTACGCCGACACGGGCTCCGCAGTGGGAGCACTGACTCTGTGGTGCCATTCGCGGACTCCTTGGGGGATCTGGTAGTCCGGGTAGGGGTCGGTCTCGGGCTCGGCCTCATCGCCCGACGCGGCCGTGCCGCGCAGGTAGACCACCGACCGGTCACGGCAGGTGATCCGCAGCGCGGACGGCGGCGGGTCGCCGCCGGTCCAGTCGCCGACGCCCGGGGTGGCGCACAACTCCCACGAGGCGAACGGCTCCGGTCGGGCGACGTCGAGCAGCTGGTGGGCGAGCACGAGGATCCGCCGGGCGCGCAGCCGCGGGGGCGGCATCTCGCCGAGCGGCATGGGCCGGGCGTCCCGCGGCGGGACCTCGGCCCAGAGCATGGCGTACGACCCGTTCTCGTGCTTCGCCTTGACTCCCGGCGGCGACTGGCCACCCGGCTGGGTGTCCGCGCCGTAGCGGGCGACCTCGACGATGTCGGGGTGCTCGGCCGCCCGCAAGAGGGCCTCCATCACGTCCAGGGCCTGGGATACCTGCACGGCGCTCTCCTGATCGGTCGGGGATCGTGGCAGCTCACGGGGCCGGGTCAGTCTACCGGCGGCACCCGGCGGCGCTCGGCTCCAGCGCACCGTCCGCGTCACCTGACGCCGGGCATATGCGGCAGCTCGACCCACCCGACCAGGGCTGTGGGCAGGTCCTGCGCGTCGACCGTGAGCCACACACGGCCCTGCGGCGTCCCGTCACGTCGCAGCTGCGCCCCGGCCACCTCGACCCTGTCGCCGTACTTCAACGCCGCATAGTCGACGCGCACGAGGATCGGCCAGCCACCGTGCACCAGCTGCAGGACTGCTGCTCTCACCGCTGGCCACCAGTGCGGGCACGCTGCCCGGGCGTGAGCAGCGGCGCGTTCGGCCAGCGCGACGCCGCGCGCCGGCGCGGATCCCCGGCGGACGCGTCGAAGAACGCGCCGCACCGGTGCGGACAAACCGTCGCGACGCCGATCGCCGTCGCCGGACGGTTACGCCGCCGATACCACCGTCGCAGCAACGTCAACGGCCACATCATGTTCGCCTCCCGGGTCCGGGGGCGCGACGACGGTGCCGCTCTCCTGGGTTGGCACCGCCGCCGCCACCCGGGGCGCGGACACCCAACGCTCGCCACGTCGAGTCACGCCGCGCCCGGCTGATCGGGTTGACTGGCCGCGCAGCGGGCCGTAGTCACTCCCTCACCCGATGTTCGATCCAGCGCGGGCGGCGAGCCAGGTACAGCGTGTGCGACAAACCCCGGACGGGCGTACTGCTGGTACGGGACGTACCAGTCAGACGGGCTGACACCCCACCAGCGACGCGAGGTCGGCCAGCTCGGCGCTCATCGCCCGCCGCCGGCCCTCCGCGATCGTCTGCACGATGTCCCGGGCGTAGCGCTGATGGCGCAGCCACGCCGGCGCGGTCTCCCTCAGCTCCAACAGCACACCGGTGGCCTCGCCGTACTGTCGGCGGGCGGCGTGCGCCCACGCCACGTCCAAGCGGTGCCGCTGCCAGCTCGACGCGACCGCGGTCGGCCCGGGCGGCACCGCCTCGGCGAGTTGCAGCACCCGGCCGGGATCGCCGACCACCGCGGCGGTCTCCACCCGCTGCATCAACACCCGGGCCGTGTCGAACCCGCCGACCATCATCAGATGACCCGGCTCCGGTACGCGCTCGCCGATGCGCACCGCGGCCGCCTCGGCCGCGTCGACCAGCTCGGCCGCCTCGTCCGGCCGGTTGTCCCGTGCGTACGCCGCGGCGGCGCCCATGAGCAGCCACCCCCAGGCGGCCAGCTCCGCCGGCCGGGCCCGAGAGAAGCGAGGCTCGATCCGGTCGGCGGTGGACACCGCCAGGTCCGCAGCCTCGGCGAGACGCCCCTGCCGCAGCAGCAGCCAGCACATGCCCTGCATGACCGTGGCGCCCACCACCTGGTCGCCACACTGCCGCGCCGCCTCCAGCGCACCGGCGAGCGCGGTCTGCGCCAGGTCCCCGGCGCGCAGCTGGATCAGCAGGTTACCCGTCAGGTGCTGGGTGCGGGCCAGCAGCGCATACGCGGCCTCGCGCTGCTCGTCGTCGACCAGCCCCGCCGCGGCCCGCACCTCGAGCAGCAACGGCGGCATCTCCGCCAACGCCCGCGCGTAGTCGTTCGACTGGTACGCCCGGTCGACGGCGCGCAGCCGCGACCGCAGCACGTCCAGTCCCGGCGGCTCGACCGACGGCGGCGCGATCGGCGCGCCGGCCAGATCGTGCACGGGCGCGACAGCGCGCCGGATCTCAGCCAGCGACAGCGGCCGGTGGTCTGGCTCGGCTCGGGCCGCGGCCTGCGAGGCATCGCCCAGCAGCGCCGTGGTCGGCACACCGAGAGCCCGGGCGAGCGCGTGCAAGGTGTCGAGGCGGGCGCTGCTGCGCGTGCCCTGCTCCAGCTTGCGGATGATCTCGACACTCACCCCCGCGCGTTCCGCGAGCTGCTCCTGCGTCAGCGTGGACTGGCGACGGATGCGGGCGAGATTCTCGCCGGTCGTAGGCGTCATCGTGTCCCCCAGGTAGCGGTCTGGGCGGCGGGCTGCCGACCGCTACAACCGACAGCCCCGCCACTTCGGACGGTACACCCGTCGCGACACCCCCGCTGGCCGCGACAGCCTGCGGTCACTCGACCGATCGGAGGTGCCTGCCGGGCCGCCCACCGGCGAGCCGCGTACGCAAGCGCTGCAGCCTGTTGACGTACCGGTCGGCGAAGGCCCGCCGGCGGCGGATGGCGACTAGCACCGCAAGGATTAACACCAGATGCGCGACACCGATGGCGACGCCGACCATCGCCGCGATGCTGCTGGCGGGACGCCCGTCGCCCTTTGTCGCCCCGCCGTGTGCTTGCGCGGAGGAGCGGACGCCACTTGGTTCCGGTAGCACGGCCGCGGCAGGGGACGCCGAGGACGCCGGTGGCGTCGATGCGCGGAGCGTCGGCCGTACGGCGACTGACGTCCGGCTGGTAGGCGTGGGGCGCGTCGACGTGCTTGGGGGGAGCGACTTTCGGGGAGACGCTGACGGGGTCGCGCTGGTTGCTGTCGGCGCGGGCGGACCCACACCGTCGAGGAGTTCGCTCAGATCGCCGCCGTCGGCGGGACGAGGGTTAGGTGGCGTGACGAGCACGGCGGTCAGGATGAATGCGACGACGATCCGCAAGACCGATGGCCTCCTGAACGTACGTTTGTGATCAACGGAAGACACACCGTAGTCACAATTGGCCGCGCTCGGTCAAGACTTTTCAACGATGAAGATTCGCGACGTCAACCAGGCGAAGCGTCCCGCTCCTGAGCCATTCCCCTACCGGGCCCCTAGAAACGGTCAGGCCCCCTCCGAGGAGGGGGCCTGACCTGCGCGGGAACTGACCCGAACGCCGGGTGACTGATGGGAATTGAACCCACGACAACCGGGACCACAACCCGGTGCTCTGCCAACTGAGCTACAGCCACCATGCCGCCGCGCCGGTCGCCCGGGCGGTGCGGACCAATAATAGCCCCACCCCGGCCCGCTCCGTCCAGCGGGTTCGGCCGGACCGACCTGCCGCGCCTAGAGCTGCGCCGCGACCGCCTTCGCGCTCTCCACGTCCGGCCCCGGCAGGGGTACGAAGATCGTCCGCCGGTAGTACTCCAGCTCCCGGATGCTCTCCCGGATGTCGGCCAGCGCCCGGTGCGCGAGACCCTTCTGCGGCTGCCCGAAGTACACGCGGGGGTACCAGCGCCGGCAGAGCTCCTTGATCGACGAGACGTCGATCATGCGGTAGTGCAGGTGGGTGTCGAGCCGGGGCATGTCCCGGGTGATGAAGCCCCGGTCGGTGGCGATGGAGTTGCCGCAGAGCGGGGCGGTGCGCGGATCCTTCACGTGGCTGGTGACGTAGTCGAGGACCATCTGCTCCGCCTCAGCCAGCGTCACCGTCGACCGCCGCACCTCGTCGGTCAGCCCGGACTTGGCGTGCATCGTCGCGACGATCTCGGGCATCGCGTCCAGCGCCGCGTCGTCGGCGTGGATCACCACGTCGACCCCCTCGCCGAGCACGTTGAGATCCGGGTCGGTGACGAGCGCGGCGACCTCGATCAGCTTGTCCTTGCCGAGGTCCAAGCCGGTCATCTCACAGTCGATCCAGACGAGAAGATCTGCCACCGGCACAGCCTACGCGCAGCGCAGCGGCCCGCGCGCCGCGCACCGCACCGTGGGGCGACCGTTAGGGTTTCCCCGTGCCAGCCGAATCCGTCGCACCGCCCACCGTCACCGACGACGACCCCGGCGGCCGTACGGTCCGTCGCATCGTCGCCGTGCTGGCGCTGGCCGCGGTGCTGCCGGCGCTCTACCTGCCCGGGCTGGTGCACGACTTCTTCGACCTGAAGATCTACATGCGGGCGATGGACTGGTGGGCGGCCGGGAACCCGCTCTACGACTACGTCCAGCCGGACCGGGTGCAGGGCGTCCTCTACTTCACCTATCCCCCGTTCAGCGCCCTGCTGCTCTGGCCGTTCTCGCTGGTCAAGCTGGGTACGGCGGTGGCCGCGTTCACCGTGCTCACGCTGGTGGGCGTCGTGGTCACCACCCGCTGGCTGGTCGACCCGGTGATCACCCGGCACCACCTGCCCCGCGCGTTCACGCTCACGGTCGCCGTGCTGCTGGTGCTGGCCGTGGAGAGCACCCGGGAAACCATCACCTTCGGGCAGATCAACATGCTGCTGGTGGTGCTGATCCTGGCCGACCTGCTGTTCGTCGTACCCCGCAACGGGCGCTGGGCCGGTGTGGGCGTCGGCCTCGCGACGGCGCTGAAGCTCTTCCCGGGCATCTTCATCGTCTACCTGCTGGTCTGCCGGCGGTGGCGGGCGGCGGCCGTGGCGAGCGCGACGGCGGCCGCCGCGACCCTGGTCGCGGCGGCGGTGGCACCCCGCGACTCCTGGCGGTTCTGGACGCACGAACTGTGGGACACCGAGCGGGTCGGCCGCACCGACTACACCGGCAACCAGTCGCTGTTCGGGTTGCTGAGCCGCCTCACCGCGCCACAGGAGCCGGAGCGCCTGATCTGGCTGGCCCTCGTCGTCCTGGTGACCGGGTACGGGCTGTGGCGGGCGGCGCGGGCCGCCCGCGCCGGGGACGCGCTCACCGGCCTCACCCTCACCGGGCTGGTCGGCGCCCTGGTCAGCCCGATCACGTGGACGCACCACATCTACTGGTTCGTCCCGGCGGTGGTGGTGCTGGTGGACGCGGCCCTCGCCGCGTCCGGGGGCGAGCGCCGCCGGCTGCTGACGGCCGCCGTCGGCACGACCGCCGTCATCGTGTACGGGGTGGTGTCGTTCCAGGACTGGGGTACCGCCCAGGTGCCCACCGACTCGGTGGGCGAGTTCCTCGTCCGCAACGCGTACGTGCTGATCAGCCTGCTGCTGCTGGTGGGGCTGCCGGTGCGGACGGGGATGGACCGCACGGTCCAAACGGACAGACTTCCCGAGTAGCCCTCTTCAGCGCTAATCTGGTCTCAACTACCACAGACGACGCTGCGGTAGCACCGAATCCCCCGGTGAGGACGGCCCTCCGTGTCGGCAGCACGGAGGGCCGTCCGCGTCCACCGTCCCGCCCGGGCCGGTCCGCTGTCGCTCAGGAGGTCGGATCGGCCGGGACGGCCGGGCGCACCAGCGCCGGGGACGGCTCCTGCCGCGCGGCGCGTTCGGGCCGTGACCCGGCTTCGGGACGCGACGGCGACTCCGGCCGCAGGGCCCGCTCGCCCGGCGCGACCCGCCCGGCCGGCCGGACCGGCTCCGTCCGCGACGTGGGTGCCGGCGGGGCGACATCCGCGCGCCTGGTGGGTGGCCAGGCGAGGGACAGGTCCACCTCGGACGGCCGCAGCGGCGCGACGCAGCGCGTGCCGTCCCGGCCCGCCCGGCCGCGCCGGCCGTCGCTCCACGACCCCTCGCCGGACCCGTCCGGCCCGCACCCGTCCGGTCGCCCCACGAGGTCGGCCAGCGTCGTCGGGCGGCCGGCCGGCACCGGCCCGGTCGCGGGACGGCTCGTCGGCACCGGTCCCAGCGCCGGCCGGGGCCGGTCGAGAGGCGCGCCGACGGACGCCAGTTGGCGGGCCGGCGCGACCGCGCGCTCGCCGTCCCGGGCCGGCTGGGCGCCGAGCCCGCTCAGCGACGTCACCCCGAGCCGGCCGGCCAGCACGGGCACCTGGTCCGGCTCGACGACGAAGACGACCTCGCGGGGGCGTACCGGCCGCAGCAGCAGGAGCAGGGCCGACGCCACGAACAGCACCCCACCGGCCAGCAGGCCGGTGGTGACCGGGGCGGTCCAGCCCGCGCGCAGCTCGGCGCGCAGGTCCAGGGTCAGATCCGCCCCGAGCACGGCGCCGGCGAGCAGCGCCGGAATCCCGACGGTCAGCAGCAGCACCCCGGTGAACACCCGCACGATCCGCATTGGCCTCGTCCCCCTCCGTAGCCGGACACCCGGCCGACCTTACCGACACGGGCCGGGCGATCAGGGGATATCCACGGCACTGGTCCCGGAAAGGCGCCGGCCCGCCGGTGGTGTCCGACGGGCCGGCGTTGCGGTGCGTACGGTCACGCCTTCGGCGCGGTCTCCCGCCGGGTCCGGGCGAACGCCAGCCCGCCGAGCGCCAGGCCGGCCAGGCCGGCGACCAGGCCGGCGGCGCCGAGGCCGGTGGCGAGCCCGGTGCCCTCGGCCTCGTCGTCGTCCGCCTCGACCGCGCTCTCCGGGGCGGTGTTCGCCGCCGGCGCGGCGGACGGGGAGGCCGCCGTGAGCTTCAGCACCGGCGCCGGGCTCTCCGGCTCCTCGCCGCCGGCGGTCGGCTCCTCGATCCAGCGCACGACGCTGCCGTCCGAGTACGTCTGGAGCGACTTGAAGACCATCTGGTCGACCTTGGGGAGCGGGCCCATCGAGACCGGGAACTCCTGGAAGGTGCCGGGCTTGATCACGGCGTCCGGGGCGGCGGTCCAGGTCAGCTTCGACACCGCCTCGGTGAGCTGGCTGCCGTGCACCTCCACCGGCTGGTCGAGCTTGCGCTTCTCCACCGCCACCGTCCAGCCGGGGACCGGCATCGTCGAGACCGAACCGACCGGCGCGTTCTCCGGCAGCACCACCTCGACCTTCGTGGTCGACGCGGTGTCGCTCTCGTTCGGCACCCGGAACGCGAGCCGGGCGTAGCCGCCCTGGGTCGCCTCCTTCGGGTTGACCGTGACGTGCGCCGACGCGGGAGCGGCGAAGCCGAACACGGCGGCGGCGACGGCACCGAGGGCGAGCGTGACGGCGGCGGTTGCGGTACGCCGGAGACGGATCATGGAATGGGAACCTCTCTCTACCGGACGGGCACGGTGGCGGTCACCGTGGCCTGGTCGATGTCGGACGTACGGACCGTGACGCGCAGCTGCCACTCCCCCGACGCCGGCAGGTTGATCTCGCCGGTCACGTGGTTGTCGGTCAGTGGCAGCAGCGGCACCTCGATCGGCTCGATTCCCGCGGACGGCAGGGCGGCGGTGGCCCGCCACTCCACGACCGGCTGGGGCCGGTTGTCCGGGGTGTACGCGTAGAAGTGGACGCTGTTGTTGCCCCGCTCGGCCGGGTCCACCTCGACCTGGACGGAGCCCAGCGAGCTGGACAGCGTGGTCGAGAAGTAGCCGCCGGCGCTGCCGGCGGTGTCGGCGGCGGCGGTGCGGGCCGGCGTGGTCTGCACCAGCGTGGCCGTGACGCCGAGCACCACGGCGGTGATCGCCAGCTCGGCCCAGAGCGCCCGTCGCACCAGCGTGGGCCGGCCGGCGGCGGTCCGCCGGCGCACCAGCGCCCGGGAGTACGCCGCCACGGCGATCACCAGCACGAACAGCCCGATCTTGCCGAGCAGCAGCCGCCCGTACGTGGTGCCGACCAGGGCGCTCGGGGTGGCGACCTCGATCAGCGCCTGCACGACGCCGGCGAGCAGCAGCGCGGACACGGACAGCGCGGCCCAGCGGGACCAGATCGGCAGGATGGCCCCCAGCTCCCGCTCGTCGGCCTGCCGCAGCAGGAAGACGGCGAGCATGACCAGCCCACCGAGCCAGACCGCCATGCTGCCCAGGTGTACGGCGTCCACCACGACGGAGACCGCCGGTGCGGGTGACGCGGCCGGGTGCCCCGCCAGCGGCCAGGTCAGCAGTGCCGCCCCGCCGAGGATGCCGAGGATCACCAGGTCGGTGCGGCCGACCGGCCCGGCCAGCAGCGGCCGGAGCAGGAACGCGGCGGCCGCCAGCAGGCCCAACCGGACCAGGTGGGCCGCGCCGAACATGCTGCCCAGCACCCCGCTGAACCCCTCGCCGGTGACGTCGAACACGCCGCCGCCGGCGGTGTAGGGCACCTGGAGCCAGAGCGTCGCGAGGGTGGACGCCACCACCAGGCCCAGGCCGGTCCACGCCAGGCGGGTGGGGCCCCGGCGGGACAACCGGCGCGGCCAGAGCGCGGCGAGGACCAGCGCCGGGCCGACCAGGAGCAGCAGGCCCGCGTATCCGACGTACTTGGCGACCTTGACCGCCGTGCCCACCACCGGGTCCGCCCGGTTGTCGTCGCCGGTGTCGACCGGCGGCGGCGAGGGGGCACCGACGGAGTACGTGAACGCCCCGGAGACCGGGTGGCTGTCGGCCGAGATCACCCGGTAGCTGACCAGGTAGGTGCCCCGGTCGCCGGCCGGGTCGACCGGAATCGTGACGACACCGCCGTCGAAGCTGGGCTCGCCGCGGTCGGCGCGCGAGCCGTCCGGCGCAATGACGCGGATCTTGCCGGGCACCTTCCGGACGGACTCGCTGAACGTCAGGACGACCTCGGCCGGCGCGTTCGGCACCACGGCCGACGCGACCGGGCTGCTGCTCACCAGCACCGCGTGGGCACTGGCGG
This sequence comes from Micromonospora thermarum, assembly GCF_012034245.1. Classification (GTDB taxonomy): domain Bacteria; phylum Actinomycetota; class Actinomycetes; order Mycobacteriales; family Micromonosporaceae; genus Micromonospora; species Micromonospora thermarum. Next base: position 3,948 of record NZ_JAATEO010000018.1, on the reverse strand, counting down.
GACCGGCCGGGGCGACCAGCAGGGCGACGAGGACGAACAGGAGACCGGTAGCGGCGCTGAGCCGGCCGAACCAGCGGCGGAGGGCGGCAGTCATGTCGGTCATGCTCGCCCAGAACGCCCCGCCGCGCCCAGCCCGGGTGGCGACGGCACCAAACCGGCCGCGCTCACCCGCGCCCCGCCGCGACCGCCGGCGCGAACGGCCGGTCCGGCTCGCCACTCACCCGGCCCAGCGCCCACAGAAGCCCCGCCTGCACCACGGCCGCCAGGTGGCCGACCTCGTGCACCAGAGCGGTGGTGGAGTTGACGATGTCGACCGCGCTCGTGCCGGCCAGGCAGACCGCGAGCACCAGCGCCACCGGGACGAACGCGCGGGCCCGCTCGGGCCGCCACGCCGCCAGGGCGAACCCGACGGCGAGGGCGACGTCGAAGGACGCCATCTCGCGGCTGGTGTGCGGATCCTGCGCCACGCCGAGCCCGGCCAGCAGGACCGGCAGTGCGATCGACAACTGCGCGACCGCCGCGACCGCGACCGCCCCCCGCAGCACCTGGCGTCGGGCCCGTCGCGCGGCCGCCGGGGCGGTACGCGCCACGTCGGCGGCGACCGCCGCGAGAATCGGAGCGGTCAGGTCCGGCACGGCCACCGGCTGGACCCGGACCAGCCGGGTCACGTGCTCGGCGCGGGCCAGCCACGCGCGGCACGCCGGGCAGCCCTCGGTGTGGGCGTCGAGCACCGACGGCGCCGCCTGCGGGTCCTCCCCGTCCAGCCGCGCCGACAGCGCAACGCGTACGTCGTCGCAGTTCATGAGGAGGTAGTCGGGCGGCGCACCGGAAAAGTTCCCGACGTGGCGCAGGCCATGGAAGGGCCGAAGGGCCCTCCCGGCGCAGGGCGCTCCGCGTAACCTGGACTGTCGTGATCCCCGCCCAGCGCGACACCGCCGCCGCCGGTCCGGCCGAGGCCGCGGACGGGCCTGCGCGGGCCACCGAGTGGGCGCTCGCCGCCCGCGACGGGGATCCCGTCGCCCAGGCCGCGTTCGTCCGGCTCACCCAGGCCGAGGTGTGGCGGTTCGTCGCCGCGCTCATCGACCCGGACAGCGCGGACGACCTCACCCAGGAGACGTACCTGCGCGCGTTCCGGGCGCTGCCCGCCTTCGAGGGGCGCTCCTCGGCGCGGACGTGGCTGCTCGGCATCGCCCGCCGCGCCTGCGCCGACCACCTGCGCACGGTCGTCCGGCGACGCCGGCTCGACGCCCGGCTCGCCGCCGACGCGTGGACCGACCGGCCGCACCCCGACCCCGCCGGCCAGCTCGGTGCCGCCGACCTGCTCCGCCGGCTGCCCGCCGAGCGGCGGGGCGCCTTCGTGCTCACCCAGCTGCTCGGCCTGTCCTACGCCGAGGCCGCCGCCGTGGAGGGGGTGCCCGTCGGCACCATCCGGTCCCGGGTGGCCCGGGCGCGCGCCGATTTGGTCGAGGCGGTCGACGACGCGCTGGCCGGGTAGGGCCGGTGTCGACGTCACCTGCCCCCGGCCGGGAACTCCCGCCGGACGAGGAACGACCAATGACCGTGACCGCACCGAACACCGGCCGCTGGGCCGCCGTACGCCCTTGGGTCGGCATCGCCGCCCGGCTCGGCCTGGCCGCGGTCTGGCTCGTCGCCGGCGGCTCCAAGGTCGGTGACCTGGCCGCCTCCGGCCGGGCGGTCAACGCGTACCAGATCTTCCCGTACGACGTGGCGACCGTGATCGGCGCAGCGCTGCCGTTCGTCGAGCTGGCGCTCGGCGTACTCCTGCTGCTGGGGCTCGCCACGCGACTCGCCGCCGGGGTGTCCGCGGCGCTGCTGGTGGTCTTCGTCGCCGGGATCGCCTCGGCCTGGTCGCGCGGCCTCGCCATCGACTGCGGCTGCTTCGGCAGTGGCGGCCAGCTCGCCGAGGGGCAGGCCCCGAGCTACCTCCCGGAGATCCTCCGGGACCTGGGATTCCTGGCCCTCGCCGGGTTCCTGCTGATCTGGCCCCGCACGCCGTTGTCGGTGGACGGCTGGCTGACGGGCGAACCCGCCGTGGAGGACGAGGATGAGTAGTGGCAAGACGCGCCGGGACGCGGCCCGCGTCGTCCGGGAACAGATGGCCCGGGAACGCCGGCGCAAGCGGACGCTGTGGGTGTCCGTGGCCGCCGTCGCCGTGCTGGTGATCGCCGGCCTGATCGGGTGGAGCGTCTACTCCAGCCAGCGCGCCGACGAGTTCACCCCGCCTCCGGGCGCCAACGACGCCGGGACGGGCGTCGTGTTCGGCTCCGGGCCGGTCACCATCGACCTGTACGAGGACTACCTCTGCCCCGCCTGCAAGCAGTTCCAGCAGGTCAGCGGCGAGGCCATCGACCAGCTCGCCGACGAGGGCAAGACCCGCGTGGTCTTCCACCCGGTCGCCTACCTCAACCGCTTCTCCACCACCGAATACTCGACCCGGTCCTCGGCCGCCTCCGGCTGCGCCGCGGCCGGCGGGAAGTTCCGCGAGTTCACCGAGGCGCTGTTCGAACGGCAACCGCCCGAGGGCGGCGCCGGGCTGAGCGACGACCAGCTGATCGACATCGGGGCGGAGGTCGGGCTCAACCGGGACTCGTTCGGCTCCTGCGTCCGCGACGACACGTACGACGCGTGGACCGAGCACGTCACCGAGGAAGCCAGCAAGGCCGGCGTCACGGGCACCCCGACGATCCTGGTGAACGGGCAGCCGGTCGCCGACCGCTCGCCGGCGGGCATCCGGGCGGCGGTGGAGGCCGCCGGGTGATCCGTACCCTCGTCACCCGCGCCGGCCTGGTGCTCGCCGGCACCGTCGCCGCGACGCTCGCACTCGCCGCGCCGGCCGCGGCACACGGGGCGGACGCCCCGGACGGCACCGACTACCGCACCGAGGTCAGCGCCGTCACCCCGGCCCGGGCCGGGCTCAGCGTCCGTGCCGTGGAGGCCGGCGCGCGGCTGGAACTGACCAACACCGGGGACCGGCCGGTCGAGGTGATCGGCTACTCCGGCGAGCCGTACCTGCGGGTCGGCCCCGACGGGGTGTACGAGAACCGGCGCTCCCCCGCCACGTACCTGAACCGCACCCTCGCCGGGGACACCCGCATCCCGACGGAGGCGGACCCGGCCGCCCCGCCGGACTGGCGGCGGATCGACGGCTCGACGACGGTGCGCTGGCACGACCAGCGGGCACTGTGGCGGGAGTCCGCGCCGCCGCAGGTGCGAGCCGCCCCGGACCGGGAGCACCGGGTCCGCGACTGGGTGGTGCCGCTGCGCGCGGGCGGGGAACCCCTGGAGATCCGCGGCACGCTCGACTGGGTGCCGCCGCCGGACGCGTACACCTGGTGGGTGGCCGCCACGCTCGGCCTGCTCGCGGTGGGTGCGCTGGGGCTGCTCCCGGCCGGGTCGGTGCCGGGTGGGCGGGCCCTCGCGGTGCTGGGCGGGCTGCTGGTCGCCGGCGGGGTCGCCGGCGTGACCTACAGCGTCGGCCGGGAACTGGACGCCGGGGCGGACGGGATCGGCCCGCTGCTGCTGGGGCTGCTCGGCGGTCAGGTGTGGCCGCTGCTCACCGGGCTCGGCGCGATCGCCGCCGGGGCCTACGCGCTGGCCCGCCGCCCCGCGGCGGACTTCGCGGTCGCGCTGGCCGGCGCCTGCCTCGCCCTGTTCGCCGGTGTGGCGAACGCGGCGGTGTTCGCCCGCGCGGTCGCCCCGGTCCCGTGGTCGCCGACGACCGCGCGGCTGCTGGTCGCCGCAGCCCTGATCACCGGCACCGGCGCGCTGGCGGCCGGCGCCCTACGCCTCCACTCCACCTCCCGCACCCCCCACCCCCCCCCCCCCACCCCCCCCCCCCCCCCCCCCCCCCCCCGAACCCCCGCCCCCCCGCCCCCCACGACCCCGCAGAACACCCCCCCCCCCACCGCCGGGCAGGGTAACCGCCCC
>NZ_JAATEO010000017.1 GCF_012034245.1 Micromonospora thermarum | reverse complement strand
GCAGGGCGGACTGCTGCGGCGCCACGACGGGCTCGGAGGGGGCGACCGGGGACGGGCCGCCGGCGGGCAGGGCGGCCGGCTCCCGCAGCGGGTCGCGGGCGAACGCGGCCACGCCCTCGGCGAAGCCGACCCGGGCGGTGTAACCGAGGAGGTCGGCGGCGCGGCGCGGGTCGGCGACGACGTGGCGGACGTCCGCGGCGCGGGCACCGCCGACCACGAGGGGCGCCGGACCGCCCATCGCCGCGGCGAGGGTGGTCGCGAGCTCGCCGACGGTGTGCGGCTCGCCGGAGCAGACGTTCACCGGCACCAGGCCCTCCGGCGCCGGGGCCGCCAACGCCAGCAGGTTGGCCCGCGCCACGTCGGTGACGTGCACGAAGTCGCGGCGCTGGCGGCCGTCCTCCAGCACGCGGGGCGCCCGCCCGGACTGCAGCGCCGAGCGGAAGATCGAGGCCACCCCCGCGTACGGGGTGTCGCGGGGCATCCGGGGACCGTAGACGTTGTGGTACCGCAGCGCCCACACACCACCGCCGGTCTGCCGGGCCCAGGCGGCGGCCAGGTGCTCCTGCGCCAGCTTCGTGGCCGCGTACGTGCTGCGGGGCTCCAGGGGCGCGTCCTCGGGCACCAGGGCCGGGGTGAGGGGGCGGCGGCAGGTGGGGCAGGTCGGGTCGTACCGGCCGGCGGCCAGGTCGGCGGGGCGACGCGGAGCGGGGCGGACGCCGCCGTGGGCGACGCAGCGGTACGCCCCCTCCCCGTAGACGACCATGGAACTGGCCAGCACGAGCCGGGTCACGCCGGCCCGGTGCATGGCGGCCAGCAGCACCGCGGTGCCGTAGTCGTTGTGACTGGCGTACGCCGGGGCGTCGGACGGGTCGAGACCGTGCCCGACCATGGCGGCCTGGTGGCAGACGGCGTCGACCTCGCGCAGCAGCCGGTCCAGCAGCGCCCCGTCCCGGACGTCGCCGACCACCGGCCGGTGCGTCCGCGACCAGACCGGCAGCCCGGCCCCGTGCGCCTGCGGGAGCAGCGCGTCCAGGCCGACCACATCGTGCCCCTCGGCGACCGCCAGGTCGACGACGTGCGACCCGACGAAGCCGGCCGCGCCGGTGACGAGTATGCGCATTCCGGTCACGCTAGGCCGGCCGGGCGGGGAGTCCGGGGCGTTCGGCCGGACCGTCACGGGTTCGTAAGACCAACCCACCGGACGTGGGACCCCGCGCCGGTGCGGTAAGCGGCTCGTAATGCCGCAACCGGGACCGGTCCGCCCGGGACCGGTCTAGCGTCGCGGTGGAGACCCGGCGACAGGAGGAGCCCATGCCCGGGGACGGCACCGGCAAGCCCGCTGGCGAGCGGGAGTACGGCTTTCCCGCGCCGCTGTGGCGTGCGCTCGCCCGGCACCGACCGCCCGGCGCCGGGGCCGCAACGCGGGGCTGGCGCAGCCCGGTGCGCGGGCCGTGGCTGACGGCCGTCCACGGCGCGCTGCTGCTCGTCGCGCTCCCCCTGGTGTTCCTCACCGGGCTGCTCGATCACCTCGCCTACGGGCCGCGGTTCGGGCAGGCCTTCCCGCCCGACGTGGGCTGGCTGCGGCTGCCGCAGGTCGACTGGCCCACCCGGCCGTCCTGGCTGTTCCGGGTCACCCAGGGGCTGCACGTGACCCTCGGGATCATGCTCGTCCCGGTGGTGCTGGCCAAGCTCTGGTCGGTGATCCCGAAGCTGTTCGACTGGCCGCCCGCCCGCTCGGTGGCGCAGGTCCTCGAACGGCTCTCCCTGCTCCTGCTGGTCGGGGGGATCCTGTTCGAGATCGCCACCGGCCTGCTCAACATCCAGTACGCGTACCTGTTCGGCTTCGACTTCTACACCGCGCACTACTTCGGGGCGTGGGTCTTCATCGCGGCCCTGGTGGCGCACGTGTCGCTCAAGCTGCCGAGGATGCTCTCCGCGCTGCGGTCCCGGCGGCCGGCCGACGAGGCGCGGACCGGCACGGCGGCCACCCGGCCGGAGCCACCCGACCCGGACGGCCTGGTGGCCCCGGAGCCCGGGCCGGCGACGGTCAGCCGACGCGGCGCGGTCGCCCTCGTCGGCGGAGGCGCGCTGCTGCTCGGCGCGCTGACCGTGGGGCAGAGCCTGGACGGCCCGCTGCGGCGCACCGCGCTGCTGCTGCCCCGCGGGCAGGACCCGGGGAGCGGCCCGAACGGCTTCCCGGTCAACCGCACCGCCGCGGCGGCCGGGATCTCCGACGCGGACACCGGCGCCGGCTGGCGGCTCACCCTGCGGGGCGGCGGTCGCGAGGTCACCGTCGACCGGGCGGCGCTGCACGCCATGGCGCAGCACACCGCACGCCTGCCGATCGCCTGCGTGGAGGGCTGGTCGACCCGGCAGACCTGGACCGGCGTCCGGCTGCGGGACCTCGCCGCCCTGGTCGGGGTGCCCGACCCCGCCTCGGCGCACGTGCGGTCCCTGGAGCGGGCCGGCCTGTTCAACCAGGCGGTCCTGCAGGCCAACCAGGTCCTCGACGGGGACTCGCTGCTGGCGCTGCGGGTCAACGGCGCGGACCTGTCCGTCGACCACGGGTACCCGGCCCGGGTCATCGTGCCGGCCCTGCCCGGCGTGCACTGCACCAAGTGGGTCGCCGCCATCGACTTCCGGACCGATGGCTGAGCGGCGGGCGCGGCTCCGCGCGGCGTACGGGGCCGGGCCGCGGCACCTGCTGGTGCTGCTGGCCTGCTTCGCGGCCACCGGCTGGGTGGCGCTGCGGCTGGCCGGCGAGGCGGACGCCGTCCGGATGCTGCTCTGGTTCCTCGGCGCGGTGGTGGCCCACGACCTGGTGCTGTTCCCGGTCTACGCCACGGTGGACCGGGCGCTGCGCCGGATCGTCCACCGGCCGGCGCCGCTCAACCACGTCCGCGTCCCGGCGCTCGCCTCGGCGCTGCTGTTCCTGGTGTACCTGCCCGGGATCCTCGGCCTCGGCGGCACGACCTACCGGTCGGCGACCGGCCGGGAACCGACCCCGCTGCTGGGCCGCTGGCTGGCGCTGAGCGCGCTGTTCTTCCTGGCCAGCGCGGTCGCGTACGCCGTCAGCCGGTGGCGCCGGCGGTAGTCCCGGGCCGGGTGACCGTCCCGCTCAGCCGGGAGGCTGGTCCACCGGGCAGGCGTACGCGGTGCGGGCGCCCAGCTCCCACACCCGGACCGCCGCCCCGCACCGGCGGCAGGTGTCCCGCTTGTACACCCAGCGCTCGTCCGGCGCGGCCGGATCGCTCACCACCTGCCCGGCGTCGCGCCCGAGGGCGAGGTGCCGCACCCCGAGCGCCCACAGCTCACCGGCGGTGCGCGGCGGCACGCCCCGCCGATCCGGGTCGAGACCGGCAAGGAACAGCAGCTCCGCCCGCCAGACGTTGCCGATGCCGGCCCAGACCGCCTGGTCCAGCAGGGCCGCGCCCACCGCGCCACGGGCCGCCGCCAGGCGGCGTACCGCCTCGTCGGGGTCGGCGTCGCCGCGCAGCGGGTCCGGGCCGAGTGAGTCCCGCAGGGCCCGCACCCGGTCCGGCGGCAGCGGTTCGCACCGCACGGGCGCGATCAGGTCGTACGCCGCCCGGTCGGCGGCGAGCCGGACCCGGACACCCGGGCGGGGCGGGACGCCCGGGTCGTCGTGGGCCAGGAACAGGCCGCGCATGCCGAGGTGGACGTGCAGGGCGGGCGCGTCGTCGACGTGGTAGAGCAGATGCTTGCCGTACGCCTCGACCGACCGCAGCGTCCGCCCGTCGTACGGCCGGGGGTCGAACCGGCCCTGCGGGCTGGACACGGCGAGCACCTGCCCGGCGAGCGCGGCGTGCTGCTCGCGCGCGTACCGGTGGACGAGGTGTCCCTCGGGCACGTCAGCGGACGGGGGCCGGTGCTGCGGACATGCCGGCGGATACCCGACCCGTCGGGACGGAAACCCCCGGATCGTCTCGGCCGTCGATTGAACGACCCGGGCCCGGCAGCCGTACGTCCGGGTGAAGGGAGATGCCCATGAAGCGGATGACCCCGATGCTCACCCTGGCGACCGGGACCGTGCTCGCGGCCGTGCTGTTCACGATGAGTGCCCAGGCGGCACCACCGGCGCCGGCGGCGGGCGCGGGGCAGGCGGACGCCGCCGCGCCACCGGGCGCCGGTCCCGGGGCGGCTCCGGACGCCGACGGCGCCCCCGGGTCGCCCGCCGACGACACCGCCACGCCGGGCGCCCAGCCGGCTGCCACGTCACCGGCGCCGTCCGCGCCCGCCGTGTCGCCGGCACCGGGTGCCGCCGCGGTGGACGGCACGTGGACCGGCCGCCTCGACAGCGGCGCCACGATCGCCCTGACGGTCCGGCAGGGCCGGGCGGTCGCGTACGTCTGCGACGGCCGCAGCCTGGAGATCTGGCTGCGCGGCACGGCCACCGGCAACGAGCTGGACCTCAGCGGCAAGGACGGTGCGCGGCTGACCGGCACGGTCGAGGGTGACCGGGTCCGCGGCGAGGTACGCGTCGGCGACAAGCGGTGGGCGTTCACCGCCACCGCGACCGGAGGCACGTCCCCGGCGCTGTACCGGGCCACGGCGCAGGTTCGCGACGCCGGGGTCGACGGCGGGTGGATCCTGCTCGCCGACGGCACCCAGGTCGGTGTCGTGACGTGGAACGGGAAGCCGGTCCCCGCGCCGCCGCTGGACCCGGCCTTCGGCACCACGATCGTCAACGGCGTCACGATCACCGCCGTGCCGGTGTTCCCCGAGGCCGGGACGGGTCGGTGATGGCGGACCACCGCCGGGGCACCACGCACGCGCTGCCCGATCTGGACGACGGGCCGACCGTCCAGGTGCTGCCGGATCCGTTCGCGGACCCGCCCGCCGCGCCGCGCGCCTCGGTCGTCGTGCCGCTGCTGGTCGGCGCGGCGGTCGCGGTGGCGCTCGGCGTCTACGGCCGTACGCACACCCCGACCGGGATCGCGGTCAACGTGGCCGGCTTCTCCGGGCCGCAGACGGTGAAGGTGTGGCTCGGGACCGGGGCGGCGTTCTTCGCCGTGGTGCAGCTGCTGTCGGCGCTGGCGATGTGGGGCCGGCTCGGCCGCGTTCCCGCGTCCTGGGCCGGCGGCGCGCACCGCTGGTCGGGGCGGATCGCCTTCCTGCTGGCCGTGCCGGTCGCGGTGCACTGCCTCTACGCGCTCGGCTTCGCCGACCACGACCTGCGGACGCTCGCCCACTCGGTGTTCGGCTGCTTCTTCGTCGGCGCGTTCACCACCAAGATGCTCGCGCTGCCCCGCCGGGGGCTCGCCGGTTGGGTCCTCCCGGTCGTCGGCGGTGTGGTCTTCACCGTGCTGATGCTGGTCTGGCTGACCTCGTCGGTCTGGTACTTCACGACGTTCGGGTTCCAGCGGTGACGCGGACCCCACCCGGAGAGGACACACGCATGACCGAGGACGCGGGCACGGCGTCGCGCCGGGCGGTGCTGGCGGGGACCGGGGCGGCCGGCGTCACCGCCGTGCTGACCGGCTGCCAGACGTACGGCGTCGCCACCCCCGCGCCGGCGGCTCCCGTCGCCCCGGCGGCGACCGGGACGGCCGGACCGACCGCCGCGGCCGGGGACGGCGGGGCCGCGGAGCCGGCCGCCGCTCCGGCGCTGGCCCGCCTGGCCGACATCCCGGTCGGGGGTGGCCGCATCTTCGCCGAGCAGGGGGTGGTGCTGACCCAACCCACGGCCGGCACGGTGAAGGCCTTCTCCGCGAAGTGCACGCACGCCGGCTGTACGGTCACCTCGGTCGCCGACGGCACGATCGTGTGCGCCTGCCACAACAGCCGGTTCGACATCACCGACGGCTCGGTGCGGGGCGGCCCAGCCGGCTCACCCCTGCCGGCCGCCGCGGTAACGGTCGACGGCGATGCCGTCCGCCTGACCTAAACCTGGCCCCCCGCCGCGCCGCTCTCAACCCTGGCGATCTTGCACTTTCGGCCCTTCTTCTGTCCCGGTTTACCCGTTCTGTCGGGGCAGGAAGTGCAAGATCGCGGGGTGGGGTAAGGGCCCGCTCAGGCCGGGTCGGCGCGGCCGATCCGCCAGTAGCCCATGAAGGCCACCGCGCTCCGGGCCAGGCCGCGTTCGGTCACCAGGTGGCGGCGTAATGCACGGATGACGCCGGCCTCACCGGCCAGCCACGCGTACACCGGCACGGGGGCGGCCGGGGCCGGGACCTCCCACAGGATCTCCGCGTCGACGTCCACGTCGGCGACCGGCTCTTCGGCGCCGCCCGTAGCGCCGGCGAGCAGGGCGGCCGCCGCGTCCGACACGGCCGGCACCAGCCGCGCCCCGTGCCTGTCGCCGCGGCGGGCGAGCCAGCTCACCGTGACACCCGGCGGTGCGGTCACCGGCAGCACGTCGTCGGCCTCGGGCACCTCCAGCAGGACCCGCCCCTCGGCGGTCACCGGCAGCCGCTCCAGGATGGCGCAGATCGCCGGTACCGCCGTCTCGTCACCGGCCAGCAGCAGGTGCCCGGCGGCGGGCGGCCGGAACTCGATGCCGCCGTGGTCGCCGTCGAAGCCGGCGTCCGGCCCGAGGATCGCGATCCCGTCGCCGGGCCGTACCCGCCGCGCCCACCGGCTCGCCGGCCCGCCGTCGCCGTGCAGGACGAGGTCGACGTCCACCTCGGACAGCTCCGGCCGGACCGCCCGGACGGTGTAGGTGCGGATGGGGTTGCGCTCATGCTCGGGCAGGGCCCGCCACCGCGCGTACCAGTCCGGACCCTCCGGCAGTCGCGCCCCGCGCTCACCCGGCAGCGGGAACGCCAGCTTGATCCGCTGGTCGTAGCCGTTGTCGGCGAACCGGTCCAGGTCCGGCCCGGTGAAAGTGACCCGCACGAACGACGGGCTGAGCCGGCGTACCGCGCGGGCCTCGACGGTGAACATCCGCCACGGTGCGACGGGCAGGGTCTGGGTCATGGCGCCTCTCTCAGCTCCACCCCACGAAGGCGGGGCGCAGGCCGCGCTCCACGGCACTGCACTCGACATCGGTTAGGTTAGCCTTACCTGATAACGCGGAAGGCGCGGGGGTCCTCACGGTCCGAACGTCCGGGTCCGGCCGACCACCTCGCCACCTCTGCGTGCCGACAGGTGGGGCAGGGGTTCAACCCGTACGCCGACGGCGGTAGCGTGTCGCCACATCGTTGCCCGTGGGGTGGTCTCTCCCCGGCGTGGCGCTCGCGATCGTACGGAGGATGCAGCATGCCCCACGGCGACGAGCCGTTCGCGGTCCGCGACGACAACACGTCGCGGCCCAACTTCGACACCGCGCTGCGTGGCTACGACAAGCGGCAGGTGGACCGGCACCTCGACCAGCTCGACGGCGAGCTGGCGCGGACGGTGGCCGACCGCGACGAGGCGCGCGCCCGGCTCGACGCGCTGACCGCGCAGGTCACGCAGCAGGAGGCGGAGATCGCCGAGCTGCGCGAACGGCCGGCACGGGTCGACCGGGCCGCGTTCCGCGACCTGGGCCCGATGGTCGAGCAGATCCTGGCGCTGGCCGAGCGGCAGGCCGAGGTCATCGGTGAGGCCGCCGGAACCCGGGCGGCCGAGCTGGAGGCCGAGGCGGAGAAGGCGCTCACCGACGCGCGCGAGCACGCGGCGCGGACCCTCCGCGAGTTCGAGGAGGAGCTGGCCGCCCGCCGCGCCACGCAGGAGAAGGTGGACGAGGAGCGGCGCGCCGCCGCCCAGGCCGAGCTGACGGAGATCCGGGCCGCGGCCGAGCAGCTGCGGGAGGCCGGCGAGGCCGCCCACGAGCGGGCCCGGCAGGAGGCGAACCGCATCGAGGAGCAGAGCGCCCAGAGGATCGAGCAGGCCCGGGCCGAGGCCGAGGCGTTCCTGACCTCCGCGCGGACCCAGATCCAGCAGGAGGTGCAGGCCGCGCGCAGCCGGACCCAGGAGGAGCTGGCACGCTGGCAGGCCACCGTGGAGCGCGAGCTGAACGACCGGCGCACCGCCGCCGAACAGGAGCTGGCCGAGCAGCACGCCGCCGCCGAGCGGGAACTGGCCGCCCAGCGCACCTCCGCCGAGCAGGAGATCGCGACGCTCATCGCCGAGGCGCAGCAGTACGCCGCCAAGGTGCGCCAGCGCGCCGACGAGCAGGCCGCCACCCACCAGCAGCAGCTCGCCACGGTGCAGCAGAGCGTCCGGGACCGCCGCGAGACGCTCACCCGGCTCCAGTCCGAGCTGGAGACCACCCAGCAGCAGCTGGAGCAGGTCCGCCAGGAGGGGGACACCACCGAGCGGGAGCTCGTCACGGTGCGCCAGCGCCTCGGCGAGACCCGGCGGGAGCTGGCCGACCAGCTGCACCGGCTGGAGGAGGCCCGGCGCGCGGCGGATTCCGCCGAGACGCACGCCAAGGAGGTGCGGGCGCGGGTCAAGCGGGAGGCGAAGCGGGTCGCCGACCTGGCCGCGGCAGCGGTGATGGCGGCCGCCGGAGGTGGCGAGACGGCCGAGTACCCGCAGGTGGCCGCACGCACCAGCACCAACGCAGGCACCAGCACCGGCACCGGCGTCGATACCGCACCTGCGGTGCGGCCGGAGCCGGAGCCGACGGCCGCCGTCACGAGCGCCCACCGGGCGCCGGACGAGACCCCGGACCAGCCCGGCGTCGAGCCGGCCGGCGCCGAGCGACCGTCCCACGAGGAGCCGGCGACGCCGGACGCGGCCGGCGAGAACGAGACGGTGGTGGCCGCCGGCTGAGGCGGCCGGACCGCGACGACGTGACGCCGCCCGAACGGCCGCGCCGCGACGACACCCCGAAGGGCCGTGCCGCGACGACGTGACGCCCCGAACGGCCGCGCCGGCTCCCGGATCGGCCGTTCGGGGCATCCGGTACGGCGATTGGCGGATCGGCGTACGCCGATCAGCGCCGGCCGCCGTCCGCCGAACGGTCGCGGCGGCGGTCCTTTTCCGACGACGCCGGTCGAGTGGCGAGAATCGCCACCGGCCGGTGTGCAGTTCCGCCTTCCCCGCACCGGCCCGGGGAATTCCCCAGCCTTCCCGCCGACGCCGCGCGGGGGCGGGCACAGCGCGCGCCGGAGGCATTTCTCCGGGCGCGGATCGGCCACGAAAAGCGACCCGCCATTCACGCTCGGGCATCGGCGGCCGCGTCCGCGCCACCGCGCGACACCCCGAGTTGATCTTCTCTGAGATTGCGCGACTGGTGCGGGATCGAACACGCTCCGCTATGGAACTTGCGCATCCGAGTGACGACGGGTGCCGGTGTGGTGGGTCAGCGCCATCCGCCGCAGTGCGGTCAACGCCACGTCCAGCAGGACGAGCCGTGCGGTCAGGCGCATGCACACGTCCGCGTCCGGCGGGTCGGCCGGCACGTCCGTGGCCTCGTACGCAGCCAGCTCGCGCGCCGCCTCGGCGTACGCGTCGAACACCTCGACCCCGTCCGACCAGCCCAGCCGCCGCAGCATGGCCAGCACCTGGGCGAGCGTCCGCCGCTCCGCCGCGTCGTCGTCCACCTGCCAGCCCAGCCGGTCGACGTATCCGTCGACCTCGCGGCGCACGTCGTCCTCGCCGTCCACGGCGGGCATCGCCACCACCGTGGCGTTGATCACCGTACACAGTCCACGTAGTGGACGGCCCCGCGAGTCGATCGCGGCGAGCACCTCGCGCACGTCCGAGATCCCGAGCCGCCCGGGGCCGGTGAGGACCTGGATGAACCGCAGGCGGGCGAGGTGCTCCTCGGCGTACTCCGCCTGGTTGCGACCGGTACGCACGCCGGGCTGGAGTAGCCCCTCACGCAGGTAGAACTTGATTGTCGGGACGGACAGACCGCTCTGCTTGCTGAGCTCCGAAATGCGCATCAAATTCCATTACACTCGCCGCCGACCTCGCACGCCATAGTGTCCCACAGCGGCCGACCGGCAGCGAGAGCGCCGATCGGAGGGCAACTCTACATGCACACATGGCGACCCGGAAGTGCATCGTGGACACCAGTGATTACCACTGTCGACCCACCCTCCGCAGCCCCTGGGATTCTCATTCTTGCCGGTTACGAAGCGTCACCGGCGGCCGGCCGACAGGTCGCGGGGCGTTGCCGCACACAATCGCTTCGGCTAATATCCATTCCGTTCTGACCTGCCTGTCCATGTTCCTGGGGAGTCTATTGAACGGACGCCGACAGCCATTGAATGACTGACTGAACGTCCAGATCCGCAACCAGGCCGGTCCCTCCAGAAACCGCTGGAGAAAGAGCGCGCACCGACATCTTGCGATTCGCCCGACCGGCGAACGGAAATGTCGGCACGATGCGTTCGACGGCACTGGGCAACCATTTTCGACAACCTGGGGGAGACGAAACGTGTCACATTCTGTCGAGAAAGTTGCCGAGCGTGTCATCGAGTTGATGCACAATGATCTGAGCAGGCAACTCACCATTGATGAGATGGCACGCACCGCCATGTTCAGCAAATTCCACTTTTCCCGCATCTTCCAGAAGGCGACCGGGGTCACCCCGGCGCGGTTCCTGTCGGCGCTGCGGCTGCAGCGCGCGAAGCACCTGCTGGTCTCCACGTCCATGACGGTCGCGGACATCAGCATCCAGGTCGGCTACACCAGCGTGGGGACCTTCAGCTCGCGGTTCAGCCGCAGTGTCGGCCTCTCCCCCACCACCTACCGGCGGCTGGGAGGCTTCACGCCACAGGTACCGGTCATGGACCACGCCCTGCCGGAGTCGGCCACCGGGTCGGTGAGCGGCGCCATCCGGGCCTCGTCGTCCCACGAGCCCGCCCTCATCTTCGCGGGGCTTTTCCCGGACCGGATCCCCGAGGGGCGTCCCGTCCGGTGCGCGATCATGCGGGAGCCCGGCCGGCTGCACCTCGACCGGGTACCCGAGGGCGAGTGGTACCTGCTCGCCCACTCGGTCGCCGGCAACGATCCCGAGGACTCGCTGGCCGAGCCGTACCCGGCCTGCGTCGGCAGTGTGGGGCCGTTGACGGTACGGCGTGGCACCGTCACGCGGTCCCGTGACCTCCAGCTCTCGCCGACCCGCTCGGTGGACCCGCCGGTGCTGCTGGCCCTGCTCGACGTCCGCCGGGCCGCGGTGCACGAACAGAGCCGACGGGAACTGGCCGGAGCGGCCGCCTAGCGGCCGCGCGACCCGCCCGCCCACGTGGGGCGCCGGCGGGGTCCACAGCGGACCCCGCCGGCGTCCCGGCGCGCGCTCGACGCGCGGCGCCACGCCACGACGACGTCGCCGAGCGAGCGGGCGCTTGGCGAACCGGCTGACGTCACCGGGCGGCCGGGCGGACGGCGGACGGTCACGGCGGCATCGCCGGGCAACCGGCACGCACGACGGTGGGCGGGTGCCTCCGCACCCGCCCACCGGTCGCGCGTACTCAGACCGCCGGCTGGACCGTCATCGACAGACCGCCCCGCACCCGCAGCGACAGCATCGGCTCGGGGACCACCCGCTGCCCCGCCGGGGCCACGAGTTCGAACTCCCGCGACACCATCGCCACCACGAACACCGCCTCCATGAGCCCCAGGTGGTTGCCGACGCAGAACCGCGGCCCGGCGCCGAACGGCACGTAGGCGTACCGGGGCCGGTCCGCCGTCGCCTCCGGGTCGAACCGCGTCGGGTCGAACCGCTCCGGCTCCGGCCAGAACGCCGGGTGCCGGTGCAGCGTGTACGGGCAGATCAGGACGTCGGCGCCGGCCGGCACCGGATACCCGTCCACGACGTCCGCGCCGCGGGCCCGGCGGGACAGCATCCACACCGGCGGGTAGAGCCGCATCGCCTCGCTGACCACCATCTTCGTGTACGTGAGCCGGGTCAGGTCGGCGTACTCGGGCAGCCGGTCGCCGAGCACCTCGACCGCCTCCTCGCGCAGCCGCCGCCGTACCCACGGGTGCCGGTCGACCAGGTGGAAGGTCCAGCCGAGCGTGCTCGCGGTGGTCTCGTGCCCGGCCAGCAGCAGCGTCACCAGCTCGTCGCGCATCCGCTGGCGGGCGACCCGGGGATCCGGTTCGTCGCGGGTGGAGGCGATCAGCCGGGACAGCGCGTCGTCGGCGCCCGCCACGTCGCCGCGGGCGGTCCGGTCGGCGACCAGCCGGCCGACGATCCGCTCGAGTTCCCGGCGGGCCCGTCGGAAGCGCAGTTGCTGCGGCAGCGGCACCCACATCGGCACCACGCTCATCGAGGCCATCTCGAACATGGCCTGGTTCTGCATCTCCTCGAAGGCCGCCCCGACGGTCGTGAACGCGTCGAGGTCGGCGTCGAGCAGCGTCCGGCCGAGGACGCCGAGGGTCAACCCGGTGAACTCGTCGGTCAGGTTCACCGGGCCCGCGCCCCGGCGGGCCCGCAGCCGGGTGAGGAGCCGGTCGGCCTCCTCCGCGACCGCGCGGGCCTGACCGGCGATGCGCTTGGCCTGGAACACCGGCTGGATCACCCGCCGCTGCTTGCGCCACAGCTCGCCCTCGCTGGTCAGCAGGCCGTCGCCGAGCGCCCGCCGCGCGTGCAGGAGCCCGAGCCCCTTGGTGTAGTTCTGGCTGTTGTCGGCCAGGACGTGCTTGGCGTGGTCGGGATGGTTGAAGAAGTACAGCGACCGGGGTCCGGCGCCGAGCCGGACAGCGTCGCCATAGCGGGCGGCGGAGGTCATCAGTCCCAGCCGGTCCCGGCCGAGCTGCCACAGCGACCGCAGGAGGGCGGGGCCGGTCGGACCGGGATAGGTCCGGCCGGCCGCCACCACCGTCACGTCGCCACCCCGCTCGGTTCGGCCACGACGCGGCGGAAGCGGCCCCGGAGGAACAGCACCGGGTCGTCCTCGCCGCGCCGTTCGGCCGACAGCAGCCGGCCCGTGAAGATGCTGTGGTCGCCGCCGTCGTACACCTGCCAGACGGCGCACTCGAACCGGGCCAGCGCTCCGTCGATGAGCGGTGCCCCGGTCACCCGGCCCGGCGTCCACTCCACCGTCTCGAACTGGGCCGCGCCCAGCGGGCGGCGGCGGTCGGCGAAGTGCCGGGCCACCTTCTCCTGGTCGTCGGCGAGCACGGAGACACCGAAGACCCCGGCGGCGAGGAGCCGGTCGTGCATGACGGCCCGGCGGTCCACGCAGACCAGCACCAGCGGCGGGTCGAGGGAGACCGACGTGAACGAGTTGGCCGTCATGCCGTGCGGCAGCGGGCCGCCGACCGACACCACCGTCACCCCGGTCGCGAAGGTCCCGAACGCCCCGCGCAGCCCGTCGGGGTCGGTGGCCGCGACGGGTGTCACATGGTCGATGCTCATCAGGTCCTCCTGGTTCCGGCCAGCTGCGCCCCGGTCGGGGCGCGGTACGGGCGCAGCGCCCGCACCAGCGCCTCCGGCACCCGGGCCGGCTGGGTCCGGGTGTTCGGTCCCCGCATGCAGGCCACCCGCTGCCGGCCCCGGGCGACGAGCGTGGTGCCGCCACCCGGATCGAGCCGGACGTAGTCGAAGCTGAACTCCAGCTGCGTCTGGGCGAGGTCGACCAGCCGCATCCGGATGGACAGCTCGTCGAAGGCGGTGATCTCGGCGAAGAACTCGCAGTCGACCTTCAGGGTGAACAGCTTCAGGTCGTCGCGGACGTCGGCGAGCACCTCCGGGGCGCGCTCGTGGAGGAACATCTCCCGGCACCGGCCCTGCCAGCGCAGGTAGTTGACGTAGTAGACGTTGCCGACGAGGTTGGTCTCCTCGAACCCGACGGTGTGCCGGTACTCGTAGTAGTCGCCCATCGCGCGTCACCCGTCCTTCCCGGTCAGCACCGCGAAGACCACCGGCGCGGCCTGGTCGCGCAGGGTCGCCGGCGCGGTGGCGATCCGCAGGTCCCCGGAGGCCAGCAGCACCCGCCCGTCGCCGGCGGAGAGCAGCGCCAGCGGCGAGCGCTGCGGCAGCCCCGCCTTCTGGAGGCACTCCGTCGCCGTCCAGACCCGGGTCGCCGCGACGGCGAGGTCCTCGCCGGTCTCCGCGGCGATGAGGTCGGCCAGGCCACGGTTCGGGCCGAGCAGCCCGTCCCACTCGGGCGCCGGGCGGGCCGCCACCGGCTCCACGTCGCAGCCGAGCGGGCCGGGGCCGGCCACGCAGAGCGTGAGCCCCGCGCCGTGCGCCGCGGACACCTGCCGGTCACCGTCGACCTCCGGGCGCCCATCGGGCCGGTACCGCACGTCGACCGCCCGGCCGAGGGCCCGGCCGGCGGCGCGGGCGGTGCGGCCCCGACCGGCGGCGCCGGCACCACCGTCGCCGGGTGCGTCGGGCTCGACGGCCACCGCGATCGGGACGCCCAGCAGGTCGCCGAACTCCCGTTCCAAATACGGGCCGAGCAGCGGCGCGACCCAGCGCAGGTCGGCGCGCTTGCGGACGGCCTGCAACCGCAGCCCGTCCCAGCGCTCCAGGACCCGCCCGTCGGCGTCCCGGACGGCGATGTCGTAGACGTACGTGTCCCCGTCGCGGCTGCGTTCGCGGGCGCAGTAGCGCACCTCCCCCGCGGCCGCCAGGGCCGCCCCGCCGCTGTGGACCCGCTCGATGCCGGCGGGCAGCAGCGTGGCGTGCGGGACGCACACCTGGTTGCCGTGCATCAGCGCGTCCCGCATGCCGGGGTCGCCGAGGATCAGCTCCGCCGGCAGGAAGCCGGCGAACCAGTCCGTGTCGGGGCGCACCGCGAGGTCCGCGTCGACGTCCCGGGCCGCGGCCCGGTGGTAGCGGCGCAACCGCTGGAACCGCTGCCCCTGGAACAGGACGTCGCCGTACAGGTCCCGGTCCGGCGCCAGCGGGACGTCCGGCAGACCGGGCCCGACCTGCTCGGGCGGGCCGTCCGGCGCCGGGTCGTCGGTGAAGCGCAGGCGGGCACGGAAGTGGTCGGCGGCGAAGCCGGTCTCCGCGCTGCGGATGCTCACCTGCACCGTGTCGTCGTCGGTCACGACCGCGGCCACCCGGACGGTGGTGCTGCCGTCCGGCGGCACCACGATCGGCCGGACGAACTCCGCCTCCTCGATCACCGGGACCGACCGGTGGCCGGTCAGCGCGGTCGCGACCTGGGCCATCGCCTCCATGCCGAACACGGCCGGGAAGAGCAGGTTGCCGTCGAGCAGGTGGTCGGGAAGGTAGCGGTCGGTGTCCGGGCTGAGCGTGGTCTCGGAGACCAGCTCGACCCCGGGGTAGTGGACCAGCAGCCGGTCGACGAAGCGCAGCAGCGGCAGGTCGGGCACGTGGTGCCGGACCGTGTCGATGCCCTGCGTACGGCCGCTGACGACCACCACCGGCGGGGCGTCCGCGTCCACCAGCAGCCGGCGCATGATCTCCACGCCCTGGTCGAGCGTGATCGGCGTGACGCCGTCGCGTTCGAGGGCCTCGACCACCGACAGCCGCTCCCCCATCCCGGCCCCGGACCAGACCGACCACTCCAGACAGAGCGTGCGGCACGCCGGGTGGCGGCGGCCGAAGTCGGTGGTGACGTCCGCGAGCCAGTCGTTGGCCATCGCGTAGTGCGCCTCGCCGCGCAGGCCGCTGCGGCCGATGATGCTGCCGAACGTGATGAGTGCCTTCAGCCGATCCGTGTCGACCGCGTCCAGCACCGCCCGCAGGCCGTCGATCTTCGGCGCGAACGTCCGCCGCACCGCCTCCCGGTCGAGGTTGGTGAGCGCGGCCGGCTCGTTGCGGCCGGCGCCGTGCAGCACGCCGGTGACCGGGCCGAGCGCGGCCGTCACCTCGGCCACCGCCGCCCGGACCTGCCCGGCGTCGGTGACGTCGGCGCGGGCGTAGTGGACGGTGATGCCCTGCTCGGTCATCCGTCGCAGGTTCGCCGCCAGCTCCTCGTCGGCGGCCGGGTCGGAGCGGCCCAGAACGGCCAGCCGCGCCCCGGTGTCGCGGGCCACGACGATGGCGCACTCCGCGGTGATGCCCTTGCCGCCGCCGGTGACCAGCAGCACGTCGTCGGCGTCCAGCGGCGGCACGGGCCGCGCCGCCCGTACCGGCATGGCGCGCAGGGTCGGCACGAACCGGCGTCCCTGCGCGTCGTGGTGGACCTCGGCGAACTCCTCGGTGGCGGCGACCTCGGCCAGCACCCGCTCGGCGACCGCCTCCTCGGTCGGGACGTGCACGATGGTCACGCGGAGCTGCGGCGCCTCCAACCGGAGCGTCTTCGCCAGGCCGGCCGCGCCGCGCCCGCGGTCGACGACGACGAAGCGGTCGCCGAGCTGGCCGCTCAGGACGGCCCGGGCGCCCTGGAGGGCGAGGTCCAGGTGCTCCTCCCGGCAGTCGGCGGGCAGGCAGACCAGCACGCCGGAGCCGACCGCGCCGCGTTCGAGGCCGCGCCGCAGCGCCTCGGCCAGCGGGTCGCCGTCCGGCGCGTACACCCGCCAGTGGCCGTTCTCCTCGGCCGGCCCCCGCGCCGGCAGGGGCACCGGGTCCAGGTCCAGCCGGAACGGCCGGGACCACGGCGCGGCGCCGGCGACCACCGGCCCCCGCTCGGCGTCGGCCGGGCGGGCCGTCCGGTGCAGCTCGTCGAATGCCTCCGCCAGTTCCCGCAGGGTGGCGGTGGCGAAGTTGGTCGGCGTCTCGGCGGCACCGATGCCGAGCTGCTGGGCGGCCTGGTTGACCACCTGGCCGACGGTGATCGAGCTGAGGTGCAGGTCGTCGAGGAGCCGGCTGTCGTCGCGCACCATCTCCAGCGGCAGCTCCGCCCGCTCGGCGGCCAGCCGGCGCAGCAGCTCCAGGCCCGACTCGCCACCGCCCTCGGTCGAACTGGCGGGCCCGGCCGCGGCGGGCGCCGCGGCCGGGACGACGCGGACGTCGACGGCGGGGGCGGCCTCGCAGGGGCTGGCGAAGAAGCTGAACCGCTGCCCGAGCTGTACGGGCCGGATCAGCCGGCCGTGGAACAGGCCCGGGTGGACGTCGGCGGCGCCGGTGACGTACGCGGCCGCCACCACCCGCAGCAGGCCGGTCAGCGACTCGTCGTCGGTGTCCAGCGCCACGGCCGGCACGTCGGTCACCGCGGCGGCCAGGCCGCTGAGCACCCGGCCGGGGCCAACCTCGACGAACAGGTCGATGTCCTTCGCGGCCAGGGCGACGGCCTGGGCGAAGAGCACCGGGTCGGTGATCTGCCGGTGCAGCAGCGCCGGGATGTCGGTGTCCGGGCCGAGCACCTCGCCGGTGACGGTGGAGACCACCGGCTCGCGTACCGGTCCGAAGTGTTCCTCGGCCAACCGCTCGCCGAAGGCCGCGGCGGCGGGCTCCACCAGCGGCGAGTGGAACGCGTGCGACACGGACAGCCGGGTGGCGTTGATGCCGGCGTCCTTCGCGGCCCGGCTCACCGCCTCGACGGCGTCGACCGTGCCGGCGACCACCGTCTGCTGTGGACCGTTGTAGCCGGCGACGACCACGTCGTGGCCGGCCAGCAGGCCCGCCACCGCGTCCGGGGAGGCGGCCAGGCTGGCCATGGTGCCGGACGCGCTGTGCTCGGCCATGGTGCGGCCGCGTACGCCGGCGACCCGCAGCAGGGTGTCACCGTCCATCGCGCCCGCCCAGTGCAGGGCGGACAGCTCGCCGAGGCTGTGCCCGACGGCCACGCGCGCCTCGATCCCGAGGTCGGCCAGGACCCGCAGGCCGGCCATGGACCCGGTGACGATGCGGGGCTGGGCGACCGCGGTGGCCACCATGTCGCCGCTGGTCGGCAGGGCGGCCCGCTCGTACACGTCCTCGGCCCGGCCGAACCGCCGGCGCAGGGCGCCGCCGCTGGTGCCGCGGCCGGAGCCCTGGCCGGGGAAGAGGAAGCCGATGCGGCCCTCCTCGACCACGTGCCCGCAGAAGGCCCGCCCATCGGCGGTGAGCAGGCGGGTCTCGCCGGCGTCCAGGGCGTCCCGGACGCGCCGCAGCCGGCGCTCGGCGTCCTCCGGCGAGGAGGCCACGACCGCCGCCCGGTACGGGCGGTCCTGCAACTCCCGGTGCAGGGTGGCGGCCAGGTCACCGAGCTGGGCGTACGCGACCTGGGGGACGAAGTCCAGCAGCTGCTGCACCCGGTCGCGCAGCAGCCGGGCCGAGTCCGCGTCGACGGCGAGCAGTTCGGCGTCCTGCACCGAGCGGCTCAGGTTGCGGGTGCGGCTGTCCATCCTGGTGCGCCGCTTCGGTTCCCGCTTGTCCAGCACCACGTGGGTGTTGATGCCGCCGAAGCCCATCGCGGTGATGCCGGCGCGTACCGGGGTGTCCTCCGGCCACGGCTCGGCCCGGCGCAGCACCCGCAGCGCCGCGTCGTCGGCGGTGAGCAGCTCGTGCGGATCGACGCAGCCGATCGCCGGCGGGACCATCTCGTGGTGCACCGCCATGGCCGCCTTGATCAGGCCGGCGACACCGGCGGCCGCCTTGGTGTGCCCGATCATGCCCTTCACGGAGCTGATCGCGGCCTTGGGCGCGCGCGGGTCGGCCGCCCGGCGGGCCAACGAGAGGGCCTTGAGCTCGGTGGCGTCGCCGACGGCGGTGCCGGTGCCGTGCCCCTCGAACAGGCCGACGGTGTCGATCCCGAACCCGGCCCGCTCGTACGCGCGGCGCAGCGCGAGCTGGTATCCGTTGACCTCGGGGCGGGTGATGCCGCCCTTGCCGTCGGAGGAGATGCCCCAGCCGGCGATGGTGGCGTAGACGCGGTGCCCGGCGTCGAGGGCGTCCCGCTCGCGCATCAGCACGATCATCCCGCAGCCCTCGCCCGGCCAGAAGCCGTTGGACTTGCGGTCGTAGACGCGCATCTCGCTGCGGGCCAGCGCGCCGGTCTTGGCGAAGCCGATGATCTCGAACGGGTCGATCGAGATGTCCACGCCGCCGGCCACCGCCACGTCGACCTCGCCGTCGAGCAGCGTCTTGCAGGCGGTGGCGACGGAGAGCAGGGAGGACGAGCAGGCGCCGTCGACGGTGTACCCGCCGCCCTTGAGGTCGAAGTGGTTGCAGATCCGGCCGGCGATGGTGTTGGACAGGCCACCGGCCAGGGTGTCCTCGTCGATGCCCGGGAACGGCGCCTTGTAGCGGGCCTCGAAGTCGGCGAGGAACGCGGCCAGCTGGTCGTCGTCCCAGTCCTGCTCCTTGAGCGCGGCGGCGACCATCCGTTGCACGTACGGCCACCGCAGTCGTAGCTGGTTGGCGCGGGAGAACTCGCCGGTGAGGCTGTTGCCGACCACGACGCAGGTGCGTTCGCGGGGCAGTCCCTCGGCCATGGGGAAACCGGCGTCGGCCAGGGCCATGGCGGCGACGTCCAGGGCGAGCCAGTGGGTGAGGTCGGTGGACCGGTACGTGCTGCCGGCGATCTTGTAGGCGATCCGGTCGAACTCGTACCCCTCGATGACGGCGGCGTTGCGGGCGTAGAAGCGGTCGGGTGTCGCCGGGTCCGGGTCCCAGTAGTCGTCGAGCCGCATCCGCACGTCCGGGAGGCGGCGGAAGGCGCGACGACCGGCGACGGCGTTCTCCCACAGCTCGCCGGGCGAGGTGGCGTCGGGGTAGCGGTTGGCCATCCCGACGATGGCGATCCTGCTCATGCCGGCACAACCTCCTTGCCGGGGTCGGGGGCGGCGACGACGGGGACGGTCGGCGCCCGGGTGACGGACGAACCCGCCTGGGCCTCGCGACGCTCGCGGGCCTGGTTGACGAAGTGCAGCGCCCAGTGGAAGCCGCCGCGGGCGAGGCAGACCAGGGCGGTGGCGAAGAAGATCCCGTACGCGATGCCGGCGCCGGTGAGGAGGCCGTAGACGACGGCGACGCCGGCGCCGAAGGCGAACTGGGCGGCGGGCGGGGACGGGCTGGTCCCCGGGTCGGTGACCATGTAGTTGGTGAACAGCACGAACGCGGTGCCGGTCATCATGGCGAGGGCACCGGGGATCGAGACGTCCAGCACGATGCCGCGGACGACGGCCTGGAGGACGAAGAAGGACACCCAGCCCGCGATGAGCCACATGCGACCGGTCAGCTTCCCGTTGATCATGGTGCCGCCGAAGATGATAATCGCCGGCACGAACCAGTCCCAGAAGCCGGTGATGTGCTCGGTGAAGTGGTACGGCGGGGCGATGCTGGCCCACGGGAAGAGCAGCAGGATCACGGCGATGCCGAAGTTCGACGGGTTCATGTAGTGCCGCATCCGGCCCTTGAAGGGGGCGCGGAGAACCCACTTGGCGCCGATCGCGACCGCCACGCCGAAGATCAGCACCAGGATCTGGTCGTTGACGTAGATCAGCATGTTCATCGCGAGGCTGGTGATGTGGGCCGGGTAGAGGAACTCGACCAGCCCGCGCAGCCCGTTGCCGAGGAAGCGCGGCCGGCGGCCCTCCGCCCGGGCGCCCACCGCCTCGAGGACGATCTCGATCGAGTAGCCGGTGGCGAGGGCGACGAACGGCCACAGCCAGGGCTGCTCGAAGCCCAGCACGGTGTAGCCGAAGATGTTGAACACCGTGATCGAGATCGCGAAGTTGCGCAGCGCCATGATCACCTTGGGGTCGTGGCGGGGCGCGGCGGTCGGGGTCGCGGTCATGTCGCTCACCTCTCCTGGGCCTGGGAGCCGAGCCGCAGCGTGTGCCAGCCCGGGGTCAACTGAAGTTCCTGCTGCCGGACCTGCCCGGTGCGGTCACGCCACCGCAGGTCCACCCGGACCGGGCCGGTGACGTCCCGGCCCAGGCCGACGTGCGCCTCGTGGCTGCGCTTGCCGGAGTGGCCGCTGCCGCCGTCGACGCGGGTGATGAAGGTCCGCCCGTCGGCGGTGGTCACCCGCACCTGGGCGCCCACCACCGGTGAACCCGGGGCCGGCAGCCCGGCGTCGGCCGGCGCGGCCGGACCGTCGTGGATCAGCCGGAGGCCGAGGAACGCGCCGGGCGACGGGCTCTGGTTGTGGTAGAAGACCGGCTCGTCCCACTGCCGGGCCACGGCGAAGTCCAGCCGGCCGTCGCCGTCGGCGTCACCGGTGGCGATGCCGCGGGTGGGCACCGGGATGTCGAGGCCCAGCTCGCCGGCGAGGTCGACGTAGCGGCCGTCCGGGCCCTTGGCGAAGAAGTGCAGCCGCTGGCTGCCGCCGATGTCGTCGCCGGCGGTGACGTGCGGCCACGACAGCGGGTGCCGCAGCAGCTCGTCGTTCGCGGTGGCCAGTTCCTGGAGCTGGGGCCAGCGGTTCACCTCGCCCTTGACGAAGCCGGTGGTCTGGGCGACGACCAGCTCGCCGCAGTTGTCGAAGTCGGCCAGCTTGGCGTCCCAGCCCCAGCCGGACCAGGCCAGGCCGAGCGGCGCGCTGCGGTCGGTGTACGGGGCGCGGCCCTCGGTGAACTGCCGGCGCAGGTCGGCGTCGTCCTTCGCGGTGTCGATGAAGGCGAAGTGGCTCTCCTCGATGCCGAAGGAGGTCGTGATGTTGCTGACGAACATGTCGTACCGGCCGTCGCGGTCGAGGTCGCCGAAGTCGACACCCATGCCCTTGAACGAGTCCACGCCGATCCGCTTGGACTTGGGCACCACCGCGCGGCCGACCGCGCTCTCCACCAGCGCGAACTTGAGGTTGCCCGGGGTGGAGCGGTTGTGCAGCAGCCGGTCGGGGCCGAAGTCGTGCGCGACGTACAGCTCGGGCAACTGGTCGCCGTCGAGGTCGTTGGCGCCGGCCGCGAGAGCCCAGCCCTTGGACGCCGCGAACGGCAGGACGTTCTCGACCAGCTCGAACGTGGCGGTCGGGGTGGCGCCACCGGTGCCGCCGGTGAAGCGGAGGAAGTAGTCCTCGCCGCCGTTGATGCCGTGCGACATCGAGTCGTTCATCTGCACCCCGCCCTTGACGGTGTCGTCCAGGACCGGGCTGTGCGGGAAGTAATTGCCGACGAAGATGTCCACGTGGCCGTCGCCGTCGAAGTCGTCGATCGCGACGGCGTTGGTGTTCCACAACGGACCCTCGTACCGGGTGGGGTTGCCGGGCACCACCTCGGTCGGCTGGTACGCGGCGGCGGAGAGCCCGGTGACGCCGGCCTTCGCGAGGTAGAGGATCGGCGTGCGGCCCCACATGTAGACCAGCAGGTCCATCCGGCCGTCCTCGTTGAAGTCCCCGGGCGCGCAGCCCATCGGGGCCATCGGCGTGGTCATCGGCAGAGGCTCCGGGCGCAGCGCGAACGGTGCGTACCGGTCGCCGCCCCGGCCGGGCGCCGGGGTGACGCTCACCTGGTCGGTGCGGGGGTCGGTGACGCAGAGGTCGTTGGCGAGGCCGTCACCGTCGAGGTCGTTCATCGCGATGCCGGAGCCGACCGACGAGATCCACGCGTCGATGTGCTTGTAGTCCTTGTTGACCCGGCGGATGGTCTGCTGCGGGAACCCGCCCGGCAGCGAGATCGTCGTCGGCGCGAACCGGTAGCGGTCCGCCAGGTCCCCCCGCTCCTCGGCCGAGGCGTACGGCAGCCGGGAGGCGAAGAACAGGCCCACCATCAGCACGAGGGCCAGCACCCCGGCGAGCTGACGGCGCAGCCATCCCACTGTCATCGACATCTGTCAGTTCCTTCCGATCACGACGAACTCGTTCGCCACCGCCTGCCGCCAGACCTCGTACGCGGGCGGCCCGCCCGGCACCTCGCCGGTCGGCCGGCGCAGGTAGGCCAGGTCGGCGGCCTCGGCCACGCTCATGCCGCACAGCGCCCGCGTGGCCACCTCGTTGTGGGGGACCACGAGCCCCGCCCGGACCCGGGCCGACGCGGCGAAGACACTGCCCTGGGAGACCTGCGTGCGGTGCTCACCGGCGCGCTGCCAGAACGCCCGCAGCTCCTCCTCGTCGGCACCGCCGGCGTACGTGGCCGCCAGGCCGGCGCCGCTGTACAGGTCCGCCCGGCGCTCCGGCGCGAAGCCCTCGATGGTCTCGGTGACCCGCTCGGCGTCGGTGCCGCAGACGAACCACAGCGCCCGGCCGATGCCCTGGTCGATCGCCCGGTCGGCGTAACCCCCGTGGGGCCCCGGCGGCCAGGGGAAGGCCGGCTCCCGGTACTGCCCGTACACGTACCGGTCGGTGGCGAAGTACGCCTGGTGGAAGCCGTAGCCGTCCAGCGCCAGCCAGCGCAGCAGCGGGTCGGGCGCGGTCAGCGTCCGCCACCGGAACCGCGGCAGCCGGGCCATCGCCCAGCCCACCCCGACGTACGCCATGTACACGTGAGGATCGCCGGGGCCGGTGAGGAACCGCGCCACGTGCCGGCTCCGGCCGGGTAACGCGTCGAGCACCGCCAGGGCCATCGCCGCGCCCTCGTACGCGAACCCGCGAAATCGCGTCGGGATCTGGTCGAGCCGCTGCGACAACGGACCGGGCTCGGGCGTCTCGGCGGCGTAGGAATAGCCGGTGAGAAATGTGCGCCCGATCGTTTCGAGCAATTCCCGCGCCGCCGGGTTCTTGGCCTTGAATCCGCGCACGTCGAGGTTCGTGGCGGACATGTCGGGCGTGAGAATGCGACGTCTCAGCGTACGCCAGGCACTGGTCACGGTCTCCCCCAACTGAGGACGCGCTCGTCCTCTGACGACTGTGGATGAAATGCTGCCAGCGATCGGCGCGTCATGTCTTCTTCGACTGTGCGAATTGAAGAAACGATGCTTGTCAATTGCGACGAAAGTGGAAAGTGCCGGTACCCACTAATGCGCGGGCGTCGTCGGGAATGGCGTGGACCGGGCGGCTCAACCGCGCGCCGGCGCCGCGGCGAATCGCGCGCGCACCCGGTTCCGCCAGATCTCGTACGGCGGCACCCGCCCGCCGGCGACGCCGGAGACGGCGACCTCGTCGGCGAACTCCGCGGCCGCCTCCACCGTCATCCCGGTCAACCCCAGCAGGGCCGCGCGGGTGTGCTCCGGGACGCACCCGGACCAGGAGCGGGCCTTCCCGGCGAACACCGCGCCCTGGGCGAGATCCGGTGCGTGCTCGCCGGCGGCACGGTGCAGCGGCCCCGCGTCGCACCCCCCGGCGAAGGTGGCCGCGAGGCCGACACCGCTCCACAGGTCCGGGTGCCGGTCGGCGGCGAACCGGCCGACCGCCGCCGCCACGTCGGGGACCCGTCCACCCTGGATGAACCACAGGGCGCGGCCGATCCCCTGGTCCACCGCCCGGGGGAAGTACCCCGCCGCGCCCTGCCACGGGTACGGCGCGAGCCGCTCCTGCCGGTCGACGACGCGGGCGGTGTCGAAGTAGGCCCGGTCGAAGCCGTACCCGTCGACGGCCAGCCAGCTCATCGTCGGGTGGTACGGGATGCCGGTCAGGTCCGGCAGCACCGTGCGCCAGAGGATCCGCGGGAGCCGGGCCATGGCGAACCCGATGCCGATGTACGCGAGGAACACGTGGGGACGCCCGGGCCCGAGCAGGAGCGCGCGGGTCCGGTCCGACCGGCCCGGCATGACGTCCAGCACGGTGCACGCCATCGTGGCGCCCTCGTACGCGAAACCGCGCAGCTCCTCGTCCACCAGCTCCAGGCGGCGTTCCAGCTCCCACTGGTCGCGGGTGTCGACGCCCCACTCGAAGCCGCAGATCACCGCCCGGGGCACCGCCTCCAGCCGCTCGGTGGTCGCCGACGGTGTGGCCGGGAAGCCCCGCCGCCGGAACGAGACGTCGGCCAGGGCCGGCGCCAGCAGCAGGCGGCGCACGGAACCCACTGCGGTTGCCATGGATCCTCCCCAGGATCGGTGGCGGGCGGCATGCGGGGGCCGCCCGCCGTTGCGGAGCCGGTCAGCGGCGGGCGAGGCGTGTCCGCGGCAGGTGGTGACTGCCCACCCGGCGGGCCGCGACGAAGCTGGCCCACCCGGCGGCCTCCACCAGGCTGCGGTCGTCGGGGTGGTGGGTGCGGAACTCGTCCACCACCTCCTCGTCGACCTGGTAGGAGGCGAGCGCGGTGAGCAGGGCGAGACGGCC
This sequence comes from Micromonospora thermarum, assembly GCF_012034245.1. GTDB lineage: Bacteria > Actinomycetota > Actinomycetes > Mycobacteriales > Micromonosporaceae > Micromonospora > Micromonospora thermarum. Next base: position 114,233 of record NZ_JAATEO010000017.1, on the reverse strand, counting down.
GGCGGCCCGGTCGGCGGCGGGCAGGTCGGCGACGAGGTCCTCGCACCACTGCCGGCTGACGCCGGTCTCCTCGCCGCGCCAGTCGTCCAGCCGGCGGAGCAGCAGGTCGCGGACCGCCGGCGTGAGCGCCCGCTCGCCGGCCGCCTCGAAGGCGGCGTAGGAGCGGGCCACGGCGGCGGCCACGGTCGGGTTGCCGGCGGCCCACCGGGCGTCGGCGGGCAGGTCCGCCGGTGGCAGCAGGGGCAGCGAGCGGCCCGGCGGGTACGGCTCGCGCAGCGTCGGCCGGAGCAGCCGGCTGATGCCCTGCTTGAGCCGGCGCCGGGCGGCCGGTCCCAGGCCCGGCGGCAGCAGGAAGTTGGCGAGGAAGACGTTGACCATGCGGGTCAGGTAGTGGAAGGAGACCAGCACGCCGACCAGCTCGGGGCGGTCCGCCTCCTCGAACGGGGCGTCGGCGGCGCCCGGCAGATCGGCGAGGTGCGCCGACCGGGCCCAGCCCGCCACCTGCCGGACCGCGTCGTCGCGCACCTGCTCGACCCGGTCGGCGACGATCGCCTCGGCGTCACCCGCGTCGCTCAGGTCGTACATCCCGGTGCTGTGCATGTCCGCGCAGTACGGGCAGATGTTGGCCACCGAGACGGCGGCGGCCACCGCCTCCTTCGCCAGGCGGCCGGCGCGGCCGGCGGCCAGCAGGGGTTCCCGCATGAGCATCCAGTACGCGGCCAGGACCGGCGGCGCCGGTGAGTGCAGCAGCACCGGAGGACTGACGATGCGCTGCTCCTCGGCGGCCTGCGCGTAGACCGCGCCGACCACCCCCGCTGCTTCCGGCGCCGGCACCGGCCGGACGTACCTGACCTGGCGCTGGACGACCGACGAGACCACCCGTCCGGCAACCATTGCCTGCCTCCCCCTGGAGTGTCGCCGGCGGGCCACGGCACGGTGGCACGACCACACGGCGACGGTGTGTAGCGATGCGCTCACCCAAGGATGCGTGAGTTACCCGCCGGTGTGGATATTCCAGATTGCGCAGCCGCCCGGATCGGCGGCGTCGGGTGTGGAGCGTCACCGGACGCCGCACGTTGCGAGAACATCGGCCACCGTCCGCCCGCCGATAATCGCCGGACGGGCCGCGGACCGGAGGAGGTCGCGATGACGGTGTTGGTGACCGGCGGTACGGGCTTCGTCGGATCGCACTCGGTGGCGGCGCTGCTCGCCGCCGGGCACCGGGTACGCCTGCTGGTCCGGGATCCCGCGCGGGTTCCGGCGGCGTTGCGGCCGCTGGGGATCGATCCGGCGGCGGTCGAGGTGGTCACCGGCGACGTGACCGACCCCGACGCCGTCGCCACCGCCGTCCGCGGCTGCGCCGCGGCGCTGCACGCCGCGTCGGTGTACAGCTTCGACACCCGCGACCATGCCCGGATGCGGACGGTCAACGTCCGCGGCACCGAGCTGGTGCTCGGGGCCGCCGTCGCCGCCGGGCTGGACCCGGTGGTGCACGTCTCCAGCTTCGGGGCCCTGGTGCCGGCCCACCGGACGCCGATCACCCCGGACGCCGAGGTGGGCGCACCCCGGGAGACGTACCTGGACAGCAAGGCGCGTGCCGACCGGGTGGCCCGCCGGCACCAGGCCGAGGGCGCGCCGGTCGTCGTGACGTACCCGCTGGCGGCGCTCGGGCCGCACGACCCGCACCTGGGCGACCAGACCGCCCGGCTGCGCAACGCCCTGCGCGGGCTGATGCCGGTGTGGCCGCGGGGCGGCTTCCCGGTCGGCGACGTGCGGGACCTGGCCCGGCTGCACGCGGCGGTGCTGGAGTCGGGGCGGGGTCCGCGCCGGTACCTGGGCCCGGGTCGCTACGTGGACACACGGGAGTACCTGGACGTGCTCCGCCGGGTCACCGGGCGGGCGCTGCCGGCGGTGCGGCTGCCGGCCGCCGCGATGCTGCCGGTGGGCGCGCTGACCGGGCTGGTGCAGCGCGTCACGCCGGTCCACCTGCCCGCCGAGTACGGCGCCATCTACACGTGCGCGGTGGCCGGACCGGTGGACACCACCGCCACCGACCGGCTGCTGGACGGCGCGGCCGTACCGTTCGAGCGGACCGTCGCCGACACGGTGGCCTGGCTGGTCGCGACCGGCCGGATCAGCCCGCGCCAGGCCGGTCGGCTGGCCGCCGCCGCGCCCCGGCCATCCGGGCACCCAGCCGCCGGGCCGCGGTGAGGCTGGCCCAGGCCGTCACGGCGATCAGGTCCGCGTCACCCGGTGCCCGGCGCCGGTGGTCGTCCACCACGGCGTCGTCGACCTGGTAGGAGGCCATCGCCGTGAGCAGCGCCAGCCGGGCCGTGGGCCGGTATGCCGGCGGCAGCCCGACCACGGCGTCGGCGGCCCAGGCCCGGCTGATGCCCGGAGGGCTGCCGTCCCAGTCGGCGATCCGCTCCCCCACCAGGTCGCGCACGGCGGCCGGGACGGCGGCCTCGGCCAGCTCGTCCACCGCCGCGGACGCCCGCGCGAACGCCGCCGCGACGGTCGGGCGCCCGGCCGCCCAGTCGAGGTCCGGTGGGAGCGGCGCGGGCGGGAGCAGGTCCAGCGCGGCGCCGGGAAGGGGCTCGCGGCGGGCGGCCGGGCCCATCATCGCGCCCAGGAGGCGGCGGGCCCCGCCGCGCAGCCGGCCGGGCACGGCCGCCGGCAACGGAGAGCCGTCCAGGAAGACGTTCACCATCCGGTTCAGGTAGTGGAACGTCACCGCCACGCCGACCAGCTCGGGGGCCTGCTCGGCGGGGAACGGCGGCGGGTGTCCGGTGGCCGGCCCCCGGGCCCAGCGCGCCAGGTCGCGGACGGCGGGATCGGCGACCGCGTCGACGCGGTCGGCGGCGACGGCGGCGGCGTCCGGCCCGCGGACCAGGCCGTGCAGCGTGGAGGTGTGCACGTCGACGCAGTACGGGCAGGCGTTGCCGAGGGAGACCGCCGCGGCGACCGCCTCCCGGGCGGCGCGCGCGTAGTGGCCGCGGGCCAGCAACGTCTCGCGCAGGATCACCCAGGCGGCGGCCAGCGCACGCGGCTGCGGCGCGTGCAGCGCCACCGGCGGCGCCAGCACGCCGAACTCGCGCTCCAGCGGGTCGTACACCCGGCGCACGGCGGGCGGCGCCGACGCCGGGGCCACCGGGCGGACGTACCGCACCCGCCCCAGCGAGCGGCGGACGGCGGCCCGGGCGAACCTGTTGACCACGGTGGCCTCCTCGTTGTGGTCGCCCGCCGGTGGCGGCCCGGCGGGGCACGGTGCCGGGGCGCGGGGCCGGCGGGGTCGGGGACAGCGACCCCGCCGACCCCGCCGGCCTACCGGCCGGCCCGGCCGGCGACCAGGGGCAGCACCGCGTCCCGCGCGGCGGTGGCGCCGTCCGGGGCGGGCGCGCCGTACCGCACCGCGACACCGCGCTGCCGGGCCGCCTCGACGATGGCGGGAACCGCCCGCTCGGCCAGCGCGGCGATGGTCATGGCCGGGTTCACCGTCAGCGCACCGGGCACCGCCGAGCCGTCGGTGACGAAGATGCCGGGGTGGCCACGCAGCTCGTGCCGGTCGTCGAGGGCCGAGGTGGCCGGGTCGTCGCCGATGCGGCACGACGCCAGCGGGTGCACGGTGTACGCGCCGACCACGTCGTTGGTCCACGGCATGACGCGGGCCAGGCCGTCGCGCTCGAGGATGTCCCGCACCTCCGCGTCGGACGCGGCCCACCCGCGCAGCGTGTTCTCGGTGGGCCGGTAGCGCAGCGCCCCCCGGCCCAGCATCTGCTGGGAGACCCGGACGGCGTTGCCGGTGGGCGGCGGCGGGCCGAAGACACCCTCGTTGTCGTCCTCGCTCATCGTGAAGATGGTCAACCAGGACTTCCAGTGGCGGAGCAGTTCCTTCTTCTCCGCGCCGAACCAGGTCGGCCCGGTCGCGTCGGGCACCTGGGCGAGGATCGTGCCGAAGCCGGGCGGGAAGTAGAGCTGCTCCAGCGAGTAGCGGAGGTACTCCGGAAGCGACCCGTCGAGCCGGTCCCACGTGGCCACGCAGGGCCCCTTGCCGATCTGGTACGCCTCGTACGGCACCCCGTCGGAGCGGCTGAGCCCCAGCACCTCGCGCACCCGGTCCTCGTCGATGACCGCCGTGTTCAGCCGCTCCCCGTTGCCGGAGAAGTAGCGGCCGACGGCGGCCGGCATCGGCCCGAGCGTGTCGGCGGAGCGTTGCAGGATCACCGGGGTGGCCCCGGCACCGGCGGCGAGCACCACGACCTTCGCGTCGATCGCGCCGCCGCCCACCTCGACGCGGTAGTCGACGTCGTCGACCACCGTGTAGTGCAGGCGGTAGCCGCCGTCGTCGCTCCGCTCCAGCCGCTGGGCCTCGTGGAGGGGCCGGATCCGGGCGCCGTGCGCGATCGCGGCCGGCAGGTAGTTGAGCAGCAGCGAGCGCTTGGCGTCGAAGCGGCAGCCGGACATCATCCAGTTGCAGTTGACACACCGCTCGTTGTCGATCGCCACCGGCACCGGGTTCGCGGTACGCCCGGCGTGGTGGCAGGCCGCCGCCCACAGGCCGCCCGCGTACGGCACGTCGGACCAGTCCTGCCGGGTGACCGGCAGCGCCTCGGCGACCCGGTCGTACCAGGGTTCGAGCGTGTCGCGGCTGATGGCGGCGGGCCACATTCGCCGGCCGATGCTGCCGTGCCGCTCGAAGACGAAGCGCGGTGCGCGCGGCATCGCGGCGAAGTAGACGACGCTGCCGCCGCCGACGCAGTTGCCGGCCAGCACGCTCATGCCGTCGCCGATGGTGAAGTCGAAGGCCCGGGTCGAGGACGAGCCGAACTTGAAGTCCTGGTCGAAGTCCTGCCCGGTCAGCCACGGCCCGCGCTCCAGCACCACCACGCGGGCGCCGCCAGCGGCCAGGTGGTACGCGGTGATCGCGCCGCCGAACCCGCTGCCGACCACCACGACGTCGGTGCTCTCGATGGCCGTCATGCCGGGCTCCCTGAAGGTGTCGTGTCGGGGTGGGGGCGGGCGAGCTGCCGACCGTAGGAGAACTCCGGGAAGCGCCACAGGCCGTCCGCCTCCGGCGGCTTGAACCCCATCGTGGTCATCCCGGGATGCCCGTCGGCGAGCGCGTCGACGGTGTGCAGGTGCGCCGCGGCGTCGAAGGCGATCGTGCTGAACATCGCCACGCTGACCCAGATGTCCCGCTCGGGATGGGTGGGAGCGGTCAGCCGCGCGACCAGCTCGGTGCGGTCGGCGAAGGAGAGGGCGACGAACGGCGGCACGGCGGGGTCGAGGCTCAGGCCGCGCTCGGCCGCGTACCCGCCGGCGTGCCCGTTGAGCGCCTCGGCGAGGTTGTCCAGCGCGGGAGCCATGCCGCCCTCGTCGGTGCGGAGCACGGCGACGGCCCCGGAGGCGACCGCGCCGCCACCGACGGCCACGCCGGCCACGGTGACGTCACCGGGGAAGCGCTTCTCCCCCGGCAGAATGGTGTCGGCAAATGCTTCGAACGTCATTGTCGTCACGTCGTCCTGGGCGCTGTCGTGCACGGGTCATCCCTCCTTTCACATGCGTCGGGGATCAGACGACGGGAGAACCGGGCCGACTGGCCGGACAGCGTCGGGGCGGAACGTGACTCCGGCCGGGACCAGCACGGCCGATCTCGCGCCCACGGGTGCCGTTCTCCGCCGCTACAGCTTGCGCCCGCCGCCCCTGGGACGCATCTTCGGACGTGCGCAGCGCGGTCGCCCCAGGTCCACCGAAAGGCTCCCGCCCCCATGTGGCGAGGCGGCGGAAATTGCGATGGGAATTGCGCGCGCGATGGTCGCGGAGAACTGCGCAAATTCGAAGAAGAACCGGATCGGAGGCGTCGATAGCCTGGCCGGGAAAGCACTACCCAGGAGGGACATTCCGCATGGTCACCGTCAGCAGCACCCCACGTCGGGACGGTCTCGTCCGCCGGCTCAACGGGCGGCACCACCGGGCGGCGCTCACCGCGTACCTCGCCGTCGTGATCGGACACTGGGCGGAGCACCTGGTGCAGGCGTACCAGATCTGGGTGCTGGGCATGCCCCGGCCGCAGTCCCGCGGCGTGCTCGGGCAGTGGTTCCCGTGGCTGGTGAGCTCGGAGTGGCTGCACTACGGCTACGCGCTGGTCATGCTGGTCGGCCTGTTCCTGCTGCGGCCCGGCTTCACCGGCCGCTCGCGCACCTGGTGGACGGTGGCGTTGGCGCTCCAGTTCTGGCACCACGTCGAGCACCTGCTGCTGTTCGCGCAGGCGCAGACCGGGACGTACCTGTTCGGCCAGGCGGTGCCCACCAGCGTCGTGCAGCTGCTCGTCGGCCGGGTCGAGCTGCACCTGTTCTACAACAGCGTGGTCTTCATCCCGATGGTGATCGCGATGTACCGGCACCTGCGCCCGTCCGACCCGGAGCTGCACGCCGCGTCGTGCAGCTGCCTGGCGGCGCAGAAGCGCACCCTCGGCGTGCCGGCGGCGCCGGCCCCGGCCTGAGATGGGCCGGGTCGCGCGCGTCCTGGCGGTCGTCGCCGTCGCCGCGCTCGCCGTACCGGCGGCACCGGGTGCCGCCCGCGCCGACAGCGGGCTCACCGGCAGCGACCCGGCCGCCGGGGCGGCCCTGGCGGCGGCACCGGCGGCGGTCGAGCTGACCTTCGCCGGCGAGCCGGACCCCGCCGATTCGCACGTCACGGTGCTGGACGCGGGCGCGGCGGCGGTGAGCACCGGGGAGCCGCGGCGGGTGGACCGGCGGACGCTGCGCCAGCCGGTCGCCGCCGGGCTGACCGGAGACCTGACCGTCGCCTGGCATGTCGCCTTCCGCGACGGTGGCCAGAGCCGCGGCACGCTGCGGTTCAGCGTCGGGACCGGTCGCCCGCCCCCACCGGCCGGGCCGGCGCTCGACCGGGCCACCGCCGAGCTCCTGGACACCCACACGCACCGCATCGACCCGCTCAGCGCGGTGCTGCTCCTCGTCAACGCGGTGGTGGTGCTGGGCGCCGTCACCCTCCTGGCGGTCCGCGATCCGCGCCGCCCGCGGGCCTGGCGCCTGCCGGCCGAGTTCGGCGGGCCACCGACCAGCCGCCCAGGGGCGGAGCCGGGCGACCCCGGCCCCGCCCAGCTCGACAGCCGGACAACCGGAAGGGGTACGACGTGACCGATCAGCAGCAGGACGTGATGGCCGCCCTGGTGGCCGAGGGCAGGGAGGTCGACGAGCTGGTGGCCGGGTTGGCCCCTGAGCAGTGGGCGCTGCCGACCCCGGCTCCGGGGTGGACGATCGCGCACCAGATCGCCCACCTGGCGGCCACGTTCCGCCTCGCCGGGATGGCGGCGGCCCAGCCGGACGCCTTCACCGCGGTGGTGTCCCGGCTCAGCGGCGACTTCAACGGCAACGTGGAGGCCGCCCTGTCGGAGTACCTCAGCGACCCGCCGGAGGTGCTGCTGGAGCGGTGGCGGGCCGAGCGGACCACCGCCGAGAAGGCCCTCGCGGCCGTGCCGCCCACCCAGGTGGTGCCGTGGCTGGTCCGGCCACTCCCGCCGGGCGTCCTCGCCGCCGCCGGCATGATGGAGCTGTTCGGGCACGGGCAGGACATCGCCGACGCGCTGAAGGTCCGCCGGACGCCGACCGACCGGGTCGGTCACCTGGTCGGCTTCGCCGTCCGCACCTGGGACTTCGGCTACCTGGCCCGGGGGCTCACGCCGCCGGAGACGGAGCTGCGCTTCGAGCTGACCGCCCCGTCCGGTCGGGTGTGGACCTTCGGCCCGGAGGACGCGACGGAGAAGGTGACCGGCCCGGCGTGGGACTTCTGCCTGCTCGTCTGCCGGCGCCGCCACCGGGACGACCTGGCGCTGCGGGCGACCGGCGCGGTCGCCGACCACTGGCTGGACATCGCCCAGGCCTACCGGGGCCCGGCCGGCCCGGGCCGGGAGCCGGGCCAGTTCGCCGAGCTGGACCGGCACTGACCGGGCTCGCCGGCCCCGGAGGGTGGGGCGGCCCGGCCACGGGCGGGCCGCCCCGCCGGCCCAACCACGGACGGGCTCACCCCCCACGCGCCGCCCGCCCACCCGAGGGCGGCCCGGGCCGGCCGGCGGTGGAACGGGGGCGGGTCCGCGCCGTGGGCCGGCGGGCGCGGGGGATCAGCGGCGGACGGCGGAGGGCCGCTCGACCGGCCCGGCCGACGGCTCCGGCGACCGGCGCAGCGCGCGCAGCAGCAGCGGCACGGGCAGCACCGCCACCACCCCGGTGGCGATCGCCAGCACCGCGAAGCCGCCGGCCGCCAGCACCGCACCCGCCGCCACGCTGGCCACCGCCGAGGCGCTCCAGACCACCGCGTCGACGCCACCCTGCACGCGGGTGCGGTACGCGGGATCGAGCGCCCCGGTGAGCTGGCTGCTCCCGCCGACGAACGTGAAGTTCCAGCCGAGCCCGAGCAGGAACAGCGCGACGGTCAACCGGGCCAGCCCGGGGGCCGGGCCGAGGGACGCGAGCAGCACCGACACGACGAGCACGGCGACGCCGGTCAGCGAGGCCACCAGCCCGCCGAACCGATCGGCCAGGTGCCCGCTCAGCGGGGCGAGCCCGAACATGCCGGCGAGGTGGAAGGTGAGCACCAGCCCGACGGCGCCCAGACCGTGGTGGTGGTCGTGCATGTACAGCGGGGTCATCGTCATGAGCGTCACCATGGCGACCTGGCCGGCCACCATCGCGCTCAGCGCGGTCACCACGGCGGGCTGCCGCCACACGGTGCCGGGTACCCGGCCGGCCGGCCGGCTCCGGGCCGCGACCCGCAGCCGGGGCAGGGCCGCCGAGGCGGCCAGCGCGCCGGCCGCGGCCACCGCGGCGACCAGGAACGGCCCGGTCAGCGCGGGCAGGCCGGCGGCGGCCGCGCCCTCGCTGCTCGGCTGCATCAGGTTCGGGCCGACGACGGCGCCGACCGTGCCGATCCAGACCACCAGCCCGACCACGAACCCCCGGCGGTGCGGCGGGTACAGCTCCGCCGCGCAGTAGCGGGACAGCTGCGCGCCCCCGTTGCCCACACCCAGCAGCACCATGCCGAGGAGGAACGGGACCATCGCGCCGGCGACCACGGCGTACCCGGCGACGGCGGCGCCGAGCAGCGCCACCGCGTACCCGGCGGTGAGGGCGAGGCGGGTGCCGCGCCGGCTCATCAACGCGGCCAGCCCCAGCGTGCCGGCGGCGGTGCCGACCACGCCGGCGGCGTTGGGTACGCCGCTCCAGGCGGCGCTGAGGCGGTCCGCGCCGATCAGCGTGGCGACCGTGCTCGCCCCCACCATGGAGGTGTTGGTGATGGCGACGCCGCCGATCAGCGCCGCCGTCGACCGCCCGCGTGCGGTGATGTCCGTCGATCCGTTCATAACTCCGTACTCTGCACCAGGAGGGCGACCGGCAGCCGCCCCAGGACGTCCGACACGCGCGGATGCGGCGTGTCGTGGCGCTGCCCGGTGAGCACGTCGCTCCATCCGGCGCCGGGCAGCGTGAGGAGGGTGTCGCGCCAGCCGCCGGCCGCCGCGAGGCCCACCGGGAGCCGGGTGGCGACCGCCACCAGGCCGGGCGCGCGGTGGAAGCCGACCACGTGTGCCCGGGCCGGCCCCTCGGCGCTCAGCGGCCGGTAGCCGTGGAACAGCTCGGGCCGGGCGCGGCGCAGCCGCAGCGTCCGGGCGGTGAGCAGCAGCTTGGCCGCGCCCGTCTCGTCCACCGGCGGCGACCAGCCCGCGTCGACCCGGTCGAGCAGCCGCCGCCGCAGCGCGAAGTCGACCGGCCGGCGGTTGTCCGGGTCGACCAGGGAGTGGTCCCACAGTTCGGTGCCCTGGTAGACGTCCGGCACACCGGGGCCGGCGAGTTGGAGCAGCTTCTGGCCCAGGGCGTTCGACCAGCCGGGCGGGGCGATCCGGCCCACGAAGGCGGCCACCTCGGCCAGCAGCTCCCGGTGGGCGGTCACGCGCCGGGGCCAGTCCCGGACCACCCCCTCGTACGCCGGGTCCGGACGCAGCCAGTCGGTGCGCGTCCGCATCTCCCGGACGGCCTTGAGCAGGTGGTCGGCGAGCCGGTCCACGCCGATCGGCCACGCCCCGACCAGGGTCTGCCAGGCCAGCGGCTCGACCGCCGGGTCGCCGACCGGGCAGCGGGCGGACCAGCGCCGGACCCGTTCGGTCCACTCGCCGGGCAGCTCGCTGAGGACGGCCAGCCGGGCCCGCACGTCCTCCGCGCGCTTGGTGTCGTGGGTGGACAGTGTCGTCATCGTCCGGGGTCGGGCCGACTCCCGGAGCGCGTTGGCGGCGTGGAACTCGGCGGGCGGCACACCGAACCGGTCCGGGTCGCCGCCGACCTCGCCCAGCGCCACGAGCACCTGGTGCCGGTAGAAGGCGGTGTCCTCGACGCCCTTGGCGCTCACCGCGCCGGTGCTCTGCTGGAAGCGGACCGCCAGCGTGCCCGCCGGACGGGCCACCATCTCGTCGCGGAGTCGCCGGGCCGGCCCGGCGAGCCCGGGATGCTCCCGGGCGACCGTGGCGACCGCCTCGTCCAGCGTCCAGCGGTGCGCGGGCAGGTACGCGCGGTACGCCGGCATCGCGACCAGCAGCTCGCGGACCACGTCGGTCACCGCCTCGGCGGGCTGCTCCGGCAGCACCGGCCGGGCCGCCGCCACGATCCGGTGGGTCTCCGCCACGAGGAGGGTGTCGACGACGTGGCGGCGGGCCGCCCGCGCGACCGCCGGGAACCGGGTCCGGCCGGCGGGCCCCGCGGCGGCGGCCAGGCCGTCGCGCCCGCCCGGGTCGACGAACACCCCGCAGATCTCCCGCAGCGCCTCGTATCCGGTCGTGCCGTCGACCGGCCAGGTGGCCGGCAGGTCCTCGCCGACCGCGACCACCTTCTCCACCACGATCCAGGTGTGCGGGGCGGCCGCCCGCAGCCGGCGCAGGTACGCGGTCGGGTCGGCCAGCCCGTCCGGGTGGTCGATCCGCAGCCCGGTGACCTCGCCGTCGGCGATCCAGCGCAGCGGCAGCGCGTGCACCGCGTCGAACACCTCGTCCCGCTCGGTACGCAGGCAGGCCAGCGTGTCGATGTTGAAGAACCGGCGGTACGTCAGCTCCGCGACACCCCGGCGCCAGCCGACGAGGCGGTAGTGCTGCCGGGCGTGCACCTCGGCGACCGGGCCGGCTCCGGTGCCGGGGGCGAGCGGGAACCGGTGCTCGTGGTAGGCCAGGGTGTCGTCGACGACCTTCAGGTCCCGCGCGGCGGCCGCTCCCCCGTCGCCGTCGTCGGCGAGGACGGGCAGCAGCAGCGGCCCGGCGGACCAGTCGACGTCGAAGAACCCGGCGTACGGGGAGCCGGCCCCGTGCCGCAGCACGTCCCACCACCACGGGTTCGCGGACGCGTCGGCGACGCCCATGTGGTTGCACACCACGTCCACGACGAGGCCGAGCCCGGCCCGGCGGAGCCGGTCGACGAGCACGCGCCGGCCGGCCTCACCACCGCGGTCGGGGTCCACGCGCGACGGGTCGGTGAGGTCGTAGCCGTGGTCCGAGCCCGGCGTGGCGGCCAGCAGCGGTGACGTGTAGAGGGCGCCGACGCCGAGCCGGTCCAGGTAGTCGACCAGGTCGGCGGCGTCGGTCAGGGTGAACCGGGGCGAGACCTGGAGGCGGTAGGTGCTGGTCGGCGCGGCCATCAGCCGGTGAACCCGCTCGGCCGCCGGCCGGCCGCCCGCCGGTCCCGCCCGTACGTCTCGGTGAGCCGGCGCAGCCGGAACTCCAGTCCGGGGCTGAGCGCCCGGGGCGGCAGCCGCCACGTCCAGTTGCCGTCGGAGCGGCCGGGGACGTTGAGGCGGGCCTCCGAGCCGAGTTCGAGCAGGTCCTGCACCGGCAGCACCGCCAGGTACGCCACCGAGCCGAACACCGCGCGCGCCATCGACCAGCAGATGCCGTCGGGGATGCCGCCGAGGTAGCGCTCCACGCGGGACCGCTCGTCGGCGCTGCGCTCGGCCCACCAGCCCAGCGTGGTGTCGTTGTCGTGGGTGCCCGGGTAGGCGACGCAGTCGACCGGGTGGTGGTGCGGCAGGTGCTGGTTCTCGTCGCCGCCGAACGCGAACTGGACCAGCCGCATGCCGGGGATGCCGGCGTCGACGCGCAGTTGCTGCACCTCGGCCGAGGCGGGCCCGAGGTCCTCGGCCAGCAGGGTCACGTCGCCGAGGTCCTTGCGGAGCCGCTGGAACAGCGCGAGGCCGGGTCCGTCCCGCCAGGAACCGTCGCCGGCGCGGCCGGGCACCGGGACGGCCCAGTAGCGCAGGAAGCCACGGAAGTGGTCGAGCCGCACCATGTCGTACCACTCGGTCATCCGCCGGACCCGCGCCACCCACCAGGCGAAGTCCTCGGCGGCCATCCGGTCCCACCGGTAGAGCGCGTTGCCCCAGACCTGCCCCTCGTGGCTGAACTCGTCGGGCGGGAAGCCGGCCACGGCGGCGGGCCGGCCGTCGGCGTCGAGGTCGAACAGGTCCGGACGGGACCAGGTCTCGACGCTGTCGACGCCCGGGAACATCGCGATGTCGCCGATCAGCTCGACGCCCAGCGCCGCGGCCCGGGCGCGGACGGCCCCGAAGTGCCGCGCGAACAGGTACTGCTCGAACCGGTACCGGTCGAGGTCGCCGGCGGCGCTCTCGTCGAGCCGGGCCAGGGCGGCCGGGTCCCGGCGCGCCAAGGGCGCCGGCCACTCCGTCCACGGGCCGCCGTGGCGGTCCCGCAGCACCATGAACCGGGCGTAGTCGTCGAGCCAGCCGGCCTGGTCCCGGCAGAACGCCCGGTAGTCGGCGTCGGGGGTGAAGGCCGCGTGCGCCCGGGCCAGGAGCCGCCGCTTCACCGCGAGGGCGGCCGGGTAGTCGACCCGCTCCCCCGGCAGCTCCGGCTCGGCGGCCAGGTCCGCGGCGTCGAGCAGGCCGTCGTCGCGCAGCCGGTCCACGCTGACGTAGAGCGGGCTGCCGGCCAGCGTCGCCGGCGACTGGTACGGGCAGCCCTCCGCGCCCACCGGGTTCAGCGGGAGCATCTGCCAGACCGACTGCTCCGCCGCGGCCAGGAACTCCAGCCACTCCTCGGCGGCGGGCCCCAGCTCGCCGACGCCGTACCGCCCGGGCAGGGAGCTGGGGTGCAGAAGGATCCCGCTGCGTCGGGTCACCATCGCGCGTGTCGTCCTCTCCGTCGTCGGGCGGGTGCGGTCAGTCGGCGGGGCGGTAGAGGGCCTCGTACCGCCGCGCCGCGTCGTCCCAGGTGAACCGTGCCCGCATGCCGCGGTCGCGCAGCGCCGCCCAGCCGGCGGTGTCGGCGTGCCGGGTCACCGCCGCGCGGACGGCGGCGACCAGGTCGGCCGCCCGGTCGCCGTCGTACGCGACGCCCAGGCCGGACTCGCCGATCGTCTCGGCCATCCCACCGACCCGGCTCACCACCGGGACCGAGCCGTAGCGCAGGGCGATCAGCGGTGCCAGGCCGCACGGCTCGTAGCGGGACGGCGCGAGGAAGGCGTCCGAGCCGGCGTACGCGAGGCGGGCGGTCGCCTCGCCGCTGTCCGGGTGGAAGGCGACGCCCGGGTGCCAGCGGGCGGCCCGGACGAACGCCCGCTCGTACGCGGCGCCGGTGCCGACCACGACGAGCTGGATGCCGAGCGCGGCGATCTCGTCGATGCCCTCCAGCAGCGCCTCGACGCCCTTCTGCGGCACGAGCCGGCCGACGAACGCGAACAGCGGCACGTCCGGGTCGACCGGCAGGCCGCTGGCCCGCTGCAACGCCGCCCGGTCCACCGCCTTGCCGGCCAGGTCGTCGACGTCGTAGCGGGCCGGGAGGAAGCGGTCCGTCGACGGGTCGAAGTGGTCGTAGTCGACCCCGTTGAGGATGCCGTGGTAGTCGCCGCCCCGGCTGCGCAGCAGGTGGTGCAGGCCCGAGCCGTGCGCCGGGGTGAGCGTCTCGTCGCGGTAGCGCGGGCTGACGGTGGTGACCGCGTCGGCGTACCGGATGCCCTGGGCCAGCAGGTTGCCCGTGCCGTAGCCGGTCAGGCCCAGCTCGGTGGCCTTGTCGTACGGGAAGAGCCCCTGGTAGGCGAGGTTGTGGATGGTCAGCACCGAGCGGGGCGCGGCGGGCCGCCGGCGCAGCTCGGCGGGGACGTGCCCGACGTGCCAGTCGTTGCAGTGCACCGCGTCCGGCCGGTGGCCGGGTTGGGTGGCCAGGTCGGCGACGGCGCGGGAGAAGAGCACGAACGAGGCGAGGTGGCGTTCCACGTACCCCTCGGGCCGTTCCCAGTCCGGGTGGGCGTCGGAGGCCAGCGTGAGGTAGCGGACGCCGTCGTGGTCACCCAGGTCGGTGACCTGGAAGCGGGCCCGGACCCGGCCGGCCGCCACCGGCACCGTCCCGACCGGACGGCCGGCGGGCAGGCCGGCGTACCCGGGCAGAACCAGCTCGACCCGGTGCCCGCGTGCGGCGAGCGCCTTCGGCAGCGCCTGGGCGACGTCGCCGAGCCCGCCCACCTTCACCAGCGGGGCGACCTCCGACGTGGCGAAGAGGACCCGCAGCGGCGCGCTCACCGGCTTACCACGGAAGTGGTCGACGCGGGGTGGGGTCCGCGCCCGGACCCGGACCCCGGCGGGACCGGTACGGCCGGCGCGGCGCGGAGCAGGACGGCGGCCGCCCCCGCCACGTCCAGGCGGACGCCGCCGGGGACCGGCGCGGCGCGCACCGCGGCGACGGCGGGAGCGGTCCACGTGGCGCCCGCGGCCGCCAGGCCCGCCTCCTCGCCGACCGCGACGCTCGCGGCGCCGGCGGCCGTCGCCGCGCGGACGCCCCCGGGCGAGTCCTCGACCACGAGGCAGTCGGCCGGATCCAGGGCCAGCCGTTCGGCGCCGAGCCGGTAGCAGTCCGGGGCGGGCTTGCCCCGGGGCGTCTCCCCCCAGGTCACCGTCGCGGTGAACGCGCCGGCCAGGCCCAGCTCGCGGACCACCCGCCGGGCCCGCCGGTCGGAGGCCCCGGTCACCAGCGCCATCGGTACCCGCGCGTCGCGCAGCGCGCCGACCAGCGCCACCGCACCGGGTACGGCGACGAAGTCCAGCGCCGGCTCGGCCTCGCGCACCTGGCGCAGCACGTCCTGCCGGTCGTCCTCCGGCAGGTCACCGAAGAGCGCCGCGACGGTGTGCTCCGGCGCGCACCCGAGCACGTCACGCCGGATCGCCGCCGGGTCGGGCCAGCGCCCGTACCCGGCGGCGATCCGGCGCCACAGCGCCACGATGGCCCGGCTCGAGTCGATGAGGACTCCGTCCAGGTCCCACAGGACACCGGCGAACTCGCGCATGCTCACCCGGCCCCGCCCGCGACGGCGGGCAGGATGACGAGCACGTCCCCGTCGTTGGTGCGGGTGTCGAGCAGCCCGCTCTCGCGGACGTCGACGTCGTTGACGTACAGGTTGACGAACCGGCGCAGCCGACCGTCGTCGGTGACCAGCCGCGAGTGCAGGCCCGGGTGCCGGGCGGCCAGGTCGGACAGTACGTCGGCGAGCGTCGTCCCGTCGGCGGTGACCTGCTTGTCCCCGCTGGTGTACTGCCGGAAGACCGTCGGGACGGTCACGTGCACGGCCACGGATGCTCCTCTCAGGTGGGGATCTCGTCGCCGGGCATCGCGCCGGCGAGGTACGACAGCCGGCCGGCCGACACGGCGTACCGCATGGCGGCGGCCATGGTCAGCGGCTCCTTCGCCTGGACCAGCGCGGTGTTGACCAGCACCGCCGCCGCGCCCAGCTCCATCGCGAGGGTGACGTGCCGGGCGCTGCCGAGGCCGCCCTCGACCACGACCGGGATGCCGACCTCGTCGATGATCCGGCGGATCGGCGCCGGGTCGGGCACGCCCCGGCCGGAGGCGACCGGCGCCGCCATCACCCGCAGCGCCGAACAGCCGAGCGACTCCAGTGCCCGGGCGGTGTCCAGGTCGGGGAGGATGAACGGTAGCACCTCGTAGCCGGCCTCGCGCAGCCGGCCGGTGGTATCGATGGTCGCCCGGTTGTCCGGCAGGTTGGTGCCGTCACGCACGTCGAGCTTGAACACCTCGATGCCGTACGAGTCGTGCAGGATCTCGACGGTCCGCCAGGCGCTGTCGGCGGACCGGGCGAAGGACGTGGTGCCGACCCAGAGGTAGCGGTCGAGCGTCAGTTCGTCGTCCAGGTCGGACAGCAGGAGGCTGGACCGGCGGTTGTCCGGGTCGACGGTGGTGATGAAGATCTGCGACCCGGTCACCTCCAGCACCTGCCGGACGACGGCGGGCTCGGTGTACTGCTCGATGCCGACGAGGAGCCGGGAGGTCAGTTCGCGGCCGCCCAGCACCAGCCACGGCTTCGCCAGATCCCGCTCCGGCAACGTCTCCACGGACAAGGGGACACCTTTCTGTCGCGGTCACCGGTGGGGTGACCGGTCGGGGGCGGCGGTACGCGGCCGGCGGGCGCCGGCCGCGTCGATCCCGCGCGCTGTCGGGGGAAGTGGTGGGCTCAGCCCTTGACCGGGCTGGACTGGTACGACAGGACCCGCCAGTCACCGTCGGTGCGGACCGAGACGAAGGTGATCCGGCTGGACCGTTCGGGGGCGACCTCGTCCTCGCCGGCGAGCAGGAAGCCGCCCTCGGCCACCATGAAGGCGCAGTCGGCGTGCAGCATCTTGATCTCGACCGGCTCGAAGCGCAGCCGCGAGCCCTTGTACGGTCCGGCGAACGCCTCGGCGAGCCAGGACCGGATCTCCTCCCGGCCCTTCAGCTGCTCGTCACCCATCAGCATGCTGCCGTTGTCGGTGAACATGGCGGCGACGGCGTCGGCGTCGCCCGCGTCCCAGTTGGCGCGGACCCGCAGCGGGGCCGTCAGGGAGTGGCCCTCCTCGCCGTTGCTGTAGGCGCCGTAGTTGGTGGCCCACTGCTTGGCCTGGGTGACCAGCGACGCTGCCTTGGTGGTCATGGTGTGCTCCTCGCGGGTTCACCGGCGCGGGGCGCCGGGCTGGTGGACACGGGGTGGGTCAGCCGGCCGTCAGGGCCGCCTCGACCGGGGCGGGTACACCCCGCACCAGGTCGGCGGCCTTCTCGCCGATGGCGATGGTCGCGGCGTTCGGGTTGCCGCTGACCAGGCGCGGCATCACCGAGGCGTCGGCGACGCGGAGCCCGTCGACGCCGAGCACGCGCAGCTCCGCGTCGACGACCGCGCCCATCGCGCAGGTGCCGGCCGGGTGGTAGATCGAGTGCGCGTACTGCCGGACGTAGTCGCGCAGGTCGGCGTCGGACTCGGAGGCCGGCGGCCGGAACGGCCGCTCGGTGTACGGCTTGAGCGCCGGCTGCCGGGCGATGTCCAGCCCGATGCGCAGCGCCGCCACCGCGTCGTCCAGATCGGACTCCTCGGCGAAGTAGTTGTGGACGATCTTGGGCTTGGCCGTCGGGTCGTCCAGGGCCAGCAGCACGCTGCCCCGGCTGCGGGGGGCGAGCATCGACGGGCCGTACGACAGGGCGTGGTCGGTGGGCGTGCCGAGGCCGTTGTCGGCGAACATGACCGGCGCGGCGAGGAACTCCACGTCCGGCGCGGGCAGTCCGTCGCCGGTGCGGACGAACCCGCCGGCCTCCGGCCCGTTCGAGGTGAGCGGCCCCCGGCCCTCCGTCATGAACTGCTCCAGGTGCTCGGGCGTGCCGGCGGCGAGCAGGCTGACCGGGTGCGAGTGGGCGTAGATGAGCGGCACCAGGACGTGGTCCTGGAGGTTCTGCCCGACCTGCGGCTGGTCCAGCACGACGGGCAGGCCCAGCGCGGTCAGCAGCGCCGCCGGCCCGATGCCGGAGAGCATCAGCAGCTGCGGCGAGTTGTACGCCCCGGCGGAGAGCACCACCTCGCGCTCGGCCCGGATCTCGACGTCCTCGCCGAGCCGCTGGCCGACCACGCCGACCGCGCGGCCGTTCTCGATGAGCACCCGGTGCACCTGGAGGTTCGTCTCCACGGTGAGGTTCGGCCGCCCGGCGGCCGGGTGCAGGAACGCGGTGGCGGTGCTGGCCCGCCGGCCGTCCCGCTGGGTGAGCTGGAACAGGCCGAAGCCGTCCTGCTCGGCGCCGTTGAAGTCGTCGTTGGCGCCGAACCCGGCCTCCTGCGCCGCCGCCACGAAGGCCGCCGACATCGGGTTGCGGGCCCGGCCCTCGGAGACGGCGAGCGGCCCGCCGACCCCGTGGTACGCCGACTCGCCCCGCTCGTTGTCCTCCGAGCGCTTGAAGTACGGCAGCAGCTCGTCGTAGCTCCACCCGGGCTGGTTCCAGCCGTCGAAGTCGGAGCGGTGGCCGCGGATGTAGATCATCGTGTTGATCGAGCTGGTGCCGCCGAGCACCCGGCCCCGGGGCAGGTAGATCCGGCGGCGGTTCAGGTACGGCTCGTCGTGCGTGTCGTAGTCCCAGTCGAGCTGCGTGCGGAACAGCCGGCCGAACGCCACCGGGACGTGCACGTTCTGCGCCGTGTCCGCCGGGCCGGCCTCGATCAGGCAGACCCGGACGTCGGGATCCTCGCTCAGTCGCGCCGCCAGCACGCAGCCCGCCGAACCGGCGCCCACGATCACGTAGTCGTACATCCACCCCTCCTCGTCGCCGGGCCGCCAGGCGTGCCGCCGGCGCAGCGTGCTGCGGGAGCCGGCCGCCGGTGCCGCCGGCGGCCGGCCCGATGTCAGATGTAGAAGCTGTTCGGCTCCAGGCCGCAGAGCACCCGGCCGTAGAGCTCGTAGTTGGTCTGCGGGGTCATCAGGGCGTGCAGGTTGACCGTCTGCACGTCGCGGGCGATCCGCTGGATCGGCACCGAGCTGTAGATCGAGGAGCCGCCGCTGGCCATCGCCAGCACGTCCACCGCGGCCCGGCCGAGCTGGCAGACCGCGCCGACGTCCGCCCGGGAGCGGGCCCGCTCCTCGATCGTCCACGGCTCGCCGGAGCGGCCCTTCTCGTCGACCAGCGAGGTGACCCGGTGGGCGTGGAACTCGGCCTGGTCGGTCTTGAGCGTCGCCTCAGCCACCTGGAGGTGGGTCACCGGCGCCTCGGCCTGGCTCTCGTAGCTCGTGTACGTGATCTTGCGGCCGGGCAGCCGGTCCAGGAACGCCTCGCGGGCGGCCCGGGCCAGGCCGAGCACCGTGCCGACCGACGAGGCGGCGGCGACGCCGAGCAGCGGCGCCCGCCACACCGGCGAGTCGGCGTTGCCCGCCGACGCGTACTGCCCCTGGAGAACCGCCGGCAGCGGCAACACCCGCTCGGCGGGGACGAAGACGTCCCGCGCGACCGTCGTGACGCTGCCCGAGCCGCGCATCCCGGCCGTGTACCAGTCGTCGACGATCTCCAGGTCGGTCATCGGCACGAGCATCATCACCGGCATCGGCGTGCCGTCCGGCGCCGCGCCCATGGCGATGATCTCCTGCCACTGGCTGTGCCAGGCGCCGCTGATGAAACCCCACTGGCCGTTGAGCAGCACACCGCCCGGGCGGGGCTCGGCGCCGCCGGTCGGGCTGAGCGTGCCGCAGACGCGGACGTCGGGCGTCGCGAAGACCTCGTCCTGGACCTCGTCCGGGAACATCCCGACCATCCAGCCGGGGATCCACCACACCGAGGCGGTCCAGGCGGCGGAGCCGTCACCTCGGGCCAGGTGGGCGGCCACGTCGCAGAGGGTACGGGTGTCCGACTCGTACCCCCCGTAGCGGCGGGGCACCCGCATGCGGAACAGGCCCGCGTCGGCCATCGCCTCGACGACCTCGTCGTGCAGGCGGCGGTTCTCCTCGGACCAGCTCGCGTGCTTCTGCAACAGGGGCACCAGCTCGGCCGCGCGGCGCACCAGCTCCGGGCCGGGCACTGTCTGGGTGACGTCCACCCTGACCTCCTCGCAAGTCGTCGTGTTCGGCGGTACCACCCGCCCCGGGGCGCACGGTGCGTGCCGGTCGCGGGGTGTGAAACGGGTCGGCGACCCCGGCGCGGGGCGGCCCGGGCACGGGCGGCGGGACGGACCCGGTCGGCCGGTCCTCACGTGCCCCGGGTGCCCTTGGCATCGTCGGCGGCGCACGCGGAGCCCCGCATCTTTCGAAGTGCGGTGTTGCCGGTGCCAGCCGGCTCCGCGAGGGCGACCGCCGCCCGGTAGCGCAATCACAAAGATGCGTTCAGTGACGGAGCCCGGCCACGATTCCAGGGAGCGATCACCACCGGTACCCGGCGTGGAGTCACCGGCATCCGGCCGGTCCCCGCCGCACCCGAGGGAAGGGAACACCCCATGTCCACGACCACCCAGGCCACCCGGCCCGACCTCGACGCCTACTACGGCCCCTTCACCAGCGAGAAGGAGAAGGAGGTCCTGGGCGTTCCGCTGCGCCTGGTCGCCGCCTGGAGCCGCAACGACGCCGCCGGTGTGGCCGACACCTTCACCGACGACGGCATCCTCATCCTCCCCGGCGACGTGTTCAAGAAGGGTCGCGACGAGATCTACTCCTTCATGGCCGCCGCCTACGCCGGCCCGTTCAAGGGGACCGGCGTGACCGGCAACCCGGTCGACGTGCGCTTCGTCAACGACGACGTCGCCCTGCTGCGCACCCACGGCGGCATCCTCGCCCCGGGCGAGACCGAGATCGCCCCCGAGCTGGCCGTCCGCTCCACCTGGGTCTGCGTCAAGCGGAACGGCGAGTGGAAGCTCGCCGGCTACCAGAACAGCCCCCGCGGCGCCGGCGCCACGCTGCGCTGGTGACTCCCGCCCGACAACCCGCGAGGAGCGCATCATGACCACCACAGCGACGACGCGGTGGGGCGACGCGAAGGAGATCCTCGGCGCCGCCGGCGTCACCGAGGACCCTGCCTACGTCCGCGACTTCCCCGGCCCGGAGGAGCGGGCGATCCTGGCCGTCCCGCAGCTCATCCAGGCGGCCTGGAAGGCCAACGACGCCGACTTCTTCGCCGACATCTTCGCCGAGAACGGCAGCCTGCTGATGGGCGACGAGCAGCTGACCAGCCGCGAGGAGATCCGCGCGTACATGGCCAAGGGGTTCAGCGGCCCCTACCGGGGCGCGTACGTCAAGGGTTACCCGGTCGCCCTGCGGATGCTGCACCCGGACGCCGCGATGGTGGTCACCGGCGGCGGCATCATCCTCGCCGGCGAGAGCGGCATCGCACCCGACCGGCACATCCGCGCCACCTGGATCATCGTCCGCCGCGAGGGCGAGCGCCCGCAGTTGCTGTCCCACCAGAGCAGCCCCGTCACCGGCTGACCGGCGGGGCCGGCCCGTCCCGGGCCGGCCCCGCCCGCCGTCCACCCCACCCACGATCGAGGAGTCTTCCGATGTCGACCGAGTCCGTGGAGCGGCCCTCACCGGCCCGGATGTACGACTACTTCCTGCACGGCACGAACAACTACCCGGTGGACCGGGTGGCGGCGGAGGCGGTGATCGGCCGGGTCGGCCAGACGCTGACCCGGGACGTGGTCTGGGAGAACCGCCGGTTCCTCGGTCGTGTCGTGCGGTACCTGGCGGCCGAGTGCGGGATCCGGCAGTTCATCGACGTGGGCGCCGGGCTGCCGAGCCAGGAGAACACGCACCAGGTGGCGCAGCGGGCGGTGACCGCCCCGCGGGTCATCTACGTGGACAACGACCCGGCGGTGGCCGAACACGGCACGCGGCTGCTCACCGAGCAGGAACGGGCCAACACCGCCATCCTGACCGCCGACCTGCGCGACCCCGCCGCGATCCTCGACCACCCGGACACGAAGGCGTTGATCGACTTCTCGGAGCCGGTCGCCGTGCTGTTCGTCGCGGTCTTCCACTTCGTCCGCGACAGCGAGGACCCGGCGTCGATCCTCCGCGCGTTCCGGGACCGGATGGCGCCCGGCTCGTACCTGGCGCTGTCCCACCTCGCGGTGGAGGGCTCGCCGGCCGAGGAGCGCGCGCTGATGGAGGAGAGCTACCGCAACGCCACCGCGCCGATGGTCTACCGGTCGACCGCGGCGATCCGTTCGCTGTTCGACGGCTTCGTCCTCGTGCCGCCGGGCCTGGTGCCGACCGGCCGGTGGCGGCCCGACGAGGCGGACGCCCCGTCGACCGAGCGGATGTACGCCGGCGTGGGGCGCAAGCCCTGACGCCCCGCAGACCACCCGGCCCCGCACCCCCGAGGAGAGACATGCGCGTCGTCTTCGCCCTGTGGCCGAACCCGGCCCACCTGTACCCGCTGGTCCCGCTCGCCTGGGCGATGCAGAGCGCCGGGCACGAGGTCCGCGTCGCCTCCCATCCGATCCTGGCGGACAGCACGAAGGCCGTCGGGCTGACCCCGGTCGCGGTCGGTGACCCCGAGATCATGCCGATGGGCCCCGGCCGGCCGCAGCCGCGCAGCGTCAAGGAGCGGCTCGACCGGATCACCGCCGCGCTGGAGCTGTCGCCGGCCGACAAGGACGTCTGGGACGTCTTCTACCAGTTCATGCTGCCGTCCATGTGGGACTTCCACCCGGTCGGCTCGACCGCCGCCGACCCGCACCCGGTCCTGGACGACCTGGTCGAGTTCACCCGGGCGTGGCAGCCGGACCTGGTGCTGTGGGACCCGTGCTTCCCGGCCGGGGCGGTGGCGGCGCGGACCGCCGGCGCGGCACACGCCCGGCTGCTGTGGGGCCTGGACTACTTCGCGTTCACGATGGACCGGTTCGCCGAGCGGGCCGCGCGGCCGGGCCCGGGCCCGGAGGCGAACCCGCTGGTCGAGACGATGCGCCCGGGCGCCGAGCGGCACGGCCTGGACGTCGACGACGAGCTGCTGCTGGGCCAGTGGACGGTCGACCCCACGCCGGCCGGCGTACGGCTGCCGACCAGCGTCCGGACGGTGCCGGTGCGGTGGGTGCCCTTCGCGGCGCAGGAGGCGCTGCCGCGCTGGCTGCACCGGCGCCCCGAACGGCCCCGGGTCGCGCTGTCGCTGGGCCTGTCGCAGCGGATGTACTTCAAGGGCGGCTGGGACCACGTGCCCGGGCTGCTGCGGATGGTCGCCGACCTCGACGTCGAGGTGGTCGCGACGCTGAACGCCGACCAGCTGGCCGGGATCCCCGAGCTGCCGGAGAACGTCCGGGCGCTGGACTACCTGCCGCTGACCCAGCTGCTGCCGTCCTGCGCCGCGCTCGTGCACCACGGGGGCATGGGCACGTTCGCCAGCGCGGCCGCGCTGCGGGTGCCGCAGCTGATCACCGACTCGGACGACGACAACGGCATGATCACCATCGAGGCCGACGGCCTGGAGTGGTCGATGGCGACCAAGCACATCGAGTCGTCGGTGACCGCGCGGTGCGTGGCGCAGCGGGGTGCGGGACTGGTCCTGGACATCAAGAACCTGTCCGTGGAGGCGATGCAGAAGCAGCTGGTCCGGGTGCTGGACGAGCCGTCGTTCCGCGAGGGCGCGGACTCGCTGTACGAGGACCTGCTCGCCACGCCGAGCCCGACCGAGATCGTTCCCGTGCTGGAGAAGCTCACCCGGCGGCACCGGGCCTGACCCGCCCTGGCGCTCCCCCGGCGGCGGCCCGCACGTGCGACGCCGCCGGGGGCCCCGTCGCGCCCTCGACCGCCCGCCCGCGCCCGCCCGGGCCCGTGGGCCGATCCGCGCCCGTTCCGCCGCCGGCGGACCAGCCCGCCCCGACCACCGGGAGAACCGATGATCAACGTATTCCAGCCGACGCTGGGCGCGGCCGAGCTCGACGCCGTCCGCGACGTGTTCGACAGCAGCTGGCTGGGGCACGGGCCGCGCACCCGGCAGTTCGAGCGGGAGTTCGCCGAGCACGCCGGCCTCACGCCGGAACGGACCATCTTCATCACCTCGGCCACCGCCGGCCTCTTCCTCGCCGTCGAACTGCTCGGCCTCGGGCCGGGCGACGAGGTGGTGCTGCCGTCGATCAGCTTCGTCGGGGCGGCCAACGCGATCGCGGCGGCCGGCGCCCGGCCGGTCTTCTGCGACGTCGACCCGCGCACCCTCAACCCGACGGTCGCCGACGTGGAACGGGCGCTCACCCCCGCCACGAAGGCGGTGATCGTCCTGCACTACGGCGGCGTGCCGGGCGACGTGGCGGCGATCGCGGAGCTGTGCCGGCGCCGCCGGCTGGCACTGGTGGAGGACGCGGCGTGCGCGGTGGCGTCCACCGTCGACGGCCGCGCCTGCGGCAGCTTCGGCGACATCGCCATGTGGAGCTTCGACGCGATGAAGATCCTCGTCACCGGCGACGGCGGGATGCTGCACGTGCGGGACGACGAGCTGGCCCGGCGGGCGCACCGGCTGGCGTACCACGGCCTCGAGCACGCCAGCGGTTTCTCCGCCGCCGGCAAGGGTGTGCCGCACCGCTGGTGGGAGCTGACGGTCCGGGAGTACGGCCGCCGGGTGGTCGGCAACGACCTGACCGCCGCGATCGGCCTGGTCCAGCTCCGCCGGCTGCCGGGGTTCGTGGCCCGCCGGCGGGAGATCGCCGGGACGTACGACCGGCTGCTGGCCGACGCCGAGGGTGTCCGTCTCCCGCCGCCGGTGCCCGACGGGCAGGTCAGCTCCCACTACTTCCACTGGGTCCAGCTCGACCCGGCGATCCGCGACCAGGTGGCGGCGGACCTGCTGGACCTCGGGATCTACACCACGTTCCGGTACGCGCCGCTGCACCGGGTGCCCGCGTACGGCGGCGGCGGGCACCTGCCCGGCGCCGACGAGGCGGCGCGGACCACTCTCCTCCTACCGATGCACCAGGGGTTGACCGATGCAGACGTTCGAACGGTGGCCGACAGCCTGCGCAAGTCCGTCGACCAGCGACAGGCCGCGGCCGGTGGCTGACCGGACGGCGGGGCGGGCCCGAGGGCGGGCCCGGTGAAGGCCCTGGTGCTCGCCGGCGGCTCCGGCACCCGGCTGCGCCCGCTGACCTACTCGATGCCCAAGCAGCTCGTGCCGGTGGGCAACCGGCCGGTGCTGGAGCACGTCCTGGACGCGGTCCGCGCCGCGGGCGTGACCGACGTGGGGGTCGTGGTGGGCGGCTGGGCCGAGCAGATCGCCGACGCCCTCGGCGACGGCTCCCGCCTGGGCGTACGGCTGACGTATTTGCGCCAGGACCAGCCGCGTGGCCTGGCCGACTGCGTCCGGGTGGCCCGCGGGTTCCTCGGCGACGACGACTTCCTCATGTACCTCGGCGACGTCATGCTGCCCGACGGCGTGGCCCGGTACGCCGACGAGTTCCGCGCTCTCCGGCCGGCCGCGCACGTGCTCGTGCACAAGGTGGCCGACCCGCGCGCCTTCGGCGTCGTCGAGCTGGGCCCGGACGGGGCCGTCCGGCGGCTGGTGGAGAAGCCGCGGGAGCCACGCAGCGACCTCGCCCTCGTCGGGGTGTACTTCTTCACGTCGGCCGTGCACGCCGCGGTCGACGCGATCACGCCGAGCGGCCGGGGCGAGCTGGAGATCACCGACGCCGTGCAGTGGCTGGTCGGCGCCGGCGCGGACGTCCGCGCCAGCGAGTACCACGGCTACTGGCGGGACACCGGCCGGGTGGAGGACCTGCTGGCGTGCAACCGGCACCTGCTCGACGGCCTGGCCCGCGACGTGGCCGGCCAGGTGGACGCCGCCAGCGAACTGACCGGGCCGGTGGTGGTGGCGCCCGGGGCCCGGGTGGTCGCCTCCCGCGTCGAGGGGCCGGTGGTGATCGGCGCGGACACCGTGGTCCAGGGCTGCCGCATCGGGCCGCACACCGCGATCGGCCGCGGCTGCCGGCTCACCGACGCCGACGTGGCGGACTCGATCGTCCTGGAGGGCGCCTCCATCACCGCCGTCCGGGGCCTGCACGGCTCGCTGATCGGCCGGTCCGCCACGGTCCGCCCCGGCCCGACGGCCGGGAGCCGGCTGGTCGTCGGCGACCACACCCGGGTCGAGATCGCCGCATGACCGGCGCCGGCCACCCGGCCGCCCGCTGCCGGGCCGAATCCGCAAGGGAGATGCGATGAGCGACGAACAGAAGGCGTTGCTGCTGGACAGCGTCCGCAAGTACCACCAGGAGATCCAGGAGGACCGGCCCTTCGTCCCCGGCGTGACGGAGATCTGGCCGTCCGGTGCGGTGCTGGGTGTCGAGGAGCGGGTGGCGCTGGTCGAGGCCGCGCTGGACCTGCGGATCGCGGCCGGGCGGAACGCCCGCAAGTTCGAGTCCGCGTTCGCGCGCAAGCTGCGCGTCCGCAAGGCGCACCTGTGCAACTCGGGGTCGTCGGCGAACCTGCTGGCGGTCTCTGCGCTCACGTCAACGCAGCTCGGCGACCGGCGGCTGCGGCGCGGCGACGAGGTGATCACCGTCGCCGCCGGGTTCCCCACCACCGTCAACCCGATCCTCCAGAACGGGCTGGTGCCGGTCTTCGTCGACATCGAGCTGGGCACCTACAACGCCACCGTCGACCGGGTCGCCGCGGCGATCGGCCCGAAGACCCGGGCGATCATCCTCGCCCACGCGGTCGGCAACCCGTTCCCGGTCGCGGAGATGGCCGAGCTGGCCAGGGAGCACGGCCTTTTCCTCGTCGAGGACAACTGCGACGCGGTCGGGTCGTTCTACGACGGCCGGCCGACCGGCAGCTTCGGCGACCTGGCCACGGCGAGCTTCTACCCCGCCCACCACATGACGATGGGTGAGGGCGGCTGCGTGGTGACCTCCAACCTGGTGCTCGCGCGGGTGGTGGAGTCGCTGCGGGACTGGGGACGCGACTGCTGGTGCGCGCCCGGCGAGAGCAACACCTGCATGAAGCGCTTCGAGCACCGGATGGGCTCGCTGCCCGACGGCTACGACCACAAGTACATCTACTCGCACGTCGGGTACAACCTGAAGACCACCGACCTCCAGGCCGCCCTGGGGCTCGCCCAGCTGGCCCGGGTCGACGAGTTCTGTGCCACCCGCCGACACAACTGGCGGCGGCTGCGCGACGGCCTCGACGGCGTGCCGCACCTGCTGCTGCCGGAGGCCACGCCCCGCAGCGACCCGAGCTGGTACGGCTTCGTCATCACCGTCGTCCCCGGGGCGCCCTTCACGGTGCCGGAGCTGGTGGACTTCCTGGAGGAGCGGAAGATCGGCACGCGGCGGCTGTTCGCCGGCAACCTGACCCGGCACCCCGCGTACGCCGACCAGCCCTACCGGGTGGTGGGCGAGCTGACCAACAGCGACATCGTCACCAGCCAGACCTTCCACGTCGGCGTCTACCCCGGCCTCACCGACGAGATGATCGACTACGTCGTCTCGTCGATCCGGGAGTTCGTCAAGACCTACGGCTGACCGGCCGGCCCGGCGAGGCCGGCCGGCGTCCTGATTGGAGCCTGAGATGGGTTTTCTGACCGACCGACGAGACCCGCGGGTGGCGGTCATCGGCCTCGGCTACGTCGGGGCCTGCATCGCGGCGGTGCTGGCCGAGCGGGGCCTCGACGTGGCGGGCGTGGACGTCGACCCGCACCTGGTCGACGAGCTGCGCCGCGGGTACTGCCGCTTCGAGGAACCCGACCTCGCACAGCTACTCCGGGCGGGTGTCGACACGGGCCGGCTGCGGGTCGGCACCGACTACGCGGCGGTCGCGGAGGCCGACGTCATCCTGGTGACCGTCGGCACCCCGGTACGGCTGGACGGGTCGCTCGCCGACGAGCAGCTGCGCGGCGCCTGCGTGGAGCTGAGCCGCCACCTGCGCCGGGGCCAGCTGGTCGTGGTCAAGAGCACCGTCCCGCCCGGCACGACCCGGGACTTCGTGCTGCCGCTGCTGGCCGGCGGCGGGTTGGTCGGCGGCACCGACTTCGGGCTGGCGTTCACCCCGGAGCGGCTCGCCGAGGGTACGGCACTGCGGGAGCTGCGGACCTTCCCGATCGTCGCGGGCGGCCTCGACGCGGGCAGCACGCGGGACGCGGCGACGTTCTGGCGGCGCGCGCTGGGTGTCGACGTGGTCCCGGTGGAGTCGCTGGAGGCCGCGGAGATCGTCAAGCTCGCCGACAACTGGTGGATCGACCTCAACATCGCCCTCGCCAACGAGCTGGCCAAGTTCAGCGCGCTGTACGACGTGGACGTCCTGGAGGTCATCCAGGCCGCGAACGGCATCCCGAAGGGCACCGGCACCATCAACATCCTGCTGCCCAGCGTCGGGGTGGGCGGCTCCTGCCTGACCAAGGACCCGTGGATGGTCTGGCACTCGGCGCAGCAGCGGGGCCTGGAGATCTTCACCGCGCCGGCCGGCCGGCGGGTCAACGCCGGCATGCCCGGGTACACCGCGCGGTTGATCCTCGACGAGCTGGCCGCGCTCGGCCGCCCGGCCCGTGGGGCGCGGGTGGCGGTGCTCGGCCTGGCCTTCAAGAACGACACCGGGGACCTGCGGGCGACGCCGGTGCTGCCGGCGGTCGAGGCCCTGCGGGAGGCCGGGTGCGAGGTGCGCCTGCACGACCCCCTGGTCGACCCGGACGAGGCGGAGAAGCTGTTCGGCCTGCGCCCGGTGCCGGACCTGGACGCCGCCGTACGGGACGTGGACTGCGTCGCGGTGCTGGCGCACCACCGCCCGTTCGCCGGGATCGACTTCGCCGCGCTGCCGGTCACCCGCCCGTGCCTGGTGCTCGACGGGCGGGCGTACTACAGCCGGGAGCGGATCGCCGAGCTGCGCGCGGCCGGCTTCCACTACCGGGGGATCGGCCGGTGAGCGCGCGGGTCGTGGTGACCGGCGGGTACGGCTTCATCGGCACGCACCTGGTGGACCGGCTGGTGGCGCGGGGCGACGAGGTCACCGTCGTCGACGGCGCGCCCCCGGCCACGGGACGTCCGGCGTGGGCCGGGCACGTCCGCTTCGTGGAGGCCGACGTGCGGGACGCCGGGCGGCTCGCCGAGGTGATCGCCCCGGGCGTCGACGTGGTCTACCACCTGGCCGCCGTGGTCGGGGTGGACCGGTACCTCGCCCGGCCGCTGGACGTCATCGACATCAACGTGACCGGTACGCGGGCCGTGCTGGACCTGGCCTGCCGGGCGGGCGCCCGGGTGCTGCTCGCCAGCACGAGCGAGGTGTTCGGCAAGAACCCGGCGGTGCCGTGGCGGGAGGACGACGACCGGGTGCTCGGCGCGACGTCGGCGGACCGCTGGACGTACTCGACGAGCAAGGCGCTCACCGAGCACCTGGCGTACGCGTTCGGCCGGCAGCACGGGCTCGCCGCGACGATCGTGCGCTACTTCAACGTCTACGGTCCCCGGCAGCGGCCGGCGTACCTGGTCAGCCGGTCGGTGCACCGGGCGTTGAACGGGCGGCCGGTGGTCGTCTACGACCGGGGCCGGCAGACGCGCTGCTTCACGTTCGTCGACGATGCGGTCGCCGGCACGCTCGCCGCGGCGGACCGTCCGGAGGCCGTCGGCGAGTCGTTCAACATCGGCAGGACGGTGGAGAACTCCATCGCCGAGGTGGTGCAGCTGATCGGCGTCCTGACCGGCAGCGACGCACGGTCCGAGGTGGACACCCAGGCGGCGCTCGGCACCGCCTACGAGGACCTGGCCCGGCGCATCCCGGACACCACGAAGGCCCGGACCATGCTGGACTGGAAGTGCGAGGTGCCGCTGCACGACGGCCTGGCCCGAACGGTCCGGTGGGCCCGGGAGAACCCGTGGTGGCTGGCCCTCCCCGACACCGGAGCATCCTGACCGACCGACCGGCGCCGCCCGGCCCCTGGGGGGCCGGGCGGCGCCGTCGTGCGCACCCGCCAGCAACGCGTTGATCAAGAGGATTTCGTCATCCGGCGGCGCGATCCAGGACGAGAACTTCTTGATTAACGGCAGCGGAGGGCGCACGGCGGCCGGGGTGCGGGGGGCGACATCCCGGCCACCGTGCGCGGTCGGTGGGGCTACTGCCGGGCGGGCTTTGGGGAGCCGCCGGTGCCGGCCGCCGCTTCCCCGCTGCCCTGCGCCGCGTCGGCCGCCGCCTGCTCCGCCGTCGGGCGGACCCGGCGCAGCAGCAGCGCCGAGAGCACGGCGAGGAGCACCGCCAGCCCGGCGCTCACCACCCCCGCCGTGTTGAAGCCGCTCGTGAACGCGTCCCGAGCCGCCTCCAGCAACGCCGCGCCGGCCTGGTCGGGCAGCTGACCGACGACCCCGCTGGCGCCGGCGAGGGACTCCTCGGCCGCCTCGCTGGCGTCGTCCGGCAGTCCGGCCGGAACGGCGGGGGCCACCTCGCTGCGGTAGACCGCCGTGCCGACGCTGCCCAGCAGCGCGACGCCGAGCGCGACACCCAGTTCGGTGCTGGTCTCCGACATCGACGACGCGGAGCCGGCCCGCTCGGGCGGCGCCGCACCGATGATCAGGTCGGTACCCAGCACGGCCCCCGGGCCGAAGCCGAGGTAGACGATCACCAGACCGGTCACCGCCAGCCCGAGGCCGCCGGCGCTGCCCACCAGGCCGATCAGCGCGTAGCCGACCGCGGCGATCGCCATGCCGCCGGCCACCACGTAGCCCGGTGCGACGCGCTGCGCGACCATCGGCGCCAGCATCGACCCGACCAGCATGGACACCGCGTACGGCAGCATCCACAGACCGGCGCGCAGCGGCGAGAGTCCCTCGACGAGCTGGGCGTACTGCGCGAAGAGCAGCGCGATGCCGCCGATGGTGGCCCCGCCGATCAGCATGATGAGCAGGGCGGCGCTGAAGGTGCGGTTGGCGAAGAGGCGCACGTCCAGCAGTGGATGGGTGAGCCGGCGCTGCCGGTGGACGAAGAGCACACCGATCACGAGGCCGACCACCATGGCCAGCAGCGGCTGGGCGCCGAACCCGTCCTTGGCCAGCTCCTTGAGGCCCCAGACGACCGGCAGGACGGTGGCCAGGCTGAGCCCGACGCTCACCAGGTCGAGACGGCCGGCGTCGGGGTTGCGGTACTCCGGCAGCAGCGCCGGCGCGGCAATCAGCAGCACGACCATCACCGGTACGCCGAGCAGGAACACCGAGCCCCACCAGAACGACTCGAGCAGGGCACCGCCGATCAGCGGACCGACGATCGAGCCGATCATGAAGCAGCTCATCCAGATGCCGATGGCCATGGTGCGCTGCTGCGCGTTGCGGAACATGTTGCTGATCAACGACAGGGTCGACGGCATCAGCGTGGCACCGGCGACGCCCAGCAGCGCCCGCGTCGCGATCAGCATCTCGGCGCTGGTGGAGTACGCGGCGACGACGGAGGCGGCGCCGAAGGCCGCCGCACCGATCATCAGCAGCCGGCGCCGGCCGATCCGGTCACCGAGGGTGCCCATCGTGACCAGGAACCCGGCGATCATGAACCCGTAGATGTCCATGATCCAGAGCAGCTGGGCGGCGTCCGGCGCCAGGTCGGCACTCAGGTGCGGCAGCGCCAGGTAGAGCACGTTGAGGTCGAGCGCCAGCAGCAGCGTGGGCAGGGCGAGCACCGCGAGCCCGACCCACTCCCGCCGGCCGGCGCGGGGCCCGGCCTCGCTCTCGTTGACGTCCATCATGGTCCTTTCCGTCCGGGGTACGCGGAAGCGCCCGGCCTACTTGTCGTAGTCGTCGTGCAGCCGCCACCAGCTGTACGGGGTGGTCTGCGGCCGCCCGTCCGGGGTGTCCTCCCAGGTCTCCTGGCGACCCAGCGGGGTCAGGTCGAGGAACGTCCAGTTGCTGCCGAGGGCCTCGACGCCGCGGGCGGTGGTGAAGTACGTGCGGTACACGTCGTCGCCGTCGCGCAGGAAGACACTGAGGCCGAACGACTCCCCCGCCTCCGACGTCAGCCCGAGGTCGGTGTTGAAGTCGGTGCCGTACGACGAGTACCAGGGCAGCGTCCAGCCCATCCGCTCCTTGAAGGGCGTGAGCTCGGCCAGCGGGGCCCGCGAGATCAGGGCGAGCGTGGTGTCCCGGGCGTTGAGGTGGGCCGGATGCCCGAGGTTGTCGACGAACATGGAGCAGCCCTCGCAGCGGTGCGACGAGCCGGGCGTGAACATGAAGTGGTAGACGACGAGCTGCCGCCGCCCCTCGAACACGTCCGCCAGGCGGGCCTTGCCGGCCGGGCCCTCGAAGACGTACTCCTTCTCGATCCGGGTCATCGGCAGCCGGCGGCGCTCGGCGGCGAGCGCGTCCCGCGCCCGGGTCGCCTCCTTCTCCTTGACCAGCAGCCGCTCGCGCGCGGCCTGCCACTCCTCCGACGACACGACCGGTGGCAGGTTCATGATCTCTCTCCGTCCGTGGTGTGGGACCGTCCTGAGGGGGTGCCGGCGGCCGGACCGCGCGCACGCGCGGGTCACGGCGAGGGGACGTGGCCCGCACGGGGGACCCACGGCCGGCCGTGGTCCGGCACCCTGGTCCACCCTGTCCGGCGCCGCTCTCGGTCCACTCCCGGTCCACTCGCGGTCGCCCCCGGTGACGTCACGGCCCGTCGCCGGTGTGCTGCGTTACGGTGACACCATGCGTTTCGGGCTCCTCGGTCCGCTGGGCGTCTGGGCGACGGACGGCGCGCCGGTCACCGTGCCCGATTTGAAGGTCCGTGTCCTGCTCGCCGCCCTGCTGGTCCACGAGGGCCGTCCCGTGTCGATCGACCGGCTCGTCGAGGACGTCTGGGGGGACCGCCCGCCGGCCAACCCCACCGGGGCGCTCCAGACGAAGGTCTGGCAGCTGCGCCGCGCCCTGAACGCCGCCGAGCCCGGTGCCCGCGACCGGGTGGTCTCCCACCCCCCGGGATACCTGCTGCGCACCGACCCCGACCCGACCGACGCCGAGCGGTTCACGGCGCTGGTGGAGCGGGCCACCGCCACGACCGGGCCGGCTGCGCGGGTGGCGCTCCTCGACGAGGCCCTCGGGCTGTGGCGCGGCCCGGTGCTGGCCGACTTCCCCGAGGCGCCGTTCGCCACGGCGCTGGCCGCCCGGCTGGACGAGCAGCGGCTGGCCGCCACGGAGGACCGCGCGGAGGCGCGGCTCGCGCTGGGCGAGCACCACCTGCTCACCGGGGAACTCGCCGATCTGGTGGCGCGCCACCCGTACCGGGAGCGCCTGCGTGCGCTGCACCTACGGGCGCTGTACCGGGCGGGCCGGCAGGGTGAGGCCCTGGACTGCTACGACCGGTTCCGCCGGCGGCTCGCCGACGAGCTGGGCGTGGACCCGGGCCCTGAACTGGTCGCCCTGCACCGGGCGATCCTGTCGCACGACCCGGCGCTGCTCGCCCCACCGGCGCCGGCCGGCCCGGTCCCGGTCGCGCCGGCCCCGCCGGGCGCCGCGCCCCCGGCGGGGGCACGCGGCAACCTGCCCGTCCCGCTGACCGACCTGGTCGGTCGGGAGGAGGCGATACGGGACATCCACGGCCTGCTCGACGCCGCGCGGCTGGTGACCCTGGTCGGCTCGGGCGGGGTGGGCAAGACCCGCCTGGCGGTCGAGGCGGCCCACCAGCTCGCCGGGGCGTACCCGGACGGGGTGTGGCTGGTCGAGCTGGCCGCCCTGGGCCGTGCCGACCCGGCGGCGCTGGCCGGGTCCGTCCTCGCGGTGCTGGGCGTCCGCGAGACCGTGGACCTCGCCCCCGCCACGCCGGCCGAGCACCTGGTGGAGGCGCTGCGCGGTCGCACGCTCCTGCTGGTGCTCGACAACTGCGAGCACGTCGTCGAGCCCGTCGCCGAGCTGGCGGACCGGGTGCTGCAGCACGCGCCGGGCGTCCGTCTGCTGGCCACCAGCCAGGAGCCGCTGGGCCTCGCCGGGGAGCAGGTCTGCGCCGTACCCCCGCTGGCCCTGCCGGACCCGGCGGTCAGCGACCCGGCGGTGCTCGCCCGGGCGAGCGCGGTCCGGCTCTTCGTCACCCGCGCGGCCGCCGCCGCTCCCGCCTTCGCGCTCGACGAGGCGAACGCCCGGGACGTCGCCGAGCTGTGCCACCGCCTCGACGGCATCCCGCTCGCGCTGGAACTGGCCGCCACCCGGGTCCGGTCCCTGGGGGTCCGCGGCCTGCTGACGCGGCTCGACGACCGGTTCCGGGTGCTGACCAGCGGTCACCGGGGCGCGCCGCCCCGCCAGCAGACCCTCCGCGCGATGATCGACTGGAGCTGGGAGCTGCTCGGCGAGCCCGAGCAGGTGGTGCTGCGGCGGTTGGCGGTGCACGCGGACGGCTGCGCGCTGGAGGCCGCCGAGGCGGTGTGCGCCGACGACGGCCTCCCCGCCGACCAGGTGCTCGACCTGCTGGCCCGACTGGTCGACCGATCGCTGGTGGTCATGGCGGAGGTGCCGGGCGGGCCGCGGTACCGGCTGCTCGAGTCGGTGGCCGCGTACTGCGCCGAGCGGCTGCGCGAGGCCGACGAGGTGGCGACCGTCCGCCGCCGCCACCGGCGGTACTACACGGCGCTGGCGCGCCGGGCCGACGAGGCGCTGCGCGGCCCCGAGCAGCGGGAGTGGCTGGCCCGGCTCGACCAGGAGACCGCCAACCTGCGCCGCGCGGTGGACGGCGCGGTCGCCGACGGGGACGCGGCCGGGGCGCTGGAGCTGACCACCGCGCTGGCCTGGTACGGCTACCTGCGCGGGCGGCTGCGGGAGGCGCGCCGGTTGATCGAGACCGCGCTCGCCGTGCCCGGCCCCGCGCCGGAGACGCTGCGGTCGGCCGCGGCCTGCTGGCGCGCCGGGCTGGCGCTGCTGGAGGGCGGCGGTGACCACGCGCCGCTGGTCGCCCCGGCGCTCGCCGGCTGGCCGGCCGGGGCGGACCCGGCGGCGCGGGCGCGGGCGGTCTGCTTCCTCGGGCTCGCGCTGCTCAACACCGGCGGCGTGGCCGGCAGCGCGGCACTCGTCGACGAGGTGCTGCCGGAGTTCGAGCGGCTCGGCGACCGGTGGGGCGTGGCCACCGCGCTGAGCCTGCGGGCGAACCAGGCGCAGGCCCGCGGTGAGCTGGCCGCGGTCCGCCGGGACGCCGAACGCGCCGTCGCCCTCTTCCGCGAGCTGGGCGACCGGTGGGGCCAGTTGCAGGCGTCCTTCCCGCTCAGCTCCCGCGCCGAGGCGACCGGGGACTACGCGGAGGCGGCCCGGCTGCACCGGGAGAGCCTGCGGATGGCCGAGGAGCTGGGGCTGTGGCTGGAGGCGGCGGACCGCCTCTCCGGCCTGGGCCGCATCGCGCTGCTCGCCGGCGACTACGACGGGGCACGGGAGTTCCACGAGCGGGCGCTACGGCTGGCTGCCGAGCAGAACTGCAAGCCCGCCGAGCTGTACGCGCAGATCGGTCTGGGGCTCGGGGCCCGCCGGGAGGGCCGCCTCGGGGAGGCGGAGGAGCTGCTGCGGGGCGTTCTGGAGTGGACCCGGCAGCCGGGCCTGGACGCCGGGGTGGTGCGGGCGCTGCTCCTGGCGGAGCTGGGGTTCGTCGCCGAGCTGCGGGGGGCCGCGCCCGCCGCGCGCGACCTGCACGCCGAGTCGTTCGCCCTGGCGACCACCATCGGGGATCCGCGGGCGCAGGCGCTGGCGCTGGAGGGGCTCGCCGGGGCGGCGGCCGTCGACGGCCGCCCCGCGGACGCGGCCCGGCTGCTCGGCGCGGCGGCGGTCGCGCGGGCCTCGGTGGGCGCGCCGCTGCCGGACGGGGAGCGCGGGGACGTCGACCGGATCACCGCCGCCGCCCGCGCCGCCCTGGGCGCGGCGGCGTTCGCGGAGGAGTTCGACCGGGGCACGACCCTGCGGCCCGACCAGGCGTACGGGTCGGTGTCGGCCACCGTCGGTCGGCCGGCCTGACCGGCCGGGCGGCCACGCCCGCCGGCCGGCCGCGGTCCCGGCCCTACCCGTCGGTGGTGCCCTTCGAGTTCTGGTACGCGGCGATGTGCCACCGCCCGTCGCGCCGCACCACCGTGGACGTGGCGAGGAAGCCGCGCTCGGGGACGATCCCGCTCTCGCCCTCCAGCAGCACGCTGCCCCGCGTCACCAGCAGGGCGATCTCGGCGGTGAGGAAGCGGACGTCGAGCGGCTCGACGTGCACCCGCGTCCCCGCGTACGGGCCGGCGAACCCGGCGGCCATGTAGGCGCGGATCCCGTCCCGGCCCTTCATGTAGGAGTCACCGATGAGCGTCCCGTCCTCGGTGAAGATCGCCGCGAAGCCGTCGGCGTCGTTGGCCGCCCAGGCGGCCATGATGCGGGTTGCCACGTCCCGCACCGCCGCCTCGTCGTCGGTCAGCACGGCGGTGTCGCCTGCGGACATGTCCTACCTCCTCGTGTCCCACCGGCACGCCGGGCGGCGTGGGTGCGTCTCAACAGGTGATCCGGGCGTCCGGAGAGGTCAGGTAGCCCATCATGTTGGGATCCCAGACGACGGCCCGGTACGTCCAGGTGCCGCTGCCGCGGCAGACGAAGTCGAGCCGGTTGACGGTGCCCGGGTCCATCCAGCGCTCCAGCACGGTCCGCCAGCCGGTGTCGGTCGACTGCCAGCGCATCAGCCAGAAGATGGCGTAGACCGCGCAGCCGTTGGTCGCCACGCTGCGTACGGACACACCGGTCGGGCTCAGGGTCGGGGTGCTCGGGGCGGTCACGCACGTCGCCGGCGCGGTGTCCGCCCGAGCCGGGGCGGGGCCGAGGGTGGCTGCCGCCAGCGCGCAGACGACGACGAGCGCGGCGGACGCGACCCGGGTGACGACGTTCATGGTTCCCTCCTCAACGGTCCTGCACACGGGGCGCGTACCGGTAGGCGTCGACGATGGTCTGCTCCAGCCGGTTGCCGTCGGTGTCCACCAGGACGGCCCGCAGCGACAGCGACGCCGCGTCCGGCGGGGTGGCCACCACCGCCCGGTAGCCGGCGCCGCCCGACGGCACCACGCGCGCCGGCCGCCACGTGCGGCCCGCGTCGCCGGAGACCTCGACGGCGAGTTCCCGGACGGCGCCGACCCGCGCGCCCGGCTGGGACATCACCGTCACCGGCAGCACGGTCACCGGTCCGTGGCGGACCCGGTTGTGGTCGTCGGCCGCCGGCGCGTACCGGACGGCCCAGAGCGGGAACGACTCCCCCTCCTCCCCGGTCGTGTCGGAGCGGAAGGTCCACACCGAGTCCACCCGCGTCGACAGGTCGGAGAAGGACGGCCGGGTCGTCCGCTTCTCCACCCGGAACGTCCCGGGCCCGGGCGGGATCCGCGCCTCGAGGTTCCCGGCGCCGGAGCGGGCCAGCAGCACGTCGTCGCGGTAGAGCAGGGTGGACGCGGTGTCGGTGAGCGAGCCGCCCCGGTGGGAGTCCTGGTCGGAGTACATCGGCACGCCGAACCAGACGGTGTCGCCGCGCCGGCCGGCGTGGCCGGCGAAGTCGAACATCGGCCCGAACACCGCGGCGTTCCACCGGTCGGTGTACCGGTGGCCGGCCCGGTAGCTGCGGTAGCCCTGCCCGAGGGCGGTGACCTCGGTGGGCAGCCCGCCCGGCCCCGGGACGTTCTCACCGAAGGCGCCGCTCCACTGGGTGTCGCCCGCGTCGAGCAGGTGGGTGGTGCGGGCCGGCAGGCGGAACGGCAGCAGGGCGGCCAGCGTGCCGGTCACGCCCGGGGCCGTCGCGAAGTGGGCCTTGGTGGCGGGCCGGCCGGGCACCTGCGCGACCAGTCGGGTGTCCACGGCGCCGAGGTCGCCCTCGTCGACCGTCCGGTCGAAGCCGGTGAAGAAGCCGCCGGGGCGGGTGTCCAGCAGGCCGTACGTGTACGGGGTGTCCGCGAAGTCGCCGCGCGGCCCGGGCACCCCCCAGGTGGAGGAGAGGTATCCGGTCATCCGCGTGGCGTCGACGTCCCCGCCGATCTGCCCGGCGTACAGGCCGTCGAAGCCGTCCGCCGCCAGTGACAGGGCGAACCCGGGTCGGTCGCCGTCGCGCCGCTCGAAGCCGAGATCCACCAGCGCGGTACGGGCGTCGGGCCGGGGCACGGAGGTGCGTACCGGGGCGGACCGCCGCGCGTCCACGTTCACCGTGGCGTCCCGGTCCAGGACCAGCTCGGGCTGGACCAGGCGGTGCCACGTGGAGTCGGTGTCGCCGAAGTCGACCACGTCGGCGACCAGGACGTACGTCCCCCGGGGCAGCTCGGCGGAGGACGCGCCGGCCGCGTCGCTCAGCACCGCCCGGACCTCGCCGGTGAGGTCGAGGACCATCGTCTCGGCGACACCGCTCGCCCGCCCGTCCGGGCCGACGTGGCGCACCGTGAGGGTGTGGGTCTCGGCCGGCGTCGTCCCGGTACCGCCGGTCGTGGCGGTGCTCCCCGGCCCGGACGCGCCGCCAGGCGTGGCGGTGCTGCCCGATCCGGGCGCGGGGCCCGCCGGAGTGTGTAGTTGAATCCGCGCGAGCTGCGACCGCTGGGCCCGGATCGCCGCCCACGCCGCCGGGGCGGACGACTTCGCGACGGTCACGGCGCCGGCGCCCGCGTGCGGCACGCGGGCGGTGGTGCGCAGACCGGGCCCGGTGAGCCCGGTCGCCGGGTCGGCGCCGCGTCGGGTGACGAGCAGGGGCAGCCCGGGGCTCCGCGCGTCGTCGTATCCCGCGCGGACCAGTTCGCTGACGTCGAACAGGCG
The DNA here is from genome assembly GCF_012034245.1 of Micromonospora thermarum. Lineage (GTDB taxonomy): Bacteria > Actinomycetota > Actinomycetes > Mycobacteriales > Micromonosporaceae > Micromonospora > Micromonospora thermarum. The sequence continues at coordinate 75,759 of NZ_JAATEO010000017.1, read as the reverse complement.
CCGGTCCAGCAGGCCGGCGGTGACGAGGGGGCGCGCGTCCTCGGGGAGCACGAGACGCCGGCCTGCCGAGCGCAGGGTGGTGAACCGGATCCCCGCCCGCCCGGCGCCCGGCGTGACGGTCACCTGCGCGCCGTCGGCCGAGGCGGTGACGCGGTCGCCGGTGAGCAGCGTGACGGTGTGCCGGGCCGGCACCACGGACGGCGGGCCGGCGGGCGCGGGACGCGGGGCGCTCGATCCTGCGGCGTCCGCCGCCGTCCCTCCGCTGTGCACACCGGGCCGGGCCGCCCCCGGTTCGGACGAGGGGGCCGCGAGAGCCGGTGGGGCGGTCAGCGTCAGGGCGGCGGCCAGCAGCACGGCGCCCAGTGCCCGTACGACCCCGCGGCGTGGTCCACCGTGCGGTGATCGTTCCCCGCCCACGTCACGCACCTCCGCGCTCGGCCGGCCGCCGGGCGGCGCACGCCGGGCGGTGACTGCTGTGTCCCTGATCCGCATCGTTCTCCGGCCGTCCCGCGGCGCGCATCTTCCACCGTGCGCAGTCCCGGGTTTGCGCCACCGGCTGCGCACGGTGGAAGATGCGCCGTACCGGCCCGCGGCCGCACGATCCCACGGTGTGGAGGGCGGATGCGAGGGAGCCTCCGCGACGACCAGGCGGCCGTGACCATCGTCGGTGGGCGCGTCCGCGGTGAGGAGCCGGTGGTGACGGCGGTACGCGAGGACGGAACAGGGAGACGCGCACGGATCTTCTTCCCGGAGCTGGAGGGGTTACGCGGGATCGCCGCCGTGATGGTCATGCTGACCCACGTCGCGCTCACCACCGGCGTGATCGCCTCCGACATGTACGGCGCGCCCGGCAACCCGGTCGCCGGGCCGGTGCTGAACACCATGGACGTCAGCGTGCCGATCTTCTTCGTCCTGTCCGGACTCGTGCTCTACCGGCCGCTCGCCCGGGCCACGCTCACCGACCGGCCGGCGATGCCGGTACGGCCGTACTTCTGGCGGCGGGCGCTGCGGATCCTGCCGGCGTACTGGGTCCTGACGGTCGTCGCACTGGTGGTGCTGAACGCCGACGCCGTGGACGGGCCACGGGACGTCCTGTTCCCCCTGCTGGTGCTCCAGGTCTACGACCCGGCGACGATGCCGACCGGCATGGAGCAGACGTGGAGCCTCGCCACCGAGGTCGCCTTCTACGTCACGCTTCCGCTGGTGGCGTGGGCACTGCGCCGGTACGCGCGCCGGGCCACCGACCCGGCCGCGCGGGTACGGCGGATCGTCCTGCCGCTGGGCGGCGTCGTGCTCGTCGGCGCCGCGTTCGCCGCCTACCACCACCTGCCGTCCATGGGTCCCTTCCCGGTCCAGCACCTGTGGCCCACCGAGTACGCGGGCTACCTGGCCGCCGGCATGGTCCTGGCGACCCTGTCGGCGGCCGCCGAGGTGGCACCCGGGCGACAGCCGGCGGTGTACCGGTTCCTCGGCCGCTTCCCGGGCGTGGCGTGGCTCGGTGCGCTGGCGGCGTACGCGCTGGCCAGCTCGCCGCTGAGCGGCCCGAACGAGATGAACTACCCGCCGCTCGGCGCGGCCATGGTCGACCACGTCCTCTACCTGGTGATCGCCGTGCTGGCGGTGGCGCCGCTCGCCCTGCCGACCGGCCGTCCCCGGTACATGCGCGCCGTGCTGTCGAACCCGGTGGTGGCCTTCCTCGGCCGGATCTCCTACGGGGTCTTCCTCTGGCACGTGTTCCACCTGTGGCTCTACTTCGGCCTCACCGGCACGCCGCTGGGCACGGGCAACTTCTGGCTGGTGATGGCGACGGTCCTCGGCGCCAGCGTGGTGACGGCGACCGCGAGCTGGTACCTCGTCGAGCGGCCCGCCATGCGGCTGCGGCCCTGGCTGGGCCGCGCCCCGGTCGACCCCGGCACGGACGCGCCCCGCACGGTGCCGGAGCAGCCCGCCGTCACCGAGGCGCTGCCGGGCTGGGCCACCAGGGCGACCGCGCCGGTCACGCCGGCGAACTGACCACGCCGGACCGGCGGTACGCGGGCGGACGGTCCGCCCATCGGGAACGGAGGGAGAGGCGATGAGCGGGACCCCGAGGGACAGGGCGGTCGTCCTGGGCGCGAGCATGGCCGGCCTGTTCGCCGCGAAGGTGCTCGCGGAGGCGTACCGGGAGGTGGTCCTCGTGGACCGGGACCGGTTCACCGACGGGGCGGCGCCGCGCCGCGGGGTCCCGCAGGGCCGGCACCTGCACGGGCTGCTCGCCCGGGGGCAGCGGGCCATCGAGGAGCTGTTTCCGGGGTTCACGGCCGAACTGACCGCCTCGGGCATGCGCTCCGGTGACCTGGGCACCCGCATCCGCTGGTACTTCGACGGCCGCCGCCTGGCGCCGGCGGAGACCGGCCTACTGGTGGTCGGGGGCTGGCGGCCGGGGATCGAGGCCCTGGTACGGCGGAAGGTCCTCGGCCTGTCGGGGGTACGGCTGGTCGACGGCACCGACATCGTCGCGCCGATCGTCGGGCCGGACGGCACCCGGGTCACCGGCGTCCGGATCCACCGCCGGGACGCGGACACCCCGGAGGTGCTCGACGCCGACCTGGTGGTGGACGCGACGGGCCGCGGCTCGCGGACCCCGACCTGGCTGGCCGAGCTGGGGTACCCGGCGGTTCCGGAGGAGCGGGTCAAGATCGGTCTGACGTACACGAGCGCCCGGTTCCGGTTCCGCGACGACCCGTTCCACGGCGACGTCTCGATCAACCCCGTCGCCACGCCGGCCCACCCGCGCGGGGCGTTCCTGGCCACCCTCGGCGAGGACCGGGGGCTGCTCTCGCTGACCGGCGTCCTCGGCGACGAGCCGCCGACCGACCGGGAGGGCTTCCTCGCGTACGCGGAGTCGTTGCCCGTGCCGGACGTGATCGACGCGGTGCGGGACGCCGAGTTCCTCGACGAGCCGGTCTCGTTCCGCTTCCCGGCGAGCGTCCGCCGCCGGTACGAGCGGCTGCCCCGCGTACCGGACGGGCTGCTCGTGGTCGGCGACGCGCTCTGCACGTTCAACCCCGTCTACGGCCAGGGCATGACCGTCGCCGCGCTGGAGGCGCTGCTGCTGCGCCGGCACCTGGCCGCCACCGCGGTACCGCGTCCGGGCGGGTTCTTCGCCGACGTCGCCCGGCTCCTGGACGCCCCGTGGGAGGTCGCGGCGGGCGGCGACCTCGCCCATCCCGGGGCGGAGGGCCGGCGCGGCCTCATGGTGCGCGTCGCCAACACGTACCTGGCGCGGGTGCAGGCCGCGGCGACCCGGGACGCGCGGGTCACCGAGGCGTTCCTGCGGGTGGCCGGCCTCATCGACCCGCCACAGGCGATCATGCGGCCGTCGGTGATGTGGCGGGTGCTGCGCCGGGGCGGCCGGCCGGCGGCGCCGGTCCGGGCCGCCGCGACCGCCGCCCGCCCGACGGCCGACGACCGCGGATGAGGCGCGGCCTTCAGCCGGGGCGGGTCAGCTCGGCGTAGTCGGCGGCGGTGAGGGGTGCCAGCGACAGCGACCCGTCGGCGCGGGGCACCCCGAGCGGCTGCCCGTCGCGCAGGAACGACACCGCGTCGACCTCCGCGCGGGCGGTGAGGGTGCAGACGATCTGCCCGAACGCGAGGATCTCGTCGCTGCGGCCGATCTCGTCGCCCGCCTCGGGCACCTCGACCTCGGCCCGGGCACCGGCGAGCCGCGCTCCCACGACGGTGACCCCGCCGGGCAGCGCGGTGGTCAGGCCGCTGTCCCGCTCGGCCTGGTTCGGGCCGGCGAGCAGGTGCTGGAGCTGGCGGTCGAGCGTCGGCGGCGTGTCGATCCGCCGGACCACGGGCACCAGGCGGTCGTCGCGGAGGAAGCACAGCACCTCGTCCACCTGACCGGCCGGGGCGGTGGAGGTGGCCGTACCCGGTGTGGGGAACGGACCGGGCGGCACCTCCACGGCGCGCGGCCCGTCGTCGGTGGGGACGCCGCAGCCGGCGAGGAGCAGGGCGAGCAGGACGGCCGCCGCCGCCCGCGCGGTCATTCGACGCTCCCGGGCAGTTCCACCCGGAAGCGGGAGCCGCCGCCGGGCCGGTCCCCCACCGCCGCGCGCCCCCCGTGCGCGGCGGCGTGCTGCGCGACGATGGCCAGCCCGAGGCCGGTGCCGTCGGTGCCGGCGCGGGCGTGGGCGGCGCGACCGCGTACGAAGCGGTCGAAGATGCCGTCGCGGTCCTCCTCGGGTACGCCCGCGCCCGCGTCGTCCACCTCGACCACGCCGGTGCCGCCGTCGGCCGACAGGCGCACCGCGACCGGGCCGCCGCCGTACCGGTCCGCGTTGTCGAGCAGGTTCACCAGCAGCTGCTCGGTACGCCGCCGGTCGACCCGCCAGCCGGTCGGCGTGTCCGGCTCGACGCGCACCAGGTCCTCCGGGAGCGCCCGGGCGCGGCACACCTCGCGGGCGAGCGCCGCCACGTCGACGTGTTCCCGCTGGGCGGGCTGGTCGGCGCGGGCGAGCTCGATGAGGTCGTTGACGAGTTGCTGGAAGCGGTCGATCTCGTCGGCGACCAGCCCCGCCGCGGTGGCCGTCCGTTCGTCCTGGTGGTCGCGGCGGCGAGTGAGGACGCTCGCGGCGGCGGAGAGCGTCTGCAGCGGCGAGCGCAGCTCGTGGCTGACGTCGGCGGCGAAGCGGCGGTCCCGCTCGATCCGCCGGGCCAGTTGGTCGACCATGTCGTTGAACGAGGTCGACAGGCGGGTCAGGTCGGGGTCGGTGGTCGGGGCCAGGCGGGTGGTGAAGTCACCCGCGGCGATCTTCTCGGCGGCGTCCGCGACCGCCGTCAACGGGCGGAGGCTGTGCCGCGTCGCGTACCAGCCGAGGGCCGCGCCGGACCCGGCCACCATGATCGCCACGGCGGTCAGCGCCAGGGCGAGCACCTGGAACGTCTCCTCCAGCTCCCGCAGCGAGGTCAACTCGTAGTAGGTCGCCCGCTCCGACAGCGGCACACCGACCAGCAGGGTGGGCTGCCCGGCCAGCCGGACCCGCTGCACCGCGGGCTGGCCGGCGCGCACGCGCTGGTGCAGCGCGTCGGGGACGCCGGTGGCGGCGGTCTCGGCGGTCCGCGCGTACCAGGAGCCGTCCAGGTGCAGCAGCGGGCGCCGCGCGCTGCCGGTGTCCAGCGACCGCAGCACCTCGACGACGTCGGGGCGCTCGGTGTCCAGCCCGGTACGCACCACCGCCGCGTCGAAGTACGCCGCCCGCACCGCGGTGCGTTCCCGCTCGTCGAGCAGGGACCGCCGGGTCAGGTCGTACGAGATCAGCGCCATCGACGCGGCCAGCAGCGCGGCGCCGACGGCGAACCCGGCCGTCACCCGCGCGCGCAGACCGAGCCGTCTCATCGCTGCAGCTTGTAGCCGAGCCCGCGCAGGGTGACCAGGTGCCGCGGGTTGCCCGGTTCCGCCTCGATCTTCTGCCGCAGCCGCCCGACGTGCACGTCGACGAGGCGCTCGTCCCCGGTGTCGTACCCCCAGACCCGCTGGAGCAGCTGCTGCCGGGACAGCACCCGGCCGGCGTGCTCGGCCAGCTCGCAGAGCAGCCGGAACTCGGTCCGGGTCAGCGGCACCGGCTGCCCGGCCCGCCGTACCTCCCCCGCGTCGGGGCTGATCTCCAGGTCGCCGATCACCTGCACCGGCACCGGCGCGGTCAGGGCCCGAGCCCGGCGCCGCAGGGCCCGCAGCCGCGCCGACAGCTCCTTGATGGCGACCGGCTTGACCACGTAGTCGTCGGCGCCGGCCTCCAGCGCCGCGACGATGTCGTGGGTGTCGTCCCGGGCGCTGACCACCACGATCGGGACGTCGTCGTCCCGGCGCAGCTGCCGGATGCACTCGAACCCGTTCAGGCCCGGCAGCATGAGGTCGACCAGCACGTAGTCCGCGGGCTCCGAACGCTGGAGGCGCAGCCCCTCCTCGGCGGTCGCCGCGCCCCGCGCGGCGTACCCCTCCTCCTCCAGCGCGAGCAGCAGCGCCAGCCGGATACGGTCGTCGTCCTCGATCACCAGTACGGCTGTCATACCGGAATCATCCCTGCCAGCGGGGCAGGTACCCACCTCCGGTGTCCCGCCCGTGGATTTGTCACAGGACTGTCATACAACCGCGCCGGCCGCTACAAGAGCCCCTTGAAGGGTGAAGGACATGCCCGAAGGGACGCGACGATGACCGGCGACGCACTCGTCCACGCCCTGCTCGTCGGCCTCGCCGTCGGCGCGCTGGGGCGGCTCGTCCTCCCCGGGCGGCCGGTCGCCCCGGTCTGGCTGACCCTGGCGGTGGGCGTCGGCGCCGCGCTGCTCGGCACCATCAGCGCCCGGGTCGCCGGGGTTGACGTCGCCACGCCCAGCCCGCTCCGGCTGGCCATCCAGGCCGGCTTCGCCGGCACGGCGGTCGTGCTCGCCGTCGCCACGGCGGGACGGGCGCCGCGCTCGGCGGGCCGTGCCACGACCCGGTGGCGACCCGCCGCCGACCCGACCACCGTGCCGGCGGACCAGGGAGGGGAGGCCCGATGACCGTCGTGCCGGACGAGCACGTGATGACCCTGATCTGCGACGGCTGCGGCGACACGGCCGCGAGCACCGCCGTCGTCCTGCCCGACGCCGAGGTCGTCTGGACCCTGGTGTCCGAGCACGGATGGACCGGATCCCCGTTCGCGACGGGCCCGCACCGGTGCCCGCGATGCACCCCCCTCCCCACCGCCGGTTCGGCGGCGGCCGGCCCGTACCCCCTCGGGATCGACGACCTCGACGAGATCGCCGGTCCGGTGCCGGCCGCCGCCGAACCGGACACCGACCCGCTGCGCGCGGCACTCGCGGCAGCGGAGGAGCACGACGGCCGGATGACGGTCGACCTCTCCGCTGTCGAGCACATCGACTCCACCGGCCTCGGGCTGCTGGTCCGCGCCCGGCAGGAGGCGCGCCAGCGGGGCATGGTGCTGTGCCTGCGCGCCCCCTCCCGGTTCGTGGTGACGGTGCTGCACACGATGCGCCTGCAGGCCGCGTTCCCGGTGGTTCCGGACCGGTCCGCCACCCCCACCGAGCCCGAGGTGCTCGTCTGAGCGGACGCCCACACCGGCCGACGGCCGGCGCCGGCCGCACCGCGACCCCACCCGAGGATGAGGACACCACATGGTCATGCCCTGGCCCCTGCCCGAGAACGACCCGTTCCACCCAGCGTGGGACCAGCCGCAGCCGGACGACGAGGACACCCGGCTGGCGGCGCTGGCCGCGCAGCGGCTCAGCATCGACTGGACGACCCGCCGTCAGCAGATCACGGTGACGGTGCAGAACCGCGTGGTGATCCTCGCCGGCACGGTCGCCGACCCCGACGCCCGCGCGGCCGCCGGGGAGCTCGCCTGGGACGTCCCCGGCGTCGCCGACGTCTGCAACACCATCCGCGTGGTGGAACGGCGCCGGCGCCCCTGAACCCCGCCGTCCTCCCTCCTGCCCGTCGGCTGCCGCGCCCCGACGTCCACGCCCGACCCGGCGTAGCCGCCGGAACGTCCGATTGCCGACACCTTCCACTGTGGTGGGTCGTTCCTAGAATGGGACATGGCCCGGCCCCGGATCACCAACGCCCTGCTCGACGTGCTCGGTCTCCTGCTGGAGGCGTGGGACCAGCAGACCGAGGTGCACGGCTGGCAGATCATGCGGTCGGTGCGGCGCTCGGGCCCCACGGTCTACGCGGTGCTCGACCAGCTGGAGGACGCCGGCTGGATCACCGGCTCGTGGGAGCGGCGGCCCGCCGACTCTCCGGCCGGACCGCGGCGGCGGTACTACCGCCTCACGCCGAGCGGGGCCGAGGCCGCGCGCCGCGAGGTCCCCGTGCCGGCCCGGGTGCCGCCGCCACGCCCCCGCCCGGCTCCCGGTTTCGGCCGCACCGCGCACCCCAGGCCGGCGGGCTGACGCGGTGGGCACGGTCGAGGTGGTCCTGGCGCTGGTGCTGGGGCTGGTCGTCAACGAGATGACCGACCTGTCGCCGTGGCTCGGCCGCAAGCTGGTCACGTGGTCGGCCCGCCTGCACTACCCGGACGACCACGAGCGGGCGGAGATCCGCGCCGAGGAGCACGCGGCCATCATCAACGAGCGGCCCGGCAAGCTCTTCAAGCTCGGCACCGGGCTGGGCTTCCTCGCCGACGCCCTGCTCAGCCGGCTGCGCCGGCTCACCGGCCGGGAGCCGGCCGGCGAGGTTGCCAACGACCTGCTGGGTGCCCGGCGGGTCCTCCCGCTGGAGGACGAACCCACCGCCGGCGTGGCCCGGTACCTGTTCCCCACCGAGCGGTACCGGGGCGAGTGGCGCCGGCACTGGATCCACCCGCTGAAGAGCGCCGGTGTGATCATGATCTACGCCGTTCTCGGCGTGGTCGCCGCCGATCAGCGCGTCGACCCCCGCTACACGGGCTGGGTCATCGCCGTCGTGCTGGTGGGCGCGGTGCTGCTGATCGCGTACCGCGTTCTCGGGTGGTACCTGGGCCGGTTCGTGATCACGAACAAGCGGCTGATGTCGACCGAGGGGGTGTTCGTCCGCCGGGTGGGCATGATCCCGCTCCTGCGGGTGACCGACATGCGGTACGTCCAGTCCCCGCTCGGCCGCCTGCTCAACTACGGCACGTTCCAGTTGGAGTCGGCGAGCCGCCGCAACGCCCTGCGCCGGGTGGTCGACCTGCCCAACCCCAACGAGCTCTACCTGCGCCTGGTCGAGGAGATGTACGAACCGGACGCGGTGGAGGCCCGGCTGGGCGTCGACGTGACGGACCCGCACCGCGAGGCCGACGATCTGTCCGACCCGGAGCTCGCCCTCGGCCACGGGACCGAGCTGCAGCGGCACGACGACGTCACCCCTCCGGACGCATCCGGGCTCGACGCGGTCGATCCGGCGGCGGTACGACGTGAGGTGGTCCTGCGGGTGGCCGAGCTGTCCACCCAGTTGACGGCGCTGACCGAGGCGATCAGCCGGCTGGACCTCGGCCAGCCCGACCCCGTCGGGTCGGACGGCACGGAAGCGCCGGGCCCGGCCGCCTCCGATCCGGAGGGGCACGAGGTCGAGGGGCACGAGTTCGTACCCGCCGACCCGCCGCCGGTCTGGCCGGTTCTCCGTTCCCGACGGCCCCGCACCGATCCGCTGCCCGGCACCAGCGACTGACCGCCGCCGCCCTGGCCCGCCGCCGCGACGCCCCGGTCCCGTCCCGGTCGCCCGCGTGCCGGCCCGCGCCGCGCCGACGCACCCGAGCGGAGCCGGTGCTGGCCGTACCGCCCAGCGGGACGGTCGCCCGCCGGCCTGGGAACGGGCCGGCGGGCGACCGCGGGGTCCGGCCCGCGTCGGGAGGGTCCGCCTCAGCCGACGCCGACGGTCGCCGCGGCGTCGACCAGGCCCGCGCCGCAACCGCCGGAGCAGGTGCCCGGGATCGGCCGGGAGTTGGCCTTGAGCGCCGGTTCCACCGCCGCGGGGGTGAGCGTCGGGTTCCCACCCAGCAGGAGAGCCGCGATCCCGGCCACGTGCGGCGCCGACCTGCGCGGACCGGTGCGGCGGCCGCTCCTCCGACGGCCCGCGGGCGATGCCGTCAGGACGCGGTGCAGGCCAGGTCGCTCGGCGTCGTGCCCGCGCCGGTGCCGGTGAACCCGAAGGTGGTGCTGGCGCCGGCGGCGAGGGTGCCGTTGTACGGCTCGTTGGTCACGGTGTTCGTGCCGCCGGACGTGGTCAGCCTGCCGTTCCACAGTGCGGAGATGGCGGTGCCGGTGGGGTTGGTCCAGGTGACCCGCCACGTGCTGGTCGGGCCGGTGCCGGTGTTCTTGACGGCGACCTGTCCCTGGAAGCCGCCCTGCCAGGAGTTGGTCACCGTCCACGTCGCCGTGCACCCGGCGCCACCACCGCCGCCGGCCGGGGTGGTGAACGTCCGGCCCGCCGACGGTGCCGACACGTTGCCGGCGGCGTCCCGGGCCCGCACGCTGACCGTGTACGTGGTCTCGGCGGCCAGGTTGGTCGGCCGGTACGAGGTGCCGGAGACGGTGGCGACGACGGTAGCCGGCCCCGACCCGACCGCCCGCAGCACGTCGTACGAGGTGACCCCGACGTTGTCGGTGGCGGCGGTCCAGGTCAGCGTGGCGCCGGTGGCGGTCAGGTCACTGACGGTCGGCTGTCCGGGAGCGGTCGGCGCGACGGTGTCGCTCCCGCCGCCCGCGTACCGCTCGGCCAGGCTGATGCCGGTGGTGGAGGCGGCGCCGCCCAGGCGCACCTGGTGGTCGAGGCTGACGAACCTGCCGTTGTGCTGCCACAGGACCGGCCGCCACACGTCGGTGATGAGGGAGTTCTTGTCGAAGTCCTTCTGGAACCAGGGCTGCTCGAACACCAGGGGCCCGTAGTCGTGCGGGGAGTAGACGAGCTGGTCCTGGTGCGCGCCGAGGTTCACCGGGTGCTGGGCGACGCCGCGCAGGTTTCCGCCCCACCAGTTGTAGTGGTAGTTCGGGCTGAGGTCGGGGTCGGTGTTCGGCGAGTTCCACGTCTCGCCGGCGCGCGGGTAGACCTCGATGCCCTCGCACAGGATCAGCAGGTTCGGGTTGATGGCGAGGATCCGCCGGCCGGCCGTCTCGCAGGCGTACTTGAAGTTGTCCTGGTCGGTGCTGGAGTCCCACTTGGCGCGCGGCGGCTGGTTCGGCGTGCCGTGCGGCTCGTTCTTGATGTCCATCGCGACGATCGTGTCGTTGGCGTTGTAGCGGTCGGTGACCCACTCCCAGCCCTGGTAGAACAGCTCCGGCGTGATCGTGCCCTTCCACCACACCGGGTAGACGTGACCGGAGTTGTCGGCCTCGGCGCTGTGCACGTCGAGCATGACCTTGAGGCCGTACTTCTCGCACAGCTGCAACCAGTGGTCGAAGACCTGGAGGTTGTTCTTGCCGGCCAGCTCCGGGTTGACGTTCGGCACGACCGTCTGGCCGGCCTTCCACTCCGGCAGGAGCTGGGTGGACATCGGCACCCGGACGATGTTGATGCCGCGCTCGGCCATCTGTCGGGTGATGGTCTCGATGTTGGCCGACCAGAGACCGTGGAAGACGCGCTCGGAGGCGTTGAAGCCGAACCAGTTGACCCCGGTCAACCACACCTGGTTGCCGGCCTCGTCGACGATCCGGTTGCCGTCGGTGTGCAGCCAGTCGGCGGTGGGTGCGGCGGCGACGACGGGGGCGGGGGTGTCGGGCGCGGCGACCGCGACCGCCGCCGCGGGGGCGGTCAGGCCGACGGCGGCGCAGGCCGCCACGACGGCGGCCCGCATGCGTGCGCTTACAGGCATGTCCTGTCCTTCGGTGGTGGGGTTGGAAGGCCGGATCGCCCGCCCGGTATGGCGATCCGTGTCGATGGGAGCGCTTCCATCGAGGTCGGGGCCCTTCCCTTCCGTGGCGAAATCCGTCACGCTCACCCCAAGCCATCGAAGTTTTTCGACATTGGAGGTGCTGGATGGGTAAGCGGTGGACCGGCCTGCTCGCCGCAGTGCTGCTGACAATCGGCGTGCTGCTGCCGGCAGCGCCGGCGGCGGCCGCGCCGACGTTCAAGGTGCCCTTCCCGTGCGGCCAGTCCTGGTCCGGGCAGACGCGCACCAACCACAGCCCGCCGTACGCGGTGGACTTCAACCGGACCGACGACCTCGGCGACCCGGTGGTGGCCAGCGCTCCCGGCACCGTCGACCGGGTGACCGACCTCGGCGGCACCAGCTACGGCAAGTACGTCCGGATCAACCACGGCAACGGCTACAGCACCTACTACGCGCACCTCAACGGCTTCAACGTCTCCGTCGGGCAGACCGTCGGCTACGGCCGGATCATCGGCTGGGTCGGCAGCACCGGCGGCTCCACCGGCCCGCACCTGCACTACGAGCAGCGGCTCAATGGCAGCGACATCCAGGTCCGTTTCAACGGCGCCCTGGCCCTCTACTGGGGCACGAAGACGTACACCAGCGACAACGGCTGTGGTGGCAGCACCGCGACCGGAACCGTCAACACCAGCGGCACCCCGCTCACCGTCCGTTCCGGCCCCGGCACCGGGTACGACGCGGTCGGCACCGTCGCCGACGGCACCACCGTCACCATCTACTGCCAGACCAGCGGCACCACCGTCACCGGCACGTACGGCACCAGCTCCATCTGGGACCGGATCGGCACCGGCCGGTACATCGCCGACGCGTACGTCTACACCGGCCACGACGGGTACATCCCGAACGTGCCGCGCTGCTGACCCGGCGTCCGGTCGCCCCCGTGCGGGTCGCGGGGGCGACCGGAGGCCCTCAGGCCAGGTGCGCCCCCACCTTCGTGTAGCCGCGCAGCAGGTCGCGGGCGATGATGAGCCGCTGCATCTCGTCGGTGCCCTCGAAGATGCGGTAGAGACGCACCTGCCGGTACCAGCGTTCGATCGGCAGCTCCCGGGTGTAGCCCATGCCACCATGGATCTGGAGCACCCGGTCCACCACCCGGTTGACCATGCCCGCGCCGTAGAGCTTCGCCATCGAGGAGGCGTGCCGGGGGTCGAGACCGGCGTCGACCGTCCAGGCGGCGCGCAGCACCAGCCAGCGGGCCGCCTCCAGCTCGGTCTCGGAATCGGCGATCATCCACTGGATGGCCTGGTTGGTGCCGATCTTCGCGCCGAACGTCTCCCGGGTGTTGGCGTGGTCGATCGCCATCTGGAGGGCCCGCTCGGCGATGCCGAGCGCGTGCGACGGGATGGTGTACCGGCCCTTGCCGATCCACTCCATGCCGAGCGCGAAGCCCTGCCCGACCTCGCCGAGGATGTTGCGGTGCGGCACGCGGACGCCGTCGAAGATCAGCGACGCCGGTCCGCCCTCACCCATGGTCTGGATGAACTCCGAGCGCCAGCCCATCGCCCGGTCCACGAGGAAGGCGGTGGCGCCGCCGTTGCGTGCGCCCTTGTCGGGGTCGGTCACCGCGACGACGATGGCGAAGTCGGCGTCGTTGCCGTTCGTGATGAAGGTCTTCTCGCCGTCGAGGATCCAGTCGTCGCCGTCGCGCCGCGCGCGCAGCTTGATGTTCGCCGCGTCCGAGCCGGCGCCCGGCTCCGTGATGGCGAAGCAGGAGATGCGCTCCCCCTCGATGGTCGGGACGAGGAACTCCTTCTTCTGCTCCTCGGTGGCGTGGAAGAGGATGTTGTCCGCCTCCCCGCCGAAGCGGAACGGCACGAACGACCGGCCAAGCTCGGTCCAGATCAGCGACTGGGTGACCGCGGGCAGGTCCATCCCGCCGTACTCCTCGGGGGTGGCCAGCCCCCAGAAGCCGAACCGGCGCGCCTTGAGCTGGAGTTCCCGCAGCTCGCTGCGCTCCAGGCCGGGCTGGTGGGCCCGCTCGCGGCGCAGCACCTCCTGTTCCAGCGGCACCACCTCCCGGCGGATGAAGTCGCGGGCGGTGTCGCGGATGGCCCGCTGCTCGTCCGAGAGCGCGAAGTCCATGTCCCCTCCTGGTCCTCTGTGGTGCGGCGTACGGTCGTCGGCCCCGGCTAGAAGGCGTTGACGCCGGTGAGCGCTCGTCCGATGAGCAGTTGCTGGATCTGGCTGGTGCCCTCGTAGAGGGTGGCGACGCGGGCGTCGCGCAGGTACTTGCCGACCGGGTACTCGTCGATGTAGCCGTACCCGCCGAACACCTGGATCGCGTCGTTGGCCGCGCGGACGGCCGCCTCGCTGGCGAACAGCTTGGCCATCGACGCCTCGGTGGCGAACGGCTCGCCCCGGTCGATCAGGTCGGCGACCCGCCACACGAGCAGGCGCGCGGCGGCGGTGTCGACCGCGATACGGCCGAGTCGCCCCGCCCGAGCTCTTCGAGGACCAGGCAGTACGAGAGGTGGTCCCCGCCCGAGCCCCCGTGCTCCTCGGGGATGGTCAGCCCGAGGAAGCCGACCTCGCCGAGCTTGCCGACGATGCCGGGGTCGACCGACTCGCGGCGGTCCCACGCGGCGGCGTACGGCACCACCTCGCGGTCGACGAAGTCGGCGGCGAGCCGGCGGACCGCCGCCTGCTCGGCGGAGAGGTAAAGGTCCATGCGGGGTAAACTAGCGGTGCAAGTTTTCGGCTGTCCAGACCCGGATGTGGCAGAGTTCCCGGCGGACGACCGAGCAGAGGAGGACGGACATGCCCCGGCCGCGACAGGCGCTGCTCAGCCGGCAGCGGATCGTCGAGGCCGCCGCCGCGCTGATCGACGCCGAGGGGCTGGCGGCGTTCTCCACCCGTCGCCTCGCCGCCGAACTCGGGGTACGCGGGCCGTCGCTGTACAACCACTTCGCCACGAAGGACGAGATCCTCGACGCCGTCGCCGACAGCGTCACGGGCCAGGTGGACGTGTCGTTCTTCGGCCACGTCGACTGGCGGGAGGCGCTGCGCCGGTGGGGGCACTCCTACCGCGCGGCGCTGGCGGCCCACCCGCACATCGTGCCGTACCTCGCGCAGGGTCCGGGCCGGCGGCCCGCCGCCCTGGCCATGGCCGACGCCGTGTACGGAGGGCTGGTCGAGGCGGGGTGGCCGCCGGCCCGGGCCACCCACATCGGCGCGCTCATGCGGTACTTCGTGGCCGGCTCGGCGCTCGGCTCGTTCGCCCGGGGCTTCGTCGAGGATCCGTCGCTCTACGCCGACCAGTACCCGCACCTCACCCAGGCCCACCGCCTCGCCGAGCACCAGCAGCAGGTCGACGAGGGCGCCTTCGCCCTCGGCCTGGACGCGCTGATCGACGGGCTGTCCCGCACGTACGAACGAACCGTGGGTCCACTTCCGCCCCTCCCGCCGTCCGCCGAACCGTACTAGAGTCGAAACTTGCACTGCTAGTTTTGGGCGACGCGAGGGGCGCGATGGATCTCGCACGGACCGACATCTACCTCGACGGCCACTGGGTCACGGCGTCCGCCGGGCAGACCCTCGACGTCCACAGCCCGACGACCGAGGAGGTCGTCGGGACCGTACCGGCCGGCACGGCGGCCGATGTGGACCGGGCCGTCGCCGCCGCCCGGGCCGCGTTCGACGGCTGGGCCGCCACCGCGCCGGCCGACCGCGCGGCCCGCCTCGACCGGCTGCACGCCGCGCTGAGCGCCCGCGCGGACGAGATCGCCCGGACCGTCGCGCTGGAGCTGGGCACCCCGCTCAAGGTCGCCACCCGGGTGCAGGCCGGCCTGCCGCTGACCGTGCTGCGCAGCTACGTCGACCTGGCCGGGCACCCGCCGGCGGCGGAGACCGTCGGCAACTCCCTCGTCATCCGCGAACCGGTCGGCGTGGTCGGCGCCATCACCCCGTGGAACTACCCGCTGCACCAGGTCATGGCCAAGCTCGCGCCCGCGCTCGCCGCCGGGTGCACGGTGGTGCTCAAGCCCAGCGAGCTGACGCCGCTGACGGCGTACCTGCTCTTCGACGCGATCGACGAGGCCGGCTTCCCACCCGGCGTGGTCAACCTCGTTCCCGGCACCGGTCCGGTGGTCGGTGAGGCCATCGCCGCCCACCCGGACGTCGACATGGTGTCGTTCACCGGCTCCACCGCCACCGGCCGGCGCGTCGCGCACCTGGCCGCCGACCGGATCGCCCGGGTCGCCCTGGAACTGGGCGGCAAGTCGGCCAACGTCATCCTCGACGACGCCGACCTGGCCACCGCGGTGAAGGTCGGCGTCGGCAACGCGTTCCTCAACTCCGGCCAGACCTGCACCGCCTGGACCCGGATGCTGGTGCACCGCGACCGGTACGACGAGGCGCTCGCCCTGGCGGCGAAGGCCGCCGACGGCTACCGGCTCGGCGATCCCTTCGACCCGGCCACCCGGCTCGGCCCGCTCGTCTCGGCGGCGCAGCGGGACCGGGTCCGCGACCACGTCGCCCGCGGCCTGGCCGACGGGGGCCGGCTGGTGGCCGGCGGACCGGACGCGCCCCTGCCGGAGCGGGGCTGGTTCGTCGCCCCCACGGTAATCGCGGACGTCGACCCGGACAGCGCGCTGGCCCAGGAGGAGGTCTTCGGGCCGGTCCTGGCCGTCATCCCGGTCGACGACGACGAGCACGCCGTCGCGGTCGCGAACAACTCGCGGTACGGCCTGGCCGGCGCCGTCTGGTCCGGCGACGAGGAGCGGGCCCTCGCGGTGGCCCGGCGGATGCGCACCGGCGCGGTCGACGTCAACGGCGCCCCGTTCAACCCCCTCGCCCCGTTCGGCGGCTACAAGCAGTCCGGCCTCGGCCGGGAGCTGGGCACCTACGGGCTCGAGGAGTTCCTCCAGACGAAGGCGATCCAGCGATGAGGGCGCTGGTCGTCCGGGAGGTCGGCGGCACGCCGCGCGTCGAGGAGGTCGAGCCGCCGCCCCTGGGCCCAGGGCGGGTGCGCGTCAACGTCCGCGCCGCCGGCGTCTGCCACTCCGACCTGTCCATGGTGAACGGCACGCTGACGCCGCCGTACCCGCTCGTGCTCGGGCACGAGGCGGCCGGCGTGGTGGCCGAGGTCGGCGACGGCGTACGCCGCGTGGCCCCGGGCGACCACGTCGTGCTGAACTGGGCGCCACCCTGCCGCGAGTGCTGGCACTGCGGGCACGGCGAGCCGTGGCTGTGCGACCGGTCCGGCGGGCCGGCCACGCCCGGCGGCCGGACGTCGTCCGGGGAACCGCTGCACGTCACCCTCGGCCTGGGTGCCCACGCCGAGCAGGTCGTGGTGCCGGAGCCGGCGGTGATCCCGGTGCCGGCCGACCTGCCCTTCGAGGCGGCGGCGCTGCTGGGCTGCGCCGTGCTGACCGGCGTCGGCGCGGTACGCCGCACGACGGGCGTGGCTCCGGGCGACTCGGTGGCCGTGATCGGTCTCGGCGGGGTCGGCCTGTCGGCGGTCTCCGCCGCCCGGGCGGCCGGCGCCGACCCGGTGATCGCGGTGGACGTGTCGCCCGCCAAGGCGGACCTGGCGCGTGCGGCCGGCGCCACCGACTTCCTCCTCGGCGACGAGTCGCTCAGCCGGGCGATCCGCGGCCTGACCGGCGGGCGCGGCGTCGACCACGCGCTGGAGTGCGTCGGGCGCAGCGCGACCATCCGCGCCGCCTGGCGGGCCGCCCGCCGGGGCGGCCAGGTGATCGTGGTGGGCATGGGGTCGAAGGACGACGTCGTCGGCCTCAGCGCCCTGGACATCTTCCACTCGGCACGGACGCTGCGCTCCTCGGTGTACGGCTCCTCCGACCCCGACCGGGACGTCCCCGAGCTGGCCCGGGCGGTGCTCGACGGCACGCTGGACCTCGCTCCCCTGATCTCCGACCGGGTCACCCTGGACGACGCCCCGGCGGCGTTCGACCGGGTGGCCCGCGGCGAGGGCGCCCGTACGGTGGTGTTGTTCGACTAGGCGGCATCACCTTCGGCGGCGGCGATGGCCGCGTCGGTGACCCGGAGCATGCCGAGCAGCAGGGTGAGCGTCAGCGTACCCATGATCGCGAAGACCGCGCGGAGCCCGAACATCTCGGCCAGCAGGCCGCCGGCGGCGGCACCGAGCGGCAAGGTGCCCCAGGCGAGCAGCCGGTAGCCGCTGTTGACCCGCCCGAGAAGACGGTCCGGGGTGATCCGCTGGCGCAGCGATACCGTGATCACGTTCCAGGCGGCGAACAGGATCCCGCCGCCGAAGTAGATCGCGCCGAGCGCGAACGGGTTGGTGACCAGCGCCGGCGCGCCGACGACCACGGCCATCGCGAGCACGGACACACCGAGCACGCGGGCCCGGCCGATCCGGCGCTCGAGCGACCCGGCGACCAGCGACCCCACCACGATTCCGGCGGCGATGGTGGTCAGGAAGATCCCGAAGCCGGGCTCGGTGAGCCCCATCGCCGAGTCCGGGCCAACCGCGTAGAGCACCAGCACACCGAAGATCGCCGACGTGGCGAAGTTGCCGGCCCCGACCATCGTCGCCAGCGTCCGAAGCAACCGGTGCCGCCACAGGAACCGCAGCCCCTCCGCGATGTCGGCCCGCAGGGTGGTGGGCGCGTCCCGCTCGACCCGGAACCGACCGCTCACGAGGAACAGCGCGGCGACGGCGAGGGCCCAGAGCCCCGCCGGGCCGGCCAGGGCGAGGGCCGCCCCACCGGCCACCAGGAAGCCCGCCAGCGGCGGGCCGATGAACTGGTTGGCCGTCAGTTCGGCGGCGTGCAGCCGCCCGTTCGCCCGGGGCAGCAGCTCGCGCGGGACGACCTGCGGCAGGATCGACTGGTCCGAGGTGTCGTAGAGGGTCTCGGCGACGCCGATGCCGAACGCCACCCCGTAGAGCAGCCAGACCGAGCCGGCGTCGGAGGCCACCGCCAGCGCCAGTGCCCCGAGAAGCGCCGCGCGCAGCGTGTTGGCGGCCAGCATCGCCCGGCGCCGGTCCAGCCGGTCGACGAGCGCACCGGCCGGAAGCGCGAAGAGCAGCCACGGCAGGCTGAACGCCGCCGCCACCCCGGCGACCAGCGCCGGTGAGTCGGTGTAGCCGAGGGCGACGAGCGGCAAGGCGATCTTGACGATGCCGTCGGCGAGGTTCGAAACCGCCGACGCCGACCAGAGCCGCCAGTAGTTGACGCCCAGCCGGGCCGGGGCGGGGCCAGGCACCGCCACCGGATCCGTACGCAGTGGCTCCTCGACCCCCGTCATGGGTGCGAGGATGGCAGAACTGCCCCGCCCTGTCTGTCCCGGCCGGTCCGGTCGCACGACGTTCAGCGCAGCCAGCCGAGGAAGCGTCGGTGCAGTACTCCCGCCGGCACCCACGTCAGATCGTTCGAGGCACGCACGAGTTGCGCACCCAGGTAGCGAGCCAGGGAGACCGGAGCGCCGTCGAACTCCGCGCGCAGCTCACGCTGGCGGGTGCGGCAGGGCCAGGGCGCGGCACAGCCACCGCAGCTCCAGATCGGCAGCACCGGGTGGTGGGTGGTCACGCGCGGCCGCCGAGCAGCGCCGCCGTCAGCGACCGCGCCTGCCGGCTGGTCGCCCATTCCACCTGCCAGCACGGGTACGGCGTCAGCCGCGACCACCAGGCACGACAGCCGGCAGACACGCCGTCGAGCGCGACGGCCCAGAGGTACTCGTCGTATGAGTCGCGCCGCATCGTCCTCCCCTCACCGACTGCGAGGGGAGGTGTCCGCCCCTGAGTGAGAGGGACGCGGCGACCAGGCGATCCCGCACCGCCCGCCGCATCCCGTGAGGAGGAACCTACGGAGCGTCGCAGGGCGGAACGGGTAAGGTTCGTACCCCTAGATCACGAGACGAGGCCGACCTTCAGCGCAAGGTCGCGTACGTCGTTGCGCACGTGACGGGGCCCGTCGAGCAGGTCCAGCGTGATCTGACGGGCGTAGCCGTTGAATCGGATCGTCTCCGGCGCCGACTCGTAGGCTTGGCGCAGGGCCGCGACGGTGGCCTCGTTGTCGCCCTTGCCGTAGTGGCCACGCGCCACCTCGATGAGGTGTCGCGCGCGGCGCGGCCTCGACGGGATGGTAGCCGGCTCAAGGCGTCCCGCTTGTCGCACCGCCTCACCGGACTTCTGCAACTCGACGGCCACGGTCACGGCGTGGGCTCCCATGATGACCCGCGAGAACGACGTCTGCGGCTGGTAGAGGCCCTTCGGCAGACGCTGCGCCACCCGGTCGGCGCGATCCCAGTACCGCCAGGCGCGGCCTTCTTCGCCCGCACGGGCAGCGGTGTATGCGGCCTCGAAGTTGAGCGCTCCCCAGAGCGCGAGCAGGTTCGCGTTCGCGTCGGCTGTCCGCGCCTCCAACGCCGAGACCACGTCCAACGTCACCGACATCGCGGTGTCCCAGTCGCCCGCGTCCCGGTGCACCTGACACAGGAACCAGCCCGCGCAGGCCAGCGCCTCGGGATCTCCGGACTCCTGGGCGGCCACCATCGCCCGGTCGGCGACCCGCCACAGCAACTCGGCGGCGGGCTGGTAGGCGAGGAACATCTGGGTGAGCCCCAGCACCTCGGCCAGCAGCGCCTGTGCCTGCCGACGCTCATCGCCCTCGTAGGCCAAGGCGGCACGCTGCGCGTCCCGTACCAGATCCGGAAGCAGCGCACCGAGCACCGTGCGGTGGTCTGACGCCTGATGACGTGCCCGCCAGGCGGCGGTGAGACGTTCCCTGATCTGCGTCAAGGGCTGGGGAGCGACGTCCTCGGACAGCGGGACGCGGTTCACGGCGTCGCGGACCGAGGCCAGCGCCGGATGTTCCGGCCCGTTGACGACCGCGGACCGGTCGCTCAACTCCCCGACCAGGGCTGACACGTCGACCTTGAGGGCGCGTGCGATCCGATCCAGCATGTGGATACGCGGTGGCAGGATCCGATCGGTCTCCACGGCCTTCACCCACTCGGCGCTACGACCCACGAGTCCGCCGAGCACAGCGCGAGTCTTTCCCGAGCGCTCGCGGTAGACCTTCAACCGCTGTCCGAAGGTCAGCTCTGGCATCGGTTCCATCCCGGACCTCCCTGAACCACGGGATGCGCCGTCGGCCTGCGGGCCGCCGTCGTGACCACGGTACTCACGGCCGCTCCGCCCGGTAACCCTCCGCGCCAAGTCAGCGACCGGATCTCCGCATGGTCCCAGCGGAACTACGTCTATCGTCTAAAACCTAGGCGCGGACAGACCCACCGGCACAGGGACGGGCAGATGACCGACGACCACGACGCCGCCGGAGCCATGAGCTTCATCTTCGAAGCTGGCGTCCTCAAAACGCGCCGCCCGCACCGGCTGGTGGTTCGCCGGCGTCAAGCACCCCGAGTCCATCGCCGAGCATTCCTTCCGCACGGCGCTCATCGGAGCGATGCTCGCCGCCATGGAGGGTGCCGACCCAGCCCGGGTGTCGATGCTCTGCGTCCTGCACGACACCCAGGAAACCCGGATCACCGACATCCCGCACATCGCCAAGCGCTACCTCACCGCCATACCCAACACCGCCGTCACCGCCGACCAGGTCGCCGCCTGCCCACCGGCCGTCGCCGACGTCATCACCGCCGCCGTCGCGGAGTACGAAGCCGGCGAGACGCTGGAAGCGGTCGTCGCCCGTGACGCCGACAAACTGGAATGCCTCGTCCAGGCCGTCGAGTACCGCCACCAGGGCATCGACAACGTCCAGCGCTGGATCGACAGCTCACGCGCGGCGCTGAAGACCCCGTCCGCCCACCGCCTCGCCGACGCCGCCCTCAACGGGCAACCCCTCGCCTGGCTCAACCCTCCCCAGGCACCCAGATAGGCCCCACCGTCCGGTGGCGGTCAGTTGTCGTTGGCGCCGATCTCGTGCAACGTCCCGTCCGGCCCCATTCGGAACCTCCGCGGTGCACCCATCGCCTGTAGCACCTGGGCGTACAGGGCTTCACGGGCGGCCTGTTCCTCGCCGGTCGGGTCCGTCACGCGGAAGCCGTACACATGGACGGCGTCCGCATCGACGTCGCCCGGCTCGGGACGCCCCTCCACGACGAAGCCGAACAGGGCCCGCAACGCTTCCTCACCCAGGTCGAGGGGATGGAACGGCAACGGATACGGATGCTGGTTGGGCCAGCCCGGTACGGGTTCCACGGGGTGCTCACCGGCCCAGTACGGAAGCTCAAATTCGTGCGGCTCGCCGATGTCCTCCATGATGCCGCCGTTGGGTGACAGGCTCAGCGACCTGATCAACTCGCCGTCCTCCCAGACCGCGAAGGCGAGCGCGTCCACCACTGAGTGCATACCGTGCATGACGATTCGGCGGCCCGCTCCGACTCGGCGCAGGTGCTCTGGCAGCTCAGACGGGCGGTCGAGCGCGAGCCGCCGATCACAGTACAGCTCGGCACCGGCCAGCGTGGTGGCGTACGTGAGGTCATCTGGCGGATAGACGACCTCGAACAACGTGCTGCTGTCGGCCGGCTCGACAAGGTAACCGGGGTGAACCCGGGACACCAGCGCCTCGGTCTCGGCTCGCTCGGATCGCGTGGCGCCAAGCAACGCCGGACGGATGTCTCCATCGGCGAACGCCAGCAGGGCTGTCTTCGCGCCCACGTCGCTCCTCCGGCTTCGGCAGCGGGTAAACATCCGCACGCTACCTGGCAGCGAGCCGCCGGATCGACCGCACAAGGCGTGGTCGGCCACCCGAAGCTGCCGCTAGCCGAGTACGCGGGCCAGTTCGGTGCGGGAACGGACACCGAGCCGGTGGAAGATGTTGCGCAGGTGATGGTCGACGGTGCGGGTGGACAGGAACAGCTGGGTGGCGATCTCCCGGTGTGCCGGGCCGGCCGGGACGCTCGGGGTGGCGGCGGCCGACGCCCCGAAGTGCTGGCCCGGATAACCTCAGTGGATCAGGCGGAGGCCGGTGAGCGTCCGGTCGTGGGCCGGGAACGCCTCCGCCGTGCGCGGTGCGTAGATCCACGTGCGCAGCGAGTCGGCGGCGGTGTCCACCTCTACCAGCCGGACCGGGTTGGTGCGTCGGGAGTGGAACGCCTGGAGGAACGAGTGGATCGGGTTGCCGTGCACGCCGGTGTCGACCCGGTGGGCGGCGGTGCCGGTGTGGCCGGAGAAGACGAGGCGGATGTTCGGGTAGCGCGAGATCAGGTTGTCAAACAGGTACCGCGGGCTGGTGGACCCGTGGTTGGCGCTGCTCCCGATCGTCCCGTCGGCCTCCAGGTAGTGGTGCGTCACGACGACGACGTTGTGCCGCGGGTGGGCGGCGACGACGTTCCGGGCCCAGGCGACCGCCGCCCGGCGGGGCCACGGCTCCAGGGTCAGCACCAGCCACTGCACGCCGGCGGCCTGGTAGGTCGCGTACACGTTGTCGACCTTGCCGGCCTCGAACCGGCCGCGGACGGCGCCGAAACCGTCCGCGGTGAAGTACCGGTTGAACACGGTGGTGTCGCGCAGCAACGGCCCGGCGGGGCTGCGCCGCTTGCCGTCCGGGCCGTAGACCTGGCCGTCGTGGTTGCCGACGGCCAGCGAGTACGGGAGCCGGGCCCGCTCCAGCGGTCGCAGCGCGTCCTGCGCGCGGGTGTACTGCACGTGGTCGGGGGTGTCGAAGTTGACCACGTCGCCGATGTGGGTGACGAACCGCAGGTCCAGCGAGGAACGGTTGGCGACCAGCCAGTCGGAGCGCTGCCGGAACCGGCGGTCGCCCGCTCTCAGGACCTCCTCCTGCGTGTCCGGCACGACCGCGAAGCTGAACCGGGCGTCGGCGGTGGCGGCCCGGAGGGTGCCGTCCGCCAGAGTGGACGGGGACGAGCCGACCGCGTTGGCGACGCCCGCGAGGCCGCCGGCCGACAGCACCACCACGACCGCCACGATGGTCCGCCTGATCCGCATCGGACACCTCCCGCCCAGGTCACCGGCGGTCGCCGGCTCCCGGGGATGCTACGGCAGGCCGCCCGACGCGCCGGGGAACCCCGCCATGACCATCCGTGGCGGGCGTGTCCACGAAGGGTGGTCAGCTTCGCGTCGGCCTCGGTAGTGCGTCCCGACCCAGGTGACGTACGTGGCGTCCTCGGTGAAGAGCCGCCCGTACGCCTCGGCGTCCTACCGGTTCCACGCGTCCACCAGCGCGCCGATGACGGAGGTGACGGCGGTACGGTCGTCAGGCATGACCCCTCCAAGGTGTCTGCACAGAAACAGTGTCTGCACGCATGGCCGGGGCCGAGGCAGCCGGGCTGCACCCCTCGGAGTGGCACGCGCTCAGTCTCATCACGCTGGAGGGACCGCTCACGTCCGGCGACCTGTCCGCCCGGATCGGGCTGACCACCGGTGCCACCACCCGCCTGATCGACCGGCTGGAGCGCGCCGGCTACGTCCGCCGCACGGCGGACCCCAGCTACCGGCGCAAGGTGGTGGTCGAGCCCGTCCCCGAAGCCCTCGGACGCATCGACGAGGTCGTGACCCCGACGCGAGCGGATCGCCGACGTGCTCGCCGCGTACACACCGGAGCAGCTCGACGTCCTGTTCGACTACTTCGAGCGGGCCGCACCCGCGTTCCGCGCGGCCACGCGGCAGATCCGTACCCGGCCCCGCCGCTGACCCCGGGCGGTCCCGTCCGGAGACCGGATCAGTGGCCGCCGTAGAGCGCGTCGACGTCCGCCCGGAAGCGCTCCGCGACGACGCCGCGCTTGATCTTCAGGGTGGGGGTCAGCTCGCCGTCGGCCTCGGTGAAGTCCCGGGGCAGGATGGTGAACGTCTTGACCTGCTCCGCCCTGGACACGGTCTGGTTGGCGTGGTCGACCGCGGTCTGGATCTCGCCGCGCAGCTCGGGGTCGTCCCGCAGGTCAGCGACGGAGGCGTCCGGCCGGCCGTGGGCGGAGCGCCAGCGCGGCCAGGCCTGCGGGTCGATGGTGACCAGCGCGGCCACGTACGGTCGGCCGTCGCCGACGAGCATGCACTGGCTGACCAGCGGGTGGGCGCGGACCGCCTCCTCGATCGGCGCGGGTGCGACGTTCTTGCCGGCCGCCGTCACGATGATCTCCTTCTTGCGGCCGGTGAGCCGGAGGAACCCGTCCGGGTCGAGGCTGCCGAGGTCACCGGTGCGCAGCCACCCGTCCGGCGTGAAGGTCTCCCGGGTGGCGTCCGGGTTGTGCCAGTACCCCGGGAACACCGCATCGCCGTGCGCCAGCACCTCGCCGTCGTCGGCGATGCGGATCTCCACGCCGGGCAGCGGTCGACCGACGGTGCCGATCCGCTGCGCCGACGGCAGGTTCGCCGTCAGGGCCGGTGACGTCTCGGTGAGGCCGTACCCCTCCAGGAGCACGATGCCCGCGCCTCGGAAGAAGTGCCCCACCCCCTCGCCGAGCGGTGCCCCGCCGACGATCGCGGTCCGGCACCGCCCGCCCAGCGCCGCCCGCAGCTTCCGGTACATCAGCAGGTCGAACACGGCGCGGGCCAACCGGAGCAGCGGGTTCGGCCCGCGCGGCCGGTCGAGGGCCCGGCTGTACCGCACCGCCACCCGCTCCGCGAAGCGGAACAGTCGGCCGCGCCGCGCGTCCTCGGCCTTCTGCCGGGCGCGGTTGTACATCTTCTCGAAGACACGCGGCACCGCCAGGATGAACGTCGGCCGGTGCCGGCGCAACTGCTCCAGCACCCCGGCGACGTCGGCGCTGTGGACCATCGTCGCCCGGGACTGCACCACCCCCACCTGGATCAGCCGGGCGAACATGTGCGCCAGCGGCAGGAACAGCACCGTCGACGCCCCGGGACGCAGCAGCTGCGACAGCGCCGCGACCGCGGCGGTCACGTCGCAGTGGATGTTGCGGTGCGTCAGCACGCAGCCCTTCGGGCGCCCCGTCGTGCCGCTGGTGTAGACGATCGTGGCCACGTCGCCGCCGGTCACCCGCTTGCGGCGGTCGTCGATCCGCGTGTCGTCGACGGCGCGGCCCCGGCCGGCGAGGGCGATCAGGTCACCGGCGTCGATCTGCCACACGTCGCGCAGCGCGGGAAGGTCATGCCGCAGACCGGCGACCAGTTCCGCATGGCTCGCCGACTCCACCACGGCGCCCACCGCGCCCGAGTCCGACAGGATCCACCCGACCTGGTCCGAGCTGGCCGTCTCGTAGACCGGCACCGGCACCGCCCCGATCGCCCAGAGGGCGTAGTCGACCAGGGTCCACTCGTACCGGGTGCGGCTCATCAGCACGATCCGGTCACCGTGGCCCACGCCGGCGGCGACGAAGCCGCGGGTCAGGGCGAGGACGTCGTCCCGGAACTGCTCGCACGTCACCGCCAGGTCGCCACCCTGCACCGACCGTGGCGCGGGCCACGCGCGCGACACCGGCGCGGGGCGTACGAACTGCACCGCCTGCGGATCCTCGCTGGCGTTGACCCAGACACGCTCCGCCAGCCCCGGCACCACCGCCCCGACGTCCAGCGGCGCGACAGCGACGTCCTGCACGTCGACACCCCCACCACCTGCGCTCCCGGCACACCGGACGCGGCAGCCGGCCGTACGGTCATGCTGACGCCACCACCGGCCCGGGCGGCGGCTATCGGCGAAACCCGCCCCCGGGCTCGGGGCCGCGTGGTAGGAGAGCGACCGGCCGGGCGTCAGATCGCGACCGCCGCCGTCACCTTCCACTCGCCGTCGACGGGGACCAGGGTGAGCACCACCCGGTTCTGGTCGACCTTCTCCCCCGCGGTGGTGACGTTGCGGCGGTACTGGTTCAGGTACACCAGCAGCTCGACCCGGTCCGCGTCGGCGGTGACCACACCGGCCGAGGACACCTCCGCCAGCACCACCGCCTGCTGCTTCACCGCCGTCTGCTTCAACGCGGCGGTGGTCCGCCCGTACTCGTCGGCGAACGGTCCGGTGACGAAGCTGCGGCCGTTCGCCACGCTCTCGTCGAACGTGCGGTGGTCGTACGAGAAGATCGCCTTCGCCGCGGCCGGGGCGACGGCCAGAGCCTGCCTCGCGGCGGTGTCGGTGCGCGCGGCGGCGCGGTCCTGCTGCCACCCCACGGCGGCGACGCCGGCGGCCAGCACGATCGCCACCGCCAGCGCCGGCACCAGGCGGAAGCGGCGCCCGCGGCGCCAGCGGCGGAGATCCCGGGTACGCATACATCCTCCTTCGGTCGGCACCGATGTCACCCGACGAACTGCAGACGGGACACGAGCCACTGACCCGAGTCCCGGTCGTGGACCAGGTCCAGCTGGATCCGGTAGTGCGCCGCCCGTCCGTCGGGCGCCTTCGCGTTCTTCACGGTGGCGTCCACGGCGACCAGGACGACCGCCCGGCTACGGTCACCGGAGACCAGTCCCGCCCGCAGCACCGAGCCCTGCGATTCGACCTTGTTCTCCACCACCGCCGCGCGGACCTGCGACTGGCCCCGGGTGAACTCCTCCTTGAAGTCACCGGTCGCCCCGTCGGAGATCCGCTTGAGGTCCCGGTCGACGCTGGCGGCGCTGACCGAGACGAAGTTGACGCTGGCCTGCTTGGCGGCGGCGAGCGCCCCCTGGCGGGCCTCGTCCAGCGCCCGTTCGGTGTACCAGCGATGGCCGTACACCCCGGCGGCAGCCAGGGTGGCGACGAGGAGGACCACGAGCAGGCCCACCAGTGCCCGTCGGCGGGCCCGCGGCCCGGCCGCCGCCGAGCGGTCGGTGGAACCCTCGTCGCCGGCCTCGTCGACCGGGTCGCTCGCGGTGTCCACCGCCGTCCCGCGGTCGTCGTCGACGGGCTGCAGGTCCTCGGCCTCGGCCGGGTCACCGATCACCGTCAGGTCCTCGGTCTGGGTCGGGTTCTCGACCGGTTCCTGGTCGAGCCGCTCCAGCACGTCCTCGATCGGTGCCGCCTGCGCCGGTACGGGACGGGTGACGAGCCGGCGCCGGGCGGGTCGCCCGGGCACCCCGGCCTTCGCGCCCTTGATCACTTTCAGCGTCTGGTCCCTGCGGGTCTGCACGGGCACCTCCTTCGGTTCGCCGCTCACGGGATCACCCCGGCGAGCAGCAACTGCTTCCACGACTGGTCCCCGGCGGTCCGGTACTGCCCGCCGGTGCCGCCGAACTGGAGCGGCCGACCGTCGGCGCCGAGCACCAGCCCGGTCACCGGGTCGTAGCCGGCTGCGTGGGCGGGGCCGGGTCGCGTGGCGCCGGGCGCCGGGGCCGGCTCGGCGCCGGAGGGCCGGGGGGCGTTCGCTTCTCCGCGTACGCTGGCGCCGGCCGCCCGGTCCTTGGCGCTGCACCGCCGGCCGCCGCCGTGGTAGACGCAGGACGGCGGGTCGTTGGCGTTGAGGACCAGGCCGAAGTGGGCGGTGCCGTCGCCCGGGGTGACCGTGAAGGCGCCCGAGACGGTTATCGGGTAGGCCACCAGGAGCTGCTCGATGCCGGGCAGCCGCCGGGCGGCGATGCCGTTGACGGTGATCAGGTTGCCGAGCAGGGTGCCGACGGTCGGTTCCAGCCCGCGCAGCAGCGCGACCAGTTCCTCGCCGGCGGGCGGGCCGGCGGCGAGCAGCTTCCGCAGGTCCGGGTCGGCGGCCCGGACGCTGGCGGCGAGCTTGGCCAGCCCTGCCGCCCAACGCCGGAGCGCCTCGGCCGACTCGGCCTGCGTCGTAAGGACGGTGCGGCCGTCGCGGATCAGGGTGAGCGTCTCGGGCAGGGCGGCGGTGGCGTCGGCGAGCAGCGCGTCGCCGGCGTCGAGAATCTGGCCCAGCGCCTGCTCGTTGCCCTCGAACGCGGTGCCGAGTTCGGTGATCAGCACGGCCAGGTCGTCGGGGCCGACCGACCGGACCAGCGCGTCCAGGTTGGTCAGCAGCACCTCCGGGGCGAGCGGGACGCCGCTGCGGTCGGCGGGGATGACCGAGCCGGCGCGCAGATACGGACCGTCGTCCCGCTCCGGGCGCAGGTCGACGTACTGCTCACCGACGGCGGAGCGGTGGGCGACCACGGCGCGCAGGTCCTGGGGTACCCGCACGTCCCGCTGGATGCGCAGGTCGGCGCGGACGCCGTCGCCGCGCAGGGTGACCGCGGTGACCCGGCCGACGGGCACGCCGCGGTAGGTGACCGGGGCGTTGGGGAAGATGCCGCCGGCGCGGGCGAGGTCGAGGTGAACGACGTAGCCGCCGCCGAGCAGCCGGTCGCCGAGGCCGACGTAGCGTACGCCGACGTAGGCGACGCCGAGCAGACTCACCACCACGAAGGCGACGACCTTGAGTTTCGTGCTACGTCCAATCACGGAAGCAGTCCCCCTCCCAGGAGGTCCGGCAGGTCGCCGATCTGGCCGGTGGTCTCCCCCGTCACCGGAAGTACGCACTCCGGCGACAGGATGGTGCCGGCGGGCAGTTCGGTGCCGGCGGGGAACGCGGTGCCGGGCGGGACGATCCCCTTGGGCGGGACCAGCCCGCCGGGCGGCACGGGCGAGCCGGGCTTGAGCAGGACACAGCCCTCCGGGAGCAGGCAGTCCTTCGGGGGCGTCCAGGTCGCCGGGAAGTTCTCCGGGTCGGGCAGGCACTCCGTCAGCGGCAGGTCGGGCACGGGGAGCGAACCGACATCGGGACGGGACCCGCCCGACGGTCGGGACGGCGTGCCGGGCGCGGCCGGCCGGGTGGCGCGGACGGGCGCGGGTGCCGCGGCGACGAGGTTGGCCAGGATGTTGGCCGCGTCCAGGTCGGCAGTGACGTGCAGGTTGACGAAGTCCCCGACGATCGCGCCGGTGACGTTGGGCGGGAACGGGTACGACAGCATGAAGTCCATGGACTTCGGTAGGTCGTCGCCGGCGCGGACGAGTTGCTCCAGGATCGGTTGCAGCGCCCGTACGCTGGCCACCGTGTCGTCGCGGCTGCGGTTGACGACGCGGGTGCCGACCCGCCCGAGCTCGCCGAGGGCGGTCAGCGCGCTGGTGAGCTGGGCGCGCTGCTCGGCCAGCACGGTCAGGCCGGGCGCGAGAGAGTCCACGGCGTCCCCGACCACCTGCCGCTGCCGGGACAGTCGCTCGGTCAGCCGGTCCAGCGCCTCGACGGCCCGGACGATGTCGGTCTTCTGCCGCTCCAGGCCGCCGATGAAGGCGTCGAGCTGGTGCAGCGCGTCGCGGACCTCGGTCTCCCGGCCGTCGAGCGCCTTGGCCAGTTCCTGGTTGATGGTGCGCAGCTGGGCCAGGCCGCCGCCGTTGAGCAGCAGCCCGAGGGCGGCGAGCACCTCCTCCACCTCGGCGCCACGGCTGGTGCGGGACAGTGGGATGAGGTCACCGTCGGCGAGCCGGCCGCGGGCCGGTTCGGTGGGTGGCGCGGTGACGGTGACGTATTTCTCGCCCAGCAGGCTGCTCTGCCGGACGGCGGCGGTGGCGTTGGCGGGCAACTCGACCTTCCGGTCGATGCGGAGGGTCACCCGGGCGGTCCAGCCGGCGAGGGAGATCTTCTCGACGCTGCCCACCGTCACGTCGTCGACCTTGACGGCGGCCTGCGGCACCAGGTCCAGCACGTCGGTGAACTCGGCGGTCACCCGGTATCCGGCGCCGCTCGGGGCACCGCCGGGCAGCGGCAGGTCGGTCACCTCGGGTAGGCCGCACCCGGCCGGCAGCAGCGCCGCCACGAGGGCCGCCGCCAGCGCGGGCCGTACCCGGGCGCTCATGCCGTCCCCCGCAGGATGCCGCCGAGGGTGAGGTCGTGGGTGATGTCGGGGCCGCCCGGTGCCGGGACGGGCACTCCGGGCACCCCCGGGGGCGGGGTGGACGGAGGGACCATGCCGGTCGCACCGGGCGGCAGCTTGAGCAGCTTGCGTAGCTGGTCGGTCATGGGCAGCTTTCGGGCGTGCAGGGTCTGCGCGAGCGCGAAGCACTTGGCGGGCACCTGCTTCGCGGGCAGTTGATCGGCCATCAGCGAGCAGACGAAGCTGGCGGGGTCGTACGGGCCGGTCGCGTTGTTGCGGGTGTCCAGCGTGCCGGAGCGGGGGTTGTAGGCCAGCACGAGGTTGTTCAGGGCCAGCGGCGCGACGTCGAGGATGTCGATGACCGCCTGCTGTTGGCGGACCAGCACCCCGGTGATGTCGGCCAGCGCGGCCACGTCGGCGGTGAGCACCTGGCGGTTCTGCTTCACGAACTCGGTGACGTCGGCCAGCGCGATGGCGAGGTTGCGCAGCGCGGCGGTGAGTTCCTCGCGCTCACCGGCTAGTTGCTCGGCCACGTCGGCCAGCTGCTGGTTGAAGGCCCGCACCTGCTGGTCGCTGCGGGCCAGGGTGGTGGTGAACTGTTGCAGGTTGCCCACGGTGCCGAACAGGTCCTGCCGCCCGTCGGCGAGCGTCGACAGCGCCTGGGACAGCCCGTGGAGGGTGTCGTGCAGGTTGTCGCCGTTGCCCTCGAGGTTGGCCCGGCCGGTGGCGACCAGGTCGGACAGGGCGCCGTCGGCGTTCGCGCCCTCCGGTCCGAGGGCGCGGTTGAACTCGTCGAGCGCCTGGTAGATGTCGTCGATCTCCATGGGGGCGGCGGTGCGTGCCACCGGTATCTCGGCGCCGTCGGCGAGTGCCGCGCCGCCGGTGTACGCGGGGGTGAGCTGCACGTAGCGGTCGCTGACCACGCTGGGCGGGACGATCACGGCCTGCGCGTCGGCCGGCACCTCCACCTCGGGGTCGTAGCGCATGGCGACTTCGACCGTGCGGCCTCGCGGGGTCACCGAGACCACCTCGCCGACGCGGACGCCCAGCACCCGCACGTCGTTTCCCGGGTTCACGCCGACGGCGCGGGTGAAGTGGGCCACCAACCGGCGTTGTGGCGTGTCGGGCCACGCCACCACCACGGCGGCGGCCGCGGCGGTCAGCAGGACGGTCGCGGCGGCGACATCACGTCGCCAGCGCCGAGCGGGACCGGACATCAGCGGCCTCCCGTCGTGGGTACGTACGGCTGCACCAAGCCGGACACGTACGAGTCGAACCAGCGGCCGTTGCCGACCACGTTCGCGAACGCGGTGACGAACGGCGCCATCCGTTCGATGGTCAGCTCCAGCTCGTCCCGGTTGCGTTGCAGGATGGCGATCACGTCGCGCAGCTGCTTCAGGGCCGGGTTGAGCGTGGTGCGGTTGTCGGCGACCAGCCCGGACAGCTGCGTGGCCAGGTCGTTGGTGCCCACGAGCAGCTTGTGGATGGCGTCGCGCCGGCGGGTGACCTCGGCCAGCAGGGCCTCGCCGTCGGTGACCAGCTTGCGGAACTCCTCGTCGCGGGTGGCGAGCACGTCGGTGACCTCCCGGGCGCGCGCCAACAGCGACCGGAGTTCGGCGTCGCGGTCGGCGACGGTGCGGGAGAGCCGGGACAGCCCGACCAGTGAGGCGTTGACGCTGGCGGGCGTGTCGGCGAACGTCTCGGAGAGCGTGGCGAAGGCGGCAGCGAGCTGGTCGGTGTCGATCTTGTCGAGGGTGTCGGCGAGTCCGGTGACGGCCTGCACGACGTCGAACGGCGCCGCGGTGCGGTCCAGGGGGATCTGCGCGCCCTCGGGCAGCCGTCCCGCGCCGGCGGGCGACAGGGCGAGGTACTTCTGCCCGAGCACGGTCTTGATCCGGATGCTCGCGCCGGTGCGGTCGCCGAGGCGTACGCCGTCGTCGTCGATCCGGAACCGGACCCGCACGTACGGACGGCTGTCGCGGGCCAGTTCCACGGCGGTCACCTTCCCCACCCGGACGCCGGCGACCCGCACCTCGTTGCCGACGGTGAGGCCGCTGGCGTCGGAGAACGCCGCCTGGTACGCCCGGCCGGTCAGCGCGGCGAGCCGGTCGAGCTGGAAGGCGCCGAGCAGCGCGGCGAGGATCAGGGCGAGCCCGACGGCGCCGGTGACCACCGGGTTGCGTTCACGGAAGGGTTTCATCGGCTGCCTCCGGTGGCGCACCGGGCGGCGGGTGCGCTGAACGTGGCGGGGTTGAGCGTCTGGCCGGCGGCGGACACCTGGCCGTCGAAGTCGCAGAGGTAGAAGTTGAACCAGGACCCGTACGAGGCGGTCCGGGTCAGCGCCTCGTAGCGCTGCGGCAGCCGACCGAGGGTGCTGTCGATGACGGCCGAGTTGCGGTTGAGGGTGCCCGCGAGCTCGTCGAGGGCGCGGACGTCGGCGGCGAGTGGTGGCCGTACCTCCTCCAGCAGCGACGAGGTCGCCCCGGTGAGGTCGCCGATGCTGACCAGCGCCTCGCCGATGGCCTTCCGGTCGCCGGCCAGCCCCGAAACGAACTGCTGCAACTGCTGGATCGTCTGGTCCAGCTCGCGGTCGCGGGTGGCGAGGGTGGTCAGGACGGTGTTGAGGTTGGTGACGACCCGGCCGATGACGGCATCCCGGTCGGCGAGGGTGTTGGTCAGCGATGCGGTGCGTTGCAGCAGGCTGGCGACCGTCCCACCCTCGCCCTGGAGCACCTGGATGATCTCGTAGGCGAGCTTGTTGACGTCCTCGGGGCTGAGCGCGGTGAACAGCGGCCGGAACCCGTTGAACAGCACGGTCAGGTCGAGCGCCGGGGTGGTCTGGTTGAGCGGGATGAGCCCGTCGGGCCGCAGGGGGCGCCCCTCCCCCGGCCCCTCGGTCAGCGCCAGGTAGCGCTGGCCGACCAGGTTGCGGTAGCTGATTTTGGCGCGGACGCTGGTGGCCAGGGGGATCTCGTCGCGCACGGTGAAGGCGACCTCGGCGACGGTGTCGTCGACCACCCGGATGTCGCTGACCCGGCCGACCCGGACCCCGGCGATCCGCACGTCGTCGCCGGGCAGCAGGCCGGTGACGTCGGTGAACCGGGCGCGGTAGGTGGTGCCGCCGGCGGGGAAGGCGCCGAGGGTCTGGGCGAGCAGTCCGGTCAGCAGGAGCGTCACGGCGGCGAAGATCACGAGCTTGACCAGCGATGCGGTCGTCCTGCCGGTCATCGGGCGTTCACCACCGTTCCACGCAGCAGCGGCCCCCAGAGCAGGACCGCGATGTCGGGTACCTCGGCGGGCGGGGTGCCGGTCACGGCGCCGAGCAGCGGCTTGAGCAGGGCGCTCTCCTCACCGGTGGCGGCCTGTCCCATGGCCGGCAAGGCGACGGAGGATGCGGCCGGTCCGGTCGGCACGCCGACCGGCAGCGGGGGATGGTGCCGATCGCCGGAGTAGTCGTACCCGTCGTTGATCGGCACCTGCGGCGCCGGCGTCCCCGGGTTGGGCAGGCCGTGGCAGTGCGGGCCGGCGTTGGAGCCGTAGACCGGCTCGTCGCGTCCCCGCTCGTACTTGCCGCCGTCGCGGGTGATTTCGAGGGTGATGTGCATCCGGCCGCCGGAGAAGACCTCCTCGACGTGGGGTTGCAGGGCGACCAGCCCGCTCATCAGGCACGGGTACTCGGGGGCGTAGGTGGCGAGCAGTTCGAGCACCGGCCGGCTCACCGTACCGAGCCGGATGAGCTGGTCGCCGCGCCGGTCGAGGAAGCCCCGGGTGACCTCGGCGGTGCCGGTGGTGTCGGCCAGGAACGCCGCGAGCTGGGTCCGCTGGTCGGTGACGGTGCGGGCGGTGACGGTCACGTCCCGCAGCAACGCCAGCAGGTCCGGCAGCGCGGCGTCGTAGCTGTCCAGCACCACGGCCAGGGTGCGGATGTCCTCGGCGATGACCGGCATCGCCGGGTTGAGCTGCTTGAGGTACGCGTCGAGTCGGGCGAGGTTGGCGCCGAGCTGGTCGCCCCGCCCTTCGAGGGCGGTCGCCACGGCGCCGAGCGTCGCCGCCAACTGGTCGGGGCGGATCGCCTGGAGCAGGGGCAGTGCTTCGTCGAGGACCCGTTCCAGCTCCACCGCGGTGCGGCTGCGGTCCTGGGTGATGACGGCGCCGTCGCGGATCGGCCCGGCGGTGCTGGCCTCGGGTGGGACGAGTTCGACGTAGCGTTCGCCGAAGAGGGTCTTCGGCAGCAGCCGCGCGGTCACGTCGGCGGGGATCTGCGCGATGGACGCCGGGTCGAGGGCCAGCCGCACGGTGGCGCCCCGGCCGTCGCTGCGTACCGATCGGACGTCGCCGACGAGCACCCCGCGTACCTTGACGTCGGCGCCGTCGCTGAGCTGCAACCCGGCGCGGTCGGCCTGCAGGGTGACCCAGGCGACGGGGGTGAAGGCCTTGTGGTACTGCAGCACGGAGGCGGTCAGCGCCGCGGTGAGCACGGCGATGAAGGCGATGCCGAGGATGCGATGTCTCATGCTCACCCCGCGATCCGGACGGTGGTCGTCGCGCCCCAGATGGCCAGCGACAGGAAGAAGTCCACGATGTTGACCGCCACGATGGCCAGGCGGACGGCGCGGCCGACGGCGATGCCCACACCCGCCGGCCCGCCGGTGGCGGTGTAGCCGTAGTAGCAGTGGACGAGGACGACGATCACGCTGAAGACCAGCACCTTGCCGAAGGACCACAGGACGTCCCCGGGCGGCAGGAACAGGTGGAAGTAGTAGTCGTACGTGCCGGCCGACTGCCCGAAGTAGGACACCGCGATGGTCCGGGTGGCGAGGTAGCTGGAGAGCAGCCCGATCACGTACAACGGGACGACCGCGATGAACCCCGCGATCATCCGGGTGGTGACCAGGAACGGCAGCGAGGGCACCGCCATCACCTCCAGCGCGTCGACCTCCTCGGAGATGCGCATCGCGCCGAGCTGGGCGGTGAACCCGCAACCCACCGTCGCCGACAGGGCCAGCGCCGCCACCAGCGGCGAGATCTCGCGGGTGTTGAAGTACGCGGAGATGAAGCCGGTGAAGGCGCTGCTGCCGATCTGGTTGAGCGCCTGGTAGCCCTGGAGCCCGACCTCGGTGCCGGTGAAGAAGGTGAGGAAGCAGATGACGCCCACCGTGCCGCCGAGCACCGCCAGGGCCCCGGTGCCGAAGCTGACCTCGGCGAGGAGGCGGACGACCTCCCGCTTGTACCGGCGTACGGTGCGCGGCGTCCACGCGAACGCCCGCACGTAGAAGGCGAGCTGCCCGCCGAGGTCGTCGAGGTATCGCAGCGCCGGCACGTCAGCTCCCCTTCTGCGGTACGACCTGGAAGTACACGGCGGTGACGACGAAGTTCAGGGCGAACAGGGCCATGAACGTGAGCACGACACTCTGGTTCACCGCGTCGCCGACACCCTTCGGGCCGCCCTTGGCGGTCATCCCCTTGTAGGAGGCGATCAACGCGGCCGCGGCGCCGAACAGCAGCGCCTTCACCTCCCCGACCAGCAGGTCGGGCAGTTGCCCGAGGGCCTGGAAGCTGGCCAGGTAGGCGCCCGGGGTGCCGCCCTGCATGACCACGTTGAACAGGTAGCCGCCGCTGACGCCGACGACGCTGACCAGACCGTTGAGCAGGACCGCGACCAGCATCGAGGCGAGCACCCTGGGGACCACGAGCCGCTGGATCGGGTCGATGCCCAGCACCTGCATCGCGTCCAGTTCCTCGCGGATCTTGCGGGAGCCGAGGTCGGCGCAGATGGCTGATCCGCCCGCGCCGGCGATGACCAGCGCGGTGACGATCGGCCCCGCCTCACGGACGACGGCGAGCACCGACGCGGCGCCGGTGAACGACTGCGCGCCGAGCTGGCGGACCAGGGAGCCGAGCTGGAGCGCGATCACCGCGCCGAACGGGATCGAGACGAGCGCGGCCGGCAGGATCGACACCGAGCTGATGAACCAGGCCTGCTGGACGAACTCGCGGACCTGCACGGGCCGCCGGCCCAGGCCCCGGAGGGTGTCCAGGCAGAAGGCGAAGAAGTGGCCGGACTCGCGGAGGACCGCCGGGCCGCTCATCCCGGCACCCCGTCGCGCGTGAGGAACGCCGGCAGCTCGACGGTCCGCTGCCCGTCCGGCCCGGCGAAGGAGCCGGGCGGCGGCTCGACACCGTGGTCGCGGCACCACTGGCCGGGTGGTCGTTCGGCCCGTCGGCGCCGCCCGTCGGAGGGCTGGAGCTGCACCGGGATGGGCGGCAGGGGCGGCAGCTCGGCGCCGGCCTGCGCCTCGGCCTGCAACTCCTCGGCGTCCTTCTCCTCCGCCATGCCGATCGGGCCGATCCGCTGGGCGTTGAGGAACTGCCGCACCACCGGCTCGGTGCTGGACAGCAGCATCTCCCGGGGCCCGAACATGGCCAGGTGACCGTGGTAGATCAGGCCGATGTTGTCCGGGACCGTCCGGGCGGTGTTGATGTCGTGGGTGACGATCAGGAACGTCGCCTCGGTCCGCTGGTTGAGGTCGATGATGAGCTGGTTCAGGTAGGCGGTGCGGACCGGGTCGAGCCCGGAGTCGGGTTCGTCGAAGAGCACGATCTGCGGATCGAGGACGAGCGCCCGGGCCAGGCCCGCCCGTTTGCGCATCCCGCCGGAGATCTCCCCCGGCAGCTTCTTCTCGGCCCCGACCAGGCCGACCATGTCGAGCTTCTCGGTGACCACCGCCCGGATCTCCGACTCCGACCGGCGGGTGTGCTCGCGCAGCGGGAAGGCCACGTTGTCGTAGATGTTCATCGAGCCGAACAGCGCGCCGTCCTGGAACAGGACGCCGAAGAGCTTCCGCACCTCGTACAGGTCCCGCTCGGACAGCCGGGGCAGGTTGCGGCCCTCGATCACGATGTCCCCCCGGTCGGGCCGGAGCAGCCCCACCAGGGTCTTGAGGAACACGGACTTCCCGGTGCCGGACGGGCCGAGCAGCACGGAGATCTCGCCGGCCGGCAGGGTCAGGCTGATGTCCGACCAGACCGGCTGACCACCGAAGGACTTCGTCAGTCCCCGTACGGCCACTTCGACGCCCACGTTGCCTCCCCACCTCGCTACTGGAGACATCGCGGCCGTTCGCCGGAACGCAACAACTACTTTTCGCAGTCCTGCGGCCACGGTTGGCGGGCTAGGCAAACCGGGCCGCGATCGATAGCGTGCCGGTTAACTCGCCGGTAACAGAGGTGTCTTTTAATCCGATGACGTTGACGATCGAGCCCGAGGCCGAGCTCGTCCGCCGGGCGGCCCGCCGTGACGGCGCCGCCGTCGCGGCGCTGCTCGCCGGCCTCCGCCCGGGTCTGGTGCGCTACTGCCGGGCCCGGCTGGGCCGTATCGGCGGGGCGTACACCACCGCGGACGACGTCGCCCAGGAGATCTGCCTCGCGGTGCTGCGTGCCCTGCCCGGCTACCAGGATCAGGGGCGGCCGTTCTCGGCGTTCGTCTACGCCATCGCCGCGCACAAGGTCGCCGACGCCCACCGCGCCGCCATGCGGGCCGCCACCGTCACGGCCGACGACGCGCCACCGGAGCACCCGGACGCGGATCCGGGCCCGGAGCAGCGGGCGGTGGCCACCGACCTGGCCCGCCGGCTGTCCGTGCTGCTCGACCGCCTGCCCGAGATGCAGCGCGAGATCGTCCTCCTCCGCGTCGCGGTGGGGCTCTCCGCCGACGAGGTGGGCACGATCGTCGGCATGACGGCGGCGGCGGTACGGATGGCCCAGTCCCGGGCGCTGGCCCGCCTCCGTACCCTGGCGGGGGACACGTTCGGCGAGGTGGCAGCATGAGCGGGCGGACGCCGGAGAGCGGCGGCGAGGTCGACCTGGCGGCGATCGCCCGGGACGACGAACTGCTCGACGCCCTCGGCCGCGGTGACCCGGCGCCGGAGGGGGACGACCTCGCCGCCATGCTGGCGGCCTGGCGTGACGACCTCGGCGAGGCGGTCGACGACGACCCGGTCCGCCCCGCGACCCCCGCGCTCCCGGCGGTCCGGCCCCGCAGGGTACGGCTCGGCCGCCCGCTCGTCCGCGTCGCGGCCGCCGTCGTCGTCCTCGCCGGCGTCGCCACCGGCCTCGGGATCGGGAGCCGCGACGCGGGGCCGAGCAGCCCCCTGTGGGCGCTGACGCAGGTGCTGCACCCGGAGCAGGCCGAGGTACGGCTCATCGAGGACACGATCCGCCAGGCCCGGTCCGCTCTCGCCGCCGGCCGCCCGGACGAGGCGCGCGACCTGCTCGACGAGGCACTGCGGCGGCTCACGTCGGTCGAGGACCCGTCCACCGTGCGCCGCCTCGCCGCGGAGATCGACGCCCTGCGCCGCGACCTGGTCGCCACGGTGCCGACGCCCGCGCCGGCGGCCCCGAACCCGTCGGCGACGCCCACCACGACGCCGCCGTCGCCCGGGGGCGGCACCGGACCGCAGGCCCCGGCGTCGTCCACGCCGCCGCCGTCGCCACGCCCGTCGTCGTCGCCGCTGGTCGTGGTGCCGGTGCCCGAGCTGCCCGACCTGCCGGGTCTGAGCCCGAGCTCGGCCGCGCCGTCGTTGCCCGGGCTCCCGCTGCCCACCCCGGACATCCTGGACTGAGGCCGTCACGGCCCGACATCCCGTCCATCATCGACGCTCAGTAGCGGCCTGCGACACGGCGCAGCCCGGACCGGCGGCGTCGACCACTGCCCCTCGAACACCACCAGAAGGCTCTTGACCTGCGGATTGTCGGGTC
Source organism: Micromonospora thermarum (assembly GCF_012034245.1). Classification (GTDB taxonomy): domain Bacteria; phylum Actinomycetota; class Actinomycetes; order Mycobacteriales; family Micromonosporaceae; genus Micromonospora; species Micromonospora thermarum. Next base: position 36,975 of record NZ_JAATEO010000017.1, on the reverse strand, counting down.
TCGACACTTGGTGGCCACGCGTGCGGGTGATATGACTTGAGTATCGGCCACCAACGACGCGAGCCGTCACATCCCGTTACCGCGCGAGCCGATCCGTCGCGGCCGAGCGGCGGCGGATCCGGCGGGAGGAGCTGCGGTGCCGAAGAAGCGGATCTGGCGTAACCGACAACCGTTCCAGAACGCGGTCGTCGCCACCGCTCCCGTGTGCGGCGCCCTGATGATCATCTTGGAGGTCCGCCCTCCCGCGGTGGAGGCGGCCATGCCGGGGCCGCTCCGCGTCGGCTGGCAGGTCGGCCTGGTCGTGGCCGGGCTGGTCGGTGTCGCGGGACTGCTGTGGCCGGGCCGGTGTTCCACCGCGCTGGGCATCGAACTGGCGTCGATGCTGATGCTCGGCACCCTGGCGGGCATGTACGCGGTGGCGGTGGCGGTGTTCTCCGGCCGGATGGCCGTCGCGGCGGCGTCGTTCATCACCGCCGTGGCGATCGGGTCGTGGTGGCGGGCGGCGGAGGTCGTCCGCGACCTCCGCGGGCTGGCCCGGCCTCGGCAACCCTATCCCAGCGACATCCTCGGCAGGCTCCCGTGACACCTTCGCCCGCCACCAACACCGCCCCCCACTGGGTGCAGATCGTGCTGTCGGTGCTCGGCGTCCTCGGCGGTGCCGGCGGCCTGGCCGCCATCGCCGCCGTGGTGGTGCAGCGCGGCAAGTTCCGGGCCGAGGCGGCGGACATGCTCACCGACACCGCCCTGACCCTGGTGCAGCCGATGCGCGCGCGGGTGACCGAACTGGAGGCGGAGGCACAGTCCGCGCGCGAGCTGCTGCGGGCGTCCGACGAACGGGCCCGACGGCTCCAGCTCACGGTCGCCGAACTCCGCGCGATGCTCGACCGCTGGTACGCGTTGATCTTCGCGCCGGACGCGACGATCCGTGCGATCCGGTACGCCGTTCGCGAGGACCGCCGCAAGCTCGACAGGTAGTGGCCACCGGGCGGACGGCACCCGGCCGGCGCGGGTGCCGGGCGGGACTCAACCCTGTCGGGCCTTCTGCCGCGGATCGGCCTTGTTGATGACGTAGACCCGGCCGCGGCGGCGCACCACGATCGAGTTCATCTTCCTCGTCAACGCGCGCAGCGAGCTGCGGACCTTCATCGTGGTCCACCCCTTCCGTGACGGGTGCCGACCTTCCGGCCAGGTGGCGCGGTCCGGCCGCTCGACGCGTACCCCCGGCGGCACCGGCCATGCCTCCGGCATTTCCCGGCGTCGGCCGGGAGCGCATTGGTAACAGTCTTGACAGATGTTTCGTGCATCGACACACTTCGTTCGAGAGAGCGCTCTCGTGGCACCTCTCCACGGTGACGGCGCGCCGCGGCGGAGGCCCGTGCACACACCGACGTCCACCACCGACCACGGAGATCCCCATGCGCAGAGCCCGTCCCCTCCGGCGCCGACTGCTCGTCGCCGCCGTCGCTGCCGTCACACTCGCCGCGTCCCTCGTCCTGCCCGCCCCCGCCGGCCCGGCCCAGGCCGCCATCGGCGGGATCACCTGGCAGGACGAGTTCAACGCCCCCGCCGGCACGCCGGTCGACCAGAGCCGATGGAGGTTCGACATCGGCGGTCACGGCTGGGGCAACAACGAGCGGCAGTACTACACCAACAGCACCAGCAACGCGGTGCACGACGGCCAGGGCAACCTCGTCATCACGGCACGCCGCGAGAACCCGGCCAACTACCAGTGCCACTACGGCCGGTGCGAGTACACCTCGGCCCGGCTGCTCACCGCCGCGACGTTCACCCAGGCGTACGGCCGCTTCGAGGCACGCATCAAGATCCCACGCGGGCAGGGCATCTGGCCCGCGTTCTGGATGCTCGGCAACGACATGGGCAGCGTCGGCTGGCCGGCCGCCGGCGAGATCGACATCATGGAGAACATCGGCCGGGAGCCGAACACGGTCTACGGCACCATCCACGGCCCCGGCTACTCCGGCGGAGGCGGCATCACCGGCAGCCGCACCCTCGGCCAGCCGCTCGCCGACGCGTTCCACACCTACCGCGTGGACTGGGAGCCGAACTCCATCATCTGGTACCTGGACGGCGTCGAGTACCACCGCGTCGACCCGGGCCGGCTCGGTGGGAACCGGTGGGTGTTCGACCACCCGTTCTTCATGATCCTGAACGTGGCGGTCGGCGGGAACTGGCCCGGCTACCCGGACGCCTCGACCCTGTTCCCGCAGCAGATGCTCGTCGACTACGTGCGCGTCTCGGGCTACACCTCGGGCGGCGGCACCACGACGCGGATCCGCGGCCAGCACAGCGGTCGCTGCATCGACATCCCCGGCGCCAACCCGGTCGAGGGTGCCAAGCTGCAGATCTGGGACTGCAACACCACCGCCGCGCAGGCGTGGACGTTCGCCTCCGACGGCACGGTGCGGGCCATGGGCAAGTGCATGGACCCGGCGTGGGCCGGCACGGCGAACGGCACCGAGGTCAACCTGGTCAGCTGCAACGGCAATCCGGCGCAGCGGTTCACCCTCAACGCCGCGGGCGACCTCGTCAATCTCAACGCCAACCGATGCGTGGACGTCCGGGACTGGGTGAGCACCAACGGCGGCAGGCTCCAGCTGTGGGACTGCACCGGCGGCGCGAACCAGAAGTGGTCCCGCGCCTGACCCGCCCGTGATCGGGCCTTCCGCCCGGAAGGCCCGATCCGTCGCACCACCCGCGGTCGCGGGGAGTCGCGAAGCGGACAGTTGACGACGAGCGACCGCGCGGGCCGGAGCGGCACGCCGACGAGTGACATCATGTCCCCGAACGGCCATGGTTCCGTTCAGGGGAGGGCGAGCTGCCGCATGGCGCGTTTCGAGGCGACGACGTCCAGCGACGCCGGGCGTGTCACGGTGTGGTTGTCCGGCGAGTGCGACCTCGCCGTCCGCGAGCGGCTGACGTCCGTGCTGCTGACGGCGGTGGCCGGCGGCACCGTCGTGGTGGTCGACGTGGGCGGCGTGAACTTCCTCGACTCCAGCGGAGTGCACGGCCTGGTCACCGCACACCACGCGGCTCTCGCCGCCGGCGGCCGGCTGTACGTGGTCAACGCCGTCGGCGGCGTCGCGCGCGTCCTGGACGTGACCGGCGTGGGCGAGCTGCTGCGCCAACCGGCGGACGACCACGGTTCGGAGCAGCGGTGACCGACGGTCGAGCGGCGCCGGACGCCTCGTGCCACCACCTCGCCGCGCCCTCGGCCCCGGTCGAGTCGATGTCGTACGCCCGGGCGGAGGACCTGGCGGCCGTACGCGCGTTCGTCTGCGCCCGGGCGCTCGCCGGCGGCCTCTCCCCCGCCCGGGTCGACCTGCTCGGCCTGGCGGTCAGCGAACTGGCGACGAACACGTTGCAGCACACCGAGGGTGGCGGCCTGGTACGGGTGTGGACGGCGGCGGACGACGTGATCTGCGACATCGTGGACCAGGGCGGCCTGCGGAGCGTCGCCGGGGAGATGCCGGCGGCCGACGCCATCCGCGGGCGGGGCCTGGCGATCGTCGCCCGCATCTGCGACGAGGTGACCGTCTCGGCCAGTCCGCAGGGGACGGTGGTACGCGTCCGGTTCCACCGGTGACGACCGTCAGGACAGCACGCGGACGGCCAGCGTGCAGGTGTCGTCGTCGGGGCTGGGCCGGTGCAGCACCTCGCGCAGCCGGGGCAGGGTCTGCGGACCCGGCTCCCGGGACACGGCCGACAGCTCCCGCAGCACCGGGGCCAGCAGATCCGGATTGTCGCCCACCCGGCGCTCGACGAGCCCGTCGGTGTAGAACAGCAGCAGGTCGTCACCGCGCAACCGGACGGTCGCCGCCGGGTAGGCGGCATCCGCGTCCGCCCCGAGCAGCAGCCCGGCCGGCCGGTCCAGTTCGCTCGCGGCTCCGGCCCGGGACAGCAGCGGAGCCATGTGGCCCGCCCGCGCCCAGGACAGCGTCCGGCTCGCCGGGGCGTACAGGGCGACCACGGCGGTGCCGGTGACGGCCAGCTGACCGCAGAGCCGGTTCATGTGACCGAGCAGCACCCCGGGATCGCGGATGCCGATCGACAACCAGGCCACCAGCGCGTACCGCAGGTGGGCCATGCCGCTGGCCGCCTCCAGGCCGTGACCGGCGACGTCGCCCACCGCCAGCGCCACCAGCCCGTCGGGCAGGGTCTGCGCGTGGTACCAGTCGCCACCCACCCGCACGGCGCTCTCTGCCGGCAGGTAACCGACGAGCACCTCGAGCCCGGCGAGCGGGAACGGCTCGCGCGGCACCGGTTGGATGAGATTCTGCAGCTGCCCGGCGAGGCGATGCTCCGCCAACGCGGTCATCTCCCGGCTGCGCAACTGGTCGCTGAGCCGCTCGATGGCGGTCTGCGAGTCCACCCGGGCCGTCACGTCCTGCACGACGGCGTAGATCTTCACCGGGGCGCCGTCGGCGTCGCGCGCCACGTCGGCCAGGATCCGCAGGTGCTTCACCGTGCTGCCGGCGTGGAAGCGGACGGTGACGTCCGAGGCCGCGCCGCTGTCCAGCGTCTGCCAGGCCGCCTCGGGCAGCCCCACGTCCTCGACGACGACGGCTGCCGACTGCTCGGCCCGGGACATCGGCCCCAGAGCCGGGTCCCGGTCGAAGATCCGGTACATGCCCGGTGACCACTCGCTGAGGCCCGTCACCAGGTCGTACTCGGCCCAGCCCAGACTGCCCAGGAGCTCCGTACGCTCCAGCCGGCGCTGGGACTCGTCCAGCCGCTGCCACCACACGAGCAGCCCACCCAGGACCCGGTGCACACTCACGTCGAACACCGAGTCGGCGACCACGCCGGCTTGCCGGCCCTCGTACTGGAAGCCGGGCAGGCGGTCCGGCGCACCGGTGGCCAGCACCTGGAGGTACGCCTTCCACAGCGGCCCGCCGACCATCGTGGGATACAGCTCGCTGAGCAGCGACCCCACCCGGCCGGTCCCCCGGCCGTAGACGTCGCGCACCTTGTCACTGGTCGCCGCTATCCGGAAGTCGACGACCTGGCCGTCGGAGCCCGTCAACGGCAGCAGCCACGTGCACCCGGTGGGGATCGCCGCCAGCACCTGCCGGACGGCCGCCACGATCGGCTCGTCCAGCGATGGCGACGCCACCCCGGCGTGTCCGACCCGCGGGCCATCGTCTGCCATGCGCGCAGCCTAACCATTTCCCGCCCCGCCCAGCGGACGCGCCGTTCCATGGGCGACCGCTACGGGTCAGTCGGCGCGCGGGAACCACCATCCCCACGCCGGCGGGAACCGCACGATCCGATCGTCGTCCGCGGCCGGGGTGCCCCGGCCGTCCCGGTTGCTGGTGGTGACCCAGAGCGAGCCGTCCGGCGCCCGCACGACCGTGCGGAGCCGGCCGTAGACGCCGACGAGATGCGCGGTGGGGGTGCCGGCACCGCCGGTCCAGTCCAGCGGTACGACCCACAGCCGGGCGCCGCGCAGGGCCGCGACGTAGAGCACGTTTCCGCCCACGATCGCCGCGCCGCTGGGCGACGCCTCGGCGGGCCGCCACGTCACGACCGGGTCGCGGAAGCGCGGGTCGCCGGCCACCCCTTCGACCACCGGCCAGCCGTAGTTACCGCCCGGCACGATGCGGTTGACCTCGTCCCAGGTGCTCGCCCCGAACTCGGTCGCGTAGAGCCGGCCCCGCCAGTCCCAGGCCAGGCCCTGCACGTTGCGATGCCCGAGGCTGTACACCAGGGACCCGGCGATCGGGTTGGAGCCCGGCACACCGCCGTCCGGACGCAACCGGAGGATCTTCCCGTTCCGGCTGCGCGGATCCTGGGCGGAGGCCGCCACGCCGGCGTCGCCCACACCCGCGTAGAGCAGCCCGTCGGGACCGAAGGCGATCCGCCCACCGTTGTGGACGCTCGCCCGCGCCAGCCCGGTGAGGATCGGCTGCTGCACCTGCGGCGCGGTGAGCCGGAAGCGGACGATCCGGTTGTCGACCGCCGAGGTGAAGAAGGCGTACACGTAGCCGTCGCTGCGGTAGCGCGGCGAGACGGCCAGGCCGAGCAGCCCCGACTCGCCGACGGCGGAGACCCCGGCGATCCGCGCGACCTGCTGCGGAGCGGATCCTCGGCGGACCCGCAGGACCCGCCCGCTGTTCCGCTCGGCGACCAGTGCGCTGCCGTCGGGCAGGAAGGCCAGCCCCCACGGCACCTCGAGCCCGGTGGCGACGACCTCCGGGCGGGTGAGGTCGACCCCGCGCCACCCGGTGGCGGCTGTCGGCGCGCCGGCGGTCGCCCCGGCTGGACCGGCGGCGCCCGCCATCGCCGCGGCGGGCGCGGTAGGCGCGCCGGCGACGCCGACGCAGACGGTGAGGACGACCCCGGCGACAACGTTTCGTCTTCTCATGCCGCACCTCCGAGTCTCGCGGCACGCCGGCCGGAGCCGGCGCCGACCGCCGCCCGGACAGCGGCGGGCCCGTCCCAGCGTCGACCGCCGACCGTCACCGGATCGTCACGGCGACGGCCGGCGCCGAGACGCCGGACCCCGGGCGGCGGTGCTCCCCGCCCGGGGTCACCCGCTACCGGTCCAACAGCTCACGGAGCGCCTTGACGACCTCGGCGGGCGCCTCCTCCGTCATGAAGTGACCGCAGGAGACGGTCGTGTGCCGCAGGTCGGGCGCCCACGCGCGCCAGAGGGCGGCGGCGTCGAAGCCGAGGGCGGCCCCCCAGTCCTGCTGGAGGACCGTCACCGGCATCCGCAGGCGGGTGCCGGCGGCGCGGTCGGCGGCGTCGTGTTCGACGTCGATGCCGGCGGACGCGCGGTAGTCGGCGACGATGGACGGTACCGCCTCCCGGGAGGCCGCCAGGTACGCGTCCCGCACGTCGGCGGGGATGGCGTCCGGGTCACGCGTCCAGATGTCGAGGAAGTGGCCGAAGAAGGCGTCGGGGCTGGCCCCGATCAGCCGCTCGGGCAGGCCGGGCGGCTGCGCCATCAGGTAGAGGTGGAAGCCGACGGCGGCGGAGGTGCCGCGCATGACCTCCCACATGTCGAGCGTGGGGAGGACGTCCAGCGCGGCGAGGTGGGTGACCACGTCGGGATGGTCGAGACCGGCGCGGACGGCGACCAGGGCTCCCCGGTCGTGGCCGGCCAGGGCGAACCGCTCGTGGCCCAGCGCGCGGGCGAGGGCGACGACGTCCGCGGCCATCGTGCGCTTCGAGTAGACCGACTGGTCGGTCGCCGCGGGCTTGTCGCTGGCGCCGTACCCCCGCAGGTCGGGGCAGATCACGGTGTGGTCGGCGGCGAGGTCGGCGGCCACGTGCCGCCACATGAGGTGGGTCTGGGGAAAGCCGTGCAGCAGGACGACGGGGCTGCCGGAGCCGCCGACCGCCGCGTGGAGCGTCACGCCGTCGCCGACCGGGACGCGCTGGTGGTCGAAACCTTCGATCCTCGGGTTCACCGGGGACACCTCTCTGCTGGGTCGTGTGGGAGGACCGGCGCGGTGCCGGCCGGGATCGACACTCCCTCGGGGCGATGAGCAGCCGATGAGCGTCGGATGAGTGCCGTGACCAGCGGAGGCGCACCCGATCGACGCCGGGACACCTTCTAGGGTGGGTGCCATGACCGGGCTGGCAGGGGCACCGGCGGTGACGTTCCGGGTGCTGGGGCCGCTGGAGGTGGTCGACCGGCGGGGACGCGTACCCCTCAAGGGCCCGCGGCAGCGGGCGGTGCTGGCTCGCCTGCTGGTGGCCCGGGGCGGGGTCGTGCCGGTCGACCGGCTCGTCGGCGACCTGTGGGAGACACCCGGGGACGGCGCCGTCGCCGCGATCCGCACCTTCGTCGCGGACCTGCGCCGGGCGCTCGAGCCCGGGCGCCCGGCACGGCAGCCGGCGCGGCTCCTGGTGACCGCGCCGCCGGGGTACCTGCTCCGCGTGCCGGCCGACGCGGTGGACGCGTGGCGGTTCGAGGCGGCCGTCACCGGGTCCGGCCGGTCGCTGGCCGAGGGCGACCCGGCGTCGGCGGCCGACCTCCTGGCCGAGGCCCTGGCCTGGTGGCGGGGGCCGGCGTACGCGGAGTTCGCCGACGCCCCCTGGGCGCGCGGCGAGATCAACCGGCTGGACGAGCTGCGGATGCTGGCGACGGAACGGCGCGGCGAGGCCCTGCTGGCGCTGGGGCGGTCCGCCGAGGCGGCCGTCGAGCTGGAACAGCACGTCAGCGCCCGTCCGTTGCGCGAGGACGCGTGGCGGTTGTGGGCCACCGCGCTGTACCGGTCGGGTCGGCAGGCGGACGCGCTGGCCGCGCTGCGCCGGGCCCGCGAGACCCTGGCGGCGGAGCTGGGCCTGGATCCGAGCCCCCGGCTGCGCCGGTTGGAGACCGACATCCTGACCCAGGCGCCCGGTCTGGACCGCCCCGTGCCGGGGGCGGAAGCGACGGGTCGGGACACCCCGGCCGTCCCCGGCAATGGCATCCCGACGGGCGGGCCGACCGGTGCCGGCCGGGCAAGCGCCTTCGTGGGCCGGGACGCGGAGCAGGCCCGGCTCGCGCAGGCGGCCGAGGACGTCGTCCGCCGGCGCCGGCCGGCGATCGCGCTGCTCTCCGGCGGCGCCGGGGCGGGAAAGACGACACTGGCCGAGGCACTCACCCGGCGGCTGGAAGACGCCAGGTGGGCGACCGCCTGGGGCCGGAACCCGGAGTACGAGGGCGCGCCGGCGGCCTGGCCCTGGACCCAGGTCACCGAGGCGCTGGCGGCCGGGGTGACCGACGTCCCCACGGTCGTGTCGCACGCCGACGATCCGGCGCTGGCCCGGTTCCGGCGACATCGTGCCGCCGTGGCGCTCGTGACGGCGGCGGCCGCGCGGAGACCGGTCCTCCTGGTCCTCGACGACCTGCACCGGGCCGACGAGGACACCCTCGACCTGCTGGCCGCGCTGCTGACCGAGCCGGAGCCGGTCACCGGTCCCGTGCTCGTCCTCGGGGTCTTCCGCGCCACCGGGATCGGGCCGGGGCTGACCGCCGCGCTGGCCCGGCTCGCCCGGACCGAACCCGTCCGGGTGTACCTCGACGGCCTCGACGAGCCGGCCACCGGGGACCTCGCCCGGGCCGTGACCCGGACCGACCTCGACCCGTCGACCGTTCGGCTGCTGCACCGGCGCACCGGCGGCAACCCCTTCTACGTCCGCGAACTGGCGCGGTTGCTCGCCGCCGAGGGACCGGCGGCGCTGGACACCGTCCCGGCCGGCGTCCGCGACGTCGTCCGGCACCGGCTGGCCCAACTGCCCGAGGCCGCGCGAACGGTGCTGACGCAGGCCTCCGTCCTCGGCCGGGACGTGGATCCGGAGATCCTCACGGCGCTGGCCGGGGACGAGGCCGTGGTGCTGGACGCGGTCGACGCCGCGGTCGCCGCCGGCTTCCTGACCGAACACGGCACCGAGGGACGGTTGCGGTTCACGCACGTGCTGGTGCGCGACACCCTGTACGGCGATCTGTCCGCGCCGCGGCGCGCCCGCTGGCACACCGCCGCCGGGGAGGCCGTCGAACGCCTGCACCCGGCCGACGTCACCACGCTCGCCCACCACTTCGTCCGGGCCGGCACCCGCGCCACCGCCGCACGCGCCGCCCGGTACGCCACCGCCGCCGCCGAACGCGCCGAACGGCTGTCACGCCCGCACCAGGCGGCGCGGTGGTGGCAGGAGGCGCTCGCCGCCCAGCAGCGGATCGGCGGCGACGACCCGGGCGGACGGCTGCCGTCGTTGATGGGACTGGGTCGCGCGCTCGCCGTCACCGGACATCTGGCCGAGGCGCGCCGGCACCGCGCCGCCGCCCTCACCGCCGCCGAGCAGACGGGCGACCCGGAGCTGACCGCGCAGGTGCTCACCGCCTTCGTGGTCCCGGCGGTCTGGACCCGCAACGACGACGAGCACCTGTCCCGGCGCATCGTCGAGGCCGCCGGGCGTACCCTGGCCGCCCTGCCCGCCGACCGGGCCGAGCAGCGCAGCCGCCTCCTGAGCACGCTCGCCCTGGAGGTGCGGGGCACCACCGCTGACCGGGGGCGCCGCGCCGCCGACGACGCCGAGGCCGTCGCCCGACGCCTGGGGGACCCGTCGCTGCTGGCGTACGCCCTCAACGCCCGCTTCATGCACACGTTCACCCGGACCGGCCTGGCCCCGCAGCGGGCCGCCGTCGGGGCGGAACTGGTCGACCTGTCCCGCCGGCACGAGCTGGTGACGTTCGAGGTCCTGGGCCACCTCATCCTGCTTCAGGCGCGGTGCGCGCTGGCCGACCTCGACGCCGCCGACGCCCACGCCGCCGACGCCGACCGGCTCGCCGACCGTTACGACCTGCCGCTGGTCGGCGTGTTCACCCGCTGGTACGCCGCGCTGCGGCTCGCCGTCACCGGGGACGTGGCGGCGGCGGAGACCGCGTACCGGGCCGCGGAACCGGGCCCGCGGTCGGCCGGCATGTCCGGTATGGACGAGGGCCTGCTGCCCCTGGCGCTGCTGTCGCTGCGCCTGGCCGGCCCGGTCACCGCCGCGCTGGACGCGCTGCGGGAGCACGCGGACGAGTGGCAGGGGTACGCGTGGGGACCGCACGAGCCGTGGGTCCGCCCGGTGACGCTGCTCGCGGCCGGGCGTCCCGCCGACGCGGCCGACGCGCTGCGCGCGCTGCCGGAGTCGCCGCACGACCTGCTCCGCGAGGCGCGTCTCTGCCTCGCCGCCCGGGCCGCGCTCATCCTCGACGACCATGCCGTGATGCGGCGGACGTACGCCGACCTGCGCCCCGCCGCCGGCGAACTGGCCGGCGCCGGCAGCGGCCTCCTCACCCTCGGCACGGTCGCCGACCACCTCGCGGCCCTGGCCGCCGCGCTGGGCCGCCCGGACGAGGCCGCCGACCACCGCCGGTCCGCCGACGCGGTGGCGGCCCGGGTGGCGGGTGCCGCTCCCCGCGCGGCGGGACCCCTCTGAGTCGGTGCGCCGGGGCGCCTCGCCAGGCACCGAGACCGCTCGCTGAAGCGAGCACTGTGGAAGAAGCACGACCGGTCGACGGACACCTACGGTGGGGACGGCACGTGAGGTCGAGACGCGACCGGCAGCGGGTGCCGGTCCGGAACCCGGGAGGAGCTCACCGTGACCCGGTACGTCGAGGAGGTCGGTGGCCCGGCGACGCAGGCGGACCAGCCACCGCGGACGGCGGGACGGCCCGGTGCCCGACGACCCGCCACCCGATGGTGGCGACGGCCGTGGGTGGTGCCGCTGGTCGCGCTGAACGCGGCCTTCCTGCTGTTCGTCCTGCCGCCGTACCTGGGCCTCGACCCGAGCCGGTCACGGGTCGTGCTGAACGAGGACTTCCCGGCGCACTACGCCGTCCTCGTGGCGCACATCCTCTTCGGCACGATCGCGCTGGTGACGGTGTGCCTTCAGGTCTGGCCGTGGCTGCGGCAGCGGTACCCGGCGGTGCACCGGATCAGCGGGCGGCTGTACGTGATCGCCGGGGCGGTCCCGTCCGCGCTGCTCGGGCTCGCCCTCATGCCGTTCGCCGCGGTGCCGGTCGGGCTGCTCGGCAGTGCGCTGGCGGCCGTGGGGTGGATCGTCACGAGCCTGGTCGGCCTGCACATGGCCCGCCGGCGGCGCGTCGCCGAGCACCGCAGGTGGATGGCGTACAGCATCGCCTTTGCCCTGCAGACCCTGTGGGGACGGGTCTTCGTGCTGACGTCGGTGCTGACCGGGGTCACCGTGAACCCGATCGTCCTGGGCGAGGCGGCCGGTTGGCTCAGCTGGCTGGTGAACCTGGCCATCGCGCACTGGTGGGTGCGCCGCACCGCCCGGCCGCCCCGCCCCGCGTTCGGCTGAGCCTCAGTCGAACCGCCAGCGGGTCACGCTGAAGCCGGACTCCTTGTCCATGCCGATCACCTTCGACGGGGTCACCTCGTAGACGAGGTACGGTGCCGGGCCGATGCCGTCACCGTCGAGTCCACCGTCGACGACGGTCACCGGCCAGCCGTGCTTCGTCCCGTAGCCCTCGGCCACCCGTTGCAGCGTCTCCTTGTCGGTGACGCGGGACGCGCTGCCCTCGACCGAGAGGTCGAGGTCGGGCCCGGCGGCGGTGAGGACGCACCGCGGGTTGGCGGCCAGGTTCCGGACCTTCTGAGCGGACTCGCTGGAGCAGAAGTACATGGCGCCGTCCAGCCACATCCCGAGCAGCGGCACGGCGTGCGGCCGGCCGTCCGGCCGGACGGTGGACAGGTAGAACTCGCCCGCCTCCGCCAGCCGCTCGTGCGCCCGGGACCAGGGCGTCGGCGTGGAGCCCTCGCTGGCGAAGGACGGTTCCGCGACCGGGTCACGGTCGACCATGGGTACCCCTTTCGATGACGATGACAGGTGATGGGATCAGCACGCAGAGTAACCCGCCAGGCCGGCCGCCGCGCGGTGGCGGCGCCGGCAGCGGCGTGCCCCGGCGGACCGCGCGGGGCACGCCGGGGCGTCGGTGCGGGGGTCGAGGTCAGCAGGCGATCACCACGTCCGGGGACGTCAGGTACCCCATCATGTTCGGGTCCCACATGACGGACCGGTAGGTGTACGGGCCCGTTCCCCGGCAGTCGAAGTCGAGCCGTGCCGTCGTGTGCGGCTCCATCCACCGCTCCAGCACCGTCCGCCACCCGCCGGGCTCGTAGCGCAGCAGCCAGAAGACCGCGTACGAGCTGCACGTGTTGTGCGCGGTGCTGCGCACGAACCCGCCGAGCGGAGTCTTCGCCGGCGTGCTCGGCGCGGTCGCGCAGGTCGCGGGCCCGCTCGCCCCGGCTTCCGCCGCGTACGCCGTGCCCACGGCCGGCCCGGCGTACGCCGCGGCGGGCGTGCCGGCGAGGGCGAGCCCGGCGGTCAGCGACGCCGTCGTCACGAGTCTCCGGATGTCCGTCATGACTGCTCCTTCGTCCAGCCGGTGCACCACGGCGGGCGGGCGCGGTGTCGGCGCGCCCGCCCACGGGGCGTCACCGGACCAATGGGTAGGCGTTGATGATGGTCTGCGTCAGGCGGTTGCCGTGGGAGTCGACGAGCGTCGCGCGCAGCGACACGGTCGTGGCGCCCGACGGGGTGCGGAAGACCGCCCGGTACGCCCGGTCACCCGCCGGCACCACCAGGGCCGACCGCCAGGTGCGTCCCTGGTCCCCGGAGACCTGGACGGTCAGCCGCCGCACGGTGCCCACCCGCGCCTCGGGCTGGGCGATCAGCGTGACCGGCAGGACCGTCACCGGCGTGGCCCGGGACTGGTTGCGGTCGTCGACCGTGGGGGCGTACCGGACCACCCAGATCGGCAGCCACTCGGTGCCCGCGCCCGACCCCTCCGACCGGAAGGTCCAGGTCGCGTCGATCCTGGTGGACAGCCCGGAGATGGACGGCCGGGTGGTCCGCTTCTCCACCCGGAAGGCCGCCGGCCCCGGCGCCACGGTCGCCGTCACGTCCACCGCGGCCGACTCGCCGACGAGCTGGTCGCCGCGGTAGAGGCGGGTGGACGCCGAGTCGGTGAGCGACCCGCCGCGGTGGCCGTCCTGGTCGGAGAACATCGGGACGCCGAACCACATCCGGTCGCCCTGCCGGCCGGCGTGGCCGGCGAAGTCCAGGAGCGGGCCGAAGGCGGCCGCGTTCCAGCGGTCGGAGTACGCCCGGCCGGCCTGGTAGGTCTGGTAGCCCTGGCCGAGCGCGGTCACCTCCGCCGGCAGCCCGCTCCCGTCGGGGCGGTTCTCCCCGAACGCGGCGCTCCACTCCACCGGGCTCGCGTCGAGGTGGTGCGTCACCCGCGCCGGCAGGTCGTACGGCAGCAGCGACCCGACCGTGCCGGTGACGCCCGGTGCGATCGAGAACAGCGACTTGGTCGCCTGCCGTCCGGGCACCTGCTGGTTGAGCCGCGAGTTGACGGTTGCCAGGCCCGCGTCGGACACCCTCCGCTGGAAGCCGGTGAAGAAGCTGCCCCGCCGGGTGTCCAGCAGGCCGTAGGTGAACGGACTGTTCCGGAAGTCGCCGCGGGCGCCGGGCACGGCCCAGGTCGAGGAGAGGTAGGAGGTCAGCTCCTCGGCGGCGACCTCGGGCCCGAGGTGCCCGGCGTGCAGCCCGACGAAGTCGTCGGCGATCAGCGACAGCCGGAACCCGGCACCGTCGGCCGCCGGGCGGTCGAATCCGAGTTCGACCAGGACCGGGCGGGCCTCGGCGCGCGGCACCGTGGTGGTCACCGGCGCCGCCCGGCGGGCGTCCACGGTCACGGCGGCGTCCCGGTCCAGGGTGAGCCGGGGTTGCACCAGGCGGTACCAGGGGGCGTCCGGCCGTCCGAAGTCGACCACGTCGCCCACGAGGACGTAGTCGCCCTTCGGCAGCCGTACGGTGGCGGTGTCCCCGGTCCCGTGCAGCACCGCCCGGATCTCCCCGGCCCGGTCGAACACGGTCGTCTCGGCCCGGGTCGTCGGCGCGCCGGCGGCGTCGAGGTGCGCGACGGTGAGCTGGTGGGTCTCCGTCTCCTGCGTCGTGGACGCGGGCGCCCGGCCGGTGCGGCCGGCGGGAGACGTGGCGGGATCGACCCGCGGGGCGTCCAGCGAGATGCGCCCGATGCCGGCCGCGCCCGAGCTGATCGCGCGCCACGCCCGTCCCGCATCCGACTTCGGCAGCACCGCGGCCGTGGCTCCGGCCGCATCCGGGCGGCGGACCGCCCGCACGCCGGGCAGGTCGGCGCCGCCGGCCACGACCAGCGGCAGGTCGGCGCGGCGGGCGTCGTGGTAGCCCGCCCGGACCAGGCCCGTCACGTCGAACAGCCGGCGGTCGAGCAGCCCGTCGGTCACCAGTGGGCGGGCGTCCTCCGGTACGACGTACCGGTGCGCGGCCGTGCCGTAGCTGCTGAACCGGATGCCGTCCCGCCCCGGTGCCCGGGTGACGGTGACCCGGGTTCCGTCGGCGGAGGTGCGGACCCGGTCCCCGGTGATCAGGGTGACCTCGTAGGTCGGCTCCGCCGCGTGCTCGGGCGGGGTGATCGATGCCGCCGGGGCGGGCGGTGGGGCGGCGGGGCGTGCACCGCCGTGTGCCGGCTGGCCGCCGAGCATCAGGGCGACGGCCGACCCGACGGCGACCAGCCGTCCCGCCAGCGTGGTTCCCGTTCGCCGAACCCGGGCCGATTGCGGTCTGCCAGGCACCTGTCTGCCCTCCGATGTGGGTCGCGCGTACTGCGGATGTGGCGGTGTCCGGTGGTCTCGCCCGGACACTGAGGATCCTGGTGGCTCCGCGGGGCGGCCCGCATCTCCCGACGTGCGCTCTCCGATCTGGCGGTATGAGCCAATCGATATAGATTAAATTCTATTGAACTTCGTTACGTTGACGCTGGCCTGCCGCACCGACCGGCGACGGGGCCGCGGCAACCCGGCGGCCCACGACACCGGCCCGGCCGGCAGGCACCGGGGCCCGCCGCGGCGTCCCCCTGACCTCGAGGGCACGACGCGGCCGGGCACGGCCGCACCGTCCCGCCCGCGGCGTCACCCCCACGCCGCGGCCGCACCCGAGGAGGCCACACATGAGACGAAGCCTCGCCGCCGTGGCAGCAGCCCTGCTGCTGCCCGTCGGCGCCCTCACCGTCGCGGTGCCACCCGCCGCCGCGGCGTCACCCACCACTCCGGCCGCCACCGCCCGGGCCGAGGCGGCGTCGCCGGAGATGCTCGCCGCGATGCAGCGCGACCTCGGCCTGACCGCCGACGCGGCCCGCACCCGCATCGCCCGCGACGAGAAGGGCAGCCGTACGGACGCCAGCCTGCGCCGGTCGCTCGGCGCCGCGTACGCCGGTGGCTGGCTGACCGCCGACGGCCTCGTCGTCGCCGTCACCGGCACGGCGGCGGCCGAGCGGGTCCGGGCCGCCGGGGCGCGGGCGACGATCGTCGGCCGCAGCGGCGCCCAACTCGACCACATCAAGTCGACGCTGGACCGCCACGCGGCGAAGGCGCCCGCCGAGTCGGTCCCCGGCTGGTACGTCGACGTCACCACCAACACCGTCGTGGTGCTCGCCCACGGCGACACCCGGGCCGCCACGGCGTTCGTGCGGGCGAGCCGCGTCGACGCCGCCGCGATCCGGGTCGTCAGCACCACCGAGGCCCCCCGGACGCTCTACGACGTCCGCGGCGGCGACGCGTACTACATGGGCGGCGGACGCTGCTCGGTCGGCTTCTCGGTGACCGGCGGGTTCGTCACCGCCGGCCACTGCGGCACCACCGGCACCGCCACCCAGGGCTACAACCAGGTGTCCCAGGGCACCTTCCGCGGGTCGTCGTTCCCCGGCAACGACTACGCGTGGGTGCAGACCAACTCGAACTGGACCCCGCAGCCCTGGGTGAACAACTACTCCGGCGGCAACGTCACGGTGGCCGGCTCCACGGAGGCCGCCGTCGGCGCGGCGATCTGCCGCTCCGGTTCGACCACCGGCTGGCGCTGCGGCTCGGTCCAGGCCAAGAACCAGACCGTCAACTACCCGCAGGGTACGGTCACCGGCCTGACCCGTACCAACGCCTGCGCCGAGCCGGGCGACTCCGGCGGGTCGTGGCTGTCCGGCCAGCAGGCGCAGGGCGTCACCTCCGGCGGATCCGGCAACTGCACCTCCGGCGGGACCACCTACTTCCAGCCGGTCAACGAGATCCTCTCGGTGTACGGCCTGACGCTGCGCACCAGCGGTGGCGGCGGTGAGCCGCCGCCACCGACCGGCTGCTCCGGCTACGAGGCCACCTACACCGGCAGCATCTCCGCCGGGCAGAGCCTCTACCAGCCGAACGGCAGCTACTACTACTCGTCCGTCTCCGGCACCCACCGCGGCTGCCTCGACGGGCCGACCGGGGTCGACTTCGACCTCTACCTGCAGAAGTGGAACGGGTCCACGTGGGTCGACGTGGCCGGGTCGTACAGCCCCGGACCGGACGAGACGATCAGCTACAACGGCACCGCGGGCTACTACCGCTTCGAGGTGCACGCGTACAGCGGCTCCGGCAGCTACACGCTGGGCATCACCAACCCCTGACCGGCGCTCCGCCTCCGGATCCGTCCGGAGGCGGAGGCGATGACGGCGGGGCGTGGACCGTCCGGTCCACGCCCCGCCGGCGCGCGTCGCCGTGTCCCGGACGCCGTCTGTTTGCGGACCCGCACCCCGGGAACTCACCGGGCCCGTCCGAGAGGAAGGCCGCACGGTGAACGACAACGAGTTCCTCGCCCTGGTGGCGACCCGGTCCGGAATGTCGTCGGAGCAGGCCACCGCCGTCACACAGGCCACGCTGACCACGCTGGCCGAACGCATCGACGGCGGCGAGGCACGCGACCTGGCCAGCCAACTCCCCGCCGGGCTGCGGCCGTACGCCTTCGGGGGCAGTGAGACCGGCGAGCGGTTCGGGCTCGACGTGTTCGTCGAACGGGTCAGTGGCCGCGCGGACGTCGATGTCGACCGCGCCCGGGACGGCGTGACGGCCGTCTTCGACGTCCTCCGCGACGCCCTCGGCCCGAGCGGGTACGAGCAGGTGGTCACCCAGTTGCCCACGGAGTACGGCGACGTCGCCGACCAGACCGCGCCGTACGTCCGGCGGCAGGCCTGACCGGGCGAGGGGGGTCGGGATGACGACGGATCGTGGGGGCGTCGACCCGGTGCCCGGGGCGTCGGAGGCGGACGCGCAGGAGCAGAACCTGGAGATCCCGACGCCCGACGAGGACCGCCGGGACTGACCGTCGAGGTGCGCCGTCCCCGCCCCCGCCGGTCGCCGTCCCGCTCGCGCCGGGTCGCCGTCCTCGGGGGCGGCCCGGACGCTCAGAGTCCGGTGCAGGCGGCCTCGCCCACCCGGCACGCTTCCGGGCCGTCCGTCCGGGTGCTGCGGACGTCGAAGCTGAAGGTCACCGACCCTCCCGCCGGTACCGGGGCACCCGTGAAGGTGACCTCTTCGCCCTCCTGTCGCCAGGTGGCGCCACTGGCATCGACGACGGCGCCGTCACCGGCCAGCGTCACCACCACGGTCCAGGCGGCGGGAGCGGCCCCGTGGTTGCTGACCTCCACCTCGCCCGTCCACCCCAGGATCCGCTTGGCGGAGGTCTCGTAGCGGGCGGTCAGCCGGACGGTCGGGGACGTGCTGACCGACGGGCTGGGTGTGGATATCTTCGTGGGCGTGGCGCGGGGCCGGGCGGCGCGACTGGTCGCGCCGGTGGTGGGGCGCGACGGCGCGGACACCGCCGACGGACTCCCGTCCGACGGACCGGCGGTCAGCGCGGGTGCGGGATCAGCCAGGGCGCCCGCCGGTCGCGGGTCGGCCGGTGCGAGCACCCACAGCGCCACCCCGACGGTGAGCGTGCCGGCCGCCGCGACCGCGACCGTCGCCCATCGGCGGCGTGACCGCGCCGGCACCGCCGGGTCGGCGGGATCGGCCCCCGACACCTCCGGGCCACCGGCCGCGTCGCCGGCCCGCAGGTCCACCTGCCGGAAGGCCAGCCAGTCCAGGATGGCGGGCAGGCGGACGCCGACGGCCTGCTGGTAGCAGCGCTCGCGCTCGGTGCGCAGGTCGGCCGGCCAGGAGCCGTACTCGAGGACCTCGCGCACGGTCAGCCGGCAGCCGGCGCTGGTCGGGGTGACGGTGCAGGTGACCTCGCTCCGCCGGCCGGCCTCGTGCCACCGCATCGCCAGGCGCCGCGGCGGCTGGCGGTCCAGCACGGTCACGTCGACGGCGGCCTCGAAGCCCGGCAGGTCGCCGGTGCCGAGCCGGGGGTCCTCCAGCGCTCGGGACGGGACGTGGAGGTCGGCGAACCAACGGCCCACCACCTCCGGGTTCGTCAGTGCCCGCCAGACCCGCGTGGGCGGGTGAAACAGCTCGCCGTCGACCTCGATCTCGATCACCGTCGGAATGTACGCCCCGGCCTCGACCGGCGGTGCCGAGGGCGCACCGCGGGCAGCGCCGGTCCGCCCGTCCACACCGGACGTGGGCATCCGGACCAATCGGAATTTACGTCGCGTGACGTGTCCTACCTGCTGCGTGACGGGTTGTACCACGTGTGACGGCGACATCAATGGTCATCGACGACCGGCCCCCGGTGGAAGCCGCCCGATGGCGGACCGCCTGGGCACGTCTCGAGGACGACCGGCGGCGGCAGGCGTACGGCGAGGCGACCGCGGCCTGGCAACGACATCATGATCACCTGGTGCGACTGCGGGTCGAGGCGGCCGGCTTCCGCGGATGCCGGCCCCCGGCCGCCGGCCTTCCGGTGGAGTTCGAGGACGACGAGGTCATCTACCGGATCGTGCCCGCGGCACAGTTGGTCGAGGTCTCGGCACGGCACTCCCCCGGCCTCCCGGTGCCCGGCGTGACGACCGGTGTGCGCCCCGGCCCGTTCAGGCGGAGGACTCCCCGGGGCCTGCGGGCTCTCGACGCGGGCACGGTCGTGGTGACGGATCGGCGGGTGACGTTCTCGGGACGGCACGCCGACCGCGAGTGGCGGTACGCGGACGTCTCGGGGCTCGCGCACCATCCCGACGCCCCGCTGTCACTGCTGCACACCGTCGACGGTCGTCGTCTCGCCGGGCTGCTGACCCCGCCCGCGTCCGTGCTGAACGCCCGCTTCTATCTCACCCTGGCGTTCGCCGACGCCACCGGGGAGCGTGCCGCGGTCGCCGCCGAGATCGACGACCTCCTCGCCGCCCACGAGGCGGCCCCGCCGACGCCACCACCGCCCGCGCGACCGGCGGACGCACCACTGACCGCCCTGCGGCCGGACCGCCGCGCGGGCACCGCGCTCGCCCTGGCGGCGACCGTCGTCGCGTTGGGCACCGGCGTCTTCGGCTCCGCCCCGACCGACGAGCCGTACCGGGCGGAGGCCGGCGCGTCGGGCCCCGGCGCCGCCGACCCGCCACCCGCCGCCGACCCGTCCCGCGCCGCCGACCCGCCGACGACCGGCCCGTCGCCGAGCACCGCTCCCGACACGACGCCGCTCGGCACGACGGGACGGGCGCCCGCACCGGCCGGGCCGGCGGTCGCGCCGAGGGCTCCGGGCACCGCCGCGCACGCGGCGACGAGGGACCACGGGCCCGGGCCGGCTCCCACCGCCCGCCCGACCACCGGCCCGGCCCCCACCACGGCCGCACCGAGCACGGCCCCGCCGCCGAGCGCAGCGCCGTCGCCGTCGCCGTCCACCGCACCCGGCGCACCCCAGCTGGTCACCGTGTGCCTGGACCCGATCTCGCTACCGCTGGTGGACCCGCTCCGCTGCCCGAAGGCGCCGTCCTGACCAGGGCCGTCGCTCCTTCCCTCGTGCGGCGAGGCGGGCACCGGAGGCGGTTCCGCCGGCCGGCCGGTCGGATCACCGACACTTCACCGTCCACAGCGGCCAGAGCACCGTCGGATAGCCGCTGAGCTGGCCTTTCGCCCTGCCCACGTGCCTATAGTCGAGGTGTCGCCCAGCGTCGGTCGGCGGGACAGGTTCGACGCCCAGTGGAGGTGCGGCGTGGAAACGTTCTTCGGCAGATACGGCAAGGCCCTCGCCGCGACGACGTTCGCGGCGCTCACCGCCCTGTACGCGACATCCTCCGGCGACGGCGTCGTCGACCCGGACGAGTGGGTCGCGATCGCGATAGCCGCCGTGAGCGCGGTCGGCGTCTACGTCGTACCGCTGGCTCCGCGGTACCGGTGGACGAAGACGGCCGTCGCCGCGCTGCTGGCTGGCCTCCAGGTCCTGGCCACGGTGATCCTGGGCGGTGTGGACGCCAACGAGTGGCTGCTGATCGCCATCGCGATCGGGCAGGCGCTGGGCGTGGCCGCCGCCCCGGCGACGTCGGACAACGGCGTCACGAACCGCGCCCGGCCGGCCCCACCGGCGGCGCCCGGCCCGGTGACGGGCACCTGATCATCAGCCGCACCCCGTCGGCCGGCCCAGCTCGGGCGGCCGACGGGACGGGCGGGGTTGCGCGGCCGGCGACCGGCTTGCCGTGGTCAGCGCCGTGCACACCATCGACCTGGGACCGGTCCACCGCGCCGCGCTCGACCACGTGCGCGCCGGAGCCCTGCGGGACCGTCCCGCGGCCCGCGCCATCATCGCCCGCGTCCTGACCGGGTGCGGTGTGGACCACGAGCCGGAACGCCTCGTCGCCGCGATCGGTCAGCAGGGCCGGCTCACGCTGAACTTCCACCCCGACCGGCTCCTCGCCGACGGACGGGCGGTCGCGACCGCCCTCCTCGACGAGGGCGTCTACCGCAGCCAGTTCGAGACGGGCATCTCCAACGGCGGGCTGACCGCGTACCCCCGGAGGTGACCGGGACCGGTGGGAGGAGCGGCTGTTCGGCGGCGCCTACCAGGCGGCCGGCGTCCGCCCGGCCGACCGACCGAAGTACGGCGGCCTCAACCTGCTCGACCACCCCGACGGCGCGTGCCCCCGGTTCGGCTCGTGCCACCTGCGGCTGCGCCCGGAGGCGCTGGCCCGGTCGACGTTCACCTTCGGCGACAGCCACCTCGACCCCGCTATCTCGGCACCGTCGACGTGTTCGAGCCGGTGCTGGCGGCGCTGCTGACCGCGACCACCGCCACCGGGATCTGCCTGGGTGTACCCGCCGACGTGCCCACCCTGGCCCGGACACTGCTGGGCCGCGCCGAGGCGGGCGCCGACCCGGCCGCGGCCGGACGGGCGCTGGACGACTACGTGGAAGCCCAGGTCCACGGGGAGTTGAGCCTCGCCCGCGACGTCGAGGCCGTCGTGGTCGACCCGTCCTTCCGGGGTACGGAGACCGGCGCGACGTTCGCCGCCGCCGCCGGGCGGTACGGATTCGACCTGCGGTGGCACGCCGGGTTCGAACTCCCCGTGGAGCGGATCGACCGCGGTCCGAGCGCCGTCACGCTCCAGCACCTCAAGCAGCTCTGGCACGTCCTCGTGCGCTTCGGAGAGCCGTCCCGGGGCGCCTGAGCCCAGCGGGGACGACCACGCCCCGATACACCGCTGTCTATCTATTGACACAAGTTGTTAACGGTTGGGACGCTGAGAGAGCGCTCTCTCAGCCCGTCCCGCCATCCCCGAGGAGTTGCCGTGGGCATCCGAAGAAGACTCCTGGCCGCACTCTCCGCTCTGGTCGCCGCCGCCCCGGTGACCGTCGCCGCGTCCCCCGCCCAGGCGGTCGGCCCCGCGCTGCTGCCGGTCACCGTCACCAACAGCACCGGCCGCGGGGAGGCCGTCCACCTCTACGTGATCGGCACCCAGCTCGCCACCGGCCGCCTCGGCTACGTCAACCAGGCCGGCTCCTTCATCCCCTGGTCCGGCGGGCAGGTGCCCCCGGTGCCCGCGCCGGACGCGTCGATCCCCGGACCCGGCACCGGCGGCACCACCACCATCCGCTTCCCGCGCGGCTTCTCCGGCCGCGTCTACTTCTCCTTCGGCGAGAAGCTCCGGTTCTTCCTGACCCCCGACGGTCTCGTGCAGCCCGCGCCGTGGGCGGCCGGCGACGCCAACCGTGACATCCTCTTCGACTGGAGCGAGTTCACCTACAACGACGCCGGGCTGTGGCTCAACAGCTCGCAGGTGGACATGTTCGCGGTGCCCCACGCGGTCACCGTCACCGGCGCCAACGGCGTCACGAAGCGCACCGGCGACGTGGTCACCAACGGCCGCAACGCCATCATCGACGGCATCCGGTCACAGCCGGGCTGGGCGAACACCGTCCACACCCGCTCCGACGGAACGGTGCTGCGCGTACTGGCTCCCGGCAAGGCGGCCGGCGCGGGCCTGCTCAGCGCCACCTACCTGGACTCGTACATCGCGTCGGCGTGGAACGCGTACACCACCAGGACGTTGACCGTCGTGCCGTTCGCGGACCAGCCGCACATCCGCTACTTCGGTCGGACCTCCGGCTCCGTCATGACCTTCACCAACGGCGCCGGCCAGGTCGTCGCCTCCTTCAACCGGCCCTCGTCGGCCAGCGTGTGGGGCTGCGACGGGGACCTGCCGGCGCCGAACGACCAGGTGGTCGGCCCGATCTCCCGTACGCTGTGCGCCGCGCTGAACCGGGGCGCCCTCGGCACCATCGACACCCAGCCGAGCACCAACCCGGCCGAGTTCTACCGCAGCAACCCGACCAACCACTACGCCCGCGTCATCCACGCCAACATGGTCGACGGCAAGGCGTACGCCTTCGCCTTCGACGACGTCGGCGCCTTCGAGTCGCTGGTCCACAACGGCGACCCCCGCGCCGCCGGCCTGATCCTCAGCCCGTTCGGCGCCGGCGGCGGACCGGGTGTCCCGGGCAGCGGGGTCCCGCTGGTGAGCAACTGGAACAACAAGTGCATCGACGTGCCCAACTCCAACTTCAGCGACCGGGTGCCGCTGCAGATGTGGGGCTGCAACGGCACCGACGCGCAGAAGTGGACGTTCACCGGCAGCGCGGTGCAGAGCCGGAACAACAAGTGCATGGACGTCGACGGCGGCGCGACCGGCAACGGCGCGGTCGTCCAGCTCTACACCTGCAACGGCACGGGCGCGCAGCAGTTCACGCTCACCGCTGGCGGCGACCTGGTCAACCTGCGGGCCAACCGGTGCGTCGACATCAAGGACTGGAACGGCGCCGACGGCGCCCGGCTCCAACTCTGGGACTGCGCCGGCACCGCCAACCAGAGGTGGCGGAAGGGCTGAGCATCGACCAGCACGGCGGGCCGGCGCGACAGGCCGGCCCGCCGTGGGCCCGCCCGAGCGGACGATCGCCGCTGACCGGGATCAACCCGCGGCGAGCAGGGCGTTGGCGCGGGTGAGGACGGTGGTCAGCACCCGGCCGGCGGTGGTCAGGTCCGCGTCGGGCAGGTCACCCCAGAGCCGCTGGGTGATCCGGTCGATGCCGGAACGGACCCGGCCCCAGAGGGCCCGCCCGTCCTCGGTGGGTTCGACGACACCGTCCGGCGTGGTGCGCACCAGATCGGCGGCGGCCAGCTCGGCGACGCGCTGGCGCGCCACCGCCGGGTCGACCTTCAGCACATCGGAGATCCGCTGCACGAGCAGGTCGCCGGTCAGGGTGCCGCCGCTCACGACGGTCAGGGTCAGCGCGACCCACTGGGGTTCGGTGATCGCCGTACCGGCCAACTGCCGCTCCAGGATGGCGTTGAGTGCCTTCTCGGTCTGGCCGATGACCGCCGTGCCGAAGGGAGGACGGGAGGTGGTGCTGCTGGTCGAGGACATGGGGAACTCCTTCACTGTCGGCACCGGCCCGGCTCCCGCCGGACGACGCCTCCAATCTGACACTCAGTCCCACATAACCGCAAGTCCCTTTGGCGACTCGGTTCTTTGTGTGCGTGGATCTCGGCAGCCGGTAGGGTGGCCGTATGACCGCTCCCACCGCCGACGACCGGTCGCTCCCGCTGCGGGAGCGCAAGCGTCTGCGTACGCGACGCGCCCTCACCGAGACCGCGCTGCGCCTGTTCACCGAGCGCGGGTTCGACGCGACGACCCTGGACGACCTCGTGGACGAGGCCGAGGTCTCGCGCAGCACCTTCTTCCGGAACTTCCCGGCGAAGGAGGCGGTGGCGATCGAGGCGGAGGTCGAGCTGTGGACGGCCTACCTGCACCGTCTGCGCGACCGGAAGCTCTCCGGACCCGTGCTGGCCGAGCTGCACCGGTGCCTCGCCGACGCGGTCACCGCGTTGGACCCGGGGTGGGACGGTCGCTACCTCGCCACCCGCCGGCTCATCCTGACCGCGCCGGCCCTGCTGGCCTACGTCGACCACTACCGCACCGGCGTGGAGGACGAGGCGATCTCGTGCCTCGCCACCGCGCTCCGCGTGGATCCGGACGACCTGCGCCTCCACGTCCTGGCCCGGTTGACCACCACGTGCTGGAGCGTGTCCGGTCGCGACTGGGTCCGTCGGGACGGCCGCGGAGGTCGCCAGGCCCTGGTGACGGGTCTGGCCCGCGCGTACCGGTCGGTCCCCGAGAGCCTCGCGCTCAGCGCCACCCCTCGCTGACGGCCGTCCCGGCCAACTGTCACATCTGGCCGGCACCGTCCCAGGTGGCCGCCACGAAGGCGGGGAGCACCACCGCCGCCGGCCCGCGCAGGTTCACGCCGGCCACCGCGTCCAGCGGCGTCTCGTCGGGGTTGACCTGGATGACCGTGGCGCCGCAGCGGGCGGCGACGTGGGGTATCTCGGCGGCCGGGTACACCAGGCCGGAGGTACCGACCGCCCGCCGCCAAGGCCGTGCTCGGCGTCCCCTTCTACAGCCGGCCCGGCTACTACACGTACTCGGCCCTGGTCGGCATGGACCCGGCCAACGCCAACCGGGACTGCACCACGGTCGGCGGAGTCCAGCAGTGCTACAACGGCATCCCGACGGTCAAGCGCAAGACGCAGTGGGCGATGGCCAACGCCGGTGGGATGATGAACTGGGAACTCTCCCAGGACACCACCGGCTCGACCTCGCTGGTCAGCGCGATCTACGACACCGCGACAGGCGGCACCACGCCGCCGCCGAGCGGTCGGACCGGCCCGATCACCGGCATCGGCGGCAAGCGCGTCGACGTCGCCGCGGCCGGCACCGCCAACGGCACGGCGATCCAGCTCTACACCTGCAACGGCACCGCCGCGCAGAACTGGACCGTGGCCACCGACGGCACCCTCCGCGCGCTGGGCAAGTGTGCCGACGTGACCAGCGGCTCCACCGCCAACGGGGCGAAGGTCCAGCTCTGGGACTGCAACGGCACGGGTGCCCAGGTCTGGCAGGCCCAGTCCAACGGCACGCTGCGCAACCCCCAGTCGAACAAGTGCCTGGACGCCACCGACAACAGTTCCGCCAACGGCACCCGACTCCAGATCTGGGACTGCTTCGGCGGCGCCAACCAGGTGTGGCGCCTGCCAGCCTGACGCCCACGGCGGCCCCCGTCCGCGTCGCGGACGGGGGCCGGCGACGGACGTCGGCAACTATCCGGCCCGCCCGGGCTTTCCCGCTCCAGGACCGGGTAATCGGTGCCACCCCGCCGCTGCGGTCAGGGCGCTGACGTCGGCGCGGGCGCAGGGGTCCCACCCGGGACCGCGGGAAGGAGCGGGTCATGGAGTACGAGCAGTTGATCGCCACCGTACGACGTCGCGCCGGTCTCAACGACGAGGAGGCCGAGCGGTCCGTGCGGGCCGTCCTGTCGACGCTCGGCGAGCGGCTCGCCGGACGGGAGGCCGACCACCTCGCGGCCCAGCTACCCGACCGGCTGGACCAGTTCGTCACCCGCAATCCGCAGGGACGGCGGTGGGACGTGGGCGACTTCCTGCGGATTGTCGGCCAACGGGAGCAGTGCGCGGACGCCGACCTGGTGCGCCAGCACGCCCAGGCGGTACTGGCCACCATCGCCGAGGCGCTCGACGACGACGAACGCGCCGACCTGCTCGCCCAGCTTCCCGGGGGCATCATCGACCTCTTCGGTGTCCCCGCCCCACGCGGCTGACCACGGCCCACGGTCGCCGCCGGCGCGGTCCGGCCGCCCGTAGCACCGATCACCGCGCCCGCCGCCGGTGCCGGGTGACCGGGCCGGCGCGGCGGCACCGGCCGATACACTTGCGCCAGCCGGATTCGGGGCGGGTGCATGGCTGGTCGTTCGTACCGTTTTCTCCGGCGCCTCATGGCCGTCGTGTGCCTGCTGTCCGTGGCGGCGCTGCCCGCCGGATCGTCCGGGGCCGGTCCGGCCGGCTCCACCCGGATCCGGGTGCTCCAGATGAACCTGTGCAACAGCGGCATGGCGGGCTGCTACACGGGCCGGTCGGTGACCGAGGCCAGCACCGTGATCCGCACCGAGAAGCCCGGACTGGTCGCCCTCAACGAGGTCTGTGAGGGCGACGTGGACGCGCTGGAGCGGACGATGGCGGACGTCCACACCGGCGGCACCGTCGTCGCGGCCTTCAAGGCCGCCCGCAACCGCCGGACCGGCGGCCCCTACCGGTGTCTCAACGGCCAGGCGTACGGCGTGGGGCTGCTGGCGCACATCCCGGCGCCGTACGGTGGGCACACGGTGCACAGCGGGATCTACCCGATGCAGGACGCGACGGATCCCGAGGAACGGGCGTGGCTCTGCGTCGACGCCACCGGCGCGCTCTACGCCTGCACCACCCACCTGGCGTACACCAGCCCGGTCCTGGCGCTCGCCCAGTGCGCCTATCTGCTCGGCACGGCCATCCCGCTCGTGCGCCTCCGCGACCCGCACCAGCCCGCGGTCCTGTCCGGCGACCTCAACCTCCGGCACGGCGGCTCACCCGACGTGCGGTCCTGCGTCCCGTCGGACTACCTGCACATCCACGACGGCGCCGTGCAGCAGCTCATGGCGACGGGCGGCTTCACCGTCCACTCCAGTCGGTCGGTCGGCATGGGCGGGACGACCGACCATGCGAGCTTCCTGGTCACCCTCACGGCCGACCGCCGGCGGAGCCGGTCCCACTGAACCTCAGCCGAGCGGCGGCTCCGGTGCGGCGCTGCGCGTCGCGTAGTAGCACCCGGTCGTGGGCAGGCTGGTCGCGGCCGGCGGGGTGAGGCCGTCGTAGATCGCGAGAAGGAAGGCCTGCGGGCACCGCCGGGTGCCGCCGGTGCGGATGCCGAAGTGCAGGTGCGGTCCGGTGGAGTTGCCCGTGTTGCCGGTCAGGCCGATCTGTCCGGGTGCGACGGGCGCGCCGTTGCCGACCGACCACGACGAGAAGTGGCAGTAGGTGTAGATCGCGCCGTCGGCGCCGGTGAGGTTGACGCCCCGGCCGCAGGAGCTGTCGTCGATGATGTCACGGTTCCGGCGCGTACGGCGTAGGCCGCTGCTCGTCGCCACGACGAACGGGGTGGCGTTGTTGTATCCGGGGTCCGCCGGGTACCACACCTCGACCAGGTGCGGGCCGATCGCGGCGATGGCCGCCCGGAACCAGGCGACATCGCTGCCTCCGGTGTACGGGGTGGCGAACCGGTAGTCCGCGCCGTACTTCTGGATCGACCAGTTTTCGCCGCGCGGGTGCCGCTCAGCCCTCGGCGGCGAGGGCGAGGACGTCCCGCGCCACCGGCAGGGCGGCCTCCCGGTGCGCCGGGACGAGGCCGATGCGGGTACGCCGGTCGAGCAGGTCGTCGACGGTGAGGGCGAGCTCGTGCCGGGCCGCCCAGAGCAGCTCGGCGCCGGTGACCGGGATGTCGGGGCCGATCGGCCGGCGGAGGTGGGCCGGCGCCTCGGCCAGCACGGCGACCGCTTCGGTGCCGTACCGCTGGACGAGGCGGCGCGGCGCGGGGACCCGCGCCAGCTGCGCTCGGCTCGCGGCGCCGGGCAGCGGGAGGCGGCGGGTACGGCACGGGCCGGCGGTGAGGCCCCGGCGCCGGACGGCGGTGTCGACCGCGTCCTGCGCCATCCGGCGGTAGGTGGTGAGCTTCCCGCCGACGACGCTGATGATCCCGTCCGGGTCGTCGATGACGGCGTGCCGCCGGGACAGGTCGGCGGTCCGGGCGTCGGCGTCGGCGAGCAGCGGCCGGAGCCCGGCGTACGCGCCGAGGACGTCGTCGGGTCGCAGGGGCTGGTCGAGGACGCTGTTGAGCACGTCGAGCAGGAAGGCGATGTCGGCGTCGGTGGGTTGCGGCACGTCGGGGACGGGACCGTCCACCGGTTCGTCCGTCAGCCCGGCGTAGACCAGACCGTCGGTCTGGGGCAGGACGAGGACGTAGCGGCTGAACTCGCCGGGCACCGGGATGGTCAGCCCGGCCCAGAGCCCGCCCAGGCGGGCGGCGGACAGGACGATGTGGGTGCCCCGGGACGGGCGTAGGCGGACGTGCGGGGTCAGGTCGCTCGCCCACACACCGGTCGCGTTGATCACGGCGCGCGCGGCCACGTGCAGGCGGGTCCCGGTGCGGGTGTCCTCGATCGTGGCGCCGTCGCGGTGCAGTTCGACGGCCCGGCAGCGGGGCAGGACGCGGGCGGATCGCGCGGCGGCCGCGCGGGCCAGGCCGACCACGAGCCGGGCGTCGTCGCAGAGCTGACCGTCCCAGGACAGGTGCGCCCCGCGGAGGCCGGCCGGGCGCAGCGCGGGCGCCATCGCGGTCGCCTCGGCCGGACCGAGCCGGCGGGTCCCGGGCAGGGTCCGGCGGGAGGTGCCGGCACAGGCGCGCAGCAGGTCGCCGGCGCGGAGGCCGGCCGCCGCCGCGCGATCCTGCCACCCGGTGGTGTACCTGGTCGCCGGCAGCAGCATCGGCAGGGGACGCGTCAGGTGCGGGGCGGTACGGGTCAGCAGGACGTGCCGTTCGGTGGCGCTCTCGTACGCGATGCCGACCTGTCCGTGGGCGAGGTAGCGCAGGCCACCGTGGACGAGCTTGGAGCTCCAGCGGGAGGTGCCGTGGGCGAGGTCGTGGGCGTCGACGGCCACCACGGACAGGCCGCGGCTGGCCGCGTCGAGCGCCACCCCGGCGCCGGTCACGCCCAGCCCGACGACGAGGACGTCCACGGGGGCGGCGTCGGCCAGCTCGGCCAGGTCCCGCTCACGGCGTACGCCGGTCAGCGATGCCTCCACGAACCCTCCTTGCGATGGAGTGACGTTTGATGTCACTCTGTCACACATGGATGTGCGAGGGGAAGCGTCGCCCGCCGGCTGGGCCCGGTGGGGCACGGCGACGAACGCGAAGGTGCTGCCGGACTCCGCCGCGAAGCTGCTGGCGCAGGTGCTCGACCTGACGCCCCCACCACCGGTGGTCCCGCTGGCGGAGGTGGCGGTGCCGGAGTGCGAGCTGGACGGCGCGGTCCTCGCCGCACTGCGGCAGGTGGTCGGCGACGGGCACGTGGTCACCGCCGCCGAGGCGCGGGCACGCCACGCGTCCGGCATGTCGACGCCGGACCTGCTGCGGGACCGGCGCGGCCACGTGCGCCCCGCCCCGCAGGCCGTGGTCCGCCCGGCCGACCACACCGAGGTGGTGTCCGTCCTCGACGTCTGCTCCCGGCACGGGGTGGCGGTGGTCCCCTTCGGCGGCGGCACCTCGGTCGTGGGCGGGCTGACGCCCACCGCGACCCGGCACGTGACCGTCGACCTGAGCCGGCTGGACACGCTGGTCGCCGTCGACCCGGTGTCGCGGACCGCGGTCCTGCAGGCGGGACTGCGCGCCCCGCGCGCCGCGGAACTGCTCGCCGAGCACGGGTTCACCCTCGGCCACGTCCCCCAGTCCTACGAGTACGCCACCATCGGCGGCTTCGCCGCCACGCGGTCGTCCGGGCAGGCGTCCGCCGGGTACGGCCGCTTCGACGACATGGTGACGGCGCTGACGGTCGCCACTCCCCGCGGCACCGTCCGGGTGGGCCGCGCGCCCGCCTCGGCCGCCGGTCCCGACCTGCGGCAACTGTTCCTGGGCAGCGAGGGGACGCTCGGCGTCATCACCGACGTGACGCTGCGGGTGCGCCCCCTGCCGGCGCGGTCGCACTACGAGGGCTGGCGGTTCGAATCGTTCGCCGCCGGCCTGCACGCCGTACGACGGCTGGCGCAGGACGGGCCACGACCCACGGTGCTGCGGCTGTCCGACGAGGTCGAGACCATGATCGGGGCCGCCGGGTCCGGCCGCTCCGACGGGGGCTGCCTGCTGGTCGCCGGGTACGAGGGCGCGGACGTCCAGCCCACCGTCGAGGCGGCCGCGGGCGTGCTGGCCGCACACGGCGGCACGCCGGTGGGTGCGGAGGCCGGACGGCACTGGGAACGGCACCGCTTCGACGCCCCGTACCTGCGGGACGCGCTGCTGGACGCGGGAGCGTTCGCGGAGACCCTGGAGACGGCGGCGTACTGGTCGGCCCTGCCGGAGGTGCACGCCCGGGTCCGGCAGGCCATCCTCGACGCGCTGCCGGACGGGGCCCTGGTCCTGGCCCACGTCTCCCACGTCTACGAGACCGGCGCCTCGCTGTACTTCACCGTCATCTGCTCCCCCGGCCCGGATCCGATCGGCCGCTGGCACACCGCGAAGGCGGCGGCGAGCGACGCGATCGCCGCCGCCGGCGCCACGATCACCCACCACCACGGCGTCGGCGCGGACCACCGGGCCTGGTACGCCGCCGAGATCGGCGACGTCGCGGTGGACCTGCTCCGGGCGGTCAAGCGGCACCTGGACCCGGCCGGCATCCTCAACCCCGGCATCCTGGTGCCGTGAGGTGCGTGCCTTCGCCGTGATCCTCGGGCCGGCCGCGCGCCGAGGACTGTCCCGCCTGATGCCGGTGGCCCACCGGCTCCGTGCCGCCGGCGCCCGGATCCGGGTGGAGTACACGCAGACCGCCGCAGAGGCCCGGCACCGTGCCGCCACGGCGGTGGACGGTGGTGAGGTCGTCGTCGCCGCCGGGGGTGACGGCACGATCCGGCTGCTCGCCGGGGCGGTCGCCGACGCCGGCGGCCTGCTCGGCGTCATCCCCGCCGGGCGCGGCAACGACCTCGCCCGCCAGTTGGCGTTGCCGCACTCCCCCGACGCGGTCGCCGAGCTGCTGCTGCACGGCCTGGCCCGGCACCTCGACGTGCTCCGCGTCGCCGGGCAGACGATCGTCGGCAGCGTCTACGCCGGCCTCGACGCGGCCGCCAACGAACTGGCCAACCGGTCCCGCCTGCCCGCGTCGCTGGTGTATCCCACCACCGGGCTGCGCGCGCTGCTGCGCTGGCCGCGCACCCGGTACACGATCACCGTCGACGGCCGCACCGAGCAGGTGTACGCGTACACGGTGGTCGCCGCCAACTGCGGCTACTACGGTGGCGGATTGCACGTGGCACCGGCCGCCCGGCCCGACGACGGAGCGCTGGACGTTGTCGTGATCGGACACGCCACCAAGCTGCTGTTCCCGGTGGCGATCCGGCAGATGCGCACCGGCCGGCACGTAGGGCTCCCGCAGGTGACGTCCTACCGCGGCAGCTCGGTCACCGTACGCGCCGACCGCCCGGTGGCCGTGTACGGCGACGGCGACCCAGTCGGCCGGGTGGACCAGGTGCACGTCGAGGTCCGCCCGCGGGCACTGCGGATCATCGCCTAGTCCGGGCGCAGGTAGCCGTCGACCAGCCGGGCCAGCTCCTGGTCGAGCGCGGTGGCCGGCACGCTGTCGGCGACCGTGCGGACGGAGAGCACGAAGGACTGGGTGGTCAGGTAGACCGCGCGGGCCATGACCTCGGCGTCGCCGGACCGGATCGAGCCGTCCTCGCCGCCGTCGGCCAGGGCCGCCGCCAGGAACCGCAGCATCTCGTCCTGGCCGTTGCCGCGCCGGTCGAGGAGGTACGGGAGCAGCACCTCGGGATCGACGTCCCGGATCTTGCACAGCAGCGGGTGCTCCCGCAGCAGCCGCACACCCGCCACCACCCGCGCCACCACCCGCGCCCGGGCCGGCCCCTCGCCCTCGTCGGCCGCGGTGGCCAGCAGCACCTGGTGCCACTCCCGGCTCATCAGGTCGCCGATGAGCGACTGCACGTCCGGCCAGCGCCGGTAGACGGTCATCCGCGAGACCCCGGCACGTCGCGCCACGTCCGTCAGCGTCGTGCGACGGACGCCGTAGGCGAGGACGCAGTCCCGGGCGGCGTCCAGGACCACGTCGTCGATTCCGCGCTCCCCGGACTGGCTCACCTCCACCACGCGGAATGTCTACCACGCTCCCCACCCGGCCCGGGCGCCGGCGGGCCGGCCCCGACGGACCGCGCCGGCGGGGGCGGGCACCGACGGCCGGCTCCCGGCCGCGCCGTGGCCGCCGGATCAGCGCTCCGCTCGCGACGCCTCGGTGATGTGTCCGTGACGTCGACAGCGGACGATAGATCGTATGCAGTTCACCCGACGGGGCCTGCTCGGCGTGACCGCGGCGGCCGGAGTGACCGGCCTGGCGACCGGCTGCGAGCCGGCCGGGCGGGAGCCCGCGGCCGCACCGGCCGCCACCCCACCGGCACTGCATCCGGCGAGCTGGGACAGCGTCCAGGCGCAGTTCGCGATCGACCGGGCCAGGGCACACCTGGCCACCTTCGTCTTCGCGCCCCATCCCGCGCCGGTCCGGGCCGCCGTCGCCGCGCACCGGGACGGGCTGGACCGGGACGCGGTGGGCTACCTGGCCGCCAACGAGGAACGACTCGACGCCGCCGCCCTCCGGGCGGCCGCCGGGCACCTCGGGACACGCCCCGACCAGATCGCCCTGACCGACTCCACCACCATGGGCCTCGGCCTGCTCTACACCGCCGTACGGCTGCGGCCCGGCGACGAGGTCCTGACCACCGAGCACGACTTCTACGCCACGCACGAGTCGCTGCGGCCGCGGGCCCAACGGGACGGGGTCACCGTCCGCCGGGTGCGCCTCTACCGGGATCCGGCGGTGGCCAGCGTGGACGAGGTGGTCGGCAACCTCGCGGCGGCGGTCACCCCGCGCACCCGGGTCGTCGCGCTGACCTGGGTGCATTCCAGCACCGGCGTGAAGCTGCCGATCCAGCAGCTCGCGGAGGCCGTACGGGCCCGCAGTCCGGAGGCGCTGGTCTGTGTCGACGGGGTACACGGCTTCGGCGCCGAGTCCGCCACCCCCGATCAGCTCGGCTGCGACGTGCTCGTCTCCGGCTGCCACAAGTGGCTGCTCGGGCCGCGTGGCACCGGCCTGGTCTGGGGCAGCGACCGGGCGTGGGCCCGGATGACAGCCGTGATCCCTCCCTTCGACGGGCGCAGCATCGGCCACTGGCTGTCCGGCGGCGCGGGTGCGCCGGTGATACCCGGCGGCCCGGCGCACACGCCCGGGGGCTACCACACCTTCGAGCACCGGTGGGCGCTGGCCGAGGCGTTCGACCTCCACCGCCGGATCGGTCGGGATCGGGTCGCCGCGCGGACCCGCGAACTGGCCGACCGGCTCAAGGGCGGCCTGGCCGGCGTCCGTGGCGTGCGGCTGGTCACGCCGCGCTCGGCCGAGCTGTCCGCCGGCATCGTCTGCTGCGCCGTTGCCGACCTGCCGGTGGGCGAGGCGGTCGGTCGGCTGTACGCGGCCGGCGTGATCGCGAGCAGCACGCCGTACAACCCCTCGTACCTGCGGTTCGGCGCGACGATCGCCAACAGCGAGGCGGACGTCGACGCGGCGCTGGCGGCGGTCCGCGGGCTGATGTGAGCGGCGCCGGAGCGCCCGGTGGGGCGGCGGGTGCGCCCCACCGGGCGGACCGTCAGCGGCCCCGCTTGGCGCGGCAGATCTCCACCGGCAGGGCGGGCGCGCCGTCGACCGGCGCCGGGTTCTCTGGGGTGGCGGCGATCCCGCCGGCCGCGATGCGGTCCAGGGTGGCCAGCCCGGCCTCGTCGGGTACGCGGTGAGCCGGTGACAGGTCGTGCGGTCGTAGAACTTGTGCCGCACCAGGTGCAGAAAGCTCTGCACGGTGCACGGCGCCTGCTCCCGGTGCCGTGCTGCGGCCACGACGGCATCAACCGGGCGCCGGCCCGGCTGGTCGACCCGCTCGCCGCCTTCCTGACCGCCCCGGCGTGACAGCCGGTCCCCCTCCCGGGCCGGCAGTTCTCACGCGTCGAACACCTGGCGCACGAAGCACGGGGGATCGATCACCACCTCGGTGACGCCGGGCAGTGCCGCTATCTCGGCACGAGCGCGTTCGGCATCGCGACGCGCTGCGACGACTTCGTACGACTCCGCCAGGTCCTCCGGCCGTACCGTGCCGGCCCAGACGCCCCAGTCCTGCACGTGCATCGCCCGGAACCGCTGGTAACCCCGGTCCGTGTCGATGAACTCGACGCGGCCGCCGGACAGGCGGGCCAGTGCCGCCCGGACCGACTCCTTCTGCTCGTCGGTGGGAGGCCCCGCGGCGCACTCGTCCGGCCCGGTACCGGTGCGCAGACAGAGGTACGCCGACACCGTCACCTTCGTAGCGGGCCGCAGGCAGTACGGCGACACGATCGTGAACCCGGGTGGATACGTCCAGAGCAGCGCGGCGACGGCCAGCAGGACCGGCACCCCGACGAGGGTGCCGGCGTCGGCGAGTGCCGAGGCGAGGGTGCGCCCGGCGGACGCCGCAGCGGTCGTGGCGGCCGCGGTCACCGCGGCGGCGGACAGGACGATCAACGCCGTGGTCGACCACGTGCCTCGGAAGATCACCGCGACGAAGCCGCCGACGGCCAGCACCGCGAACGGCAGCATCGTGACGGCCAGCCACCGCGGCAGACCGGCGTCCGGCCGGAACCGGCGCCAGGTGCGGGTGATCGCCGCCAACCAGTGGCAGACGAGAAGAAGGCCCGCCGCCAGGAACAGCGCCGACAGGGCGTCGAGCGGGTAGCGCCGGTCGACGACGCCGGGCAGATGGTACGGCGCCAGATAGGTCCCGGCGATCGTGCCGACGGTGAGCGCCGCCGCCTGCGTGACGAGCGTCGCGGGCCACCCCGCCCGCGACATGGCCCAGACGTGCCGCCACAGCGTGAAAGCGAGGAAGGGACCGAGCGGAAGGCCGACGACCAGGCCGACAACGGCCGCGCTCCGCAGGTCGGCCACGCCGACGGTGTGCCAGACCGTCGACATCAGCGTCTGTGCCGTGGTGAGGGAGACGCCGGCGAGGAGACCACCGGCCAGTGCGTACCCGATCGGAAACCGCAACAGTTCACCCGGCTCCGACAGCCGGTCGGCCCGGACGTCGGCGGCGGGATGGCGGCGGAACAGTCGCCGGAGCCAGCCGACCCGATCGGCCACCGCGCCGGTGCAGCGCAGGGCGTGGTGCAGTTCGCCGCTGTCGTGCTCCGCCGCACGCAGGTCGGCGTAGTGCTCCCGGGCACGGAGGAAGGCGCGGAGCGTGACCTCGATCAGCAGGCCGATGGCCGCGAGACGGACGACCACCCAGCCGTCCACCGCCGGCGACCGGTTGCCGCTCGAGGCCTCCAGCAGGAGCAGCAGCAGGAACCAGCACCCGCCGAGCACGTACGAGGTCCGCAGGATCCGGGCGAGTTGGTACTGCTTGATGTCGCGATTGCGCACGTGGCTCAACTCGTGCCGCAGCACCGCTGCCAGGATGCCCCTGGATCGCCCGTCCGCTCTGGTCGCCAGTGCGGACAGCTCCGGCCCCAGCGCCACATAGGGTCGTCCGCGCGGCAGCCCACGGTCACTCACGTAGGCACGACCGCCGAGGTGCTCGGCCTGGAGATACTCCACCCGACGGGTGATGCCCAGCTCGTCGCGGATCTCCTCGGCGAGCGCCAGGACCGCCTCGTCGTCCACCGGTCGCAGGCCCCTCGCCCGCAACCAGTTCCAGCCGTAGTAGCCGAAGAGGGCAAGACCCATCGGCAGGTACGCCCGGTACGACCCGACCACGACGATCTCCGTGGGAGGCGTCCACGGCGTGGCCGCGGAGAGCGTGAACGACAGGCCGAGGAACAGGTTGCCGAGCAGCACCGCGCCCGCGAGCAGGGACAGCAGGACCGTGGTGTCGGACGGAAATCGGAAGACGTCGACCGGCGCGGCCCGCTCCTGCGTGGTCCCGGCCACCACGTCCGTGGGAGTCACCGGTCACGCTCGCTGACCAGCACACCGACGACGGCGTCGGCGATCAGTTCCGCTTCCACCTGCTGGAGGCCGAACGCCCGCGCCTTCGCCAGCGCCACGGACCGGATCCGGGCGAGATCCTCGGTGGTCCAGTCGCGGTTGATCCGCACGGTCGGCTCGGCTCTCCGACGGCGAATGCGGGCCAGGAGCCGTTCGACGCCGCTGGTGACCCGTTCGCGTAGCGGGTCGGTGGCTCCCTGGACCAGGGTCGCCGCGACGCCGCTGCAGACGAACGTGACCGCCGGTACCAGGAGCTGGGCGGCGTTCACGTCGATTCCCGCGCCGAGCGCACCGTCGTCGGCCGGGCGGCGTCGATCAGCGACGTGCGCCTCGGACAATTCCGAAGGGGCCACCCGGGCGGCGACGCGCTCGACGAGCACGTCGACCGGTAGGACTCTGCCCTCGACACCCATGGCCACTCCGGATCCGAGCCGACGATTCCCTGCCGCTCAATCTTCGGGTGCGTGGCACGACGCCGGGTGGCTGTGTCGATCCCCCGACAGCGATCGGTGGGCGTGCACGCTCTCAG
>NZ_JAATEO010000016.1 GCF_012034245.1 Micromonospora thermarum | reverse complement strand
GCGCCCGTCGCGTCGTCCGGACGAGGCGTCGTCGCGACGGGGCCGTCGCCCGCCGACGGGGTCGGCGGGACCGCGGGCGGCAGCGGGCGTGGCATGCTCGGTGCCGTGACCGCACGCGCCGCCTGTTCCGTCCTCGTCGGCCGCCAGCGTGAACTGGCCGCACTGCGGGACGCGCTCGCGCGGGCCCGCGCCGGGGAGCCGACCACCGTCCTGGTGGGTGGCGAGGCCGGGGTCGGCAAGACCCGCTTGCTCGACGAGTTCGGCGGCGTCGCCGACGGGTCCCGACTGCTCGTCGGGCAGTGCCTGGAACTCGGCGAGGCGGGCCTGCCCTTCGCACCGATCGCGGCGGCGCTGCGCGCGGTGCTGCGCCGCGACGGTCCCGCCGTCTTCGACGGGTACGAGGCGGAGTTCGCCCGACTCCTGCCGGAGCTGGCCCGGGGCCCGCTCGGTGCCGCACCGCCCCCGGTCTCCGACGCTCCGCGCGGCTACCTGTTCGACCTGGTCGCCGAGCTGTTCGCGCGCCTCGCCGACGAGCAGCCGCTGGTGCTGGTCATCGAGGACCTGCACTGGGCCGACCGCTCCACCCGGGACCTGATCGGCTTCCTCGTCCGGGCGGCCCGCGCCGACCGCCTGCTGCTGGTCTGCACCTACCGCAGCGACGAGCTGCACCGGGGGCACCCGCTCCGGCCGTTCCTGGCCGAGCTGGACCGGGCCCGGGGCGTCGAGCGGATCGAGCTGGGCCGGCTGGACCGGGACGGCACCGGGGCGGTCCTGGCCGGCCTGCTGGGCGCCGAGCCGGCCGCCCGCGCGGTCGACGACATCCACGACCGTACGCAGGGCAACCCCCTGTTCATCGAGGAGCTGGCCGCCGCCGGTGACCCGATTGGCTGCGCCGCCCTGCCGGAGACGCTGCGCGACCTGCTGCTCGCCCGGGTGGACCAGCTTCCGGAGCCGGCGCAGCGGGTGCTGCGCATCGCCGCCGCCGGCGGAACCCGGTTCGCCCACGAACTGCTCGCCGAGGTCGCCGGACTGCCGGACGCCGAACTGGAGGACGCGCTGCGCGCCGCCGTCGCCGCCCAGCTCGTGGTGGCCGACCCGGAGGGGGACTACGAGTTCCGGCACGCACTGGTCCGGGAGGCCGTCCACGACGAGCTGCTGCCCGGGGAACACGCCCGGCTGCACGCCCGCTGGGCCGCCGCGATCGAGGCTCAGCCCCGCCTGGTCGCCGCCGGCCGCGCGCCCGCCGAGATCGCCCACCACTGGTACGCCGCGCACGACCACCCCCGCGCGCTGGCGGCCGCCCGGACGGCGGCCTGCGCGGCGGCCGACCGCTACGCGTACGCCGAGCAGAGCCGGCTGCTGGAACGGGCGCTGGAGCTGTGGGAGCTGGTCCCCGACGCGGCCGACCGGCTCGGCATGGACCACCTCGCCCTGCTGGAGGAGACGATCGCGGCGGCCACGACCGCCGGGGACTACCAGCGCGCCCTCACCCTGACCCGGGCCGCGCTGGCCGAGGTGGACGGAACGGCGGAGCCGCTGCGCGCCGCCCGGCTGCTCGACCGGCGCGGCCGGATGCTCGCCATGCTCGGCAAGAGCGACGGCGCCGCCGAGCTGCGGGAGGCGTACCGGCTGGCGGCCGGGGCGCCGGACGGCCCCCACCGGTTGCACCTGCTCGCCGACGTCGCCGCCCACGTCGCCCGCGTCGACCGGGCGGAGGGCGCGCTACTGGCCGCCGACGTGCTCGCGGCGGCGCGGGCCGCCGGTGCCGACAGCGCCGAGCTTCCGGTGCAGCTCGCGATGCTGCGCCGGGCCGACAACGCGCCGGACCTGGGCCTGGCCGAGCTGCGCCGCTCCGAGGCGCTGGCCCGGGCCGCCGGCACCGCGCCGGCACTGGTCAGCGCCCTGGTGCACATCTCCGACGTGCTGTTCGAGCTGGGCCGGTACGAGGAGTCGGCCCGCGCCGCCGCCGACGGCGTGACCGAGGCGCGGCGGGTCGGGATCAGCCGCTCGACCGGGGCG
Source organism: Micromonospora thermarum (assembly GCF_012034245.1). Taxonomy (GTDB): domain Bacteria; phylum Actinomycetota; class Actinomycetes; order Mycobacteriales; family Micromonosporaceae; genus Micromonospora; species Micromonospora thermarum. Next base: position 139,172 of record NZ_JAATEO010000016.1, on the reverse strand, counting down.
TACCTGCTGTCGAACCGGGCCGAGGCGCTGCTCGCGCTGGGCCGGTGGGCGGAGGCGGGCGAGGTGCTCGCCGACGCCGCCCGGATCGACCCGCCGGGCGTCACCGGCTCGCACTGGCTCCAACTGTGCGCCGCGCTGCGGTTGGCCCAGGGCCATCCGGCCGCCGACGAGACGATCGGCCGGTCGTTGAGCTTCCTCACCAAGCCGTACCTGCACCCGCACCAGCGGCTGCCCCTGATCGAGCTGCGGCTGGAGGCCGCCCTCGCCGCCGACGACCGGCCCGAGGCGCGGCGGGCAGCCGAGGCGGCACTGGCCGACAGCAGCATCGCCGACCATCCCCGGTACGGCAGGCCGGTGCTCACCGCCCTCGCCCGCGCCGCCCGCCACGTCGGCGACGACGATCTCGCCGCCCGGACCGCCGCCCTCGCCGCCACCGTGCCGGTGCGCTTCCCCGCCGAGCGGGCGCACGCCGCCCAGGTCGCGGCCACCCTCTCGGCGTCGATCCCGACCGCCGGCGTGGACGGTCCCGGCGACGGGGACACCCGGCCGGTGATCGTGCCCGCCGCCCGCGCCGCCGTGGAGGCCGGCGGCGCGGACGCGCTCACCCGGTGGCGGGCCGCCGTGGCGGCCTGGCGGGCCGACGGTCAGCCGTACCCGCTGGCCCGGGCGCTGCTCGCGCTGGCCGAGGCGGCCGCCGCGACGGGGGAGCGGGACGAGGTGGCGGCGGCCGTCGCCGAGGCAGCCGCGCTCGCCGACCGGCTCGGTGCCGCGTCGCTGGCCGAGCAGGCCGCGACCCTGGCCCGCCGGGTGGGGCTGCGGGGCGCGACCCGGGGCCGTCCCGGGGCGGACCTGCTGACCGAGCGCGAGCGGGAAGTGCTGCGGCTGGTCGCCGAGGGGCACAGCAACAGCCGGATCGCCGAGGAGCTGTTCATCTCGCCGAAGACGGCCAGCGTCCACGTCTCCCGCATCATCGCGAAGCTGGACGTGCACAACCGCGTCGAGGCGGCCGCCCTGGCCCACCGCCTGGGCCTCCTGACCGAAACCCACTGACCCACCACCCACCCACCCACCCACCCACCCACCCGCTGCCTCGGGTCGATCATGGAGTCGTGGTGGGCGTTCCGTCCTGACCGGTGCCGTTCTGTCCGGCACCACAACTCCAAGATCGACGGCGGATCAACGGTGGGGCAGGTAGACGTGCCAGCCGGGGACGGTGTGCCTGGTGAACCGGTCCGGTTCGGCGTCCAGGCGGGCGGCGAGGGGTGAGCCCTCCGGGGCCACCCAGGCCGCTCCGGGCGCCGCGTCCACCGCGCGTCGGTATGGGCGGTACCGGTCGTGGCCGGGGCTCAGGTCGTCGTCGACGACCGCGCAGAGGACGTCCTCCCGGGTGGCGAAGGTGAGCCGGTTGCAGGTCCAGTAGCCGCCGTAGACGTGCCGCACGTCCAGCGCGCGCAGGGCGCGCACGAGGTCGGCGTGCCGGGCCTCGGCGGCCCGGTACGCGGGCGCTGCGGCGACCGCCCCACCGGTGGCGACCGCCGCGGTGCCGAGCGTCGCGGCGAGCACCCCGACGGCGGCGGCCCGGCGGGCGGTTCCGGCCCGCCCCGATCGCCGCCGGGCCGCGTCCCACACCGGCCACAGCAGCACGGGTACGGAGATGAGCAGGCAGGACAGGTACCGCGAACTCTCGACCGGGGTACGGCCCGACGCGCTGCTCCCCACGTAGACGGCCAGCGTCAGCACGGCCCCCCCGACCAGGGCCAGCGCGAGGGCCGCGCCGACCGGACGGGCGGCCTCGTCGGATCGCCCGCCCGGGGCGCCCGGCTCGGCCGGGGCGCGCAGCCGGTGCCACGCCGCGACGGCGGCGGCGAGCAGGAGCAGCGGCAGGACGGCCGACCACCACAGCTGCCAGCCGGCGCAGCGGCCGGGCGAGCAGAAGCCGATGCCCAGCGCCGGCCCGAGCACCAGCGCGCCGTGCAGCCGCTCGGCCCAGCCGGCGGGCTGCCCGGCGCCACCGGCGGCCAGGACGGCGGCGAGCGGGCTGCGGCCCGACACGAGGCTGTCGACCAGCAGCGGTGCCGCACCGACCAGCGCGCCGAGACCGAGCAGGGCGCCCGCCCGGCCGCGCAGTTCCCGCCACCGGAACGCCACCAGCACCGCCCCGGCGGTGGCCACGTACGGCAGGACCAGCGGGTCCACCCACACCAGCAGGCCGGCGAGGAACCCCCACACCGCCCAGCGGGGCAGCCGGCGTCCGGGCCGGCCGGCCGCCAGGTCGTACGCGAGCAGGACGAGTGCCACCCCGGCGGCGTTCATCTCCGGGTACCCGCCACCGGCGATGAGCTGGTTCTTGACGACCCGGTCCGAGCCGAACGCGAGCAGCGCCGCGACCAGCAGCCCGTACCACCGGTCCCCGGTGAGCCGCACCGCGAGCCGCCAGGCCAGCAGCACGAACACCGCGTACAGGGCCAGGGTGGGCAGGCGCAGCGCCAGGGTCGACGGGCCGGCGAGCGCGAACAGCGGTGCGGCCAGGTACGCCTCGAGCGTCCCCATGTACGCCTGGCCGTAGAACCAGACCGGGAACTCCCGCCCCTGCGCGATGTGCAGGGCGGCGAGCCCCATGGTGGCCTCGTCGCTGTTGGTCGGGGGCGTGTCGTGGAGCAGCAGGCCGAGGCGGTACGCGACCCCGGCGAGGACCGCCACGAGGGCCAGCGCGTCGGGCAGCCGGGACCAGCGGGCCCGCGGCAGCGCGCGCAGCGCGGCGCGGTGCTCCTCGCGTACCCCGGTGGTCATGGGCCGATCATGGCACCCGGCGGGCGGTCCGCGCGGCGCGGTGCCCCACGCGGCGGCCGGGTGTCGTCAGCCGGCGGTGCCGACCGGGGCGGCCTGGCGGGCCTCCAGGGCCTGTTGGTAGAGCCGGCCGGCGCGGTACGACGAACGCACCAGCGGGCCGCTCATCACCCCGGCGAAGCCGATCTCCTCGGCCTCCTCGCGCAGCTCGACGAACTCCTCCGGCTTGACCCACCGCTCGACCGGGTGGTGGCGGGGGGAGGGGCGCAGGTACTGCGTGATGGTGATCAGCTCGCAGCCGGCCTCGTGCAGGTCGCGCAGGGCCTGGGAGACCTCGGCGCGCTCCTCGCCCATGCCCAGGATCAGGTTGCTCTTGGTGACCAGGCCGTCGGCGCGGGCCTGCCGGATCACGTCGAGGGATCGCTCGTAGCGGAACGCGGGCCGGATCCGCTTGAAGATCCGCGGCACGGTCTCGACGTTGTGGGCGAGCACCTCCGGCCGCGACCCGAACACCTCGGCGAGTTGCTCGGGGACGGCGTTGAAGTCGGGGATCAGCAGCTCGACGCCGCAGCCGGGCTGGAGGGCGTGGATCTGCCGGACGGTCTCGGCGTAGAGCCAGGCCCCGCCGTCGGGCAGGTCGTCGCGGGCGACGCCGGTGATGGTGGCGTAGCGCAGGCCCATCGAGACCACCGACTCGGCGACCCGGCGCGGCTCGTCGGCGTCGAACTCGGCCGGCTTTCCGGTGTCGATCTGGCAGAAGTCGCAGCGGCGGGTGCACTGGTCACCGCCGATGAGGAAGGTGGCCTCCCGGTCCTCCCAGCACTCGTAGATGTTGGGGCAGCCGGCCTCCTGGCAGACGGTGTGCAGCCCCTCGCGCGAGACGAGCCCGCGCAGCTGGGTGTACTCCGGGCCCATCTTGGCCTTGACCTTGATCCACGGCGGCTTGCGCTCGATCGGCGTCTCGGCGTTGCGCGCCTCGATCCGCAGGAGGCGCCGCCCCTCGGGGGCGGGCGTCGCGGTGCGCGATGCCTGGCCGGTCGTCGGCGCGGAGTGCTCGATCGTCACAGAACCGAGCCTACGCCCGACGGCACCTGTCGATGTACGTCGGGCGACCGCCATCACGCCCCGAATGTTGTGACGCCGGACACCCGGGTGGAAAAATCTCCGTCACAGTCCCGTCGCCCGGGTGCTAGCGTGCGCCGCAGAGCTGCGACGGAGCCGAGTAGCGCCCCGACCCGCCAGTTGAAGAGAGCCGCCGGTTGCTGCGAGGCGGTCTGGCACCGGTGCGCGAAGACCCTCCCGAGCTGCGGGAAGAACGGCGCGTGCGCCCAGTAGAACCCGCCCGGCCGGCCCCGGTGAAAAGGCGACGAACGAGGCTCCCGCTCCGGCGGGGGCGAAGGTGTGGTGGCACCGCGAGGTTCCCGCTCCCCGAGGCCCGCGCGGCCGTCGAGGCCCTGACCGAGGAGACCGTCGTCGAGGTGGTCGCCACGGTGGTCGCCAACCCGGCGGCGCCCGCCGGGGTCGAGCTCACCGAGCCGACGGTACGCCCCCTCGGCCCGCCCGCCGTGCCGCCGCCGTTCGACCTGTACCGGCCGGCGCTCACCGCCGGCCTCCCCACCCAACTGGACCACGCGCCCGTCGCGCTGCGGCACCCGGTGCGCTCGGCGGCGCTGCGCGTCTCGGCGGCGGCGGTCGCCGGTTTCCGGGCCACCCTCGACGCCGAACTGGGTTTCGTCGCCGACCACCGGGACGTGATGGCGGTGCTGCGGGACACCCTCGCCGGGATGCTGGACGCGGCCCTTCTACACCCGTCCGGACCCGGTGCGGCCGGCGTACTCCAACGGGTTCGACCTGCTCTTCCGTGGCGTGGAGTTGGTCACGGGTGGACAGCGGCTGCACCGGCACGCCGACTACCTGGCGGCGCTCGCGGCGCGCGGCGAGCCGGTCGAGCCGTACGCCGGCTACGTGGACGCGTTCCGGCACGGGATGCCGCCTCACGGCGGCTTCGCCATCGGCCTGGAACGCTTCGTGGCCCGGCTGACCGGCGCGACCAACGTCCGGGAGGTGACCGCCTTCCCGCGCGACCTGCACCGCCTCACGCCGTGACCCTCTCGGACGCCCCGGACGGGTGCCCGGACGGATGCCGGTTGATCAAGAGGTTTGCGTCACGGATGAACCGTCACCGCGACGCAAACCTCTTGATCGACTCAGGTGGCGTCCGGTGCGGCGGTCACTCCCGGGGGTTCTCCCGGAGCGGCCGGACGGCGGCGGGGACCGGCGCGCGGTCCGGCCGTACGTAGCGGACGGTGAAGCTGCCGGTGTAGCCGAACAGGGGCCCGAACCGGCGGTTCGTCACCGCCACCTCGATGCGGAACCGGCCGGCCCGCTCGTCGTACCACTCGCGCAGGCGGGCCTCCCCGGTCACCGTGGCCGGGCAGCGCAGCCCGCCGCGCGACCGGTAGGCGCCGCTGCGGATCGTGAGGGCGCCGGCGGCGTCGACGGTGGGGTGCAGGTCGACCGCCAGGTGCTGGTGGGTCCCGAGGTAGTCGACCAGCACACCGCGCCGTTCGCTCCACACCATCGTGGCGTCGAAGCGCCGCCGGCGGTCGGGCGCGACCTGGAAGGTCCGGACGAAGGTCAGCGTCGGGCGGCCGTAGGAGTCGGTGTAGGCATAGTTCTCGATGGTGAAGGGGATGCCGACGCCGGTCTCCGGGAACAGGATGTGCCGCAGGGTGCCGAGGTGCAGGAACGGCAGGGTGAAGGCGGCACCCCGCCAGACGCGGTCCATCACCCCGGTGCCCACGCAGCCCAGGTGGGTGTCGCCGTCGACATCGAAACGGCGTTGCAACTCGGGGTGGAGCCGGTCGAAGGCGGTACCCAGGGCGGTACGGAACACGGCGGTCACAGCTTCTCCAACTCCTCGGGCGCCCGCGCGGCGAGGCGGTCCGGTGGCCGGCGCCGGCAGCGGCGGGCCGCGGGGGTGTGCGGGCGCGGTGGTACGGCCAGCGCGGCCAGCGACGCGCCCAGGACGGCGAGCGCCACCGTGGCGGCCGGGCCGCCGGAGCCGGCGGCGAGCGCTCCGGCGGCCAGCACCCCGAGGAGCCGTACGGCGGTCTCCCGGGCCGCGTTGCGTCGGGCGCGCTCCGGGGTGACCCCGTGCTCCAGCCAGAGCCGTAGCCGGTCGAACGACCAGGCGGTGGCCCACCCGAACACCGGGCGGAACCCCAGGTCGGCGGCGCGCCCCAGCGGTCCCCAGCGCGGTGTGTAGGTGTAGCCGGTGAGGAACCGCACGCCCTCCGCACCCGGCAGGTAGCGCCAGTAGCCGGCACCGGCCGCGATCAACGAGCGGGGGTCGTCGGATCCGAACCGCAGCGCGGAGGTGCGGCTGCCGTCCGGCCGGTCCCGCTCGCCGGCGTGCACGCCCCAGCCGGCGATCGTGACGCCGGGGGCCACCGGCGTGGCGTACCGGAACCGGGCGGGCGGGCCACCCGGCAGCGGGTCGATCCGGCCGAAGCGGACGTCCCACCGGCGGTGCTCCACGGGATCCTGCGTCACCCGCCACACCTCGGCGATCGGTGCGCCGATGACTGTCTCGACGTAGATGGGTCGCATACCGCCCTCACTCTTTGAGCGACTGCTCAAGAGTGAGGGTAGAGCGGTTTGAGCGATCGCTCAAGAGGGGGATCTCCGCTCAGTCCGGCGTGCCGAGCCGCCGGATCGACTCGACCAGCCGGGCCCGCCCGAGGCGCCGGCCTGACGCGCTCTCAGGCGAGCAGGGTCGGCAGGCGGCGCTCCACCACGGGGAGCACGTCCGCCACGGTGACCCGGCGGCCCAGCTCGGCGGTGAGCGAGGTGACGCCGGCGTCGCGGATGCCGCAGGGCACGATCCGGTCGAAGTACGCCAGGTCGCAGTCGCAGTTGATCGAGAAGCCGTGCAGGGTGACGCCGCGGGCGACCCGGATGCCGATGGCGGCGACCTTGCGGGCGGGGCCGCGGTCGTCCTCCGGCACCCACACGCCGCTGCGCCCCTCGACCCGGCCGGCGGTCAGCCCGAATTCGGCGCACACGTCGATCAGCATCTGCTCGGTGCGCCGCACGTACGCGACCACGTCGACCGGGTCGGGCAGGCGCACGATCGGGTAGCCGACCAGCTGACCCGGGCCGTGCCAGGTGATCTTGCCGCCGCGGTCGACGTCGATGACCGGGGTGCCGTCCATCGGCCGGTCCCAGGGCTCGGTGCGCTTGCCGGCGGTGTAGACGCTGTGGTGCTCCAGCAGCAGCACGGTGTCGCCGCGCTCGCCGGCCGCCACGGACTCGTGCAGCCGGCGCTGCTCCTCCCAGGCGGCCTCGTAGTCGAGGACGCCGGCACGGACGGCCGTGAGGCCGGAGGTCGTCGTGGTCACGGCCCCAGCGTAGTCCCGTACCCACCGGTCACCTCGTTCCGTGAGCCGGCTCACCGGGTCAGTCCTGCCGGATCCGCCAGACCCACACGTCCTCGACGCGTTCCGGCTCGCCGAACAGGGCGGTGGCGGCACGGCGGACCGCCTCCTGGTTGACCGCCCACTTCGCGCCGTGCACCCGGTCGGGGAGCACCACCGCCTCGATCCGCCAGTGCCGGAGGTCGGCCTGCACCTCCCTGGTGGTGCCCTCGGTGACGATCGGTACCGCCCCGAAGGTGGCGGCCTGGTCCATCAGCGAGCTCAGCAGCCGCGGTGGCGGGCCGATCCGGCCCCGCCCGTCCGGACCGCCGGGGCCGAGGAAGAACCCGGACGGGATGGCGAACTCGCCCTGCCGGTGGGAGAGGGCGTACGCCTGCCAGCGCTGCCCGTCCGGGTAGACGTCGAGGGTCAGCGGCACGGGCGTGAGCACCCCGCCGGGCGACACGTACTCCCGCCAGGTGCCGGAGGTGAAGAACCGGGGGATCGGCTCCCGCTCGAGCGTCAGCAGCGGCACGGGCAGCAGCGGCACCAGGGCCACGGCGAACGCCGCCAGCCACGCCGCGCGGGCCGGCCGGGACCGCGGCGGGTCGGCGCGCAGCGCGTCGACCGCGTACGCGAGCAGCACGCCGATCACCGGCGCCACCACCAGGGCCAGGCGGGCCGGCAGCGCGGCGTTCACCACGGGAAGGTGGCCCACCAGGTCGAAGGGCATCGGCAGGTCGGTGCGCCGGCCGTCGACCTTGGCCACCGGGCCGAACGACAGCACCGTGAAGGCGACCGTCACCGCACCGAGAGCCCAGAGGGTGGCCCGGCGCGGCGCCGGAGCCCGCCACAGCAGCACGACGGCGGCGACGGTCAGGAGCAGCAGTGGGAGGCCGAAGAACGAGTTCTCCTCGGTGGGGTTCGGCGCGAGGTCGGTCCGCAGCCCGGCCTCACCGGCGAGCGAACGGCTGGGGTACGCCGCGTACGCGGCGACGTCCTCGGAGTGGATCACCGCGTCGAAGCCGGTGCCGTGGAACCGCTGCGGGCCGGCGAAGTGCAGCCACAGCGGGTACGCCAGCAGCACCGCGGCCACCAGCGCCGTCACGCCGAGGCCGCCGAGGAAGCCGGGCAGCGCCGCCCGGGCCTCGGCGCGACCGTCCGGGTGCAGCGCCCGGACGATGACGAAGAGGCCGAGGGCGAGCGCGGTGAAGAAGAGCCCCTCGGCCGCGATGGAGAACGCCACCGCGACCAGCACGCCGAGGATCACCCCGTTGCGGATCCGGTGCTCGGGGCGGCGCAGCGCGAACGTCCGCCAGACCAGCAGCGGCACCAGCCAGCCGGCGGTCCAGTTCAGGTGGGCGTTGGCGTGCGAGACCATGCCGGGGGAGAAGCCGACGAACAACCCGCCGAGGCCGGCGGCGAGGGGACTGCGGCCGAACTGCCGGTTGAGCAGCCAGTACCAGGCGAGCGCCGTGGCGGTGAGGTTGAGCGTGAGGATCACCAGGAAGGTCGCCGGCGGTCCGATCAGGTAGGTCAGCGGCGCGAAGACGGCCGCGTACACGGTGATCGAGGTGTTGACCGCGAGGTTCACCCCGTCCGGGACGTTGATCAGATCGGTGAAGAGCGGGTTCTGCCCGTGCGTGAGGGCGTGCCCGCCGAAGGCCAGCAGCCACTCGAACAGCGCCTGGTCGCTGGAGTTCACCGTGATCGCCCGCCCGTTCGGGTCCCGCCACAGCCCACTGGTCACCCACAGGGCCAGGGCGAGCGCGACGAGGGCGACGACCAGGTCGGCCCGGCGGTCACGGGCGACACGGACCGGCGGGACGGGCGCGGGCGCCAGAAACGGGGAGGTCGGCACGCAGCGGACGTTACCAATCGGACCTGGACAGGCCGGACAGACCTGCGAGGAAGAGTCACGCCTCGCGTCGTCCACGGGCGCACCGCGTGCGCACACACGTCCACAGTGGTGAATGTGTGAAGGCGGCCCATGTCATCACTTCGACACACCGGCGTAACGTCGCGGCAATTCGCGGGTGACCCACTTCACATCCCCGTCAGGAGGCTCCCGTGCGCCGCAACCCCTCTTTCCTCGCCCGGCTGGCCGGCGCGGCCGCCGGCCTCGTCCTGGCCGCCACGGCGGCCGTCGCCGTCGCCACCCCCGCCCAGGCCGCCAGCCTCCAGCAGGTGACCGGCTTCGGCTCCAACCCCGGCAACCTCGCCATGTACGCGTACCGGCCGGACGACCTGCCGGGCGGCGCGCCCGCCGTGGTGCTGCTGCACGGCTGCACCCAGAACGCGACCGGCTACTTCGGCAACACCGGTTGGCAGAAGTACGCCGACCAGTGGAAGTTCGCCGTCATCGTGGCCCAGCAGTCCAGCGCGAACCAGAGCAACTCCTGCTTCAACTGGTTCGTCGAGGGCGACATCCAGCGCGGCTCGGGTGAGGCGCTGTCGATCAAGCAGATGGTCGACTACGCGAAGAACACCTACGGCACCGACCCGGCCCGGGTCTTCGTCAGCGGCCTCTCCGCCGGTGGGGCGATGAGCGCGGTCATGCTCGCCACGTACCCGGACGTGTTCCGCGCCGGCTCGGTCATCGCCGGCCTGCCCTACCGCTGCTCGCCGCCGGCCTCGACCAGCACCTGCCAGTACAGCGGCGTCGACAAGACCCCCGCGGCCTGGGGTGACCTGGTGCGCGCCGCGTACCCGGGCTACTCCGGGCCGTACCCCCGGGTCTCGATCTGGCACGGCACCTCGGACTACACCGTGGTCCCGGCCAACGCCACCGAGCTGCGGGACCAGTGGACCAACGTCCGGGGTGTGTCGCAGACCCCGACCAGCACCGCGTCGCTGCCCGCCAACACCAGCCTCGAGGTGTACGGCAACAACGACGTCCGGGTCTACCGCGTCTCCGGCATGGGTCACGGCACCCCGGTCGATCCCGGTACGGCGCCGGACCAGTGCGGCACCGCCGCCGCGTACATCCTGGACACCATCTGCTCGACCTACCACGACGCCGTCTTCTTCGGCCTCAACGGCGGCGGCACCAACCCGACCCCGACCCCGACGGCGTCCCCGTCGCCCACCCCGACGCCGACGACCAGCCCGACCTGCGTCACCGCGAGCAACTACGCGCACGTCACCGCCGGCCGGGCCTACCAGTCCGGGGGGTACGCCTACGCCAACGGGTCGAACCAGCGGATGGGCCTCTACAACACCTTCTACTCGACCACCCTCAAGCAGACCGGCCCGAACTACTGGGTGATCGGCTGCTGACGGGGGTCGACAGGGGCCCCTGGTCACCGCCCGGCGGTGACCAGGGGCCCTTCCTCACTCGACCAGGGCGGCGTGCAGGGCGCTGCGCAGATCCGGGTGGCGGTAGGTGAAGCCGGCCTTCGTCAGCACGCCGGGGAGGACCCGCGCGCTGGTCAGCGCCTCGTGCGCGAAGCCGCCCAGCGCCACCTTCAGCGCCAGCGCCGGGATCGGGATGATCGCCGGACGGTGCAACTGCCGGGCCAGCTCCCGCGTGAACTCGGCGTTGGTCACCGGCGCCGCCCCGACCGCGTTGACCGGCCCGGCCAGGTCGGCCCGCGCGATCGTGTACGCGGCCGCGTTCAGCCAGTCCTCCATCGAGATCCACGGCAGCCACTGCCGCCCGCTGCCCAGCCGGCCCGCGATGCCGAGCCGGAACGGCAGCAGTTGCGGCTTGAGCATCCCGCCGGCGCGGTGCAGCGGCAGCCCGGTCCGCAGCCGCACCACCCGTACGCCCGCGTCCTCCGCCGGCCGGGTCGCGGCCTCCCACACCCGGCAGACGTCGGCGAGGAACCCGTCGCCGGCGGGTGCGTCCTCCTCGACCGTGCGGTCGCCGGTGTCGCCGTACCACCCGACCGCCGACGAGTTGACCAGCACCTGCGGCCGGTCCGCGGCGGGCAGACCGGCGATGGTGATCGCCAGCGTGGTGGTGGTGTCCACCCGGCTGGATCGGATGACCCGCTTGTACTCGTCGTTCCACCGCCGGTCGCCGACGCCGGCACCGGCCAGGTTGACCACCACGTCGGCCGCCGCCATCACGGCCGGGTCGAGCTGGGCCGCCGACGGGTTCCACTGCCGCTCGTCGACGGTGCGCGGCGGCCGGCGGACCAGCCGGGTCACCTCGTGGCCGTCGGCGGTGAGCAGGTCGGCCAGCCGGGTGCCGAGGAAGCCGGACGCGCCGGCCATGAGGATCCGCATGCTCATATCTTCGGATACGGGTGACGATCCGGATGCGTTGAGCGGATCACACCCCCGATTCGGCCGATGTCTGCCGAAGATCCGACAGTAGGCGTTCGACCTCGGCGACCGCGTCGGCCGGCAGCGGCCCGAGGGCGAGCGCGCCGAGATTCTCCTCGGCCTGGGCGACGGTCCGGCAGCCCGGGATCGGGACGGTGCGGGGACTGCGGGCGAGCAGCCAGCCCAACGCGCCCTGCGCCAGGGTGCGGCCGTCGGCCGTCAACGCCGCGCGGACCTGCGCGACGCGCTCCGCCCACCGAGGCGACGGCCGCCCGTCGGTGAACCAGACCAGCCACTCCGGCGCCCTCCCGCGGACGTCGTCGGTGCCGACCGCGCGGGTCGAACCGGTGAGCAGGCCCATCGCCAGCGGGCCCCGGTTGACGCTGGCCAGGTCGTACGTGTCGCAGACCGCCAGCATCGCCGCGTTGTCCAGCAGCACCGACTGGTCGTGCTGGATCGCCGCGCAGTGCGGGGCGGCCGCCGCGAACGCCGCCGCCGACTCCGGGTTGTCCGTGCTCCAGCCGTACGCCCGGATCTTGCCCTGGGTGACCAGGCCCTCCAGGGTGTCGACCAGGTCGAGCGCGGCGGACGCCGGCAGGTCGTTGATGTGCAACTGGTAGAGGTCGACGTGGTCGGTGCCGAGTCGGCGCAGCGACTGCTCGAGGCTCTCCACCGCGTACGCCGGGCTGTGGTCGGTGCCGGTCCACCGGCGGGTCACCTCGTCGGAACGGTTGCCGAACTTGGTGGCGATCACCGCGCGGTCGCGGCGGCCGGCGAGTGCCCGGCCGAGGATCCCTTCGCTGTGCCCGGCGCCGTAGTTGCTGGCGGTGTCGAAGAGGGTCGCGCCGAGGTCGAGGGCGGCGTGCACGGTGCGGACCGACTCGTCGTCGTCGACCTCGCCCCAGCCGAAGGGCTGCCCGTCGTCCCCCCACAGTGGCCCGCCGATCGCCCAGCAACCCATGCCGATCGCGCCGACCTCGATCCCGCTGCGGCCCAGTGTCCGTGTCGTCGTCATGCCCCAAGCCTTCAACCTGGAGTGCGCTCCAGGTCAAGCGCTAGGCTGCGGCCATGTCCGGGTACGCACCCTCCGAGGCGGCCCGCCGCAGCGGCTTCAGCCTCGACACCCTGCGGTACTACGAGAAGATCGGCCTGCTCAGCGGCATCGGCCGCACCTCCGGCGGCCGGCGCGTCTTCACCGACGACGACCTGAGCTGGCTGACGCTGTTCCGCTGCCTGCGGGACACCGGCATGCCGATCGCGGAGATGTGCCGGTACGCCGAACTCGCCCGGGAAGGCGAGCACACGGCCGGCGAGCGGCAGGCCCTGCTCCAGCGGCACGCCGAGCGGGTCGAGGAACAGATGCACCTGCTCCAGCGCCAGTACGACCACCTGCGGGAAAAGATCCGCTACTACGACGGCACCTGACGATTCCCGGGCCGTTTCCTTCCAAGATTTTCAGTGGGTCAGGTTGAGCGACAGATGAGCGCCCAGCCGAGGAAGCGGTCGAAGAGCTGCGCCGGGTCCGGTCCGTCGTGCGGGTTGAGTGTGTGGAGCTGTCCGGCCGCGTCGTGCAGCAGCCCACCGAGGTGGATCAGCAGGGCCACGCGGTCGTGCGCGTACTCCCGCAGCAACGTCACCCGCGCGGACCCGCACGGCCACGGTCCGGCGCACGCCCGGCACAGCCACAGGGGGCGCAACGGCGTGTGCGGGCGGGCGGTCACCAGCGTCCGCCGTTGGCCCGCCAGGTCTGCGCGGGCGTCAGCCGCCCGACCCGGCCGACCTGCGGGTTCGCCCGCGTCGGCTCGTCGCGCCACCGGGTGTTGCGCGGCGGCGTGGGCGGCTCGGTCGGAGTCGGCGCGTGCCGGTCCGGGCACGCGGTCCAGCGCAGGCCGCACGAGCACCAGCGCCGCAACCCCCGCCAGGTCCGCCGGTGCCGAGGCCCGAGCGGCACCGGCGGGTCGCGACGCCGCCACCTCCCGAGGAGTACGCGGACAGCCGGGCCGCCGTGCGCCACGCGCACCGGGCCGGGCGGCCGGGGGAGGGGTGAACGCACGTCGACTCCTCTCCGGTCGACGGCGCCGGGACGGGCGGGGACAGCCGCCGCACGGTTCGGGTCCGCGCATGACGGCTGGAGCCCGGCACCCGCCCCGGGCCTGCTGGTGCTGCCCGACGGGTGGGTGTCGGGCAGGGCGTGGCACCCGACCGACCACCGGGGGAATGGCGACCGGCCGGGCGCGTTTTCACGGAGTGACCAGCCCCGGTTGCAGACCAGGGAGCCGATCGATGGGAACTTTGTCAGACTAGTCTGGCAAAGTCAACGGACTACTTCGTACTTGTACTGACAAGTTTCTTGTGATCAGATGGCGGGTGCAGACCAGGGAGTCACCATGCCCGCCAAACCAAAGTGGGCGCAGCTTGCGGAGCTCATCCGCGAGCAGATTGCGTCCGGAGAACTCGCCCCAGGCGACAAACTGCCGTCCACCGCTCAGCTGAGAGAGCAGCACGGTGTGTCGGCTGGCGTCGTGCGCCAGGCGATCCTTGTCCTACAGATGCAGGGCCTCGTCGAGGGCGTGCACGGCGTGGGCGTGTTCGTCGCAGAGCGCCCCGAGGGTTAGCCGCGCCCGGGAACCTGCGCGGCCGTCATGTCGGAGATCCGGCACGGCATGTCTATACGCTGACGGCGGTAAGGAGGCGGCATGCTGTTGAGGTTTCGGGTCGCCAACGTGCGATCGTTCCGTGATGAGCAGGAGCTTGTGCTCGTCGCTCCTGACGGGGCCGAGCCGGCCTGGACTCGTGAGGTCCAGCTCGCCGCCGGTGAGAACCTGAACGTCTATCCAGTGATCGGGGTGTTCGGTGCTAACGCCTCCGGCAAGTCCAACCTCCTGACGGCGCTGTTCGAGATGCGCCAGGCGGTACTCCGTTCTTACGCCGACTGGGCGTCTCGTTCCGACGTGCCTCGGGAGGTCTTCAGCCTCGATCCCCAGGCCGTCGGCAGAACGTCGTTCTTCGAGCTGGATTTCGTGCATGACGGCGTGCGATATGCCTACGGCTTCGAGTTGGGCACGGAGCGGGTCGAAGGGGAGTGGCTGCACGCCTACCCACGCGGACATCGACAGATATGGTTCGATCGGGCGGTTGGTCGCATTAAGGAGTTCGAGTTTCCCGGCGGGCGGCTGAAGGATCGCTCCCAACTCGTCCGACTGACCCGGCCGGACGCGCTCTTCCTCTCCGTCGCTGGCGCAAGTAATCATCCGCAGCTGGGCCCGATCTTCGAGTGGTTCAGACGGAACCTGCTATGGGTGAGCCCGGACAAAAATCTGCACGTTCGCGAAGCGTTCACGCGCGATGAACTGCAGGGCCCTAAACGGGAGCGAATCCAGGAACTGCTTCGAGTCGCAGATCTGGGAATCCGCGGTGTGGAGGTCATCAACGCCACCGAGCCAGGCAAGGAGGAAGTGCGCTTGTGGCATGGGGGGGCGGGCGGGGATGCCTATCCGGTGAAGTGGGAGGATGAGTCGTTCGGCACCCGCTCCTGGTTCGCCCTCCTCGGACCCATGCTGATCGCATTGGACGAGGGTCGCGCACTGCTCGTCGATGAGCTTGACGCGAGTCTTCACCCGCGGTTCGCCGCCGAGATCATCCGCCTCTTTCAAGACCCCGACGTCAACAAGCGAGGCAGCCAACTGATCTTCACCTCGCACGACGTGACGATTCTGGGCGGTCAAGCGGAGATGCGTCTGCTCGACCCAGGACAGGTGTGGTTGGTGGAGAAGGACAAGGCTGGCGCGAGCGAGCTGTTCCCGCTGGCAGATGCGGAGCCGCGGGCCGGTGAGGATCTCGCCCTGTCGTACCTTGCTGGTCGGTTCGGTGCAGTGCCCGCTCTCGCCGAAGGGCAGATCGGCCGGTGGCTTCGGGCGTTGCGGGCAACCGAAGGGGCCGCCTGATGCCCAGCGCCCGCGGTCGCGACTCATTCGAAGCTCGGCGTCGCGTGAGCCGGCGCAGACGGGACGTGTGGGTATTCACTGAGGGTGAGCTCACCGAGCCGCAGTACGTGGACCTTGTAAAGGACATGCAGCCGGTACGGCGCTACCAGGTTCACATCGCCAACGACACGCGCCGGGATGGAGGAAGACGCGGTAGCGGTGACGGTCGGTCGGATCGCAAGCCCAGAGAATTGGTGGAGGCAGCGGTCGCGCTGCTCGTCAAGCTGAGACGGCAGGTTGGCGCCGTGCCGGACGAGTTCGCGCCAGTTGTGTGGTGCATCTTCGACCGCGATCAGCACGAGGGCATCGACCAGGCGGTCCGCCGTGCGCGACAGGCGGGGGTCAAGATTGCCTTCTCCCACCCTTGCTTCGAGTTATGGCGGTTGCTACACCAGCAGGCCTACACGTCCACGTTCGGAGGGAGCTGCGAGGAGGCTGCACGTCGCATCCGCTTCCCTCCTGGGACCACCGCTCAACAGCGCAAGGCCGTCACCTGGCAACAGATTCACGGCGGGTTTCTGGAGGCTAAGAAACGGGCCATACAGATCAACGAGCAGCACGACGACCGTACCCGCTCAGCCAACGAGATCCGTACACCGACGTCTGGCAGTTCGTCGAGGATATTGGAGTGACCTCGTACTGAACCGCCCCGGGAACCTCGGTCAGGCGGCGAGGCGGGCCAGCACCGGTGTGAGCGGGTCGAGGGCGTCGCGGCGTACCACGAAACGGGTGACGCCCCAGCGGCGCCGGTGTTCGGCGACCGCCGCGACGATCTCGTCCTCGGTGCCGATGAGGACGAACGGGTGGCCAGCAGTTCGGGCACGCTCAGGCCGGTGTCCTGTGCCATCGACGCGGCTGCCGTCTCCGCGTCGTCGGTGACGACGACCTGCTGCACCAGGGCCTCCAACTCCGGCGGTGAGTCCCGGTCCGCCGCGCCCGCCGCCACCTCGGCGAGTTGCGCCTCGATCTCGGCCTCCCGCCAGCGCACCTCGTGCCGGTAGCCGTCCGGCTTGGTACGACCGAGCCCGGCGAGGCCGACCACGTCGGCGTGTGCTCCCGCCCAGCGCAGCAGACGGGAGTTGGCGGTGCCGATGGTGAGCGGGATCCGGGCCTGCACCGGCCGGGGCTTCTCCAGGCGGGCCGCCCGCATCACCAGGTCGGACGTGTCCACGCTGACCTCCTTGCCGTTGAGCAGGGCGCGGACGGCCTCGGCGACCGCGATGCAGCGACGGACCCGGCCGGCGACGTCGGGGCGCTCGCGGCCCACCGCGTGCCACTCCGCCGGGGTGTGACCGGCGCCCAGACCGAGCCGGGCCCGGCCGGCGGAGATCAGGTCGAGCGTCGCGACATCCGAGGCGAGCAGTGCCGGCTCGCGGACGCCGGCGTTGGAGACGTTGGTGCCGAGCCCCAGCGTCGTGGTCACCGCCGCCGCGGCGGCCAGGGCGACGAACGGTGACGCCGCCACACCGGGATGGTCGGCCGCGTACAGGGCGTCGTAGCCGGCCGCTTCCGCCCTGCGGGCGAGCGCGAGCCACTCGGCGGCGTCGGTCGGGGAGGCCTGGAGGCTGAAGGTGATCACCGCCCCAGCCTGCCGCGCGTCGACGCGCCCGGCGACCCCGAGCGGCCCGGTTCTGCCGACGGCAGACCGTGCCCGTTGGTCGGATGTCGGTGAGGCGGTGTGGGCACGGGGCGTCGACCGACTGACCATCATCCGCTCGCGACGGTGGGGATCACCAATGGAATCCATCCGCCGGGCCGGGAAGGGCACGTGTGTCGTGAGTGGAAACGGTGGTCATGGCCGCCGGGTGGGTGGTCAGGGGCGTCGTACCGGTCGGACCGTCACGAAATCATCGAGACCGACGAAATCGGCCGGGTTCGTTGTGTAGAGCGCCAGCCCGTTCGCGTACGCGATCGAGGCGATCATCAGGTCTGCGATCCGCCGACGGGTTGTCCGGCCGGTGGCGAGGACCGCACCTGTGACCATGCCGAAGGCGCGCGCCGCCTCGGCGTCGAAGGGTAAGGGATCGAAGGTCGCCTCGGCGTGCTGGAGCACGCTCATCCGGCGTGCTCGTTCAGTGCGATCGTCGGCGTGGTGCGGGCCTGCGGAGAGTTCGGCGAGCGTGACTGCGGAGATCACCATCTCCTCGGGCAGTTCCGCCGGGTCCAGGGCGGCCAGGTGGATGACGACGTTGGTGTCGACGAGTCCGCGACTCGCGGCGTCACCACTCACGGCTGAACGGGTCCTGGTCGACGGCTGAGTCGATGTCCTCGCGGAATCTGTCGGCATCGAGGACCGGTGCGGTGGCGAACGTCGCCATGACCTCGGCGCGCGGTACGAAGGTTCTCCGGCGGAGAGGAATGAGTTTGCCGATCGGTGTGCCGTTGCGCGTGATTACGTATGACTCACCCCGCTCGACCCCGCGCATGATGGCACCGGACTCGTTGCGCAGCTCGCGCTGGGTGATCTCGCGATGAGCATGCTCGGCCATGAACCTGATACTAGTCCAGGGTGCTACCAAGTGCTACGACTGGCGTGCTACGTCGAGGGGTCGTCGGGGGCGGTGTCGTGCCAGCGGGCCCGGAAGGCGGCCTCGTGCGCCTCGTGCGTGGTGCGCTCCTGGAAGATGGCGGCGTACAGGGCACCCCGGGCCTCGGAGAAGAGCAGCACTTCGGTCGTGACCAGCCCGACGCAGATGGCGGTGAGCAGGGTGAGGGCGGCCAGGCCGGGGAGGTGGGCGGCGATCGGGATGCTCACGGCGAGCACCAGCACCGCGCCGACCCGGGTCCACGACAGGGTGTGCAGCGTACGGAGCTGGAACAGCATGTTCGCCGACAGGTAGCAGATCACCCCACCGAACAGCAGCGGTACGTCGGGCCCCTGTGCCGGCTGCGTCATCGGCACCAGGGGATCGGCGATCTCGT
The DNA here is from genome assembly GCF_012034245.1 of Micromonospora thermarum. Classification (GTDB taxonomy): domain Bacteria; phylum Actinomycetota; class Actinomycetes; order Mycobacteriales; family Micromonosporaceae; genus Micromonospora; species Micromonospora thermarum. Next base: position 120,790 of record NZ_JAATEO010000016.1, on the reverse strand, counting down.
GCACGATGCCCTCGGCGCCCAGCGCGAAGAGGATGATCCCGGCGATCATCGGCAGGTAGAGGTAGGCGTACGCGTCGCGGGCCATCGCGACCCGCGGACCGTCCTTGGCGGCGTGCAGGGCGATGCGGGCGGCCGGCCCGATCATGTCGTAGTGGGCCCACCAGAGGGCGGCGGTGAAGACGATGCCGAGGACGGCCGCCGCCACCGCCGACCAGGTCGGCGGCTGGCCGAGCAGGTTGCTGCCCACGCCGACGGAGATCACCGACTCGCCCAGGGCGATGATCAGGATCAGGTCGTAGCGCTCGGTCCAGTGCTCGGCGGACGTGACGTTCCAGCCCCAGGTGCCGACGAGGATGCCAGTGGTGTACTGGAGCAGCACGAGGGTCAGCCACAGCCCGTCCCGGGCGAGCGTGGCCGCCCCCGGATCGTCGATCACGGCCGGCGCCATGGCCGCGGCCACCAGCAGGAGGGTGCTGAACAGCACCTCCGGGGAGAACCGGCGGAGCTGCCGCCGCTCGTCCGGGCTGTCGCGCGCGACGTGCCAGAAGAGCAGGAAGTGCACCGCCCGGATCACGATGTAGCTGATCGCCACCACCACCGGCCCGGCCGCGCCCTCACGGGGATCGCCGAACGCCTGCGGGAGGGCCAGCGCGAAGCAGAAGAGCGCCGCCATCCCGACCACCATCAGCACCGGTACGAAGCCGAGCCCCAGGCGGACCCGGGTGGCGACCACGCTGTGGACCACCCAGCACCACCAGAGCACGGCGAGTACGAGCAACGCGTGCAGCAGATTGCGACCGGTGATGTTGACGGCGGTGGCCCGGGTGATGATGAAGAACGAGAAGACGAAGACCAGGTCGAAGAAGACCTCGAACTTGTCGACCCGGGCGCCGGGGGCGATGGGGACGGCCGGCCCCAGTCGGTCCCGCAACCGCTTCCCGCCCACCCGCCCACTCTCTCAGCGCCCGGGGGGCGGACGGGCCGGAATCGGGTCAGCCGGCGGGGCGGTAGCGCAGGCCGTCCATGAGGAGGTCCAGCAGCCGCCGGGCCTGGTCGCGCTGCTCGGGGCCGCCGGCGGCGAGGGAGACGCCGCTCAGGCCGGCGAGCACGTCGGCCGGCTCGACGTCGGCGCGGACGGTGCCGGCTGCCGCGCCCGCCGAGAGCAACCGGGTCAGGGCGGCGATCAGGCGGTCGCGGCTCTGCGCGTACGGGTTGGTGCCGGCCGCGATGACCAGCCGGAGCGCGTCGGCCATGCCCCGTTTGGTGGACAGGTAGTCGATGAACCGGTCCATCCAGGCGCGGGTCGCGTCGGCCGGCGGTAGCCGCTCCAGCAGGTCCTCCGCCGCGTCGCAGAGCTTGGCCAACTCGTTGCGGTAGGCCGCCTCGACCAGCGCCTCCCGGGTGGGGAAGTGCCGGTAGAGGGTGCCGATGCCGACCCCGGCGTCCTTGGCGATGGCCTCCAGGGTTACGTCGGCCCCGGCCTGGGAAAACGCCCGGACCGCCGCGTCCAGCAGCCGCTCGCGGTTGCGCTGCGCGTCGGCGCCGGACCGGGTTCCGCCGTGCCACCTCTGACAAGGACGGATCATGACCACCAGCACACCTGTCAGCACCCCGTTCACCGCAGAGTCCACCGCCCTCGAGGTGATCCAGGGCATCGACCTCACCGGCCGCCGCGCCGTCGTCACCGGCGGGGGATCCGGCATCGGCGTGGAGACCGCCCGGGCGCTGGCGTCCGCCGGCGCCGACGTCACCCTCGCCGTCCGCAACCCCGACCAGGGGCGGCGGGCCGCCGACGACATCACGGCCACGACCGGCAACGACCGGATCCTGGTCGCCCCGCTCGACCTGGCCGACCAGGGCTCCGTCGCCGCGTTCGTGCGGACCTGGGACGGTCCGCTGCACATCCTGGTCAACAACGCCGGCATCATGGCCTCGCCCGAGATGCGGACGCCGCAGGGCTGGGAGATGCAGTTCGCGACCAACCACCTGGGCCACTTCGCGCTGGCCACCAGCCTGCACCGGGCGCTCGCGGCGGCCGGGGGAGCGCGCGTGGTCTCGGTCAGCTCGGCGGCGCACCTGCGCTCGCCGGTCGTCTTCGAGGACATCCACTTCCACGAGCGGCCCTACGAGCCGTGGGCCGCGTACGGGCAGTCGAAGACCGCGAACGTGCTCTTCGCGGTCGAGGCGACCCGGCGCTGGGCCGGCGACGGCATCCTCACCAACGCGCTGATGCCGGGTGCGATCCGCACCAACCTTCAGCGCTACATCACCGAGGAGGACCTGGCCCGGCTGCGCGCCGCCAGCGGCGGGCCGGCGGCGCCGACCTGGAAGACGGTCCAGCAGGGTGCCGCCACCTCCGTGCTGGTGGCCACCTCGCCGCTGCTCGACGGCGTCGGCGGGCGCTACTTCGAGGACTGCCAGGAGGCCGGCCCGAACCAGCCGGGCACCCGCACCGGGTACGCGCCGTACGCGCTGGACCCGGAGGCCGCGCAGCGGCTGTGGGAGGTCTCCGAGGAGACCCTCAAGGCGGCGTGACACCGCAACGATGAAGGGCTCCCCGGTCACCCGGGGAGCCCTTCGTCGTGGAGTGTGCGCCCTACAGGCCCAGCTCGGCCTCGAAGTTGCCGGCCTCCAGCCGCTCCTTGACGGCGACCAGGAAGCGCGCGGCGTCCGCGCCGTCGATGAGCCGGTGGTCGTACGACAGGGCCAGGTACACCATCGACCGCACGGCGACGACCTCGCCCAGCTCCGGGTCGTTGACCACGACCGGGCGCTTGACGACGGCACCCGTGCCGAGCATCGCCGACTGCGGCGACGGCACGATCGGGGTGTCGAAGAGGGCGCCCCGGCTGCCGGTGTTGGTCAGCGTGAACGTCGCACCGGCGATCTCGTCCGGGCTGATCTTGTTGATGCGGGTGCGCTCGGCCAGGTCGGCGACGCGCTTGGCGATGCCGCCCAGGTTGAGGTCACCGGCGTTGTGGATGACCGGCACCAGGAGCCCGCGCTCGGTGTCCACGGCGATGCCGAGGTGCTCCGCGTCCGGGTAGGTGATCGTCCCGGCCTCCAGGTCCATCCGGGCGTTGACGATCGGGTACGCCTGCAGCGCCTCGACCGCGGCGAGGGCGAAGAACGGCAGGAAGGACAGCTTCACGCCGTGCCGCTGCTGGAAGGAGTCCTTCGCCTGCGCCCGCAGCTTGGCGATCCTGGTGACGTCCACCTCGATCACCGTGGTGAGCTGCGCCATCTCGTGCAGCGACTCCTGCATTCGCTTGGCGATCGCCGAGCGGATCCGGGTCAGCTTCTCGGTGGTGCCCCGCTTGCCGCTCGGCGTCGGCTTGACCGCCGGCTTCGCCGGGGCCGCCGCCGCGGCCGGCTGAGCGGCCGGAGCCGGGGCGGCCTTGGCCGCGCGGGCCTTCTCCGCCGCCTCCAGCACGTCCTGCTTGCGGATCCGGCCACCCACGCCGGTGCCGTTGACCGTGGACAGGTCGACACCGTGCTCGCCGGCGAGCTTGCGGACCAGCGGGGTCACGTACCCGGCGGCCTCCTCGCCCCCGGCCGGGGCGGGCGCCGACGGGCGCTGCCGCGGCGTCGGGGCCGGGGGAGTGGCAGCCTGCTCGGCCTTCACCGGCTCGGGGGCGACCTCGGCCTCGGCGGCCGGCTCGTTGTACGACAGGCCCGGGGTCGGCTCGCTGACCTGCGGCTCCGGCTTCGGTGCGGGCGCCTCCGCCTTCGGCTCGGGCTTCGGCTCCGGCTTCGCCTCGGCCGGGGCGGCACCGGCCGCGCCGACGATCGCCAGGGTCGCGCCGACCTCGGCGGTCTCGTCCTCGGCGACCTTGATCTCCAGGACGGTACCGGCGACCGGCGACGGGATCTCGGTGTCCACCTTGTCGGTGGAGACCTCCAGCAGCGCCTCGTCCACCTCGACGGTCTCGCCGACCTGCTTGAGCCAGCGGGTCACCGTACCCTCGGTGACGCTCTCGCCGAGGGCCGGCATGGTGACCGGGGTGCCCTCGCCCGACGGCGCCGGGGCGGCCTTCGGGGCCTCGGCCTGCGGGGCCTCCTCCTGCGCGACCTGCGCGGCGGTGCCCTCGGCGGCGGCCGTCGGCTCCGGCTCCGGCGCGGCCTGCGGCTGCGCGGCGGCCTCGCCGCCACCGGCCGCGCCGCCCTCACCGTCGATCACGGCCAGCTCGCTGCCGACCTCGGCGGTCTCGTCCTCGCCGACCACGATCCGGGTCAGCACGCCGGCCGCGGGCGACGGGATCTCGGTGTCGACCTTGTCGGTCGACACCTCGAGCAGCGGCTCGTCGACCTCGACGGTGTCGCCCTCCTGCTTGAGCCAGCGCGTGACGGTGCCCTCGGTGACGCTCTCGCCGAGCCGGGGCATGGTGACCGATACCGGCATGTTCTCCAGACTCCTTCGGTTCCCCTGGTGGGATCGTCGCCCGTCGCCGGACGCCGCGGTTGTCGTGTCAGGCGTGCGCGTGCAGCGGCTTGCCGGCGAGGGCCAGGTGCGCCTCGCCCAGGGCCTCGTTCTGCGTCGGGTGGGCGTGCACGAGCTGCGCCACCTCGGCCGGGTACGCCTCCCAGTTGTAGATGAGCTGGGCCTCGCCGATCAGCTCACCGACCCGGGCGCCCACCATGTGCACGCCGACGACCGGCCCGTCCTCGACCCGCACCAGCTTCACGAAGCCGGTGGTCTTGAGGATCTGGCTCTTGCCGTTGCCACCCAGGTTGTAGTTGTAGGTCTTGACCTTGTCGGCGCCGTACTGCTCCTTGGCCTTCGCCTCGGTCAGGCCGACCGACGCCAGCTCCGGGTCGGAGTACGTGACCCGGGGGATGCCGGCCTCGTCGATTACGGCGGGGTTCTGCCCGGCGATCTCCTCGGCGACGAAGATGCCCTGCTGGAAGCCCCGGTGGGCGAGCTGGAGGCCGGGCACGATGTCGCCGACGGCGTAGACGTTCGGCACGTTCGTGCGCAGCCGCTCGTCGGTCAGCACGTAGCCGCGGTCCATCTTCACGCCCTGCTCCTCGTAACCGAGGCTGGCGGTGTTCGGGCCGCGGCCGACGGCGACCAGCAGCAGCTCGGCCTCGACGGTGTCGCCGCCGGCGATCGTCACCTTGACGCCGTTGTCGGTCTTCTCGACCTTCTCGAACGGCTTGCCGACCTTGAAGTTGATCTTCCGCTTGCGGAAGGCCCGCTCCAGCGCCTTCGACGACTCCTCGTCCTCGGCGGCGACCAGCCGGGGCAGCGCCTCGATGATCGTGACGTCCACGCCGAAGGACTTCCACACGCTGGCGAACTCGACGCCGATCACGCCGCCGCCGAGCACGATCACCGACGACGGGACGCGGTCCAGGACGAGGGCGTGGTCGCTCGTGATGACCCGCTCGCCGTCGATTTCCAGGCCGGGCAGGCTCTTCGCGTACGAGCCGGAGGCCAGGACGATGTTGCGGCCGGTGTAGCGCCTGCCGTCGACCTCGACGGCGTTCGGCGCGACCAGCTTGCCGGCACCGGCCACGAAGGTGATGTTCTTCGCGCCGCCCACCAGGCCCTGGAGGCCCTTGTACAGCCGCGAGACGACCCCGTCCTTGTACGCGTTGACCGCCGCCATGTCGATGCCGACCAGCTCGGCCTTGACACCGAACTGCTCCGACTCGCGGGTCTGGTCGGCGATCTCGGCCGCGTGCAGCAGCGCCTTGGTGGGGATGCAGCCGTTGTGCAGGCAGGTGCCGCCGAGCTTGCCCTTCTCGACCAGCGCGACGGAGAGGCCCAGCTGGGCGGCGCGCAGCGCCGTCGCGTAGCCGCCGCTGCCACCTCCGAGGATGACGATGTCGAAGGTCTGGTTCGGCTCGCTCACGTCCAACTCCCAGGTCGCGTCGCTGCATTCGGGGGGTCACGGCAGGGTAATGCGGACACACCCCACCTCGGTCATCTTGTCACCACTGCGCTCCGCCCGCGTAACGAGGTGCCCAACGACACGTCGTCGACACGTACGCTTGGCACGGGCTTCGATGACGCACGTTGGGGGAGACGACGGGTGGGACTGTTCCGACGACGGAAGAAGGCGCGTCCGGTCAGCCTGGACCGGGCGGCCGACCGTGCCGATCTGGAGCACCTTGAGAACTTCGTCCGCACCCGGCAGGGCGTCGAGGCGTACATCGAGCCCCGGACGACGGTCACCGAGACCACGGTCATGCTGATCGCCAGCGACGGCGAGTGGACCCGCCGCCGCATCGACGGCCCGGACGGCGCCCGCCGCTTCGCGTACCGGCTGGGCATCCCGGTCTACGACGTCCGCCTGATGGGCTACCCGCAGCGGATGCGCGACTACAACGAACGCCGCAAGCGCCGCCCCGAGCTGTTCTGAGCGTGAGACACGAATGGGCGCCCCTCGTCGGGGCGCCCATTCGTCGTGTGCCCGTCAGCCGTTGGCGGCGACGTCCTCGATCAGGTGCAGCAGGGTACGGACCGGGACGCCGGTACCGCCCTTGGTCCAGTAGCCGGTCGGCTCGCCGGAGTGGTAGCTCGGCCCGGCGATGTCGATGTGCGCCCACGACACGTCCGCGGTGACGAACTCGCGCAGGAACACCCCGCCCTGGAGCATGTGACCCGCCCGGTCCATACCGGCGTTGACCTGGGAGATGTCCGCGACGTCGGAGTCCATCCCCTTGCGCACGTCGTCCGGCAGCGGCATCGGCCAGGCCGGCTCGCCGACCGCGTCGCCGGCCACCTTCACCCGGTCGCACAGCTCCGGCGTGCCCATCACGCCGGCCACCTTCTTGCCCAGCGCGACGACCTGGCCGCCGGTCAGCGTGGAGGTCTCGAAGAGGTAGTCGCAGCCGTCGGCGCAGGCGCGGGCGATCGCGTCGGCGAGGATCATCCGGCCCTCGGCGTCGGTGTTGAGCACCTCGACCCGCTTCCCGTCGAACATCGTGATCACGTCGCCCGGCCGGTACGACGTGCCCGACGGCATGTTCTCCGCCATCGGCAGGTACGCGGTCACCGGCACGGACGGCTTGAGCGCGGCGACGGCCAGCATGGCGGCGGCCACGGCGGCGGCGCCGGCCATGTCGGACTTCATCTCCCACATGCCCTGGGCGGGCTTGATCGAGATGCCGCCGGTGTCGAAGGTGATGCCCTTGCCGACCAGCGCGACCCGCTTGCCGGCGCCGCCGCCGGCCGGGGTGTAGCTGATCCGCACCAGCCGCGGCGGGGCCTCCGAGCCCTGGCCCACGGCGACGATCCCGCCGTACCCGCCCTCGCGCAGCGCGGTCTCGTCGAGCACCTCGACCTCCAGGCCGGCCTCGCGCGCGGCGGCGGCCACGGAGTCGGCGAACGCCGGCGGGCGCAGCTCGTTCGGGGCGGTGTTCACCCAGTCCCGGGTGCGGCGCACCGCGTCGGTCACCGCCCGCGCCCGGGCCACCTCGGCCGTGGCGACCGCGTCGCCCGCGTCGGGCACCGCCACCAGCACCTCGGCCACCGGCTCGCGGCGGGCGGGCTGCGGACGGGTCTTGTAGCCGGCGAACCGGTACCCGCCGAGCAGCGCGCCCTCCGCGACCGCCCGCAGCGCGGCCGGCGCGTCGGTGTCGTCCGGCAACGGCAGGGCCAGGGCCACCCGCGACGCGCCCGCCAGGGCCCGCACGGCGGCGCCGGCCGCCCGGCGCAGGACCTCCGGGGCGGGGGCGGCGCCGGTCGGCTCCGGCCCGAGACCCACCGCGGCGACCACCGGGGCGGTGACCGTGCCGAGCGTGGCGAGCTTGATCACCTCGCCGGGGCCGCCGGTCGCGCCGAGCAGCGCCAGCGTCTCGGTCAGCTTTCCGTCGAAGGCCGCGGCGATGCTCTCCGCGCCGCTGGCCAGCAGCAGGGTGGCGGCGCGGCCGCTCGTGGCGTCCGGCTCACCGGTCTGGCTGTGCACGCCGATGACGATGGCGTCGACGGCGAGCTCGGCGGGGTCGGTGTCGACCAGGCTCAGGGTGGTGCTGGGCGATGTCACTGAAGCTACTCCGGGCGGGCCGGGCCGGTCGCATCGTCGCGTACCGGCGATGAAGGTCTCCGGCGGACCGTACCCGCCGGAGGTCGGGGCTGTCCCGCCGACGGTTCCGGCGGGTCCCGCCGATGCTAACCAGCGGTTCAGGCCCCGGTAAGTTCCCACCCATGACCGACGTGACCTCCGGCCCGGCCGAGACCCGGCTGCGCCGTTCCCCGCTGCACGACCGGCACACCGCCGCCGGCGCCAAGTTCGCCCCGTTCGGCGGGTGGGAGATGCCGCTGGAGTACGCCGGCGGTGGCGTGCTCAAGGAGCACACCGCGGTCCGCGCCTCGGTCGGCGTCTTCGACGTGTCCCACCTGGGCAAGGCCCGGGTGACCGGCTCCGGCGCGGCGGACTTCGTCAACGCATGCCTGAGCAACGACCTGGGCCGGATCGGGCCGGGCCGGGCGCAGTACACGCTGTGCTGCGACGACGCCACCGGCGGCGTGGTGGACGACATCATCGCCTACCTGCACGGCGACGACCACGTCTTCCTCGTCCCGAACGCCGCGAACACCGCCGAGGTCGTGCGCCGCCTGCGCGCCGCCGCGCCGCCGTCGGTCACGGTCAGCGACGAGCACGAGGCGTACGCGGTCCTCGCCGTGCAGGGCCCGCGCTCGGCGGAACTGCTCGCCGCCCTGGGCCTGCCCACCGAGCACGGGTACATGAGCTTCTCGACCGCCACCCTCGCCGGCGCCGAGCTGACCGTCTGCCGCACCGGCTACACCGGCGAGCTGGGGTACGAGCTGGTCGTGCCCGCGGCCGACGCGGTCGCCGTGTGGGACGCGCTGTTCGCCGCGGGGGAGGCGTACGACCTGCGAGCCTGTGGCCTGGCGGCCCGGGACACGCTGCGCACCGAGATGGGCTACCCCCTGCACGGGCAGGACCTCTCGCTGGACATCACCCCGGTGCAGGCCCGCTCGGGCTGGGCGGTGGGCTGGGACAAGCCGGCCTTCTGGGGCCGGGACGCGCTGCTCGCGGAGAAGGCCGCCGGCCCCCGGCGGACGCTGCGCGGCCTGGAGGCGGTCGACCGCGCCATCCCGCGCCCCGGCATGGCCGTGTACGTGGGCGACACCCAGGTCGGCACCGTCACCAGCGGCACCTTCAGCCCGACGCGCAAGCAGGGCATCGCCCTGGCACTCATCGACACGGCCCCCGGCCTGACCGACGGCACCGAGGTAGAGGTGGACATCCGCGGCCGCCGCGCCGGCATGCGCCTTGTGCGCCCCCCGTTCGTGAACCCCTCGGTTCGCTGACCCCGGGTCCGCGTTGATCATGGAGTTAGCGGGTGATCTGAAGATCCACTCGCCCGCTAACTCCATGATCACGCTGGCGGGGGGTGGGTGGGGGCGGGGCGGGGCGGGGCCTGGTGGGGGTCAGACCGGTGGGGCGGGGCGTTCGCCGGCGTCGAGGACGGCCTGGGTCCAGCCGCCCTCGATGACGCCGGTGCCGTCGAGGACCGCCCAGTCGACCACGTCGGTCGCCTCCACCACCACCGGGGAACCGATCCGGACGGTCGGGTCGGTGTTCGCGTCGCTGGCGCTCGCCCCCTCGATCCGCTCCGGCACGTCCCAGGACGTCACCCCGGCCCACACGTACTCGGGGCCGTCGTCGCCCGGCAGCCCGTACTTGACCACGAGCTGCGTCTCCGGCGGGAGCTGCCCGGCGAGGAACCGCGCCCGGATGTCGCCCAGCGAGGCGCGGGCGGTGGCGACCGCCCGGCTCATCGCGTCCCCGGGGCGCGCGTACCGCACGTCCGGCTGGATGCCGTTGAAGAGCGTGGCGCAGGCGGCGGCGTAGTAGCGGGCGTCCGGGCCGGGGTGCCCGGCCGGCGGGCGCAGGCTGAGGAACGAGTCGGCCTCCGGATCGGTCGCCGGGTCCAGTTCCAGCCGCAGCAGCACCGGCGCGGTCGCCCCGTGCTGCTCCGGATTGCCGTACGCCACCGCGATGTCGTGCCCGGTGACCGTGGCCAGCACCGGCAGCTGCACGAACGCCGGCACCTCCTCCCCGGCCAGCCCGTCGGTCCAGTCCCGCAGCAGCCGACGCGCCGCCCCGGTCATCACCGCGCCCCACGCCCGGGTGAGGTGGTCGGGGACACCCTGCGTCTGAAGCTCCAACAGGCCGAAGCGGCGCAGCCCCTTCGTGGTGAACCACAGTCCCTCGGCGTCGGACGAGTACGGCACCAGCACCCAGTCGACCAGCCGGATCCGCCCCTGCGCGTCCGGCAGCGACCGCAGCGCGGTCGCCGGGTCCAGGAACTGGAGCCCGAACACGTCCACCACGTCACCGTCGACCGTGTCGGCGACGGCGGCGGCCACCGCCCGGGCCGCCCACTCGTGCGCCGGCGGCCAACCCGGCCGGTACTCGGCCTGCACCACCACCAGGTGTGTCGCCGCCGCCAGCCGGGCCAGCTGCGCCTCGGTCGCGCCGAACGCGGTCAGCAGGTCCGGCGGCAGCGCGGGAAACTCGCCGACCGGCCGGGTGTCCACGCTCATCAGCGGGCTGTCCAGCATCTGCCGCGCGAGCCCGTGCACCGGCTCGGCCAGCCGCCCGGCGAGCCGCTCCACCGCCGTCTTCGTGCCCACCGCCGGCAGCCCCGCCATCGGCACCAGGTAGGTCGCGCTCAGCGACTCGGGGACCGGTACGGGCAGGAAGTCGTCCGTGATGAGCATGTCGTCCCCCGGGGTGGCCGCGCCGGTGCTGTCGCCCCGAACGCTACCCGCCGGGCGGGGCGGAACTCAGCCGGACAACACCAGTCCCAGGTAGGTCAGCGTGGTGACCACCTCCACCGTCGCGCCCAGCACGTCGCCGGTGACGCCGCCCAGGCGGCGTACCACGTGCCGCAGCAGCCCCACCGCGACGGCGAGGGCGGCGGCGACGGCGAGCGGCCCCTGCCACGGGCGGCCCGGCACGGCCGCGACCGCCACCAGCGCGACGGCGGCCGTGCCGGCGGCCAGGGCGACCGGCCCGACCGTGCCGGCGACCAGCGCGCCCAGCCCCTCCGGCCGGGCCGCCGGCACCCCGCGCCGGCAGGCCACGGCGACCCCGAGCCGGCCGGCGGCGGTCGCGGTCACCACCGCCGCGAGCACTGCGGGCGCCGACCGCCCGGCCAGCTCCGCGAGCACCGCCGCCTGCACGAGGAGTACGACCACCAGCGCGACCACGCCGAACGGGCCCACGTCCGGCTTCTTCATGATCTCCAGCGCCGCGGCTCCCCGCCGGTACGACCCGAGCGCGTCCACGGTGTCGGCCAGCCCGTCGAGGTGCAGGCCCCGGGTGAGCAGCGCACCGACACCGACCGTCACGCCGGCCGCCACCAGCGGCGGCGCGAGCGCGCCGACGAGCAGCAGCACCCCGGCGAGGACGGCGCCGAGCAGTGCCCCGACGGCCGGGGCGAGCGCCATCGCGGTGCCCGCGACCGCCCGGTCGATCCGGCCGGCGCGCACCGGCAGGGTGGTGAACGTCGTCAGCGCCAGCCGCGCCCCGGCGGCGAGCCGCGAGTCAGCCGGCACGCCAGCCGGACGGGTCCAGGGACGCGGACTCCGGCTCGGTGGTGGTCGGCCCGGGCCCCGCCGGCTCCGGCTCGTGGAAGTCCGGCTCCTCGGTGTCCGGTTCCTCGGTCTCCGGCTCGGTCTCCGGCTCGACCTCCGGCTCGGCCTCGTCCGGGATGCCGCCGCCCAGCGCCGGGTGCACCGGCAGGGCGGCGGCCAGGCCGAGCACCGAGCGCAGCAGCGGCAGCGCCGCCAGAGCGTTCGCGCCCTCGCCCAGGTCCAGCCGGAGGTCGAGCAGCGGGGTCAGGCCGAGCACGTCGGCGGCCAGCCGTACCGCCGGCTGCCCGCCGTGGTCGGCGAGCAGGCACCAGTGCCGGGCCTGACCGGCCAGGTCCCGGCTGACCAGGCCGGCGGCCACGCCGACCGGCCCGTCCAGCAGCACCGGCAGCCGCCGCGCGGTCGCCCCGAGCAGCACGCCGGTGGCCACGGCGATGTCACCGCCCCCCAGCTCGGCCAGGATGTCCTTGGCGCCCCGCGGCGAGTGCCGACTGCGGTGCAGGGCGTCCCGGACGGCCGCGCAGCGGACCATCCAGGAGGCGTCGTCGTACTCGCCGGCGGTGATCACCCGGCCGAGCACGGTGGGCGGCTCGGCGCCGGCCGTGGCGGCCAGCACCGCCGCGGCGGCCGCCTCGGTGCCGGCGCCGCACGCGCCCAGCACCAGCAGCCGTACGCCGGCGTCGGCGGCCTGCTCGGCCAACCGCCAGCCCTGGCGCAGCGCGGACTCGACCTGGTCCAGGGTCAGCGCCGGCTCGACCTCCATCGGGCCGGCCGTCGGGGCGTCCACCACCTGCAGGCTGGCACCGGACTCCGCGGCGAGCCGGGCCAGGGGTCCGCGGCCCGCCCGGGCGTCCTGGGCGCGGCGGGTGGAGTCGCCGGGGACCGTGCCGGCGGCGGCGCCGCCCGCGTGGTCGCCGTGCACCAGCAGCACCCGCACCGAGGCCCAGGGCGCCGGCGTCGGGGTGCCCTGGGTCGCGGCGGCGAAGCCGACCACCCCGTCGAGCACGCCGAACCCGGCGCCGGGCACGTCCAGGGTGGCGAGCCGGTCCACGGCCTGCGGCCCGGCGTACTCGTCCGGCATGGGCAGCTCCATGCCCGGCTGGATGACCAGGCCGGTGGCCACCATCGGCAGCGCCATCGTCGGGGCCGCCCACGGGGTGCCGCCGCCGTCGGCGGGGCCCGCCTGAGCGGGCGGGGCGGTCGGGGTCAACACCTCGGGCAGCGCCTCCGGCTCCCCGGCCGGCGTCACCACGGTCTCGTCGGTCGGCTCGCCGGCCCCGCCGTCCAGCGTGGGGGCGCCGGCCGCTCCGACGGTCACACTCGGCTGTGGTACGGGGGCCGCCGGCGCGGCGGGCTTGAGCCAGGCCGGCTGACCGGCGACCACCAGGACGACCGCGTCGCAGGCGTCGGCGACCGCGCGGTTGGCCGCGCCGAGCGCGTCGGTGAAGGCCCGGCCGAGCGGGGTGGTCGGCACCAGGGAGAGCCCGACCTCCGGGCTGACCACCACCAGCCGGGCCCGGCAGGAGCGCACCGCCTCGGCCAGTTCGGCGATGGTGGCGGTGTCGTCGGCCGGCTGGTGGGCCGGGTCGAGCAGGACCGTCACCCAGCCGCCCAGGTCGTCGACGAGCAGCGTCTCGTGCGACTCGGCGGCGGAGATCACGTCCGCCAGCCGGCGCGGCTCCCCGGCGGTCTCCTCGGTGGTCCAGGTCTCCGGGCGGCGCGCCCGGTGGGCCGCCAGCCGCGTCGCCCACTCCTCGTCGTCGGCGCCGGCGTCGGCGGCGGTGGCCACGTAACGGACCAGGGGCGCGTCGGCGACCAGGGACTCGGCGAACTCGGACTTGCCGGACCGGATACCGCCGAGCACCAGGACCGTGTTCCACCCGTCAACGGACATGCCCGTACCTTAAAGCCGCCCGGTGTCCCGCCGCCCCCCGGCCCGGACGCCGCCGACCGGTTCGCGCGACCTCATCCGCAGTGTTCGAAACCGCTGCCGTAGCTGGCGCCGCCGGTCGACCCGCCCCACTTGACGCAGACCCCGGCGGCCTCGGCGCGGACCGGGCCGGCGTAGTACGCGAACGACCCGCTGTCGGTGCTGCGGGCCCGCCCCTGCACCTCCAGCCAGGCCGACGTGGCGGTGGCCGTGCCCACCGCGCTGTCCTTGAGCGTCACGACGCAGTTGGTGCCGGTGCCGGTGTGGTAGAGCAGGTAGACGCGCCCCTGCCGGGTGCCGCCGGCGGTCAGCGTGGCGGAGTCGATCACCTGGTAGCCGCTGCCGCACACCTCGACCGGGGTGTACTGGTTGGGCTTCGGGGGAGCCGCCGTGGTGGCGGTCGGCCCGGGGCGCGGCGACGTGGCGGTGGCGCTGCCCGCGTCCGACGGCGCGGGCGCCGGCGCTCCGGACGCGGGAGCCGAGGTGCGCCCCGCCGGTGGGGTGGCGGAGGCGGCCGGACGCCGGGTGCCGGTCGGGGCCGCCACGCTGGGCGTCGGGCTCTCGGGGCTGGTCCCGGCCGCGGACGCGGCGGCGACCGGCGTGCCGCCGCCCGTCTCGGGTGCGGCGGTGCTTCCGTCGGTGAGCAGCGCCGCGGCGGCGACGGCGCCGACGGTCACCACGGCGACCGCGGCCGCCGCGCCGACGAGGGCGGTTCGCCGGCCCGGCCGCCGGCCGGAGGGCTCCTCCAGGGTGGGCGACAGCGCCGGGTCCGTCTGGTACGCGGACGGTTGCCACGGCGGCGCGGCCGGCCCGGAGCCGGCCGGGCCCGTGACGCCCCCGGCGGCGTACGCGGCGGGCCGCGCGGTGGTGTGCGACGGTGCCGGGCCGGTGTGCGAGGGGACCGGGCCGGTGTGGCCGGGAGCCGGACCCGCCGGGGCGACCGCCCCCGTGGCGGCTGGCGCGGGTGCCGGGCCGGAGTGGCCGGGGACCGACGGTGGCACGGCCACCGGATCCGGCGCGGCGGTGGCCGGCGGGATCGGCGCGGCGGTGGCGAGTCCCGGCGGGCCGGCGGCCGGTGACGCGCCGGCGACCGCCCACGGTGGACGCGCCGAGTCCGGCACCACCGCGAGCGTCGTCTCCCGTGCCGCGCTCGCGGCGTCGGCCAGCGCCGCCGCGTCGGGCCAGCGGTCGGCCGGGCGCTTCGCCATGGCGCGCTCCACCACGGCGACGACCGCCGCCGGGGTCTCCGGGGGCAGCGGCGCCGGCTCGTCCTGGAGGTGGCGCAGGGCCACCTGCAACGGGTTGTCCCCGTCGAACGGCGGCTGGCCGGCGAGGCAGGCGTACGCCACGGCGCCGAGGGCGTAGATGTCCGTCGCGGCGGAGACCGGCTGGTTCGCGGCCTGCTCCGGGGACATGTACGAGGCGGTGCCGAGCACCATGTTGGCGGCGGTGAGGCCGGCCGTGGTGCCGGAGCGGGCGATGCCGAAGTCGACCAGCACCACCCGGCCGTCCCGCTTCACCAGCAGGTTCCCCGGCTTCACGTCCCGGTGGACGATGCCGGCGACGTGCGCGGCGTGCAGCGCGTCGGCGGCCTGCGCCACCACGGACATGGTCGAGGCCGGGTCGAGCCGCCCCGCCCGGCGCAGCCAGGTGCCGAGCGGCTCGCCGTCGACGTACTCCATCACCAGGTAGTCGACCGCGGCGCCGTCGGCGAGGGTGGCCCGCCCGACGTCGTGCACCGCGACCACGCCGGGGTGGCGCAGCGCCGCCAGCATCCGGGCCTCGGACCGGAACCGGGAGGTGAACTCCGGGTCCTCGGTCAGCGCCGGGAGCAGCACCTTCACCGCCACCACGCGTTCCAGCGCGACGTCCGTGCACCGCCAGACCGCCCCCATGCCCCCGGTCGCCACCCGCTCGTCCAACCGGTACCGGTCGCTGAGCACCACACCTCGAGTCAGCACCGGGCCACGGTACCGGCCGGCCACTGCGGGGCGATCAAGCACTCACCCGACGCGCAGCCGTTGTCCGTCGGGACGACTACTCTGGCGGCGGGAGATCAGCGGCGAGGGGAGACGCGCACATGGCGTGGAGCTGGCGGTACGAGGGCACGAACGGCGAGTCGGTGCAGGGTCCGGCGGAGTCGTTCGGCAGCCAGGCGGATGCCGAGTCCTGGATCGGCCAGACCTGGCGGGAGCTCGCGGCGTCCGGCGTCACCTCGGTCGCGCTCGTCGAGGACGACCGTGTGGAGTACCGGATGAGCCTGCTGCCTCCGGCGGAGTGATGGCCGGCGACCGCCCGGGTGGCGAGCCGCTGCTGCTCGGCGTACCCCGGGCGGCGTTCCGGCCCAGCCCGGTCTTCCTCGCCCTGGTGGCGCTCTTCGTCACCAGCGCGGTCATGACCTGGCGCGGGTACGGCAACGTCCGGTTCGACGTGTTCCTCTTCGTGGTCTCGGGCTGGCTGGTCTCGCTCTGCCTGCACGAGTACGCGCACGCGCTCGTCGCGTTCCGGGCCGGCGACCGCAGCGTCGCCCACCAGGGCTACCTGACGCTCAACCCGTTGAAGTACAGCCACCCGCTGCTGTCCATCGCGCTTCCGGTGCTGGTGGTGCTCCTCGGCGGCATCGGCCTGCCCGGCGGTGCGGTCTGGGTGGACCGGCACGCCATCCCGGGGCGGCTGCGGCACACCCTGGTGAGCCTCGCCGGGCCGGCCACCAACGTGCTGTTCACCCTGGTGCTGGTCGTCGCGCTCCGCGTCGGCGCACCCGGTGGCGGGCCGGTCGAGTTCTGGGCCGCCGTGGCGCTGCTCGCCTTCCTCCAGCTCACCGCGAGCCTGCTCAACCTGCTCCCGGTGCCGGGCCTGGACGGCGGCAACATGATCCAGCCCTGGCTCAGCCCGCCGTACCGGCGGATGTACGACCTCTTCGCGCCGTACGGCTTCATCCTGCTGTTCGCGCTCCTGTGGAACCCCACCATCGGCGGCTGGTTCTTCGGGGCGGTCTTCGCCGTCGGCGACGCCCTCGGCCTGCCCCCCGGCCTGTACGGCCGCGGTCTGGAGCTGGTGCGCTTCTGGCAGGGCTGACGGCGGTGCCCGTCCGTCGCGGCCGGCGCCGATGTCGTACGCCGGCCGCGACGGTGCGCGTCACGGGCGCTGCGCGGGGGACTCCGTGCGGGACGGATCGCGCTCGGTGACCGGCTCGACGATCTCGTCGATCGCCTTGAGCAGGGCGGCGTCGAGCTTCACGCCGGCCGCCTTGACGTTGTCGTGCACCTGGTCGGGGCGGGACGCGCCGACGATCGCCGAGGACACGTTCGGGTTCTGCAGCACCCAGGCGATGGCGAGCTGGGCCATGCTGAGCCCGGCCTGCTCCGCGAGGGGCTTGAGCCGCTGCACCCGGGTCAGGACCTCGTCGGTCATCCACTGCGCGATGAAACCCGCGCCCGACTTCTCGTCGGTGGCGCGGGAGCCGGCCGGCGGCGGCTGGCCCGGCTGGTACTTGCCGGACAGGACGCCCTGCGCCATCGGGGACCAGACGATCTGCCCGACGCCCAGCTCCTCGCTGGTGGGGATCACGTCGGACTCGATGACCCGCCAGAGCATCGAGTACTGCGGCTGGTTGGAGACCAGCGGGATGCGCAGCTCACGGGCCAGCTGGTGGGCCTCGCGGATCTGCGACGCCTTCCACTCCGAGACGCCGATGTAGAGCGCCTTGCCGGAGTGGACGACGTCGGCGAAGGCCTCCATCGTCTCTTCGAGGGGGGTGCTGTAGTCGTACCGGTGGGCCTGGTAGAGGTCGACGTAGTCGGTGCGCAGCCGGCGCAGCGAGCCGTTGATCGACTCCATGATGTGCTTGCGGGACAGGCCCCGGTCGTTACGACCCGGCCCGGTCGGCCAGTACACCTTCGTGAACAGCTCGATGCCCTCGCGCCGTTCGTTCTCCAGCGCCCGCCCGAGGACGTCCTCGGCGCGGGTGCCCGCGTACACGTCGGCGGTGTCGAAGGTGGTGATGCCGGCGTCCAGGGCGGCCCGGACGCACGCGAACGCCGCCTCCTCCTCGACCTGCGAGCCGTGGGTGATCCAGTTGCCGTACGAGATTTCGCTGACCATGAGGCCGGAGCGGCCCAGGTGTCGGAATTCCATCCCCCGACCCTAGCCCGGGCGCGTCAGATCACCGGCACGGTGTCGGTGAGCAGCCGTTCGATCTCGGCCCTCACCTCGTCCCGGTCGGGGTGCACCGGGTCGATCAACGGCTCGCCCCGCCGGTCCAGCGCTCCCCAGCGGCCGGTGCCGACGGCGACCAGGAACGCGACGGGGTGCACCACCAGCGCCGGGTGCACCGGCGGCACCACCACGCGACCGGTCCGGTCCACCACGCCGTACCGGCCGGCCACGTCCACCACGGCCAGGCCCTCGTCCGTGAAGCCGTCGACGTGCCGGCCGTCAGCGAGCGTGGTCGCGAACCCGTGGTAGCGGGTCGGCACCACGATCCGGCCGGTGCGGTCCACCGCCCCCCAGCCCTCCCGGCGGACCGCGGCGACACCGCGCCGGAACGGGCGTACCTCGGCGAACCCCGGCTGCACGACCACCTCGCCGGTCGCGTCGATCGCCCGCCAGCCGCCGGGCTCGCCGTGCGACACCCACGCCAGCCCGTCGGAGAACGGGCGCACCGCCAGCCAGGACGGCTCCAGCACGGTCGCGCCGGTGAGGTCGATCAGGGACCACCGGTCGGTGGTCGGCCGGCGTACCCAGGCCACCCCCTCCCGGAACGGCTGGGCCTCGGCGTACTCCGCGTCGATCACCAGGTCGCCGTCCGGGTCGGCGTAACCCCAGCGTTCGCCGTCGCGCGCGGGCACCGGGGGCCGGTCCCGCTCCAGCAGCTCCTCCAGGCTCCGGGGGTACGGCCCGAAGCCCGCCCCCGTGGCCCGCTCGGTCACCGCGTCCAGGCTCATCCGGACCCGCTCCAGCAGCTCGGGGTCGGCGGCGCCCCGGAGGTTCAGCGCCCGCTCGAAGTGGTCGCACGCCTCCATCAGCCGGCCCTGGTCGAAGCAGCACCGCCCGGCGTGCTCGTGCAGCGTCGCCCGCAGGCGGTCGGGCAGCTCCGGCGAGTTCGCCTCGGCGAGCAGCCGGTCGGCCTCGTCGTACTCACCCCGCCACCGCAGCACGTGCGCCAGCCGGGCCTGCGCCAGGGCCGTCCGGCGAAGCTCACCGGTCGTCTCCGCGTACGTGAGGGCGAGCCGCCCGTCGGCGAGGGCGTCGTCCAGGTCGCCGAGGATCCGGGACACCACCGCCCGCAGGCTGAGCAGCCGGGCACGGGACCGGTTGTCGACGGCGGTGCCGAGCTTCTCGGTGAGGCGGCGACGGATCACCCGGAACTCGTCGGCCTCCGTCACGATCTCGCGGAGCGTCGCCGGGTCCAGTTGCCAGCGGTAGCTCGCGAGGATCTGCTCGGGATCGCCCTGCGCCGACAACCGCGTCCCGCCCGGCGCGCCGTCGTGGTGGGGTCCGGGTCCGTCCTCGGTGACCTGCGTCTCCGAACCGGTCGACCCGGTCCCGGTCGCCGTCGTGTCGCCGGTGCCCTCGGGCGTCGCCGGCAGAGCCCGGTCACCGTCGGCCCCGGTCGGGGCGGCGTCCGTCGCCGATCTCGCCGCGTCCGGCGCGGGGGGTGACGCCGGGTCGGCCGGGACGTCGACGGGTGCTCCCGATGTCGGCCGCGGAACGTCGTCGCTCGCGGGCGCGGTCGTCGCGGTCGAGGGCGTCACGGTCGGGGGTTCCACCGCCGGGCGGGCCGGCGCGACTGCCGGTTCGGCCGGCGCGGCGGACGCCGAAGCGTCGGACGGTGTGGCGTCTGCCGAAGCGTCGGCCGGTGCGGCCGATGCCGGAGCGGCGTTCGGTGGGACGGATGCGGAACCGGAGGTGAACGGCGCTGCATCGCCCATGTCCCGCCGCTCGGCCGGACCGTGCGCCCGGTCGCTCCGGTCGTTGGTCGGGTTCGACGGCGGGGCCGGGTGGGGGATCGGGGAAGCCGTCACCGCAGGCGTGACCGGCGCACCCGACAGGTCACCGGCCGACGGGGTCGAACCGGGTGCGGCCGGTGGCGACGAAACCGGCGTGACGGTGCTGGCCGCCGCCATTGGCTGCGCAGGGGCGCCGGAGACCGGTTGGGCCGCCGGTGCTCCGGACGGCACCTCCTGGTACGGCGCCGCCGACGCGGGACCGACCGCGTACGGGGTTGTCGCCAGGTCGGCCGGCGGCGCCTCAGCAGCAGCGCCCGGCGGTGCCGATACGGGAGCGGCAGGCGGAGCCGATACCGGTGTGGTGGATCCGACCACGCCGGCCGCTGGTGCCGAGGCGGGCCGGGTGGGTGGTGCCGAGATGGGCGGTGCGGGCGGGGCCGACACGGGTCGGCCGGGCTCTGCGGGCACCGGCTGGGTCGACAGCGCGGAGGGCGGTTGGGCGGGTGGTGCTGGGACGGGCTGCGCCGGTGGCGCCGAGACCGGTCGGGCGGGCGGTACGGAGACCGGCC
This sequence comes from Micromonospora thermarum, assembly GCF_012034245.1. Lineage (GTDB taxonomy): Bacteria > Actinomycetota > Actinomycetes > Mycobacteriales > Micromonosporaceae > Micromonospora > Micromonospora thermarum. Next base: position 100,762 of record NZ_JAATEO010000016.1, on the reverse strand, counting down.
GGTCAGCCGCGTACCCCGATGCGGCAGTCGGTGACGGCTCGGCGGGTGGTGCGGCCGGCGGTGGGTTGAGGCCCGGCGCCTCGAAGGCAGGTGGGGCCGGTGGCGTGGAGACCCTGTGGACGACGGGCGGGTCCGTCGTCACGTCGGCGACGGCCGGCCCCGATGGCGCCGGGTCCGGTGTGGTGGGTCGTACCGCGTCGGCCGCCGGTGGTGCCGACACCGGCTGATCCGGTGGCGCCCAGACGGGCCGGGCCGGTGGTGCGGAGACGGGCCGGGTGGGCGGGGCCGACACAGGTCGAGCGAGCGTGGGCGGGGGGTCCGACAAGCCGGACGCCAGCGGGTCGGACGCCACGGAGTCGGACGGCGCGGAGCCAGAGGGGACGGGACGGCCGGCGCCCGCCTGGGGACGTACCGGCGGAGTGGTCGGGGCGGACGCGGCAGCGGCGCCGACGGCAGCCTCGTCGCCGGCGGGTGCGGGTGGCACGGACAGCCCGTCCGTGTCGGTGGTCCTGGCGGACCCCGCCGCGCTCTCCGCGACCGGCGGGGCTCCGGCAGCCTCCGCCGACGAGGTCGGTTGCGTCGCAGCCGGATCGGCGGGCGGTGCGGCCGACCCGAACCAGGCCGTCGGGCCGCTCCGTTGCGAGGTCTTCGCGGGCGGCGGCTCGACGGTGGGCGGGTCCGACGGCGGTGGCGGGACGTACGGGCGTGGATTCCAGGGCGTGATGGCCGGCGTGGTGTCCGAGGCGATGTCGGGCGCCGGTCCGGCCGTCGCCGCTCCGCCGTGCGCCGACCCCGGGGACGCGCCGGTCGGCCGGACGTCCTCGGGCAGGCTCTCGCGTTCCGGCGCTGGACGGAACTCCAGGCGGGGCCGGTCGTCCGGGGGGATCGGCCTCGTGCCCTCCGGCGGTCCGTGCGGCGCGGTCGCCCGATCCGCCCCGAGGTCGCCACGCTCCGGTGCCGGCCGTCGGTCGACGGGAGCATGCGGCGGGACCGGTTCGTGCGGCCGGGGCGCGGGGGAGATCGGCCGGTCCGGCGCGTACGGGGCGGGCGCGGTGCCGGGAGGCCCGTCGTGTCCGGAAGCCGCGGGTGCCGGGGACACCGGACGGTCGAGGTGTCGCCGCTCCCGGTGGAACTCGGTGGGAGCCGGTGACACCGGCCGGCCGGGCGCGGGAGAGACCGGCCACCGGGCCGGCCCGTCCGTGCCGGCTGCGAGCGGCGCCGGCCGGTCGTCGTGCCGGCCGGGGTGAGGTGCCGGGGAGACGGGTCGGTCCGGGAACCGGCGGTCCTCGCCGTTCGGGATCGGTGCGGGTGGGACCGGCCGCGCGGGCGGTGCCGGGACGGGTCCGCCGGGGGAGACGGGTCGGTCCGGGAACGGGCGGTCCTCGCTGCTCGGGATCGGTGCGGGTGGGACCGGCCGCGCGGGCGGTGCCGGGACGGGTCCGCCGGGGGAGACGGGTCGGCCGGGCGCGCCGGGGGAGACGGGTCGGCCGGGCGCGCCGGACACGGGCCGGTCGTGCGCCGGGGACGGCGGGACCGACACCGGAGCGCCGGCGGGGCGTGCGCCCGCGGCGGGGTGCACCTCGTCGTACCGCGCGGGTCGGGCGTCGTGAGGGGGACGGTCGGCGGGACGGGGGTGGTCCGGGCGCGGTTCGCCGTGGCGGGGGGCGTTGCGGTCGAAGCCGGGGCGGAGCGGGCCGGGCGACGGCCAGGGCAACTGGTCGTCGGGCCGCCGGTCGGCGTACGGCCGCTCGGCACGGTACCGGTCCGCCGGGCGGTCGCCGCCCGGCTCGCCGTCCCGGTGGGGTGTGGGATCCCGGTACGCGGGCGGGCGGTCCGGCTCGGCGGGACGGCGCTGCGGATACGCGTCCGCGCGCGCCGCCGCCTCGCGTGCGCCCCACGGCTCGTCGTGCTCCGGACGACGAGCGTCGCGCTGCGGCGGCTCGCCGTGCGCGTGCTCGGGATGCGGCCGACGGTCGGCCTGGCCGTACCACGGCCCGTCGCCGGAACGGTCCCACGGTCCCTCGCCAGCGGCCTCCCGACGCCGGTCCGCCGGCGGCGGCGGACCCGCGTGGTTCCAGGAACCGCCGGCACCACGGTCGCGCGGCCCCTCGCCACCACGGCCGCGGGCGCCGTCGACGACGCGGTCGCGCGGTCCGTCCACGGCGTGCCCGCGCGGACCCTCGGCGCCGGGCTCGTGCGGACCCTCGGGGGCGCGGTCCCGCCGGCTGTCGACGCGGTCGCGCGGGTCGTGGACGACGTGGCCGTGGGACGCACGGGGATCCCGGGGGCCGTCCACGGCCCGGTCGCGGGGGGCGTGGCCGTGGGACCTCTCGGCACCGGGGTCGCGAGGACCGTCCGGGGCGCGGTCCCGCCGGCCGTCGACGATGCGGTCGCGGGGCCCGTCCACGGCGCGGTCCCGCGGACCGTCGGCGCGGTCCCACGGGCCGCTGGACGGGTGGTCGCGCGGTCCGCCGTTGCGGCGGTCCGGGGACTCCGCGGCGGGCCGGCCCCGGTCGTCGGAGTGCCCCCAGGGGTAGCGCGTCCGGCGCGGCTCCGGGCTGCCCCGGTGACCGGCGTCGGAGGGCTCGTGGCCCCGGGGGTGGTCCTCCTCCGGTTCCCGCAGCCAGTCCAGGTCCGCGTGCCCGGCCGGGGAGACGGGCCGGTCCCGTCCGGTCGGCTCGTGCCGGGGGCGGCGGTCGTCGTACCGGCCACGGTCGTCGTAGCGGCCGGAGTCGTCGTAGCGGCCACGGCCGTCGGCCCGCCGGCTGTCGGCGCCCCACCCCGGGTCGCCGGCCGGCCGGCCGTTGCGCTGCTCGGGCCGCTGGCCCCGTCCCCGCTCGTCCGTCCTGGCCCGACCGTCGGCCGGCGGGCGGTACGCCTCGTCGCCGGGACGCCGGTCGTCGTGGTGACCACGCCAGCCGTCCGGTTCGTCGTCCCAGGACCGGCCGACGTACGTCCCGTCGGGGCGGGTGGGCGCGAGCGGCGGCACCTCGGCCCGGCCGACCACGGCGGCCCGGCCGCGCGGGGCCGGCGGCGGGGCGTGCTCGATGCCGATGTCACCGGGGTAGCGCTGGCCGGGGAACTGGGGGTGCCACTCGTTCGTCGGCTCGACCATCCAGGACGGCTCGGCGGGGTCGTGCCACCGGTCGCCGTAGCCGCGACTCATCCGGACGATCCGTCGTCGGTGCGCGCGGCGGCGGGGTCGTGCCCCGCCCGGGCGGGCACGCCGGACCGGCCGGCGGGCGTCCGCTCGCTCACGGCCGCGCCCCGGTGGCCGGCTCGCGTCCGCTCGCTCACGGCGATTGTCACCTCGTTGCACATTGTCGCGCTGGGCATCCGGCCTGCCGGTAGAGTCCCCCGTTCCGGCACGGCGTAGCTGCGGATGGAGGGTAACGGCGTGGGCTCGGTCACCGCCACTGTGGCTCCGTCCCGGGCCCCAAACGTTATCCTATGGTTCCGGACATTTAAGGCTATAACCGGTTCGGGCTTCCGACGTTACGCGACCTACCGGCAAGCCTCGGTCGCCGGGCTGGTCACCAACGTCGTCTTCGGGTTCCTGCGCTGCTACGTGCTGCTCGCGGCGGCCGGGGCGGCGGGCACCGTCGCCGGGTACGACCGGGGTCAGCTCGCCACGTTCGTCTGGGTGAGCCAGGGCCTGCTCGCCGTCGTCCTCCTGTGGGGCTGGACGGAGCTGGCCGACCGGATCCGCTCCGGCGAGGTCGCCGCCGACCTGCTCCGGCCGGTGCACCCGGTCACCGCTTACCTGGCCGCCGACCTCGGTCGGGCCGGGCACGCCGTGCTGGTCCGGATGCTGCCGCCGGTGCTGGTCGGGCCGCTCTTCTTCGAGGTCCACGTGCCGTCGCGGTGGGCCACCGGACCGTTGTTCGCGGTGTCCGTGCTCGCCGCCGTGGTGCTCTGCTTCGGCTGTCGGTTCCTCGTCAACGCGACCGCGTACTGGCTGCACGACGTCCGGGGCGCGATGATCCTCTGGACGGTCTGTTCCGGCGTGCTCGCCGGGCTCTACTTCCCGCTGCGCTTCCTGCCCGAGTGGCTCCAGGCCGTGCTGTGGCTGGGTACGCCGTTCCCGAGCCTGTTGCAGACCCCGCTCGACGTGCTGGTCGAGCGGGACCCGACCGGTGTGCAGGTCGCCCTGGTCGGGTTGCAGCTCGCCTGGACGGTGGTGATCCTGGCCGCCTGCCGCTGGGTGCAGCGGCGCGCCGAACGCCACCTGGTGGTGCAGGGTGGCTGAGCGGCCCCGCCCCGGTGGCGCGCTCGCGGCGTACCGGGCCCTGCTCGGCGCGCAGGCCCGCTCGCAGGCCGCGTACCGCGCGTCGTTCGTCGTCGACGTGCTCGGGAACGTCGGCTCCACCGTGTTCGACGTGTTGACCGTGCTGGTGATCTTCGGAGTGACGCGGGAGCTGGGTGGCTTCACCCTCCGCGAGACGATGGTGATCGTCGGGCTGGCCACCGCCGCGTTCGCCACCGCGGACCTGCTGGTCGGCAACATCGAGCGACTGCCCCGGTACGTGCGGACCGGGCTCTTCGACGCGGTGCTGGTCCGCCCGCTCGGCACCCTGCCGCAACTCCTGCTGATGGACCTGCCGCTGCGCAAGGTGTCCCGGGCGGTGTTCGGCCTGGCCGTCCTCGTCGTCGCGCTCGGCTCGGCCGGCATCGACTGGACACCGGCCCGGGTCGCGCTGGTGGTCGTCGCCCCGCTGGCCGGGGTGGTGTTCTTCGGCTCGGTGTTCGTCGCCACCGCGACCGTCTCGTTCTGGTGGGTCGACTCCGGCGAGCTGGCCAACGCCGTCACCTACGGCGGGCGGGACTTCACCGCGTACCCGGTCACCGTCTACGGTGGCTGGTTCCGGGCGCTGTTCGCGTACGGTCTGGGTTTCGCCTTCGTGAGCTACCACCCGGCACTGGCGCTGCTGGGCCGGGCCGACCCGCTGGGCCTGCCGGCCGCGGTGGGCTGGGCCGCGCCGGCCGTCGCGCTGGTCGCGGCGGCCCTCGCGGCGGCGGCCTGGCGCACGGGTGTCCGTCACTACCGGAGTACGGGGTCATGACCGACGTGATCGTGGCCGAGGGGCTGCGCAAGGAGTTCACGGTGCGGGTCCGGGCGGGCCGGCTGCGCCGGGAGAAGCGGCGGGTGGCCGCCGTCGACGGCGTCGACCTGCGGGTGGCCCGGGGCGAGATGCTCGGCTACATCGGCCCGAACGGGGCCGGAAAGTCGACGACGCTGAAGATGCTCACCGGCGTGCTCATGCCGTCCGCCGGGGAGGTCCGGGTGTGCGGCCTGCGCCCGGTCGCCGAGCGCACCCGGCTCGCCCTGCGGATCGGGGTCGTGTTCGGGCAGCGCTCGCAGCTGTGGTGGGACCTGCCGCTGCGGGACTCGTTCGCGCTGCTGCGGCACGTGTACCGGGTGCCCGCCGACGCGCACGCGGCCCGGCTGCGGCGCTGCCGGAGCCTGCTCGACCTGGACGCGTTCCTGGACGTCCCGGTGCGGCAGCTCTCGCTGGGCCAGCGGATGCGCGGCGAGCTGACCGCCGCGCTGCTGCACGGGCCGGAGGTGCTCTTCCTCGACGAGCCGACCATCGGCCTGGACGTGGTGAGCCGCCAGGCGGTCCGGGGGTTCCTCGCCGAGCTGGGCCGGGCGGGCGACACGACGCTGGTGCTGACCACCCACGACCTCGCCGACATCGAGCGGCTCTGTGCGCGGCTCGTCGTGGTCGACCACGGGCGGGTGGTGCACGACGGCTCGATCGCCGAGCTGCACCGGCGGTACGGCTCCCGCCGGTTGCTCGTCGCCGACCTGGAGACCGCGCCGGCCCGACCGCCGGCGTTGCCGGGCGCCCCGCTGGAGCGGGTCGAGGCCGACGGGCACCGGCTGGTGTACGCGCTGGAGTCGGCGGGCGTCGCCGACGTGGTGGCCGCCCTCGCCGGCCTGGGCGCGCTGCGGGACGTCTCGATCGTCGAGCCCGACATCGAGGACGTGGTGGCCCGCCTGTACCGGCGGGAGGATCAGGGGTGTTCCATCACCAGCACCGCGAAGGTGCCGGGGGCCAGCGCCTCGTAGCGGTGCGGCACGTCGCCGGGGAACGTGGCGTAGTCGCCCGGCCCCAGCTCGACCGGCTCCTGCTCCGGCCCGACGCGGAGCCGCCCGGCGCCCACCACGATGTGCTCGATGCTCCGGGCCGTGTGCGCCTCGGCGGTGCGGACGGTCCCCGGTTCCAGCTCCATCAGGTAGACGTCCCGGCGGGCGGCGCTGGCCGGTGCCGTGCTCGCGGTGCTGGCCACACCGCTGCTGCCGGCCGGGTTGCCCGTGCTGCTGGCGCTGGCCGGTCCGGCGGTCCTCGCCGTCCGGAGCGTCCGCCGCGCCGCCTCTACCGGTCAGGCCGCGCCGCCACCGGCCACCCACACCGCACCGCCGACCGGACCGGCCGGCGGCGCCGGCGACACGGTCGCAACGGCGGCCGGCGTGCCGGCCCGGTGGGAGGGGGAGCGGCCGTGCGGATGGCGGTGATCCTGGCGCTGGCCGCCGGGACGTACGGCTTCCGGGTGGCCGGCGTGCTGCTGCGCGACCGGCTCGACCTGCCGGAGTGGTCCCGGCAGGTGCTGCCGGTCGGCGCGGCGGCCCTGCTGGCCGCCCTGGCGGCCACCGCCGCACCCACCGAGGCCGGCCGGTTCGCCGGTTGGGCCCGCCCGGCGGGCGTGCTGGTGGGCGTGCTGCTGGCCTGGCGGCGCGCGCCGTTCGTGCTGGTGGTGCTCGGGGCCGCCGGCACCACCGCGCTGCTGCGGCTGCTCGGCGTGGAGTGATCCGCCACCCCGCTCCGGAACGACGACGGCCCCTTACCCGCGGCGCGGGAAGGGGCCGGATCGTCTCAGCGGCCGCGCGGTTCCCCGACGGCCGCCCAGGTCAGATCGGGTCGCCGATGTTGACGCGCGGCTCGGGGGCCCGCATCCGGCGGAACGTGATCGACCGCATGATCGCGTAGAGGTAGAGGGAGCCCATCCGCTGCCCGGTGTTCGGGAAACGCTCCCGGACCAGCTTCTTGATCTTCCGTGAGATCAGGATCGAGTCGACGATCACACCGAACGCGAGCGCGCCCCAGAGGATGTTGGAGACCAGCTGGATCACCGGGGGCATCGCCTGGTTCGAACCGATCAACACGACCAGCGCGCCGCCGAAGAACCAGGTGCCCACCGTACGCCGGGAGTCGACCACGTTGCGGGCGAGCAGCCGCTCCGGCCCGCGGTCACGGGGACCGCCCTCGCGCCGGAACTCCGCCGCCGCGTCGGCGCGCAACTGGCGCCGCCGCTCCCGCTGCTCCTCCTTGGTCAGCGGCTTCGCCGGCCCGGCCGGACGGCGGCCCGCCGTCGGACGCTTCGGCGTCTCGCGTCCCTTCGCGGGGGTGTAGCCGCGGGGACGGGCGGAGGAGGTCTCCTCCTCGGGGGTCACCGAGGCGGTGGCCTCCTCGACGAGGTTGGCGGACTTGCGGCGAAACAGCGACACGCGGCAAGGGTAGCCAAACGCCGGCGCCCGGTGCACATCGCGGTGCACCGGGCGCGAACAGCAGTGGCCGAGGTTACGGCCGGTCGACCGTCACGGCCGCTCGACGTGCGCCCCGAGGTCGGCGAGCTTGGCCTCGAAGTCCTCGTAGCCGCGGTTGATCAGGTCGACGCCGTACACCCGGGAGGTGCCCTCGGCGGCGAGCGCGGCGATCAGGTGGCTGAAGCCGGCCCGCAGGTCCGGGATGACCAGGTCGGCGGCGTGCAGCTTGCTCGGCCCGGCGATGACCGCCGAGTGCTTGAAGTTGCGCCGGCCGAAGCGGCACGGCGTGCCGCCGAGGCAGTCCCGGTAGACCTGGATGTTGGCGCCCATCGAGTTGAGCGCCTCGGTGTAGCCGAGCCGCTGCTCGTAGACCGTCTCGTGGACGATCGACAGCCCCCGCGCCTGGGTCAGCGCCACGACGAGCGGCTGCTGCCAGTCGGTCATGAAGCCGGGGTGCACGTCGGTCTCCAGCGCGACCGACTTCAGCTCGCCACCGGGGTGCCAGAAGCGGATGCCGCCCTCCTGGCCCGGGTCGCCCAGCTTCGGCGGCCGGGCGTCGGTCACCTCGTACTCGCCGCCGACCGAGCGGAAGATGTTGAGGAAGGTCATCATGTCGGCCTGCTGCGCGCCGAGCACCTCGACGTGGCCGCGGGTCGCCAGCGCCGCCGCCGCCCAGCTCGCCGCCTCGATCCGGTCCGGGATGGGCCGGTGGGTGTAGCCGTGCAGCTTGGGCACGCCCTGGATCTCGATCACCCGGTCGGTGTGCACCTTGATGATCGCGCCCATCTTCTGGAGGACGCAGATCAGGTCGATGATCTCCGGCTCGACCGCCGCGTTGCGCAGCTCGGTGACGCCCTCGGCCATCACGGCGGTGAGCAGCACCTGCTCGGTGGCGCCGACGCTCGGGTACGGCAGGGCGAACTTGGTGCCGTGCAGGCCGTTCGGCGCCGACAGGTGCAGGCCCTCCGGCCGCTTCTCGACGGTGGCGCCGAACTCGCGCAGCGCCTGGAGGTGGAAGTCGATCGGGCGGGGACCGATGTGGCAGCCGCCCAGGTCCGGGATGAACGCGTGCCCCAGCCGGTGCAGCAGCGGCCCGCAGAAGAGGATCGGGATGCGGCTGGAGCCGGCGTGCACGTTGATCTGGTCGGTGCTGGCGCTCTCCACGTTGGCGGGGTCGAAGACCAGTTCGCCGTCCTCGTCGCCGTCGGTGACCTTGACCCCGTGCAGGCCGAGCAGCCCGCGGACGACCTCGACGTCACGGATCTTCGGCACGTCGTACAGCCGGCTCGGGCTGTCACCCAGCAGGGCGGCGACCATCGCCTTCGAGACCAGGTTCTTCGCGCCGCGCACGCGGATCCGCCCTTCCAGCGGAGTGCCTCCGTGTACGACCAGGACGTCGTCGGTCAACGCAACCTCCAGCGCGTCGGGTGGTGCCGTGTAGATGATGGGGCGGGATGTCCTGCTACCCGGATCGGCGGTGGCCGTAACCGGGACCCCCGTGCGTCGTCGCCCCGGCAGCATAGCCCTCCGTGACGAGAATGGACCCGGTCACTTCGCCCTCCCGGGCACTTATGGGCGATCAGGCACTATCCCGTACCAATGTTGCTACACAGAGTGATCAGATCGCGATCGGCGGCGGCGTGTCGGCCCCGGGGAGGGCGAGCATCTGGTCCAGCGCCACCCGCGCGTGGTGCGCGGTGTCCGCGTCCACCGTGATCTGGTTGACCACCCGACCGGCGACCAGCTCCTCCAGCGCCCACACCAGGTGGGGCAGGTCGATGCGGTTCATCGTCGAGCAGTAGCAGACCGCCTTGTCGAGGAACATGATCTGCTTGTCCGGGTTGGCCAGCGCCAGCCGGCGGACCAGGTTCAGCTCGGTGCCGACCGCCCACGCCGAACCGGCCGGCGCGGCCTCGATCGTCTTGATGATGTACTCGGTCGACCCGACGAAGTCGGCGGCGTTGACCACCTCGTGCCGGCACTCCGGGTGCACCAGCACGTTCACGCCCGGCACCCGCTCCCGCACGTCGTTGACGCTGTCGAGGGTGAACCGGCCGTGCACCGAGCAGTGGCCCCGCCACAGGATCATCTTCGCGTCGCGCAGCTGCTCCGGGGTGAGCCCGCCGTTCGGCTTGTGCGGGTCGTAGAGGACGCAGTCGTCCAGCGAGAAGCCCATCTCCAGCACCGCCGTGTTCCGGCCCAGGTGCTGGTCGGGCAGGAAGAGCACCTTCTCACCCTGCTGGTACGCCCACTCCAGGGCGCGCTTCGCGTTGGACGAGGTGCAGACCACGCCGCCGTTGCGCCCGACGAAGCCCTTGATGTCCGCCGAGGAGTTCATGTACGTCACCGGGACGGTGCGCGCGGCGATGCCGAGGTCGGTCAGCACGTCCCAGGCGGTCTCGACCTGCGACAGCACCGCCATGTCGGCCATCGAGCAGCCGGCCGCCAGGTCGGGCAGGACCACCTTCTGCGCGTCCGAGGTGAGGATGTCGGCGCTCTCGGCCATGAAGTGCACGCCGCAGAAGACGATGTACTCCGCCTCCGGCCGCGCCGCGGCCTCCCGGGCCAGTTTGAACGAGTCACCCGTCACGTCGGCGAACTGGATCACCTCGTCGCGCTGGTAGTGGTGGCCCAGCACGAACACCTTGCTGCCCAGCTTCGCCTTCGCCGCCGCCGCGCGGGCCACCAGATCCGGGTCGCTCGGCGCCGGCAGGTCGCCCGGGCACTCGACGCCGCGCTCGGTCGCGGGGTCGCTGCCCCGACCGAGCAGGAGCAGTGCCGTGGCCGTGTTGGAAGGTTCTACCCAGGTCGACGTCACGTACCCCATGGTTCCACAACGCGGACGCGCCGCCGCCTCCGCCGGTGTGTGCTGCCACACTGCTCGGCATGCGCGTGCTGCTCTGTCCCGACAAGTTCGCCGGCACGCTGTCGGCCCCGGACGTGGCCGAGGCCGTCGCCGACGGCTGGCACGAGGTGGCGGGCGGCGACGAACTGCTCGTGCGGCCCCTCGCCGACGGCGGCCCGGGGTTCCTGGACGTGCTCGCCGACGCGCTGGACGCCCGCCGGGTGCCGGTGCCGACCGTCGACCCGCTCGGCCGGCCGGCGGCCGGTGAGATCCTGGTCACCGCCGACGGCACCGCGTACGTGGAGAGCGCCCAGGCCTGCGGCCTGCACCTGCTCGGCCCGGCCGAACGCGACCCGAAGGCCACCACCTCGTACGGGCTCGGCCTGCTGATCTCCGCCGCCGTCGAACACGGCGCCCGGCAGGTGGTGATCGGGCTCGGCGGCTCCGCCACGAACGACGCCGGGGCCGGCATGCTCACCGCTTTGGGCGTGACGCCCCTCGACGAGGCCGGCCTCGCCCTCCCGTACGGGGGAGCGGCGCTGGCCGCCGTCGCGGCGCTGGGCGGCGCACCCCGGCTGCGTGACGCCCGCCTGGTGGCCGCCACGGACGTCGACAACCCGCTGCTGGGGCTGCACGGCGCGAGCAACGTCTTCGGCCCCCAGAAGGGCGCCGACAAGGCGGACGTGCTGCTGCTCGACGCCGCGCTGGAGCGTTTCGCCGCGGTCCTGGAACGGGACCTGCCCGGCTGCCCCGCCGGGCTGGGCGTCCTGCCCGGCGGCGGGGCGGCCGGCGGGCTGGGCGCCGCCATCCTGGCCCTCGGCGGCTCGTGCGAGTCCGGCATCGGCCTGGTCACCCGGGCGATCGGGCTGGACACCGCGCTCGACACCGTCGACCTGGTGATCACCGGCGAGGGGTCCTTCGACCACCAGTCGCTGCGCGGCAAGGTGGTCGCCGGGGTGGCCGGCGCCGCCCGGGACCGGGGGGTGCCCTGCGTGGTGCTGGCGGGACGGGTGAGCACCGGCCGCCGCGAGGCCGCCGCCGCCGGCGTCACGGAGGCGTACAGCCTGGTGGAGCACTTCGGCGGGGAGGAACGCGGCGGGATCGAGGCGGCGATGGGCCGCCCGGCCGAGGGCCTGCGGGCGCTGGGCGCCCGGCTGGCCCGGCAGTGGAGCCGGTGACCGGCGGGGCCCGCGGAGCGTGGGGCGGCGGTGCGGGCCGCGTCACCTGGGTGACCTCCCGCGCGGCGGCCTACAATCGGAAATTGGACCACTGTGGGAATCGCTGACCGACGGGTGACGTTGGCCAGGACGACCACACCGTACGCGTGCAGGGAGAATTCCACGTGACCACGCCAGCGCAGACCGAGTCGACCGAGGCCAAGGCCCCCACGACCGTCATCCTCACCGACGTCGCGGCGCAGAAGGTCAAGGCTCTGATCGAGCAGGAGGGCCGTGACGACCTGCGGCTCCGCGTCGCGGTGCAGCCGGGCGGCTGCTCCGGCCTGCGGTACCAGCTCTTCTTCGACGAGCGCTCGCTCGACGGCGACATCGTCAGCGACTTCGACGGCGTCGAGGTCGTCGTCGACCGCATGAGCGCCCCGTACCTGACCGGCGCCACCATCGACTTCGCCGACCGGATCGACGCCCAGGGCTTCACGATCGACAACCCGAACGCGGGCAACTCCTGCGCCTGCGGCGACTCGTTCAGCTGAGCCTTCCCGACGGCGGGGCCGTCCCCCTCGTCGTCGAGGGGGACGGCCCCGCCGTCGCGTGTCCGCTTGGTGTGCGGGACGTGGCCGCTGTCCGACCGACCGGTCACCCCGCGGTGGCCCGACCGGTAGGCTGACCGCGCCCTGCTCCCGACCCCCGAGGGTTGACATGAAGATCGCCGTGACGGGCTCGATCGCCACCGACCACCTGATGAGCTTCCCCGGTCGGTTCGCCGACCAGTTCATCGCCGACCAGTTGCACAAGGTGTCGCTCTCCTTCCTGGTCGACGACCTGGTGCTGCGCCGCGGCGGGGTGGCCGCCAACATCGCCTTCGGCATGGGGCAGCTCGGCCTGCGCCCGGTCCTGATCGGCGCGGTCGGTGCGGACTTCGCCGACTACCGCTCCTGGCTGGAGCGGCACGGCGTCGACTGCGACTCGGTGCACGTGAGCGAGGTCGCGCACACCGCCCGCTTCGTCTGCACCACCGACACCGAGATGTGCCAGATCGCGTCCTTCTACGCGGGCGCGATGAGCGAGGCGCGCAACATCGAGCTGGAGCCGGTCGCCCGCCGCCTGGACGGCCTCGACCTGGTGCTGGTCGGCGCCAACGACCCGGACGCGATGCTGCGGCACTCCGCCGAGTGCCGCGAGCGGGGGTACGCCTTCGCGGCCGACCCCTCCCAGCAGCTCGCCCGGATGCCCGGCGAGGACGTCGTCGCGCTGATCGACGGCGCGGAATACCTGATGACCAACGACTACGAGAAGTCGCTGCTGCAGAGCAAGGCCGGCCTCAGCGACGAGCAGCTGCTCGACATGGTCAAGGTCCGGGTCACCACGCTGGGCAAGCACGGTGTGGAGATCGCCGGGCGCGGCATCGACCCGATCCACGTGCCGATCGCCCGGGAGATCCGTGCGGTCGACCCCACCGGTGTCGGCGACGGGTTCCGGGCCGGCTTCTTCACCGCGCTCTCCTGGGGCCTCGGGCTGGAGCGGGCCGCCCAGGTCGGGTCGCTGCTCGCCACGCTGGTGCTGGAGACCGTCGGCACCCAGGAGTACCAGGTCCGCCGTGACCTGTTCGTCAAGCGCCTCGCCGAGTCGTACGGCGACGAGGCAGCCGAGGACGTGCGACCGCACCTCCTGCCCTAACCCCCGGCGCGCCCCCGCGCCCCCCGCCCGTTACCCCCGTTACCTTTTTGATCGTCCCCAGCCGGGGACTCCTCGGTCGCCCGGCCCGGTATGACTTACTGCCCCTGTCGTACGGATGATCCGGGGGGTGTTGTCGCCGGGTCGGGTGGCGTCGGTGGACCGCTGATAGGGACACGGCCACCCGTGTTGGGGTAGGTCTCGTCGTAACGTGGCTGCCGGCAGTCCGACGCCTGGACCAGCGGCCGAGGCCACGATGCGATGCGTGGAGGCGGGGTCTGGTGAACGACGGATACGGCGTATACCTCGGCTTGGACGTCGGTAAAGGTGATCACCACGCGGTCGGGTTGGCGCCGGACGGCAGGAGGCTGCACGACGCGGCGTTGCCGAACACCGAGGCCCGGCTGCGGCAGCTGTTCGACAAACTCGCCCGTCACGGCCGAGTCCTGGTCGTGGTCGACCAGCCCGCCTCGATCGGCGCCCTGCCGGTCGCGGTCGCCCGGGCGTGCGGGCATCAGGTGGCCTACCTGCCCGGACTGGCCATGCGTCGCATCGCTGACCTGCACCCCGGCACGGCGAAGACCGACGCCCGTGATGCCTACGTCATCGCTGACGCCGCCCGCACCCTGCCGCACACCCTGCGGCGGGTCGACACCGGCGACGAGGCTCTGGCCGAGCTGGAAGTCCTCGTCGGCTTCGACGACGACCTCGCCGGCGAAGCCACCCGCGTGTCCAACCGCATCCGGGGACTGCTCACCCAGATCCACCCCGCCCTGGAACGAGTCCTCGGCCCGAAAGTGCACCACAAGGCCGTGCTGGAGCTGCTGTCACGCTGCGGCGGCCCCGCCGGACTCCGCAAAGCCGGCCGCCGCAAGCTGCTGTCGATCGCCGCCGTCCACGCACCACGCATGGGCGACCGCCTGGTCGAGCAGATCATGACCGCCCTCGACGAGCAGACCGTCACCGTCCCGGGCACCCAAGCTGCGGAGACGATCCTGCCCCGCCTCGCCGACAGCCTCCGCGACGTCCTGCGTCAGCGCGACCAGGTCGCCGGCGAGGTCGAGAGGATCCTTGATGCGCACCCTCTTGCCCCGGTCCTGACCTCGATGCCCGGCATCGGCGTCAGGACCGCAGCCCGGATCCTGCTCGAAGTCGGCGACGGCACCGCCTTCCCGACCCCCGGCCACCTCGCCGCCTACGCCGGCCTCGCCCCTGTCACCCGACGATCCGGCACCAGCATCCGCGGCGAGCACCCACCCCGCGGCGGCAACAAGAACCTCAAACGCGCATTCTTCCTCGCCGCGTTCGCAGCTTTAGCCGACCCCACCAGCAGGGCCTACTACGACCGCAAACGAGCCGAAGGCAAGCGTCACAACGCCGCCCTCATCTGCCTCGCCCGCCGCCGCTGCGACGTCCTGTTCGCCATGCTCCGCGACAAAATCCCCTACCAGCACCGCCCAACAGCACAGATCGCTACTTGACCAAACCCATAGGGACCCCCCCTTGCGCGTCGATCTTGCACTTTCGGCCCCCGTTCTGCGGCATTTGTGCCTTACGTCTAGGCAGAAAGTGCAAGATCGCGGGGGATGGCGGGGTGGGGGCGGGAGGGTGAGGGTGGGTCAGTGGCGGCGGCGGATGTCGTAGGCGGGGCCGTCCGGGCCGTCGAGCCGGCCCACGAACTCCTGGCCGCGCATGCGGCACCAGGCGGGGATGTCCACGGCCGCCGCCGGGTCGTCCGCCAACACCCGCACCACCGTGCCGACCGGCAGGTCCGGCAGGCGCCGCGCCACGGCGATCACCGGCAGCGGGCAGCGCTGCCCCCGGCAGTCGAGCACCTCCTCCGGCATCGTCACAGCCCCACCACCCCCGCCTCGGCGCGCAGCCCCGCCACGATCCCCGGCAGCTCGGCGAGGAAACGCTCCACGTCCGCCTCGGTCGTCTCCCGGTGCAGCGAGACCCGTACGTTGCCGTGCGACAGCACACCCATCGCCTCCAGCACGTGCGACGGGCGCAGCGTCGACGACGTGCACGAGGAGCCGGAGGAGACGGCGAAGCCGTGCCGGTCCAGCGCGTGCAGCAACGCCTCGCCGTCCACGTACAGGCAGGAGAACGTCACCAGATGGGGGAGCCGGTGATCCGGATCACCCACCACCTCGACGTCCGGCACCTCCGCCGCCACCCGCGCCCGGATCCGGTCCACCAGGGGCGCGAGCCGGGCCGCCTCCGTCGAGGCGTCGGCCGCCGCCGCGCGCAGGCCCGCCGCCGCCGCCACGACCGCCGGGAGGTTCAACACCCCCGGCGTACGCCCCGACTCGCGCTCGTCCGCCGGCCACGGCGACTCCCAGCGGGTGCCCTTGCGGACGACCAGCACCCCGACTCCTGGTGGCCCGCCCCACTTGTGGGCGCTCGCGGTCAGCACCGACCAGCCCTCCGGAACGGGCGCCCGGCCCACCACCTGGGCGGCGTCGACGTAGAGCGGGACCCCGGCCGCCGTGCAGGCGTCGGCCGCCACGCCGACCGGCTGCACCGTGCCGACCTCATGACTC
This sequence comes from Micromonospora thermarum, assembly GCF_012034245.1. Lineage (GTDB taxonomy): Bacteria > Actinomycetota > Actinomycetes > Mycobacteriales > Micromonosporaceae > Micromonospora > Micromonospora thermarum. The sequence goes on along the minus strand of NZ_JAATEO010000016.1, from coordinate 84,970 downwards.
GCGGCGATCAGCGCGGCGAGCGCCACGCCGGGCGCGCCGACCGCCGCCGACCAGGCGTCGAGGTCGACCCGGCCGAGCCGGTCCACCGGTACGGACGTCGCCGTACCGCCGCCGGCCACGTGCGTCTCGGCGGCGTGCAGCACCGCCGAGTGCTCGATCGCCGAGTGCACCAGCGTGGCGCCGACCCGGCGCCGGCCGGTGAGGCCGCCGAGCACGGCGGAGTGCGCGGCCGTCGTGCCGCTGGGGGTGAAGGAGAGCTCGTCCGGTCGTACACCGAGCGTGGCCGCGGTCGCCTCGCGGGCGGCGTCGAGGAGTTGGCGGGCGCGGCGGGCCTGCGTGTACAGGCGTGCCGGGTCGGCCCAGCCGTCGTCGAGCGCGGCCAGCAGCGCCTGCCGGGCGACCGGGTGCAGCGGCGCGGCGGTCGCCGCGTCCAGGTAGACCGGGGACGCGCTCACGGTGCCGCCTTTGTTCGCGACTGCGGGGCTCGCAACCCCGGCTCACTCCTCGCGCTCACGGTGCCGCCTTTGTTCGCGACTGCGGGGCTCGCAACCCCGGCTCACTCCTCGCGCTCACGGAAGCCCACGCTATCGCGCCGTCCGGCCCGTGATCTCCCCGATGGGGGCGGACAGCGACCCCAACACGGTCCAGCCCGTCATGGTCGAGTAATCTGCGACCGTCGGTGACGCCTTTGCCGCCGGTGCTGTCGCTCCGCCCGGCGGAGCCGGCAGACAAGACATACACCGCGGCGCGCTAGGGAGGCAGGACCAGGTGGTCGCAAGGAGTTCGGAGGTACGGCCGTCGGCCGTACGGCGCAGCGCTTCCCCGGGAGCCGGTGGGCGCCGGGCGCGGGGTGCCGGTCGGCTCGCCGGGCTCGGTCTCGGCGGAGCGGCGCTGCTGGTCCTGCTCACGGGCTGCGACGTCGGCGCCACGTTCGACGGCTTCGGCTGGCCGCAGGGCGGCATCACGCCCGAGGCGCACCGGATGTACGACCTGTGGATCGCGTCGTGCATCGCGGCGCTCGCGGTCGGCGTGTTCGTCTGGGGCCTGATCTTCTGGTGCGTGGTGCGCTACCGGAAGCGGGGCAACGAGCTGCCGGTGCAGACCCGCTACAACATGCCGATGGAGTTCCTCTACACCATCGCGCCGATCCTGATCGTCTCCGTGCTCTTCTACTACACGGCGATCGTCCAGACGAACGTGGTGCGGACGACCAAGAACCCCGACGTCACCGTCGAGGTGGTCGCCTTCAAGTGGAACTGGCAGTTCAACTACCGCGACGGGCAGGGCCCGGAGGCCAACACGGTGGCCTCGGTCCTCGGCACCAGCGAGGTCATCCCGGTCCTCGTGCTGCCGACCGACCGGTCGATCCGCTTCGAGGAGACCAGCCGCGACGTCATCCACTCCTTCTGGGTGCCGGAGATGCTGTTCAAGCGGGACGTCTTCCCGGGCAAGGTCCGCAACGTCTTCGAGGTCTCCAAGCTCGAGACCGAGGGCGCGTACGTGGGCCGCTGCGCCGAGCTGTGCGGCAGCTACCACGCCTTCATGAACTTCGAGCTGCGGGTCGTCTCGCCGGAGAAGTACGACCAGTTCCTCGCCGCGAAGCGCGAGGGCCGGTCGACGCAGGAGGCGCTGACCGCCATCGGCGAGGAGCCGTACGCGACGAAGACCTTCCCGTTCGAGACTCGGCGTACCGAAGCGAACTTCAACCCGGACAACGCGTCCGCCGGCGCGGGCAACTGAGGGGGCACGCATGAAGACCGAGTGGCGCATCTTCCTCGTCATCGCCGGGTTCCTGCTCTTCGCCACGTTCCTCTACGGCGGCTGGACCGCCGCGGACGGCGGTCGGGTCGAGTGGGTCGGCACCATCGGCCTGCTGCTGAGCTTCCTGCTCTGCGCGATGTGCGGTGGCTTCTTCTGGTTCGTGTCCCGCCGGATCGACCTGCGTCCGGAGGACCGGCCGGACGCGGAGATCGCCGAGGGAGCGGGCGAGGTCGGCTTCTTCAGCCCGGGCAGCTACTGGCCGTTCGGTCTGGCGCTCTCCGCGTCGACTGCGGGCCTCGGCCTGGTGTTCTGGCAGTTCTGGCTGCTGGGCGTCGGCCTCGTGGCGGTCATCTTCGCCGCCTGCGGCCTGCTCTTCGAGTACTACAGCGGCACCCGGCGCACCGCCGAGCACTGAGCCCGTAACGCACACGCAGGCCCGCCTCCCCCGAGGGGAGGCGGGCCTGCGTGTGCGGTGTGCCCGCCGCGTCGACTCCCGCACCCGCGCCTGTGCCCGCGCTCTGCGCGTCGTGCCCCCACACAGTCGTGGACGATTTGCGCCCCTCCAGGGCGCCAACCTTCCGAGATCGCCCGGCGGTGGTCGTCTGCGAGCCGCATGGCCGCCGCTGGTGCCACGCGGGAGGTGGCGGTGGTGTCGGGCGGTCCGTCGGCGGTGGCCGGTGCGCGTCGGGTGGCGTGGCTCAGGCGGCGCGGCGGTGGACGGCGGGCTGCCGCCGGTGGGTGGTCAGGCGCGGGGTGCGGAAGGCGAACGTGGCGATGAGCACGGCCGCGCCACAGCCGGTGCAGATGAGCTCGGGACAGTCGGTGCCGTGGCCGTCGACGCAGGGCGGGACCTCGAACGGCCGCACGCCCTCACAGACGTCGCAGTGCATCTCGCGGGTCGACACGGGCGGCTCCTCTCGCTGCTGCTCCGCCGACGGGGCGGAGAACTACTCGCCTGTAGTTTTCCACGCACCCCCGACATTCCTCCGTGCGCCACCCACCCGCGCCATGATCGGCTCAATGCGGCGGCATCAGAGGGAGCGGGCGACCTCGATCCAGCGGTCGAGGGTGCGGGCGGCGGCGCCCGAGTCGATCGATTCGGCGGCGCGGGCCATACCGCCGCGCAGCGCCTCGGTCAGGTCCCCGTCGAGCGGGCCCTGCGTGGCCAGCGCGGCGGCCGCGTTGACCAGCACCGCGTCGCGTACCGGGCCGGTCTCCCCGGCGAGCAGGCGGCGCACCACGCCGGCGTTGTAGGCGGCGTCGCCGCCGCGCAGGTCGGCCAGGGTGGCCCGGGGTACGCCCAGGTCCGTCGCGTCCAGCAGCGCCTCCCGGACCGTGCCGCCCTGCGCCGCCCAGACCCGGGTCGGCGCGGCGGTGGTGAACTCGTCCAGCCCGTCCTCGCCGCGCATGAGGAGCACCGAGTCGCCGCGCGCCGCGAAGACGTCGGCCATCACCGGAGCCATCCGGGCGTCGAAACAGCCGACCGCGGCGGCCCGGGGTCGCGCCGGGTTGGTGAGCGGGCCGAGGAAGTTGAAGGCGGTCGGCACGCCCAGCTCGCGGCGGACCGGGCCGGCGTGCCGCATGCCCGGGTGGAAGCGGGCGGCGAAGCAGAAGCCGATGCCCGCCTCGGCGACGCAGGTGGCCACGCCCTCCGGGCCGAGGTCGAGCGGCAGCCCGAGGTGCTCCAGGACGTCGGCCGTGCCGCAGGACGAGGAGGCGGCCCGGTTGCCGTGCTTGACCACCCGGACACCGGCGCCGGCGACCACCAGCGAGGCCATGGTGGAGATGTTCACGGTGTGCGCGAGGTCACCCCCGGTGCCCACCACGTCGAGGGCGGTGGCCCGCAGCTCGTCGGGGAGCTGGACCAGCACCGCGTGCCCCAGCATCGCCTCCACCAGGCCGGCCACCTCGGCGGCCGTCTCGCCCTTGGCGCGCAGCGCCACCGCGAAGCCGGCGATCTGGGCCGGTGCGGCGGACCCGGACATGATCTCGCCCATCGCCCAGGCGGTGTCGGCGGTGGAGAGTTCCTCACCGCGCAGCAGCGCGGAGAGCAGGTGCGGCCAGGTCCGTTCGCCCATGGCGGGCCTCCCGAGCGGTCCAGGTGGATGGGGGGAACCGGCGCCGGCGGGTCCGGCGCCGAGGTGGTGCCGGAGCGGGGGACGTCAGGCGGGGGCGTGCGTCCGCAGCAGCTCGGCCACCGTGGTGCCGGTGGTCACCGGATCGAGCGGGTGCACCAGGGTGGCGTCGACCTCGGCGTACGCCGCGAGCCATCGGTCGGCGGCGCGGGCGATCACCACGCAGGTCGGGGGAGCGTCCTCGCGGTCGTCCTTGAGCTGGCGGGCGATGCCGATGCCGCCGCCGGGGGTCGCCTCACCGTCGAGCAGCATCAGGTCGATCTCGTAGTCGTCGACGAGGCGGACGCACTCGGCGTAGGTCGACGCCTCGACGAACTCGATCTGCAGGCCGGGTGCGGGCCGGGTGCCGACGGCGAGCCGCATCCGGTCGCGGACCTGCGGGTCGTCGCTGTAGAGCAGGACGGTGCACTCACGATCGCTCATGGCTCAACTGGCTCCCACCTCGTAGCTGCCCGCCGATCGTACCGGTCGGTGTGAGATACGTGACGCCCTGCCCGGGGCGTACCCGTCGGCGCAGCTCAGGCCGCGGTCTCGGCGGCGCGCTGGCGGGCCTCCTGGCGGTCCAGCTCGCGGTCGATCCGGCGGGCCTCGCGCTCCGCGTGCCGCATCCACTGCACGACCAGCACCGCCAGCATGGTGACGCTGACGAACTCGCCGCCGGCCCAGAGGACGCCTCCGGCGACGACCTGGTCCTCCCACGGGTCCGACCAGGTCAGCCCGAGCGACGGGTACCAGTCGCCGCCGAAGAGCGTGCTCGACTGCATGATCGTGAGCCCGAGCACGGTGTGGAACGGCACGGACAGCAGCATCAGCAGGGCCCGGCCCGGGTACGGCCAGCGGCCCGGCAGCGGGTCCAGGCCGAGCAGCGGCCAGAAGAACACGCAGCCGGTCAGGATGAAGTGCGCGTGCACCAGCTCGTGTGCCCAGGCGTGTTCGAGCGTGTAGCGGTACAGGTCCGTGAAGTAGAGCGCGAACGGGTTCACCACGAAGATGGCGAAGGCGACCAGCGGGTAGCTGTAGACGCGGGCGATCCGGCTGTGCACGATCGCCAGGAGCCGCTTGCGCGGGCGGGTCGGCAGCGTCCGTAGGGCCAGCGTCATCGGCGCGCCGAGCGCGAGGAAGATCGGCGCGATCATGGACAGCACCATGTGCTGGACCATGTGCACCGACAGCAGGGCGGTGTCGTACGCGTGCAGCCCGCTGACCGTCACCGCCGCGATGCCGCCGAGGCCCGGGCCGAGGAAGAAGACCGTGCGGGCGACCGGCCAGCGGTCGCCGCGGATCCGCAGACGGTGCACCCCGTAGAGGTAGAGTCCGGCGGCGAGCACCAGGCCGACGGCGAGCCAGCTGTCCAGGCGCGTCTCGGTGAACACCGAGGTGACGGTGAACGGCGGCGGGGTGGCCGCGGTCACCGCCGGCGCGGCGACCGAGGTCGCGGTGGAGATCGGATCGACGTGCAACACGCTTTTCAGCCTAGGTCAGGCGAACCGGACCACCCCGATCGGGCTGCCTCGACCACCGGTTTGGCACCCCGCTGATCGCGGGCCCCGGTCAAGGGCAATAATGACCGCGTGACTGCGGCCCCAGCCATTGACAAGAGCCGGATCCACTCCCTGACCCGACCCAACATGGTCAGCGTCGGGACGATCGTGTGGCTCTCCAGCGAACTCATGTTCTTCGCGGCACTGTTCGCGATGTACTTCTCCATCCGCGCGGCGGCGCCGGAGCAGTGGGCGGAGCACACCCCGCACCTGAACATCCCGTACGCGACGACGTTCACGGTGATCCTGGTGCTCTCGTCGGTGACCTGCCAGCTCGGCGTGTTCGCCGCCGAGAAGGGCGACGTGCACGCCCTGCGGCGCTGGTTCACCGTCACCTTCGTGATGGGCCTGATCTTCGTGCTCGGCCAGGTCAACGAGTACCGCGCGCTGGTGCACGAGGGCATCAAGATCAACTCCGACGGTTACGGGTCGATGTTCTACCTGACCACCGGCTTCCACGGTCTGCACGTGACCGGCGGTCTGATCGCGTTCATCGTCTTCATGATCCGCACCACCATGGGCCGGTTCACGCCGGCACAGGCCACCGCGGCGATCGTCGTGTCGTACTACTGGCACTTCGTCGACGTCGTGTGGATCGGGCTCTACGCCATGATCTACTGGCTCCAGTGATCTTGGCGCGTCACGAACCGCGCCGCTGCTCCGTCTCCCTCAGGCAAGGTCCAACCGGTTAAGGACACAGGTCATGACTTCTGACAACGACCGCCGACGCGGTCTGCTCGCGCGGCTGCGCGGGCGGCCCGCAGCGCGCAGCAGGGGCCGCCGCCGGCTGGGTGCCGCGGTCCGGCTGCTGGCCGCGCTCATGCTGGCCGGCGGTGCCTACACCGTCTTCGCCCCCGGCGTGCAGGCGCAGGACAACCCGCCGTTGTCCGGCGCCGCCGCGGAGGGCAAGGCGCTGTTCGACGTGAGCTGTGTGACCTGTCACGGTCGCAACGCGCAGGGTGTCGAGGGCCGCGGCCCGAGCCTGATCGGCGTCGGCGCCGCCTCGGTCGAGTTTCAGGTGGGCACGGGCCGGATGCCGATGGCCCGGCAGGAGGCCCAGGCGCAGCGCAAGCCGGAGGTCTTCAACGACGAGGAGACCCGCCAGCTCGCCCAGTACATCCAGGAGCTCGGCGGCGGCCCGGTGGTGCCGGAGGGTGCCAACCTCCACGAGGACGCGAACATCGCCGCCGGTGGCGAGCTGTTCCGCATCAACTGCTCGCAGTGCCACGCCTTCGGCGGTGGCGGCGGCGCCCTCTCCTCGGGCAAGTACGCGCCGAGCCTGCGCCCGGCCACCGACCGCCAGATCTACGCGGCGATGCTGAGCGGCCCGCAGAACATGCCGGTCTTCGGCGACAACCAGATCACGCCGGAGCAGAAGGCGGACATCATCGCCTACATCCAGGAGACCCTGAAGCACGACCAGGACCCGGGCGGCTTCAACCTCGGCCGCTACGGCCCCTCGACCGAGGGCCTGGCGATCTTCCTGGTGGGCATCGTCGCGCTGGTCTTCGCCAGCCTGTGGATTGCGGGCAAGTCGTGACCGGGCGACCCGTGAGTAACATTGCGCTGGTGTCGCGTGTCGGCACCGTCCGTAGCGAGGTGACGGCATGACCACCCACACCGAGCACCAGGCTCAGCAGAGCCGGGAGCCGCTCGACGTGAACGACCCCCGGCTCAGCCGGTTCGAGATCGTGCAGGAGGGCGCGCGGCGGGACGACATCGAGATCGTCCACTACGAGCCGCAGGTCGTCCCCGGCAGCAAGGCCGAGCGCCGGCTGGTCCGTACGGTCGCGTCGTTCTTCCTGCTGACCGGCCTCGCCGCGACGGCCTTCCTGGCGATCTACATCTGGTGGCCGTGGGAGTACGCGCCGGGCCGCGGCGGGGACAAGTGGTACACGCCGCTGCTCGGCGTCACCCTGGGCGTCGCCCTGCTCGGCATCGGCTTCGGCATCCTCACGTGGGGCAAGAAGCTGCTGCCCAAGGAGGTGTCGATCCAGGACCGGCACGAGGGCGCCGTCTCCGAGGACGAGCGCACCATCACCGGCCAGACGATGCTCTACATGGCCGACGAGCTGGGTGTCAAGCGCCGGCCGCTGCTCGGCATCTCGCTGCTGGCCGGTCTGGCGCCGGTCGGCGCGGTGGCCGCGGCGCCGCTGGTGGGTGGCCTGATCTCCGACCCGCACAAGAACAACCAGATGTTCACCACCGGCTTCGCGCCCGCCGAGGGTGGCGAGAAGGTCCGGCTGGTCCGCGAGGACGGCCGGCCGATCCGCCCGGCCGACATCAGCAGCGGCGGTCAGCTCACCGTGTTCCCCGGCATCGACCACGGCGTCAGCAACCGGCACGCCGACTCGCCGACGCTGCTGATCCACCTGCGTGACTCCGACGCGCAGGAGGCCCGCCGCGCCAACGAGCGGATCGGCCACGGCGACTACATGTGGGGCAACTACGCCGCGTACTCGAAGATCTGCACGCACGCCGGCTGCCCCGCCAGCCTGTACGAGCAGCAGACCAACCGGCTGCTCTGCCCGTGCCACCAGTCGCAGTTCCTCATCACCGACAACGCGAAGCCCATCTTCGGCCCGGCCAGCCGGCGGCTGCCCCAGCTGCCGATCGAGGTCGACGCCGAGGGCTACTTCGTGGCGAAGTCCGACTACACCGAGACCGTCGGGCCCGACTTCTGGGAGCGGCCGTGAAGCGGCGAAAGTTTGACATGGCAGCCGTCCCGGGCAACGCCGCCCGGGGGGTGGACGACCGCTTCCAGGTGGCCACCCCGCTGCGCCGGCTGCTGAACAAGGTCTTCCCGGACCACTGGTCCTTCCTGCTGGGCGAGATCGCGCTCTTCTCGTTCATCGTCCTGCTGCTGACCGGTGTCTTCCTGACCTTCTTCTTCGAGCCGGCGATGACCGAGGTGGTCTACAACGGCAGCTACGCCCCGCTGCGGGGCACGCCGATGTCGGCCGCGTACGCCTCCAGCCTGGACATCTCGTTCGACGTCCGGGGTGGCCTGATCATGCGGCAGATGCACCACTGGTCGGCCCTGCTGTTCATGGCCGCGATCGTGGTGCACATGCTGCGGGTCTTCTTCACCGGCGCGTTCCGCAAGCCGCGCGAGACGAACTGGATCATCGGTTCGCTGCTGTTCTGGGTGGGCTTCCTCGCCGGCTTCACCGGCTACTCGCTGCCGGACGACGGCCTCTCCGGCACCGGCCTGCGGATCGCCTCCGCGATCATGCTGTCGATCCCGGTGATCGGCTCGTGGCTCACCTCGTCGATCTTCGGCGGTGAGTTCCCCGGCACGATCATCATCAGCCGCTTCTACATCGCCCACGTGCTGCTGATCCCGGGTCTGCTGCTCGCGCTGATCAGCGTCCACCTGGGCCTGGTCTTCAAGCAGAAGCACACCCAGTGGCCCGGCCCCGGCCGGACCAACGGCAACGTGGTCGGCGAGCGGATGTTCCCCCGCTACGCGATCAAGCAGGGCGGCTTCTTCATGGTCGTCTTCGGCGTGATCGCGCTGATGGGCGGTCTGTTCCAGATCAACCCGATCTGGCTGTTCGGCCCGTACGAGGCGTGGGTGGTCTCGGCCGCCAGCCAGCCGGACTGGTACGTCATGTTCCTCGACGGCTCCACCCGGCTCATGCCCGCCTGGGAGATCAACATCCCGATCGGCGACGGGTACGTGATCCCGCCGCTGTTCTGGCCGACGGTCGTCCTCCCCGGCATCCTGGTGGGCCTGTCGACGCTCTACCCGTTCCTGGAGGCCCGGCACCTCAAGGACCGCAAGAGCCACAACCTGCTGCAGCGGCCCCGGGACGTCCCGGCCCGCACCGCGGTGGGCGCCATGGCCGTCTCGTTCTACATGGTGCTGACCCTCTCCGGGGCGAACGACGTCATCGCCGACAAGTTCCAGATCAGCTTGAACGCGATGACCTGGGCCGGCCGGATCGGTCTGCTCGTGGTGCCGCCGCTCGCGTACTACGTGACCTACCGGATCTGCCTGGGCCTCCAGCAGCACGACCGGGAGGTTCTCGCCCACGGTGTCGAGACCGGCATCATCCGGCGGCTGCCGGACGGCCGGTTCATCGAGGTCCACCAGCCGCTCAGCGCGGCCGACCACGACGGGCACGGCGCTCTGGAGTACGGCGGCTGGGTCGTCCCGAAGAAGATGAACCGGCTCGGTGCCCTCGGCCCGGCGATCCGGGGCTTCTTCTACCCGATCGAGAAGCCGGCCGAGGCGCCGGTCTCGCCGGGGCACCCGCCGGTCGAGCCCCGCGCCGAGCGGGAGGAGATCGGCAGCGGCGAACGCCGCTGACCCACCTCGTACCGTCTCGCGGCGCCCGCCGGATTCGTCCGGCGGGCGCCGCGGCGTTTCTCCCACCGATGGAGACGGAGGAATAACCCGGGCCAGCCGGGTATCCGTGCGGTCCAACGTCTCAAGGGGGGGAAGGCATGTTGGGAATCAAGCGCCTGGGCCTGCTGGCCGCACTGGTGCTGGTGGGTATCGCACCCGCCGCGGCCGCCCAGGCCGCGGTGCAGCCATCACAACAGGACACCCAGTACGTGCAGGCGATTCACCAGGTGAACCTGTTCGAGATCACCGCGGGTGAGCTGGCCCAGGAGAAGGGCCAGAACGAGCAGGTCAAGAACCTGGGTGAGATGTTCAAGACCGACCACACCCAGTTGGACGAGTCGGTCCAGGACCTCGCCGACCAGCTCAACGTGGATTTGCCGGACGAGCCCACGGCGGATCAGCAGCAGGTGATCGACCAGCTGAACAACGCCGACGGCGAGGAGTTCGACCGGCTCTGGGTGACCAGCCAGCTGACCGGCCACGTCCAGGCCATCCAGGCCAGCCAGACGGAGATCTCGCAGGGCTCCGAGCAGACGGTGGTCCAGCTGGCGCAGACCGCCCTGCCGACCCTGCAGGCGCACTACGACGAACTGGTCAAGCTGGCGGAGCAGCTGGGTATCCCGGTCCCGCAGGCCACCGGCACCGGTACGCCGAGCCCGGGTGGGACCACCCCCGGTCCCGGCACCGAGACCCCGGCTCCGGGCGGCACCACCGAGTCGCCGGCACCGGGTAACACCGAGACGCCGGCTCCGGGCGAGAGCTGACCGACGGTACGCAGCACGACGGCCGGTCCACCTTCGGGTGGGCCGGCCGCCTGCGTCGGGTCGGGCCGCGCCGGCCCGGCGTCCGTGGTCAGTCAGCGCCCGCGAGGCCGATCGCGAAGGCCTCCTCCAGGTCGTGCTGCGAGTACGCGCGGAACGCGATGTGGGACTCCGTGTTGAGCACGCCCGGCACCTTCGAGATGCTCCCGGCGATGACCTGGGCGATCTGCTCGAACTCGCGCACCCGGACCATCGCGATCAGGTCGACGTGCCCGGCCACCGAGTAGACCTCGCTGACGCCGGGCAGAGCGGCCAGGGCCTCGGCCACCTCGGGGATCGAGTCGGTGGCGCAGTCGATCAGCACGATCGCGGTGATCACGGGACATTTCTCCGTTCGTCGGCGTCGTCGCTTATGCTAGATGCTCCCAGGCGGGGCGGCTGGCCGACGCCGACGGTGAGGTCGGTGCCCGCACGGACGGCGTCCCGCAGGTGCTCGCCCGGGTGGACCATGGCGCCCGGCCAGACCACGGCGCGGGTGACGTCGCCGCGTACGACCGCGCCCGCGCCGACGACCGCCTCCCGGCACCGGCCGGTCACCACGGCGTCGGGGTCGACGAGGGTGCCGCCGCCCGCCGCGTGCAGGTTGGCGGCGAGGTAGTCGGCGGGGGTGCCGGTGTCGTAGAACGTGCCCCGGTAGGGGACCACGGTCAGTTCCCCGGCGGCCTCGGCGGGCCGCCATACCGACCGGACGAGGTCGCCGAACTCCACCGGCAGGTCCCGGATCCGCCGCCACGGCAGCAGCGAGAACCCGGTGAAGGCGTGGCCGTCGAAGGTGCCCGGCGCGGCTGGGTCCGGGGCGGGCTGGCCGAGCAGGCGTACGGTCTCGCCGTCCCAGTCGCGCAGCAGCGCGGCGATGTCCGCCCCGGGCGGACGGGCCGGGTCGGCGAGGTACGCGTCGGCGTTGCCCACCAGGACGCCCCGCCCGTCGATCCAGTCGCGCAGTTTCGCCACGCCCCCCGCGGTGCCGAGTGGCCCGTCAGGCTCCACCGAGAGGTACGCGCGGTCGCCGACGTGACGGACCACCTGGTCGGCGAGGTAGCTGGCGTTGACCGCCACCCGCGCCGGGCCGGTCAGGTCGAGCCCGGCCAGGCGGGCGAGGGCCCGGTCGAGCAACGGCACGTTCCCCACGGGGCAGAGCGCCTTGGGGACCCGCTCGGTCAACGGCCGCAGCCGGGTGCCCTCGCCGGCGGCGAGGACCACCGCACAGATCCCGCTCGGCGAGCGCGAGGAATGAGCCGGGCCTGCGAGTCCCGCAGTCGCGAGCGAAGACCCGCTCGGCGAGCGCGAGGAATGAGCCGGGCCTGCGAGTCCCGCAGTCGCGAGCGAAGACCCGCTCGGCGGGGTCACGGCCGGACGTCGGGTACCGGCGGCGGGAACTGCCCGGCCAGCGGCCCGATGTCGTAGTAGGCGAGCAGGCGTGCCGTCGGCCAGGTCAGCCGGGGCAGGTCGTCGAGCGGGTGCCAGGCGGCCTCGAAGACCTCCGCGCCGTCGACCGTGAAGGTGGTGGTCGAGGCGGGCACCTCGGCGGTGAACACCAAGTCCACCCAGCCCTTGTCGTGGACGATCGCGTTCGGCACGGCCGGGTGCAGGTCGCGGGGCGACAGCCGGACGCCGGTCTCCTCGTGCAGCTCGCGGGCCGCGCCGACCACCGGCGCCTCCCGCTTCTCGAGCAGCCCGCCCGGCAGTGTCCAGCCGTTGCCCGGCGGCTGGCGCAGCAGCAGCAGTCGGCCCGCCCCCTCGGCTTCGGCGTCGCGGACCAGGGTGACCGCGCCGACGATGTACTTCGGCACGGCCAGCCGGACCAGGCGGCGCCGCACCGGCAGCGGCAGCCGGTAGAAGACCTGGTACGCCACGGCGCGCCCGGTGACGCGGGAACGGGGGATCATGCGTCCAGGCTAGTGCCCGTGAGGAACCTTCGGTCGGTCCGGGGCGCGACCGGTCACTGCCGGTGGTCGACCAGGTCGATGAGCTGCTGGACCACCGTGTCCGGCTCGATGACCCGGTCGAAGACCGCGACGAGCAGCGTCTCCAGGTCGGGGTAGCCCAGCTCCTCGGCGAGCCGCAGCAGTGGCAGGTCGCTGGCGAGGCCGCGATTGTGCTTGCGCAGGGCCAGCCCGATCGTGGCCCGGCCGAGCCGGACCTTGTCGCTGATCGAGATGCCGGGCTCGGTGTGGTCGGCGAACCACCGGTTGATTTGCATCTGCGCGTGCGGCGACTTGACGAAGCCGAGCCACTCCTTGCGGGGCCCGCGCGGCGCGACGTCGGCGTCGAAGCCGTTGGCCGCGTCCGTCTCGGTGAAGATCTCGACCACGTCGCCGTCCTCCAGACAGGACGACAGCGGGGCGAGCCGGCCGTTGATCCGGGCGGCCAGGCAGTGGTCGCCGCGCTCGGTGCCCAGCTCGTACGCCAGGTCGACCGGGGTGGCGCCGGCCGGCAGCACCACCTGTTGCCCGTCGGCGAAGACCTGGATCTGCGACTCGGCGAGGTCGCAGCGCAGCGACTCCAGGAACTGGGCCGGGTCGGCCGTCTCCTGTTCCCAGTCCAGCACCCGGCGCAGCCAGTCCAGCTGCTCGGCCCGGGCGGCGGCACCGGTCTCGGCGCGGGGGAAGCGGTAGCTCGCGGCGATGCCGTACTCGGCGGAGCGGTGCATCTCGGCCGTGCGGATCAGCACCTCCACCGTGTGGTCCTTGGGGCCGCAGACGCTGGTGTGCAGGGACCGGTACAGGTTGTTCTTCGGGGAGGCGATGTAGTCCTTGAAGCGGCCGGGCACCGGGCGCCAGACGCCGTGGATGGCGCCGAGGGCCGCGTAGCAGTCGGTGGCCGGACCGTCCACGATGACCGCGATGCGGGGCAGGTCGTACGGCGCGGCGTGGCCACCGGCGACCGTGTCCTTCCAGATCGAGTACAGGTGCCGTGGTCGGGGGGTCACCTCGGCGTCGACCCGGCTGCGGCGCAGTGCCGTCTTCGCCCGGGCGACGACCTCCTGGAGGTACGCGTCCCAGCCCGGCCGGTCGTGCACGTGGCGGGCGATCCGGGCGTGCTCCTCCGGTTCCAGGTGCAGCAGCACCACGTCGTCCAGCTCGCGCTTGAGGGTCTGGATGCCCAGCCGGTCGCAGAGCGGGACCAGCACCTCCTGCGTCTTGCGGGCGATCCGCTCGCGGGACGCGGCCGACCGGACCCCGAGGGTGCGCATGTTGTGCAGGCGGTCGGCCAGCTTGATGATGAGCACCCGGACGTCCTTGCCGGCCGCGATGATCATCTTGCGGATCGTCTCCGCCTCGGCGGCCTGGCCGTAGAACGCCTTGTCGAACTTCGTCACCCCGTCGACCAGGTGGGCGACCTCCGGCCCGAAGTCGTCGGCGAGCGCCTGGAGGGTGTAGCGGGTGTCCTCGACGGTGTCGTGCAGCAGCGCAGCGACCAGGGTCGTGGTGTCCATGCCGAGGTCGGCGCAGATCTGGGCGACCGCGAGCGGGTGGGTGATGTACGGCTCACCGCTCTTGCGGAACTGCCCCCGGTGCATGGTCTCGGCGATGGTGTACGCCCGGCGCAGCACCGACGGGTCGGTCCCGGAGTGGATGTTGCGGTGGGTGCGGACCAGGTGGCCGACCGGGTCGGTCTCGGCGGTGGGCCAGGTCAGCAGCGAACGCAGACGGCGGGTCAGCGGCAGGTCGCCCGGCTGGGTCGGAAGCGCGCCCCCCAGGGCGGCGCCGTGTCCGGCGTCGACGTCCACGTGGGACACCTCCTCACCCCGGCCCCACGGCCGCCGGACCCCGGCAACCGGGAGCAGGCCCACGAAACGGGCAGGACTGCACTTCCTTAACAGCGTAAGGGAGTCGACGTCGTCCGATCGGTCACTTGGTCATGAGCTTTCGGTCGAGAGTTGGTGGGACGCCGCGCCCTCGGCCTTGGCCAGCAGGTCGCGGAAGCGGCCCGCACCGGCCACCGGGGACGCCCAGCCGGAGGAGATCTCGACCAGCCGGGTCTCCGGACGCTCCAACCAGGACAGGATGCGTTCGGTCTCCTCGGCGGAGGCGCGGGGGACCGGCCCGTGGCCGGGCAGGACGGTCTCCGCGGTGGCCCGGATCGCGGCGATCGTCGGTCGTGGATGGACGCCGGGCGGTGACACGCCGGCGCCGGCGAGCCGCCCGTGCCGGACCAGCGCCAGCTCCCAGCCCCCGCGCGCGGCCGGCCGGGCGGCGGCCAGCTCGGCGATCCCGGTGAGCGCGGCGAGCCGCTGCATGCGCACGGCGGCGTGCAGCACCGCGGCCAGCCGGGACCGCACCACGGCGGCCTCCTCGTAGCGCTGGCTCCCGGAGAGCACCTCGATCCGGGCGAGCAGGGCGTCCACCACCACCTGCGGGTCGCTGGCGGTGGCGGTGCGGAACGGCGTGGCCGCGCGGGCCGCGTACTCCTCGGGGGTGATCCGGTGCTCGCAGGGCGCCGCGCACCGGCCGAGCTCGGCCAACGCGCAGGCCGGCGTCACGGTCCGCAGCGAGAGCCGGTGCGTGCACTGCCGCAGCGGCACGGCGTCGTGGAAGCCCGCCGCGGCCAGCTCCGCGGCCCGGCGGGAGGTGAACGGCCCGAGGTAGGCCTCGTCGCCGGGAGCGAGGTCGCGGACCACCGACAACCGGGGGTACGGCTCGTCGGTGAGCTTCAGCCAGACCACCCGCTCCGGGAACTTCGACCGCCGGTTGTACGGCGGGGCGTGCGCGCCGATCAGCCGCAGCTCCCGCACCTCCGCCTCCAGCGAGTGGGCGCACTCCACCGCCTCCACCCGCTCGGCGGCGGCGAGCATCTCCGAGATGCGGGCCCGCTTCTCCGCCGCGGTGAAGTAGCTGCGGACCCGGGTGGCGATGTCGATCGAGGTGCCGACGTAGAGCGGGCGGTCGTCGGCGGCCCGGAAGATGTAGACGCCCGGGGCCTTGGGCAGCCCCTCGGCGAGGTGCCGCTTGCGGCGCTGGGTCGGCGTGACCGCACGCGCGAACTCGATCGCGTCGCCGATCGTGTGCACCCGGTGCCCGCCCAGGCGGGCGATCAGCCCGTGCAGCACGTCGACGGTGGCCTTCGCGTCGTCCAGCGCGCGGTGCGTCGGCTGGGTGGCCGTGCGGAAGTACGCCGCCAGGGTGCCGAGTTTGCGGTTGGGCACCTCGTCCCGGGTCAGCACCCGCCGGGCCAGCGCGGCCGTGTCCAGCACGCGGGGGTTGGGCCACCGGTAGCCGTGCGCGGCGCAGGCGGCCTTGAGGAAACCCACGTCGTACGGGGCGTTGTGGGCGACCAGGACCGCGTCGGTGGAGAGGAACTCCAGGAAGCTCGGCAGGACCTGCTCGATCGGCGGGGCCGGCAGCAGCATCGCCTGCGTGATGCCGGTGAGCACGGTGATGAAGGGCGGGATCGGCACGCCGGGGTTGACGAGGGTGGCGAGCACGCCCAGCTCCTCGCCGCCGCGGACCTTCACCGCGCCGATCTCGGTGATCCCGCCGCCGTCCGGTGCGCCGCCGGTGGTCTCCAGGTCGACCACGACGAACGTGGTCGCGTGGAGCGGCAGCTCCGGGTCGACGCCGCCCACGGTCGGGTCGAGACCGGCGAGCGACTCCTGGACATACTCCTGTTGTGCCATCGGCCGGCACGCTAGCGGCCCGGTCCGACACTCGCGCCCCACCGCCCCCACCGGCCACGGTCGTCCCGAAATGCCCGGGAGCGCCGTTGGACGCTCGGGAAATCCGCCGCAACGAGAGATCGGCTCACTCGATGGGCGGTAGGCCCGCTCGCGGTGGGAGACTTGGCCCATGCCCCTCGCCGAGCCGTACGACGACCACCTCCCCGCGGAGGAACCGGTCGCCGCCGCGCCCGACGCGGGCGTCGAGGGTACGGGGGGCGCCCTCGACGACCCCGTCGCGGCCGGCGCCACCGCCGACGACGGCGGTCCGGAGCCCGAGCCGGTGCTGCCCGAGCCGGTCCGCCAGCGGATCGTGACCCTGGCCGCCGCCGTCCTGCCCGGCCTGCCGGCCGACGAGGTGCCGGTCCCGCTGCGGCGGGTGGCGAAGTTCGCCCCCAACCGCCGCGCGCGCCTCGGCGCGCCGGCGATCGCGGCCCAGCTCACCGGCGACCCGCTGTTCCGCCAGCGGGTCACCGCCCGGGTGCTCGCCGACGCCGGCGACCTCGGCGCGGCCGTGGTCGAGGGCACCGCGCCGGCCGCCGCCGACCCGGTGGAGGTGGCGGCACTGGCGTACCTCGCGCGTCCGAGCGGCTGGCGGGAGCTGGTCGAGGCCAGCGGGGCGGCGGTGCGCGCCGAGGCGGACAGCGCGGTCGTGGCCGAGCTGGTCCGGGAAGCCGAACAGCGGGCCACCCGCGCCGAGCACGACCGGGCGGTGGCCCGGGTCGAGGCGGAGAAGCTCCGCGACGAGCTGGCCCGGGTCCGGGAGGAGCTGGGGCAGATCCGCGAGGAGGCGCGGCAGCTCGCCCGGTCGCTGCGCGAGACGCAGGCCCGGGAACGGAAGGCGGCCGAGCTGCTCGCCACCGAGCGCGGCCGGGCGGCCCGGGCGGCGGCCGACGCCGACGCCGAGCTGCGCCGGGCCCGGGCGCGACTGGCCGAGGCGGAGGCCGCGGCGGGGGTCGCGCGGGCCAGCGCGAAGGAGGCCCGGTCGGTCGACGACGCCCGGCTGTGGCTGCTGCTGGAGACGATCGGCCAGGCCGCCGTCGGGCTGCGGCGGGAGCTGGCGCTGGAACCGGTGGACAAGCTGCCCGCCGACTTCGTCGCCGACGCCTTCGCCGACCAGTCCGGCACCACGGCGGCCGGCACGGCGGCCCGCGCCCGGGACACCGACGACCCGGCCCGGCTGGACCAGCTGCTCGGCCTGCCCCGGGCGCACCTGGTGGTCGACGGTTACAACGTCACCAAGCGCGGTTTCGGCGAGATGTCGCTGGAGCAGCAGCGCAAGCGGCTCATCACCGGTCTCGGCGGCATCGCCGCGCAGACCGGTGACGAGGTGACGGTCGTCTTCGACGGCGCGGAGCGGATGCATGGCCTGCCGCCGAGCCCGCGCGGCGTACGCGTGCTCTTCTCCCGCAAGGGGGAGACCGCCGACGAGCTGATCCGGCGCCTGGTCCGGGCGGAGCCGCCGGGCCGGCCGGTGGTGGTGGTCTCCTCGGACCGCGAGGTGGCCGACGGGGTCCGCAGGCACGGCGCGTACCCGCTCGGTGCCGACGCGCTGCTGCGCCGCCTCGCCCGCTCCTGACCGGCTCCTGCGCCGACAGCCGTCGCGTCGGCCGCGGGATCCGGGGCGAGTCGGTTCCCGGCCAGGGGCCGTTTCCTTCCAGGATCTCCCCGATGGCCGCCGCTTGTCCGGTTTCTGTCGTACCCCGCGCCTAGCGTCGATGTGACGGACGGTGGTCAGGCGGCGACGACGGCGCAGGGCCGCCACCAGCGCATCAGGAGGCGGAGATGCTGATCGAGTGTGACCGGTGCGGGATCCGGGGCGACGGCTGCTCCGGCTGCCTGGTGACGGCCCTGTTCGACGAGGCGTCCCCGACGGCGGGGCTCGGCTCCGCCGAGGCCCGGGCCATCGAGGTGTTCGCCCGGGCCGGGTTCGAGGTGGAGGTGCTGCCCGGGCCCCCCGCCGGTCGTTCCCGCACTCGCCGCCGCCGGGTGGCCTGACGCGTTCGTCCCACCCCGCCGGCGCGCGCAGTTCGCCGACGCGAGTGCTGGTGCCCTTCCGTCGCCCCTGCTCAGGCCAGCTATGGCATCAACGCGTCACCCTCATGGCACCGTGCAGAGCCAAGATGGCTTGCCCATGGTGCCATCATGGTGCCATCATGGCACCATGAACCTCACGCCGTATGTCGAGCTGCTTCGACGGGAATTGGCGGTCGCTGCCGCGGCCGGCGGAGACGAGGCGCGGGAGCTCGCCGAGCGCCTCACCGCGCCCCTCGAGTCGGCGATCCGGCTCACCCTGCTCGAGGCGCTCTCGGCAGCCACCACCGAGATCACCCGTGACCTGGCCCCCGGCTCGGTCCACCTGCGCCTCAACGGGCGGGACCCGGACTTCGTCGTGACCCCTGCGGCCACTGAGCGGCCGGTAGCCGTCGACCAGACACCGACCGTCCCCGCGGCGGCGATCGACGAGCCCGTGTCGTCCGCCGGCGACAAGGGCGGCACCGCTCGCATCAACCTCCGCCTCCCGGACGACCTCAAGGCGCGGGTCGAGGAAGCCGCCGCCCGCGAGCGGCTGTCGGTCAACTCCTGGCTCGTCCGGGCTGCCGGCGCCGCGCTGGGCAGCGGCCCCACCGTCAGCGGCCCCGCCGCCAGCTCCGGCCAGCGCTTCACCGGCTGGGTGCGCTGACCCGTCAGCGGAACCTCGACCAGCCGGCCGGCCATCCCGTAGCCACTCACCATTGGGGATCAGCGATGCCAACCTTTGACACTCCCAACCCGATTTCCGCCTCGGTCAGCCTCAGCTTCGTCGTCGGCAACGTACGGATCAGCGCCAGCGACCGCAGCGACACCACCGTCGACGTGCGACCCATGGACGGGTCCAGCAAGGCGGACCTGAAGGTCGCCGAACAGACCCGCGTCGAGTACGCCGACGGCACGCTCACGGTCAGGGTGCCGAAGCAGCTCAGCTCCCTGTTCACCCGGACCGGTGGGGTGGACGTCACGATCGAACTGCCGTCGGGCTCCCAGGTGCAGGCCGACACCGGGATGGGGGAGCTTCACTGCGAGGGCCGGCTCGGCGACTGCCGGCTCAGGAGCGGCCACGGACCGATCCGACTCGACGAGGCCGGCCAGCTGAACGCGAGCAGCGGCTTCGGGGACGTCATCGTCGACCACGTCGACGGGGGTGCCGAGGTCACCACCGGCAGCGGCGTCGTCCGCGTCGGCCGGATCGCCGGACCGGCAAGGGTGAAGAACTCCAACGGCGACACCTGGATCGGGGAGGCCACCGGCGACCTGCGGGTCAACGCGGCGAACGGCAACGTCACCGTGGACCGGGCCCACGCCGGCGTCACCGCGAAGACCGCCAGCGGCGGCGTACGGATCGGCGAGGTCACCCGCGGCGCGGTGACGGTCGAGTCCGCGGCCGGCTCCCTGGAGGTCGGCATCAGCGCCGGCACGGCCGCCTGGCTCGACCTCAAGACCTCCGCCGGGCGCGTCCGGAACGAACTCGCCACCACCCCGGGGCCGGACAGCACCGACCAGACCGTCGAGGTGCGGGCCCGCACCTACGCCGGCGACATCCTCATCCGCCGCGCCTGACCTGTAGCTACCTGGAGGAGATCCCGTGTCCACACCACACCCGGCGATCAGGGTCACCGGCCTGCGCAAGGCGTACGGCAAGAAGCTCGTACTCGACGGCATCGACCTGGAGGTGCCGGCCGGAACGATCTTCGCGCTGCTGGGCCCCAACGGCGCCGGCAAGACCACCACCGTCCAGATCCTCTCCACCCTGATCGACGCCGACGCCGGCGACATCCGGATCGACGGGCGGGACCCGGCCCGCGACCCCGACGCCGTACGCGACGCGATCGGCGTCACCGGGCAGTTCTCCGCGGTGGACAACCTGCTGACCGGCGAGGAGAACCTGAAGCTGATGGCGGACCTGCGCCACCTGGACCGGGCCGCCGGGCGGCGACGCGTCGCCGAACTGCTCGACCGGTTCGACCTGGTCGAGGCCGCCCGCAAGCCGGTGGTGACCTACTCCGGCGGCATGCGCCGCCGCCTCGACCTCGCCATGACCCTGGTCGGTAGCCCGCGCGTCATCTTCCTCGACGAGCCGACCAGCGGCCTCGACCCGCGCAGCCGCCGCACCATGTGGCAGGTCATCCGTGACCTCGTGGGCGGTGGGGTGACCATCTTCCTCACCACGCAGTACCTGGAGGAGGCCGACCAGCTCGCCGACCGGATCGCGCTGCTCGACCACGGGCGCCTGGTCGCCGAAGGCACCCCCGACGAGCTCAAGCGCCGCATTCCCGGTGGTCACGTCCAGCTGCGGTTCACCGACCCCACCGGCCTCGACCTGGCCGCCCGCATGTTCGGCGACGGGTCACGCGACGACGACGCGCTCACGCTGCGGATCCCGAACGACGGTCGGGTCCGGTCGCTGCGGACCCTGCTCGGCCGGCTCGACGACGCCTCGATCGAGGTCGAGGAACTGTCGGTGCACACGCCGGACCTCGACGACGTCTTCCTCACCCTCACCGGGCAACCCCACAAGGAAAGGGCAACCGTGCGATGAGCTCCGCCACCTACGCCGTACGCGACTCGACCACCATGCTGCGGCGCAACCTGCGACGCATGCAGCGTTACCCGTCGATGACGCTGATGCTCATCGGCATGCCGGTCGTCCTGCTGCTGCTGTTCGTCTACGTCTTCGGCGGCACCATGGGCGCCGGGCTCGGCGGCGTCTCCGGCGGCCGAGCGGACTACGCCAACTACATCACCCCCGGCGTCCTCCTGATCACCATCGCCGGCGTCGTCCAGGGCACGGCGATCTCCGTCGCGATGGACATGACCGAGGGCATCATCGCCCGCTTCCGGACCATGGCGATCTTCCGGCCCGCCGTGCTGACCGGCCACGTCGTCGGCAGCATGATCCAGACCCTGCTCGCACTGCTGGTCGTCACCGGGGTGGCCCTGCTCGTGGGCTTCCGACCCACGGCCACCCCGATCGAATGGCTCGCCGCCCTCGGCATCCTCGCCGCGATCACCTTCGCGGTCATCTGGTTCTCGGTCGCCTGTGGCCTGGTCAGCAAGACCGTCGAGACGGCGAGCAACCTCCCCATGCCGCTGATCCTCCTGCCGTTCCTCGGCAGCGGGTTCGTCCCCACCGACTCCATGCCGGCCGCGGTGCGCTGGTTCGCCGAGTACCAGCCCTTCACCCCGGTCATGGAAACGCTCCGCGGCCTGCTCCTGGGCACCGGCATCGGCAACAGCGCCGGGCTCGCCATCGCCTGGAGCGTCGTCATCACCGTCGCCTGCTACCTGTGGGCCAGGAAGCTGTACAACCGCGACCCCTCCCGCTGATCCACACCGTTGACGGCTGTCACGTGATCCACGTGGCACCCGTCGCCGGCTTTCCACGCCGCGGGTCAGGTCGTGGACACGCCGCCGTGGCGAACTGCGAGGGCACTACGATGGGCGGTCACGACGGGAGGAGCGGCGGCATGAATCGGGTACGCCCGGGCGACGAGGGCCCCGTCGCGATGGCCGTCGGCCACCCCGGCGGCACGCGGGAGATGACGGCGTGAGCCCCCGCGGCTGGGCCGTGCTCACGCTGGCCGGGCTGCTCGTGGCGCTGGCCGTCGTCGCCGCCGTCCTCATCCCGTGGCAGCGCCCGCCGGCTCCCCGCGCCGACCAGCTCGCCGCTTTGCGGGACCTGCCGGCCGAGCAGGTCGCCCGGGGTCGTGAGTTCCGCGCGGCGCTGCGGCCCGGCGGCTGGGCCGCCCTCGGGATCGGGCTGCTGGTGGCGCTCGCGCTCGGGCTCACCCCGCTGGGCAGCCGCCTGGTCGAGCTGGCCGGGCGCCCCTTCGGCGGGCACTGGGCCGCGCAGGCGGTGCTCGGCGGGCTCGCCGTGGTGCTCCTCGCCGACCTGGTCACCCTGCCCTTCGCCGCTTGGCGGCACACCGTGCTGACCCGCTACGGGCTGGCCACCAACGGCTGGGGCGGCTGGTCGGTCGACCTGCTCAAGTCGTACGCCGTCAGCGCCGTCATCGGCGCGGTGGCCCTGCTCGGGTTCTACAGCGTGATCCGGCTGGCGCCGCGCTGGTGGTGGGCGCTCGGCGCGGCCGGGGCGGCCGGCCTGGTCGTGCTGCTGTCGTTCGTGCTGCCGGTGCTGGTGGAGCCGGTGTTCAACCGGTTCACCCCGATGGAGCCGGGCCCGCTGCGTACCCAGCTGATGGACCTGGCGGCCCGCGACGGCGTACCGGTCCGCGACGTGCTTGTGGCCGACGCGTCCCGCCGCACCCGCGCGGTCAACGCGTACGTCTCCGGGCTCGGCCCGACCCGGCGGATCGTCGTGTACGACACGCTGCTGCGCGAGGCCAGCCCGGCCGAGGTGACGGCCGTGGTGGCGCACGAACTGGGCCACGCGAAGGACCGGGACGTGGCGGCCGGCACGCTCACCGGCGCGCTGGGCGCGGCGGCGGCGGTCGTGGCGCTCTACCTGCTCGGCTCCTCCGGCCCGCTGCTGCGCCTGGCCGGCGTCGACTCGGTCGCCCAACCCCGGGCGTTCCCGTTGCTGGTGGCCCTGGTGACGGTGGCCGGGCTGCTGTCCGCGCCGGCGCAGGCGCTGATGTCGCGGCGGGTCGAGGCGCGCGCCGACGCCCACGCGCTCGCGCTCACCGGCGATCCGACAGCCTTCGAGGCGATGCAGCGGCGGCTCGCCGGCATCAACCTCGCCGACCCCGATCCACCTCGCCTGGAGTACCTGTACTCCGCCTCCCACCCGTCCACCGTGGAGCGGATCGCCGCCGCCCGCGCCTACGCCAGGAAGACCGGTCGATGAGTCGGACGTTGCTCGTCACCAACGACTTCCCGCCCCGACCCGGGGGCATCCAGTCGTTCGTGCACAACCTCGCCGTCCGGCAGCCCCCGGGGTCGGTGGTCGTCTACGCGTCCAGTTGGCGGGGCGCCGACAAGTTCGACGCCGACCAGCCGTTCGAGGTGGTCCGCGAACGTACCCGCGTGCTGCTGCCCACCCCGCTGGTGGCCCGGCGGGCGGCGCGGCTGGCGCGGGCGTACGACTGCGACACCGTGTGGTTCGGCGCGGCGGCCCCGCTCGGGCTGCTCGCGGCGGGCCTGCGCCGGCGGGCCGGGATCCGGCGCGTCGTGGCGCAGACCCACGGGCACGAGGTGGGCTGGGCCGCGCTGCCCGGCGCCCGGGCCGCGCTGCGCCGCATCGGGCGGGGCGTCGACGTGACGACCTACCTCGGGGAGTACACCCGGGTCCGGCTGGAGCGGGCGCTGCACGGGGTGACCGAGCTGCACCGCCTCGCGCCGGGTGTCGACGTGGACGCGTACCACCCGTCGGTCGACGGCGAGCCGGTGCGCGTACGGCTCGGGCTGGCCGACCGCCCGGTGGTGGTCTGCGTGTCCCGGCTGGTGCCGCGCAAGGGTCAGGACGTGCTGATCCGGGCGCTGCCGGAGATCCGCCGTCGGGTCCCGGACGCCGCGCTGCTCGTCGTGGGGGGCGGCCCGTACCGGGCGACGCTGGAGAAGCTGGCCCGGCAGAGCGGGGTCGAGCGGGACGTCGTGTTCACCGGCACGGTCCCGGCGGCCGAGCTGCCCGCCCACTACGCGGCCGGCGACGTGTACGCGATGCCCTGCCGCACCCGCAACCGCGGGCTGGACGTGGAAGGGCTCGGCATCGTCTACCTGGAGGCGTCCGCGACCGGCCTGCCTGTGGTCGCCGGTGACTCCGGCGGCGCGCCGGACGCCGTCCGCGACGGGGAGACGGGCTACGTGGTGCGGGGACGGGACGTCGCCCAGATCGCCGACCGGGTGGCGACGCTGCTCGCCGACCGTGACCTGGCCCGCCAGTTCGGCGCCGCCGGCCGCGCCTGGGTCGAACGCGAGTGGCGCTGGGAGACCCAGGCCCAGAGGATGACCACCCTCCTCGAGAGCTGACCCACCCCACGGCCCCACGCCCCCGCGCGCGCCACGCCCCGCGCTCCTTCCGGCGTCGATCTTGCACTTCCTGCCCCGACATAAGGGAGCAAAAAGGCCATAAGGAGGACCGAAAGTGCAAGATCGACGGGGAAGGCGCGCGGGGAGGGCGGGGGAATGTGGGGTGGTCAGGAGAGGTCAGGAGAGGTCAGGAGAGGCGGGCCAGGATGCGGTCGGCCGGTTCCGGGCGGCCGAAGTGCCAGCCCTGCCCCGCGTCGCAGCCGATGGCGCGCAGCCGCTCGGCCTGGCCGGCCGTCTCCACGCCCTCGGCGGTGACCGTCAGGTCCAGCGCGTGCGCCAGCGACACCAGCGAGGCGAGGATCCGCTCGTCGGCCCGGGCCTCCGGGGTCCGTAGGCCGGCCACGAACTCGCCGGCCACCTTCAGCTCGGTCACCGGCAGGTCCCGCAGGTACGCCAGGTTGCAGTAGCCGGTGCCGAAGTCGTCGATGGCGATCCGCACGCCGAGGTCGGCGAGCACCCTCAGCGCCCGGACCGGCTCCTCGGCGGTGCTCATCATGGTGCTCTCGGTGATCTCCAGCTGCAGCCGCTCCGGTGGCAGGCCGGTGTGCCGCAGCAGCGTGCGGACCTCCTGCACCAGGCCCGGACGGTGCACCTGGCGTACGGCCAGGTTGACGCTCACGAAGGGCGCCGCCCCGCCGCTCGCCGACCAGGTCCCCGCCGCCCGGCACGCCTCGGCGAGCACCCAACCGCCGAGCGGCACGATCAGCCCGGTCTCCTCGGCCAGGTCGATGAAGCTGTCCGGCCGCAGCACACCCAACTGGGGGTGGCGCCAGCGCACCAGCGCCTCCACACCGATGAGACGGCCGTCGCGCAGGGAGGCCAGCGGCTGGTAGTCGAGGAAGAACTCGCCCCGCTCCAGCGCGGCCGGGATCGCCGCCGACAGGGCCTGCCGGGCCAGTTGGCGGTGGTGGCGCTCGGCGTCGTACAGCTCCCAACAGTCCCCGCCGGCCGACTTGGCCCAGTGCATGGTGCAGTCGGCGGCACGCATCAGCTCGCCCGGGGAGGTGCCGGCGACCTGCCGCTCGACGAGGCCGACGCTCGCCGTCACGGCCACCTCGTGACCCGCCACCAGGGCCGGCTCGTGCACGGCGGCGAGGGCGGCCTCGGCGACCGCGATGACGTCCCGGGTGCCCCCGGTGTTCTCGATCAGGACGACGAACGCGTCGCCGCCGAGGCGCGCGACGAGGTGGCCGTCGAGGGCCCGCCGGAACCGGTCGGCCACCATGGTGAGCAGGGCGTCGCCGACCTGGTGCCCGTACGAGTCGTTGATCCGCTTGAAACGGTCCAGGTCGAGGAAGCAGAGCCCGACGCGGTCGGCCGCCCGGCCGGGGGTGTTGACGGCCGCGGCGAGGCGCTCGGTGAACAGCGCCCGGTTCGGCAGGCCGGTGAGCGGGTCGTGGGTGGCCTGGTGCCGGAAGCGGGCCTCACTGGCCCGCAGCGCCCGCTCCGCCTCCGCCCGCGCGGTCATCGCGGCCCGCCGGATCGACTCCTGCTCGTCCAGCGTGCGGTCGCGCAGCGCCCGTGCGTATCCGGTTGCCACCGCGGCGAGGAGCCGGGCCATCCGGTCCTCGACGTCGTCGGCGACCAGCCCCAGGTCGCGTACCAGCCGGAGCTGGACGACCTCGACCGTACGACCCAGCCCCTCGGCGGACGCGATGTGCGCGGCCACCAGTTCCGCACCCACCCGCTGCCCGGCCCGCAGGTCGAACGGCTCGGCGAGCAGGGCCGCCGCCAGGTCCTGGGCGAGGCGGCACAGCAGCGCCTCGAGCTGGGCCTGGGTCATCGGCAGGTAGCTCGTCCCGCTGACCGCCTTCGCCCACGCGCCGGCGAAGGTCGCCGCGCCGGACGTCGCGGCGCCGGCCCCGGTCGCGGGCCACGCCGCCGGGCCGCCCCCGGCCGGACCACCGGGCACGAACGTTCCGGGCGGTTCCGAGGCTGCCGGGAAAGCACGCGACGGCGGCGGGCCCAGCCGGCGACCGGCGGCGTCGGAGGCCGGTCCGGACACCACTGTGGTGTCCGGACCGGTCCCCGCCTTGCCGGACCGCCGCCTGGGCTCCGCCTCGCTCGCCCCGGAACTCCCCGGCAGCCTCTCAGCCACCGAGGCGCCCCACCCCGCCGATGAACGCCGACCGCTCGGCCTCCTCGGCGCTCTCGGGCGACTCCGGACGCCACTGGGGCACCCAGACCACGCCCGGTTCCACCAGCTCGAAACCGTCGAACAGAGCGGTCAGCTCGCTCCGGCTACGGATCCACAGGGGATTGTCGGTGCGCCGGTAGACCGCCTCGGCCTCGGCCCGCTCGTCGTCACCCCGCCCGTCGGCGCTGGCCTGCGACAGCACCAGCCAGCTGTCCGGGGCGAGCGCGTCGCGCAGCGTCCGCAGCAACTCGGCGGGCCGGTCGTCGTCGGGGACGAAGTGCAGGACGGCGACGATGAGCACGGCGACCGGCCGGTCGAAGTCGATCAGCCGGCGGACGTCGGGGTGGTCGACGATGCGCTCGGGGTGGCGCAGGTCCTCCTGCACGATCGTCGCCCCGTCGTTGCCGGCGAGGATCTCCCGGCTGTGCGCCACGGCCACCGGGTCGACGTCGACGTACACGACCCGGGCGTCCGGCGCGGCCCGCTGCGCGATCTCGTGCACGTTGCCGACGGTGGGGATGCCCGAGCCGATGTCGAGGAACTGCCGGACGCCGGCGTCGACCAGGAACTGCACGGCCCGCCGGAGGAAGGCCCGGTTGGCCTGGGCCATCAGCGGCGCCTCGGGCACCGCCGCCACCATCGCCTGCGCCGCCGCGCGGTCCACCGCGAAGTTGTGCGACCCGCCAAGGTAGTAGTCGTACATGCGGGCCACGCTGGGGCGTTCGATGTCGATCTCGTCGGGTGCCCAGTTCGGCCGTCCCATGCCTCACCCTCTTCGCGCGCACGGGCCGCGCCGCCCGTGGACCGCCTTCCGCCGGGGGAGACCATAGCGCGTCACCGCACCGGCCGAACACGGCGGTCGATGAAAAAGATTCGCGCCCGCCGGGGGTGGGCGCGGACCGACGGTGGACGGACGGGTCAGAACTTCGGCGCGTCCGGTGCCTCGAGCAGGCCGAGCCGCAGCGCGGTCATCAGCGCCTGGGCACGGTTGGCGGCGCCCAGCTTCTCGTACAGCTTGGAGATGTGGGTCTTGGCGGTGGACTCGCTGACGAAGAGCTGCTTGGCGATGCCCGCGACGCTCATGCCGTCGGCGAGCAGCCGCAGCACCTGACCCTCGCGGGGGGAGAGCTGCGGACCGGACGGAGCCAGCCGGCGCTTCATCGCCTCGGCCAGGTCGGCGGCGGTGAACGCACTGGGGGAGGAGGCGGCGTGCCGGGCGGCGGCGACCACCTCGTCGGCCGGGGCGGTCTTCGGCACGAAGGCGCTCGCGCCGGCCTCCAGCGCGCCGAAGAGCTGGTCGTCGCCGGCGTACATGGTGAGCACGACGATGCCCATGGTGGCGCTGGACTTGCGCAGGGCGCGGGTGGCTTCGAGGCCACTGCCGTCGGGCAGACGCAGATCCATGATCACCACGTCGGGCTGGAGCGCACCGGCCTGGCGGACGCCCTCGGCCGCCGTGGCGGCCTCGCCGACGACCTCGAACTGGCGGTCGCGCTCGAAGGCGTGCCGGAGGCCCTTGCGGATCAGATCGTGATCGTCGACAAGGAGGACCTTGGTGCGGGTGGCCGGTGTCGGGCTTGTGGTCATCCTCGCGTTACTCCCCTTCTGCTGCTGCGCTGCCACGCACGGTATCGCGTCGGGGCGACGAACCCACCACCACCGCCACCGTCGTGCCACTTGGTTGCCGCGGCCTGATCTCCAACCGGCCCCGGATACGTTCCGCCCTCTCGGCCATGATCGCAAGACCGTAGTGCCCGTCGGTGCGCTGGTCACCCATCCCGTGACCGTCATCCGACACTTCGATCTGGGCGTACGGGGGGTCCACCTCGCAGGTGACCCACAGGTTCGCGGCGCCGGCGTGCTTGCGCGCGTTGGTCACCGCCTCCTGGGCGATGCGCAGCAGCTCGGCCTCGGTGGCGGCGGGCAGCCGGGCCGTCGACTCGTCCAGCGACAGGTGCACCCGCAGCCCGCCGGAGGCGCCGACGGTGCGCGCGTACTCGGCGATCGCGGCCGCCAGCCCGCCGTGCCGGTCCACCTCGCTGCGCAGCTCGAACAGGCTCAGCCGCAGCTCGGTGATCACCCGGGTGACCTCCTGGCGCAGCGTCCGCAGGCTCTCGGCGGTCTCCTCGGCGTCGTCGTGCACGGTGGCCAGGGCGTTGTCGATGCCGTAGCCGACCATCACCAGCTCCTGGGCCACGCCGTCGTGGATCTCCCGGGCCAGCCGCTGCCGCTCCTCGTTGGTCGCCAGCGACCGGACCTCGTCGAAGAGCAGCGCCGCCTCCAGGCGCAGCGCCGCCGGGCTGGTCAGCGCGGTCACCCGGGACACCACGTCCGGCGGGTACGCGTGCGCGGCGTCCGCCTCCAGCACCACCAGCCCCACGGTGCGCACCCCGGCGACCAGCGGGACGATCAGCGCGGAGACGTCCTTACCGGCGTGGGAGCGGGCCTGGGAGCGCGCCGCGGTCTGCGGCTGCTGGCTCGCCCACGCGTCGGCGATCGCCGAGTCCGCGTCGAGGGTCGTCTCCCAGTCCACCCGGTCGACGCCCGACTGGGCCAGCACCACCAGTCGCCCGCCGCCGCTGGCCGACAGCACCGCCGCCCGGCCTGCCGGGGCCACCGCCCGCAGCTCCTCCAGCAGGTGCTCCGAGATGCCGCCCGGGTCCAGGGTGGCGCCGGGCAGCTGCCGGGCGACCGTCCGGAGCTGCGTGAGCAGCCGGGTCGCCTCGGCGTACGGCTGCGGCTTGCCGTCGCCGCGCGCCTGCATCACCCGGTGCAGGGTGCTCGCCGCGTAGAGCCCGAGGGCGGCGAGGATCAGCCACTGGGCGCAGACGGCCAGGTAGCCGACCTGGGCGAGCTGCCGCCTCCCGTCGACCTCGGTCAGCGCGCCCGCGACCAGCAGGGTGACCGCGGCGACGGCGAGCAGCGCGGCGCCCTCGCGGAACCGCCGGCGCAGCGCCGTGACGGTGACCGGGACGGCCAGGTACGGCAGCACCGCCGAGGCGCCCAGCCCGCCGTTCTGCGCGCCGATCGTCGCGACCGAGGCGACCTGGCTCGCGGCCAGCCCCAGCACCACCACCTCGGCCACCCGGCTGAGCGGCCCGAGCCGGTGGTGCGTCGGCGCCAGCAGCGCGGGCAGGCCCGCCACCGCCAGCAGCGCGATCCACCACAGCTGGGCGACGTCACGCGTGGCGAACAGGGTCAGGACGGCGACCAGCGCCAGCATGACCACGCGCGCGGCGGCGGCGAGAGGGTGCGGGCGCGGGAGGGCGGATGTCGAGGCGGGCACGTGACGGATGGTAGTCAGCCGCGGTAGATGTCGGCGATCTCCGCGGCGTACGACTTGTGCACGACCTGCCGCTTGACCTTGAGCGACGGGGTCAGCTCGCCGGTCGCCTCGGTGAAGTCCCGGGGCAGGATCCGGAAGACCTTGATCGCCTCGGCCTTGGACACCACCTGGTTGGCGGCGTCGATCGCGGTCTGGATCTCGGCCCGCAGCTCCGGGTGCTCGCACAGCTGCTGGACCGGGGTGTCCGCCGGCAGGCCGGCCGCCTCCAGCCACTTGGGCAGCGCCTCCTCGTCGACGGTGACCAGCGCCGCGATGAAGGGCTGCCGGTCACCGACCACGACGCACTGGCTGATCAGCGGGTGCGCCCGGACCTGGTCCTCCAGCACCGCCGGGGCGACGTTCTTGCCGCCGGCGGTCACGATGATCTCCTTCTTGCGGCCGGTGATGCTCAGGTAGCCGTCGCTGTCGAGCTGGCCCAGGTCGCCGGTGCGGAACCAGCCGTCGTCGGTCAGCGCCTCGCCGGTGGCGACCTCGTTGCGCCAGTAGCCCTTGAAGATCAGGTCACCGGCGATCAGGATCTCGCCGTCGTCCTCGATCCGGATGGTCACGCCGGGCAGCGGCCGGCCGACGGTGCCGATCCGGGTCGCGTCGGGCAGGTTGGCGGCGGCCGCGGGGGAGGTCTCGGTCAGGCCGTACCCCTCGCAGATGGTCACCCCGATGCCCCGGAAGAAGTGCCCGAGCCGGGCGCCCAGCGGCGCGCCGCCGGAGATGGCGTCGCGGCACCGGCCGCCGAGTGCCGCGCGGAGCTTGCGGTAGACGAGCCGGTCGAAGAGCGCGTGCTGCGCGCGCAGTGCCAGGCCGGGGCCGGCCGGGGTCTCCAGCGCCTCGCTGTACGCGATGGCGACGGCCTCGGCGCGGGCGAAGATCTTCCCCTTGCCGTCGGCCTCGGCCTTCTGCTTGGCGGCGTTGTAGACCTTCTCGAAGACCCGGGGCACGGACAGCACGAACGTGGGACGGAAGGCCTGGAGTTCGGCGACCAGGTTCTTCGTGTCGGCGCAGTGCGCCATCGTGGCGCGCGCCTGCACGACGCCGATCTGGATGAGCCGGGCGAAGGCGTGGGCCAGCGGCAGGAACAGGAGGGTGGACGCGTTCTCGCGGAACAGGTTCGGCAGGACCGGCACCGCGTTGGCGATGTCCGCGTACATGTTGCGGTGGGTGAGCATGCAGCCCTTCGGGCGGCCGGTGGTGCCACTGGTGTAGATGATGGTGGCGAGGTCGCCGGAGCGGACCGCCGCGCGGCGCCGCTCGATCTCGGCCGGGTCGACCGCGGCGCCCGCCGCGACCAGCTCGTCCACCGCGCCGAGGTCGAACTGCCACACGTTCGCCAGCTCGGGGACCCGGTCCCGGACGCCGGCGACCAGCGTGGCGTGGGCGTTGGTCTCCACCAGCGCGGCGACGGCGCCGGAGTCGGACAGGATCCACGCGGCCTGCTCGGCGCTCGACGTCTCGTAGATGGGCACGGTGACCGCGCCGGCCGCCCAGATGGCGTAGTCGAGCAGGGTCCACTCGTACCGCGTGCGGCTCATCAGGGCGACCCGGGCGCCGGGCTGCACGCCGGCCGCCACCAGACCCCGGGCCACCGCCACGACCTCGTCGCGGAACTGCCGGCAGGTCACCTCGACCCGGGCGCCCTCGGGGCCCGGCCGGACGAACTGCACCGCGTCCGGGGCGACCTCGGCATTGTCCCAGACCGGGTCGGTGAGGTTGGCCGAGTCGCCGACGGTGACGATCGGCGGGACGGAGAACTCGCGCACCTGCACTCTCCTCGTGCTCACACTGGCCGGGCGGGCCGCCACCTCGGGTCGGCTCTGTCGAAACCTACCCGCCCGACGGGGAGGGTGGCGCAGGCAGGTTCCTTCCGCCGCCGGGTAGCCTCCCCCCATGGCGGACTCCTCCACCCAGTCGATCATCATCGGCGCGCCACCGGAACGGGTGGCGGCGGTCATCTGCGACTTCCCGAGCTACCCGGAGTGGACCGAGGCGGTGCGGGACGTGGAGGTCGTCGAGGAGTACGAGGACGGCTATGCGAGCCAGGTCCGGTTCACCATCGACGCGGGCGTGATGGCCGACGAGTACGTGCTCGCCTACGAGTACGCGGAGGACCTCACCCGGATCGAGTGGCACCTGGTGGCGCCCTCGAAGATGCAGAAGTCCCAGCGTGGCTCGTACGACCTGGTGGGCAACCGTGACGGCACGACGACGGTGACCTACACGCTGGAGGTCGAGCTGTCGGTGGGGATGCTCGGCATGTTCCGCCGCAAGGCCGAGAAGATGATCATGGACACCGCGTTGAAGCAGCTCAAGCGCCGGGTAGAAGCACCCGGTGCGGCGCAGTGACGCGGTCGGCGGCCCGGCCGCCCCGGTAGAGGAGCCGAGCGTGGGGGCAACGGATCCGGGCTCGGCCCGGGAAGAGGCGGAACGACTGGTCGCCACCCTGCTGGCCACCGCGCGGCTGGCCGCGGCGGGATCGGAGTCGGGGGCGTGGGGTCCGCTCGGTGGGATCGTGTCGAGTGTCCTCAATCACAGCGGCGTCCCGGGCGGTTCGGCAGGGTCGTCCAGGGGCGGTTTCGCCACCGGTACGGCCGAATGCTGCATCTGTCCGGTCTGCCGCGCTGTCGCCGCGTTGCGCGACCCGAGTCCGGAATTCGCCGAGCGCCTCGCCACCGGAGCGGGCGACCTGGCCGCCGGCGTGGCCAGCCTGCTCCGCGCGTTCGCCCCGGCCGAGCCGGCCCACGAGCGGGCCGACCGGCCCAGGCCGGCCACCCCGGCCGCCGGCACCGAGGACCACGTGTGGCGCGAGGCCACCCGGAGCGGGCATGATTCTCCGTCGGCGCCCGAGGGGGACGTCTGGTCCGCCGCCACCCGCGCGGAGGAGACACCCGACCCGGCCGCCGCACCGCCCGTCGACGTCGCCGGGCCGGCCGCGCCGCAGACCGTACGGGCGACGGCCGACCGTCCCGTGGTGCCCGCCTCCCGGGTGCCCGGCGACGCGGGCGAGGACGCCCGGGGGGCCTGACCACCACCTCCCGTCACCCACCGAGCGATGCCGTGGGGCCGGGGCAGCACAGCAGAGGGGAGTGGCAGCGGTGACGCTGACCATCGGAGTCGACGTCGGTGGCACGAAGGTGGCCGGCGGTGTCGTGGACGACGCCGGCAGGGTCCTGGTGCAGGCCCGACGGGACACTCCCGCCGATGACGTCGGCAAGACCCGGGACGTCATCATCGAGGTGGTCGGCGAGCTGGCGCACGGGCGGACGATCGAGGCGGTCGGCATCGGCGCGGCGGGCTGGATCAACGCCGGGCGCTCCACCGTGCTCTTCGCCCCCAACCTGGCCTGGCGCGACGAGCCGCTCCGCGACTACGTCAGCGCGGCGGTGGACCTGCCGGTGATCGTCGAGAACGACGGCAACGTCGCCGCGTGGGCCGAGTTCCGGCACGGCGCCGCCCGCCACGCCGACGACTCGATGGTCATGTTCACGATCGGCACCGGCGTGGGCGGCGGCATCGTCCTCGGCGGCGAGCTGGTCCGCGGCGCCAACGGCATCGCCGCCGAACTCGGCCACATGCTCACCGTTCCGGACGGGCACCAGTGCGGCTGCGGCCGCCTGGGCTGCATCGAGCAGTACGCCAGCGGGAGCGCCCTGGTCCGTTTCGCCCGCGCCGCCGCCCGCCAGGAGCCGCACCGCGCCACCGCGCTGCTGGACCTGGCCGGCGGGGAGGTCGAGGCGATCACCGGCCCGATGGTGACGGCCGCCGCCAAGGGCGGCGACCCGGTCTCCGCCGAGGCGTTCGCCCTGGTCGGCCGCTGGCTGGGCACCAGCCTCGCGGACATGGCGCAGATCCTCGACCCCCAGGTGTTGGTCGTCGGCGGTGGCGTCGTCGATGCCGGTGACCTGCTGATGGGCCCGACCCGCCGCTCCTTCACCGAGGCGCTGGCGCAGCGCGGCCGGCTGCCGGTGGCCGACATCCGGCCGGCCCAGCTGGGCAACACCGCGGGCGTCATCGGCGCCGCCGACCTCGCCCGTCGGATCTAGGGCCGGGGTTGGCTGCACCGGGTGCCGGCGTGCCGCTGCGCGTCGTGTCGTACAACATCCACAGCCAGCGGGACGACACCGCCGCGTTGGCGGCGGTGGTCCGTGCCGCCGCGCCGGACGTGGTCGTCGTGCAGGAGGGGCCGCGCCGGTTCCGCTGGCGGCAGAAGTCGGCGGCGCTCGCCGAGTCGTTCGGGCTGGTGGTGGCGGCGGGCGGGCTGCCCGCGTTGGGCAACCTGCTGCTGACCAGCCTCCGGGTCCGGGTGACCGCCAGCCGGTGCCAGCGGTTCCCGCTCACCCCCGGCCGGCACCTGCGGGGCGCCGCGTACGCCGACTGCGTGGTCGGGCGGGGCGCCCGGTTCACCGTCGCCGGGTCGCACCTGTCCACCGATCCGGCGGAGCGGCCGGCCCAGGCCGAGCTGTTCGCGCGGGGGCTGGCCGACGCGCCGTGGCCGGTGATCGCGGGCGCGGACCTCAACGAGGGGCCGGACGGGCCGGCCTGGGCGACCGTGGCGGCGGGGCGCACCGACGCGGCGGTGGCGACGGACCGGGCCGACCGGCTCACCTTCTCGTGCGGCAACCCGAGCCGGCGGATCGACGCGCTCTTCGTCGACCCGCGGATCACCGTCGTCGACTACGACGTGGTGGACACGCCGGAGACCCGCCGCGCCAGCGACCACTTCCCCGTCCTGGTCGACCTGCTGCTGCCCCCGACCGACTGACCGCCGCGCGGGGGCCGGGGCTGGACATCGGCCATCCGATGTGGGCAGGATGCTGCGCGACCCGGCACCCGTGCCGCACATAAGGAGATCCCTCGGTGTCCACCTCCACCGACGACGGCCGGCCCGACCCGGAGTCGAGCACCGTCGACCTGACCCGCGACGGCCGCCCGGTCTCGGACCGGGGCGACACGGTCTGCGTGATCGGTGCCGGCGCGAGCGGGCTGACCGCCATCAAGAACCTCAGCGAGCACGGGTTCGGCGTCGACTGCTACGAGCGGGAGACGGGGGTCGGCGGCGCGTGGAACTGGCGGCACGACCGCAGCCCGGTGTACGCGAGCACCCACCTGATCTCGTCCCGCCCGTTCACCCAGTTCCCCGACTTCCCGATGCCGGACGACTGGCCGGACTACCCGCACCACAGCCAGTTGCTGTCCTACTTCGAGCGGTACGCCGACCACTTCGACCTGCGCCGGCACATCTGGTTCGGCACCGAGGTGGTGCGGGTCGAGCCGGTGGCCGGGGACCGTTGGGACGTCACCACCCGGAGCACCGGCGGCTACGGCCCGGAGCGCACCTCCCGGTACGCGGCCGTCGTGGTCGCCAACGGCCACAACTGGTCGCCGAAGCTGCCGAGCTACGACGGCCTCGCCGAGTTCCGCGGCGAGATCATGCACGCCTCGTCGTACAAGGACCCGGCACAGCTACGCGGCAAGCGGGTGCTGGTGGTCGGCGCGGGCAACACCGGGTGCGACATCGCCGTCGAGGCCGGGCAGCAGGCGTCCCGTTGCTGGCACTCCACGCGCCGCGGCTACTGGTACACCCCCAAGTACGTGCTCGGCCGCCCCGCCGACCAGGTCAACGACGCGCTGCTGGCCCTGCGGGTCCCGCGGCGGGTCCGGCAGTGGCTCTACCACCTGACGCTGCGGCTGACCGTCGGCGACCTCACCCGCTTCGGCCTGCCGAAGCCCGACCACCGGGTGTACGAGACCCACCCGATCGCCAACAGCCAGCTCGTCTACCACGTCGGCCACGGCCAGATCACCCCGGTCCCGGACGTCACCCGCTTCCACCCGTACGCCGTGGAGCTCGCCGACGGCCGGCAGATCGACCCGGAGCTGGTCGTCTTCGCCACCGGTTACCTGCCGCGGTTCGAGTTCCTCGACCCGAAGATCCTCGGCGACGACGCCGCGACCGGCCGGCCGACGCTGTGGCTCAACGCGTTCGTGCCCGGTCACCCGACGCTCGCGGTGGCCGGTCTGGTGCAGCCCGACTCCGGCATCTTCACCCTGTCGCACTGGCAGGCGGTGCTGTTCGCCCGGCTGCTGCGGCTGCGCGTGACCCACCCGGACCGCGCGGCGGCCTTCGCCGGGAAGGTCACCGCGAAGGCGGGGGAGCGCTACTCCGGGCCGGTCAAGGACAGCACCCGGCACTGGTTCGAGGTCGGCCACGCCGACTACCTGCGCGCCGTCCAGCGTGCCCTGCGGGACCTGGAGACGCGGTGAGCGTGAGGAGCGGGCGTTCGTGGGCGGCTCGCGTGGGACGCGGCCGCGCACGAACGCGAGGTGCAGCGGGGCGAAGCCCCGCAGTCGCGAACGAAAGGTCGGCACAGTGACCCAGCAGGTGCGGATCATGCGGGGGTGGGAGTGGGCCCGGCCGGTCCGCCCGGTCCGGCGCGAGGTGCTGGGCGCCACCCCGGAGGTGGAGGAGGGTCGCCCGCCACTGCTGTTCGTGCCGGGCTTCGGGCACGGCGCGTGGGCGTTCGCCGAGCACTGGCTGGGGCACGCCGCCGGGCGCGGCTTTCCCGCGTACGCCGTGAGCCTGCGCGGCCACGGCGGCAGCGGCCCGGCGCCGGACGCGACGCTGCGGGCGTACGCCCATGACGTGGTGCAGGTGGCGGCGGGCCTGCCGCGCCAGGCGGTGCTGGTGGGGCACGGTGCCGGGGCACTCGTGGTCGCACACGCCCTGGCGCGCTACCCGGCCCGCGCCGCCGTCCTGGTGGCGCCGGTGCTCGGCGGTTGGGGTACGGCGCTGACCGCGCTGCGCCGCAACCCCCTCGGGACGCTGCCGGCGCTGGCCGGCGGCCGGTTGCGGTTGAGCCGATCCCAGCTGTTCAGCCGGGAGCTGCCGGAGGCGGACGCCCGGCGGCACGCCGCCCGGCTGGGCCGGGCCGCCCGGCGTGCCCAGTGGCAGTTGCTGCTCGGTCGGGAGCCGGAGCCGGCGGTGGGCGAGCCGCCGGTGCTGGTGCTCGGCAGCCCGGACGACCGGGTGGTGCCAGCGGCGGCGCTGACCCGCGCGGCCCGGCGGTACGGCTCCGCGCCGCTGCTCTTCCCCGGCATGGGGCACGACCTGATGCTCGACGCCCGCTGGCGGGAGCCGGTCGACGCGATCCTGGACTGGCTGGAGAAGGACCCGGACCCCGGCCGGGGCTGAGCGCGGCCGTGGTCGAGGGCCTGCCCGGCCAGGACAGGCCCTAACCGGCGGCGCCGAGCCGGCTGACCAGCGACCCGTCCTCGTCGAGCGCGGAGAGGTAGGAGCGGGCCCAGGCGCGGATGTCGTGCCGGTGCAGGTGCGCGCGCATGGCCCGCATCCGCTCGCGGACGTCGTCCGGCGCGGCGCGCAGGGCCGCGAGCAGACCCTGCTTGAGGCCCTCCAGGTCGTGCGGGTTCACCAGGTACGCCTGGGACAGCTCGGCGGCGGCGCCGGCGAACTCGCTCAGCAGCAGGGCCCCGGTGTCGTCGACGCGGGCGGCGACGTACTCCTTGGCCACCAGGTTCATGCCGTCCCGCAGCGGGGTCACCGCCATGACGTCGGCGATCCGGTACAGGGCCGCCAGCTCGGCGCGGTCGAACGGCTGGGTCAGGTAGTGGATGGCGGGCTCGCCGACCCGCCCGAACTCGCCGTTGATGCGGCCGACCTCGCGTTCGACGCGCTCGCGGAGGATCTGGTACTGCCCGACGCGTTCCCGGCTCGGCACCGCCACCTGCACCAGCACCGTGTCCCGGACCTTGACGTGACCATCGACGATCAGCTCGCTGTACGCCTTGAGCCGCTGCTCGATGCCCTTGGTGTAGTCCATCCGGTCGACGCTGAGGATCACCTGGTCGGGGCTGCCCAGGTCGCGGCGCAGCCGGGCGGCGTGCTCGGCGACGTCCGGCCGGGCGGCCAGGGCGGCCATCTCGGCGGTGTCGATGGAGACCGGGAAGGCGCCGATGCGCACCACCCGGTCGTCGACGGCGATCCGGCGGTCGGTGGCCGGCAGCTCGAGCACCTTCGCCGCGAGCTGGGCGAAGTTGTGCGCCGCCTGGGCCCGCTGGAAGCCGACGAGGTCGGCGCCGAGCATGCCGCGCAGCAGCTCGGCCCGGCGGGGCAGCTGCATGAACAGCTCCGGCGGCGGGAACGCGACGTGCAGGAAGAAGCCGATCCGCAGGTCCGGCCGGAGCGCCCGGAGCAGGCCCGGGACGAGTTGGAGGTGGTAGTCCTGCACCCACACCACGGCGCCGGGCTCAGCCACCTCGGCGGTCGCCTCCGCGAAGCGCTGGTTGACCCGCTGGTACGCCTCCCACCAGCGGCGGTGGTGCTCGGGCTGCTCGACGGCGTCGTGGTAGAGCGGCCACAGGGTGGCGTTGGCGAAGCCTTCGTAGTGGTCGCGCAGGTCGCCGGCGGTCAGTGCCACGGCGTGCATGCGGACGCCGTCGATGTCCGGCAGCACGGGGGCCGGCCCGGTGCCGCCGGCCCACCCCACCCAGGTGGCGGGGGTGTGCCGCAGGAGCGGGTGCAGCGCGCTGACCAGGCCGCCGGGGCTGCGGCGCCACTCGCAGGCGCCGTCCGGGGCCACACTGTCGTCGATGGGGAGGCGGTTGGCGACCACCACGAGGGAACTCTGTCGCATCTCGGGCGTTCCGATCTGCCGGGGAGCGACCGCCGGTGCGAAGGGGGAGGAACGACCGGCAGTCAGCGGAGGGGGGACTTGACGGACAGCGGTATTCCTACTGACCGTAAGTTACACCACTGTTACACGACTGGCGGGGCGGCGGCCGTCCCGGGATGCGGGCGCAGTGACGGTGGTCGACGCGATCCGCCCGCGCCGGGCGGTCAGACGACGGCGCCGTCGTCCGGGTCGTGCTCGTCGCGGTCGCCCGGGCGCAGCCGCCAGACCAGCGTGACGAAGCCCGCCAGGATGCCGGTGAAGCCGAGCAGCGTGACCACGGACGGGTCGGCCGGGAACACCGAGGGGAACAGGAACAATACGAACCCGACCACGATGGCCAGCGTGCCGATCGCGGCGTACTTGGAGATCCGGGGCAGTGGTGGGGGCGGGGGCGGGGTGTACCGGTCCTCGTCCTCGTCGTCGGGGAGGTCCGCCCCGAACGTGTCCAGCCCGTCCAGCAGCGACGGCGCGTCGTCCCGGCCCCGCCCGACGGTCACGCCGGAGATGTCGGCCGCGTACGGCAGCGGCCGGGCCTCGGTGACGGTCGGACCGTCGGCACCGGCCCGGCCCGGGCGGGTGTCGTCGATGTCCTCGGCGGCGGGCCACGGGTTGTCACCGCCGGGGGCGGTGGCGTGGAAACCGGCGACGATGCGGGCCCACTCGGCGTCGATGTCGGGCTCGTCGTCGCGCGCGCGTTCGGCGGCGCCCTCGTCGGCGAGCTGGGTCAGGTAGTCGCGGGCGGTCGTCAGGTGCGAGCGGTCCACGTACAGGCGGTCGACCGGCCGGGACGGGACGGTGGTGGTGCGCGTGACCGGGTTGAGGTCGGCGGAGGGTTGCAGGTACGCGGCGATACCCCCGGCCGCCAGCACGTCCAGCAGGTGTTCGCCGACCCGGGGGTCGACGTCGCCCGCGACCGCGTACTCGGTCGCGTCGAGCCCGTTGTCCCGCCGCCCCCGGCGGGCGCCACCCGCTGACACCGGACAACCTCCTCAACGCGCGCCCGTGGCGCGCCACCTGAGCCCCCTCGGCGTCCCCACGCCGTGCCATGAATCGTGACACGTCGGCACCCGGTTCCGGGAGTGCGTTGTGTCGCGTCTTGCCCGCCAGGGGTCGCTCCGCTGGTGGCGGGCCGGGACGTTTGTCCGTTTGTGCGTAGACCGCGCCCTCTGCCGCGTGACCCGGCCGGGGTCATGCGCGGACCGCGCCCTCGCCGTGGCCCGGCCGTCCGTGCGCCAACGACGCGGGGCCGGCGCGGCGACCCGGTGCCGCCGGCGCCGGGCCGGCCTCAGCGGGGGATCGCCGCGACGATGTCGGCGATGTCGACCCGGACCGGGTCCGGGTTCGCCCAGCTCCAGTTCGGGTGGGCGCGGTTGGTCAGCAGGACCAGGACCATCCGCCGGTCCGGGTCGACCACGAGGGAGGTGCCGGTGAAGCCGGTGTGCCCGAAGGTGCGCGGACCGCTCAGCCGGCCCATGAACCACGGCTGGTCGAGCACGACGCCGAGGCCGTGCGCGGCGGTGCGGGTGGGCCGCTCCGGGTCGACGGCCGGCAGGCCGGCGTTCACGTTGGTGAGCATCTGCCGGGTGATCTCCTCGGAGAGGATCCGGACGCCCTGGTAGGCACCGCCGTTCAGCAGCAGCTGACCGATGACGGCCACCTCGGCGGGGGTGCTGAAGATGCCGGCGTGGCCGGCGATCCCGCCCATGTGGTTGGCGACGTCGTCGTGCACCACGCCCCGGAGCAGCCCCCGCGACGAGCGCGCGTCGGTGGCGACGAGTCGGGCGGCCTGGTCGGCGGCGCTGAGCCAGGTCTTCGGGTTGAAGCCCGTGAACCGCAGGCCGAGCGGGCCGGTCAGCCCGGTCTTGAGCGCCTGGTCGAACCGCTGGCCGGTGACCTTCTCGACGAGGAACGCGAGCACCATCAGCCCGACGCTGGAGTACCGGAA
Organism: Micromonospora thermarum; assembly: GCF_012034245.1. Lineage (GTDB taxonomy): Bacteria > Actinomycetota > Actinomycetes > Mycobacteriales > Micromonosporaceae > Micromonospora > Micromonospora thermarum. The sequence continues at coordinate 44,568 of NZ_JAATEO010000016.1, read as the reverse complement.
CACCGTGCCGGGCACCGCCCCGCTCACCAGGGGGGTGGCCAGGACGGCCGCCCGGCGGGCCGCGTCGTCGGGCAGGCCCGCGACCTTCGCCCCGACCGGCAGGCCGCTGGTGTGGGACAGCAGCATGGCGACGGTGACCTTGTCCTTGCCGGTGCCGGTGAAGCCGGGCAGGTAGTCCACCACCCGCGCGGACAGGTCGATCCGTCCCTTGTCGACCTGCTGCAACGCCAGGATCGAGGTGTAGACCTTGGTGATCGAGGCGAGGTCGAAGATCGAGTCGTGCCGCATCGTCACCTGCTTCGACGCGGGCAGCAGGACCGGCCCGGCGTCGTAGCGCAGCGCCTTGCCGACCACCGCCCGCGCCACCATGGCCCCGTTGACCAGGCACAGCGCGACCGCGCCCGCGTACGCCGGATGCTGCGGGTTGGCACGGGTCGGCGAGAGATGGCGGTTGAGCGTGATGACCAGCCGGCCGGCCGCGTTGGCGCCGCCGCGGACCGTCGCCCCGCTGGTCCCGGTGGCGTCCGGCTCGGCGATTCGTGCCGCCGCCGACCGGCTGGGCGCGGCCGACGCGCTCGCTCCCCGGCTCGCGGTGGGCGCGGCGGACGGGCCGGCGGTGGCCGACCGGGCCACCTCGCGGCAGCCGGCGACGGTGGCGGCGGCGACCGCGAGACCGGTGCCGAGCACGGTACGACGGTGCAGGGACATGCGGCGCATCATGGCAGGCGCGGCCGACCGAATCCAGCCCGCCGGCCAGCCGCGGACATCGACGGCGACTGTGACTTACGTCATAGGTAAAGGCCGATGTGGTCCGGGGTTGGCGCGGCGTCCCGGCCGGGCCGGGTCACCGATCGTCACCAGGGGCGGTGCGCCGTCGTCGTCCGGCGGGGCCGAGCCGCAGGTGGCCGCATCGGGCGGCGGAGCCGGCCCCGACCATGGCCGGTCCGCCGGCGGCGCTCGGTGACGGCCAGCAGCCGGAAGAGTCCGACTCATCCGGCTCGGTGCGACGGGTCCATCTTGGCGGTAGGTGTCCGCAAAGGACCACCGGTTCTACGGCTCGCCGACCTGCCTGTCAAGACATTGATCGCCGACGACGGACGTTCCTATGCTGCGCCGACTTTTCGGTTGCGGAAATACGGGGGCTGCCGTGGAAGAGCATCTACGTATCGGTGTTTTCGTCTCGTTGGCGCGCGGGGCGTTCGCCCGCTGGGCGCGGCGAGTGGCGTTGCTGCTGGCCGTCGTCCTGGCAGCGACCATGTCAGACGTTCCGGCCCGCGTCGAGCGGCCGGCCGTGGCCGCGCCGAAGCCGGCGCCGCAGCCGAAGCCGGCCTGCCCCGACGACCGCCCCGACGAGGTGTCCGCGGCGGTGGCCGCCCGGCTCTGCGGCGCGCGGGTCGAGGTGGCGAACCGGCGGTCCGAGACGACCCAGGTCTTCGCCAACGCGGACGGCACCCTGACCGAGGAGCAGGCCCTGGCCCCGGTCCGGGTCCGGCAGGGCGACAGCTGGGTGCCCGTCGATCTCACCCTCCAGCGGCGGGCCGACGGTGTCGTGGCGCCGAAGGCGCACCCGCGTGGCCTCACCTTCGCCGGCGCCGCGCCCGGCGCCGGGGAGCACGAGGTGGCCTCGGTCGGCACCGGCTCCGAACGCGCGGTGGTCGCCTGGCCCGGTCCGCTGCCCGAGCCCGTCCTGAACGGCCGGACCGTCACGTACCCGGACGTGCGGCCGGGCGTCGACCTGGTCTTCCGCGCCCACGCCACCGGCTACGAGCAGCACGTCGTGGTCAAGGACCGGGCGGGCCTCGCCCAGGTGCGCAAGCTGAGCCTGCCGCTGCGGACCGGCAAGCTCACCACGGCCCGCGACGGCATGGGCGGCCTGGTCTTCAAGAACTCCCGCGGCCGGCAGGTCGGCCGGGCGCAGACGCCGCTCATGTGGGACGCGAAGGTCTCGCCGCTCTCCGGAGACCACGTCAACCACGCCCCGGTCGCGCTGCGTACGGTGGCCGCCGGTGGCCGGACGCTCATGGAGCTGACCCCGGACGCGACGTTCCTCGCCCGGCCCGACCTGACCTTCCCGGTGACCATCGACCCGCCGACGTCGCTGTCACCGTCGTTCGACGCGTTCGTGCAGAACAGCTACTCCAGCGACCAGTCCGGGTCCAGCGACCTGAAGCTCGGCTACTCCAACGACGGCGGGACCTTCTACGCGCGGTCGTACCTGCGGTTCAACACCACCGGCTTCGGCGGCAGCCGGATCATCACCGCCAAGCTGCGGCTGTGGAACTACCACTCGTGGTCGTGCACCGCCGCGTCCTGGGAGGCCTGGCGCACCGACTACGTCGACTCCTCGGTCCGCTGGACCAACCAGCCCACCGCCCGGGCGAAGGTCGGCACCTCGACCGAGACCCGCGGCTACAACTCCTCCTGCGGCGACGGCTACGTCTACGTCGAGGTCGGCGGCGCGCTCCAGCACAGCGCGGACAACAATTTGACCAGCGCCAGCGTCATGCTGCGCGCCACCTCGGAGACCTCGACGTCCGGCTGGAAGCGGTTCGACTCCGCCGAGGGCACCCACCCGCCGGTGGTGACCATCACCTACAACAGCGCGCCGTCGGCGCCGACCGCGCTCGCCGTCGCCCCCTGCTACACCGCGTGCGGCTCCGGCGCGCGGACCGCGTCGCTGCGGCCCACCCTGTCGGCGAAGCTCGCCGACGCGAACGCCGGCCAGACGCTCCAGGCCGAGTTCGTGGTGCGCAACAAGGCCACGCAGGCGGTGGTCAGCTCGTCCGGCCTGCGCTCCGGCAGCCCCGCCTGGACCAACGGCTCGACCGCCTCCTGGCAGGTGCCGGTCGACCTGGTCAACGGCACCCAGTACGAGTGGCAGGTCCGGGCCAAGGATCCGTGGAACTACGGCGCCTGGACGGCGTGGACACCGCTGACCGTCGACACCGACAAGCCCGGCGTGCCGTTCGTCTCGGCGACGATCTACCTCAACGACGGGCAGCCGCACGGTGGCGCCAGCCAGCCCGACACGTTCACCTTCACCCCCGCCAACGGCACCACCGACCTCGCGGCTTTCGTCTACAAGTTCGACTACGACGCAACGGCGACGACCGTGGCCGCCACCGGCGCGAAGTCGGTGACGCTCGCGCCCCGCGACGGCCACCGCACCCTGACCGTCCAGGCCAAGGACTCGGCCGGCAACCTGTCCAGCCCCAACCTGTACATCTTCGACGCCGGCAACGCCGCCCTGGCCGAGCCGCTGCCCGGCGCGACCATCGTCAAGCGCACCAAGCTGCGCATCACCACCCCGGTCACCGGATACACCCGGACCTACTTCGAGTACCGGCGCGGCCCCGGTGGAGCGACCCTGCCGGTGCCCTCGGCGAACCTGACCTCCGCCACCGGCGCCCCGATCACCGCCACCGCCAACAGCCCGGTCGCGCTCTCGTCCCTGGGCGGGTACGCGATCTGGAACGCCACCGACACCCTCGGCCTGGTCGGCGGCGTCGTCGAGGTACGCGCGCACCTCTACACCGCCACCGGCACCACACCTGCGTACACCATCCCGTGGGTCCGGGTGACCGTCGACTCCAGCGGCGACGGCGCCGCCGGCGACGAGGTCGGCCCCGGCTCGGTCAACCTGCTCACCGGTGAGTATGCGCTCTCCGCCACGGACGCCGACGAGCTGGGCCTGTCGGTCTCCCGGTCGGCCACCTCCCGCGACCCGGCTGACGGCTATCAGCCGATGGCGGAGCGGCTCACCGCCAACCAGCAGCAGGTCTCCATCGACCTGACCGGCTTCACCGTCCCGGCCACGTCGTCCGCGCTGCGCTCCACCGCCCGGGGCCAGGGCGAGACGACGCCGGCCGACTCACTGGAGATCACCCCGGTCACCACGACCAGCAACGACACCTACGTCGCGGTCGGCGGGGACAACGGCGGGCTGCGGCTCTCCATGAGCCCGGGCAAGACGTACCGGATGACCGGCTGGATCTACGTGCCGGCCGCTACCGGACTGGTGCCCGCGCATACCGAGCGTGGCCTGCGGATCGTCGGTTTCCACAAGGTGGGTACCAGCTACAGCGAGGTCGCCTCCCAGATGGCCGCCTACACCGACGGCTGGCAGGAACTCTCGGTCGACATGACCGTGCCGGCCGGGGCCACCGAGGCGTTCTTCCGGCTCTACAACGGCATGCAGGGCGGCTCCGGCCGCAAGGTCTACTGGGACAACCTCTCCGTCACCGAGATCGTCGCGCCGTTCGGCCCGGCCTGGACCAGCGGTGCCACCGGCGGCGCGGCGGGCGTCGACTACACCACGGTCACGCTGCCAGAGCCGTCGCTGGCCCGCGTCAACACCATGGACGGTGGCTGGATCACCTTCGCCAAGAACTCCGACGGCACCACCTTCGCCCCGGAACCGGGCGCCGAGGGGATGGCGTTGAGCAAGGTCGGTAGCACTGCGTACCGGCTTGCCGAGGTGGACGGCACGATCACCGAGTTCACCCTGCAGGGCGGCGTGTGGGCGGCCACCTCGTCCTGGACGGCCGAGTCCGACAGCACGTCCCGCTACGTCTACGACACCACCGGCAGCCGGCTGCTGCTGAAGAAGGTCATCAACCCCGTCGAGCCGGGCGTCGGCGACTGCACCGCGGCTACTCCGGCCCGCGGCTGCGAGGTGCTGGAGTACGAGTACGCCACGTCGACGACCTCGGGGCTGAGCCAGACCGTGTTCGGTGACTTCACCGACCGCGTCTCCGGCGTGAAGCTGTGGGCGTGGGACCCGGACACCTCCGCGATGACCGCCACCCAGATCACCCGGTACGCGTACGACAACCTGGGCCAGGTCCGCGAGGTGTGGGACCCGCGGGTCAGCCCCGAGCTGAAGACCAGCTACGAGTACGCGGGCGGGCGGGTCACCAAGGTGACCCCGGCCGGCCAACTCCCCTGGCACTTCGACTATGGCAACCCCGACGTCGACTCCTCCGCCCTGCGCTGGGACCTCGACGCCGGCTCCGGCACGAGCGTCGCCGACTCCTCCGGCGGGGGCCGCACCGGCACGATGGCCTCCGGGGTGTACTGGGCGCAGGGCAACGACCCGGACAACCCGGCAGACCGGGCCGCCGGGTTCACCGGCGGCACCGGCCAGCAGATCAGCGCGGCCGGCACGGCGCTGTCCAACACCTCCTCCTACACCGTCTCGGCCTGGGTGCGGCTGACCGACAAGTCCGTCAACCGGACCGCCGTGTCCAAGGACGGGTCGCGGACCAGCGGCTTCTTCCTCAACTACGTCGCCGCCGACGACCGGTTCGCGTTCTCCCGGGTCACCTCCGACAGTGACAGCGCCACCCCGGTCCGGGCCACCTCGAACACCGCGCCGGTGCTCGGGAAGTGGACCCACCTGACCGGCGTCTACGACACCGCCAGCGGCCGGATGAAGCTCTACGTCGACGGCGTCCTCCAGACGACCACCGCCGCCGTCGGCGGCTGGAATGCCACCGGCGGGTACGTGGTGGGCCGGGCCAAGTGGGCCGGCGCCGCAGCGAACATCTGGCACGGCGGCATCGACGACGTCCGCATCTACGGCAAGGCCCTCACCGACGCCCAGGTCGCCGACCTGGCCGGGGACGAGAACGCCGGCAAACTGCTCAAGGTGCGCCGGGCCGCCCTCCAGCAGGGCTCGAAGACCACCACCGACGGCGAGATCGCCACCACCGTCGTCTACAACGTGCCGCTCACCCAGGGCACCGGCGGCCCGTACAACCTCGACTCCGCCGCCATCTCCACCTGGGGCCAGGTCGACCTGCCCACCGACGCGACCGCCGTGTTCGGGCCGGAGGACGACCCAGGCCGCAGCAGCGCCACGCCGGCCACGCCGGGCACCAACGGCTACAAGTACGCCACCGTCCACTACCTCTCCGCTGGCGGCAAGGAGGTCAACACCGCCACCCCGGGCGGCCACATCGACACGCAGGAGTATGACCGGTTCGGCAACGTCGTCCGGACCCTGGAGGCCACCGACCGGGCGCTGGCTCTGGGCACCCTGCCCGGCGCCGACGCCTACCTGGCCGAGCTGGGCCTGGCCGGCTCCGACACGGCGACCCGCGCGCTAGCGCTCTCCACCGTCAACACCTACAGCTCGGACGGCGTGGACCTGCTGGACACCCTCGGCCCGACGTTGACGACGGCGGTGGAGAACCCGGTCGCCGACCCGGACGGCACCGGGCCTCTGGAGGCCATCCCCGCGGGCGCCACCGTCATCGGCCGGGCTCACACGGTCAACAAGTACGACGAGGGCAAGCCGGACGGCGCCACGTACCACCTGGTGACCACCGAGACGAAGGGCGTGCAGGTGGTCGGCTACCCCGACGCCGACACCCGGACCACCCGCAAGGGCTACGACGCCGAGTACGGCGGCGTTTCCGGCTGGACGCTGAAGAAGCCGACCAAGGAGACGATGGATGCCGGCTCGGGCGGCCAGAACCTGAGTTCCGGCACCGTCTTCGACGCGGCGGGTCGAGCTCTGAAGTCGGTGGGGATCGGCTCGTCGGGCTCCGACGCACGGGCCACCGAGACCCTCTACTACACCGCCGGCGCCAACCCGAACGGATCCGCGTGCGGCAACCGCCCCGAGTGGGCTGGTCTGGTCTGCCTCACCCGGGCTGCGGGCGCCGTCACCGGGCACGATCCGGCGCGGATGACGGACGACCTCCCGGTCCGGCATGTGGTGTCCTACAACCGCTCCGGCAAAGAGGCGGTTGTCGCCGAGACGGCGGGTGGGAAGACGCGGACCTTAACCACGCGGTACGACGCCGCCAACCGGGTGATCCACGCGGAGATCACCTCCGACCTCGGTGTCCCGATCGAGGCGACCACGACGACCTACGATCCGGCTTCCGGGGTCGTGACCCGGACCAGCATGGGCGGTGCGGAGATCGTCCGTGAGCACGACAGTCTGGGACGGGTCGCCGCCTACACCGACGCGGACGGTGCCCGGACGACCACCGAGTACGACCGCTTCGGCAAGACGGTGAAGACGTCGGACCCGACCGGTCACTCGACGTACGTCTACGACCGTGCTGCCGAGCCGAGAGGTCTGCTCACAAGCGTCACGGACAGCGTCGCCGGTACCTTCTCGGCGAAGTACTCCCCGGACGGACAGCTCACCGAACTCACCTACCCGGGGGGACTGACCCGCAGGGACCGCCTGGACGCCAACCTGCAGCCGGTCGAGCGGACCTACACGCGGGACTCGGACGGTACGGTCATCTTCTCCGAGTCGGTCGTCGAGAACAGCGCCAGCCAGTGGGTGAACCACACCTATACCGGAGGTAGCAAGGTCTACGGGTACGACCGGCTCGGACGCCTCGTCCGTACGCAGCACGACAGCGCGATCACCGACGGCTGCATCACCCGCCGGTACGCCTACGACGGTCGTGCCAACCGCACCGACCGCTGGACCCACGGCCCGGGCGCCGGCGGTGAGTGCCAGGAGACGGCGACGACGGAGCAGGTGACGCACTCCTTCGACAGTGCGGATCGGCTGACCGATTCCGGCTACGTGTACGACGAGTTCGGACGTACGACGACCATCGCCGGAGATCTCGCCACCACGTACCACGTCAACAACCTGGTGCGGGCCCAGGAGTTCGGGGACACCCGGCGCACGTGGACGCTGGACCCGGCCCACCGTTTCCGCGGCCACACCACCGAGGTGCTCGTCGACGGCGTCTGGACCAGCCCGAGGTCCACGGTCAACCACTACGGGGACGACTCGGACGAGCCCCGGTGGATTGTGGAGGACGCGGCGTCGGGCGAACTGACTCGCAACGTCTCCGGACCGGACGGCGACCTGGTGGCGACGACGGCGGCGAGCGGCGGCGTATCCCTCCAGCTGACCAATCTGCACGGGGACATCGCCGCCATCATCGACCCCGCCCTGACCGAGCCGGAGTTGTTCGACTACGACGAGTTCGGCAACCCCTCCGTCGGTCAGGCGGACCTGCGGTACGGCTGGTTGGGTGGCAAACAGAGGTCGGGTGAGGGACTCGGCAGCGCCATCCTCATGGGTGTCCGGCTCTACCTCCCGGCCCTCGGGCGGTTCACCACGACCGACCCGGTGCCCGGAGGCAGCTGCAACGCGTACGAGTACGTCTGCGGTGACCCGATCAACGCCGTGGACCTGGACGGGCGTAGCTGCCGGACCTGGAAATGGCTCTTCAGCTCCTCGTGCCGCCCGTCCGGCAGCTACCGCGAGGCACTCCACTCGCACATCGCCCTGGCGGCCTGGGTCATCCCCGGTGGCCCGGCTTGGAAGGCGGGCCGGTTCACCTACCGGTTCGGCAAGGCGGCGTGGAAGGCAAAGAAGCGGTTCACCAAGCGCAGCTGGAAAAACTGCCGGTCAAACTGGAAGAACTGTGCCAGGCGCGCGTCGCCTAAGGTGGGTGGAGCCCTCTGGCAGGCCAGCATCGGCGGCGACTGGGACAATCTCAAGACTGCGGGACGCTTCTGGCGCGACCGCAGCCACGACTGGTTGGCAAAGCCCTGGAACGGGATGTGCCGCAGGCTGGACGAGTGGACCCGAGGCATGTCACGTAGCTCCTGCGGGCAGATCCCCTACAGGCGGAGATGGCGATGGTGAAGTCAGGTGACCCGGGGCGGCGGCTGTGGGTGTTGGGACTCATGCTCCTCTTCACTGCGGTCCTGTTGCCCGACATCGTGACCGAGGGAGGTTGGCGTGCCTGGATCGCGGTGCCGGTCAGCGCCGGGCTTCTCGTCCTCTTCCTGCGTGACCTCGCCGTGGTGATTCAACGACGGCGGCGTTCGCCGGGGCCGGAGCGGCCGGACGCCTGACGGCGTTCCGCGCCAAACGGATGTGGAAACTGCTCGTGAGGCCGGGCCGGCGTCCGGCCTCACGGCCGTGTCCGTGGACGGATCCCCGGCCCGATCGGCACGATCGCCGGCGTGGTGTCGGCCGTGTCGTACGCCGCCACCGGCAACTGGAAGGAAGCCGCCTGGGCTTTCGCGGGTGCGGCGGCGGCCGTGGTCGGTGCCGGAAGCGGCGGTCAAGGGCGCCCGCCTCGCCGTCAACACCGCCCGCGCCGCCCACAAGGCGCGGGCTGTCGGGCCGGTAGCGGGCTGTCGGGCCGGTCGCGTGACGGGAAAGTTGATCGGTCGTCCGTTGTGGGGGAGGGCCGGTGCTCCGTAGGCTCGTCGGCGACGGCAGCGCTCCCGGGCGCTGTCGCGGGGACCCCCACGGGAAAGGACGCCGGTGCTGTACTGGCTGCTGAAGTACGTCATCCTCGGGCCGCTGCTGAAGCTGATCTTCCGCCCGCAGGTGGAGGGCCTGCACCACGTACCCGGGACCGGCCCGGTGATCCTCGCCAGCAACCACCTCTCCTTCTCCGACTCGATCTTCACGCCGCTGATCGTGCCGAGGAAGGTCACCTTCGTCGCCAAGGCGGAGTACTTCACCGGCAAGGGCATCAAGGGGTGGCTGACCAAGATGTTCTTCGTCGGCACCGGCACCATCCCGGTGGACCGCTCCGGCGGCCGGGCGGCCCGGGCGGCGCTGGAGACCCAGCTCAAGGTGCTGCGGGCCGGTGGGGTCGCCGGCATCTACCCGGAGGGCACCCGCTCGCCGGACGGGCGGCTCTACCGGGGCAAGACCGGCGTGGCCCGGCTCGCGCTGGAGAGCGGCGCCCCGGTGGTGCCGGTGGTGATGCTCAACCTCGACGAGATCCAGCCGCCCGGCAAGATCATCCCCAAGGTGCAGCGGGTGCGCATCCGCTTCGGCCCGCCGCTGGACTTCTCCCGCTACGCCGGCATGGCGGGGGACCGGTTCGTCGAGCGCGCGGTCACCGACGAGATCATGTACGAGCTGATGGAGCTGTCCGGCCGCGAGTACGTCGACATGTACGCCCAGAAGGCGAAGTCCGTGCCCCCGCCGCCCGCACCGCAGCCCCGCGAGCCGATCGCGGCCTGACGACCACGCGCGCCGGACGGCTCAGCGTTCGCTCATGCCGGCGCGGCGGCGCAGCGACGCCACGTCGGTGACCACGATCCGGCGGCCCTCGGTGCGCAGCCAGCCCCGGCTGGCGAACGAGCCGATCGCCTGGTTGACGCTCTGCCGGGAGCCGCCGGCCATCTCGGCGAGCTGGCTCTGGTTGAGCTCGATGGTGATCATCGGCGCCTGGCTCTCGCCGGCCAGGCGGACCAGCGTCTTGGCGACCCGACCGGGCAGGTCGAGGAAGACGTGGTCGGCGTTCTGCTCGGTCAGGCGGCGGATCAGGGCGCCGAGGGAACGCATCACCGCGTCGAGGATGCGCGGGTTGGAGTGGACCAGCTCCATGAACGCCCCGCGGGACAGCGCGAGGGCCGAGCAGTCCTCGATGGCCTCGGCGGACGCGGAGCGGGTGGAGGCGTCGAGCAGGGAGACCTCGCCCAGCACGTCCGGCGGCCGGATCACCGACAGCACGGCCCGCTCGCCGGTCGGCGCGGTGCGGAAGACCGCGACCGCGCCGCGCCGCAGCACGATCAGCGACTCGCCGGGGTCGTTCTCCACGAAGAGCAGCTGACCCTTGCGGTACGTGCGCGGAACCGCCGCCGCGATCACCCGCTGCCGGACCTCCGGCTCGAGGCCGGCGAACATCTCGACACCCGTGAGCGCGTCACCCGGCTCCGGAAGGCGCACCTCCACGGCCCAACCCCTCCCCGGTCAAGGACCACAACTCGCTCACCGGGCGAACCTGACGGGCCCCCCGCCCAGGTGCTCCGACACCTCCGGTAGCGGTACACATCAGATCATGACGGTCCGGTCGCTTGCTGTACACCCCTCAATTCATCTCCGTGACGTTAGAGGCGTGCTCGACGCCGTCCCTCATCCCCACCGTGACCTGCCCGAACGTGCCGGTGGCCGAGTCGCCGGCACCCGCCCGGCGTCGCGGTGGGGGCGTACGCGAGGATGACGGTGATGGTCTACCGCTACTTCTACGACTGCGAATTCATCGAGGACGGCCGCATCGTCGACCTCGTGTCGATCGGCGTCGTCGACGAGTACGGCCGCGAGTTCTACGCCGTCTCCACCGAGTTCGACGACTCCCGGGCCGTGCCGTGGGTACGCCGCAACGTGCTCGACAAGCTGCCGTCGCCCGCCGACCGCGCCTGGCGGTCCCGGGAGCGGATCCGCGCCGACCTGCTGGACTTCCTCCTGGAGCCGGTCCGGGACCGCCCGGGCGAGCTGATCGAGCTCTGGGCCTGGTACGCGGCGTACGACCACGTGGCTCTCGCGCAGCTCTGGGGCCCGATGACCGCGCTGCCGCGGGAGATCCCCCGGTTCACCAAGGAGCTGCGCCAGCTCTGGGACGACCGGGGCCGCCCGCCGCTGCCGGAGGCCGAGGCGGCCCGGCACGACGCGCTGGTCGACGCGCGGCACAACCTGTTGCGGTGGCGGGCGATGACCGGGCCGGGCGGGCGCTGACCGGGCGACCGGAAAGCCCGAGGTCGGCTACTGGACGGTAACCAGGTCGCGGTGTCGGCGTGCACCGGCGCGGACTACAGTGCGCACTGACGGCCCGCCCCGGGCCGGCAATGGCGCCGATGGTCTGTTCTGACACCTATCCTGGGGCTTACCGGGCTTTACCCCAATGCTCCAGGAGGATGAGCAGATCATGCGTATCGGCGTGCTCACCGGCGGCGGCGACTGCCCAGGTCTCAACGCGGTGATCCGGGCGGTGGTCCGCAAGGGCGTCACCAACTACGGCCACGAGTTCGTGGGTTTCCGGGACGGCTGGAAGGGCCCGCTGGAGGGCCTGTCCCGTCCCCTGGGCATCGCGGAGGTCCGCGGGATCCTGCCGCGCGGCGGCACCATCCTGGGCTCGTCCCGCACCAACCCGTTCAAGATCGAGAACGGGGTCGAGCGGATCAAGGAGAACCTCGCCGCCCAGGGCGTGGACGCGCTCATCGCGATCGGCGGTGAGGACACCCTCGGCGTGGCGACCAAGCTGCACGAGCTGGGCGTCCACGTCGTCGGCGTGCCGAAGACCATCGACAACGACCTCGGCGCCACCGACTACACCTTCGGCTTCGACACCGCGGTCAACATCGCCATGGAGGCGATCGACCGGCTGCACACCACCGCCGAGAGCCACCACCGCACCCTGGTCGTCGAGGTGATGGGCCGGCACGCCGGCTGGATCGCCCTGCACGCCGGCCTCGCCGGTGGCGCCAACGTGATCCTGCTGCCGGAGCGGCAGTTCGACGTCGACCAGGTCGCCGGCTACGTCGAGAAGCGGTTCCAGCACCAGTACGCCCCGATCGTCGTGGTCGCCGAAGGCGCCCACCCGCTCGAGGGCCAGATGGTCCTGCACAACCAGGAGCTGGACGCCTTCGGCCACGTCCGCCTCGGCGGCATCGGCCAGTGGCTGGCCGAGCAGCTGGAGGCCAAGACCGGCAAGGAGGCCCGCACCGTCGTGCTCGGCCACATCCAGCGCGGCGGCACCCCGACCGCGTTCGACCGGGTGCTCGCCACCCGGCTCGGCCTGCACGCCATCGACGCGGCCCACGAGGGCGACTGGGGCAAGATGGTCGCCATGCAGAGCACGGACATCGTCCGCGTCCCGCTGGCCGAGGCCACCCGGGAGCTGAAGACGGTGCCGCTGGAGCGGTACGCCGAGGCCGAGGTCTTCTTCGGCAGCTGATCGATCCCACGGCGTCGCGGCGGGCCCCGGTCCGCCGCGCGCCGGCTTCACGGCGAGAGGGGTACGGCCCGATGGCGGGTTCGGTGCACACGGTGGCGGTCATCGGGGCCGGCAAGATCGGCGAGCTGATGCTGTCCGGGCTGTTGCGCTCGGGCTGGCCGGTGGACCGCCTGCTGGCCACCGCCCGGCGGCCGGCCCGGGCGGAGGAGCTCGCCGCCCGCTACGGCGTCCGGGTGGTCGACAACCTGACCGCGGTGGACGAGGCCGAGGTGCTCGCGATCTCGGTCAAGCCGCAGGACGCCGGCGCGCTGCTGGAGGAGATCGGGCCCAAGGTGCCGGCCGACAAGCTGGTCATCTCGCTCTGCGCCGGCCTGCCGACCACCTTCTTCAGCCGCCGGCTGCCCGAGGGCACCCCGGTGGTGCGGGTGATGACCAACACCCCCGCCCTGGTCGACGAGGCGATGACCGCCATCTCCGCCGGGGCGCACGCCACCGGCACGCACCTCGCCCTCGCGGAGGAGATGTTCAAGCCCCTCGGCGCCACCCTCCGCGTCCCCGAGTCGCAGCAGGACGCGGTGACCGCGCTGTCCGGCTCCGGCCCGGCGTACTTCTACCTGCTGGTCGAGGCGATGATCGACGCGGGCATCCTGCTCGGCCTGCCCCGGCAGGTCGCGCACGAGCTGATCGTGCAGACGGCGATCGGGTCGGCGGTCATGCTGCGCGACTCCGGCGAGCACCCGGTGAAGCTGCGCGAGGCGGTCACCTCGCCGGCCGGCACCACCATCTCCGCCGTCCGTGAGCTGGAGAAGCACGGCGTCCGGGCGGCGCTGCTGGCCGCGCTGGAGGCCGCCCGCGACCGCGCTCGCGAGCTGGCGGCGCAGGCCGACTGACCCGGCCCGGCGGGAGCCGGCCCGGGGTGCCGGTGGCGGGTGCCGAGCTCAGCCGGACTGCAGCGCCAGCTCGTCGGCGCCGCGCGACTGTTCGCCGAGCGGCCGCACCGGCACGCCGAGCGGCTGCGTGGGCAACTCCGGCGGCTGCGCGGACACCTCCGCGGGCAGCGCGGCCAGCCGCGCCGGCACCCGGGCGAACCGGGTCCACTCGGCGACCACCTGCACCGCGGCCCGCCACGGCGTCGGGTCGCCGGCCTCGGCGGCCCCGGTCACGACGACGCCCCAGTGCCGCATCCGCTCGAGGTTCTCGAGGAACGCGGGGTGCCGGGCGAGCGCCGGGTCCGGTACCGGCACGACGAGGAGCGGCAGGCCGACCGAGGTGGCCTCGTTGAGCAGCCGCAGGGCCAGGTTGTCGTTGAAGCCGTACGCCCACCGGTTGACCAGGTCGAAGCTGGCCGGCGCGACCGCGTACGCCTCGGCCTCCGGCAGTGCCGCCGGCACCTGGTCGTCCGCGTGGGCCGGGTGGTGGGTGAGGTCGGCGAGGGCGTCCAGGTCCATCGTGTCGGCCGCGTCCGGGTCGGCGATGAGGTGGACCTCCCAGCCGAGCTGCTGGCAGGCGGTGATGAAGGGTTCGAGTTCGGCGACCGGCTCGGTGCCGGAGACGACGAGGTGGAGGACGGGGGGTCGTGACGTGGCGGGCATGGCGCTCCTATCGGCATGACGTGCACCGCGGATGTCCGTGTGGGGCCCGCAGCCGAGAGTAGCGAGCCGGACGCGGACGCGAGCCGGAATCCGGTTATCCGCTTGGATGGGTTCGCGCCCGCGCCTGATCGACTGGACAGTCAGTAGAGCAGGTACGGCGCCCGGCGCCGGTCGAACTCGGCCAGCTCGTCGGCCCACGCGCCGACCACGTCGTCCACCTCGGCCGATCAGCTCGAACGGCCGGCAGGTGCCGCGGCCCTCGGTGATGGACGCGACGCCCTCGAACAGGCCGGTGCCGGGGTAGACCAGCGCGGTGTCCGATGTGGGCATGTTCGGGCTGGGCATCACCCACGGCAGGTCGGTGTCGGCGGCGAGCCGGTCGCGCTTCCAGTGCCGACACCGGACGACGTGCAGGTCGACCGACCGGCCGGCGGCGGGCAGGAACTCCGTGGTGAAGAGCCGGGCCAGCTCGCCCACGGTCATCCCGTGCTGCTGGACGATCTCCCGCAGGCCCACGCCCGAGCTGTAGGCGGGCGTCATCATCGGCCCGTACGCCCGGCCGCCGATCGGGTTCGGCCGGTCCAGCACGACGTACCGCTTGCCCACCCGCGCGGCGGCCAGCATCGACGTGTACATCGTCCAGATGTACGTGTAGAACCGGGCGCCCACGTCCTGGATGTCGAAGACGACGGTGTCCACATCGGCCTGGGCGAACATGCTCTCCCACGTGGCCTGCGAGGCGCCGTACGCGTCGTAGACGGTGATCCCGGTGCGGAGGTCAGCTACAGCTCGACGGCGGCGAACACCACCACGTTGTCCCGGTAGTGGCGGGACCGCCGGTCGAAGTCGCCGCCGCAGGTCACCAGCCGCAGTTCGGGGCCGGGCGTCGGGCCGTACACGGCGGTGGTGGGGAAGCGGTCCTTGGGCACCCGTACCGCGCCGGTGACCCGGAACGACACCACCCGGTCGCCGCGCCACACCTCTACCCGGTCGCCCCGCCGCAGCTCGCCGAGGCGGGCGAAGACGGCCGGTCCGGCGCGGGAGTCCAGGTGGCCGGCGATCACGGCCGGACCCGGGTCGCCGGGGGCCGGGCCGGCGCCGTACCAGCCGGCCCTCGCGAAGTCGGCCGGCGGGGCCAGGGCGCCGGCCGCGTCCACCCCCAGCACCTCGAGGGGCGAGTCGACCGCGATGCGCGGCACGCGTACCCGGGTCGGGGCCGGCAGCCGCGCGGGCCGCGCGGTGGCCCCGGGGCAGTCGGTGGTGCAGCCCGCCCGCCAGCCCGCGGTCGGCGGCGGCGAGGTGGTGGTGGCCAGCCCGACCCCCGTCCCCGCCGTCAGGCAGAGCGCCGCGCCGGCCGCGACGAGCGCGGTGGCCGGCGTCCCGCGTGTGCGGTGCCGCCGGATCGTGAAGCCGGGCCGGCCGGTCACCAGGTGCCGCGCCGCCGGCGGCCGATCAGCACCAGGCCCGCGGTCAGCGCGGCCGCCGCGACGCCGCCGGCGACCAGGGGGTACGCGGGTAGCCCGGCGCTGCCGCCGGCGCCGGCGTCGACACCGCCCGTGGGGACGACGACGGCCCCGCCCGCGGCGTCCTGCCGCAGCTCGGTGGTGAGCCCACCCTGCTTCGCGTCCAGCACGAGCAGCGAGTAGACGGCCCCGCCGGTCAGCGTGACCTCGGCGTCGGTCGTCGGACCGCCGGCACTGCTGAGGCGCAGCCGCAGCCGCCCCGGCTCGACCTGCTGATAGTCCGTGGTGGTGGCGAAGCGGACGCCGGTGGCGATGGGCCGGCCGTCGGCCGCCGCCACGTCGAGCACCGGGGCCCGCACCGACGCCTGCACGACGCGGACCTTGGCGTGGCCCGGCTCGGGGGCGCTCAGGTCGTCGTCGAGCACCCGTAGCCCGAGGTCCGCGTGCCGGCCGACTCCGGCGACCGTGTACGCCGCGCCGCCGCTCACCGCCACCTCGGTGGTCAGCACCGGCGGCTCGTCGGCGGGGGCGCCCGCCTCGCGCATGGCGACCGCGTAGCGGCCGGCGGGCAACGGCAGGTAGGTGGAGACCACCCCGTAGCCGACGCCGGGGAAGACCTGGGGCTTCTTCTGGCCGGGAGCGGCGAGGTAGACGTCGACGGCCGGGGTGTCGGGGGAGAGGTGCGCGAGCCGGACGTAGCCCACCGGGGCGGCCTGGACCGGGTTGGCGACCACCGCGACACCGCAGGCCGCGAGCAGGAGCGCGGCGGCGGTGACGGGCAGCCGGCGGGACGCGGAGCAAAGCGGACGCATGTGGCCTCCGGGGGCGTGGACGGGCGCCGGTCACCAGAGTCCCGTGAACGGGACTACGGCGCAACCTCCGACACGCCGTCCACTCCGGACCGCCCTGGTCGGCGCTCCTCCGTGCGGGTCAGCGGCTGGCCGCGGCGAGGGCCGAGCGCACGCTGTCCGCGTCGGCCGGGGACTCCCGTTCCCAGTCCTGCGGGTCGGCCGAGTAGATGACCCCGTACGCCGGGGTGTCCGGCTGGTAGCGCCAGCTGTCGGCGAGCGTCCCGGCGTCGACCGTGTCGTACCCGAGCCGGTCGAGGAAGGCGGCGGCCTCCGCCTTGGCGCTCGGGTCGTCGCCGGCGACCGGCAGCGCGCTGCGGTCCGCGCTGCCGGCCGGGCGGGCCAGGGCGAGCAGGTGCTTGAAGAAGATGTTGTTGAACGCCTTGACCACCCGGGACCGGGACAGGTGCCGCTGGAGCAGTTCGCTGCTGGTGGTCGAGCCGGCATCCAGCTCGGGGAAGCGGCCGTCGCGGTCGGGGTAGTAGTTGTTGGTGTCGATCACGAGCTTGCCGGCGAGGGGGTCGACGGGCACGTCCCGGTACGCCTTCAGCGGGATCGTGACGACCACGAGGTCGCCGTCGGCCGCCGCCTCGGGCGGTGTCGCGGCACGGGCCCGGGGACCCAGCTCGTCGACCAGGTCCGCGAGCGTGTCCGGTCCGCGCCGGTTGCTGAGGACGACGTCATAGCCGGCGGCCACCGCCAGCCGGGCGACCGTGCTCCCGATGTGCCCGCTACCGATCAGCCCGACCGTCGTCATCTCGACCCTCCGTTCGCCCGGCCCGCACCGCGCCGCCCGCCTGCTGCCCAACGTATCGCCCGTCGCCTCACGACACCGGGGACTCGGCCGGTTGGCGGCGGCCAAGGCCGTGACGCCGGGGCCGGTCACGGGCGGCCGGCCCGCGGCGGCGCCGGTCAGGCGGTCGGCGGAAGGACCTTCTCGATGGCGGCGCGCAGCTCGGGCGAGCCGGGCTCGACGGTCGGCGCGAACCGGGCAGCGACCGTGCCGTCCGGTGCCACCAGGAACTTCTCGAAGGTCCACCGCACGTCACCGGTGTGACCCTCGGCGTCGGGAGCGTCCACCAGGGCCGCGTAGAGCGGGTGCCGGTGCGGGCCGTTCACCTCCACCTTCTCGGTGAGCGGGAACGTGACGCCGTAGTTCACCTGGCAGAAGTCGCTGATCTCCTCGGCGCTGCCGGGCTCCTGGCCGGCGAACTGGTTGCACGGCACGCCGAGCACCGCGAAGCCCCCGGTCGGCGTACTCGTCGTGCAGCGCCCGGAGGCCGGCGTACTGCGGGGTGAGGCCGCAGCGGGACGCGACGTTGACCACCAGCAGTGCGCGACCGCGGTATCGGGCGAGGTCGGCGGGCCCGCCGGTGAGCGTGTCGATCGGGGTGTCGAAGGCGGTCATGGGGGGCGAGGCTACGCGGGTCGAGGCGACCGGCGCCGCGGCCGGCTTCGCTCCTCATGAAATCGATACATGCGCATCTTGACGAAGTGGTGACGCCGTGAGTAGCGTCTCAGCAATCATTTTGGAAAGTTTCCTAACTGTTTGGGGAGACGCCACATGAAGAGATCGTTCCGCCGGGCCCTCTGGGTCGGCGCCGTGGTCGCCCTGACGGCCGCGACGGTCCCGATGGCCACGGCGTTCGGGGCCGGCAGTGTCACCGCCACGTTCGCCAAGGTGCAGGACTGGGGGACCGGTCACGAGACGCGGGTGACGGTCACCAACGGCTCGGACGCGTCGGTGAGCACCTGGCGCATCGAGTTCGACCTGCCCGCGGGCACCAGCATCAGCAGCTCCTGGGACGCCGACGTCACCCGCACCGGCGACCACTACGTCGCGGTCAAGAAGAGCTGGGCCGGACCGCTCGGCCCGGGCGCGACCTTCAGCTGGGGCTACAACGGCACCGGCGCCTACAAGGCCCCGCTGAACTGCACCATCAACGGCGCTCCCTGCGCCGGTGGCGGCACCCCGCCCCCGACCACCACCGCGCCGCCGACCACCGCCCCGCCGACCACGGCGCCGCCCACCACCCGGCCGCCCACCACGCCGCCGCCGAGCGGCGACCGCAAGATCGTCGGCTACTTCGCGCAGTGGGGCGTCTACGGCCGTAACTACCACGTCAAGAACATCCACACCAGCGGCTCGGCCTCGAAGCTGACGCACATCCTGTACGCCTTCGGCAACACCACCGGCGGGCGCTGCACCATCGGCGACAGCTACGCCGACTACGAGAAGGCGTACACCGCGGCGGACAGCGTGGACGGCGTCGCCGACACCTGGGACCAGCCGCTGCGCGGCAGCTTCAACCAGCTGCGCAAGCTCAAGAAGATGTACCCGCACCTGAAGGTGATCTGGTCGTTCGGCGGCTGGACCTGGTCCGGCGGCTTCACCCAGGCCGCGCAGAACCCGGCCGCGTTCGCCGAGAGCTGCTACAACCTGGTCGAGGACCCGCGCTGGGCGGACGTGTTCGACGGCATCGACGTCGACTGGGAGTACCCGAACGCCTGCGGCCTCACCTGCGACTCCAGCGGCCCGGCCGCGTTCAAGAACGTGGTGAGCGCGCTGCGCTCGCGGTTCGGCTCGTCGGCGCTGGTCACCTCGGCGATCACCGCGGACGGCAGCACCGGCGGCAAGATCGACGCCGCCGACTACGCCGGCGCGGCACCGTACCTCAACTGGATCATGCCGATGACGTACGACTACTTCGGCGCCTTCAACGCGCAGGGCCCGACCGCCCCGCACTCCCCGCTCTACTCGTACCCGGGCATCCCCCAGCAGGGCTTCTGGTCCGACGCGGCGATCCAGAAGCTCAAGAGCAAGGGCATCCCGGCCAACAAGCTGCTGCTCGGCATCGGCTTCTACGGCCGCGGCTGGACCGGGGTGACCCAGACCGCACCGGGCGGCACCGCCACCGGCCCGGCCCCGGGCACCTACGAGCAGGGCATCGAGGACTACAAGGTCCTCAAGAACACCTGCCCGGCCACCGGCACCGTCGGCGGCACGGCGTACGCCAAGTGCGGCAGCAACTGGTGGAGCTACGACACCCCGTCCACCATCGGCGGCAAGATGACGTACGCGAAGAACCAGGGCCTCGGTGGCGCGTTCTTCTGGGAGCTCTCCGGTGACACCAGCAACGGTGAGCTGATCGGCGCCATCAAGGGCGGTCTCGGCTAGTCCGCAGGCCGACGCATCACCCACACGGCGGGGAGGGACCGCGCACCGGTCCCCCCCCGCCCGCGTGTGCCGACGGGCCGTCGGCCGGCCCGATGTGACAGACTCGCCGCTCGACGGGGGTTCGAAGTCCACGGGCGTTTGGGAGGTGGCATGCGTACGGCGTACCGGAGGCTGGCGATCGGCGCCCTCGTCGCGGCCCTGCCGTCCGTCCTGCTCGGGTGCGGGATCGGCGGCGACGACGAGGCGGCGGAGCGTCCCGGGCGGGCGCCCGCCGAAGAGGCCTCGGCGAAGGCCCGGGAGCGCGTGCAGGCGTACCTGGACGCCATGACGGCCAAGGACGTGGCCGCCGGGCGCAGCCAGCTCTGCGCGGCGATGCACGAGGCGTTCGACGCCGCCGCCACCGGGCCCAACGGCGACTTCGCCGACCACTTCGAGGTGCCCCAGGCGCAGATCACCGACATCCGCCCCGGCCCGCAGGGCCTCCAGGTGAGCGCGGCGGTGTCGGTGACCGCGGGCACGCGCAAGCTCACCCGCCCCCTGCTGTTCACGGTCACCCGCGACGGGGCCGACTGGTGCATCGCGGGCGAGGTCCCCGGCGGCAACACGCCCAGCCCCGCCACCAGCCCCTGACCCGGGGGCGGTGAGGGATCTCTCACCTGCCGGAACGGTGCCCCTCGCCCCCCGGCCGCCCGGTCCGTCGCCGTACGCTTTCTGGCATGCGCCATGAGTGGCATCAGCTGAGCCATCCGGCCGTCGGCAGCCCCGTGCTCCAGACCAGCCGGCCGACCGTCGACTCCGCCGAGGACGCGGCCCTCGGCCTGGACCGCTGGCGGGACCTGCCCCGCGCGCAGACCCCGCCCTGGCCGGACCCGGCCCAGGTCACCGAGGTCTGCAAGGTGCTGGAGAACGTGCCGTCGGTCGTGGCGCCCTACGAGGTCGACCAACTGCGGCAGCGGCTCGCGCTGGTCTGCGAGGGCAAGGCGTTCCTGCTCCAGGGCGGCGACTGCGCCGAGACCTTCGCGGACAACACCGAGAGCCACCTGCTCGCCAACGCCCGCACGCTGCTCCAGATGGCGATCGTGCTGACCTACGGCGCCTCCCTGCCGGTGGTCAAGGTCGCCCGGGTCGCCGGCCAGTACACGAAGCCCCGGTCGCTGCCGACCGACGCGCGCGGCCTGCCGGCCTACCGCGGTGACATGATCAACTCCTTGGAGGCGACACCGGAGGCGCGGATCGCCGACCCGCAGCGCATGATTCGGGCGTACGCGAACTCCGCCGCCGCGATGAACATGCTCCGCGCGTACCTGGCCGGCGGCCTGGCCGACCTGCACGCCGTGCACGACTGGAACAAGGGGTTCGTGCGCAACTCGCCGGCCGGCGAGCGGTACGAGGCGATCGCCCGGGAGATCGACCGGGCGCTGGCCTTCATCCGGGCCTGCGGGATGACCGACGACGAGGCGCTGCGGACCGTCACCCTCTACTGCTCCCACGAGGCGCTCGCCCTGGAGTACGACCGGGCGCTCACCCGGGTCTCCGACCAGCGGGCGTACGGCCTGTCCGGGCACTTCCTGTGGATCGGGGAGCGCACCCGGCAGATCGACGGGGCCCACATCGACTTCATCTCCCGGATCGCCAACCCGATCGGCGTGAAGCTGGGCCCCACCACCACGCCGGACGAGGCCATCGAGCTGTGCGAGAAGCTCAACCCGGACAATGTGCCCGGCCGGCTCACCCTGATCAGCCGGATGGGCAACCACCGCGTCCGTGACGTCCTGCCCCCGATCGTCGCCAAGGTCACCGCGGCGGGCGCCAAGGTCGTCTGGCAGTGCGACCCGATGCACGGCAACACCCACGAGTCGTCCAACGGCTACAAGACGCGCCACTTCGACCGCATCGTCGACGAGGTGCTGGGCTACTTCGAGGTCCACCGGGGCCTGGACACCCACCCCGGCGGCCTGCACGTCGAACTGACCGGCGAGGACGTCACCGAGTGCCTCGGTGGTGCCCAGGGCATCGAGGACCTCGACCTGCCCGACCGGTACGAGACCGCCTGCGACCCGCGACTGAACACCCAGCAGTCGCTGGAGCTGGCCTTCCTGGTCGCGGAGATGCTCCGTGGCTGACGCGAGGAGTGAGCTTGCGAGCCCCGCAGCCGGCAGCCGAAAGGACGACCGTGGCTGACCTGATCGACCTCCGCTCGGACACCGTGACCCGGCCGACGGCCGGGATGCGGGAGGCCATGGCCACCGCCGACGTCGGCGACGACGTGTACGGCGAGGACCCGACGGTCAACGCCCTCGAAGCCGAGGTCGCCGCGCTCCTCGGCCACGAGGCGGCGCTGTTCTGCCCGACCGGGTCGATGGCCAACCAGATCGCCCTGCAACTGCTCGTGCCGCCCGGCAACGAGCTGCTCTGCGACGCCGACGCGCACGTGGTGACGTACGAGATCGGCGCCGCGGCCGCGTACGGCGGCATCTCGTCGCGGACGTGGCCGGCGGTCGGCGCGGACGTCGACCCCGACGCGGTCGCCGCCATGATCCGGCCCGACGGCTACTGGGCGGTGCCCACCCGGGCCATCGCCGTCGAGCAGACCCACAACCGGGGCGGCGGCGGGGTGATCCCCCTCGACACCCTGCGCGAGCTGCGGCGCGTCGCCGACGACGCGCAGGTCGCGCTGCACTGCGACGGCGCCCGCATCTGGCACGCGCACGTCGCCGACGGCGTGCCGCTGGCGACGTACGGCGGGTTGTTCGACACCCTGTCGGTCTGCCTGACCAAGGGGCTCGGCGCGCCGGTCGGGTCGCTGGTGGTGGGCAGCGCCGACCGGATCGAGCGGGCCCGGTTCGTCCGCAAGCGGATGGGCGGCGGCATGCGGCAGGCGGGCGTCCTCGCCGCGGCCGGCCGGTACGCCCTGGCGCACCACGTCGACCGGCTCGCCGAGGACCACGCGAAGGCGGCCCGGCTCGCCGAGGCGGTCGCGCCGTTCGGGGTGCTGGCCACGGGCGTCCGCACCAACCTCGTCCCGCTGGACCTGACCAAGGCGGCGCTGGACGCGCACGCCCTCGCCACCGCCGCCCGCGCGGAGGGGGTGCTGGTCTCGGTGCTCGGCCCCCGCACGGCCCGCCTGGTCACCCACATGGACGTCGACGACGCCGCCGTCAGCCGCGCCATCGACGTCGTCACCCGGATCCTGCGCGGCTGACCACCGCCCCCGGCGCCCCTGTGGTGCGCCCTCGTTCACGGAAAGAGTGGCCATTCCACGCGAATGGCCACTCTTCCGCGATCGGGTGCGGCCCGGTGGGTGGGAGAGTGCGGGTGCCGCCCGACAGGGCCGTCAGGGCCGGAGGCGCGTGAGGGTGGCGACGTCGGCGGCGTGGCCGACGTGCTTCTCCGTGGGGGTCTCCACCACCACGGGCACGCCGGCGGTGGCCGGGTGGCGCATCAGCTCGGCGAACGCGGGCTCCCCGATGGTGCCCTTGCCGATGTTCTCGTGCCGGTCCCGGGTGGAGCCGCACAGGTCCTTCGAGTCGTTCGCGTGCACCAGCCGCAGCCGGTCCGCCCCGACCGTGGCGACCAGCGTGTCCAGCGTCGCCGTCATGCCGCCCTCGGCGGCCAGGTCGTGCCCCGCCGCCCAGGCGTGGCAGGTGTCGAAGCAGACCCCCAGCATCGGGTGCCCGTCCACCGCGTCGAGGTAGGGGCCGAGCTGCTCCACCCGGGAGGCGAGTGACCGCCCGCCGCCCGCGCTCGGCTCGACCAGCAGCATCGGCCCGCCGGCGTCGCCCGCGGCGTCCAGCAGCGGGAGCAGCGCCTCGCGGACCTGCCGCATCGCCGCGTCGGCGTAACCGGCGTCCACGGCGCTGCCGGCGTGGAAGACCACCCCGCGCGCCCCGATCGCCGTGCCCCGGCGCAGCGCGTGCGCCAGGGTCGCCGCCGACCGCTCGACCGTCGCCGCGGTGGGGGAGCCCAGGTTGACCAGCAGCGACGCGTGGATGAAGACCGGAACGCCGCGCTCCGCGCAACCCTCGCGGAACAGGGCGTCCTGCACCGGGTCACCGGGTGGCAGCGCCCAGCCCCGCGAGTTGGAGACGTAGACCTGGACGACCTCCGCGCCCGCCGCGTCGACGTACGGCAGGGCCGCCTTCGCCAGGCCGCCCGAGGTCGGCGTGTGCGTGCCGACCGGCCGGTGCTGCGCCGTCATCGTCACAGACACCCCAGGGTGACCGGGGTGCCCGGAGGCACCTGCGAGTTCTCGCCCGGACTCTGGAACCGGGCGATGCCGTTCGGGTCGAACTGCACCGTCACCGGGAAGCCCTGGCTCTGCAGCACCTGCTGCGCCTGCGGGCACGGCAGGTCGATCACACGGGGGACGACGACGAGCGGCGGACCCTGGCTGACCTCCAGCCGGACCTGGGCGCCCTTCTCCACGCCGGTGCCGTCGGCCGGGCTCTGCCCGAGGATCTCGTCCTTGGGCTTGTCGGACTCCTTCACCGTCGGCGGCTCGACGAGCACGAGCCCGAGCCGGGCCAGGATCCCGCGAGCCTCGGTCAGGTTCTTGCCGACCAGGTTCGGCACCGAGATCGGCGCCTTCCCCTTGCTCAGGATCACGGTGACCTTGTCGCCCGGCTTGACCTCGGTGCCCGCCTTCGGGTCGGTCGCCACCACCACGCCGGCCGGCAGGCTGTCGTCGTAGCGGGCGGCCCCCTTGACCACCTTCAGCTGCGCGTCGGCCAGGTCGGTCGCGGCCAGCTCGTACTCCTTGCCGACCACGTCCGGCACGGGGAACCGCTCCGGGCCCAGCGAGAGGGTGAGCGTGATCGTGCCGCCCTTCTGGATCCGGGTGGCCGACACCGGGTCCTGCGCGAGGACGGCGTCCTTCGGCACCTGCTCGTCGTGGCGGGGATCGGCGTACCGGAGGACGAAGCCGGCCCGCGTGGCCTGGGCCTCCGCCTCGGCCTTGCTGAGGCTCACCAGCTGCGGCGCCACCGTGTAGCGGCCGACACCGACCCACCAGCCGCCCACCGCCGCGATCAGCCCGAGCACCACGACGGCGGCGGCGACGGCCAGCCGGCCCTGCGGGTGCCCCAGCACCTGGGTCCGCAGCGCGGCCAGCCGGGACCAGACGTCGTCCGCCTCGGGCGCCGCCCGCCGCCGGCCCGCGCGGGAACCGCCCTCCGGGAGCCGGGCCCAGGCCGGCCGCTCGACCGGCTGGACGGCCGCGACCACCATGGTGGGCTGGGCCACGGCCGGCTCGTCGGCCACCCGGCGCAGCACCGCCGTACGCGTGTTGGGGTTGCCCAGGTCCTCCCGGGCCACCTGCACCTCGGCCAGCAGCGCACCGGCGTCGGTCGGACGGGCACCCGGATCGCGTCGGGTGGCCCGGGCGACCAGGTCGTCGAGCGCCTTCGGCAGCCCCGGCACCAGGGTCGAGGGCACCGGCACGTCCCGGTCGACGTGCTGCCAGGCCACCTCGACCGGCCGGTCCCCGTCGTACGGCACCCGGCCGGTCAGCATCTCGAACAGCACGATGCCGGCCGAGTAGACGTCCGTGCGCGGGTCGGCGTGGCCGTCGGTCACCAGCTCCGGCGCGACGTACGCGACGGTGGCCATGAGCTGGTTGCCCTGCTCCTCGTGGGCGCTCGCCTCGACCGCCCGGGCGAGCCCGAAGTCGGCGACCTTCACGACGCTGTCCACCAGGTTGGCGACGCCGCCGGTCGGGGCCTCGGCGACCAGCACGTTCTCCGGCTTGACGTCGCGGTGGACCAGGCCGGCCCGGTGCGCCGCGGCGATCGCGGCGAGCATCTGCTCGGTGATGGCGAGCGCCTCGTCCGGGTTGAGCCGGCGCCGCTCGGCGAGCACGTCGCGCAGGGTGCGGCCCCGTACGTACTCCATCACCAGGTACGGACGGCCGGCGTGGGTGCCCTGGTCGTAGACCGCGACGACGTTGGGGTGGGTGAGCCGGGCGATCGTCTTCGCCTCGTCGGTGAAGCGCTCGACGAAGCCGCGGCCCTCCGGGCCCTGTGCCGAGTGAATGATCTTGACCGCCACGGTGCGCTCGAGGCGCTCGTCGGTGGCGGTGTACACGGTCGCCATGCCGCCACGGGCCACGCGACCGCGGATGCGGTAGCGCCCGTCGATCAGCGAGCCCAGCAACGTGTCGGCGACCTGTGTGTCCATCGGCAGGAAGTCTATGTGTCCAGGGGGTGAAGGTTGAACAGGATGCTACAGCCGGAGGGCGACCGGCCGGGTCCGGCGGCGACGACGCGACACGTCGCCGCAGGTCGAACGGGCTGTGTCGGGGCCGATCGTGGTCGTCCCGGGGTGCCGCGACCCGTTCGGCGCGACGGACGTGGCAGGGTGGTCGGGTGACCGACTCCGTACCCGCCGCGAACCGCGCCGCCGAACCGGCCGCCTGGCTGACCCTCCCGGACGTCGCCGAGCGCCTGGACGTGCCGATCAGCAAGGTCCACCAGATGATCCGGGATCGGGAGCTGATCGCGGTGCGCCGCGACGGCATCCGGCGGGTGCCGGAGGACCTGTTGGCCAATGGCGCCCTCAAGCACCTGCCCGGCGTGCTCAACCTGCTGGCCGACGCCGGCTACGACGACGAGGAGAGCCTGCGCTGGCTGTACCAGCCGGACGACACGCTGCCCGGCGGCACCGCGGCTGCCGCCCTCGCCGGCGACCAGGCCCGCGAGATCAAGCGCCGAGCCCAAGCCCTGGGCTTCTAACCCCCGGCCGCACCCCGCCCCACCCCACCCCCTAGTCCCGCGATCTTGCACTTCTTGCCCCGGCAGATCTGTTCCAAACGGGCATAACGGGGGCCGTAAGTGCAAGATCGCGGGGGTGGGGGGCGCGCGGCGCGGGAGGGGGGTGGGGTCAGGCGGGGCGGCGGGTGGCGGCGATGGCCAGGTCGACCAGGGCCTGGTGGGCCTCGGTGTCCAGGTCGACGGGGGCCAGCGCGGCGAGCGCGGCGTCGGTGAGCGTCCGGATCCGCTGCTCGGTACGGGCCAGCGCGCCGCTCGCCTCGATCAGTTCCCGCAGCCGCGTCACGCCCGTCCCGTCGAGCGCCGGATCCCCGAGACCGCCGAGCAGCACCTCCCGCCCGGAGTCGTCGGTCGCCTCGAGGGCCGCCGCGACCAGGTAGGTGCGCTTCCCCTCGCGCAGGTCGTCGCCCGCTGGCTTGCCGGTCTGCGCCGGGTCACCGAAGACACCCAGCACGTCGTCCCGGAGCTGGAACGCCTCGCCCAGCGGCAGCCCGTACGCCGAGTACGCCGACCGCACGTCCGGCGAGGCGTCCGCCAGCGCGGCACCGAGCAGCAGCGGGCGCTCGACCGTGTACTTCGCCGACTTGTAGCGGGCCACCTTCCCGGCCCGCTCCAGCGAGGTGTCCCCGGTGGCCTGGGTCAGCACGTCGAGGTACTGCCCGACCGTGACCTCGGTGCGCATCTCGTCGAAGACCGGCCGGGCCCGGGCCACCGTGCGCGGGTCGAGCCCGGCCGAGTGCAGCAGCTCGTCCGACCAGACCAGGCAGAGGTCGCCGAGCAGGATCGCCGCGGCGTCGCCGAACCCGTCCGCGTCCCCGCCCCAGCCGGCCGCCCGGTGCCGGGCCGCGAACCGGCGGTGCACGGCCGGCTCGCCCCGGCGGGTGTCGGAGCGGTCCATCAGGTCGTCGTGGATCAGGGCGCTGGCCTGGACGAACTCCAGCGCGGCGAGGGCCGTCACGACCTGGTCGGTGTCCACCCCGCCGGCACCCCGGAACCCCCAGTACGCGAACGCGGGCCGCAGCCGCTTGCCACCGCCGAGGACGAACGCCTCGATCGCCTCGGCGACCGGCGCCAGAGCGTCGTCGACGCCGGTCATCCAGGTGCGCTGGGCGGCCAGGAACTCGGTCAGCGCCTTGTCGACGCGCTGACGCAGCCCGGCGCGGTCGACCGGGGAGACGGGAGCAGCGTGAGTCACGCCCCGACGCTAGCCGGTCGCGCCGCCCGTGACGTACCGGCGGGTGGGCACGGCGCGCCGTACGGCCGGGCGGGCCCCGGCCGGGCCGACCGCCGCCGGGCCGACCGCCGCCGGGCCGACCGCCGCCGGGCGGAGCCGCGTCGGGCGGACCCCGGCCGGGCGGAGCCGCGTCGGGCGGACCCCGGCCGGGCGGAGCCGCGTCGGGCGGACCCCGGCCGGGCGGAGCCGCGTCGGGCGGACCCCGGCCGGGCGGACCGCCGCCCGGAGGACCGCGGCCGAACGGACCCGGATCGGGTGGGCCCCGGCCGGGCGGGCGCGCCGGCCGGGGCGCCCCGGCCCGTTCGTCGCCGCCGGCCGTTCGCCGGCGAGCCGCGGACGCCGTGCGGGCCCGTGGGCGGGCTCCGGGGAGCGGCGCGGTCGCGGGCGGCGCCGCGGGGGCGCCGGGCCGGCGCGGGGCCGCCGAACGGGAGCGGACGTCGCCGGCCCGCGACGGGCGGCGGGCGTGTGCCGCGGCCCGGCCCAGCACCTCCAGCGGCACCGCGAGGACGGCGGCGAGCCACCCCAGCCAGAAGCCGCCGGGTACGCGGAGCTGCCGCTCCCATCGCGAGACCTCGTGCCGGCTGAGCGTGGGCACCCCCGAGGCGGCGCAGAGGGCGGCGGCCAGCCGCGCCTGGCTCCAGCCCCGGGCTCGGCGGAGCCGGGCGAGCAAGGGCCCGAGCTGGGGCGGATCGGACGGGACGGGCGGCATCGGGCCTCCGGCGGGTCGGTGCGGCGGCGGCCGCCCCGGACGGGACCGGTGCGCCGCCGATCGGCCTGACCCCCGCGCGTGCCCCCGACGGACCGGCACCCCGGCCGGCCCGCTCCGCGCGGACACCGTTCTACGCCGGGGGTGTGACGCTTCCGGCCACCGACCGCCCCTGCCGTGCCGGCGACCCGCGCGGCGGCACCGGCCGGCGCTGCCGTGGCCCCGTGCCCGCCGTCACCCGTCCGCCGCGTGGGAAGGGCATGGGTACGGCCGGCCCCGCACCGCTAGAGTCGTGACGTGGCTCTCGGTCTCCCCTCGGTCCTCCCCAATCCCCAGCCGGCGATCGGGGAGTTGATCCGCGACCACCAGCCGACGTTCTCCTTCGAGTTCATGCCACCGAAGACCGAGCAGGGCGAGCGGCTGCTCTGGCAGGCCATCCGTGAGCTGGAGTCGCTGCGGCCGTCGTTCGTCTCGATCACCTACGGCGCCGGCGGGTCGACGCGGGACACGACGGTCGCGGTCACCGAGCGGATCGCCACCGAGACCACCCTGCTGCCGATGGCGCACCTGACCGCGGTCAACCACTCGGTCGCCGAGCTGCGCCACGTGATCGGGCGGCTCGCCGCCGCGGGCGTGCGCAACGTGCTCGCGGTGCGCGGCGACCCGCCGGGCGACCCCACCGGCGAGTGGGTCCCGCACCCGGAGGGCGTGCTCTACGCGGAGGACCTGGTGCGGCTGGTACGGGACTCCGGCGACTTCAGCGTGGGCGTCGCCGCCTTCCCGTACAAGCACCCCCGCTCGCCCGACATCGCCACCGACACGGCGTACTTCGTCCGGAAGTGCCGGGCCGGCGCCGAGTTCGCGATCACCCAGATGTTCTTCGACGCGGAGGACTACCTGCGGCTGCGGGACCGGGTGGCCGCGTCGGGCTGCGACACCCCGATCCTGCCCGGCGTCATGCCGGTGACCCAGATCAGCACCATCGAGCGGTCGGTGCAGCTCTCCGGCGCGCCCTTCCCGCCCGCCCTGGCCGCGCGCTTCGAGAAGGTCGCCGACGATCCGGAGGCGGTCCGCCGGCTCGGCGTCGAGCAGGCCAGCGAGATGTGCCGTCGGCTGCTCGACGAGGGTGTGCCGGGGATCCACTTCATCACCTTCAACCGGTCGACGGCCACTCGGGAGATCTGGCAGAACCTGCAAGCCGGCGCCCGGGTGTGACCTACGTGCCGCGACACCTCCCGACAGGTGCGACGGTTGATCCGTGGTGGGCACACAGCTGAACTGGGACCAGTACGCGACGGCCTGGGCACGCCTGCACGGGGGCTTCGATCCCCGCGCCGCCGCCCCGGTCGTCCGCGCCTGGCTGCGCGTCGCGTACCACGTGGGCTTCGTGCTGGGCCGGCTGCGGGTCACCCCGACCGCGGTCACCGTGGTGGGGGTGCTGCTCTGCCTCTGTGTGCCGCTGTTCGCCGTACGACCCCAGGACGGGCCGTTCCTCGGCGCGCTGTTCGTGCTGCTCGCCTCGGTGGCGGACAGCGTCGACGGGGCGGTCGCGGTCGCGACGAACCGCACCACCCGGCTCGGGTACGTCTACGACTCGGTGGCGGACCGGCTCGGCGAGGCGGCCTGGCTGGTCGCGTTCTGGCTGATCGGCGCCCCCGGCGCGCTGGTGGCCGCCGGCGGTGGGCTCTCCTGGCTGCACGAGTACGTGCGGGCACGGGCGGTCTCCGCCGGCATGCGGGAGATCGGCGCGGTGACCGTGGGGGAGCGCCCGACGCGCGTCTCGGTGGCCCTGGCCGGCCTGCTGCTGGCCGGCCTGACCGGACTGATCGACCCGGACCTGGCCGCCGGCACGATCACCATGGCGACCGCCGTGTGGGTGCTGCTCGCCGGTTTCGGCCTGGGGCAGCTGCTGGCGGCCGTCCGCCGCACCCTGATCGACGCCGGCTGAGGTCGCGGGACCCGGCCGGCGTCCGGGCGGGACGCCCCCGGCCGGAGCCGCCGTCCGGGCCCGTGCCGGTGTGACCAGGGAGCCCTTCACGCGTCGAGAAGGGCCTTCCCCTCACCAGGCGGGGCCGATCTCCTCGGCGACGATCTGGGCGGAGAGGGTCACCATCGGCAGGCCGCCGCCCGGGTGGCTGGATCCGCCGACCAGCCACAGCCCGCGGGCCGCCCCCCGGTTGGGCGGGCGGAGCAGGCCACCGGCCGTGCCGTAGATCGTCCCGCCCGGCGCGCCGGTCGCGGTGTCCAGGTCCGCCGGGGTGCGGATCTCCCGGAACACCAGCCGGTCCCGCACGTCCACGCCACGGGCGGCCAGCACGTCCAGGACGTGGTCCGCGTACGCCTCGGCGAGGCCGGGCCGCCGCCAGTCCACCGCACCGGCGGCGGTGCCGTGCCGGGCGGCGTTGACCAGCACGAACCATGCCTCGTGCCCGGCCGGGCGGACCATCTCGTCGTCGGCGACGGTGACGAAGACCGTCGGGTCGGTCGCGGGGCGGGCCCGGACACCCCGCCCCGGCGCCCCGAAGACCGCGTCGAACTCGGCGTCGTAGTCGCCGGGGAAGAAGACCGTGTGGTGCGCCAGCCCGGAGTCGCCGCGTACGCCGAGCAGCAGCACGAAGCCGGCGAGGCTGCGGTCGGCCAGCCCGGCCAGCCGGCGCGGCGAGGGCAGCAGGTCCCGGTAGACGGTGAGCGCGTCGACGTTGGCCACCACCACGTCGGCGGGGACCGGGGCGGCCTGGTTGGCGAGGCGTACGCCGTGCACCCGCCCGCCCGCCGCGTCGATCCGGGTGACCCGGGCGCCGGTCTGCACGACGACGCCGAGGTCCAGGCAGCGGGTCAGCAGCGCGTCGGCCAGCGTGCCCAGCCCGCCGCGCAGGTACCAGCCGCCGAAGGCCAGCTCGGCGTACGGCACGGCGACCAGCGCGGCCGGCGCCCGGCGGGGGTCGGCGCCGGTGTAGGTGGCGTACCGGTCGAGCAGCATCCGCAGCCGGGGGTCGGACAGGTGCGAGCGGCCCAGCCCGCGCAGGGTGCGGCCCGGCCCGATCGCGGCCAGGTCACCCAACCGCCACGCCAGTGCCGCCAGGTCCCGGGGCGAGTCGACGCGGCGGCGCAGGATGTCCCGCTCCGAGGCCGTCCAGACCCGCTCGGCGCGCCGCCACAGGCGCTGCCAGTCCGCCGCCGCCCGGTCGCCGAAGGCCGCGCCGATCCGGTTGGCGAATGCGGCCGGGTCGGCGCAGGAGTCGAGGGTCGGCCCGCCGTGGGCGAAGACGTGCCGCACGATCGGGTCCAGCGGGACCAGGTCCAGGTACTCGTCGAGCTTCGCGCCGGTGTCCTCGAACAGGTCGTGGAGCACCTGCGGCAGGGTGAGCAGGCTGGGCCCGGTGTCGAAGTGGAACGGGCCGGCCGGGGTGTCGTGCACGTACCGGCCGAGCTTGCCGCCGACCGTGTCGCCCTGCTCGAAGACGGTGACCTCGTGCCCGGTGGTGGCCAACCGGGCGGCGGTCGCGAGGCCACCCACCCCGGCGCCGACGACCACGATCCGCGCCATGCCGCGCCCCCAGACCTAGACGACCGGACGGCCCCGCCAGGTCAGGCGCCGCCGCTTCCGCAGATGGTACGACCGCAGGGTCAGCCAACCGAGGACCGCGACCGACACGGGGTGTGCGAGCGCGTCGGGCCACCACCGGCCGCCGGTCGCCCGCGCGCTGACCACCCGACCGGCGACCCCCAGCAGGTACGCCCCGGCGGCGCCGGCGGCCACCCCCGGCGCGCCGGCGGCCAGCGCGGCCACGGCCACCAGCGGCGGAGCGGTGTAGAGCAGGAGCAGCAGCGCGACCACCGCGCCGGCCGCGACGGGGTGCCCGAACGTGGCCCACAGCGACTTGGTGTAGCCGTCGCGCAGCTGCGGCCAGTCGTCGTACATCCGACAGGTGGCCAGCCGCGAGCCGTCGGCCAGGGCGATCCGGCCGCCGGCCCGCTTGACCGCCCGGGCGAGCTCGACGTCCTCCAGGATCCGGTCGGCCACCGCCGCGTGCCCGCCCGCGGCGGTGTAGCCGGCCCGGTCCACCACCAGGAACTGCCCGCCGGCCGCCGCCAGGGACGGTCGCGCCGAGCGTTCCATCGCGCGCAGCGGCAGGAAGGTCAGCCACAGCCACTGCAGCAGCGGCTGGACCAGCCGGTCGGCCGCCGTCGCCACCACGATCCGGGGGTACGGCGACAGCAGCGTCACGCGCGCGGCGCGCAGTTCGCCGACCGCCGCGGCCACCGCGTCCGGGGCGAGGACCACGTCGGCGTCGACGAACGCCAGCACGGTGGCGGCCGGGTCGGCGCGCGTGGCGAGCTGCCAGCAGGCGTGGGGCTTGCCCAGCCAGCCGGGCGGCGGGGTGGCGCCGTCGAGCAGGGTGACCCGCGGATCGTCAGCGGCGACCGCGCGGACCACGTCGGCGGTGCCGTCGGTCGACCCGTCGTCGAGCACCACGATCCGAAGCCGCGGCACACCGCGCTGGGCCAGCAGCGCGCGCAGGCACGGGGTGACCCGGGCCGCCTCGTCGCGCAGCGGCAGCAGCACGGCCACCGTCTCGGTCACGTCGGCCGGCGCGGCGGCGGGGCGGCGCAGCCACCGGCCGGCGTTGACGGCGGTGTGCGCGGTCAGCACGGCCACCCCCGCCAGCAGCGCCAGCAGGACGCTCACGCCGCCGCCCCGGCACGCCCGCTCCGGCCGGCGCTCCGCCCGCTCATGCCGGCGCGTCCACGCGCGGGCGGGGGTTCCGGTCGGCCGGACCGGGGTGGCGACCTGTGCGGAGCAGCGTCACCGCCAGCGGGACGGCCGTCACCGCCATGCCGGCCGCGCCCCACAGCGCCGAGGCGGGCAGGTCGAGAAAGACGGCGTGGGCCAGCACGCTGGAGGCGTACGTCCACAGGTAGAGCGCGAGCATCGGGTCGTCGCGGCCGTCGGTGGCGGCGACGGCGGGCCCGGCCAGCGGACGCAGTGCGCTCATCAGCAGTACCGCGAAGAGCAGCCAGCCCAGGTAGTTGCTGACCGGGATGCCGGGCAGGCCGGGCAGCGCGGGGGTGGCGTCCCGCCAGACCCAGTAACCCTCGGCGACCATCTGCGGGTCGAGGAAGAGGTCCCAGGTGGCCAGGCCGAGTGCCGCCAGCGCGATCCGTCGGGCGGTTCGCCCGACCCCGGCGCCGCCGGATCCGCGGGTCGGCCCGCCGCCGGTGAGCCGTACCGCCGCCAGCCACGCCGGCCAGGCCATCCAGGTCCAGGCGAGGGGGATGACCAGCGGCACGCCGGCCAGCTTCGGGCCGAGCTGGCCGGAGTAGTCGTAGCTGCCGAACGGGAACCCGGTGGCCACGCCGAGCGCCTCGATGGCGAAGCCGCCCCCGGTGGCCACCGCGACCAGCGCCGCCGCCGCCCGCGGGCCGCGGCTGAGTAGCGCGTGGCCGACCGAGAGCAGGTAGCCCAGCACCACCGTGGCGACGGTGAGCCCGGCCCGGGTCTCCCCGGCGGCCAGCGGGTAACAGATCTGCGCCAGCACCAGCACGGCCAGCAGCGCCCAGGCCGGGCGGGTGGCGCGGGTCGCCGGTGCGGGACCGGTCATGCCGCGGCCGGCGCCGGGGAGGTGGGGGCGGCCAGCGGCAGGTCCCGGCCGAGCACCCCGAACGGGCGTTCGTCGCCGGGGAAGTGGAAGTCGCGCAGGATGTCGACGAAGCCGAAGCGCCGGTACAGCCGCCAGGCGCGGGACCGCTGCTCGTCCGCCTCCGGCGTGGACAGCAGGGTGGTCGTCCCCTCGGCCATGGTGAGCAGCGCGCGCAACTGCCCCGCGCCGAGGCCGTGCCCCTGCGCGGGCGGCCGGACGTGCAGCTCCACGACCTCGAAGCAGTTGCCCAGCCAGCGCTGCCGGGCGGCCGGGTCCAGCGCGCGCCACACCTGGTCGTGCCACCACTGGCCGGCCGCGCCCAGGTAGCCGTAGCCGAAGCCGGCCAGGTGGCCTTCGGTGGTGAGGCTGGCGACGGCGCGGAAGCCGGGCCGCCGGACGTGGGTGGCGATGTAGCCGCGGCGGGCCTCCAGCAGGTCGGTGCGGTACCCCATCGCCTCGCCGTAGACGGCCACCACGTCGTCCAGCCGTCGGACGAGATCCTCCGGTGTCCACCGCACCAGCCTCATGCCGTACCTTCCCTCGTTACCGACTGCGGGGGCCCGCAACCCGGCTCACTCCTCGCGCTCACGCCGTCACCTCGCTCCGCTCGGCGGCGGCGCGAGGCGCCGCGCTGCTGTGCCTGATGGTTCGCTCGCTACGCTCGCTCACGCGGCCCCTCCGCCGTACCCGCGTCGTCCGCGACCCACCCCAGCACCGTGCGGTCACCGACCACGTCGCGCACCGCGAACCGCGCGAAGAGCTCCTCCGCGTACCACCCCTCGGTAGGCGTCCGGATGATCGCGGCCCGGTGCTCCGGGTGACGGTACGCGAACGCGACCAGGTCCGCCGGGTCGCGCCACACGCTGACCGTGCCCTGCCAGCCCAGCGGCGCCTCCCCGACGCCGAACCGGGCGAGCAGGCCGGGCGCGGCGCGCAGCGCGGTCGCCACCGGCGGAACCGCCCGCCAGAAGGTGACCGCCCGGGCGGGGCGCAGCCGGGCCCGGGTCAGCGCGAGCACCGGGCCGTCGGCCCGCCCGCCGGGCGGGTCGCCGAACGGCCGACGGCCGGCCCACTCGCCCCGGCTGGTGAGGGGACGCAGGTCGACCCGGACGGCGGCGCGCGCGAGCCGTGCCCAGGCCCGCCCCACCGGGGAGCCGTCGAAGCCGGCCGCCGCGGCGGGGGAGTCCCACACCGTCAGGGCCGCCCACCGGGTCGGGTCCACGTCACCCGGCCCGAAGCCGGTGCCGGTCCCGGTGCCGAGGAGCTTGGCGAAGCGGACGCCGGGCAGTGCGCGCAGCCGGCGCGTGTCGCGCGCCATCCGGACCAGCGCCCGGGGCAGCCCGCCCCGGGCGGTGCGCCACACGTGCAGGGTGACCAGGTCGGGGACGGGCTCCCCGCGGTCGGCCGGGCTCACGCGGTCGGTCCGTTCGCTCACGCCACCTCGGCCGGCGTGCCGCCGGTCACCCGGAGCAGTTCGGGGTACGTGGTGGGGAAGACCGCCCGGGGGACACCCCCGGCGGCCCAGATCTCGTCGTACGTCTCGAGGGCCGTGTCCACCAGGGTGCGCAGCGGCCGCGGGTGGCCGACCGGGGCGACACCGCCGATCGCCTGCCCGGTGTGTTCGCGGACGAAGTCCGGCGTGGCCCGCCGTAGCCGGGTGACCCCGATCGACGCGGCGAGGCCGGCGGTGTCCACCCGGTGGGCCCCGGAGGTCAGCACGAGCAGCGGTGCGCCGTCGGCCTCGAAGACGAGTGAGTTGGCGATCTGTCCGACCTCGACGCCGAGTGCCTCGGCGGCGGCCGCGGCGGTGTGGACCGCGTCGGGCAGCAGGCGGATGGCGCTCGGCGTGCCGGAGCCGTCGCGGGCGTCCGCACCATCGAGCGCCTCCTGCACCGCCCGTACGTTCGGGTGTGGCTGCATGCCGCCATTCTTCCCGGTACGCCCGGGGCGGGTTCAGCCGGCCACGCTGACGCACCTCCGGCGCGTCACACGTTGCATTTTCGTCGGGGGGAGGGTGTACTGTCAGCAGTAGTTAGAACGAGTGTTCGATTGCCTCGTACGCTCGTTCCAACAGCCCGGAGCGGTGTTTCGCGGCGCCGGTCCGGGCAGGTGCGGCTCCGCGGGCCGCACCAGGGTTCCGGGCAGTCGCGAGCCCGGACCCGTCAGGCAGGAGCGTCGCCCGCCGCCCTCGACCCCCGGGCGGCGGGCGACGAACCCGCCGGTCATGCCGGCCGGGTGTGGTGTGGGGAAGCGTCCACACCCGGCCGGCTCCCACACCGGTGCGTCTTCCTCCGCACCACTCGACCCGGCGGTCCCGCCGGCGGACCGGTTTCCGTCGCGGGGTGCGCGCCTCGGCCACGTGGAGGAGACAGACCCATGCCGACCAATCCGGCTCAGGCACCGACGGTGCCGGCGCACGTGCTGCCGCACCGCACCCCCGCCCAGCTTCTCGCGGTCGCCCGCCAGGGGCTGGCGGAGGCCGCCCGGACCGGTCCGGACGGCCTCCGCTACGCGGCGGCCCACCTGGCCGCCCTCCGCGCCGCCGCGGCCGTGCTCGCCGCGCGCGCCCGCCCCGCGCCGACCCGGCGGAACCGGGTCACCAGCGTCTGGGTCCTGCTCTCCGGCGTCGCCCCCGAGCTGGACGAGTGGGCCCGGTTCTTCGCCGTCGGCGCCAGCAAGCGCGCCGCCGCCGAGGCCGGCATCCCCCGGGTCGTCACCGCCCGGGAGGCCGACGACCTGCTCCGCGCGGCGGAGGAGTTCGTCACGGTGGTGGAGACCGCGCTCGGCGTGGCGCACCAACCGGCACTCGACGGCCTCGCGGCCTGATCCCCGGCACCCGTTCCCGGGGCCCGCGCCGGTCCCCGGGGACGGCCTGCCGGCTCCCGTCGACAACGAGGAGACGGCTCGCGCCGACGCAACGGGAGATCGGCCCGCGCCGCCGCCGAGGGCGCCGGCCCGCGCCGGCTGGTCCGAGGGACAGCAGCCGACCAGCAGCCGACCTGCGCCGGCAGGGCGGAGACGGAGGCCGTCCACCCGGTCCGTTTTGAGCTATCAGCAGCACACCGCACAGCAGCACGACAGGGGGTAGGTCCGATGGCGGGCCGGATGGTGGTCGGTACCGCCGCACTGGCGGGTCTGGTGCGCCCGGCGAGCGCCCCGGATCCGGCGGGCGGTCACCGGGTGCTGCCGGTGGCCCCGGAGCTGACCGGCCTGCTGCCCAACCGCGGGTTGCGCCGTGGTAGCACGATCGCGGTCGCCGCCGGCCAGCCCCGGCCCAGCGGTGCCACCTCCCTGGTCCTGGCGCTGCTCGCCGAGGCGTCCCGGGCCGGCTCGTGGTGCGCCGTGGTCGGGGTGCCGACCTTCGGGGCGGGTGCCGCCGCCGAGCTCGGCATCGCCCTGGACCGGCTCGCCCTGGTGCCGCATCCGGGGCCGGAGTGGGCCACCGTCGTCGCCGCGCTGATCGACGGGGTGGACGTCGTGGTCACCGCGGTGCCGGCCACGGTCTCCGCATCGGTCGCCGACCGGCTGGCCGCCCGGGCCCGGCAGCGGGGCTGTGTCCTCGTCCCGTACGGGCGGTGGAACGGCGCCGACGTGACCCTCCAGGTGGTCCGGGGAGCCTGGGAGGGGCTCGGCGCCGGGCGGGGCCGGCTGCGGCGCCGGGAAGTCACCGTCTCGGCGCGGGGCCGGGGCGCCGCCGCCCGCCCCCGGGAGGTGACGGTCTGGCTGCCCGGTGACGCGCTGACCCGGGTCATCCCCCGCCCGATTCCCGCCGCGCCGGTCGCCTCGGTCACCGGCCGCTCGACCGCCGGTCGGCTCCGCACGGTGCCGGCGGCCTCCGCCGTCGAGCCGGCCCTGCCGGCGCTCACCCTGGTCAGCCCCGCGTGACCGGCACATCCCCGCCCGGGGCGACCGGCGCGTCCCCTCCCGAGGTGACCGGCGTGACCGGCGCGTCCCCTCCCGGGACGGCCGGCGGCTCCGGCACGGTCCGTTCCGGGGCGGCCGGCGGGTCCGCCGCGCCGGTACGCACGCTGGTGCTCTGGTGTCCGGACTGGCCGGTGATCGCCGCCGAGATCGTCGACGGGGTGCCGGCCACCGATCCGGTCGCGGTGCTGCACGCCAACCGGGTGGTCGCCTGCTCGGAGCAGGCCCGGGCGGAGGGGGTCCGCCGGGGGCTGCGCAGGCGGGATGCGCAGGGCCGGTGCCCCCGGCTCACCGTCGTCGACCACGACCCCGCCCGGGACGCCCGGGCGTTCGAGCCGGTGGTGGCCGCGGTCGAGGAGTTGGTGGCCGGCGTCGAGGTGGTCCGCCCCGGCGCGTGCGCGGTGGCGGCCCGGGGGCCGAGCCGCTACCTCGGCGGCGAGGAGGCGGCGGCGGAGCGGATCGTCGAGCACGTCGCCCAGGCCTGCGCGGTGGAGAGTCAGATCGGCATCGCCGACGGGGTCTTCGCCGCGGGGCTGGCCGCCCGCTCCGGCCGGGTCGTCCCGCCGGGCGGGACGCCGCGGTTCCTCGCCGACCTGCCGGTCGAGGCGCTCGGCCGTCCGGCCCTGGCCGACCTGCTGCGCCGGCTCGGTGTGCGTACCCTCGGCGACTTCGCGGCGCTGCCCGCCGGGGACGTGCTGGCCCGGTTCGGTTTCGACGGTGCGCTGGCCCACCGGCTGGCGGCGGGGCGGGACCACCGCCCGCTCGCCGTCCGGCAACCCCCGGCCGACCTGGCGGTCACCGCCGACCAGGACGATCCCCTCGACCGGGTCGACGCGGCGGCCTTCGTCGCCCGGGCGCTGGCCGAGCGGCTGCACGAGCGGCTCGCCGCGCACGGGCTGGCCTGCACCCGGCTCGGCATCGAGGCGGTCACCGCGCACGGCCAGGAGCTGCACCGGGTCTGGCGGCACGACGGTCTGCTCACCGCCACCGCCATCGCCGACCGCGTCCGGTGGCAGCTCGACGGCTGGCTCTCCGGCGGCCGGCCCGGCCGGACCGGTGCCCGCCCGGCCCGGCCGACGGCCGGCATCATCCGGCTGCGGCTGGTCCCCGACGGGGTGATCGCGCAGGGCGCCCTGCAACCGGGCCTGTGGGGGGAGGCCGGCGAGGAGCGGGAGCGGGCGCACCGGGCGCTCAGCCGCGTCCAGGGCATCCTCGGCCCCGAGGCGGTGGTCACGGCGGTGCTCGGCGGCGGGCGGTCCCCGGCCGACCAGGTACGCCTGGTGCCGTGGGGCGACGAACGCCTCCCCGCCCGCCCGGGCCCGCCCCCGCTGCCGGCCCACGCCGGCCCGCTCCCGGCCCACACCGACCCGCTCCCGGCCCGGACGGGTCGGTCGGCGGGCCGGGCGGCGGGCCGGGCGGCGGAGCCGCCGTGGCCGGGTCGGCTCCCACCGCCGGCACCGGCGGTGGTGCTCCCCGAGCCGCTCGCCGCCACCGTGCACGACGCGGCCGGCGAGCCGG
The DNA here is from genome assembly GCF_012034245.1 of Micromonospora thermarum. Classification (GTDB taxonomy): domain Bacteria; phylum Actinomycetota; class Actinomycetes; order Mycobacteriales; family Micromonosporaceae; genus Micromonospora; species Micromonospora thermarum. The sequence goes on along the minus strand of NZ_JAATEO010000016.1, from coordinate 5,007 downwards.
TCGTGGTCAGCGCGCGCCTGGCGGTGAGCGCCGCACCGGCCCGGCTGGCCGTCGGGACCGCCCGCCCGGTGGAGATCGTGGGCTGGACCGGGCCGTGGCCGGCCGACGAGCGCTGGTGGGCACCGGCCGAGGCCCGGCGGCGGGCCCGGTTCCAGGTCGGCCTCGCCGACGGCACCGCCCTGCTGCTCACGGTCGAGGGCGGCCGGTGGCTGGTGGAGGCGGTCTATGACTGACCGTCCCCTGTCGAGCTGCCCCGTCCGTGCGACCGCGTCGTCGGCGCGCCCGGCGCGCCCGTACCCGGGGGTGGGGGCGTGAGTTTCCACAACCCGGATCTGCCGTGGTCGGACCTGGAGCGGGTGCTCACCGGCAAGCCGGCCCGAGGGCAACGCCGTACGCCGCGCGGGGAGCGGCACCTGCACGTGGTGGACCCCCTGGCGGTGGACGCCGACGGTGGGGACTCACCGGCCTGGACCCGCAAGCGCCAGCACTACGAGCCGCCACCGCTGGACCGCCCGGACGGTGTGGTGCCGTACGCGGAGCTGCACTCGCACACCAACTTCAGCTTCCTCGACGGCGCCAGCCACCCGGAGGAGCTGGCCGAGGAGGCCGCCCGGCTGGGGCTCACCGCCCTCGCGGTGACCGACCACGACGGCTTCTACGGTGTGGTGCGGTTCGCCGAGGCGGCCCGCGCCCTGCACCTGCCGACGGTCTTCGGCGCGGAACTCTCCCTCGACCTGCCCGGCCCGCAGAACGGCGAACCGGACCCGCTCGGCCGGCACCTGCTGCTGCTCGCCCACGGCCATGAGGGGTACGCGCGGCTGGCCGCCACCATCTCCCGCGCCCAGCTGCGCGGTGGGGAGAAGGGCCGCCCGGTCTACGGGGAGCTGGAGGAGGTCGCCGCCGAGCTGAAAGACCACGTGCTGGTGCTCACCGGCTGCCGCAAGGGGCACGTGCCGGCCGCCCTGCTCACCGAGGGCGTCGACGCGGCGGCCCGGGAGCTGGACCGGCTGACCGCGCTCTTCGGCGCGGAGACGGTGGCGGTGGAGCTGACCGACCACGGCCACCCGGTCGACGCGGACCGCAACGACGCCCTCGCCGAGCTGGCCGCCGCCGCCGGGCTGCCGACGGTGGCGACCAACAACGTGCACTACGCCACCCCCGGGCGGCGCCGGCTGGCCACCACGGTCGCCGCGGTCCAGGCCCGGCGCAGCCTGGACGAGATCGACGGCTGGCTGCCCGCCGCCGGCACCGCCCACCTGCGCAGCGGCGCGGAGATGGCGGCCCGGTTCGCCGCGTACCCGGGAGCCGTGGCCCGGGCCGCCGAGTTCGGTACGGAGCTCGCCTTCGACCTCCAGCTCGTCGCACCGGCGCTGCCGGCGTACCCGGTGCCGCCAGGGCACACCGAGATGAGCTGGCTGCGCCACCTCACCGCGCAGGGCGCGCGGGAGCGGTACGGCCCGCCGGAGGCGCACCCCGAGGCGTACGCGCAGCTGGAGCACGAGCTGAACATGATCGAGGAGCTGGGCTTCCCCGGCTACTTCCTGGTGGTCTACGACATCGTCACGTTCTGCCGCGAGCAGGACATCTACTGCCAGGGCCGGGGGTCGGCGGCCAACTCGGCGGTCTGCTACGCGCTGCGGATCACCAATGTGGACGCCGTGCGGCACCGGCTGCTCTTCGAGCGTTTCCTCGCCCCCGAGCGGGACGGCCCGCCGGACATCGACGTGGACATCGAGTCCGACCGCCGCGAGGAGGTCATCCAGCACGTCTACGCCCGGTACGGCCGGGAGCACACCGCCCAGGTCGCCAACGTCATCTCGTACCGGCCGCGGTCGGCGGTGCGGGACGTGGCGAAGGCGTTCGGGTTCTCGCCCGGGCAGCAGGACGCCTGGAGCAAGCAGATCGACCGCTGGGGTTCGGTCGCCGCGGTCGACGTGGAGGACATCCCCGAGCAGGTGGTCGCGTACGCCAACGAGCTGACTGGTGGCTCGGGGAGGTGGGCGGGGTTCCCCCGGCACCTGGGCATCCACTCCGGCGGCATGGTGATCTGCGACCGGCCGGTGATCGAGGTCTGCCCGGTGGAGTGGGGGCGGATGCCCGGCCGCAGCGTCCTCCAGTGGGACAAGGACGACTGCGCCGCGGTCGGGCTGGTCAAGTTCGACCTGCTCGGCCTCGGCATGCTCTCCGCGCTGCACTACGGCTACGACATGATCGGGATGAGCCTCGACCTGGGGGACATGACCCTGGACGACCCCGAGGTGTACGACATGCTCTGCCGGGCCGACTCGGTCGGGGTGTTCCAGGTGGAGAGTCGCGCCCAGATGGCCACCCTGCCCCGGCTCAAGCCCCGCTGCTTCTACGACCTGGTGGTGGAGGTGGCGCTGATCCGGCCCGGCCCGATCCAGGGCGGCTCGGTGCACCCGTACATCCGGCGCAAGAACGGCCAGGAGCCGGTCACCTTCCCGCACCCGCTGATGCGCAACGCGCTGGAGAAGACCCTCGGCGTGCCGCTGTTCCAGGAGCAGCTGATGCAGCTCGCCATCGACCTGGCCGGGTTCGACGCCGCCGAGGCGGACCAGCTGCGCCGGGCCATGGGGGCCAAGCGGTCGGTGGAGCGGATGGCGCAGATCGCCGACCGGCTCTACGCCGGCATGGCCGAGCGGGGGATCACCGGCGAGCTGGCCGACGACGTCTACCGCAAGCTCACCGCGTTCGCCAGCTACGGCTTCCCGGAGAGCCACGCGATGAGCTTCGCGTACCTGGTCTACGCCAGTTCCTGGCTCAAGCGCTACCACCCCGGTCCGTTCCTGGCCGCGCTGCTCAACGCCCAGCCGATGGGCTTCTACTCGCCGCAGACCCTGGTCGACGACGCGCGCCGGCACGGGGTGGAGGTCCGCCGGCCGGACGTGAACGCGAGCGGCGCGAAGGCCGTCCTGGAATCCACCCCGGACACCCGGTGGGGGAGCCGGCCGGGGGAGCCGCCGCACGCCTGGGGGCTGGGCGGGCCGGCCGTCCGTCTGGGACTGTCGAGCGTGCGTACCCTCGGCGAGGACGTGGCCGAGCGGATCGAGGCCGAACGGGTGGCGCACGGGCCGTACCGGGACATGCCGGACCTGGCCCGGCGCGGGGGTCTCACCGCCGCGCAGCTGGAGGCGCTGGCCACCGCGGACGCCTTCGCGTGCTTCGGCCTGACCCGCCGGGAGGCGCTGTGGGCCGCCGGCGCGGCGGCGCAGGACCGGCCGGGTCGCCTGCCCGGCACGGTGACCGGCACGGCCGCGCCGACCCTGCCCGGGATGGAGGCGGTGGACCGTCTCGTCGCGGACGTGTGGGCGACCGGGCTGTCGCCGGAGAGCCACCCGGCCCGGTTCATCCGCGACCAGCTCGACGCCCTGGGCGCGGTGCCGATCGCCCGGCTCGGCCGGGTGGATCCGGGTCGGCGGATCCGGGTCGGCGGGATCGTCACCCACCGGCAGCGCCCGGCGACCGCGGGCGGGGTCACCTTCCTCAACCTCGAGGACGAGACGGGGATGCTCAACGTCACCTGCTCCCCGGGGCTCTGGCAGCGGTACCGGCGGGTGGCGCGGACCAGCGCCGCGCTGGTGGTCCGGGGGCGGCTGCACCGTCACGAGGGAGTGATCAATCTCACCGCTGACCGGTTGGATCCGATTGATCCCCCGGTCAGCCCCGCCTCACGCGATTTCCGTTGATCAATAAGTGATCCACATTACGGTTTTCCTTCCCGGACGGCGGGAGACTCCTGCCCGCGCGGGCAGGGTGGCCCGCGCGTCACGAGGGGAACGTACCGATGACGGGGTATCGCGCCAACAGCGGTGGAGTCGCCAACGCCCGACGGACCCGGCTGGGTGCCGGCTGGGTGCCCACACACCACACGGAGACCCGCGAGTACGAGGTCACCGACAGGCCCGTCGCCAACTCCGTGCGCTCCCGACACGAGGAGGACACCGCCGCCGGCGGCGAGGCCTGACCGCCCGCGTCCCCGGCCGAGCTGGACCGGGTGACTAGGCTCGTCGGGGTGGAGCACACCCGAGGCCGACTCGCCGGGCCGCCGCTGACCCCCCGTACCGCCGTGATCTGGTCGGTGCTGCGCGCCGAGCTGGACCGCCGCGGTGACACCGAGCTGACCGTCCTCGACGTGGGTGGCGGCACCGGCGGATTCGCCGTGCCGCTGGCCCAGGCCGGGCACCGGGTGACCGTCGTCGACGCCAGTCCCGACGCGCTCGCCGCGCTGACCCGCCGCGCCGCCGAGGCCGGGGTCGCCGATCGGGTACGCGCCGTGCAGGGCGACGGGGACGCGCTCGCCGGGCTGGTCGAGCCGGCCAGTGTGGACCTGGTGCTCTGCCACGCCGTCCTCGAGGTGGTCGACGACCCGGAGCCGGTGGTCGCCGCGCTGGCCGCCGCCCTCCGCCCGGGCGGCGCCGCGAGCGTACTGGTCGCCGGGCGGGCCGCCGCCGTGCTCGGCCGGGCGATGAGCGGGCACCTGGACGTCGCCGCCGCGCTGGCCGCCGAGCCCACCGGCAGCGCCGGGCCACGCGACACCCTGCGCCGCCGCTACGACGCCGAGGGCGCCGCCGCGCTGCTGGCCGCCGCCGGGCTGACGGTGGAGGAGATCCACGGCGTACGCGTCCTCGCCGACCTGCTCCCCGCCGTGGTCGCCGACGGCCAGCCGGCCGCCCTGCTGGAGCTGGAGCGGGCGCTCGCCGCCCGGGCTCCCTGGCGGGACCTCGCCGCGCAGCTGCACCTGTTCGCCCGCCGTCCGGCATGACCGGGCCGCGCGAGCCGGCCGGCGCCGGCCGCTTGCCGGACCCCGGAACGGCCGGCCAGGCGCCCGGTGGTGCGGGCGCGGCGCCGGGTGGTGCGGGCGCGTCCGGTGGTCCCGGACTGGTGTCCGATCGTGCGGGCGCGGCGCCCGGTGCCGGAGCGGCGTCGGGTGCGGCGGGGGGGGGGGGGGCCCCCCCCCCCGCCCCCCCCCCCCCCGGCCCGGCCCCC
>NZ_JAATEO010000015.1 GCF_012034245.1 Micromonospora thermarum | reverse complement strand
ACGCCCGGACACCCCGACTTCAGGAAAACCGAGTGGATCACAGTGCCTACCTGGCGACGCGGACGCCAGTCGCCGCCGCTACCCGCCGGGTCAGAACCACTGGCGTACGCGCACCGACGCGCCGCCGCCGTTGTCGCCGAGGTTGGGATCGTTGAAGGTGAACATGAGATGTGGCCGGCGGTCGATGCTGTTGCCGAGGAAGAGCAGGCACCCGCTGTCCGCGCCGACCGGGAACCAACGGCTCTGGCCGTAGATCCGGCCGTTCTTCAGCACCAGCATCTCGCCGTCGGTGACCCGCGCGATCAGGGCGTAGCGGGGCGCGTCGGGTGCCGGCCATTCGCCGTTGTCCGGCGGCAGCGGCAGCTCACCGGCGACGTTCTTGGTGGTGCCCCAGAAGTCGATCCGCACGTTGCCGGTCGCCGTGATCCGGAACGCGTCGCTGCGGACGACACCGGCGGGTGTGCTCCAGCCGGTGTGGACGTTGCCGGGTGCCGACCAGGGGGCCGGGTCCTGGAACCGTGGTGTGGTCGAGTCGTAGCAACCGTCCAGGTCGGCGGCGGCGGGAGCAGCCGGCACCAGCACCGCGCCGGCGACCAGGACGAGCACGGCAAGGACGGACAGTCGGGGCCTGATGCGCACGTGACCTCCAGCGGACGGCCGGCGGGAAGCCGGCACTCGCCGCCATCGTGGCGGGCGCCGGCAACCCCGGCACGCGACCACCGCTTTGCAAGGCAGGTGCCGTGCGGATCAGTTCGTGAGGTCGAACTGGCCGTCCTTGACGCCGCTCACGAAGGCCGTCCACCGGGCGGCGCTGTAAATGATCGTCCCGGCGTCCCGCGCCTTGCTGTCCCGCACCGCCACCCGACCTGAACCGTCAAGGAACGGCCCCGCCTCGACACAGTTGCCACCGTTGTCAGGGCTCTTGGTGCTGATGTGCCAAGCCACGTCAGGGATGGTCTCGCTCATGACAGCTCCTCCGCCATTGCTGAGAGCAGCTTTGCCGACTCGCTCGCGCTGAGTGCGGCCTCCCGGAGCCGATCGTACGCGCGGACGTAACGCAGAGCTTTGTCCGACTCTACGAACAGCCGACCGCCAAGGGTCTCGGCGTGCGCGACGTCGGTGTACGGCGGGGGCATCTTGAACAGCCAGAACGTGCCGTCCAGACCGGCGTGCAGCCCGAGAGTGGCGGGAAGGACCCGGATCTCGACCGTCGGTTTCCTCGCCGATCGCACAAGGTGGGCGAGCTGGGCGGCCATCACTCCCCGGGTCATCACCGGTCGTCGCAACGCCGTCTCTTCGACGATCACCGCCAGTCTGGTGGGCGACGGCCCGTCGAGTAGCCGCTGCCGGTCCATGCGGAGTTGGACCCACTTGCGAATCTGAACTTCGCTGGTCGAGCTGGGTTCCGCGTTCCTGATGACCGCCTCGGCGTAGTCCCTGGTCTGAAGGAGGCCGGGTATGAGCAGCGAAGCGTAGGTGCATACCTGCTCCGCTCGCGACTCCAACCACGGGAAGTCGATGAACGAGGTGTCGTAGATGGTTCCGCCGAGGTCGTTGTCCCACCGGTCGATCCGCCAGGCATCCTGCGCCAGTTGAATGAGTCGGTCACGCTCACGCTCGTCGTACACGCCGTAGAGGTCGAGCAATTCGACCACGAGGTCGCGGCGGAAGGGCCATTCAGCTCGTTCGTACCGGGCCAGCGACGAGAAGTCCCGCTCCAGGTACTGGGCGACGTACTTGAGCGTCAGACCGCGCCGTTCTCGCAGCTCACGCATCTGTTGACCGAGCCACTGAGCACGAAGCGTCCGGACGAAGGCCTCCTTCTTCGCGGCCATTCTCACCTCTCACGCACCCGTCGAGAAAAGGATCCGTTGGTGTCGTTGCACCAATACCGAAGCCACTGGAAATGTGGTCTTCGGGTGAGGGTGATCACCGACCCCCGGGGACGCCCGGTGCAAGTGCGGCAACCGCGGCTGTGCCAACAGCCGAGAAGGTGACGAGAGACGGCTTCGCGTGTGGCAGACGCATACCGGCTCTCGTCGGGTCTCAACATGGAGCCACGTCACGCGCGCATTCTCGGCTCCGACCGACTTGACGAATACCTATCACGGAGAAGTGGGTCTTCGCGACCCTGCCTGTCCGCGATTCGACACCACCCACCGGCAGCCCGGTGGCCGTACTCGCCGATCGAGGCTGCGGTCGCCGGGCGGGGCGGCCCTGCCCGGAACTCCCCCTCCGCCAGGGCCGCCCCCTCCCACAACGAAGGAGCCGACCGATGAACCGAGGCACCGTCTACGGCGGCGCACCGCCCCGGCTGCATCCGCGTCACGTCCGCGACCGCCAGTTCTCCACCGTCAGCTTTGGTCGGCGCGGCCTGGACCCTCAGGAGGTTCGGCAGTTCCTGCACCGGGTCGCACTCGAACTGGCTGCCCTGAACCAGGACGTCGCCCGGCTCAACGACGAGAACATCCGCATCAAGCGTGCGCTGCGCGACTGGCAGAGCGCCCAGGCGCAGCGGAGGATGTCGTGACGCCGGGGGCACGCCGGCAACCCGGCGTGGTCTTCGTGCCGCTGCCGCAGGCCGCGGTCGAGGCCGTCGCCAGGTCGGACGACGCCCCGGCACGCCACGTGATCCACCTGCCGGTGACGATCCCCGTGCTGGCCGACGCACTCCGCTTCGCGTACACGTTCGCCCGTTCAGTGGCCCTGGTACCGGGGATCGAGGTGGCGGGCACGACCGTCTCCGCCGAGGACATCCAGCACGTACGGCACTGGGTGTTCTGCGACCGGATCATGCCGGACCGGAGCCGGTGTGCCCGCCGGGCCGACCACGGCGGTCCGTGCGAGCCGGCCGCGCGAGCTTCGTGAGGTCAGAGCGGGACGGGGTCCACGATCATCAGCTCGCCGACCTGGTCGCCGATCTGGCCGCGCGCCTCGGTCGGCAGGCCCGCGTCGGTGACCAGCACGTCCGCGTCCTCCAGCGGCGCGATGGTGGCGATGCCGATCGTCTCCCACTTGGTGTGGTCGGCGAGCACCACCAGCCGCCGGGACGCGGCGATCAGGGCGCGGTTCACCCCGGCCTCCAGCAGGTTCGGGGTGGTGAAACCGGTGCGTGGGCTCATCCCGTGTACGCCGAGGAAGAGCAGGTCCACGTTGAGCGATCCGATGGCGGCCTCGGCGACCGGCCCGGTCAGCGCGTCCGACGGCGTACGGATGCCGCCGGTCAGCACGACCGTCTGGTCGGCGCGCGGGTTCTGGTAGAGGGCGTCGGCGACGGGGATCGAATTGGTCACCACGGTCAGCCCACGGACGTCGGCGAGGAGCGCGGCCAGCGCGGCCGTGGTGGTGCCGGCGGAGAGCGCGATGGCCATGCCGGGCTCGACGAGCGACGCGGCCCGTTCGGCGATGGCCCGCTTCTCCGCCTGCTGGCGCACCGACTTGGCCGCGAAGCCCGGTTCCTCGGCGGATCCCGGGCCGGCCAGCGTCGCGCCGCCGTGCACCTTGTCGACCAGCCCCCGCTCGGCCAGCACCTCCAGGTCGCGCCGGATGGTCATGTCCGAGACCCCGAACCGGCTCACCAGGTGACTGACGCGCACGCCGCCCCGCTGCCGGATCAGGTCGAGGATGGCGGTCTGCCGCTGCTGGGCGAGCATCGGACCTCCTTCGCGCGTCGAGGGGAAGAGTAACCAGCTCAGGCCGCGTCCGCGGCGCGGTCCCGCGGGTCGGGCGCCGGGTCCGCGTCGGCAACGGCCGTCGATGCCTCGGGTACGTCCTCCCGTACCACGGCAACCTCGCCGGGCGGGACGGTCAGCTCGCCGGCGCAGGACGCCCCGCCGAGCAGCTCGGTGCCGCCGGCAGCGAGCCGGACCTCCTCGCCGGTGTGGTTGAGGACGAACAGCCAGCTCCGCTCCCCGGCACGGCGCCGGACCACCTCGACGCCGGGCGGCGCTTCGACCGGCGGCCGCACCCCGGCCTCGGTGACCAGCCGCGCCACGAGGCGGTCCGTCGCCGCGCCGTCCAGACGGGTGCCGACGTACCAGGCGGCGCCCGCGCCGACCGAGTGCCGGGTCACCGCCGGCACGCCCGGCAGCGGCCCGTCGGCGTACGCGGCGAGCACCTCGGCGCCCTCGGCGTGCAGCCACTCGGTCCACACGTCGGCGATCGAACCGTCGTCCAGGTTGACCCGCTCCCCTGTCCGTAGCGGGAAGAACTCCTCCACGCGGACGCCGAGCAGGTCGCGGAACGCACCGGGATATCCGCCGAGCCGGATGTGGTCGTTCTCGTCGACGATGCCGCTGAAGTAGGTGACCAGGGCCGTCCCGCCCGCCTCGACGAAGGCGCGCAGCGCGGCGGCGTGCGCGTCCCGCACCAGGTACAGGGTGGGCACCAGCACCAGGCGGTAGCCGGACAGGTCGGCGGAGGGGTGCACGACGTCCGCGGTGATGCCGGCCCGCCACAACGACCCGTAGAGCGCCCCGAGCCGGTCGGCGTACGTGACGTCGACGCTGGGGTGGGAATCCAACTCGACCCCCCACCACGCCTCGTAGTCGAACAGGATCGCCACCTCGGCGTCCACCCGGCTGCCGATCACCTCCGACAGCGCCGCGAGGTCGGCGCCGAGCCGGCACACCTCGCGGAACACCTTGGTGTCCGGGCCGGCGTGCGGCACGAGCGCGGAGTGGAACTTCTCCGCACCGGCCCGCGACGCCCGCCACTGGAAGAACAGCACCCCGTCGGCGCCGCGCGCGACGTGCGCGAGGCTGTTGCGCCGCAGCTGCCCGGGGGTCTTGGCGACGTTGCGCGGCTGCCAGTTGACCGCGCTGGTGGAGTGCTCCATCAGCAGCCACGGCTCGCCGCCGGCCACGCCGCGGGTGTGGTCGGCGGCGAGCGCCAGCCCGACGTGCGACTCCGGGTCGGCGGCGGTCAGGTAGTGGTCGTTGGCGACGACGTCCACGTCGGACGCCCACGAGTGGTAGTCCAGGTACTTGATGCCGGTGCCGATCATGAAGTTCGTCGTGGCCGGCTGGGTCACCAGCCGGGCCAGCACCGCCCGCTCGGCCCGGAGCTGGGCGCGCTGCTCCTCCGAGGAGAAGCGCAGGAAGTCGAGCTGCTGGGTGGGGTTGGCGAAGGTCGGGGCGAGCCGGGGCGGGTTGACCTGCGCCCAGTCCCCGTAGCGCTGGCTCCAGAACGCGGTGCCCCAGGCGTCGTTGAGCGCGTCCAGGGTGGCGTAGCGGTCCCGCAGCCACTCCCGGAACGCCTCGGCGCTGACGTCGCAGTAGCAGTGCACGTTGTGGCACCCCAACTCGTTGGAGACGTGCCACATGACCACGGCCGGGTGGTCCGCGTACCGGGTGGCGACCGCCTCGACCAGGGCGAGCGACCGCTCCCGGAACACCGGCGAGCTGGGGCAGTACGCCTGCCGGCCGCCCGGCGAGAGGATCGCGCCGTCGGCGCGCCGGGGCAGCGTCTCCGGGTGCCGGTGGGCCAGCCAGGGTGGCGGGCTGGCGGTGGCGGTGGCCAGGTCGACCGCGATGCCGCCGTCGTGCAGCAGGTCCAGCACCCGGTCGAGCCGGCCGAACTCGTACCGGCCCGGCTCGGGTTCGAGCAGGGCCCAGGAGAAGATGCCCACGGAGACCAGGTTGACGCCGGCGCGGCGCATCAGCGCGACGTCCTCGACCCAGGTCTCCTCGGGCCACTGCTCCGGGTTGTAGTCGCCGCCGAAGAAGATTCGCTCACCCTGCCACCGCCGCATGACAGCAGAGGGTGCCCCCGGGAGAGCCGCAAGTCAACACTTTCCAACATCGACAGAGTTTCCAACGTTTACCTCGTAACAGGCTTGTCACGACTGGGTTATCCGGGTGGTACACCCCTCTTGACAGCGCCTCGGAGGCGAGTAGCTTGAGCGGCCACTGGCAGTTCGTGTTCGCCAATGTGGGTTCACGGTGGATCGACATGTGGGATCACGACGGGTGGTTACTGCCAGCCGAGGCCCTCGGGCGCAGCACCTTCTCATCCGCAGGAGGCACCATGTCCCGTCCCCGATCCCAAGCCGAGTACCTCGCCCGGCTCGTACCCCCCTCGGTCGCCGGCCTCCGCCGCCGCTCGCTGCTCGCGGGCGCCGCCGGCTCCGGCGCGCTGCTCGGCACCGGCCTGCTCGCCGGCTGCGGCGGTGACGACTCGGGCGGCTCGGGCTCCAAGACGGTGTCGCTCGGCTCCAACCAGTCCGACCCGAAGCCGAAGGAGGTCATCGCCAAGGTCGTGGACGGCTTCCAGACCTCGTCCGGCCTCCAGGTCTCGGTCAACACCGTCGACCACAACACCTACCAGGAGAACATCAACAACTACCTCCAGGGCAAGCCGGACGACGTCTTCATGTGGTTCGCCGGCTACCGGATGCGGTTCTTCGCCGGACGCGGTCTCGCCGGCGACCTCTCCGACGTCTGGGGCAAGCTCTCCGGGATGTCGGACGCGTTCAAGAAGGCGTCCACCGGCGACGACGGCAAGCAGTACCTCGTCCCCTCGTCGTACTACCCGTGGGCGCTCTTCTACCGGAAGTCGGTGTGGCAGCAGAACGGCTACCAGGTGCCCAAGACGCTCGACGAGCTGACCGCCCTCTCCGCCGAGATGAAGAAGGACGGCCTGGTCCCGATCGCGTTCGCCGACAAGGACGGCTGGCCGGCGATGGGCACCTTCGACATCCTCAACCTGCGGATCAACGGCTACCAGTTCCACGTCGACCTGATGGCCGGCAAGGAGGCGTGGACCTCCGACAAGGTGAAGAAGGTCTTCGACACCTGGCGGGGCCTGCTGCCGCTGCACCAGCCGGACAGCCTCGGCCGCACCTGGCAGGAGGCGGCCCAGTCGCTCCAGCAGAAGAAGAGCGGCATGTACCTGCTCGGCCTCTTCGTCGCCCAGCAGTTCAACAACGACGAGCAGGACGACCTGGACTTCTTCACGTTCCCCGAGATCGACCCGTCGATCGGGGCGAAGGCCCTGGACGCGCCGATCGACGGCTACATGATGGCCCGCCGGCCGAAGGAGGAGGCGAACGCCAAGAAGTTGCTGGAGTACGTCGGCTCCAAGGCCGCCGCGGACATCACCGTGAAGAACGACCCGAGCACCCTGGTCGCCAACGGCGAGGCGGACACCAGCGGCTACACCGCGCTCCAGAAGAAGGCCGCCGAGCTGGTGGGCTCGGCCACCGAGATCGCCCAGTTCCTCGACCGGGACACCCGGCCGGACTTCGCCTCGACCGTGATGATCCCGGCGCTGCAGCAGTTCATCAAGGACCCGACCGACATCGACGGGCTCACGAACAGCATCGAGAACCAGAAGAAGTCGATCTTCACCGACTGACGGCGGAAGGGGGAGGACATCGTGTCCGACCTGCCCCTGGTCCAAGCGGACCGCGCCGTACCGCCGCCGGTCGCGACCACCACCACCGGTGGGCGCGGCCGCCGGCTACGGCTCCTGTCCCGCACCGACCGCGTGGTCATCGCGCTGATGGTGCTCGTCCCGCTGCTGCTCGTCGTCGCCCTCGTCTGGCTGCCCGCGCTGGCCACGGTGGCGCTGTCGGCCACCGACTGGGACGGCATCGGCCCGGTCAGCGAGATCGAGTTCGTCGGTGGCCGCAACTACTCCGACGTGGTGAACATCTACCCGCCGTTCGTCCCGGCCGTGCAGAACAACCTGCTCTGGCTGGCCGCGCTCTTCGTGGTGGCCACCCCGTTCGGGATGTTCCTGGCCGTCCTCCTCGACAAGGAACTGCGCGGCACCCGGTTCTACCAGACCGCGCTCTACCTGCCGGTCGTGCTCTCCCTCGCGCTGATCGGCTTCGTCTGGCAGCTCATCTACTCGCGCGACCAGGGCCTGCTCAACGGCGTCTTCGGCAGCGACGTCGACTGGTACGGCGACCCGGACGTCAACATCTGGGCGGTGCTGGTCGCGGCCGGGTGGCGGCACGTCGGCTACATCATGCTGCTGTACCTGGCCGGGCTGAAGGGTGTGGACCCGTCGCTGCGGGAGGCCGCCGCCGTCGACGGCGCCTCGGAGACCAGCACCTTCTTCCGGGTGGTCTTCCCGGTCATGCGCCCGATCAACATCATCGTGCTGGTGGTGACCGTGATCGAGTCGCTGCGGGCGTTCGACCTGGTCTGGGTCATCAACAAGGGCCGCAACGGTCTGGAGCTGATCTCCGCGCTGGTCACCGCGAACGTGGTCGGCGAGGCCAGCCGGATCGGCTTCGGCTCGGCGCTGGCGACCATCATGCTGGTCGTCTCGCTGGTCTTCATCACCGTCTACCTGGCCACCGTCATGAGGGAGGACCGGCGATGAGCACCACCGCGATGATGAGCCGGGGCGAGGAGGTCACCGCGCCGGCCCCGGCCCGCCGGCCGCTGCGCCCGGCCCGGGTGCTGCTGCACGTCTTCCTCGCCGCCGTGGCGGTGAGCTGGCTGTTCCCGATCCTGTGGGCCGTGCTCACCTCGCTGCGCTCGTACCAGTACACCGCCGCCAACGGCTACGTCTCGCTCGGCGGCTGGACCTTCGACAACTACGTCACCGCGTGGCGGACCGCCGAGTTCGGGCAGCACTTCCTCAACTCGGTGTACATCACCGTGCCGGCGGTGCTGCTGACGCTCTTCCTCGCCTCGTGCGTCGCGTTCGTCATCGCGCGGTTCAGTTGGCGTACCAACCTGATCCTGCTCGGCCTGTTCACCGCGGCGAACCTGCTGCCCCAGCAGGCCCTGCTGATCCCGCTGTTCCGCCTCTTCACCCAGGTGCCGCTGCCGGAGTTCATGAGCGACTCCGAGCTGCTGTACGACAGCTACTGGGGACTGATCCTGGTCAACGTCGCCTTCCAGTGCGGCTTCTGCGTGTTCGTGCTGAGCAACTACATGAAGGCGCTCCCCCGTGACCTGTACGAGGCGGCGATGGTCGACGGGGCGAGCGTGTGGCGGCAGTACTGGCAGGTGACCATGCCGCTGTGCCGGCCCGCCCTCGCGGCCCTGGCGACGCTGGAGGTGACCTGGATCTACAACGAGTTCTTCTGGGCCACCGTCCTCATGCGGACCGGCGACAAGTTCCCGGTCACCAGTTCGCTCAACAACCTGCGCGGCGAGTTCTTCACCGACAACAACCTCGTCTCGGCCGGCTCGGTGCTGGTCGCGATCCCGACCCTGGTGATCTTCTTCCTGTTGCAGAAGCAGTTCGTCCGGGGCCTGACCCTGGGAGCAAGCAAGGGATGACGATCCTGCACCTGCGCCGCGCGCGGACCAGCCTGGTGCTCGACGCGCGCGGGTGCGGCCTGCCGCGCGTGGTCCACTGGGGCGCCGACCTGGGCCCGCTCGCCGACGAGGACCTGGCGACCCTGGTCGCCGCGACCGTACCGCCGGTGGTGCCGAGCAGCTTCGACGCGCCGACCGTGCTGTCCCTGCTGCCGGAGCCGGGCGCCGGATGGAGCGGCCGGCCGGCGCTGGCCGGGCACCGCGACGGCGCGGCCTGGTCCACGGCGTTCCGCCTGGACGGCGTCGACGCCGTGGACGATGCCTCGGACCCGAGCCGCGTGGCTTCGGGCGGGGAGGCGGTGCGCGTATCCGACGAGGAGCGGGACCACGACGGGGCCGGCGCGGCGCGGGTGACCGTGCGGGCGTCGGACCCGGCCGCCGGCCTGTCCCTCACCGTCGAGCTGGCGCTGGACCCGCACGGCGTGCTGACCGTGCGGCACCGGCTGCGCAACGACGGCACCACCGGCTACGAGCTGCGGGAGCTGACGCCGGTGCTGCCGGTGCCGGCGGCCGCCACCGAACTGCTCGACCTGACCGGCCGGTGGTGCCGGGAACGGTCCCCGCAGCGGCATCCGTGGCCGATGGGCACCTGGGTACGCGAGGGCCGGCACGGCCGCACCGGCCACGACGCCACGCTGCTGCTGGTGGCCGGCACGCCCGGGTTCGGGTTCGGGCACGGCGAGGTGTGGGCGGTGCACACCGCCTGGAGCGGTGACCACGTGACCTTCGCGGAGCGCCGGCCCACCGGCGACTCGATCCTCGGTGGCGGCGAGCTGCTGGCTCCCGGCGAGGTGGTGCTCGCGCCAGGCGCCGAGTACGCCACCCCGCTGCTCTACGCCGCCTGGTCCGACACCGGGCTGGACGGGCTCAGCGACGCCCTGCACCGGCACGTGCGTGACCGGCCGACCCACCCGCGAACGCCCCGGCCGGTCACGCTCAACGTGTGGGAGGCGGTCTACTTCGACCACGACCTGGACCGGTTGCGCGCCCTCGCCGACCGCGCGGCCGAGGTCGGGGTGGAACGGTTCGTCCTCGACGACGGCTGGTTCCGGGGCCGGCGGCACGACCACGCCGGCCTCGGGGACTGGTACGTCGACGAGGAGGTCTGGCCGGACGGCCTGACGCCGCTCGTCGACCACGTGACCGGCCACGGGATGGCGTTCGGGCTGTGGGTCGAGCCGGAGATGGTCAACCCCGACTCGGACCTGTTCCGCGCCCACCCCGAGTGGGTGCTCGCGGTGCCCGGCCGGCTGCCGCCGGAGTGGCGGCACCAGCAGGTGCTCGACATCGCCCACCCGGAGGCGTACGCCTACCTGCTCGGACGGCTCGACGCCCTGCTCACCGAGCATCCAGGAATCAGCTACCTGAAGTGGGACCACAACCGGGACCTCACCGAGGCCGGCCACCACGGCCGGCCGGGCGTGCACGAGCAGACCCTCGCGGTCTACCGGCTCCTCGACGAGCTGCGCGCCCGGCACCCGCGCGTCGAGATCGAGAGCTGCGCCTCCGGCGGCGCCCGGGTCGACCTGGAGATCCTGCGCCGCACCGACCGGGTCTGGGCCAGCGACTGCAACGACGCCCTCGAACGGCTGGCCATCCAGCGCTGGACCGGGCTGCTGCTGCCGCCCGAACTGGTCGGCACCCACGTCGGGCCGGAGCGGTCGCACACCACCCACCGCGTCCACGACCTGGGCTTCCGGGCGGCGACCGCGCTCTTCGGCCACCACGGCATCGAGTGGGACATCGGCGCGATCAGTGCCGACGAGCGCCGGGAGCTGGCCGCCTGGGTGGCCCTGCACAAGCGGCTCCGCCCGCTGCTGCACGCCGGGCGGGTGGTCCGGGTCGACCACCCGGACCCGGCCGTCTGGGCGCACGGCGTGGTCGCCCACGACGGTTCCCGGGCCGTGTACGCGGTGGCGCGGCTGGCCACCTCGGTTGCCCAGGTGCCGGGCCCGGTCCGGCTCCCCGGCCTGGACCGGACCCGGCGGTACGCGGTCCGCCCGGCCGCGGGCGTGCCCGAACCGGCGGTGCTCCAGATGACCGAACCGGGCTGGCTGGTCGCCGGTGGCGCCACCCTGACCGGTGCGGTGCTCGCCTCGGTCGGGCTCCAGGTGCCGGCGCTGCACCCGGAGCAGGCGCTGCTGCTGGAGGTCACCGCGCTCGACTGAGTTTCCCCGAGATTTTTCCGCGCCGGATGTCGAGCGGCGGCGCGTCGGCTTCTACCTACGGGTGAGAGCACCGACGACGGTGCCCGAGACCCGAGGAGCCAGACGTGAAGTACATGTTGCTCATGCAGTTCAGCGCCGCCGGCACCGACTTCCCGCCGATCCACACCTGGACGCCGGAGGAGATCCGCGCGCACATCCGGTTCATGGGGGAGGTCAACGCGAAGCTGGTCGCCGACGGTGAGTGGGTCCAGGGGGAAGGACTCGGCGGGCCGGCGCAGGCGAAGATCGTCCGGGCCGGCAGCGGTGGCGAGCCCGTCGTCACCGAGGGGCCGTTCGCCGAGACCAAGGAGTTCCTCGCCGGCTGGTGGATCGTGGACGTCGACAGCCCCGAGCGGGCCGTGGCGATCGCCGCGCACACCTCCACCGCGCCCGGTTCGGGCGGCCGGCCGCTGAACATGCCGATCGAGGTGCACCCGGTGATGTCCGCCCCGCCCGAGGAGCTGTGACACCTGGACACGGTTGACCGTGACGTCGAGGACCTGCTGCGCGACCTGGCGCCGCAGGTCCTCGGCGTGCTCGCCCGCCGCTTCGGCGACTTCGCCACCGCCGAGGACGCGGTGCAGGAGGCGCTGCTCGCCGCGGTGACACAGTGGCCGGGATGGAGGGGTATGGCTGCCCCGGCCGAGGACTCCTGGGGACGAGCGGTGCGCGACGAACTGGGCGGCCGGCGTGATGGGGCCGGGAGCGGTGGCCGGGCCCCACGTCCCGGCAGCCCTCGTGATGCGGCCGGGCGCGGTGGCCGGGCCCGCGTCCGGGCCCGGCCACCGGTGAACCGATCAGCTCGCGGTGCAGGTCACCGCGGGCCTGGCGTTGGTGCCGTTCCAGCTGCCGATGAAGCCGAAGCTGGTGCTGGCGCCGGCACCCAGCCGGCCGTTCCAGTCCACGTTGCGGGCGGTGACCGCCGACCCGCTGCTGGTCAGTGACGCGTTCCAGGACTGGCTGACCGTCTGGCCGTTGGCGAACGTCCACCGCACCGTCCAGCCCGTGATCCGCCAGGGTTGACCCACGCCGACCGGGGTATCCGGGGATGATCCGCCCGGTCGGAACGAGGAGGGACCATGGTCAACGTCGGCTACACACTCATGTGCGAGCAGGCCGGTCCGAAAGACCTGATCGACTACGCCGTGCGTGCCGAGGCGGCCGGCTTCGACCACCTCGTCATGTCCGACCACTACTACCCCTGGCTCGACTCGCAGGGCCACTCCCCGTACGCCTGGTCGGTTCTCGGCGCGGTCGCCCACGCCACCGCGCGGGCGCAGCTGATGTCGTTCGTGACCTGCCCCATCGCCCGCTACCACCCGGCCGTCGTGGCACAGAAGGCGAGCACCGTCGGAGTGCTGTCGGACGGGCGGTTCACCCTGGGCCTGGGCGCGGGCGAGAACCTCAACGAGCACGTCGTGGGCGGTTGGCCGCACGTGCAGCAGCGGCACGAGATGTTCGAGGAGGCCCTCCAGATCATCCGGCCCCTGTTGAACGGGGAGACGCTGACCTTCTCCGGCAACCACTACGACGTGCCCGACGCGTACGTCTGGGACCGGCCGGACCAGCCGGTGCCGATGGCGGTCGCCGCCTCCGGCCGGCAGTCGGCCACCCTCGCCGCCGAGTACGCCGACGGGATGGTCGCCACCGACCCGCTCCCCGAACTCATCGAGATGTACGACGACGCCGGCGGCGTCGGCAAGCCGCGCTACGGCCAGGTCGCCATCTGCTACGGCCCGGACGAGGCCGAGTGCCGCAAGATCGTGCACGACCAGTTCCGCTGGTTCGGGCTGGGCTGGAAGGTCAACGCTGACCTGCCCGGCCCGGACGCCTTCGCCGCCGCCACCCAGTTCGTGCGCGAGGAGGACGTCGCCGAGAGCATCTCCTGCGGTCCGGACGTCGACCGGCACGTCGAGGCGTTCAAGACGTTCGTCGACGCCGGCTTCAGCCACGTCGCGGTCGTGCAGGTCGGCGGCGAGAGCCAGCCGATGTTCCTGGAGTGGGCGCAGGAGCAGTTGCTGCCGCGCCTGCGGGAGCTGTGAGGACGTCGCCGCTGCGGCGGCCCCTGCCGACGGCGGCGGGACGCTTCGGCCCCGCCGAGCTGCGCCTCGCCCTCGCCGCGCCCCGGCCCGCCGCCGGCCTCACCAGCGAGTGGCGGCTGGTCGACGGGCTCCGCACGCACACCCGCCGCAGCGCCGACCCGGGCACCGGCGCCCCGCCGGTCGTGCTCGTCCACGGCCTCGCCGTCTCGCACCGGTACCTCACCCCGCTCGCCGTGGCGCTCGCCGACACCCACCCCGTGTACGTGCCGGACCTGCCCGGCTTCGGCCTGACCGAGCGCCCGGGCTCCGCGTACGACGTGCCCCGGCACGCCGACCACCTCGCCGCCTGGCTGGCCGCGTACCGGATGCCGCCGGTCTGCGTGCTCGGCCACTCGTTCGGCGCGGAGGTCGCGGCGGCGCTGGCCGCCCGGCACCCCGAGGTGGTCCGCGCGGTGGTCCTGGCCGGTCCCACCAGCGACCCGGTCGCGCGTTCGCGGCGCGGCCAGATCGGACGGTGGCTGGTGGACACGCTGCGGGAGGCGCCGTTGCAGGCGCCCATCCTGCTCCGCGACGTGTGGGACGCCCGTCCCTGGCGGGTCTCCGCGACCCTCACCCACTCGGTGCGCAACGCGATCGAGGCGGACCTGGTGCGGATCGCCGCGCCGACCGTGGTGGTGACCGGCTCGCGCGACCCGGTGGTACCCGCCGGGTGGCGGTCACAGGCGGTCCGGCTCGTGCCCCACGCCCGCGACGTCGTGGTGCCCGGCGCCGCGCACAATGTCGCCACCACCGCCCCGGCCCAGGTCGCCGACGCGGTCCGGCTGCTGCTGACTCCGACCTCTGACGAACAGGTGACTCCTCATGCGCATCGGTAACACGGAGATCCGCCCGGCCGGCGGCGGTCTCGGCTGCCTGCTGATGATCCTCTTCTCGGTCGTCGCGTCGATCGTCCTGACCGTGCTGCTCAACCTGGTCCTCTGACGCGGCCCGACCGGCGGTCGCCGCCGGTCAGGCCGGGTCGAGGTCCAGGTCGGCGGTGACCGGGTAGTGGTCGGAGGCGCGGTCGGCGTCGCCGCCGCGCACCACGCGCACCGGGCCGGCCGCGGCGGCGACGGCGGGCGTGCCGAGCAGGTAGTCCAGGCGCGTCGGCGCGAACTCCGACCCGCCCTGCCGGGTCGGCACGGTCCACCCGTCCGGCTCCGGTGAACCGCCGCGTGCCCAGAGGTCGACCAGGCCCGCGTCCAGCAGCCGGCCGACCGCACGGGTGTCCACGATCCGGCCGTCCCGGCGCAGGTGCCGGCGCCGGTACAGCTCCGGCAGCCGGGCCAGGCGCTCGGTGTGGTCGACGGCCGGGTCGAGGGTGTTCAGGTCACCGGCGACCAGGACCAGCTCGCCGGCGGTCCGGCGCACGGCCGCCGCCAGCCAGTCGGCCTCCGTCCGCCGCCGGCCGCCGGAGTACGGGTTGAGATGCGTGCCGAACACGGTCAGCGGCCCGGCGTCGGTGGCCACCGTGACCCGCCCGGCGGCGTGGTGGAACGGCCGGCGTACCCGGCCGGCGGCGAGCACCCGCAGCGGCGGGCGGACCAGCACGGCCACCGGCTGGGCGAACCACGACCGGGCCAGGTGCCCGCGCATCCCCACCCGCCCGGCGAAGGCCGCCAGGGCGCGGTCGTCGAAGCCGCGCAGCTCCTGCATCGCGAGCACGTCCGGCCGCAGGTCGGTGACGACCCGGACGATCAGGTCCCGCCGGTCCCCGCCGCCGGCGTCCCGGCCGCCGGTCCGGATGTTCCAGGTCGCCACGCGCAGCATGCGGTCGGTCAGTCCACCCGGCCGGCCTTGGCCAGCTCGTCGTCGAGGGTGTGCACGTCCTCCGACTCGATCGCCGGCCGGTTGCCCTCGCGCAGGTCCTCGTTCGGCCGGACCACCCAGTAGAGCAGCCCCACCCAGAGGGCGCACAGGATGATCGCCCCCATGAAGTCGGTCGGGTGGTGCATCCCCCGGTACATCCGCGACACCGCCACCCCGACCGGCATGATCACCGCCAGCACCACGAACACCCAGCGCCACCAGCGGTCGGTGCGCGGGAAGGTGATGATCGCGATGGCGACCCAGACGCACAGGGTGGCGGCGATGTGGCCGGACGGGAAGGACGACGTCGGCATCGGCCCGTCCAGGTTCACCACCGGCGGCCGGGGCCGGTCCACGGCGGCGGCCGAGGCGAGGAAGAGGGTCAGCTCGCCGAACATGGTCAGCGCGACGAACAGCACCGGACGCCAGCGCCGCCAGACCGCGAGCACCAGCGGGCAGAAGACCAGCGAGATCAGCAGGATCGCGTGCGTGTCGCCGAACTTGCTCCACCACCAGGAAAGATCGTCGTGGGCCGGGGCCCGGTGCTCGGCGAACCAGCGCGGCACGTCGGTGTCGAGGGTGGCGAAGAACGTCCCGCCGGCGTAGTAGCTGACGAACATCCCGAAGCCGTAGAGGGCGCCGAGCACCATCACCCAGCCGACGATCAGCTCGAAGACGGCCGCCCGCGGGTGCGGCAGCAGGTGCGCCTCGTCGGGGGCCGGCGCCACGTCGTGCGCGGCCTCCGGCTCCAACCCCTCGGTCAGCGCCGGCACCGGCCGGCCGCGCTCCAGCCGCCACAGGCGGAAGGCGTACGCGGCGATGCCCAGCCAGGCCGCGCCCAGCAGCCAGGCGCCCAGCACGTCGGAGACGAAGTGCACACCCAGCGCGATCCGGGTCAGCCCGATGAGCACCACGATCGTGGCGACCAGGCCGATCGCCGGCTTCCGCCAGCGGGGCGACATGGCCGGGAGGAAGACCAGCAGCAGCGCACCGTACGCGACGAACGACCCGAGCGCGTGACCGGAGGGGAAGCTCTGCCCCGCGTACGTCCCGATCGGCACCTCCACCTCGGGGCGCAGCCGGTCGACGAGCGTCTTGAGCGCCGGGTCCAGGATCAGCGCGCCGACGCCGGTCACGATGAGGAACACCGCCAGCCGCCCCTGCCTGCGGATCAGCAGACCGACCACGGCGACCGAGATCAGCCAGATGAGCACCGCCCGGCCGCCCAGGTCGGTGAGCGCGTTGAGCACGGTCACCAGCGGCCCGTACGGCGACACGAGGTCGTTGAGCCAGGCGGCGACACCGTGGTCGACGTCGTACAGCGGGGTCCACTTCACCCGGACCAGGGCCAGCAGCAGACCGAAACCGACCCCGGTGCCGAGGACGAGCGCCAGACCGGCCAGCGTCCGCTCGGTGAAATGACCCAGGGGTCGGCGCAACAGGTCGGTGACCACGCTCACGGCAGCCTCCCTCTCAGCTCCTGGCGTGGCGCTTTACCCGATCGGTGGTTCCCGTACACCGGGCCCTGATCTACAGCGAGGTCATCTCACCGGTGTCGTGCAGCTCCATCCGGTCGGCCTCGGGCTCCCACAGGTCGGGCTGGGCCGGCTCCTGGACGCCGATCCGCACCGCCTCCAACTGCGCGGCGAAGGCCAGCCCGCCGAAGAGCGCCATGCCGGTGAGGTTGGCCCACAGCAGCAGCGCCATCATGCCGGTCAGTGCCCCGTACGTCTGGTTGAAGTC
Organism: Micromonospora thermarum; assembly: GCF_012034245.1. Classification (GTDB taxonomy): domain Bacteria; phylum Actinomycetota; class Actinomycetes; order Mycobacteriales; family Micromonosporaceae; genus Micromonospora; species Micromonospora thermarum. The sequence continues at coordinate 125,828 of NZ_JAATEO010000015.1, read as the reverse complement.
GTCGCTCCAGGCGACGTACCCCGCCAGCAGGAGACTGGTCAGCCACCACAGCGCGGTGGCGATCCCCGCCCCGAAGAAGAGCCAGGAGAGGCTGGGCTGGTTGCGTCGGGGCGCGTGCCGGAAGAGCACCGCGACGGCCAGCACGGTCAGCCCCAGGCTGAGCGGCCACCGCGCCACGTCCCACACGGCGTGGGCGCCCTCGCCCCACGCGTAGTGCCGTTGCACCGAGTCGCCGATCGCCCCGCCCGCGACCAGGATGAGGAACCCGGTCAGCGCCGGCAGGCCGGCGGTGAGCGCCAGGACGGCGGCGCGTACGTACTTCCACAGCGCCGGGCGGTCCCGCTCGACGCCGTAGATCCGGTTGGCACCCCGCTCGATCTGCGCCATCGTCATGGTCAGCGCGACCAGGCCGGTGAGCAGACCGAGGGTCAGGGCCAGCTCGCCCACCTCCTCGGTGCGCTCGCCCTCCCCGAGCAGCTCCGCCACCACCTCGTCGCTGGCGCCCGGGGAGAGCGCCAGCACGGTGTCGGCGACGACCTGGCCGCCCTCCTCGACGCCCAGCTCGGAGATCAGACCGGTCAGCGCGATCAGGAACGGCACCACGGCCAGGCACAGCTGCAACGCGAACGCGCGGGAGTGGCTGAAGCCGTCGCCGTAGCGGAACCGGATGAACGCGTCCCGCAGCAGGCACCAGCCGCCCTCCCGGCGCAGCGTGTGCCAGGCGTCGTCGGCGGACAGCTCCTCGTCCGCCATCAGCCGGGTCTCCGGCACGATCCGGGTGCTACTCACGGCGTGCCTCCTCGACCAGCCGCTCGCCCCGCTCGCCGGCGGCGTCGGCGTCCACCGCCAGGTCCGGTGCCTCCTCCGGCTGTGGTACGCACAACCACAGCGCCCGCCGCCGGATCTCCGCCTTCAGCGTCCGACCCGGCTCGATCAGGTCCCCGTCGAGCTCCCGGGGCTGCGGGCGGTTGCTGGTGATCTCCACCCGCCGCCCGCGGAACACCTCCATCCGGGGCACCCGGTCCTGCCGGCGGACGACCGCCCAGCCGAGCGCCAGCCAGTGCCGCAGCGTGCGCGGGGTGAGCACCGCGACGTCGAGGTAGCCGTCGTCCGGCTCGGCGCCGGTGAGCAGGCGTACGCCGCCCTGGAGCCGGCCGACGTTGGCGACCAGGACAGACCGCGCCCGGCGTCGGAGCGGCTGCTGGTCGTCGATGCGGATGGAGACCCTCATCGGCCGGTCCCGCAGGTGCCGCGCGGCCCCCACCACGTACGCCGGCCAGCCGATCCGCTTCTTGGTGGTCTCCGAGGTGGCGGCCAGCATCTGGGCGTCGAAGCCCATGCCGGCCATCACGGTGAAGTACCGTTCCTCCACCTGCCCGACGTCGAGCAGGCGCCGGCCGCGCTCGATCGCCACACCGAGGCCGGCGGCGAGGTCGTTGGAGAGGCCCAGGTTGGCCGCGAGCAGGTTGCCGGTGCCCTGCGGCAGGACGGCGAGCGCCACGTCGGTGCCGACGAGCGCGCTGACGCAGGACATGACCGTGCCGTCGCCGCCGCAGACGAAGACCACGTCCACGCCGGCCCGTACGGCCTCCGCGGTCTGGCCCTGCCCCGGGTCGTCGACGGTGGTCTCGAACCAGAGGGGTTCGGGCCAGCCGGCGGCGGCGAGGACGTCGTCGACCGTACGGCGCAGCTCGTCCGGATCGGCCACCTTGACCGGGTTCACCACCACGGCCGACCGCAGCCCGCCCTTGTCCTCTCCAGCATCCACGGCGTCAGTGTGCAGCACAGCCGCGGGTTCAGCGAGTCATCACGCGAGCGGGTCGGCAGCGCCACAACCAGGTTTCAACACCGCCGCCACCGGTTCGCCGCCACTCGGCGGCGGGGCTGTCCGCTCGCCGCCGGGGCTGTCCGCTCCGGCGCGCCGCGCGAAGATCGTGCTGTTTCCCGGATGTAGTGGCATCGGGCCGGCGGCGAGGCCACCACATCCGGGATCGAGCGCGATCATGCGCGTTCTCGCGACGCGCCCGGGTCAGGCGGCCGTGCGGAGAGCGGTCTCGACGCGGCGGCGGAGGTCGTCGAGGTTCACACCGGCCTCGGTGAGCACCAGCGCGGCGAGGCCGTTGCCCTCACGGAGCAGGCCGAGCAGGATGTGCTCGGTGCCGATGTGCGAATGGCGCAGCCGCAGCGCCTCCCGCAGCGACAACTCCAGCACCTTCTTCGCCCGCGCCGAGAACGGCCCGCCCGCGTACCGTCGACGGCCCCACCGGCGGCGCGGCGCCGGCTCCGCCTCGCGGAGCGCGTCCGGGCCGAACGTCTCCTCGATGCGCGCGACGATGGCCGCGAGGTCGATGCCGATCTCGCGCAGCGCGGCGGCGTCGGCGTCGGCGAGACCGGTGCTGGTGTGCGCGGTGTGCCGCTGGATCCGAGCCCGCAGGTCGTCGGCGGTGACGCCCGCCTCGCGCAGCACCCGCACCGCGAGGCTGTCGCCGTCGGCGAGCATCGCGAGCAGCAGGTGCTCGGTGCCGACCGGGCGTTGCCCCTCGGCGCGCGCCTCGTCGCGCGCCCCCTTGACCACGCTGCGCGCCCGGTCGGTGAACCGCTCGAACATCACGCCTCCCAGGATTGATCGACCGCCGGCCGCCCGGCGTGCTTCTTGTGGACCGCCTGCCGGCTGACCTCGAGCGCGTCGGCGATCTCCTGCCAGGACCAGCCCTGCCGCCGGGCGTTGTCGACCTGGACCACCTCGAGCCGCTCGAGAAGCCGGCGCAGCGCGCGGACGGCGCGCAGCCCGACCCGGGGGTCGGTGCTGCTGGCGGCCGCCGCGAGTTCCGTCGCCTGACTCATGCTGTCAACCTACGTTGACGATTGCCGCATGTCAACCCCGGTTGACAATCCTGCTAGGGTCCGGCCGTGCCTTCGTTCGAGGACCACCACCTGATGTCGGTCGGGCACCTGCGCCTGCGACCGGTGGGCGGCACCGTCGTCGGCCACCGGTACCCGGCGAACTTCGACGTCCTCCACGTCGACCCCGACCTGCCCCTCGCCGTGGTCGCCGACGGCATGGGCGCCGGTGAGGGCAGCCGGCGGGCCGGCACCACCGCGGTGGGCACGCTCGTCGCGGAGATCCGAGCCGCCTGGCCCGACATCGACGCCCGGCGGTTGCGCACCGCCGTGGCCCGGGTCCAGTCCGCGGTACGCGCCGCCGGCGCCGACCTCGCCGACCTGACCGGGTGCACGCTCACCGCCCTGCTCGTCGAGCCGGACGGCGGACAGGGCTGGCTGGTGCAGCTCGGCGACTCCCGGGCGTACCGGCTGCGCGACGGACTCCTGGAACTGCTGACCGTCGACCACACGGCGGCCTGGCTCGGCGTCGTGCACGGCTGGTACGCGGCCGACTCCCCCGCCGCCGCCCGGGCCCGCTACCAGCTCACCCGGTACGCCGGACACCCCGGCGAACCGGAGGCGGACCTGCTCGCGGTGACGCTGCGACCCGGTGACACCTGGCTGCTCTGCACCGACGGCGTGAGCGACCAGGTCGACTACCACCGCCTGCGGGAACTCCTGGCCGACCCCGATCCGAACCAGGCCGTCCGCACCCTCCTCGACGCCACCCTCACCGCCGGCGGCACCGACAACGCCACCGCCGTCCTCGTCCGCGTGAGCTGAAGACCGGCCGGGCCCTTTCGGCTTGGCCTTTGGTTGCGGTGGTGGGGTGGGGCCCGCCGTGCCCGGCTCCGGGCGGTCAGGCTTGATCCCTGCGCCGGTCACGGCGGGCCCCACCCCCGACCCGGTCCGGGTCCGCCCGGCCGTCTCGGCCCGAAAACCCGGCACCCACACCTCTTGATCGACTCGACGTCCTTGATGTCGGGGTGTCCGACCGTCGGTGATACCCCGACATGCAGGAAGCCGAGTCGATCAACCGGTGTGTGCAGACGGTGTGTGCAGACGCCGCTGGCCGGCACCCCGGGTTCGGGTACCGGCCAACGGCCTGCTTCCCCCTGCGAGGAAAGCCTGCGTTCGGGTTGTGTCGGGGGGTCAGCTGTTCCAGTACTCGGCGACCAGGTCGGCGGCCTGGGTTTCCCACTGGGCGTAGTGGAACGGGTAGGCCGACACCTGCACGGTCTGGGCGGCCTTGGTCAGGGGCATGTCCTGCCAGCCGTCGACCTGCTTGAGACCCTTCAGGAACGCCATCGTGCTGTATTCGGGGTCGGTGATCTGCTCCACCGTGCCCCACCCGCTGGAGGGACGCTGCTGGAACAGGCCCTGCGAGTCGTGGTCGTTGCGCTCACCCAGATGACCCAGGTTCACCAACTTCGACTCCTGCAACGCCGTCGCGATCGCCACCACCGCGGCCCGCTCGTCCATGCCGGCCTTCTTCGTCGCCGCGATGATCGCCTTCACATTCGCGACCTGCTCGTCGTCCAGATCGATCCGCGACTGCTCGCCCTGCACACCGTGCGGGATCAGCGTGCCCTTGTCCACCTTGTCCGCGAGGACGGTGACCGCGACCGGCTTCGACTCCACCGGGGCGGCGTGAGCGGTAGCCGGGCCGGCGACCACACCAGAGGCGAAGGCCAGACCAGCGATACCGAGAACACCCTTACGCAGCAGCTTCGAGTTCATCACCAAGCTCCATTCAGGGGAGACGCCACCCACCCGAGGGGGAATCAGGGGTGCGGGGGCGCAAGCACCGACCGGCGCTCAAAGACATTCGGGGGATGACCACCAGCGTCACGCCCAAGGGGGGTGGGCGAGGCGGTGACCGCAAGGACCGGCGCCCCAGGCCGGGGGGCCTCGTGGTGCCGGGTCCAGATGTAACGACCGCCGGCCGCCATCATTCCGGGGGCCGCTCACCCTGCCACGAAGGCGGGCGCTGCTCGATCGTCCAGGTGATGTAACGACCCCGGCACCGCCACGATTCCACCCCCACGATGCCGCCGATCACACCCCCAAACCCGACACACAGCCCACCACGTGACACCGAAACCCGACATGCGCCCCAAACAGCGCAAGGCGACACAGCAAGTTCATGAAGGAATCCGGCCCCTCCAGGGGCCATTTCCCTCCAAGGTCTCGCCGCCTTCGGGTCTGAGCCGCCCTGACAAACTGTGCAAAGATTGTCAGCATGTCGACCGACAGGCTGGAGGCGATCCTCGCGGCGGCGTACGAGTGCTTCACCCGCCACGGGATGCGCCGTACGACCATGGACGACATCGCCGCCGCTGCCGGCATGTCCCGCCCGGCCGTCTACCAGTACGTCCGCAACAAGGACGACGCGTACCGGCGGCTTGCCGAGCGGCTCTTCGCCGGCTCGCTCGCCGAGGCGCGCCGGGCCGCTGCCGACCCCACGGCGTCCACGGCCGAGCGGCTGATCACCGTGCTCGGGGCCAAGCTGGAGCTCACCCTGACCCTGCACCGGGAGAGCCGGCACGCCGCCGAGTTGCTCGACGAGAGCACGAAGCTGACCGGGGACCTCGTGGAGGCGTACACCCGGGAGCTGACCGACGTGGTGGCCGAGGCGCTCGCCGACCGTGCCGGGCCCCGGGCCCGCGCGGTGGCCGACGTCCTGGTGGCGCTCACCCGCGGCCTGGAGGCCGACCTCACCGACCCCGACCTGCCCCGGCGGCGGCTGCGCGACGGTGTCGCGTTGATCGTCGCCGGCCTGGACACCCCTGGAGACCCCGCATGACCACCGTCCTCGTCACCGGCACCTCGTCCGGCATCGGCCGGGCCACCGTCGAGCGGCTTGCCCGCCGCCCCGAGCTGACCGTCTACGCCACCGCCCGCAAGGTCGAGGCGATCGCCGACCTGGCCGCGGCCGGCGCCCGGCCGCTCCCCCTCGACGTCACCGACGAGGCGTCGATGGCCGCCGCCGTCGCCCGGATCGAGGCCGACCACGGCCAGGTCGACGTCCTGGTGAACAACGCCGGCTACGGGGAGTACGGCCCGATCGAGCAGACCCCGATGGATCGGGTGCGGGCGCAGTTCGAGACGAACGTGTTCGGGCTCAGCCGGCTCACCCAGCTGGTGCTGCCCGGTATGCGCCGGGCCGGCCGGGGCCGGATCGTCAACGTCAGCTCGATGGGCGGCCGGATCGTGTTCCCCGGTGGCGGCTACTACCACGCGAGCAAGTACGCGGTGGAGGCCATCTCCGACGCGCTGCGCCAGGAGGTGCGGCCGTTCGGCGTCGACGTGGCGATCGTCGAGCCGGGCCTGATCCGTACCGGCTTCGGTGCCGTCGCGGCCGAGTCGCTCGGCAAGGGGGCAGCCCCGGCCGGGCCGTACCGGAGGATGGTGACCGCGGTGGACGAGACGATGGCGCGTTCGTACGAGAGCCGCCTGCTCGCCGTCACGCCGGACGCGGTGGCCCGGGTGATCGAGCGGGCGGTGACCGCCCGTCGCCCGCGCACCCGCTACGTGGTCACGGCGGCGGCGTGGGCGATGGTGCACACGCGGCGGCTCTTCGGCGCCCGCGTCTTCGACGCGATCAACCGCCTCCAGTTCCGCTGACCCGCCGCCGCGCGACGGCGTCCGGGACCGGCACGAGAGCCGGCGACGGCGTCCGGGACCGGCACGAGAGCCGCCGGGGCGCGGACACGGACGGCCCGCCGCGCGCCGGTCCCACCCGGCCGGACCCCTCGGCGATGCGGGCGGTGCGCCGATCCCGCCCCGCCGCCCTACCGCCGGGACTAGCCTCGGGACGGGGGCCGGTGCGACGCCTGCGGAGGGGATGCCGATGACCGCAGTCACCGATGCGCCGGTACTGGCCGGTGTCGGCTCGGAGCGCAACCTGCCGCTGGTCCGGATGGCCGCGGGCGAGGCCGTCGGGCACGAGCGGCCGCTACGCCTGCTGCACGCGTTCGACTGGGGGGCGGCCCTGGCGGCGCCGTCGGTCGCCGGGCCGCACGACGCGGCAGAGGAGCTGCTCGCCCGCGCCACCGAGGTCGCCAAGGACGTCGACGAGAACCTTCCGGTCAGCGGCGAGATCTCCGAGGAACCCACGGTCGACATGCTGGTCCGCCGGTCCGACACGGCGTTCCTGGTCGCCGTGGGCGACAGCGGCATGAGCACCCGCCCCGGCAGCTGCGTGCCCGCCGACGCGCCTGCCGTGCAGGTCGCCGCCCGGGCCGGGTGTCCGGTGCTGGTCGGACGCCGGGATCCGCCGCCGGAGGGTCCGGTGCTGGTCGGCGTGGACGGCTCACCCGACTCCCGGAAGGCTCTGGCGTGGGCGTTCGACTGCGCCGCACGACGCGAGGCCCGGCTGGTCGCCGTCCGGGTGGCGGAGCCGGGGTGCGCGGACGACGACCCGGCGGTGCTCACCGGGATCGTCGCCCGGATCGGCGAACGGTGGCCCGCCGTACCCGTGGAGTGCCACACCATCCGCGGCTACCCGGGTGCGGTCCTCGTCGAGCAGACGCGGTCGGCCCAGCTCGGGGTGGTGGCTGCGCGGGCGGACCAGCCCGGCAGGGGCATGCTCGGCTCCGTGAGCCAGACGCTGGTCTACCACTCGCCGGCGCCCGTGATCGTGGTACGCGGACTCGCTCCGACGGAGGGCCCGGACGCACGGGACCAACGACCCTGATCCACAGCAGCCGATCCGGCGAGGCTGACGACGGAACCGTTCCTTCCGGATGCGCCACTCCCCGACCCGCGAGAGGCTCAGTCAGTATGGACACCGCAACCGACCTGCACAGCCCCCTGACCGAAGACGAGCTGCGCCGGCTGGACGCCTACTGGCGTGCGGCGAACTACCTCACCGTCGGGCAGATCTACCTGCTGGACAATCCGCTGCTCCGGGAGCCCCTCGCGCCGGAGCACGTGAAGCCGCGGCTGCTCGGGCACTGGGGCACCAGCCCCGGCCTGAACCTGCTCTACGCCCACCTCAACCGCGTCATCGTCGCCCGCGACCTCTCCGCCATCTTCATCACCGGCCCGGGCCACGGCGGCCCGGCCCTCGTCGCGAACACGTGGCTGGAGGGCACGTGGTGTGAGCGCTACCACGGCACCGGCCGCGACGAGGCCGGCATGGCCCGGCTGTTCCGCCAGTTCTCCTTCCCCGGCGGCATCCCGAGCCATGTCGCGTCGGAGGTGCCGGGTTCGATCCACGAGGGCGGCGAGCTGGGGTACGCGCTCAGCCACGCCTACGGCGCGGCGTTCGACAACCCCGACCTGCTGGTCGCCTGCGTCATCGGTGACGGCGAGGCCGAGACCGGCCCGCTCGCCGGCAGTTGGCTGTCGAACGTGTTCCTCAACCCGGCCCGGGACGGCGCGGTGCTGCCCATCCTGCACCTCAACGGCTACAAGATCGCCGGCCCGACGGTGCTCGACCGCATCCCCGAGTCCGACCTGCTGGACCTGATGCGCGGGTACGGCTACCAGCCGTACGTGGTCGCCGGCGACGACCCGGCGACCGTGCACCATACGCTCGCCGCGACGCTGGACCGGGCACTGGACGAGATCGCCGCGATCCAGCGGCGGGCCCGGTCGGGCGGTCCGGTCGAGCGTCCGCGCTGGCCGATGGTCGTCCTCCGTACGCCGAAGGGCTGGACCGGCCCCCGCGACGTCGACGGCAAGCACGTGGAGGGGACGTACCGGTCGCACCAGGTGCCGCTGTCGAAGGTGCGCACCAACCCGGAGCACCTGGCCGAGCTGGAACGCTGGCTGCGCAGTTACCGGCCGGAGGAGCTGTTCGACGCGACCGGCGCCCCGGCCGCCGAGCTGGCGGCGCTGCCCCCGAAGGGCGACCGCAGGATGAGCGCCAACCCGGTCACCAACGGCGGGCTGGTGTTGCGGGACCTGAACCTGCCGGACTTCCGCGACTACGCGGTGGAGGTGCCGCGTCCCGGCGCGACGATCGGCGGTGCCACCGGCGCGTTGGGGCCGTGGGTCCGGGACGTTATCGCGGCGAATCCGCAGACGTTCCGGCTGTTCGGCCCGGACGAGGTCGAGTCCAACCGGCTCGGTGCCGCGTTCGAGGTCACCGGCCGGGCCTGGGTGGCGGCGACGGTGCCCGACGACGACCACCTGTCCCCCGACGGCCGGGTCATGGAGGTGCTGTCGGAGACCCTGTGCCAGGGCTGGCTGGAGGGGTACCTGCTGACCGGCCGGCACGGGATCTTCACCAGCTACGAGGCGTTCATCCACATCGTCGACTCCATGGTCAACCAGCACGCGAAGTGGTTGAAGGTGACCCGCGCCATCCCGTGGCGGCAGCCGCTGGCCTCGCTGAACTACCTGCTCTCCAGCCACGTGTGGCGGCAGGACCACAACGGCTTCTCGCACCAGGACCCGGGCTTCATCGACCACGTGATGAACAAGAAGGCGGAGGTGGTCCGCGTCTACCTGCCGCCGGACGCCAACACGCTGCTCTCCACCATGGACCACTGCCTGCGCAGCCGGCACTACATCAACGTGGTGGTGGCCGGGAAGCAGCCCGCGCCGAACTGGCTGTCGATGGACGACGCGATCATGCACTGCCGCCGCGGCCTGGGCATCTGGGACTGGGCCAGCAGCGACGGCGGTGAGGAGCCGGACGTGGTGCTCGCCTGCGCCGGCGACGTGCCGACCCTGGAGACCCTCGCCGCGGCCGACCTGCTGCACCGGCACCTGCCCGACCTGAAGGTGCGGGTGGTCAACGTGGTCGACCTGATGCGCCTCCAGCCACCCACGGAACACCCGCACGGCCTGTCGGACAAGGAGTTCGACACGATCTTCACGGCGGACAAGCCGGTCATCTTCGCGTACCACGGCTACCCGTGGCTGATCCACCGGCTGACGTACCGTCGGACCAACCACGACAACCTGCACGTACGCGGCTACAAGGAGGAGGGCACCACCACCACGCCGTTCGACATGGTGATGCTCAACGACCTGGACCGCTTCCACCTGGTCATCGACGTGATCGACCGGGTGCCCGGGCTGGCCGCCCGGGCGGCCCACCTGCGGCAGGAGATGGTCGACGCCCGCCAGTCGTGCCGCGACTACACCCGCCGGCACGGCGAGGACGACCCGCGGGTGGCCGAGTGGCGGTGGATCCGGGAGAGCGACCCCAAGGTCAGGGGTGAACAGTGAGCGCGAGGAGTGAGCTTGCGAGCCCCGCAGTCGCGAACGAAAGGCCGGCCCGGTGAGCGCGAGGAGTGAGCTTGCGAGCCCCGCAGTCGCGAACGAAAGGCCGGCCCGGTGAGCGCGAGGAGTGAGCTTGCGAGCCCCGCAGTCGCGAACGAAAGGCGGGCCCGGTGAGCGGCGACGAGGTCCTGGTCGGCTACGACGGCTCGCCGGACGCCGCGCTGGCGCTGGAGTGGGCCCTGGACGAGGCCGGACGGAGCGGGCGGCCGGTGCGGCTCGCGTACGTCTTCGAGTGGCTCACCGTGACCGGGTGGATCGGCCCCGGTGTGGCACCGGGCCTGTGGCCCGACGACGCGGCCCGACGGCAGGTGGAGGAGCTGGTCCAGCGGGCGGCGGCCGACGCCGCCCGCCCGGGGCTCACGGTCACCGGCGAGGTGTACGACGGCCCGCCCGCCCTGGTGCTCCAGGAGCGCTCCGCGCAGGCCGGTCTGCTGGTGCTCGGCACCCGGGGGCACGGCGGTTTCGGCGGCCTGCTCGCCGGCTCCACGGCCGTGTCGGTCACCGCGCACGCCCACTGCCCGGTCGTGGTGGTCCGCGGCAACACCGGCGGGCGTACCCGGCACGTCGCCGTCGGCGTGGACGGCTCCGAGCACTCGCTGCTGGCGCTGGGTTTCGCCTTCGAGCAGGCCGCCGCCCGGAACGTGCCGCTGCGCGTGCTCCGCGCCTGGCACGTGCCAGCGGGGCAGCGCGCACCGTCAGATCCCGAGAACCAGGAGGCGATCCGGGCCGACCGCGCCGAGCTGGACGAGCCGCTGGCCCGCTGGGAGCGGGCGTTCCCGGACGTCGACGTGACGGTGGACGTCTCGGAGGGCAGCGCCGCCGCCCTGCTGGTGGCGGCGAGCCGCGACGCCCAGCTCGTCGTGGTCGGCACCCGGGGCCGGGGTGGGCTGGCGGGGATGCTGCTCGGCTCGGTCAGCCAGCAGCTCCTGCACCACGCGCACTGCCCGGTCGCGGTCGTCCGCGAACGCTGATCCGCCCGGCCGGCGGACAGCCGGTCGGTGCTCGTCAGGCCCGGCCCGACGGCGATCGGGCGGGCCGGAGGGCCCGGCCGGTGGGGACCTGCGCACCCTGCGCCGGTCCATGAGCTGTCGCAGGATGGAGTCGCAACCCCGCCCGGCGCCACAGCCCGTGGGGCACGATGGGCTCGAGACGGAAGGTCGTGAGGATGAGCCAGGAGACGCCGGGGCCGGACCGCCCGCTGACCACCGCGCTCGCGGAGGCTGCGGCGACCGCCGGTCACGCCCCCTCGGTGCACAACACGCAGCCGTGGCGTTGGCGGGTGCTGCCGGACACGCTGGAGCTGCGCGTCGTACGGGACCGCCAGCTCGTGGCCGCCGACCCGGAGGGGCGGCTGTCGGCCTTGAGCTGCGGCGCGGCACTACACCACGCGCGGGTGGCACTCAGCGCCGAGGGGTGGCGGCCCGCCGTGGAGCGGATGCCCGAGCCCGCCGACCCGGATCTGCTGGCCCGCCTGACCGGGCTGACCCACGTCGGGGCGGACCCGGACGCGATGCGCCTCGTGCAGTGCATGCACGTCCGCCACACCGACCGGCGGCCGGTCAGCGAGGAGCCCGTGCCGACCGCCGCGCTCGGCGACATCACCAAGGCGGTCGTCGCCGAGGGGGTGCAGTTCCAGCTGCTCGACCAGGATCAGGTCCTGGAACTGGCGGCGGCGGCCTCGCACGCCGCCACGGTGGAGGCCGAGGACCCGCAGCAGCGCGAGGAGCTGGCGTACTGGACGAGCCGCGCCGGCGGCGCCGGCCTGCCGCCCGAGGTGCTGCCGGGGGCGGCCCCGGAGACCACGGTGCCGGCCCGCGACTTCGGCCGCCCCGGCACCCTGCCCGTCGGCCCCGGCCACGACCGCGCGGCGGTGTACGCGCTGCTGTACGGCGACGAGGACGAACCGGTCGACTGGCTGCGCGCCGGCGAGGCGCTCTCGGCCGGCTGGCTGACCGCGACCCGGCTCGGTGTCTCGGTGGTGCCGCTGAGCGGAGTGGTGGAGGTGCCCGGCACCCGCCAGACGCTCCGCGGACTGCTGGCCGGCATGGGTCACCCGTACCTGGTGCTGCGCCTGGGGATCGCGGACCCGGCGCACGCCGGCCCGCCGCACACGCCGCGGCTCGCCGTCGAGCAGGTGGTCGACACCTCCGCCGTCCGGGGCGCCTGACGGGCGTGGTTCCTGCCGCCCCGGGCGATAGCATCGACCGGTGGCGAGCAGCGCACCGACCCCACGGCAGGAACCGCCGGCGACCCCCTCGCTGGGGCTGACCCCGCTGTCCCGGGTACGCCTCGACGAGCTGCTCCAGGAGATGCTGGACCGGGTCGGCGAGGTGGTCACCAGCCGGGAGCGGCTGCGCGCGCTGCTCGACGCGGTGGTCGGCATCGGCACCGACCTCGACCTGCGCAGCACGCTCCAGCGCATCGTGGAGTCGGCCTGCGGGCTGGCCGGCGCCCGGTACGGCGCGCTCGGCATCGTCGGCCGCGACCGGATGCTGCACGACTTCATCACCCACGGCATCGACGCCGAGCTGCACGCGAAGATCGGCGACCTGCCGCACGGCCGGGGGGTGCTCGGCCTGCTCATCGACGATCCGCGTCCGGTCCGGATGCCCGACATCACCCAGCACCCGAAGTCGTACGGCTTCCCGCCGCACCACCCACCGATGCACAGCTTCCTCGGCGTGCCGGTGCGCATCCGGGACCAGGTCTTCGGCAACCTCTACCTGGCCGAGAAGCAGGGTGCCGCCGAGTTCACCGAGGACGACGAAGAGATCGTGGTGGCGCTCGCCGCCGCGGCCGGCGTCGCGATCGAGAACGCGCGCCTCTACGCGCTGGCACACCGGCGGGAGCGCTGGCTCGCCGCCACCGCCGAGATCACCTCGCTGCTGCTCGGCGAGGTCCGCCGCACCGACGCGCTGAGCCTGGTGGCGCGGCGCGCCCGGGAGGTCGCCGAGGCCGAGCTGGCGCTGGTGCTGCTGTACGACCCGGACGCCGACCGGTTCACCGTCGAGGTGGTCGACGGGGCCGGCGAGCAGGCCGCTGCCCTGGTCGGCACGGTCGTGCCCGCCGCCGAGACCAGCTTCGCCGGCGCCGTCACCGAGGGCCGGCACGACCAGGTGGCCGACCTGGCCCACGCCGCGCCCTGGCCGGCGCTGCTGCACACCGGGCCGGCCGTGGTGTCCCCGCTGGCCACCGCCGACACCCTGCACGGCGTACTGGTGGTGGCGCACCACCCGGACCACGGCGGCACCAGCGACGACGACCTGGCCCTGCTGGGCAGCTTCGCCGGGCAGGCCGCGCTGGCGATGGAACGGGCGCGGGGGCAGGAGGAGCGTGAGCTGCTGGTCGTCCTGGAGGACCGCGAGCGCATCGCCCGCGACCTGCACGACGTGGTGATCCAGCGGCTGTTCGCGACCGGCCTCCAGTTGCAGAGCGCGGTACCGATGAGCGCGCGCCCGGAGGTCGCCAAGCGGATCAACGCGGCGGTCGACGACCTGGACGCCACCATCAAGGACATCCGCCGCACCATCTTCGAGCTGCGCACGCCGATGAGCGCCGCGCTGCGCACCGAGATCCGGGAGGCGGTCGAGGTGGCGGCGGAGTCGCTCGGGTTCCGGCCGGCCCTGGAGCTGGCCGGCCCGATCGACAGCGCCGTCCCCGACGAGGTCCGCCCCGACCTCACGGCCGTGCTGCGGGAGGCGCTGTCCAACGCGGTACGCCACGCGCAGGCCCACCACGTCGCCGTCGCCGTCCGCGTGGACGCCGGCCAGGTCGCGGTGACCGTCACCGACGACGGGGTCGGCTGCGACCCGGCTGCCGCGCGCGGCGGCCTGGTCAACCTGCGCGAACGCGCCGAGCGGCACGGCGGCACGTTCGAGGTGCGGCCGGTCGCCCCGCACGGCACCCGCCTGCACTGGTGCGTGCCGTTGCAGGGCTGACGCGCCCCGCGCCCCGCGCCAAGATCGTGCTGCAACCTGGATGTAGTGGTCTCAGCCGCGTGCGATGCCACTACATCCGTGTTCGAGCGTGATCTTCCAGGGGCGGTCGGCGTCGAGGCCCCGCCGGGTGGTCAGTGGGTCTTGCCGAGGAGGCGGGTGGCGAGCACAGCGGCCTGGGTCCGCCGCTCCAGGCCCAGCTTGGCCAGCACGCTCGAGACGTAGTTCTTCACCGTCTTCTCGGCGAGGAACATCTTGCCCGCGATCTCGCGGTTGGTGAGGCCCTCGGCGACGTACTCCAGGATCCGCCGCTCCTGCTCGGTGAGCGACTTCAGCTCCCGGGGCTGCTCGACGCCGCTGCGGATCCGCTCCAGCACCCGCGTGGTGATCGCCGGGTCGAGCAGCGACTGCCCCGCCGCCACCCGCCGGACCGCGTCGACCAGGTCGGTGCCGCGGATCTGCTTGAGCACGTACCCGGCGGCTCCGGCCATGATCGCCGCGAACAGGGCCTCGTCGTCCTCGTACGAGGTGAGGATCAGGCCCTTGATCGACGAGTCCACGGCCCGGATGTCGCGGCACACGTCGATGCCGCTGCCGTCGGGGAGCCGCGCGTCGAGGATCGCGACGTCGGGGCGCAGCGCCGGGATCCGCCGCGCGGCTTCCTGGGCCAGGCCGGACTCGCCGACCACCTCGATGTCACCGCTGCTGGTGAGCAGGTCGGCCAGGCCACGACGGACGACCTCGTGGTCGTCGAGCAGGAACACGCGGATCACCCCTCCTTTCTACCCGCCCCCGCCACACCCCGCACGGGCCGAAAGTCCTGACCGCCCCCCGGCCCGACCGACACGCCCCACCCGCCCCACCTCCCCGCGATCTTGCACTTTCCGCCCCGACAAAGAGCGCAAATCTCCATGAACCAGGGGCCGTAAGTGCAAGATCGCGGAAGGGGAGCCGGGGCGGTCCGTGGTGGGCCAGGCGGAAAGGGGCCTGGGCACGCTGAGCTGCGGCGGGGGCGGTGGGTCCTGGTGGGACGGGACGTCCGGCCCTGCTCGGGCGGCCCTGACGTGACGCACCGTGGGGAGGAACCCACCGAGGGCTGCACCAGCCGCCACGGAAGGAGCGACACCATGGACGCCGGCTACACCGTCGAGCAGCTACGTGCCGCCGCGACCGACGCCGTGCGGGCGCCCTCGCTGCACAACACCCAGCCGTGGCGGTTCCGCCTGCGCGACGGCGGAATCGAGATCCTGGTCGACCCGTCCCGGCGCCTGCCGGCCACCGACCCGAGCGGGTGGGGTGTCCGCATCGCCTGCGGGGCGGCGCTGTTCAACCTGCGGCTCGCCCTGGCCGTGGCCGGTACGCCGGCGACGGCGCGGCTGCGCCCGTACCCGGCCGAGCCCGACGTGGTCGCCCGGCTGGTGCCGGACGTGCCGCGCCACCCGACCCCCGCCGAGCAGGCCCTGTACGCGGCCATCCCCCGCCGGTTCAGCAACCGCGCCCCGTTCTGGCCCGACCCCGTCCCGGCGGACGTGCGGTGGCGCCTCACCGAGGCGGCCCGGGCCGAAGGGTGCTGGCTGGAGCTGCTGGTCGGGGTGAGCGCGGTGAACGCGTTCGCCGAGATCGCCCGCGGCGCGCACCGGGTGCTGGAGCGGGATCCGGCCTACCGGGCCGAGCGGGAGCAGTGGGTCCGCGCCGAGCCCGCCCCCGACGGAGTGCCGGCTTCGGCCGGCGGCCCGCAGGACGAGCCGCAGGATTTGCTGCCGTCGCGCGGCTTCGGCGGCCGGGACCGGGCCCCCGGGCGCGACTTCGAGCCGGAGCCCCTCGTGGCGGTGCTCGGCTCGACCGGCAACACCGCCGTCGACCAGGTGGTGGCCGGGCAGGCGTTGCAGCGGGTCCTGCTCACCGCCACCGACGCGGGCCTGTCGGCGTCGATGCTGTCCCAGCCGATCGAGGTGCCGACCGCCCGCGAGCAGTTGCGGCTGTCGCTGGGGCGGTTCGGCACCCCGCAGATGGTGCTGCGCGTCGGCTTCGGCCAGCCCGGCTGGCCGACCCCCCGCCGGCCGGTCGACGAGGTGCTCGACCTGCCGGTGCCGCAGGCCTGACCCGGCAGGCGCGCGACGGCGGCACCGCCGGCCGCCCGGTCCGCGACCAGCGGCCCGGTTTGGCAGGTGGCGGGCCCTCGGCACGCAGCGGCAGGCACCGGCACGGTCAGCGCGCGGCGGCCAGGACGGCCTCCTCCCGGGCCGGGTCGAGGCCGACCGGGGCGCGCTGCGGGCGGCCGGCCCGGGGCGGCACGGTGCCGACCGCCCGCAGCCAGGCCCAGGTGTCGGCGACGGTCTCGGCGACGGGGCGGCAGGTCAGGCCGGCCGCGTACGCGCGGCTGACGTCGCGCTCCTGCAACCAGCGGTACGGATGCCCCTGCGGGATCCAGACCGGCAGGTCGTTCCACGGTTCCACGTCGGCGGCCAGGATCGCCTCGGGGTCGGTCCAGCGCAGCCGCGCGCCGGCCCCGGTCACCGTGACGGCGGCGTCCAGCAGTGCGCCCATCGTGGCGTGGCCGGTACGGCTGATCACGTTGTACGTCCCGCCGGGCACAACCGGATCGAGCAGGAAGGCGGCGAGGTCGCGCGCGTCGATGTACTGCAGGGGCAGGTCGGCCGGGCCCGGCGCCAGCACGTCCCCGCCCCGGGCGACGCGCTCCAGCCACCACGGCAGCCGGCCGATGTCCTCGCCGGGGCCGAGGATCAGACCGGCACGGGCGATCAGCGCGCTCTCCCCGTACACCTCGCGCACGGCGCGTTCGGCACCGGCCTTGTTGGACGCGTAGTCGGCGTCGTCCGCGTCCGGCGCGGCGTCGACGACGGGGGCGTCCTCGGCCGATCCGGGCTCCACCGGCTCGGCGTAGACGGAGCCGCTGGAGACGTAGACGTAGCGCCCGACACGCCCGGCCAGGGCGCGGGCCGTCTCCCCCGCGGCCCGCGGCGCCCCGTCCCAGGTGTCGACCACCACGTCCCACTCACCGCCGGCGAGGGCGGCCAGGCCACCGGGCGCGGTCCGGTCGCCCCGCAGCCGTTCCACACCGGACGGTACGGTCCCGTGCCGGCCCCGGTTGAACACCGTCACCGACCAGCCATCACGCACCGCCTCGGCGACCGTCGCTCCGCCCACGAATCCCGTACCACCCAGCACCAGCAGTCTCATGCGCTCCACTCTGCCGGTCGGCGCGCCCGGTCCGGCACCGCGTTCACCGTCAGCGGATCTGCCGACGGCAGAACACCGCGCCGTGGCCTCCGTCGCCGGGCCGGGACGGACAGTGACGGCGGCGGCAGGAATAATGACGCGAGCCCGTCCGGGGGAACGGTCGATCGTGGAGCCTCCCCCGGTCCGACCGACCCGAGCGAGGACCCGCCATGACCGAGGGCCACCCCTCCGTCCCGAGCCCGCCCGCCCCACCCTGGGCCCAGCCACCCGCCCCGGTGCCGCCACCGCCCCACAAATCGGGGCGCGGCCTGTGGGTCGCGTTGGGCGCGGTCGGGGTGGCCCTGCTGGTGCTGCTGGTCGGCTCGGTGGTCGCCGTCTCGGTCTACCTGGACCGTTCCTCCTCCACCACGGCAGCCGGCTCGGACGAGATCGACACGCTGCTGGCGGAGCACACCCGGGCGCTGAGGGAGCGGGACCTCGGGGCGTACCTGGCGCCGTTCGACCCGGGCGACAAGGACCTGGTTGCCCGGCAGACCACGCTGTTCCACAACCTCACCAAGCTGCCCCTGGCCGAGGCACGGTACGAGGAGTTCGGCGCCAGCACGGCCACCGAGGGCACCTTCGACGTACGGGTGTCGTTCGTGCACCGGTTCGAGGGCATGGACCCGACGCCGGTCGAGGAGCTGTACAAGTGGACGGTCACCCGCGCCGGCACGGACGCCCCGTTGAAGGTCACCGCCGTCGGTGGCGCCCTCGTCGACGGCCCCGCCCGGGACATGACCACCTACTACCCGGCACCGTGGGACACCGGCCGCGCCATCCACGTGGAGAAGACCCCGCACACCGTGCTCGTCGTCGACGAGTCGCTCAAGGCCGAGGCGCAGCGGTACGCGCCGGTCGCCGAGCGCGCGGCGACGGAGGACCTGGCCGCCTGGCAGGCCGGCGGCGTCGACGCGACGGCGCCGCAGGGCTTCGTCATCTCCCTGGTCAAGGGCAAGAAGGAGTTGGGCTCGCTCTACCGGACGACGAAGGAGACGCCCACCGAGTCCGGGGTCGCGATCCCGGTGCCGCCGGCCGGGGCGATCGACGGTGCGGACGCGTCCGCGCCCGAGGTGGGCACCAGCCGCGTGGTGATCGACGTGACGGACGAGTACCACTTCACCAAGGGCGACCGGGAGCTGGAGATCTTCCGGCACGAGCTGGCCCACGCCATCGTCAACGTGCTGCTGAAGCGTGGCCGGGGGGCGACCGCGCTGGACGGCCCGGAGAGCTGGGTCGTCGAGGGGTTCGCCGAGTACCTGGCCCACGGCCGGAAGGCGTTCACCACCAGCGACCGCACCGCCGAGTCGACGAGGATCCTCCGCTCGTACGACTTCCGGCAGGACCTGCCCGGCAACGCGGCCTGGGAGACGGAGGGACGGTTGAGCTACCACTACTGGCTGGGCCACTCGGCGATGAGCTACATCGCGGAGCGCCACGGCGAGCAGAAGGTCTTCCAGCTCGTCACCGAGCACTACCGGGGCACGCCGATCGGCGACGTGACCCGGAGCGTGCTCGGCATGTCGTACGCGGACTTCGAGGCCGGCTGGGCCGAGCACCTGCGGTCCGCGGTGCGCTGACCCGGCGAGGCCGGGACGGCGGCCGGGTGCCGCCGACGCACAGTGCCCGCTCCGGATGGAGCGGGCACCGAGGCGCGGCGGTTCAGGCTCTGCGGAGGCCGGCGACCTGGAGCGCGGCGAACCCGGCGACCACGACCGCCTGTGCGATCACGAGCGCGGTGCCGAGTGCGGTCAACGGGAACCAGCCGGCGACGAGCAGCTCGACGCTCGCGACCACCCACGCGACGTTGACGGCGATCACGCCAGCCACGGCGGGCCGGCTCACGGCCGGCCTCGACGCGAGGAGGAGCAGACCGGCGGCGAAGGCGATCAGGAACGCACCGATCGGGTAGAGGAAGGCGGCGGGCAGGCCGAACATCTCGCCGAAGATCGCCGCGGCGGCGAGGTAGACGACCCCGTTGGCGCCCGAGCCGATCGCGTCCTGCTTGAGGGCGAAGCGAAGCAGCCTGGCGTCGTCGGCGGTCCGGCCGGTGCTGGCGATGGTGGTCATCTCGAAGGTCCCTTCGTGGGGCTGACGTGCGTCTGATCACGAAGCTACGGAGATCGCGGCCATGCCGAATCCGTCATCGTGACGGTAGGTTGCCAGTCGTGCTGCACGGACGGGCCGAGGAACAGGCGGAGATCGACCGGCTGTTGGACGGTGCCCGGGACGGCCGGAGCGGCGCCCTGGTCCTTCGCGGCCCCGCGGGGATCGGCAAGTCGGCGCTCCTGGCGTACGCCGCCGAGCAGGCGGCCGGCATGCGGGTGGTGCGCGGCGTCGGGATCGAGTCGGAGGCGGCACTGCCGTTCGCCGCGCTGCACCTGCTCCTGCGCACCGGGCTGGACCGGATCCACGCGCTGCCCGACGCCCAGGCGACCGCGCTCAGCGGTGCACTCGGGCTGCGCGACGCCCCGCCGGACAGCCGGTTCCTGGTCGGTCTGGCCACGCTGAGTCTCCTGTCCGAGTTGGCCGGGGACGGCGCGCTGCTCTGTCTCGTCGACGACGCGCAGTGGTTCGACCAGGCGTCCATGGACGCCCTGGTGTTCGCCGCACGCCGACTCGACGCGGACGGCGTCGTCATGGTCTTCGCCGCCCGCCCGGACTTTCCGGCCACCGGCCTGCCGGAGCGCCGGTTGGACGGACTGGACGACACTTCGGCCGCCGCCCTGCTCCCCGCCGACCTTCCGCCGCAGGTCCGGGAACGACTCATCCGGGAGTCGGACGGCAACCCGCTGGCGCTCATCGAGCTGCCCGCCGCGCTCAGTCCGGAACAGCGGGCGGGGCGACTGTCGCCGGTGGGGGCGATGCCCGTGGCCGACCGGGTTCAGGAGGCGTTCCACGCACAGGTGGCCGCGCTTCCCGAGCCCACGCGCACCGCGCTCCTGATCGCGGCGGCGGACGGCTCCGGCGAGCTGGCGACGCTGGTCGCCGCCGGCGCTTCCCTCGCCGGCCTCGAAGCGGCCGAGCGGAGCCGGCTGATCGAGATCAGAGGGTCGACCGTCGGCTTCCGCCATCCCCTGATCAGGGCTGCCGCCTACCAGAGTGCCCCCGTGACCGCGCGCCTCGCCGCGCACCGGGCTCTCGCCGACGCCCTGACCAGCGCGACCTCGGTGGATGCCACCGACCGGCGGGCCTGGCACCTGGCCGCCGCCGCGTTCGGTCCCGACGAGGACGTCGCACGACGGCTGGAGGAGGCGGCGGGTCGCGCCCGTGACCGCGGCGGCCACGCCGCCATGGCCGCCGCCTACGAGCGGGCCGCCGAGCTCACCGCCGATCCGGTACGCCGGTCCGCGCGGCTGGCCGCCGCCGCGCTGGCCGCGAGCGACGCCGGCCTGATGGGTCGCGCGGCCGGACTCGCCGACCGGGCCACGCCGGACCTGGACGACCCGGCGATGACCGTGGCGCTGACGCAGGTCCGCGCCCATCGCGAGGTCGAGTCGGGCACCCCGCTGGCGGCGGGCCGGATCATCCTGGACGCCGTTCCCCGCGTGGCGGCCCACGCCACCGAGCAGGCCACCTGGCTGCTGGTGGAGGCCGTTCGCTGTGCCTGGTTCGCCGGTGACGCGCCGGTGGCGGAGCAGGCGGTCGCGTCGCTCCAGGAACTGCCCGCCCTCAGTTCGCGTGTGTCGACGGCACCGCCCGGCCACCTCGGGACGTCGACACACGCCCTGGTCGGCCAGGCGGTCGGGCTGACCCGGTTGTTGAGCGGCGACATCGCCGGTGGAGCGGACCGCGTACGGCGGGTGCTCGACTCGCCGGCGCTGGTGGGGCTGGGCGTACCGGGGCTCACCTTCACCGCCGGCGCCTGCCTCCCGGCGGGCCGCGCCGCGCTCTGCGAGGAGATCGCCGCGCGGGTCGTGGCGGACTGCCGGGCCAGCGGGATGATCGGCTGGCTGGCGTTCGCGTTGCAGGACCAGGGGTTCGCCCAGGGGCTGCTGGGCCGGTACGGCGAGGCGACGGCGACACTCGACGCGGGGCTGCGACTGGCGACGGATCTGGGTCACCAGCACCGGGTCACCCATCTCACCTGTTGCCTCGCCTGGGTGCTCGCCCATCAGGGGGACGTGGCGGGATGTCGCGACCGGGCCGAGGAGGGTGTCCGGCAGGCCGACGGCCGAGGGCTGGTTGTCGCCGCGACCATCGGGCGTTGGGCGCTCGGCCGGCTCGAACTCAGCCTGGGGAACGCCGACGCCGCCCTGGAACAGTTGGCGGCCGTCCCGCCGGGCGGGTTCGGCGTCCTCTGCGCCGCCGACGAGGTGGAGGCGGCCGTCCGCAGTGGCCGGTCGGACCGGGCCCGGCAGCCGCTCGAGCGCTACCTGACCTGGGCGCGGCACGTCCGCCAACCGGCCTCGGACGCGGTCGCCCTGCGCTGCCGGGCGCTCGTCGACCAGGACGAGACGCACTTCGTGGACGCCGTTCGTCGGCACGAGGGCGACGGTAATCCGTACGAGCGGGCGAGGACGCGACTCGCGTACGGTGAGTGGCTACGCCGGGCCCGGAGGCGGGCGGACGCCCGAGCGCAGCTCCGCGGCGCGCTGGAGACGTTCGACCGACTCGGTGCGGAGTTGTGGGCCGCACGGGCCCGTGCCGAGCTGCGCGCGACCGGGGACGTGCCGGCCGCGCCCCGCAAGGCCGGCGACCCGCTCAGTGTGCTCACGCCCCAGGAACGCGAGGTCGTACGGCTGGCCGC
This sequence comes from Micromonospora thermarum, assembly GCF_012034245.1. Lineage (GTDB taxonomy): Bacteria > Actinomycetota > Actinomycetes > Mycobacteriales > Micromonosporaceae > Micromonospora > Micromonospora thermarum. The sequence goes on along the minus strand of NZ_JAATEO010000015.1, from coordinate 103,778 downwards.
CGGTGGCGCCTCCAACCGCGACATCGCCGCCCAGCTCTTCCTCAGCCCGCGGACGGTCGGGTACCACCTCTACAAGGCGTTCCCCAAGCTCGGCATCACGTCCCGGTCCCAGTTGGCGACCATCACCCGGGCCGCCTCCGGCGAATGACGAACGGCCGCGCACAGCGCGGCCGTTTCATGATCGTGGTGGGCGATACTGGGTTTGAACCAGTGACCTCTTCCGTGTCAAGGAAGCGCGCTCCCACTGCGCCAATCGCCCGTGGCGCCCATCCCGACCCGGCTCAGCGGGTGGGCGGTTCGCGAGCGGACGACGGGATTCGAACCCGCGACCCTCACCTTGGCAAGGTGATGCGCTACCAGCTGCGCTACGTCCGCGTGCCGCCGGATATCCCCGGCGACGGGCTCCACTCTACCCGACCACCAAGATCGCCCGGCGGCCACCCCGTTCCCGGCGTGGTTGCGCAGGTCGCGCCCTGGGTACAGAACCCGGTCGACAGCACACCACATCCCGAAGAAGGAGGCTGTCGTGGGTATCGGCACCAGCATCTTCCTGCTCGCGCTCGGCGCGATCCTGACCTTCGCCCTGGACGCCACGCTCGCCGGCATCGACCTCGACGTGGTCGGCTGGATCCTGATGGCCGCCGGCGTGCTCGGCCTGATCATGACGACGCTCGTGTGGGGCCGCCGGCGGACGGTCGTCAGCACCAGCGACGAGCCGGTCGAGTACCGGCGGGTGGAGGAGCGTCGCGACATCGCCCCGCCGCTCTGATTCGACCCCCTGCCACGCGGGACGCGCCGGCCACCTGCGACGGTGGCCGGCGCGCCCGTGTCCGGGATCCGGTCAGGAGGCCGTGGTCACCAGAACGTCGCCGCTCGTGCTGGCCGCCTCGATCCGCAGGGCCGAGTTACCGCTCGCGGTCTGGCTGACCGGCAGGTCGCTGCGGGCCGTACCGCTGCGGCTGGACAGGTCGACGCGGGCGGTGACGCCCGGGCGGACGCCCACGCGAATGGAGCCCGGCCCGGTGCGGACCTGGATCCGGCCGGTGACCGCCTCGGCGATGGCGATGCGGTTGGCCCCGGTGGTGAGGGACAGGTCGGCCTCGACGGTGCCGATGCTCACGGTGCCGGCGCCCGTGGTGAGCCGGGCGCCGCCGCCGCTGATCCGGCCGATCTCGACATGCCCCTGCCCGATGCGGGCGTCGAGCTGGCCGCCACTCTCGGCGAGCCGGAGCGACCCGTCCCCGTTCCGGATCTTGCACTTGCCGTCGACCCGGTCGGCGGTGAGGCCGCCGCCGCTCGACTGGAGCTCGAGTGAGCCGGCCCGCCCGCTGACGGTGAACTGGGCGTCGCTGCCGGTCAGCTGGATCTTCGAGCCCGGCCGGGCCCGGACGACGACGCGTACCGGCACCGGCCGCAGCCGCCGGCGGGGCGGCTGCACGACCAGCCGGCCCCGGGTGAAGTGGACCGTCGTGCCACGCAGGACGTCGGCGATCGCGTCGGCCGGTGTGGAACCGGACGCCGGCGACACCGCGACGGTGACGGCGTCGGTCTCCACCAGCTCGACCAGGGCCTCGCCAGCGCTGAGGTGGACCTGGATGTCGGCCGGCTCGGGGCAGTTGAACGATTCGATGCGGACGGTGGAGTCGATGTCAGCCATCGCGGACCCTTCCTTCGTCGAGGCGGCGCGGGTGCACCGCGTGGTCGGTGGGACGGTGGTTGTGCGGGTCAGCCGACGACCCAGCCGCTGATCCGGCTTCGGACGAGGCCGGACCGGCGGCCGCGCCGCTCCAGCGACTCCTGCACGGACCGGACGAGCCAGGTGTTGAGCGAGACGCCCTGCGCGCCGGCGGCCTCCTCCGCCCGGACCTTCAGTTCCTCGGGCAGCCGCAGGGTGACGCGGCTGGTCTCCCCCGACGCCTCCAGCACCGGCGGCTCGGTGGCGGACTCCTCGGGTTCCGGAAGATCGGTGACGACGACGGCAGCGTCGCGGCCGTCGAGCCGGACCTCGACGACCGGCCCCGCCAGCCGGTCGGTGACCTCGGCGGCGAAATCGGACAGGGCGGTGAGCAGTGCCAGCCGGGCCGCGGGTTCGAGCGCGGCGGCCAGCAGCGCGGCGGTGCGGCGGGTCTCGTCGTCCCCGGCGGCCGCCGTGCGGGCGAGGGCGGCGTCGAGATCGGCGAGGTACGGTGCGAGGTTCATGACACCATGATGACGTCATGCGTGGCGTCAGTCAAGGGTTTCTGACGTCAGAATGACGTCATGCCGGATACGAACGGGGGCGGCCGGGCCCCGCCAGTCCGACCGCCCCACGCTTCATGCCCCTCAAGCCCGGACGGGCACCTGCACCTCCGACGTCACCGGGGCGTCCCAGTCGATGCGGTAACGCTGCTCGGGGCCGAGGGTCTTCTCCGGGTTGAGGAAGGTCTTCAGCGCGAGCGGCATCATGATCCGCATCATCGTCTTGGCGAACGGGCCGACCGTCTTGCTGTTCGTGGTGCGCTTGCCCCGCAGGATGATCTTCTCGACCCGCTCGCGGCGCAGCTTCTCGTACGCGGCGAAGGCGCTCGGCAGATCCTCGAAGTCCCGCAGGCAGCGGGCCACCTGGACGGCGCTCTCGGTGGCCATCGACGCGCCCTGGCCGGAACTGGGCGACGGCGCGTGCACCGCGTCGCCGACCAGCACCATGCGGCCTCGGTACCAGTGCGGGAGCGACGGCATGCTCTCGATCGACCCGATCGCGACCAGGGCCTCCGGGCTGGTGTGCTCGACAACCTGGCGGGCCGGCACGTCGTCGGCGAAGGTCGCGCGCAACTCGCGCAGCCACTGCGACGCCGAGATCTCGTTGGCCTTCGCGAACGTCATCGGGCGCTTGTCCGGCACGTTGGCGAACCACGCCGTCCGGCCGTCGGGCTGGACCCAGTACCCGAAGAACGCCTTCTTGCCGAAGACGAAGTACATCGAGTCCGGGTCGGCGTCCGGCACCGCGTAGTCGGCGGCGGCGCCGAAGTTGAGCAGCGGCATCACCGTGGGGCGCGGCGCGTTCGGGTCGATCAGCGTCCGCACCCGCGACCGCACGCCGTCGCAGCCGACCAGCACGTCGCCGGTGGCGGTGGTGCCGTCCTCGAAGTGGGCCACGACCCCGTCCGCGGTCTCCTTGGCGTCGACCAGGCGCTTGCCGTACTCGATGCGTACGCCCTGCGCCTCCGCGCGCTCGTGCAGCACCCGGGACAGCTCGTCCCGCCAGACGCCGAGCGTGGTCGGCTGGACCGAGACGTGCGGGAACTCGCCGATGCGGACCCCGTAGCCGTCGCTGACCACCGTGCGGTTCATCGGAAGACCGATGGACCGTACGGCGTCGTCGGCGCCCACCAGGCGCATCGCCTCCACCCCGTTGGGGGCGAGCGTCAGTGTGACACCGATGCCGTCGGCCACCGAGGGGTAAGCCTCGTAGACCGTTGCCTCGATGCCGGCCTTGCGCAGCGCCATCGCGGCGACCGGGCCGGCGACGCCACCCCCGATGACCAGCGCCCTCTTTGCGGCTGTCATGTACGACTCCCCATGGTCTCCGGCCAGGACTTCAGGTGACCCGGCGCTGTGAAACGACTGGATTCGGTGCGTGACCTCACGATGACATCAGGCGTGACGTCAGTCAAGGACATTTTGACGTCTGGATGACGTCATAGAGGTGTCACAGCGGAGCGCCTGCGACCACCGGCCACTGGGCGCGGCGGTCATGCACGGCTCCCCATGGCTTCCTGCCAGGACTTCACGTAGCCCGGCGCGGTGAGCGACTGGATCAGCTCGGTGACGAACGCGCTCTCCGCCTCCATCAGCGCGAGTGCGTACCGTTCCTCGACGAGGAAGTACCACTCGACGCCCCGGGCGAGGGCCTCGTCGGTGGCGGCGCGACTCTCGTCGATCTTGACGCCCAGCGCCGCCAGCCGCTTCCGCAGCACCTCGACGACGTCGTCGGGTGGGAGCAGGCTCAGAAGCGACAGCGCGACAGCGAAGTGCGGGTACTCCTCCCGCGGCTGCGCCAGCAGTGCGCGCAGCCAGTCGTGGAACTCGTGACGCCCCTCGTCGGTGATCTCGTAGACCGTGCGTTCCGGCCGCTGGCCGTCGCGCACCGTCTCCCGCTCGACGATGAAGCCCGCCCTGGTGAGCTGCTCGACCACCATGTAGAGCGAACTCCGGGTGAACTTGATGTGCCGGTCCTTGCCGCTCTGCTGGAGCCGGCGCCCCAGCTCGTACGGGTGCATCGGCTCCAGGAGCAGCCAGGCGAGAACGGCCAGCGCCAACGGGTTCGGCACGCGACGACGTCGCTCCACTGAGCACTCCTAAAGGTCGATATCGACTATCCAGGATCGACCATTCGATGTCAACCATTCGCGGTCGTCGGGATGCGGACAGTGATCGAGAGTCTGGGGCCCGCCGGCCGACGGCGGCTCGACCCGCGTCCGGAGGGCGCTGACGACCACTCGGCCCGCGTTCGGACGGCGCCCACGACCCGCGAGCCCGGGTCCAGTGACGCTCGATCCGGGCGCGACACCACTGCCCGACGCTACGGCCGGACTCGAAGTGACCACCCGGCCGCGCCGGGACTTCGACGCAGGCACCAAACCCCATTCGCCCCCGAGCCGGAGGTGACCTCCCATGGTGGACACGACCAGGTCCCCCGCCGCGGCGGCCGTCCCGCCGCCCCGCACCGACCCGACCGACCGACTGTTCACCAGCGGGTGGTTCCGCAGCCTGTTCGTGGCCGAGCTGTGGGAACGGTTCGGCTTCTACGGCATGCAGGCCATCCTGGTGCTGTACGCGGTCGCCCCGACCGGCCAGGGCGGGCTGGGCCTGAGCGCGGGCAGCGGCGCCGCCCTGTTCGGCGCCTTCATCGGCATCACGTTCATGTTCGCGCTGCCCGGCGGCTGGCTCGCCGACCGGGTGCTGGGCCAGCAGCGCGCGATGGTGGCCGGGCTCGCCCTGATCTCCCTCGGCTGCTTCACCCTCGCGCTGCCGCCGTCCCCGCTGACCCTGATCGGCCTGCTGTTCATCTCCGCCGGCTTCGGCCTGTTCAAGCCCAACCACCAGGCGCTGGTCAACATGCTCGCCGGCACCCCTGGGCGGCGCGAGGCCACGCTGGCCGCGTTCTTCGTCGGCATCCAGGCGATCGGCCTGCTGGCGCCGCTGGTGATCGGCGCGATCGGCGAGCGGGTGAGCTGGCGGCTCGCCTTCGCCACCATCGGCGCCGTCGTCGCGGTCGGCGTCTTCACCACGGCCGCGGGGCGGCGCGCCCTCGGCACGGCGGGCGCCCACCGGGCCCGCCCGCTGTCGCCGGCCGAACGCCGGGCGCTGCTGCACCGCCTACTGCCGGTCGTCGGCGTCCTCGTGCTGCTGCTGGTCGTCGGCCTGAGCGCCGGGGTGGTCCCGCCGCAGGCCGCACTCGGGATCGTCGGCCTCCTGCTCATCGCCGCGCCGTGGGGCGCGTACCGGCGGCTGCGCCGCAACCCGGAGCTGACCGGGAACGACCGCTGGCGCCTGTCGGTGATGCTGCGGCTGATGCTGGCCGCCACCATCTTCTGGCTGCTGGCCGGGCAGGACGGCTCGGTGCTGACGTTGTTCGCCAAGGACTCCACCGACCGCACCATCTTCGGCTTCACGTTCCCGGCGAGTTGGCTGCAGGGCGCCACCCCGCTGTTCATGCTGCTGCTCGCGCCGCTGATCGCCTGGCAGCTGACCCGGCTCGGCGCGCGGGTCGCCGTACCCGACAAGTTCGCCTTCGGTCTGCTGCTGGCCGGCGTGAGCTTCCTGGTGATGACGGCGGCGGCGGCGCTCGCGGCCGGTGGCGACCGGGTGTCGCCGCTCTGGCTGCTCTCGGTCTACCTGCTGCACGCCCTGGGCGAGATCGTGGTGGCCGCGGTGAGCATCAGCGCCATCGCGGACCTCGTCCCGCGTGCCTTCCTGGGCCAGGCGATCGGGGTCTACTGGCTCTTCGCCGCGTTGGGCGGCGGCCTGAGCGCCCAGGTCGGCGCGCTGATCGACGTGGTCTCCGGGCCGGTGTACTACCTCTCGCTCGCCGTGGTCGCGCTCGCGATCGGCGCCCTGTTCGTGGCCTTCCGCCGCCGGCTGAACGCGCCGTTCGTGGACGACGCGCCGCGCCCGGCCGCGCCGGTGCCCGCGCCGCGCGCCGCCCGCCCCGCGGGCCAGCAGTGACGGGCGGCCCGAGCGGGCCTCCACGGAGTCTCGACGTCCAGCCGAAAACCTTGGAGCCGGCCCGGACCGGGCCGGCCGGGCAGGGAAGGGGTCAGTGGTGACGAAGATCAACCTCGATGACGTACGGCGTCTGCTGCGCGAGAGCGCCGGCGTCGACGAGTCGGTCGACCTCGACGGCGACGTCGGGGACCTGGAGTTCCAGGACCTGGGGTACGACTCGCTCGCGGTGCTGGAGCTGACGGCCCGCATCGAGCAGGAGTACGGGGTGAAGGTCCGCGAGGACGACGTGACGGAGCTGACCACCCCGGCCCGCCTCGTCGACTACGTCAACCGGCACGCGGTGGTGCCGTGACGGTGACCGTACGGCCGGTCGGCCCCGGACCGGGTGGGTCGACGTGACACCCCTGCTGCTGGCGGTCGCCCTGGTCGCCCAGGGCGTGGCGGTGGGGGTGATGGTCTCCACGGTCATCGGCCTGGCGCCGATGACCCTGGCCGTGCCGTACCAGACGTACGTGGGGACCGTGCAGTTCCTCTGGAAGCGGTACGACCCGCTGATGCCGGCGCTGAACGCGACGGCCTGCGTCCTGGACCTGGTGCTCGTCGCCACCGCCGACGACGCCACCGCCCGGACGCTGTTCGGCACCGCCGGCGCCCTGCTGGTGGTGGTGATGGTGATCTCGGTCGTCAAGAACGTGCCGATCAACCGGTACGTCATGTCGCTGGACCCGCAGCGCCCGCCCGCCGACTGGGCGCTGGCGGACCCGCGGGTCCGCTGGCGGAACTGGAACCTGCTGCGCACGGCGCTGGCCGTGCTGGCGTTCGTCGTGAACGTGAGCGCCGTGGCGGTGCTGCTCGCCACCACGGCGAGTCCGTGAACCCCTGGGAAGGAGACACCGTGGACGTTGCCGGGAAGAAAGTGCTGGTGACCGGCGGCAGCCGGGGCATCGGGCGGGCGATCGTGCTGTCCTTCGCCCGCGCCGGAGCCGACGTCGTGACCTGCTACCGGACGGAGAGCGAGGCGGTCGGCAGCCTCGTCGAGGAACTCAAGGCCACCCCCGGCACCCACCAGGTGGTCCGGGCCGACGTCACCAAGGCCGAGGACGTCACCGCGCTGATCGAGGAGGCCCGGCTGCGGTTCGGGCGCCTCGACGCGGTGGTCAACAACGCGGGCGTGATCAGCCACGTGCCGTTCGCCAAGCTCCCGCTGGACGAGTTCAAGTCGGTCGTCGACAGCAACCTCACCGCCGCGGCGCGGGTGATCCAGGCGGCGCTGCCGCTGCTCGGCGCGGGCGCGTCGGTGGTCAACGTCGGCTCCCGGGTGGCCACCGTCGGCATCCCGCTGCGCGCCCACTACACCGCCGCCAAGTCCGGCCTCATCGGGCTCACCCGCTCGCTCGCGAAGGAGCTGGGTCCGCAGGGCATCCGCGTCAACGTCGTCGCGCCCGGCCCGGTGCAGACCGAGGCCGAGACGCCGCCGGCGGTGCTGGAGCGCTACAAGAACCTGATCCCGCTCGGCCGCCTCGGCGAGGCCGACGAGATCGCGTCCGTGGTCCGGTTCCTCGCCAGCGACAGCGCGAGCTTCGTCAACGGCGAGACCATCAACGTCGACGGGGGGATCTGATGGCCGCCGACGAGGACCGGTCGGAGGTCTTCCGCGTCATGCTGCGCATGAACATCCACCCCGGCATGGAGCGGGAGTTCGAGCAGACCTGGCACAAGGTCGGCAGCACGATCGTGCAGCACCCGGCGAACCTCGGGCACTGGCTGTCCCGCAGCACCGAGGAGGACTCGGTCTACTACGTGGTCAGCGACTGGGTCGACGAGCCCCGCTTCCGCGAGTTCGAGCACAGCGAGGCACACGTGGAGCACCGCACCAAGCTGCACCCGTACCGGTCCGGCGGGTCGATGACGACCATGCGCGTCGTGTACGGGATGACCGGCGCGGCGGCGGCCCGGTGACCCGGGCCGTCCCCACCACGGCACGACGAAGGGAGGCACCGACGTGGGTTCGCTCGCCGCGAAACGGATCCTGATCACCGGCGGTACGCGCGGCATCGGCCGCGCCACCGCGCTGGCCGCCGCACGGGCCGGCGCGCGGCTGGTGGTGTGCTACGGCCACGACCGCGAGCACGCCGAGGAGTTCGCCCGGGAGCTGGAGAAGGAGGGCGCCGGCCACCGCGTCGTCCAGGCGGACGTCACCGACGAACAGGACGTCACCCGCCTGGTGGAGGTCTGCCGGGAGACGCTCGGCGGCCTGGACGCCGTGGTGAACAACGCCGGCGTCGACGGGCGGGCCGCCCTGGAGGAGCTGACGCCCGAGGAATGGGCACGGGTCGTCGACATCAACCTGACCGCCGCGTTCCTGGTGACGAAGGCGGCGCTGCCGCTGATCGTCGACGGCGGCTCGGTCGTCCTCGTCGGCGCGTCGGCCGCGCTGCGCGGGCGCCCGCACAGCGCGCACTACGCGGCGTCGAAGTCGGCGCTGGTCGGGCTGACCCGCTCGGTGGCCCGGGAGGTCGGCGACCGGGGCGTCCGGGTCAACACGGTGGCCCCGGGGGTGATCGTCACCGAACCCGGCGGCGGCCCGCCGCCACCGGTCGCGGAGCTGATCAAGGGAATGACCGCGCTGCGCCGGCTGGGCGAACCCGACGAGGTGGCGGGGCCGGTGCTCTTCCTCGTCGGTGACGAGTCCCGCTATGTCAGCGGGAGCATCCTGCACGTGGACGGAGGAATCTGATGCCGTACGCCGCCATCACCTACCGGGTCAAGCCCGGTCACGAGGAGGAGATCGCGGAGATCTTCGCGAACTTCCGGCGGGTGGACTCGCCGGTGCTGCGGGACGAGGACGGCACCGAGGTGGGCGAACTGCTCGGCACCGCGGTGTTCATCCGGGACGACCTGATGGTGCGGGTCATCCACTACCAGGGGGACTTCGCCGCCATCGGCCGGCACATGGCGAAGCAGCAGGGCGTGCACACGCTGGAGAGCAAGCTCGCCCCGTACCTCGCCGAGCAGCGGGACACGAAGACCACCGAGGGCTTCCAGTCGTACTTCCGCAACGCCACCATGCGCTGCATCTCGCAGCTGTCGCGCGAGGAGTACGTGCCACCGCAGCCCAACTGACCGCACCGACGGATGCGGCGGACCGGAAGTTCCCGGTCCGCCGCTTTCGTGCGTGCCCACGACGAAGGCCCCGCCCACGGACGGGGCCTTCGTTCTCGTCGTCAGCCGGCGAGACGCAACCGCTCGGCGTCCTCGACGGCCATCTCGTCGACCAGGCCGGTGGTGTGCTTCGCGGCCCGGAAGACCGGGTTCGCCACCACCCGGCGGAGGAAGTCGCGGGTCGTGTGCACCCCGCGACCGGTCACCCGGAACTCGGCCAGCGCCCGGTCGACCCGCTCGATCGCCTGCCGCCGGTCCGGCGCCCAGACGGTCACCTTGGCGAGCAGCGGATCATAGTCGGCGGTGACCCGGAAACCCGGGAAGCCGTGGGTGTCCACCCGGACGAACGGCCCGCTCGGCGGCAGGAACTCGTCGAGCACCCCGGGCGTGGGCAGGAAGCCCCGCTCCGGGTCCTCGGCGTTGACCCGCACCTCGATGGCCACGCCCCGCGGCTGCACGTCCTCCTGGGTGACCGACAGCCCGTACCCGGCGGCGACCCGCAGCTGCTCGCGGACCAGGTCGATGCCGGTCACCTGCTCGGTGACCGGGTGCTCGACCTGGATCCGGCAGTTGACCTCCATGAAGACGAAGTCGCCGTCGTCGCCGACCAGGAACTCGTACGTGCCGGCGCCGGCGTAGCGGACCTCCCGGGCCGCGTGCACCGCCGCCGCGCGGATCCGCTCGGCCAGCTCACCGGGCAGGCCCGGCGCCGGTGTCTCCTCGACGAGCTTCTGGCGGCGCCGCTGCACCGAACAGTCGCGCTCCCCCAGGTGGATGACGTCGCCGTTGCCGTCGCCCAGCACCTGCACCTCGACGTGCCGGGCGTTCTCCAGGAACTTCTCCAGGTAGAGGCGGGGGTCGTTGAAGGTGGCCTGGGCCACCGCCCGCAGCCGGGCCCAGGAGCGGCCGAACTCGCGCGGGTCGCGGACCACGGTCATCCCCCGGCCGCCGCCGCCCGCCGTGGCCTTGATGATGACCGGGTACCCGATGAGGGCGGCGACCTCCCGCGCCTCCTCCAGCGAGGCGGGCGAGCGGGAACTGCCGGGCAGCACCGGCAGACCGGCCGCCCGGGCGATCTCGCGGGCCTGCGCCTTGTCCCCGAGGCGGCGCAGCAGCGCGGCCGACGGGCCGACGAAGGTGAGCCCGTTGGCCTCGCAGATCTCCGCGAAGTCCGGGTCCTCGGAGAGGAACCCGTAGCCCGGGTGCACCGCCTCGGCGCCGCTCTGGAGCGCGGCGGTGACGATGGCGGCGGGGTTCAGGTAGCTGAGCCGGGCCGCGGACGGTCCGATCCGGACGCACTTGTCGGCGTACCGGGCGATGGCCGAGTCGCGGTCGCTGTCGGAGCAGACCGCGACGGTCCGGATGCCCATCTCCCGGCAGGTCCGTGCGATCCGGAGCGCGATCTCGCCCCGGTTCGCGATCAGCACGGTCGAGAACACGTGTCCTACCTCCTGGTCCGCGTCACGGCGCGTCCGCCTCGGGGGGCGGCGCCAGTACGAAGAGCACCTCGCCGTACTCGACCGGGGTGCCGTCGGCCACGCGCACCTCGAGCACACGGCCGGGCCGGTCGGCCTCCACCGGGTTCATGAGCTTCATGGCCTCGACGATCGCCACCTGCTGGCCCGCCGCCACGTCCTGGCCCACCTCGACGAACGGCGGCGCCCCGGGCCCGGGAGCCCGGTAGAAGGTGCCCACCAGCGGCGCCGAGATGGTGAACGTGCCGTCCGCCGGGGGCGCCTCCCCCGGGTCACCGGCGGCGGCCGCTGCCGCGGCGGGCGCCGCCACCACGACCGGCGCGCCGGCCGGCGTGTCTGGCCACTCCAGCGCCACCAGCAGCTCACCGGCCTGCACCCGGACGCTGCGCAACGGCGTCGGGGCGGTACGCGCGAGCTGTGTCGCCTGCCGGCACAGCTCGTCGATGCCGTGTGAGGTCGTGTCGGTCACCTCGTTGGTCATGTCCACCTCGACTCCTCGGTGCCGAACCGCCGGAACCGTCGCCGGCGGCGGGCCACCAGATCCGTCGCCGCGACGGCGGCGATCTCCTGAAGGGACTCGATCAGCGCGGCCCGCAGCAGGTCCGCCGCGGTGACCGGGTCCTCGTGCGCGCCGTCGGGCGGCTCGGGTACCACCGCGTCGACGATGCCGTGACGCAGCAGGTCCCGGGCGCCGATCTGCAACGCCGCCGCGGCCCGGGGCGCGGCGGCCGGATCCTTCCAGAGGATCGCGGCGCACCCCTCCGGGCTGATCACCGAGTACATGGCGCCGGCGCAGGCGAGGACGCGGTCGGCGACCGCGAGGGCCAGCGCGCCGCCACTGCCGCCCTCGCCGGTCACCACCGCGACGACGGGCACCGGCAGCCCGGACATCAGGCGGATCGTCTCGGCGATCGCCCACGCCTGCCCGCGCTCCTCGGCGTCCACGCCGGGATGGGCTCCCGGGGTGTCCACCAGGGTCACGACCGGCAGGCCCAGCTTGGCGGCGAGCCGCATGAGCCGGGCCGCCTTGCGGTAGCCCTCCGGCAGCGCCATGCCGAAGTTGCGCTGGATGCGCTCGGCCGTGTCCCGGCCCTTCTGGCTGCCGATCACGACCACCGGCCGGCCGTCGAGCCGCCCGATCCCGCCGACGATCGCCGGGCAGTCGCCCGAGCTCCGGTCGCCGCGCAGTTCCAGGAAGTCGTCGAAGACCTGGGCGATGTGGTCGAGGGTCGTGGGGCGCTGGGGGTGCCGCGCCGCCGCCACCACGTCGGCGGGCTCGCGGACGGGCAGCTCGGCGGGGTCGCGAACGAGGGGTACCCGGGTCGGGACCGCCGCCGACGGGGTGCCCGGCGCGGCGGCGGCCAGCAGCCGGGCGAGGGTCGGGCGCAGCGCCGAGCGCGCCACCACCGCGTCGAGCAGGCCGCGGGCCAGCAGGAACTCGGCGGTCTGGAAGCCCTCCGGGAGCTCGTGGCCGATCGTCTGCTCGATCACCCGCCGGCCGGCGAACCCGATGCGGGCGCCGGGCTCGGCGATGACGACGTCGCCGAGCGTCGCGAAGGAGGCCGCCACCCCGCCGTACGTCGGGTCGGTGACCAGGCAGATCGTCAGGATGCCCGCCTCGTCCAGCTCGGCCATCGCCTGGCTGGTCTTCGCCATCTGCATGAGGGCGAGCGCGCCCTCCTGCATGCGCGCCCCGCCGGAGGCGGTGACCAGCAGCAGCGGGCGGCGGGTGTCGCGGGCGGTCTCGGCGGCGGCGGTGATGGCCGCGCCGACCCCGACGCCGAGGCTGCCGCCGAGGAACCGGAAGTCCATCACGGCCGCGACCAGCGGATGGCCCATCAGGGTCCCGGTCACGCAGGTGACCGCCTCCGCCAGGCCGGTGGCACCGCGCGCGGCGCGGAGCCGGTCCGGGTACGGGTGGGAGTCCACGAAGCCGAGCGGGTCCTCGCTCACCGCCGGCGGTTCCAGCGGCCGGACGGATCCCGGGTCCAGCAGCTGCTCGATGCGTTGACCGGCGGTGAGTCGACTGTGGTGGCCACAGCCGGGACACACCCGCAGGTCCCGGTCGAAGCGCGGGCCGTAGGTCAGGCCCCGGCAGGTGCCGCAGCTGACCCACTCCGGCGCGGATGGGGGCAGTGTGGAGACGGTCACACCGGAAGCCTGACTCCGGAGCCTCAAGGCGTGTTGGACGCGGGCTGAACCGGGGCGCCGCCACCGGCGCGGACGTCCACCGGCTCTCGAGGACCGGCCGTGATCCTGCTGTGCGGGCGCGGCCGCACGGGCGGCACGCGGCCGCCGGAGAGGGAGGACGCGGATGCCGAGCGACCGGGCGGTGGGCCGGGAGCCCGCCGACACGTACGACGAGACGACGCCCGTCCTGGTGGTCGGAGGTGGCTACGCCGGCCTCGCGTCGGCGCTGTTCCTCGCTCACCACGGGGTGGCGTCGGTGCTGGTGGACCGGCACCCGGGCATCTCGGTCCAGGGCCGGGCACGGGGGATCAACCAGCGGACGATGGAGCTCTACCGGCCGCTCGGCGTCGAGGACCTGATCCGGCGGGCCGGCCGGCCGTTCGACGACGAGGCGGGAGTGGTCCGCTGTGAGACCCTCAGCGGGGAGTGGACCTGGCTGCTGGCCGACGACACACGCAAGCCGCTGCCCGAGCTGACCCCGGCCGAGTTCGTGATGGCCGACCAGCGCAGCGTCGAGCCGATCCTCGTCGACGCGGCCCGCGAGCGCGGGGCGGACATCCGCTTCGGCACCCGGTGCGTGTCGGTGGAGGCCGACGACGACGGCGTGACCGCGGTCATCGAGGACGTCACGAGCGGCGACCGGCGTACCGTCCGGTCCCGCTACCTGGTGGCCGCGGACGGCTTCCGTGGGCGGACCCGGGAGGCGGTCGGGATCGACCGCGCCGGGCCGGGTGTCACGCAGCACTGGGTGACGTTCCTGGTCCGGGCCGACCTGACCGGGATCGTCCGCCAGCGGGCGATGTTCTGGATCGTGGTGAACGACGAGATCGGGCTGGGGTCGTTCCTGACGACGTCGGTCCCGGACCAGTGGGCGATGAGCGTGAGCTTCGACCCGGCGCGTACCCCGGCGGAGTCGTTCACCCCGGACCGTTGTCGCGAGCTGGCCCGGTCGTTCCTCGGGACCGACCGGCCGGTGGAGGTGCTCGACGTCGCCGCCTGGGAGGAGGCGGTCGGTGTCGCCGACCGGTTCCGGGCCGGGCGGGTGTTCCTCGTCGGCGACACGGCGCACGTCTGGCCGCCGGCCGGCGCGATGGGCGCCAACGCGGCCGTCCAGGACGCCCACAACCTGGCCTGGAAGCTCGCCGGTGTGCTCGGCGGATGGGCCCGCGAGGGCCTGCTGGACACGTACGAGGCGGAGCGCCGGCCGGTCGCCCTGGCCCTGGCCGACATCACCGTCGCGCGGCAGCGGGCCCGCTTCGGCGAGGACCCGGGGACCGAGGACGTCGACGACGTGCTCTGCACCCTCGGACAGCGGTACCGGTCCGCGGCGACGGTCGGTGCGGCGCACGACACGGTGTACGGGCGGGAATTGACCGCACGTGCCGAGCCGGGCCTGCGGGCGCCGCACCTGTGGCTGGACCGCGGCGGGCGGCGCATCTCGGTGCACGACCTGTGCCACGACGCGTTCGTGCTGCTGACCGGGAGCGCGGCGGTCCGCTGGGACGGGGTGGGATCGCTCGTGGCCCGGGAGCTGTCGGTGCCGCTGCGGGCGTATCGGATCGGGTCGGCGGCGGCCGGCGCGGACCTGGTGGACGTTGAGGGCGTCTTCGCGGCCCGGTACGACGCCGCCGGGGCGACGCTGCTGCGGCCGGACGGCCACGTGGCCTGGTGTTGCGGGGACTCGGTGGTCGATCCCGCCGCCGCGCTACGCGAGGCTCTGCGGACGGTGCTCGGCCGGGCCGACTGACGCGGTGCGGTCCGGCGGGCCGAACGCGACGATCCGGTGGGCGGTCCCGAACGCCCACCGGATCGGTACGTGAAGGGCCCGCCTCAGTACGTGGCGGTGACCTCGTAGACGCCGAACGGCCGGGGGCCGGGTACGCGCTGGTAGTCGCGCAGCGGCGCGGTGGTGCCCCGGTGGGCCGCCCCGGCCTCCCAGTCGCGGAAGGCGTCCAGGCTGGTCCACTCGCTCATCACGACGAACGCGCGGTCGTCGTCGGCCGCGCGGAGCAGCTCGTTGCGCAGCAGGCCGGGAGTTCCGGCCAGGTCGCGGCTGATGCGGTGGTACGCGGTCGCCACCGCGTCCGGCTCACCCGAGGGCGCGGCGGCGTAGACCAGGACCCGCACCCGGTGTGGTCCGGCCGGCGCGGCGCCCTCCGGTCCGGCCTCGTCGGACGTCGACCGTGCCACCTGGTCGGACATGCGGGCCACCCCTCCCTCGTGCGCCACGGCGTGGCGGCGGCCCCGCCCGGGGCCGCCTCCACAGGACACCCCGACCCGCTGGGGGGCGGCTGAAGCCGGGCTCGGTCTCCCGGCCCCGGCGGGGCCGGTTCTCGAGGCGGACTCGACATCCGCCGGACGCCGGCGCGGGTGGAAATAGGAGGCGTCAGCATCATTCCCGTCGAGCGGCGCAAAAAGGACAACATAGATGACGGTTTTTGTCCAGAGTGCCGCTGGAACTACGGATTATGCGCCACTCACCCGATCCCGCTAGACGCTAAGCGACATTTTGTCGACGCCTGCACGCCACGCGCGATTAGCACGGAACCTACCCGCGGGAAAGGTCGGACAGTTGACCCACGAAACCTTGACCGTGCTGGGGTCGCAACTTACAGTCTGTAGCAGTTGCGCCACGGAGCATGTCGATCATGCCGCCGAAAGACTGGACAAGTTGTCTGGGGGTTGATCCACCACCACAATTGCCCGTCAATGTCCCGTCTTTCGGACGAGCGTTAACGCCGCACCATTTCCTGGGGGAGCTGAATGGTGTTCCGCATTCTTGGCCCATTGTCCGTTACTCACGAGGACCGGGATATCACCCCGACCGCACCGAAGGTTCGCCAGGTCTTGGCTTTTCTTCTGGTGCGCCGTAACCAGGTTGTGCAGGTCAGCGAATTCGTTGACGAATTATGGGGGGACAATCCGCCGGACAGCGCGATGACAACCCTCCAGACGTACATCTACAAGCTGCGCAAGGACGTGTTGGACCCGTCCGGGCTGGCGCGGCTGCACACCCAGTCCTGCGGCTACCTGCTGGACGTCGACGACGATGACATCGATGCATGTCACTTCGAACGGCTCGCCCAGCAGGGCCGACTCGAACGGGAGCGCGGCGACGCGCAACGCGCCAGCGAACTGTTCACCGAGGCTCTCGCGCTCTGGCGCGCCCCGGCCCTGCTCGGCGTCAACGCCGGCGAGATCCTCTCCGCCCACACGACCCGCCTCGAGGAGAACAAGCTCCGGGTGCTCGGCATGCGCATCGAGGCGGACATGCAGCTCGGCCGGTACGAGGAACTGATCAGCGAACTGAAGGAACTGGTCCGCAGCTATCCGCTGCACGAGCGGTTCCACGCCAACCTGATGACCGCGCTGGACCGGTCGGGCCGGCGGTACGAGGCGTTCGAGGTCTACCGGCGGCTGCGGGAACTGCTCATCGACGAGCTCGGGCTGGAACCGTCCCCGGCCGTCCAGCGGCTGCACCGGTCCCTGCTCAACGCCGAGCCGACGGAGAGCCGCCCGGCGCCTCGTCCCGCGACGTCGACCGAGCGGGCCCCGGCCCGTACGGCGGTGCCCGCGCAACTGCCGCCGGACGTACCCGACTTCACCGGCCGGGAGGCGGTGGTACGGCAGGTCACTGCCGTCCTCGCCGCCGGGCAGGAACACCGGACGGCACCGGCCGCGGTGTCGATCTGCGGGCTGACCGGTGTCGGCAAGACAACCCTGGCGCTGCACGTCGGGCACCTGGAGAAGGCCCGGTACCCGCACGGGCAGCTCTTCGCCGACCTGCGGGGCTCGTCCCGCAACCCGACCTCACAACTGGACGTCCTCGCCGCGTTCCTGCGGGCGCTGGGCGTGCCGGAGCAGCAGATCCCGCCGACCGTGGAGGAGCGGAGCAGCCTCTACCGCACCTGGACCAACGGCCGGCGGCTCCTGGTGGTCCTCGACGACGCGGCCACCGCCTCCCAGATCGCCCCGCTCGTGCCGGCGACGCCGGAGAGCGCGGTCGTGGTGACCAGCCGGTGGGGCCTTCAGGTCCTGCCCGGCGTCCAGGTCACCAAGCTCGACGTGATGACCACCGGCGAGGCCGTGGCCCTGCTGCGGGCCATGGTGGGCCCGTCCCGGGTGAACGCCGAGCCGGAGGAGGCCGAGCGGATCGCCGACCGGTGCGGCCACCTGCCGCTGGCGCTGCGCTGCGTCGGCGCCCGGCTCGCCGCCGCACCGACCTGGTCGCTGCGGAAGATGGCCAGCCTGATCGAGTCCGGGCCGGCCGCGCTCGACCAGCTGCGGTTCGCCGAGTTCGACGTCCGCACCAACTACGACGAGACCTACTACCGGCTGGAGCCGCACGACCGCAGCGCCCTACGCCTGCTCAGCCTGCTCCCGCCGCCGCACTTCACCGCAGCCACCGCGGCCAACCTGCTCGGCAGCGCCGCCGACACCGTGGAGACGCAGCTCGGCCGCCTGGTCGCCTGCAACCTCCTGGAGGCGCGGGCGGACGAGGGCGTGGTCCGCTACCAGCTGCACCGCTTGACCCGCCTGTACGCGCGGGAACGCCTCAACCACGAGTTCATCGAGCCACGGCTCGGCACGAACGTCTGAGCTCGCGGACGGGTGCCGGAGTCAGCCTCACCACCGACCGGCCGTCCCGCCGGTGTGGCACCGTCACCCGCCCGTCCCGTCCCACCCGCCGCCCGGTCGTCCCGCCGGGCTCAGGGCCCGGCCGTCCCGCCGGGCCCGTCGCGCCGCCCCGCGGTCCGCTGCGTCGGTCACCGCCCGCCGGTCGCCAGCCGCCGCGCCGGGCACCGCCCATCGGGCCGGTCACCGCCCGCCGGCGGTCCGGACGATCTCGCCGTTGACGTTGCCGTTGGCTGCCGAGCCGAGGAAGACCACCAGGCGGGCCACGTCCTCCGCCGTGCTGAGGCGGCCGCTCGGGGTGTCCCGGGCGGCCTGCGCGACCAGCTCCGGGTCGACGTTGTCGAGGCTCTCGGTCAGCGTCCCGCCGGGAGCGACCACGTTCGCCAGCACACCGTCCCGGGTCCACATCAGGCCCCGGACGAAGCCGTGCAGCGCCGCCTTGGCGGCCCCGTAGACCTCAGACCCCGGGTTGCCGTGCAGGGCGGTGACCGAGGAGAGCAGGACCACGCGGCCCCAGCCGCGCCGGCGCATCCCGCGGAGCACCTCCCGCACCGTCCACAGGTGGCCCTCGACGTTCTCCCGGAACCGCCCCAGCCACTCGTCCAGCGGCAGGTCCTCGTACGCCGGAAGGTCCTCCGGATTGATCCACACCCAGGTCTGGGCGTTGGCCACCAGGACGTCGACCCCGCCCCAGCGCTCCTCGACACGGCGCACGGCCGCCCGTACGGAGGCGGGGTCGGCGAGGTCGTACGGCACCGCGAGCGCCCGCTCCTCCCCGCCCAGTTCCTTCACCACCTGCTCGGCGGCCGCCTCGGAGGTGTGGTACGTGACGGCGACCCGGGCGCCCTCGTCGGCGAAGGCCCGTGCGGTGGCCCGGCCGATGCCCCGGGTCGCCCCGGTCACCAGCACCCGCTTGTCCGTCAGGCCGAGATCCATGGCGTACCCCTCACGACGTCGTCGACCGGCACGGCCGTGCCAGAGGGTCACTCTCCGTCGCCGGGCTCGACGCCGGCTCGGGACGGCGCCACCAGGGCCGGCGTCTGCTCCAGCCGGGGTCAAGCCACCCCCGATAGCGTCCGCCGCGACCATCCCGCCTGGACTTAAGGACGGCCGATGCCGCTGCACGACGAACTGCGGGAGATCCGCGATCCGGTGCTGCGCAAGGTGCAGGACCACCCCTTCTGGTCGGGGATCCGGGACGGGTCACTGCCACCGGCGGCGCTGGCCCACTTCCTGGCGCAGGACACCGGGTACCTCCTCCCGACGTACGCCCGGGCGCTGGCCCGCTGCGCGGCAGCGGCCGACGCCGACGCGCACACCCTGCTGCTCGGCCAGTCGGTGGCCGGAACCCTCGACGCGCGCGACCGGCTGCGCGCCAACAGTGCCGCCCTGGCCGCGACGACCGGCCTGCCGGAGACCCTCGGCGACCCGCCGATCGACCCGGTCACCCGGGCGCACACCGCCTTCCTCACCGCCGCGACGGCCGACTCCTTCGCCGGCGGGGTGGGCGCGCTGCTGCCGATGGTGTGGTTCAACGCCGAGGTCTCCAACCGGCTGCTGCGCGACACCGTGACCGACTCGCGCTACCGGCCCTGGGTGGAGGCCTACCACCCCGGGGAGTCCTACCGGTACGCCGTGCAGGCGTTCCTGGACATGGCCGACGACGTCGGCAAGAACGGTACGGCCCGGGAGCGGGCCGATCTCATCGAGCAGTTCTCCATCAGCATCCGTTACGAATGGGCATTCGCCGAGTCCTGCACCGCGTCCCTTTCAGACGGTGGGGACCGGCGGCTGCCGTTCGAGGAGTCAACGAGAGAGGGCACGAGATGACTGCCCAGGCCCCGGTTCCCTACCCCTTCCCGTGGACCCCGCCGATGGAGGTCCCGGAGGCGCTGCGCGGCCTGCGGGAGCAGGCCCTCGTCGAGGTCCGCCTGCCCAGCGGCGACACCGCCGTGATGGTGACCCGCTACGCCGACGTCCGCAGCCTCTTCGCCGACCCCCGGCTGAGCAAGAACGTCGCCCGCCCGGACGTAGCCCGCATCGCCGCCGACAACGAGCTGTTCGTCGACCCGAAGATCGACGGCGACCCGCCCCACCACACCCGGATGCGCGGTCTGGTCACCCGGGCGTTCACCGCCCGCCGGATCGAGCTGCTCCGCCCGTACGCCCAGCAGGTCACCGACGAGCTGCTGGACGCGATGGCCGCCGGCCCGAAGCCGACCGACCTCAACGAGGCGCTCGCCTTCCCGCTGCCGATCCTGGTGATCTGCAAGCTGCTCGGCATCCCGCCGGAGGACCGCAACCGGTTCCGGTCGCTGGTCGACGGCTTCCTGTCCGTCACCAAGCTGCCGCCGGACGAGGTGGAGCGGTGCCGCAGCGAGCTGTGGCAGTACCTGGTCGAGCTGATCGAGTACAAGCGGGCCAACCCCGGCGAGGACGACCTCATCACCAGCCTGATCAAGGTCCGTGATGAGGACGACAACCGGCTGTCCGAGTACGAGCTGCACCACTGGACGCGGAGCCTGCTCATCGCCGGCTACGTGACCACGGCGAGCCAGATCGGCACCGGCACCGCGGTGCTGCTGCACCGGCAGGACCTGGTCAAGGAGATCCGGGCCGACTACTCGCTGGTGCCGTCGGCGGTGGAGGAGCTGCTGCGTACGCAGATCATGGGCTCCTCGATCGGCACGCTGCGGTACGCGTTGGAGGACATCGAGCTGTCCGACGGCACGATCCTCAAGAAGGGCTCCAGCGTGCTGCTCTCCGAGGAGTCGGCGAACATGGACGAGGAGGTCTTCACCGACCCGTTCAACCTGGACATCCGCCGCCCGGAGAACCACCACATGACCTTCGGCGCGGGCATCCACTACTGCGTAGGTGCCGCGCTGGCCCGGATGGAGCTCCAGGTCGCCACGGAGACGCTGCTGCGCCGGTTCCCGGACATCCGGCTGGCCGTGCCGGCCGCCCAACTCCCCCGCGCCCTCGGCGGCTTCATGGAGGGCTTCAGCGAGGTCCCGGTGACCTGGTGAACCGCCACGCTCTGGTCACCGGCGCCAACCGGGGCATCGGCCGGGCGGTCGCCGCCGAGCTGCACGCCCGCGGGCTGGCGCTCACGGTGACCGCCCGCGACGCCGCGGCCGCCGCCGGGACGGCGGCCGAGCTCGGCCCCGGCGTACGCGGGCAGCAGCTCGACGTGACCGACCCGGACAGCGTCGGTAAGGCCGCGGCCGACGTCGGGCCGGTCGACATCCTGGTCTGCAACGCCGGCGTGCTGCTCGACGCTGGCACCGGCCCGCTCACCGCCCCGCTCGACCTGGTCGAGGAGACGCTGCGGGTCAACCTGCTGGGCACCTGGCGGGTGCTCCAGACGTTCGTGCCGGGCATGGTGGAGCGGGGCTGGGGCCGGGTGGTGGTGGTCTCCAGCGGCACCACGGCGGAGTTCGGCGGCGCCCTCTTTCCCGGCGCGCCCGGCTACTCGCTGTCCAAGAGCGGGCTGAACGGGCTCACCGCGCTGGTCGCCGGGCAGACCGCCGGCACCGGCGTACTGGTCAACGCCGTCAACCCCGGGCGGGTCCGGACCCGGATGATGCCGCAGATGACGACGCCGCCGGAGGTGCCGGCCCGGTTCATCGCGGACGTGGCCACCCTGCCCGCCAGCGGGCCGACCGGACAGTTCCTCACCGAGCGACGCGTCCCGCAGTAGCCGCGGGACGGCGTCGACAAGCAGCACCCTTCGACCAACAGGAGACCGAGCATGCAGATCGACCTGTCCGGCAAGAAGGCGGTGGTCACCGGGGCCGGCGCCGGTATCGGGCTCGCCGTGGTGCGGGCGCTCGCCGCCGCGGGCGCCGACGTCTACGGCGGCGCGCGGACCGTCAGCCCCGAGCTGAAGGAGGCCACCCCGCACACCCTCACCGTGGACCTGGTCACCGAGGAGGGGCCGCAGCTGCTGGTGGAGCGGGCGCTCACCGAGTTCGGCGGCATCGACATCCTGGTCAACAACGTCGGCGGCGGCGTCATGCTCGCCCCCGGCTTCCGGGACATCACCGACGACGTGTGGCGGCAGACATTCGAGCTGAACGTCATGACGACGATCCGGGCGACCCGGGCGGCGCTGCCGAGCCTCGTCGAGCGCAAGGGCACGATCGTCAACATCGGCTCGATGAACGGCACGATGGCCGACCCGCGGCTCGCGCACTACTCGGCCGCCAAGGCCGCCGTCGCCAACATCGGCAAGGCGCTGTCGGCGGAGTTCGCCGCCCAGGGCGTACGGGTCAACACCATCTCCCCCGGTCCGGTGAAGACCCGGCTGTGGACGAACCCGCACATCGCCGAGAAGGCCGGGATGACGCCGGACGAGTTCCTGGCGATGGTGCCGAAGATGGCTGGCCTGGCCACCGGCGAGATGATCGAGCCGGAGGAGATCGCCGCGCTGGTGGTCCTGTTCGCCTCGGGCCGGATCCGCAGCGTCACCGGGGTCGACCTGCCCATCGACGCCGGCATGGCACCCCCGTCCCGCTACCAACGCCCCAACTGACGGCCCACGAACACGGCCCCCGGCGCCCACGGGCGCTCGGGGGCCGCTCCACGTCCGGGGGAGTCAGGCGGGGGTGCGGAGGCGTTCGGCGTGGCGGACCAGGTCGGTGCCGTCCAGGACCGCGTCGGCCGGGCCGACCAGGTTGACGCGTCGGTTGAAGGCGCGGCCCAGTTCCAGGTCGTGCAGCACACCGCCGGAGAGGGCCGCCGAGATCAGGTCCTGGCGGGCCATCTCCGCCTTGTCCTCGTCCGGCACCGGCTGGCCGGTGATCCGGTAGATGCGGGCCCGGTCCATCGACGCCGACTCCCGGTAGACGGCGTCGGCCTCGCGGGCCGTCGCCGCGTCGTACGCCAGGGCCGTCGCCACCGGGTCGCCGCCGCCGACGTCCACCGCCTCGCCGGCGGCGAACGCGTACGTCAACGCCATCGCCGAGCCCCAGCCGTACGCGGGGTTGCTCGCGCAGAGCGAGTCGCCGGCCGAGAGCAGGCCCAGGACGACGGGCTGACCGTCGATCACGTACCGCCGGCGCAGGCTGCGGTTGCCCGCCATGACCTGCACACCTTCGAGCGGGGTGCCGTTGGCCGGGTCCACCCAGGGCGCCAGCGCCGGGATCCCCCGGGCCACCGCCTCCCAGATCGAGGTGTGCCGCAGCGCGCGGGCGTTGCGGTTGTCGGGGTGACACTCGAAGGAGAAGGCGTACGTGTCGTGGTCGCCCGGGAAGCCGATGAACCACCCGTCGGCGAACTCGCCCCGCAGGGTGGCCACCGAGGTCCGGGGCAGCTCGCAGGTGTCGGTGAAGCGGAAGTAGCGGCTGTAGTAGACGGTCTCGCAGTCCTGCACCTCGGTCGGCACCCGGATCCCCTCGGCCGCCAGCCAGCGGGACATCGGGGACCGCTGGCCGAGGCAGTCCAGCACGACGTCGGCGGTGAGCACGTCGCCGTCGGCCAGCCGCACCGAGGCGACCCGGGGCCCGGCGCTCGTCCAGTCGAAGCGCAGGCCGTTCACCACCGCCGGGCAGCGGAACTCGACGCCCGGCTCCTCCTCGGCGGTGAGCCGCAACGCCAGCTCGAAGACGGCCCGCCGCGCCCACACGTTGGTGAACGTGTCGTCGGCGGCCACCCACTGGTCCTCCGGGATGAGCCGCTTGAACAGGTTCATCTCCTCGACGCCGTTGGCCCGCAGCCGGGCCAGGACGTCGGGGGCGTGCCGCAGCAGCAGGTTGCGGGCGCGGGCGGAGAAGCCGTGCGGCAGCCGGAACTGCGGCACGCCGCGCCGGGGCCAGTGCAGGAACGGGTCCGCGGTGGGGTCCGCCGGCGGCGGGTCGCGTTCCACCACCGTCACCGGGTGCCCGCGCCGGGCGAGCGCGATCGCGGCGGCCGTGCCGGCGATGCCGCCACCGAGAACGAGGACGCGCTGGCTCATCGGCCCTCCCGCCTTCCCGTACGCGCGGTCACCGGCGCCACTGCACGACGTCGTCGAGCGGCTTGCGGCGCGCCGCGTTCGGCGGCACCGGCATCCGCTTGCTGCGGTCCTCGTGGCCGATCGTGATGATGCCGGTCAGCGACACGTCCGCCGGCAGGTCGACCACGTCGGCGAGCGCGCTCAGCTCGTCGGTGTAGACGGAGCTGACGAACCCGGTGCCGAGGCCCTCGTTGATGGCGGCGAGCTGGAGCAGCATGAACAGCGCGCCGCAGTCGAACCACCAGAACGGCACCGGCCAGGGGATCTCCGACCAGCCGGGGCGGACGTCCTCGCCGCCGTACCGCTCGTGGTAGGACGCCTCGCGGGTGGCGACGTAGATGTGCACCGGCGCGGACGCGATCCAGCGGGGGAAGCCCAGCTCCACGTAGCGGGCCTCGGCGATGTCGGCGGCCTTCTGCCGCAGCCCCGGGTCGGTGACGACGACCAGGCGGTACCCCTGGCTGAAGCCGGCGCTCGGCGCCCGCCGCACCGCGCCCACGATCCGGTCGAGTGCGTCGTCGGCGACGGGCTGGTCGGTGTAGCTGCGCACCATCTGGCGGCGGCGCAGCACGTCGGGAAAGTCCATGGAAACTCCCTCGGGGTCAGATCGCGAGCTGCACGTCGTACCGCCGCAGCCACGCGTCGAACTGCAGCACCATCTCGATGTTCATCCGGCTCACCCACTGGTGGGCGATCTCCGAGGGCCGGTCCAGGGTGGCCCGGACCGCGGGGAGGTCGAGCAGCGGCAGCGACGGCGAGGACGGGTCGTTCACCAGCGCCGACAGTTCGCCGCGGAGCATCTCGGCGTACGCCGGATCCTGGGTGACCGGCCACGGGCTCTTGGCGCGGTCGAGCACCGAGTGGGGCACCAGGTCGCGGGCGGCCGCGCGGAGCAGGCTCTTCTCGCGGCCGTCGAAGGTCTTGAGCCGCCACGGGGTGTTGTAGAGGTACTCGACGAGGCGGTGGTCGCCGTAGGGGACCCGCAGTTCGAGCGCGTTGGCCATGGCGAGTCGGTCGTCGCGGTCGAGCAGCATGGGCAGCCACCAGGTGAGGGTGACGTGGGTGATGCCCCGCATGAGCCGCTCGGTGTCGTCCTCGTCCCCGGTGTACGGCGCCGCCGTGAGGGCCGTCCGGTACTGGTCCCGGTAGTACGTGCCCAGGTCCAGCTTGGCCATGAAACCCGGGTCGAACAGGCCGCGGCCCTGACCGCGCGGCGACCCGGGCATGAGGTACTCCTTGGCCACCCAGGGGAACATGTCCGCGGCGAGGAGCTGCTGGTCGTACATCCAGCTGTAGCCGCCGAAGATCTCGTCGGCGACCTCGCCGCTCAGCGCGACCGTCGAGTGCTCCTTGATCCGGCGCGCGGTCAGGTAGTTCGACGTGTCCATGTCCCCGAGCGTGGTCGGCATGTCCTGCGCCCACAGGACGGCGTCGCGGGCGGCCCGGTCCATCAGGTCGCGGGTGTTGAGCTGGATGCGGACGTGCTCGGACTTGAGATGCCGGGCGACCTCGTCGGCGAACACCTCGTCCGGAGCGAAACGGACGTCGTCGGGCTGGAAGGACGTGGCGTAGTCGTCGAACGTGGTGACGAAGGTGCGGATCCGCTCGCCGTCGAGCTTCCAGCGCCAGTACGCGGCGATCGCCGAGACGGCGCTGGAGTCGACCCCGCCGGAGAGCGCGGTGCACAGCGGCACCTCCGACTCCAGCTCCCGCAGCACGATGTCGTGCAGCAACTCCCGGATGTGCCCGACCGTGCCGTCCAGGTCGTCGGTGTGCGGCCGGGCCTCCAGGGCCCAGTACCGCCGCTGCGCCATCCCGGCCCGGCTGATCGTCAGCGTGGTGCCGGGCAGCACCGCCCGCAGGTCACGGAAGACCGACATGCCGGGCCGCTTGGCGGTGGCGAACAGCTCCTGGAGGTTGTCGAGCCCCACCACCGGCCGGACGAGCGGGTTGGCCAGCAAGGCCTTCGGCTCCGAGCCGAACAGGATGCCCTCCGGGCGGCGGGCGTAGAAGAGCGGCTTCACGCCGAGCCGGTCGCGGACCAGCACCAGCTCCTGGCGGCGCAGGTCCCAGATGGCGAACGCGAAGATCCCCTCCAGCCGGGCCGCGCACTCCACGCCCCACTCCAGGTACGCCCGCAGGATCACCTCGGTGTCGCTGCGCGTACGGAACTCGTGCCCCCGCGCCCGCAGCTCCGTCCGCAGCTGCTTGAAGTTGTAGACCTCGCCGTTGTAGACGATCGTCGCGACCTCGCGGCCGTCCTGCTCGACGGTCAGCGGCTGCGCGCCGCCGGCCACGTCGATGATGGCGGTACGGGTGTGCCCGAGGGCGGCGTGCCCCCGGATCCAGACCCCGGAGTCGTCCACCCCGCGGTTGGTCAGGGTGTCCGTCATCGCCCGCAGTGTCGCGCGCTCCCCCGTCAGGTCACGCCCGAAGTCCACCCAGCCGACGATGCCGCACATGCGCATCACCCCTCGCCTCGCGTCCGACTACGCGTGAGCCTGCCGGGCGGCGTTCCACGCCACCTCGACGGCGACTCGACGGGAGGCGGTCGCAGATGATGTTCGGCCACGTGGTTTACCATTCGCTATACTCGGACAGGTGGCGGCTGAGGAGTGGGATGTCTACCTCGTTGACGAGGTCCGCGACTGGATCGACAGCCTGGATCCGGCCACCTACACACGAGTCGTGCAGGCGATCGACCTGCTGGCCGAGGCCGGTCCCGGGCTCGGCCGACCGTTGGTCGACACTATCCATGGATCGTCGATAGCCAACCTGAAGGAGCTTCGCCCCGGCACGGTTCGCATCCTGTTCGCCTTCGACCCGTGGCGTTCGAGCATCCTGCTCGTCGCCGGAGACAAGGCCGGACGGTGGAACGATTGGTACCGGGAAGCCATCCCCCTGGCTGAGCATCGCTACGAGATGTACCTGAAGGAGCGCGCCGAGAAGGAGGATGGGAGGCCATGAGCAGCTACAAGCGGTGGAAGGACATCCGCGCCGAATACGTCGAGCGGGCGGGCGGCGAGCAGGCGGTAGAGGCCGGCAAGCAGGAACTCGTTGCCACCGTGATCGGGCACCGCCTGGCCGAGGTTCGTCGTGCTCGCGGACTGACCCAGCAACAGGTCGCCGACCGCATGGGGGTCACCAAGGGCCGCGTCTCGCAGATCGAGCAGGGAAAGATCTCGGGCCAGGATGTGCTCGCCCGCTACGCTGCTGCCCTCGGCGGTCGCCTTCACCAGGCGATCTACTTCGACGACGGCGACATCGCGGCAATCGCGTAAGGCAGGACGTCGCCGACGGAGTGAGGTGACGGTGGGCAGGAGTCGACGGAGAGTATTCCGGTCAGGGGTCGAGCCAGGGTCGGCAGCGCCGGCGACGCACGAGCGGCTGTCGCTGCCGGAGTCGCGGATCGCCGAGCTTCAGCCGCGATACACGGCAACCGGGCGTACCAACACTTCGAGAACGCGAAGCGTCTGACCAATCCCACTTCGGAGACCTACGCGCAGATGAGTCGGCTCGTTGCCGAACCCGACACCTCTGCCTCTGACAGTCACGTCGGACGACCTAATGAGCCAACGAGGCCCACACTCGGCGGTAGCGATTCGGCAGCGGCGGGGGCAGAGGGGTCCGGACCCCATCCGCCCGTCCGACTACGGCAGGTTGTTGCGCCGGTCGATCGCCCGTTACTTCTGACGCTTCTCTGGAGGGACCGAAACCTTGGCCAGGCCCTGCACTGCCAGGGGATAGAACTTGTCGAAGAGTTCGAAGACCTCGTTGGCCTGCTCCAGGGTCAAGTCACTGTCGCTCGTGCCAGCAGGCCAGTCGTGTGATGACACATGGTATTCCGAGTCATTTGACATCATCTGCGCCTCCTTCTTGAGCTGTCCATCCTGCAAGTTTCACGCACACTTGGAGCCAGAGCAAGATCACCTATGCGTGAAGCTACGTATTAACTCTTCGCACGCACACAGTAGCAGTCCGTGTCAGGCTAGTCCACAAGGAACTCCTTTGGCGAGTCAAACTGGCTCGGGCGGCTCGATAGATGCATGAATTCCCACGTCCTAGCTAGGTATATGTAGCTAATGCAGGACGCGTTAACAATAGCAACCATCGTTAGCGCGCTCCATGCCAGGGAATCTATGCCCAGCACCTGAATACCGAAGAAGTTGTCCCACGCGAGGTGTGGCAACTGGGCCTTGTTAATCATGTAAAGCCCACTAGCGGCGATGGACGAGAGAACCGTCGTAACCAGAGAAAGGCGGGCGGCAAGAGTACCTTCAAGGAGGCGCCGCGGTTGACCGTCGAAGCCCAGCCATGCGGCAGCTATAGCTGGAAAAACGAGGAGGAACGCCGGCACGTCGGTGCCGGGATCAGTCTTCCTCGACGCAACGAAGCCGATAAGCCAAATCAGCAAGGCGGCAGCCGACGCCGTAATAACCGCACGAAAAACCGATCCTGGCGGCACCTCGTAGAAACGGAACCGAACTTCCGGGACCTGCGTTCCCTCCTTGAGGTCTTCCCGAGGCTCCGGAAAGAACCTGGTATAGAAATGCGCATACCGTTGACCGGCCCGCCGCTGGAATCGGTAATACGGTGGCGGAGTTGTGAGTCGCGCCGCACGTGCGATGGGCTGCGAATCGCCCTCCGCCGCCGATTTGGCGAGACGGTTCCAGTGGGCAGTGAAGTACGGAATGAGAGCAGGCGCCTCCTGAACGCCCACGAAGACCTTGTCTTCAGCGTCCACAACCAGGTGGTAGCTTTGAGTCGTCCATGCATTATCAAGTGAAACAGAGAAGTCCACCGGCCTCGATCCAAAGAACAGGCGCGCTCTTGCCTTAAACCACGCAAGGACGCCCTCTTTCAGGGGAGCGAGTTCGAGAGTCGGCGTCATCAATCTTTCGTAGGAGATGACGAATCTGCCGTCCGGCGGGCACGGAACAGCAGCTACCACCGCGTAGTGAGATGTGAGCTTGGTGATGAGTTGCGCCGCCAGCGTCAAGGCCCCCTTGTTGGCTACCTCGCCGTTCGTGTCGCCAGCACCGAGGAGGCGAATGGCGTCAGCTCCTGAATTGCTCTCATATCTGCCGTCCGGGGCTGCACGTTGCATCGCGTCGGCCAACGCCATGATCTCAGCCTCGATCGCCTCACTCTGAGCACCTTCTGAAATGTCGCGGCCGTAGGAGATGTCCAGCAATGTCCTGAGAGCCTCTGCAACGAGTTGCAGATACTGCCGGTAGGAGAGGGTTGGGAGAGCGCTTCCGTCACTTGCAAGGATGCGCAAGTTGTCTACCATCTCACCCTTACGGGGAACCAGGATCGGAAACAGTATCACTTGCTCGCTTGCACGCGTAGACTCAGCCGAGACTGCGGATATTTCCTGGCTCGCCGTCGCAGTCCTTTGCTGGGGCGCACTCGTGGTGCGCACATGACCATTGAGAAGATCTCGGGGATTGAGGATCTGCCGCAGTTCGCGCCCAGGAATCTGTGCGTCGATGGTGACACGTTGAACCAACGTGCGCTGGCCCGGCTCATACCGTTCTGTTATCCGCTGACGGTAGGCCGCAGGGTAGATGATCGCTCTCGTAAAGACCCTGAGGCGCACAGCGTCCGCCTCGCTCAATTTGGCGCTCGCCCTGCTTTGACCCGCACTCCTCTGGAGCACATACGCCTGGTTGCCTGGGAGCTGCCACACCCTGGTACGGCGGTGCGACTGCCATTGCGGCCGGTAGTAGCGCCGCCGAAAATGCCAAACTAGCAACAGGACGAGCAGCACGAGCGCAAGTGCCCGACTCGTCCATTTTACCCCTGCGCCCCAAACGGGAGGCGTGCCAGCAACCAGAAAGACCAACAGGCCGACAAGCATGGCCGAGATGGCGAAGGTCGATGACGGCGACGGGAGTGGATTGCCGGTGTAGGCGTTTTCGCTTGCGCTGTACTGTTGGGCGTTACGGGTGCCATCGGCCTTGACCGACGTCTGCTTCAAGCCTGTAACCACATCCACCTCCACCCATCCGGCACACAATATGAACGCTCTTGCAATGCCACCTGAGACTGGGCGTGAACGCGGTCACACTGAAGGTAACTGTCGTTAAGGCGACAGTCCTAGCAGCTAGCTTGCGCTAGAGGGGAAACGAAAGTCGGCAGCGTAAGGCTCTTGGCCCAGTCCGTCAGACCGTTCGGTGATTGAAGAGCGCCGCTTCGTACATGGCGATATAGGTCCAAGCGTCAACGAGGTAAGGTCGTTGTTGACCGGCCCGCCGGCTCCTCGGCCGGCGGAGCGGCGGAACGAGTCCTCTCCTTGGAGCAAGCGCAATGGTCCCATCGGTGGATCCCCGCTTCGGCGTAGCACTACGCGAATCTCGTGAGCGACGCGGACTGTCCCTGCGGTCCCTCGGCCAGCTGGCCCACCGAAGCAAGAGCCACCTGCACGAGTTGGAGATCGGACTCAAGGCTCCGACCGTCGACACCGCTCGCCACCTGGATCAGGTGCTCGACGCGGGCGGTGCGCTCGCTCGCCTCGTTGAGGTGCCCGTCGACCACGCCGCCGAGGCCACCGAGCTACGTCTGAGAGTCACCGCCAGCGATGTCAGCGGAGACGTCCTCGACCGGATTGAGCAGGGCGTCGACGACCTCGCCAGCGCCTACCCGACCCTGGCACCGGCCGACCTGCTGCCGCTGGTACGACGGCACCTCGCGTACGTGGTGCGTCTACTCGACGGGCGCGTCACGCTCGCCCAGCAGCGCCGCCTCCTGGTCGCCGGCGGCTGGCTCGCAGTGCTACGGGCCACCGTTCACATCGACCTACAGCAACGAGCAGCGGCGAGGGCGCATCTGAAGGCCGCTCTCGACCTTGCCAATCATGCCGAGCACGCTGAGATCCAGGGATGGTGCCTGGAGACCCGCGCCTGGGATGTGCTCACCCAGGGCGACTACCGCAAGGCGCTCGGCCTCTCCCTTGAGGCCCAACAGGTCGCCCCGAAGGGCAGCTCCGCCCATATTCAGGCCACCGCCCAGGAGGCGCGCGCGTGGGCGCGGATGGGTGACGTTCGTGCGACCCGCCACGCGCTGGACCGAGTGGAACGGCTGACCGCGAACCTGCCGGTTCCCGAGCGGGCCGAACACCACTATCGCTACGACCCGGCGAAGGCCGCCGCCTATACGGCGACGACGTTGGCGTGGGCGGGTGACCCGGGTGCGGAGCAGGTCGCTCGGGCCGTACTCGCTGATCTGGACCCGGACGGGGACGGTGGGGCACGACCCCGCCGGTCCGCGTCGGCGCGCCTGGACCTGGGCCTTGCCCTGGTTGCCGCGGGCCAGCTCGACGAGGCGACCGCTCTGGGCGCGGAGGCTGTCTCGTCCGGGCGGGTCGTGCCCTCGAACTGGTGGCGGGCGGCCGAACTGTTGGCGAAGGTGGAACGGGCCGGCGTGCCGGAGGCAGCGGCCCTGCGCGAGCTGTGCACCGAGTATGGGCCGCGCCGTCAGTCAACAGCGGACGGGACAGCCAGTTAGCGGACAGTCACGGTCTGGATCGACACTCCACGTGGGGTGACGCTGTCCTCCTTGGACGAGGCGCGGGACGCAGAATGCCATCCGTCGGCAGCGGATCCGCACCTTCCGAACGGAGGGAGCGGAACCGTGAAGGCGTTCATCGGGCTGCTGCGACGACTCGCCAGGTGGCTCTTTCCGTCGGTGCCGGTCACCTCCGGCACCGGACAGCGCATCCAGGCACGTGAGCAGGAGGCGGCCCGACAGCGCCTGCTGGGACAGGCACGCAAAACGTCGCAACGATCCGGGACGGATGGTGAGCCGGCTGATCGCATGCCAACGGCACGGTCCGTGGAGCGGGGCGCGTGACCACCCACGGGCCGGTGCTGCCGATTTGGAGCTGCGGGGGCTGCGGCGCTCCGTGGCCGTGCCCCACCCGCCGGCGGGAGCTGCGAGCCGAGTACGCGGACGCTCCGGTGTCCCTGGCCCTCTACCTGGGAGCGCAGCTCGTCCGCGCCACCGAGGACCTGACCTGGGTGCCCGCCGGCACGCTGCACCGGCGGTTCCTCGGCTGGCTCCGGTGAGCATCCTTCGCCCCGGGGACGAGAAGTTCCACTACAGCGACGGCTCGCACAAGTGGATCCCGCCGGACCCCGACTACGACCAGGAGGTCTGGAACGAGCAGGTCCGCCAGCACAAGCAGGGTCACCTGAGGAACGAGCAGCCCAAGGTGCGCATTCAGCGCCTCATCTGAGCTCCCGATCATGGCCCAGCGACGTGCATGCCTGGCTGTGCCCCGGGCACAGTCAAGGGGGTGGCCGGCTGCTGCCGGCTCGACCTACTGTCGCACGATGACCGACGGGAATCGGGTACGGCAGCTTCGGCTGGTCGTGGAGGCCGAGGACTACGCCGAGGCGGTGGCGTTCTACCGGGACGTGTTGGGCCTGCCTGAGCAGGCGGCTTTCGAAGGTGAGGGCGATGCCCGCGTGGTGATCCTCGACGCCGGTCGAGCCACGTTGGAGATCGCCAACCCGGCGCAGAAGCGGATGATCGACGACGTGGAGGTGGGCCGTCAGATCGCGCCCCGCATCCGCGTCGCGTTCGAAGTCGACGACACCGCTGCACGTACGCGGGAGGCGACCACGGCCGGTGCCACCGAGCTCGCCCCGCCCACGGTCACGCCGTGGCGCTCGCTCAACGCCCGCCTGGAGGCACCGGCCGGACTCCAGATCACCCTGTTCCAGGAGTTGGAGCCGCTGGCCGAGCGGGAGACCCGCCCCGGCTTCGGCACCGGAGCCGCACGTCACGCCGACTGAAGTCTCTGTCGAGGCCTCAGTTGTGGTCGGTGTGCGGTGGGGTGCCGGGGGTCTGGCCGGGCTCGGTGACGACGAACTGGCCCATCATGCCCTTGTCCTCGTGCAGCAGCAGGTGGCAGTGGTACATGAAGGGGACGTTGCGGTCGGCGTACTCGCTGAACCGCACCGCCAGCCGCATCGGCACCTCGGGCGTCGTGTAGACGGTGTCCTTCCAGCCGGCCAGCTCCGGCGGCGGCGCGACGCCGTTGACCGAGAGCACCTGGAACTGCGTGCCGTGCACGTGGAAGTTGTGCGGCTTCGGGAACGGGCTGATGACGTCCCACACCTCGGTGGTGCCGCGAACGACTCCGAAGTCGATGCGGTTCATGTCCATGGCCAGGCCGTTGATCTGGGTGGTGCCGGCCAGTTCGAAGCGGCGGGTGGCCGGTGCGGTGGCGTCCACGCCCAGGCGGGGCGGGTCGGCCAGGGTGGCGGCCGGCTCGGGCGACGGGCTGAGCTGGTCGGCGGCCCGCAGTTCGAGGACGTCGAACCGGTCGTCGCCGCCGGTGATCCGGCTGTTGATCGGGTCGAGGCCGAGCGCCGGCGGGTAGCTGCGCAGCACGATCCGCTCCCCCTGGCGTGCGGTGACGACGATCTCGGCCCGCTCGCCCGGGGAGAGCTGGACGCGCTCGGTGGTGTGCGGGGCGGGCAGCAGACCGCCGTCGGTGCCAACCAGCGCGAACGGCCGGTCGTCGGAGAGCCCGAAGTTGTAGACGCGGGCCGGGGAGGCGTTGACCAGGCGCAGCCGCACCCGCTCGGTCGTCACCGTGAAGTACGGCCCGACGGTGCCGTTGACCAGCAGGGTGTCGCCGAGGATCCCGACGTCGGCGATCCGCGAGTAGCCCTCGTCGAGCTGGTTGTCGTCGTCGAGGTTGACGTCCTGCACGATGACCGGGACGTCGTCGACGCCGTACCGGGAGGGCAGGCGGGCGGCCGAGGCGGCCGGCTCGTCCACGATGAACAGCCCGGCCATGCCCCGGTAGACGTGGTGGGCGGTGCGGCCGTGCGGGTGCGGGTGGTACCACAGCGTCGCGGCCGGCTGGTCGATCTTCCACGTCGGCGACCAGGTCTCGCCGCTTCGGATCGGCTGGTGCGGGCCACCGTCCATCGCGGCCGGCAGGTGCATGCCGTGCCAGTGGACGGTGGTGGTCTCGGGCAGGTCGTTGCGGACGTTGACGAGTACCGTCTCGCCGCGGGTCGCCCGCAGCGTCGGGCCGAGGTGCCCGCGGTCGAAGCCCCACGTCGTCGTGGCCCGGCCGGACTTCAGCCGACGTTCACCGGCGGTGGCGGTCAGGTCGAACACGCGCCGCCCGCCCTCCTGGCGGCCGGTGAGCAGCGGTGGGATGGCTAGCGGGTTGGTGAAGTCGACCTCGCCGACGGTGTCGACGTCGCTGACCGCGTACCAGATGCCGAAGCCGGCGCCACTTACGGCCAGGACGGCCGGCACGCCGATCAGGCCCGCCTTCAGGATGCGGCGCCGGGTGGATCGGCGGCGGCCGGCCGTCTCGGCCGGTGGGGTCGCCTGGGCGGGGGTGTCCTGCGGGGAACTCGCCAGCAACGGTGTCTCCATCGTGAGGCGGCCGAGGGGCCGGTGACAGGGCCGGACGGGCGCGACCGCGGTGCACCCGGCAGACTACCGGCCGGGTGCACCGCGGTCCGTACGCTACGTGCGGATGAGATTACTCGACGCGAATGGATTGGGTGGGGCACCCGCGTACCGCGATCCGTACATCCTCGTGAAGTTCGGCCGGCGGTTCGGGGTCGAGCACCTCGA
The DNA here is from genome assembly GCF_012034245.1 of Micromonospora thermarum. Lineage (GTDB taxonomy): Bacteria > Actinomycetota > Actinomycetes > Mycobacteriales > Micromonosporaceae > Micromonospora > Micromonospora thermarum. The sequence continues at coordinate 69,497 of NZ_JAATEO010000015.1, read as the reverse complement.
CCTGGCCCTCCTCGTCCTGGTCGAAGACCTCCGGCGCCTGGTAGACGCAGAGGCTGCTCACCGCGCAGGTCTCCTTGGTCGCAAACACACGCATGATGACCACCGATCGCCGTGTCGTCCGGTCCGTCGCGGCCGGCGTCCACCGGAGCCCGCCGCGCGCGCCCGATCGTGCGACAGGAGACTCGAGAGCCGGTACAGCCGCGCGTCGAGCGGCGTTCCAAGGCGGGCCGGCACCATCGGGGGCGTCCTCCGTCCGCGCCCCGAAGGGAGCCGCCCGATGACGGGTACGGTCACCGCGTCCCCCGCTCGCCTGCTCCGCCTCGGCAACGCCTTCTGCGAGTCACAGGCGCTGCTGACGGCGGTCGAGCTGGACCTGTTCCGTACGCTGCGGGACTCCCCCGCCACCGGCGGGGAGATCCGCGACCGGCTGGGGCTGCACGGGCGTGGGCTGGACGACTTCCTGAACCTGCTGGTGGCGCTCGACCTGCTGTACGTCGAGGACGGCCGCTACCACAACGCCGACGACGTCGACCGGTTCCTCACCGGCCGGGGGCCCGAGGACGTGACCGGGTTCCTGCGCGGCGCCAAGGCCAACCTGTACCCGGTGTGGAACGGCCTGACCGAGACGCTGCGGACCGGGCGGCCGCGCACGCCGGCGGAGGACTTCGCCGGCATGCTCGCCGACCCGGCCGGGCTCCGGCGGTACGCGCACATGATGGACGGTGTGCTGCGCCCGCTGATCCCGCGGCTGCTGGACGCGATCGACTGGTCGGCGTACGGCTCGGTGCTCGACGTGGGCGGCTGCCGGGGCAGTCTGGTCGGCCAACTCGTCCTGGCGCACCCCAACCTGGCCGGGCACGTGTTCGACCTGCCGCAGCTCGGTCCGGTCTTCGCCGAGCACATGGCCGAACTGGGCACCGCCGACCGGGTGCGCTTCCACGCCGGCAACTTCTTCGCCGATCCGCTGCCGCCCGCCGACGTGGTCGTGTTCGGGCACATCCTGCACAACTGGCGGCCCTGGCAGCGCGAGGAGCTGGTCTGGGCCGCGTACCGGGCGGTCCGGCCGGGCGGTGTGCTGCTGGTGCACGACCGGATGCTCGACGAGCACGCACCCCGCGTCGACAACCTGGTGGCGAGCCTCATCATGGCCCTGGTCACCGAGGAGGGCTCGGAATACCCGGTCGGCGAACTGGCCAGCTACGCAAAGGCAGCAGGCTTCACGTCAATACGCCAGCAACCCTTGGACGACAACGAAACCCTGGTGATCTGCCACCACCCAGCCTGACCCCGCCCCCGTCCCCGCGCCCCGCCCCACCACATCCGCGATCTTGCAGTTTCGGCCCTTCTTTTGTCGCTTGTGCGGCCTTTGCCGGGGCAGAAAGTGCAAGATCGCGGGAGAGGTGGGGCGGGGTTGACGCACGCAGGAGGCCGGGGTGCGCCGCTCGCGGCGTACCCCGGCCTCGGGACGGTCAGGCGGCCTTGCGGGCCACGACCAGGGTGTCGTCGTCGCCCAGCAGGCGGTCCTCGATCTTGGCGAAGCCGGCGGCCTCGGCGTGCTCGCGCAGCTCGCCCACCGTGTACTCGGAGCCGCCGTCGGTGACCAGCAGCATGTCCAGGCTGATCACCAGGTTCTCCACCCGGCTGGAGGGGCGGTCGAGCATCCGGTCGTACACGAGCAGGACGCCGCCCGGGTTGACCGCGTGGAACGCCTTCTCCACCAGGAACTTCCGCTGGTCGCGGTCCCAGTCGTGCAGCACGTGCCCCATCACCACGATGTCCGCGCGGGGCAGCGGGTTCTCGAAGAAGCTGCCGCCGTGGAACGTCAGCCGGTCGGTGAGGCCCTTCTCGGCGGCCTGCTCGGTGAAGAACGGCTCCATCTGCGGCAGGTCGAAGACGTGCCCGGCCAGGTTGGGGTGCGCGGTGACGATCTGCGCCGCCAGGCTGCCCCGGCAGCCGCCCACGTCGAGCACCGAGCCGTAGTCCGACCACTCGCCGAACGCCTCGATCAGCTGCGGCCCGAGGACCCGGGTCAGCGCGTCCATGGAGTGGATGAACTGCTTGAGGATCTGCGGGTTCTCCACCACCGCCTCGAAGCTGCTACCGGACTGCGGCTGCCCGGTACGCAGCGCCTCGCCCAGGCGACCCCACGCCGGGTACAGGTTGCGGTTGGACCGCTCGATGAAGCCGCCGATGTACGACTCCTCGCCGCGCACCAGGAACCGGTCCGCGCCCGGGCCGTTGCGGTAGCGGCCGTCCGCCCGTTCCAGCAGGCACAGCTCGACCAGCAGGTCGAGCCAGTCGGACAGGCCGCGGCCGTGCAGGCCGAGCTTGCTCCGGGTCTCCTCGACGCTGGCCGGGCCCTCCCGCAGCGTGGTGAAGAGGCCGAGTTCCACCGCCGTCAGCAGCGCCTTGGCGTCGCAGAAGGAGTTGGCCAGCCGCAGGATGCCGGCCGGCCGGCTGGTGTCTGTCGCTGTCGTGGTCACTGAAACCGCCCGCCTTTACGCTCGAACGCCGACGTCGATCTTCTTCATGGACCACCGGGCGATCTTGAGGGACATCTCGATCGCCTCGGTGGCGTACCGCACCATCTCGGCCTGGTAACCGGCCACCGCCTCGGCCAGGGGCGCCTCGCCCCGGGCGACGGCCGTCAACGCCCGGCACAACGCGCTCGCGTCGCGCAGGGCCGTGTTCGCGCCCACTCCCCCGGTCGGCGGCATCAGGTGCACCGCGTCGCCGAGGGGGATCACCGGGCCGGGCTCCCACGCCCGCACCGGCACCGTCGCCCGCAGCGCGAGCGGGTACGTCTCCGCGGGCTGCGCGTGGGCGAAGACGCCGCGCAGATCCGGGTGCCAGTCGACGGTACGGTCGAGCACCAGCCGGCACAGCTGCTCGCCGGTGAGCCCGAAGAACGCCTCGTCGTCCAGGCCGAGCAGGTCCTTGTGGACGCTGAAGACGGACATGTAGTAGTCCTCGGACACGCCCAGGTCCAGCCCCGGCCACAGCTCCTCGGCGGCCCGCGCCGGCGGCGTCCGGAACACCATCGGCATGAGGGCGAGCCGCAGCCCGTCCGGCGCGGTCACGTTGACGAACCGGTCGCGCAGGGACTCCGGCAGGCCCGCCTCGATCGCCGCCGCCCGGGGCGTACGGGACAGGATCGCCCGTACGCCGAGATCCTGGGTGGTGTCGTCCGGGCGGAGCTGGGCGCGGACGGCGGAGTGCGCCCCGTCGGCCGCCACCAGGATGTCCCCGACCGCGTGGTCGCCGTCGGCGAAGTGCGCCACCAGCTCGCCGCCGACCTCCTCGTAGCGGACGAACCGCTTGCCGAAGCACACCACGTCGTCCAGGCCGGCGAGCAGCACCCGGCGCAGCGTCGCCCGGTCGACCGCGTCGATCTTGTCCGGCGCGTCGCCGCGCGGGTCGTCGAAGGTCGGCGCGGGCAGCGGGTTGAGCCGTTCGTCGAACGCCACCAGGCCGAGCTGGTGCCGGTCGTTGGCGGTGGCGGTGAGCAGGTCCTGCGCCCGCCGGGGCAGGCACTCCCGCAACGCCGCCTCACCCTCGGGGCTGATCCGCAGCCGGTACCCCTGCATGCGGCCCTCGGCCGAGGCGTCCCGCTCGAAGACCGTCACGTCGGCGACGCCGGCCTGGCGCAGCCCCTGCGCGAGGCAGAGCCCGCCGACGCCGCCACCGACGACGAGGACCCGCGGCCGGCGGCCGTTCTGGCTTCCCATCGCGCCGTCAGCCCAGGACCACGGCGGCGATCCGGTCGAGGTGGTCCGGATCGGCCGTGCAGGACAGGATCAGCAGCTCGTCGCAGGCGTTGGCCGCGTACCCGTCGACCACGTCGCGGAGCTTGCCCTCGTCGGTGATGGCGCCCTTCGCGAGGTGCTCGACCATCTGGCCCATGTAGGCGTAGTAGCTGTGCATGTGCTCCAGGGCGAGCTGCTGCCCGTCCGGCCCGAGCGACACGTAGAGGTTGGCCCCCATCCGCGGCTCGCCCTCGCGCTTCTCCTCGGCCCACAGCTCCTTGACCTTGGTGACCAGCTCCGGGTACTTGTGCGGCGGGCCGCCCGGGGAGATCCACCCGATGCCGTAGCGGGCCGCCCGGCGCAGGCCGGCCGGCGAGTGCCCGCCCACCCAGATCGGGATGTCGCCGTTGGTGGGTCGCGGCCCGACCCCAGGCACCGGCCCGGCGCCCTGCCAGACCTGGCGGAGCTCCTCGAGCATCGCGTCGAGCCGCCGGCCACGGGTGTGGAAGTCGGTGCCGGTGGCGGCGTAGTCGTCCTCCCGCATACCGGCGGACACGCCGAGGATCAGCCGGCCCTCGGAGAGCCGGTCGAGGCTGGCGAGCTGCTTGGCCAGCTCCACCGGGCTGGGCCGGTACGCGGCCAGCAGGATGCCGGTGACCAGCTTGATCCGCTCGGTCACCGCCGCGGCGGCGGCCAGCGAGACGATGCCGTCGTAGTTGTCGTACACGACGCGGTCGGCGACGGTCAGGCTGTGGAAGCCGAGCCGCTCGGCCCGCCGGGCGAACTCGATCAGTTGTCGTCCCTGCGCGCCGGGGATGGTCGTCGGCAGGCAGACTCCGATATCCATTGCGGACTCCCTGGGATTCACCGGTCGGGTTTCCTGCCGAGCGTCCGGGCGCCCGGCGGCACCGCCCTCCTCCCGAGCGGCGGTGCGGCCACTGTGGCCGGGCGCACCGGAGGGCCGGTCGAGCGACGGTCGACCTCAGGTCGGGCACGGCGCCGCCGGGGCCGGACGGTCCCGCCGCCCTGCGGCGGTGCGGCCGCGCTCGACACCCCCTCGAGGCGGGTCGTGTCCGATGGAGGTCGCGCGCCAGCGCCGAATGTCCGTGAGCTGCGCACCGGCGGTGCCAGCCGTACCGGCGGAGGGATGCCCCCTGAAACTCGGAGCGATCATTGAATGGGCGGACGACCTCGCGGAGTTCCGGAGTGTCGTCCGACTGGCCGATGACCTCGGATACGACGTCATCGGGGTCGGCGACACGCCGGCCCGCGCCTACGAGATGTACGTGTCGCTGACCGTCGCTGCGTGCGAGACGCGGCGGGCGACGCTCACGCCGATGGTGACGACCCCGTTCTTCCGTCACCCGGCGGCGACCGCCACGGCGATCTCGACCCTGCACGAGGTGACCGGCGGCCGCACGATGCTCGCGGTCGGCAACGGCGGCAGCGTCCGGCGGGTGGTCGGCCGCTCCCCGGTCGCCACCCCGCACGAGCTGCGCGACTACGTGACCGCCGTCCGGGCCGTACTGCGCGGCGACTCGGCCCGGGTCGACGGCTTCGACACCGAACCGCTGGAGCGGGTGCGCGACGTGCCGGTGCTGGTCGCCGCCGACTACCCGAAGAGCCTGCGGCTCGCCGGCGAGCTGGCCGACGGGGTGGTCACCACGGTCGGCATGTCCACCGAGCGGGTGGCCCGCAAGGTCGCCCAGGTCCGGGCGGCCGCCGAGGCCGCCGGCCGGGACCCGGACGCCGTCCAGGTGTGGGGCTTCAGCTTCATCTCCGTCAAGGACAGCCGGGCCGAGGCGAACGCCGAGATCGGCGCGGCGCTCGCCTCCGACGTGGCGCTGCGGTTGAAGTCGCCGCACATGCGCTCCACCGTTCCGCCCGAGCTGCTGCCCGCGGTGGAGGAGATGGAGCGGCGCTACGACGTGTGGGACCACACGGTCGGCGGCAAGAACGCGCGGCTGCTGGAGGAGCTGGGCCTGGTCGACCTCGCGCTGGAGATGACCGGCGTGACCGGCACCGTCGCCGAGGTGGGCGCGCACCTGCGCCGGCTGGAGGAGGTCGGGGTGTCGGGCGTCCTGGCGGCCCTGCCGCCGCTGGTGGACCCGAAGGGGCTGCTCCGCCGGCTCCGCCAGGCCGCCGACACCTGACCGGCGCCGCGCCGCCGGACCGGCCCGCACACGAGATCGCCCCACCTCCGCGGAGGTGGGGCGATCCGCCGTCGGGCCGCCGGTTACCGGCGCTTCAGCCCCAGCCGCGGTTCGAGAGCCAGGTAGAGGCCTTCCACCGCGTTGTCCGGGTTGAACGGGGACTGTTTCATCTCGTGGACCCGGTTGAGGTTGTTCAGCGGGTTCGGGTCGCCGCTGGTGTCGCCCTGGAGGTGCGACTGGACCAGCTTGTACGCGTTCTCGGCGTCGTTGAGGTCGGCGATGCCGGTGATGATCCGGTCGAACGCCGCCTGGAGGTGCAGCCGGTCCCGCTCGTCGCTGGTGAGCCGCTGCGCGTTGTAGAAGTGGTAGTCCTTGCCGCGGTAGCTGTCGTAGAACACCGACACGAGCACCAGCAGCCGCTCGTACGCGTGCCGGTAGACGGTCTGGTAGAACCGCGCCGCCTGGTCCTCGGTGACCTCGCCGCGCAGCACGCTGGAGATGCTGGCCGCGGCGAGCATGCCGCTGTAGGTGGCGAGGTGCACGCCGGTGGACAGCAGCGGGTCCAGGAAGCACGCCGCGTCGCCCGAGAGCAGGTAGCCGGGCCCGGCGAAGGTTTCCGACACGTACGAGTAGTCCTGCTCGACCTTCATGTCGGCGACCTGCTCGGCGCTGTCGAGCATCTCCAGCACGGTCGGGCACTGCGCCAGCGCCTCGTCGTAGACGGCCTGGATGCTGCCCAGCCGCTGCCGGCTGTCGTTGAACAGGTCCCGGCCGGTCACCAGTCCGACGCTGAGCGTCCCGTCGTGCAGCGGGATGGCCCAGAACCAGCCGTTGGGCACCGAGCAGACGGCGATGGCGCCGTCCGGTCCCTTGCCCAGCGGCCGGGCGCCCTTCCAGTACGACCAGGCGGCGACGTTGCGGAACACGTCGTGGAAGCGGCGGCTGCGCAGGTACCGGGTGGCCAGCACGCCACCGCGCCCGGACGCGTCGACCAGCTGGTCGAAGACGATCCGGCCACCCTTGTCGGCGTCCTTCGTCTCCTGCCAGTTGGCGGCGACCGCCCGGTCGCCGTCGAACTCGATGTCGCGGACGGTGATCCCCTCCACGACCTCGACGCCGAGGGACCGTGCGTGGTCGAGCAGGAGCTGGTCGAACTCGCTGCGGATCACCTGGAAGGCGTTGGTGTTGTCGGAGCCCTGGTCGGTGAAGCGCACCTCCCACTCCTCCGGCCCCCAGGCGAAGTACGCGCCGCCCTTCGGCTGGAAACCGTGCGCCTCGATCTTGTCCCAGACGCCCAGCTTCTCGAAGATCGGGCGACAGGACGGCAGGATCGACTCCCCGATGTGGTACCGGGGGAAGCGGTCCCGCTCCAGCAGAGTGACCTGGAAGCCCTCCTGGGCCAGCAGGCCGGCCGTGGTGGAGCCCGCCGGGCCGCCACCGATGACAAGAATCTGGGTTGATTCGCGCATACCGCCAGCATGATGATCGCCGATGGGTGTCCGGTCGATCGCGGGTCGAGGCGTCAGGCTCACGCCGCCACGTCCGGGCCGCGCAGCGGGATGCCGTGCTCCTGCGCGCGCAACCGCTCCTCGGCGGTCTGCTCGACCCGCCGCATGCTGAGCCGCAGCAGCGGCGGCGCCATCATCGAGGTGGCCACCGCCACCAGCACCAGGATCGTGTACGTCTCGACGCCGAGTACACCGAGACGCAGCCCCACCATGGCGATGATGATCTCGATGACGCCGCGCGCGTTCATGCCGGCGCCCAGGGCCAGGGACTCCCAGTGCCCGAGCCGGCTCATCCGGGCGCCCACGTACGCGCCGACGAACTTGCCGGTGACCGCCACGGCCAGGACGGCCAGCGCGGAGAGCAGGACCGACGGGCGGGCCAGCACGGTGACGTCCATCCGCAGGCCGGCGATGGCGAAGAAGAGCGGGGCGAGTACGGCCATGACGACGGTCCGCAGTGGCCGCAGCCGCGACCGGTCGAGGGCGCCGGAGCTGCCGATCACGATGCCGCACACCAGCGCGCCGAACACCGCCTCCAGGTGCAGCAGGTGCGTGGCGGCGGCGGCGAGGACCACCAGGACGACCACCGTCGTCACGGTCACCGCCTCCCCGTCGTCGCCGTCGGCGCGCGCGGCGGTGCGCAACGCCCGGCGGACCAGCGGGCGGGCCAGCACGGCCAGCACGAGGATGGCGATCAGGGCCACCACGGAGAACGCGATGCCGCCGGCCCGGACGCCGGTCGTCGCCATCGCGGAGACGACGGAGAGCAGCATCCAGCCGACGATGTCGTCGACGGTGACCGCGCAGAGGATCAGCTGCCCGACGTTGCGGTGCACCAGCCGCAGCTCGGTCAGGGTCTTGGCGATGACCGGGATGGCGCTGACCCCCATCGCCACGGCGAGGAAGAGGGCGAAGGTGATCTCGTCCACCCCGTCGGGTATCAGCGACGCGGGCAGGGCGAGCCCGGTGAGCACGCCGAGGGCGACCGGCAGGAGCACGCCGGCGGCACTGATCCGGGCGGCGGTCACCCCGCGGCGGCGGACCAGATCCAGATCGATGTGGATTCCGGTGAGCCCGACCAGCAGCAGGACGCCGACCTGGCCGACCGCGTCGAGCAGGTTGATCTGGGCGGCCGAGTGCGGCAGCAACCAGTCGCCGAGGCCGGGCAGGTGACCGAGAAGGCTGGGCCCGAGCAGGACGCCGGCGCAGAGCTCACCGGCGACCGCCGAGAGGCCGAGCCGTTGGGCCAGCCGGCCGAGCAGCAGCGCGGCCAGCAGGAGCAGTCCCACCTGGAAGAGGAACCGTTCGAGGTCCGCCGCGGAGATGAGTCCGAGCGGCGCGGTGGCCAGGGTCATGTCGTCCTCCCGTTGGTGTCACGGTCACCGGACCCCGCCGCCCATGCGGGAACAGCCTTACCGCGCGCGGAGCGCGGTAAGGCTGTCCGCGGAGGAGCGTGTCAGAGGCAGGGGCCCTCGTAGGCGCCGATGTTCGGCGTGGTGCCGGTGACCTCGTTGCCCCAGAAGTCGCGGCCGCCGTTGTCCGGGACGGCCACGCCGGCGTCGATGGCCGGCGAGCCGCACCGGAGCCGGAAACCGGCCGGCCGGTCGGTGGTCGGGTTGCGGAACAGCGGGTCGGCGTTCACCGCGTTGGTGGTGTTGACCGCCACGGCGGTGACGTTCTGGTACAGGTTGTGGTCGTAGACGCCCACCGGGTCGTCGATCCGCGCGCCGGTCGCCTTGCCGGAGAAGATGTTGTTGGTGAAGGCGATCGAGGTGTGCGGGAACGCGCCGGCCAGGTTCTCCGCGTTCGGCGCGTAGATCGTGTTGTTGTAGAACTTCGAGTTGGTGATCCCGTTGTCGCAGCCCGCCGCGACCACCGGGATGATGAAGCCGTCGAGGTTCACGTCCTTGTCGTTGTCGCTGATGTTGTAGCGGATGACCGCTCCGTCGGCGTACGACCCGGACGACGCGCAGAACAGGATGAACGGCCCGTTGTTGTCGTGGCTGTAGTTGTACTGGTAGAGCGGGTCCTTGGTGCCGGCGTCCACGGTGAGCGAGAACGACGGCGGGAAGGCGGCGCCGCCGGTGATCTCGTTGTGCTCCAGCACCGGGCGGTCGGAGTTGTACGCGAGGATCGCGGCGTGCGACTGGGCGGCCCGCAGGCCGAAGCCGTCGATCTTGTTGCGCGCGGTCCGCGAGTCGACGCCGTTCATCACAAGAATGCCGTCGCCGCCCAGGTTGGACAGGGTGTTGCGGAGGAACTTCACGTTCGTCATCGGCATGAAGTGGTTGCGCCCAGCGGGGAACATGTCCCGCTTGGACCAGCTGGAGAGCGTGCCGATACCGACGTTGTCGACGCCGCTCACGACGCTGTCGGTCACCCGGATCCCGTCGAACGTGGTCGGCACCGAGTCACCGGTCGCCTCGAAGAGGACACCGCCGCTGTTCTCCAGGGCCGGGTCCAGGCAGTCGCAGCCGGGCACGTCGTGGACGTAGACGTTCTCCACCACGTAGTGCTTGCCGGTGCCGAAGTTCTCCAGCAGCACGTAGATGCCGACCCGGGCGGTCCCGTCGACCGGGCCCGGGTTGGTGACCTCCAGGTCCCGGATCTCCCAGCCCTGCACGTTGCGCAGGAACACCGCCGCCCGGGTGCCCGGCGCGACGATCTTCGGTCGGACCCCGGTGCCGTACGCCCCGACCTTGATCGGCGCCGCGGCGGTGCCCGACCCCTTCGGCTCCAGCACCCCCTGGCAGGTGGTGCCGCGGAGGAAGAGGATCGAGTCGCCCGGGCCGAACGTGGCCTTGTTGACCCGCGCCAGCGTGCGCCAGGCGGTCGTCGGCTTGGTGCCGTCGGCCGAGTCGTTGCCCGCCACGCAGTCGACGTGGTACGTCCGGGCCTGCCAGGTGCTGGCGTTGGCGGGCGAGGCGGGGGTGACCGCCGCCGCCAGGCTCGCGCTCAGGGCGACCATGAGTATCCGACCTCCGATTCGACGTACGCCGCGGAGACGTGTTCGGGAACGGCCAGGGGTATCTGTCATGACGGGACTCCAATGGCTGTGCCCGGCCCGCCCCTGAGCTGCGGGGACGAGGGCCGGTGCGGACGGGCGGTAGCCCGTCCATGGTGGATTTCCCGCCTCGATCTGGGCTCGACGGCTGGGATTCCCCCTCGTCCGTCGCTACACCGCCCACCCCTGCCGTCGCCACGCTGCGTCCGCGAACTCCCACTCACAGCGAGCACCAGTCAAGAACCACTCGACGAGCCGGGTCCGATTCCCGTCACCGCCCGCCTCGACGACCTCGTCGACCATCGCCAGCCAGGCGGCGACGTAGTCGGCGAACCCGTCGTACGCCAGGTACTGCTCGATCCACGGCCCGTACCGCGACGAGCGGTCGGCGCGTCGCCGCAGGTCGTCGGAGACGAGCAGGTGGAACCAGCTCATCGGCAGCAGCGCGCCGACGCCCGCCGCGAACGACGTCACCGGCGCCGCGAGCATGACCGACGTGTACGCGTGCACCGCCGGCCCGGGGCCGGCCGGCGCCGAGCCGGCGGTCCGGCCGAGCGTCTCCGCCAGCCGGCCCAACTCCCGGTCCAGCCGGGGCAGCGAGCCCACCGTGGCCTGCGCCGCCCCGGCCAGCAGGCCGGCGTGCTCCATCCGGTCGGCGCCCGCCGCGCACCGGGCCAGCGCCCGCGCGTACGCCGGGACGACGTACCGGGCGTCCTGCTCGGCGAACCACCACAGCGCCTCCGGCGGGAGCGTCCCGTCGCGCAGCCCCGCCCAGAACGGGTGAGCGGTCACCCGCTCCACCAGCGGCACCGCGAGCGCCGCCAGCTCGTCCTGGGGCCGCGCCCGGGTCGCCGGCCCGGCCGTCACGTCGCCGCCGGGATCAGCCGCTCGGCGCCGGACACCTCGGCGAGCACGTCGGTCAGCACCTTCTCCGGCTCGCCGGAGCCCTCGACGCTGCGCCAGGCCACGAACGCGTCCGGCCGCACCAGCACGGCGCCGCGCGGGGAGACACCGAACGCGACCGCCCAGTCGGCGCCGGTCGTGGTGACGTCGCCGCCCGGGCCGACGCGTACCGACCGCAGCGGCACCGAGGTCTGCGCCGCCAGGCGGGTCGCCGCCTCGTGCCAGCCGTCGTCCTCCGCACCGCTGAGCAGCACGAACGAGTCCCAGAACAGGTCGATCGTGGACAGCTCCCGCGTGCCCTCGCGCAGCCACAGGTGCGGCGCCCGGGTGCCCGGCTCGCCGGCCAGGGTCAACGGCGCGGTCAGCACCGGCGGGTGGTCGTCGGCGAGCACCGCCGCGGACCGGTAGCGGTAGCCGAGGGTGATGATGATGTCGTCGACCATCTCCTTCTCCGGGCGGCCGTCGCTCTGCCCGTGCCGGATCCGGTTGCGGACCATGGCCTGCTCCGCCATCGCCGAGCCCACCGCGTGCCGCTCCTGGTGGTACGTGTCCAGCAGCGCGGAGCTGCCCCACCCGTGCAGTTCGGCAGCCAGCTTCCACGCCAGGTTGTGCGCGTCGTGGATGCCGGTGTTGGCGCCGAACCCGCCGGCCGGCGGGTGCACGTGGGCCGCGTCGCCGGCCAGGAAGACCCGGCCGACCCGGAACCGGTCCGCGACCAGCTGCGAGCCCTCCCACGGCACCTTGGCCATCACCTCGACCGCCATGTCGGGCTTGCCGGCGGCCTCCCGGACGATCCGCACGCAGCGCTCGTCGGTGAAGTCCTCCGGGGACTCCCCCCGGTCGGGGTGGTAGACCGGCGCGGCCAGCCACGGGTCGCAGCCGTGCAGCCGGGACAGCCCGGTCATCGTCCCGCCCACCGTGGCGTAGCAGAGGATGAACGGCCGGTCGGCGAGGATCTGCTCCAGCTCGGGGGCGCGGAAGTAGATGCTCAGCGCGTGGAACACCGAGCCGCGACCGGAGCGCCCGACGCCCAGCAGCCCCCGCACCGAACTGCCGGCACCGTCGGCGCCGACCAGGTACCGCGCCCGGATCGTCCGCTCGGCGCCGCTCTCGTCGGTCACCGTCGCGGTCACGCCGTCCTCGTCCTGCTCGACGGCGGTCAGCCGGGCGCCGAAGCGGATCTCCGAGCCGAACTCCTGCGCCTTGGCCGCCAGCACCACCTCGTAGCGGTCCTGGCCGCACCCCATCACCCGCTCCGGGCTAATCTCCGGACCGTCCAGCGACGGCGCCTCCAGCACCTGCGCGTTCGCGATGTCGGAGTACGTGCTGACCCGCAGGATCCCGCCCTCGAAGTAGCGGTGCGAGTCGCCGATCTCCAGCGCCCGGATGTCCGGGCCGATGCCGGCGGCACGGAACAGCTCCATGGTGCGCGCCTGCAGGCCCGGGGCGCGGGGCAGCCGGGACGTGTTGGGCCGCTTCTCCACCACCAGGGTGGGCACACCGTGCCGGCCGAGGAAGACCGCCGTGGACAGGCCCACCGGGCCGGCGCCCACGATCAGTACCGGTACCTCTTCGTCGTACATCCTGCTCCTCCTGGGCTCGTCGGCTCAGCTCGCCCGGGCCACCGGGCCGCGCGCGGCCGCCGCGGCCTCGACCAGCCCCTTGATCCGGTTCATCTGGATCACCGTGTTGCGGTTCAGGTGCGCGGTCATCGCGTCGTCGTCGACCGGCGCCTGCGGCTTCATGTGGAAGTCCTGCACCCAGCGCATCCGCACCCCGCCGTCGACCTCGGTGTACGTCCAGTGGATGTTCATGTACTCGAACGGGCCGGTCTCGATCCGGTGGGCCCGGACCTCGCGGCGCTCCCGGTCGACGGTGCGCTTCGACACCCAGCTCCACACCGTGCCGTCCTCGTCGGGGTGCATGGTGAGCCGGAACGTGACGCTGTCGCCGTCCCGTTCGAGGATCTCCGCGGCGGCGTACTCGCTGAACAGCTGCGGCCACGACGCCACGTCGTTGGTCATGTCCCACACCACGTCCATCGGCGCGTCGATGACGATCGCGTTGTCCGTGTGTCCTGCCATGGTGCTGTCTCTCCTCACTCGACACCGGCCCGGGCTTCCACCCGGCCGGCCGCTCCGGTCAGCCCGCCGCGGTGACGACCGCGGCGGCGTTGAAGCCGCCGTACCCGCGGGCGACGACCAGCGCCGTGCGCAGCCGCGCCTCCCGGGGCACGTCCCGCACCAGGTCCAGGTCGCATCCCGGAGCCAGCCGCGCCACCCCGACGGTCGGGGGGATCACCTGGTCCCGGAGGGCGAGCAGGGCGCACGCCAGGTCCAGCGCGGCGCCGCCGGCGTACAGCCGGCCGGTCATCGTCTTCGGCGCGGTCACCGGCACCCCGCCCGGACCGAACACGGCGCTGATCGCCGCCGCCTCCGCCCGGTCGGCGTCCGGCACCCCGGCCGCGTCGGCGAACACCACGTCCACGTCGGCCGGGGCGACGCCGGCGTCGGCCAGCGCCAGCTCGATCGCCCGGCGCAGGCCGGGTTCCCGCCCGGAGCCGGGCCGCGGGTCGAAGGTGGCCGCCTGCCCGGCGATCACGCCGTACACCTTCGGTGCGCGGCGGGCTCGCGCGTCGGCGGCGTCCTCGACGATCAGCATGGCCCCGCCCTCACCCGGCACGTAGCCGCCGGCGTCGGCGTCGAACGGCCGGTACGCCCGCCCCGGGTCGTCGCCGCCGCTGAGCGTGCCCTTGCTGAGCTGCGCGGTCAGCCCGTACGGGCACAGGGACGCGTCGGTGCCGCCGGTGACGACCAGCCGGGTTCCCTGCTGGACGAGCGCCCGCGCCTGCCCGGCGGCGTCCAGCGCCCCGGCCTGCTCGCTGCACACCACGCCGCAGGGGCCGCGCATCCCGTGCCGGATGGAGATCTGCCCGGTGGTGGCCGCGTAGAACCAGGCGATCGACTGGTACGCCCCGACCCACGACGGTCCCTTCGTCCAGAGCCGCTCGATCTCCCGCTGCCCGAACTCCGTACCACCGGAGGAACTGGCGGTGACGACGGCCATCTCGTACTCGGGGAAGGCCGCCGGGTCGGCGCCGGCGTCGTCGAGGGCCCACGCGGCGGCGGTGAGGCCCAGGTGGGTCCAGTTGTCGGTCTGCGGGATGAGCCGGCTCGGGACGTGCGTGCCGGCATCGAAGTCGCGGACCTCGCCGGCCAGCCGCACCGGGTAACCGGTCGGGTCGAAGCGGCTGATCCGGCCGATGCCACTGCGGCCGGCGAGCGTCGCCGCCCAGTACGCCTCGGTGCCCAGCCCGTTCGGGGCGGTGACGCCGATCCCGGTCACCACGGCCGTCCGGCTCATCGCGGATCCTCCCCGCGGTCCTTCGTGATGACCATCGCGGTCTGGAAGCCGCCGAAGCCGCTGCCCACGCTGAGCACGCCCCGCATCCGGTGCTCCCGCGCGGTGATCGGCACGTAGTCCAGGTCGCACTCCGGATCCGGATTGTGCAGGTTGGCCGTCGGCGGCACCACCTGCTCCTCCAGCGCCAGCGCGCACGCCGCCACCTCGATCGAGCCGATCGCGCCGAGCGAGTGCCCGACCATCGACTTGATCGAGCTGACCGGCACCCGGTACGCGCGGTCGCCCAGCGCCCGCTTGAACGCGGCGGTCTCGTGCCGGTCGTTCTGCCGCGTGCCGGAGCCGTGCGCGTTGATGTAGTCGATGTCCGACGCGTCGAGCCGGGCCGCCGCCAGGGCCTGCCGGATCGCCTCGGCCATCTCCCGGCCGTCCGGCTTCAGCCCCGTCATGTGGTACGCGTTGCTGCGGCTGGCGTACCCGGCGATCTCGGCGTACACGTGGGCGCCCCGGCGGCGCGCGGCCTCGCGCTCCTCCAGGACCAGCACGGCGGACCCCTCGCCGAGGACGAATCCGCGCCGCTTCGCGTCGAACGGGCGGGACGCGTGGGCCGCGTCGTCGTTGTCCGGCGAGGTGGCCTTGATCGCGTCGAAGCAGGCGGCGGTGATCGGCGACAGCGGCGCGTCGGTCGCGCCGGCGACGACCACGTCGGCTCGCCCGGACCAGATGAGGCTGGCCCCGTTGCCGACCGCGTCCAGCCCCGCCGTGCAGCCGGTGGAGATCAGCGACACCGGTCCCTCGGCGCCGACCGTCCAGGCCACCTCGGCGGCCATGGTGCTCGGCACCATGTAGCCGTACAGCTGCGGCACCGTGTACGCAGGGTCGACCAGCCAGCGCCGGCCGCCGTCGCTGAGGACCAGGTACTCCTCCTCCAGCCCGGTGGTGCAGCCGACCGCGCTGCCGAGGCTCACACCGGTCCGCTCCGGCGGCACGTCGGTGTCCTCCAGTCCGCTGTCCGCCCACGCCTCGCGGGCGGAGACCACGGCGAACTGCGCCGCCCGGTCCATCCGGCGGATCTCCTGGGGGCTCAGCCCGTTGGCGGCCGGGTCGAAGTCGCACTCGGCGGCGATCCGGGACCGGAAGTTCGTGGCGTCGAAGAGGGTGATGGGACGGGTGGCGGTGCGCCCGGCGGTGAGCAGGTCCCAGTACGCCTTGGTCCCGATGCCCCCGGGCGCCACCACGCCGATGCCCGTCACGACCACCCGACGGTGTCCGGTCATCGGCGCGGGCCCCCCACGTCCGGGACCGGGGCGCCGCCGGAGGCGGCGGGCAGCTCCTCGGTGTCGACGTGCCCCAGCTCGGGCCGGGGGGCGAGCGGGCTCAGGTGGAACACCGCCCGCACCTCCTCGGCGCCGGCGTTCCACACCCGGTGGCGCTTGCCGATCGGCACCAGCAGGCCCTCGCCGGGGACGAGGTCGACCTCACCGGCGTCCTCCACCCGGGCGGTGAGCCGGCCGCTCACGACCAGCAGGAACTCCTCCGAGTACGGGTGGTAGTGCTCGGTCACGTACTCGCCCGGGGCGAGGGTCAGGGTGCCCATGAAGCCGGACGTGGACCCGACCGTCTTCGGGCTGAGCACCACGCGGATGTCCCCGCCCCGCCGCCGGTTCGCCGGCACGTCGTTGGCGGAGACCCGCAGCGGGCGGGTCGGGGTCTGCGCGAGTTCACTCACCGGGGGCCTCCCAGACGTAGAACGGGTCGGCCATCGCGTCCTTCGGCTCGCGCCAGTTCGGGTCGTACGGCCGGATGTGGTGGGACAGCTGCTCGTTGATCTGCCCGTAGAGGGGGTGGCTCCGCGCCTGGTACAGCCGGGGCGAGATGTCCTCGTCGGCCTCCACCAGGTGGAAGTACAGGTCGTGGAAACGGAAGAGCGTACGGCGCGTGACGCCGATCATCCGCGGCAGATCGGTGGAGTCCGAGCTGGCGAATATCTTGGCCACGTCGTCCGCTTTCTCAGGGGCCATCCGGGCAACGATCAGCGTTCGATGCACACCAATCACCTCTCACTCGTTGCCGCCGATGATGCGGCATCCTCCGGCAGGGACGGTCGAACGCTGCTCGACGCTTCGGCGGGGTCGGCGTGACCGGCGCGGTCGGCGTACACCGGCCCGCGCCGGCCTCGACAGCCGCTCGACGAGGCGGCCCGCGCATCGCGCGACCGGCCTGGTGAGGGCCGGTGCGCGCACCCGCCACTAGGGAATTACGCAGTGGTTGCCGGAGTCCCCGCCGCCGACAATGGGGCCGGTGTCCCCACCCATTCCGGAGGCCGCGTTGACGAGTCCCCGAGTTCTCCACACGAACGGGAAGAATTGGAGCGACGACCCGACCGGCCGGGTCGTCGTCACCGGTTTCGGAGTCATTTCCAGCATCGGATCCGGGCGGGCGGAATTCCTCGCCGGCCTCCAGGAGGGACGGTGTGGCGCGAAACCGATCAGCAAATGGGACGCCACCGGTTTCCCGCACGACCACGCCTGCGAGGTCACCGACTTCGACCCGGCGTCCGTGCTGGAACGCCTGGACCCGAAGGGCAGCGGCCAGGTCGCGGCCCTCGCCGCCGCGGCGTCCCGGATGGCCGTCCGCGAGGCGGGCCTCGACCCCGCCGCCGTCCGCGACGAGGCCGGCCTGATCGCGGTCGGCACCACGTGCGGCCAGTCGCTGGACCTCGACGCGCTCGCCGAGGTCGAGCTGCGCGAGCCGGACGCCGTGCCGCCCGGGGACCTCGCCCGGCTGCTCCAGCCCGGACGCCTCGCCACCGCCGCCGCGGCCGAGCTCGACCTGCGCGACGTGGAGACCCTGACGATCCCCACCGCGTGCGCGGCCGGCAACTACGCGATCAGCTACGGCGTGGACGCGATCCGCGCCGGCGACGCCGAGTACGCGATCTGCGGCGGCGCCGACTCGGTCAACCGCATGGCGTTCGCCGGCTTCGTCCGCATGGGAGCCATGGCCCACGAGCGGTGCCGGCCGTTCGACCGGGAACGCGACGGCACGATGTGGGGCGAGGGCGCCGCCATGCTGGTCCTGGAGAGCCTCGACCACGCCCGGCGGCGGGGTGCCCCGATCCTCGCCGAGGTGCTCGGCCTGCACCTCAACTGCGACGCCGACCACCCCACCGCCCCGGTACGGGAACGGGTCGCCGAGTGCATGGCGGGCGCCCTGGCCGACGCCGGGGTCGACGCCGCCGAGCTGGACGTGATCTTCGCCCACGCCACCGGCACCCGCGCGAGCGACCCGATGGAGGTGGGTGCCATCCGGGACGTCTTCGGCGAGCGGCCCCCGCCGCCGGTGGTCGGGGTCAAGTCGATGATCGGCCACACCATGGGCGCCGTCGGCGCGCACACCGCCATCGCCGCGCTGCTCGCGATGCAGCACCGGTTCCTGCCGCCCACGGTCAACTTCCGCGAGCCCGACCCGGACTGCCAGGTCGACTGCGTACCCAACGTGGCCCGCCCGGCCGCCGTCCGCACCGCGCTCGTCAACTCGCTCGGCTTCGGCGGCAACAACGCGACCCTGGTCCTGCGCGGTCCCGGCGAGGCCGGTCCGCACCCCGAGGCACGAGGAGCCGAGGCATGAACGTGGTGATCTCCGGCCTGGCCGTCGTCTCGCCGTTCGGCCTCGGGACCGGGCCGTTCGCGGCCGGGTGGCGTGCCGCGCGGCCCGCCGTCAGCCCCGGCGAGGCCCCACCGGTCGCCCGGCTGCCCGAGCTGACCGGCGACGACTTCACCCCGAACCGCCGGGTCCGGCTCAAGGAGCGCTCGTCCGCCCTGGCCGTCGGCACGGTCGGGGCCCTGCTCGCCGCGTACGACCTGGGTGACGTGCCCGCCGCCCGACGCGGGGTGGTTCTCGGCAGCGCGCTGGCCAGCCTCGACTCGTACCTGGCCGTGTCCGGTGGCTCGCTGGCCGGGGCCAAGCCGCACTTCATCGACCACAACCTGATGCCGCCGGGCATCATGAACTACACCAGCAGCCAGGCCGCCATCCGCTTCGACCTGCGCGGCCCGAACGTCACCGTGACCTCCGGCCGGGCGACCGGGCTCACCGCCCTGGGCTGCGCACGCCGGCTGGTCGCGGCCGGCCGCGCGGACGCCGTGCTGGCCGGCGCGTTCGAGGCGATCAGCCCCCGCCGGCTGCGGCTGGAGACGGCCGCCGACCGGGCCCCCGCCCTGACCGGCGAAGGCTGCTGCGTCTTCCTGGTGGAGACCGCGGAGTCCGCCGAACGGGCCGGCCGGCGGGTCCTGGCCACCCCGCTGGCGCTGACCGCCGGCTACTTTCCCGAGCCGGACGAGGGGCGGGCGGCTCTGCACCGCGTGGTGACCCGGGCGCTGCGGCAGGCCGGCGTCACCGCCGGTGACGTCGCCACGGTCGTCCGGGGCGCAGCCGCCCCCGGCCGGTACGCCGACGACGAGACGGCGGTCCTCGCCGACGTCCTGCCCGGCGTACGCGTGCTGGACCCGGCGACGCGGGTCGGCGACACCTACGGCGCGTCCGCGGCGTTCGGCGTCGCCGCGGCGCTCGTCGAGGCCGACACGGAGCCCTCGGCCGGCGTCACCCTCGTCACCTCCATCGACCCCGACGGCCAGGTGGCCTGCGCCGTCCTGGCCCCCGGCTCCCGGGTGCCGATCCCGGTCGGCTGACCCGACGGGGGAAGCACCCACCAAGATCAGGCTCTACCCTGGAAGTAGTGGCCTCGCACACGCGCACACGCGCCGAGGCCACTACTTCCTGGATCGAGCACGATCTTGCCGGCAGCGCCGCCGCCCGTCCCCGCGGAGCGGGAACGGGCGGCGGATCCGCGTACGGCGTCAGCGGCGGCCGGCGGCGGCCAGGCCCGGGTCGTGGCGCAGGGCCCGCACGATGGCCTCGGCGCGGCTGGACACCTCCAGCTTGCGGAAGATGCGGGTGAGGTGGAACTCCACCGTGCTGCGCGAGATGTGCAGCTGCCGGGCGATCTGGTCGTTGCCCAGACCGGCGCAGAGCGCCCGCAGCAGCTCCCCCTCCCGGCCGGTCAACCCGGCCGGGAGTCCTCGCCGGGCCGGCGTCGCCACCCGGCGGATGGTGAACTCGGTCCCGGCCAGCCGCAGCGCGGCCACCAGCTCGCCCGGTTCGACGTCACCGGCGAGGTAGACGTCGCTGTCCGCGCCCTCCGGCCACCGGCCGCCGGGGTCGACGACGGCCACCCGCGGGCGGCGTGGCTGCGCCGGCCGGGGCAGCGCGCCGGGTGGCGGCGGCCCGGCGCCGACGGCGACGAGCAGCCAGTCGACCGGGGAGCAGGGGTCGTCGACGACGGTGAGCAGCGCGCGCAGCGCCGCGGCCCGTGAGGCGGGCCAGTCCCCGGCGAGGACGACCCGGCCAGGCCCCCGGGACGGCGCGGGCGGGCCGGTGCGTACGGCCCCGCCCGCCGGCTGCCCAGGGTCAGGCGACCGCTTCCGTCTCATTGGCGTTCTCCTCGACCAGGGCCACCACCGCCGCCAGGCTCGTCATCTTGGGGATGTCGGCGTCGGGGATGCGGACCCCCATGTCCACCTCGATCCGGGCCAGGATGTCGATGACCAGCATGGAGTCGGCGCCGTAGTCGTTGATGAAGTCGCCGTCGGGTGTGAGCTGCCCGGGTTCCAGTTCGAGGATCTCCGTCACGACCGCCGCGAGCTGCGCGGTCCGGTCGTCGTCCGCCCCGGCGGGCGCGGCGTCCGCCACCGGCGCGGCCGCCACCACGGGCGCCGGTTCGGCCGCGACCCGCGGCGGCGGTACGGCGGCCGTGCCGCCCCCGCCGCCCAACGCCGCCTGGATCAGCTCCGCCCCCTGCCGGTTGCCGGCGTCGGTGAGGTGCACGGTGTCGGCGAACGAGTCGCCGACGAACCGGTCCGCCGCCAGGTCCAGGAAGGACACTCCCAGCTCGGCGCAACCGGCGGCGAGCACGTCCGCGTACGCCTTCCAGTTCTCCTCGATCGCGCTGTGCAGGATGCCGAAGACGGGCGCGTCGAAGTCGTAGCGCGCCCGCTCCTCCGGGGTGATGTCGCGGGTACGGGTGGAGGCCAGCGGCTGGAGGCAGAGCAGCACCCGGGCACCGGCGGGCACCGCCTTGGCGAGGACCCGCAGGTCCCGCAGCCGGCGTGCCGCCGCCACGGCCATCCGCTCGCGCACCTGGGCGAGGTCCCAGGCCGGCGTGGTGGTGCGGGGACGGCGCACCGCGTCCAGGTCGGGCACCGTCTTGCCGGCGGCGAGCACCGCCAGGTCGAACAGCGGGACCTGGGTCAGGTCGTCGAAGGTGCGTTCGTACGACACCGTGCCGTAGAGGTTGTCCGGGGTCAGCGAACCGACCAGGTTCACGAAGTCCGGGCCGCCGCCGATGATGACCACTGTGGACGCCTTCTCCAGGAACGGCACCGCGGCCACCAGTTCCTGGAGCGAGACCGCCGCGCAGAGCCCCAGGTTGAGCTGCCGCACTCCGGTCAGCCCGGCCAGGTACGACGCCACGGTGGTGGAGTCCGACGACGCGGCGAGCGCGAGGGCCACCGAGTTGCCGAGCAGGATCCCGCCACCGCCGGATGCCAGCCAGCTCGCCGAGTCCACCGTGCCGTACGGGGAGTCGGAGAGCCGGAACCCCGCGTCGTCGGTGTTCAGCATGTCCGACCGGAGGCCGGGGGCGAGCGTGAACCCGAGGAACGGGTGCGGGTAGAGGTCGATGCCGTGCCGTTCCAGCAGCATGCCACCCCGGTGCCGCCGGGCGAAGGACTCGTGCTCGAACTGGGGTGTGGAATTCATTCGGTCACTCCCGTACGTCTCGTACTCGTCGTCGCGTTCCCGGTCCGGACGCCCGCCGAGGGTCACAGGGCGGGATCCACCACCGCTCGCACCGTGGTCGACCGTCCCCGGTCAGCGGGGCGCGGCCACCACCAGCCGCTCCAGCTCCGCCACCACCTGTGCGGGCGACGGCTGGGCGGTCAGCTCCCGGCGCAACCGGTCGGCCGCCTCCCGGAACCCGGGCTCGTCCAGCACCCGCCGCAGGGCGGTGACCACCGCGGCCGGGTCGGCGTCCTTCGCCGGCACCACCAGGCCGGCCCCGGTCTCGGCGAGCCGGGCGGAGTGCCGCGTGTGGTCGGGCAGCCGGGGAACGAGCACCTGCGGCAGCCCGTACGAGACGGCGGTGAGCAGCGACCCGGCGCCACCGTGCGCGACGACGGCCGCGCAGCCGGGCAGCACCTGGTGCAGCGGCGAGCCGACCACCACGTGCACCCCGTCGGGCACCGGCCCGAGCAGGGCGCGCTGGTCGGGGCTCACCGCGACCACGACCTCCACGTCCAGGTCGGCGAGCGCCCGCACCACCGTCCCGGCGAGGAAGTAGTCCGGTCCGAGGCGGCCCATCGTCGTACCCCAGGTGACGCAGACCCGCGGACGCGCGCCGGACTCCGGCAGCGGCGGTGGTGCGACGCCGGGGCCGTTGAACGGCACCTGGCCGACCGGCAGCCGCCGGGAGCCGACCTGCGGCAGTTGGAGGCCGGCCGGGTAGGGGTCGACGGTGGCCACGCCGAACGGGTCCACGCCGGTCAGCCCGTACCGGGCGCCGAGCGGGTCGAGCACGGCCGGCAGGAACTGCCCGGCCCGGCCGCCGAGCAGGTCGGTGCCGAACAGGTGCCGGACCGCCGGCACGCCCACCGCGGCGGCGGCGACCGGCCCGGCGAAGGCGCTCGGCTCGAACACCAGCAGGTCCGCCCGCCAGCGCCGGGCCAGGTCGACCAGGTCGTCCAGCATGGCGTCGGCCAGCTCGGCGAAGAGCTTCAGGACACGCGGACCGCCGCCGTTGGCACCGGGCGGCGTGGCGACGATCTCGCGGAACGCCGCCTCCGCGTCGACGTCGCGGCCGACGGGGGCGAACGGCAGGCCGGTACGCAGGGCCACGTCGGTCAGGGCCGGCTGGCTGGCCACCAGCACCTCGTGCCCGGCGGTACGGCAGGACCAGGCCAGCGGCACCATCGCGTACAGGTGCGAGGGCCACGCCCAGGTGGTGAAGAGGATCCGCATCGGCCCATGGCAGCACCGCCGGCTGGGCGGGCCCTCCACGACCGCTCGACCCCGGTCGCCCGGTGCGGGTCGCCGGTCGAGCCGGGCTCGAGCAACCGGCCCGCCCCGCCCGCCGCGCCGCCAGCGAGCGACCAGCGCACTGGTGTTGGGTGCCCCTGACACGCCTGCCGCCGGACGCGAGAGGGTGACATGGAGCTAGGCATCGGGCTGCCGACGATGATCCCGGGGATCGCCGGCGCGGATCTGCTCACCTGGGCGCGCCGTGCCGAGGAGCACGGCTTCGCCTCCCTCGGGGTGCTCGACCGGCTGATGTACGACGGCTACGAGCCACTGATGACGCTGGCCGCCGCGGCTGGCGCGACCAGCCGGATCCGGTTGACCACGACGATCCTCATCGCCGCGTACCGGGGTGACCGGGCGCTGCTGGCCAAGCAGCTGGCCAGCCTGCACCGGCTCTCCGGCGGGCGGCTGGTGGTCGGTGCGGCGGCCGGCGGCCGGCCGGACGACTTCGAGGCCTGCGGCACCCCGTACGAGCAACGGGGCCGGCGCCTCGACGCGCTGCTGGGCGAGCTGCGGCGGTCGTGGGACGGCGGGCCGGACGCCCTGGTCCCCGGCCCCCGCTGCCCGGACGGCGGCCCGACGCTGCTGGTCGGGGGCCACTCGCCGGCGGCGATGCGGCGGGCCGCCGCGTACGGCGACGGGTGGATCGCCGGCGGCAGCTCCGCCAGCGGGTACGACGAGCTGGCCGGCCGCGCCCGGGAGGCGTGGCGGGCGGCGGGGCGGACGGACCGGCCCCGGCTGGTCGCCATCGCCTACGTGGCCCTCGGCCCCGGCGCCGCCGACCGGTCCGCCGCGTACCTGCGCGACTACTACGGCTTCCTCGGCTGGAAGGCCGACATCGCCGTGAAGAGCGTCCTCACCGACGCGCAGCAGCTGCGGACGTTCGTCACCGACTACCGCGCGGTGGGCTGCGACGAACTGATCCTCTTCCCGTGCGTCCCGGAACCGGCGCAGGCGGACCTGATCGCCGACGCCGTCCTGGGGTGAGCGGCGTGACCGAGACGTTGCACGTCCTGGTGCTGCTCGGCAGCGGCACGGTGGCCGGGGTGCTCTTCGCCGTGGCGCTGAGCACCGTCCCGGCCCTGGCCGCGATGCCGCCCGACCGGTACGTGCAGGCGCACACCCTGCTGGGCCGCAACTGGGACCCGACGATGCCGCTGATCGTCCTCGGCACCACGCTGCTGGACCTCTGGCTCGCGTTCCGGACGACCGCGTCGGCCCCCCGGGCGCTGATCGCGGTGGCCGCCGTGTGCCTGCTCGGGGTGTCGGTGGTCTCGCACTTCCGGAATGTGCCGATCAACCGGCGCGTGCACCGGACCGACCCGGCGGACATCCCGGCCGACTGGGCCGACCCGCGCCCGGTCTGGCGGCGCTGGCACCTGCTGCGGACCGCCCTGGCGCTCGTCGCCTTCACGGCGAACAGCCTCGCCGTGACCGCCTTCTGAAAGGACCACAGATGAGTCACGACCGAGAGCTGGCCTTCGTCGGGCTGGGCGGGATGGGCGCCGGCATGGCGCGGTGCCTGCGCGCCGCCGGTTACCCCCTGGTGGTGCACAACCGGACGGCGGCGAAGGCCGCGCCCCTGGCCGAGGCGGGCGCACGTGTCGCCGCCACCAGCGGCGAGGCCGTGGAGAACGCCCGGATCGTCGTGCTGAGCCTCAGCGACCAGCACGCCGTCGAGCAGGTGCTGTTCGGTGAGATGCTCGGCTACCTGCGACCGGGCACGCTGGTGGTGGACACGTCCACGCTGTCGCCCGCGTACTCGGCGGAGGCCAGCGAGCGCCTGGCGCGGGTGGGCGTACGACGGATCGAGGCCTGCGTCCTCGGCAACCCGCCGATGGCCCAGGCGGGCAAGCTGCGGATCTTCACCGCCGGTGACCGGTCGGGCGTGGAGGAGGCGCACGACGTGCTCGCCACGCTGGGGCAGGAGATCCGGTACGTCGGCCCGGTCGGCGCGGCGAGCACGCTGAAGCTGGCCTTCAACCTGATCCTCGGCAACCAGGTGGCCGCGCTGGCCGAGGCGGTGGCGTTCGTCGAGAGCAGCGGCCTGGACCGGGAGCGGTTCCTCGCCGCCCTCACCGCGAGCGGGTTCAGCTCCCCGACCCTGGCGTTCCGGGCGGAGATGGTGCGCAACCGCAGCTACGAGCCCCCGCAGTTCCGGGTGAACCTGATGGCCAAGGACCTGCGGCTGGCCGTCGACGAGGCGGACGCCCGGGGCGTCGGCCTGGTGGTGACGGCCTGCGCGGCAGACCGGTTCACCGAGGCGGTGCGGGCCGGGGACGGCGACAAGGACGCGGCCGTCGTCGCGGAGCCCCGCTCCCCGGTGCGCTGATCAGGGGCCGGGCGGCGCTGCGGCCCGGAATGCGACGAGCCCGGCACCGTTGGTGCCGGGCTCGTTTCCGCTGGTGGGCGATACTGGGTTTGAACCAGTGACCTCTTCCGTGTCAAGGAAGCGCGCTCCCACTGCGCCAATCGCCCTCGTCCGTGCCGAGGTGGGGACGGGATTTGAACCCGCGTACACGGCTTTGCAGGCCGTTGCCTCGCCTCTCGGCCACCCCACCGAGGTTGCCCCCGTCATGCGTGGCGGCATCTCCGAGCGGACGACGGGATTCGAACCCGCGACCCTCACCTTGGCAAGGTGATGCGCTACCAGCTGCGCTACGTCCGCGTGCCCCCGGCTTTCCCGGTGACGGATGAGAACTCTAGCCGAGCCGGCGAGCGGTTGCCAACTCGGGGTGTCCCCGGCGCGTCCCCGCCGGGCCGGGGACGGCCGCCGGGTCGACGCGCGTCGACACGCTGCGCCGATCCGGACAACCACGCCGCGCTCGCCCGGGAACTGTCCTGTTTCCGACCGACTGAGCTTCGTGTCCGGATCGGTCGGTAACGGCCCGTGTCCGCATGGATGGACTACGGTTACTGCTGTGACAAGACGTGCGGCCGAGATCCGCCTGGATGCCCTGCTGCGCACGGCCTGTGACGTGATCGTGGAGCGCGGCCTGGCCAACACCCGCACCTCCGACGTGGCTCAGGCCGCGGGGGTGAGCCAGGCACTGGTCTTCTACCACTTCGCCACCAAGGACCGGCTGCTCGCCGAGGCGTTCGCGTACGCCGTCGAGCAGGATCTCGCCCGGCTGGACGCGGTGATGCGGTCCAGCGCCCCGCCGCTGACGAAGCTGCGGCGGATCGTCAAGCTCTACACCCCGGCCGGCCGCCCGATCTCGTGGTCCATGTGGATCGACGGCTGGGCCGAGTCGCTGCGCACGCCGGAGCTGGAGAAGGTCTCCCGGCGGCTGGACCTGCGCTGGCGGCAGGACCTGGCCACGGTGATCGCGGCGGGGGTCCGCGACGGCACCTTCCAGTGCGCCGACCCGGAGGGCGCCGCCTGGCGGATCAGCGCGGTGATGGACGGCCTCGCCGTGCAGCTCGCGGTACACGACCGGGTGATCTCCCGCCGACAGTTCACCGAGTGGGTCCGCCTGGTCACCGCCCGCGAGCTGGGGATCGACCCGGCCCAGCTCGAGTGAGGGGCGCGCGGAAACCGGCCTGGGCCGGTGACCGGGGGCGGGACAATCCAGGCATGGACCTGCTCGAGACGTACCGCCGCAGCCTCGCCGAGTTCACGGACCGGGTGGCGGAGGTCGGCCCGGGGCAGTGGGCGGCGCCGACGCCCTGCACGGACTGGGACGTCCGGACGCTGGTGAACCACGTCGTCGGCGAGGACCGGTGGAGCGTGGCGCTGATGGCCGGACGCACGATCGCGGAGGTGGGCGACCGCTACGAGGGCGACCAGCTCGACGGTGACCCGGCGGCCGCGGCCCGGGACGCGGCGGCGCAGGCGGAGCTGGCCTTCACCCACCCCTCGGCGCTGGAGCGCACCGTCGACCTCTCCTCCGGCCGGACACCGGCCGACGAATACCTGCACCAGCTCATCGCGGAGCACCTCGTGCACGGGTGGGACCTGGCGGCGGCGATCGGCGCCGACCGGCGTCTGGACGCCGACGCGGTGGCCGAGTGCGCCCGCTGGTTCCGTGGGCGGATCGACGACTACCGGCGGGGCCGGCTCGTCCGTTCGGGCGTCGACGTGGTGGCCGACGCCGACCCCCAGGACCAGCTCATCGCCGCCTTCGGCCGCGACCCGGACTGGGCGCCGTAGGGCCCGCGTGTGCGCCGCGCCGCGACGTTGCCACGGGCGCCGGGCCGGGACCGCGCTCCCGGTTGCGGTGCGCCTCAGCCCTTCCGGAACCGGGGCCGGGCCGGCGGATGGACGTTCGCGAGGTCCGGGTCGCCGCCGTAGTGGGCGAGCACCCGGTGGTCCATGACCCGCCGCCACACCGGCGGGATCAGCGCGGCGACCACCATCGTCGCGTAGCCGGCCGGCAGCTGCGGCGAGGAGTCGAAGCTGCGCAGCGTCTGGTAGCGGCGCAGCGGGTTGGCGTGGTGGTCGCTGTGCCGCTGGAGCTGGAAGAGGAAGACGTTGGTGACGGTACGGTCGCTGTTCCAGCTGTGCCGGGGGTCGACCTTCTCGTACCGGCCGGCGGCGGTGCGCTGCCGGGCGAGGCCGTAGTGCTCCAGGTAGTTCACGACCTCCAGCAGGCTGAAGCCGACCACGGCCTGGAGGACCAGGAAGACCAGCACGCCGGGGCCGAACGCGACCATCAGCAGCGCGTAGAGCACCACGGTCATCGCCCAGGCGTTGAGGATGTCGTTGCGCCACGTCCAGGGGCTGCGGCCGCGGATGCGGAACCGGCCGGTCTCCAGCCGCCAGGCCGACCGCAGGCTGCCCCAGACGGTACGCGGCCAGAAGGCCCAGAAGCTCTCACCCAGCCGGGAACTGGCCGGGTCCTCCGGGGTGGCGACCCGGGTGTGGTGGCCCCGGTTGTGCTCGACGTAGAAGTGCCCGTACCCGGTGGGCGCCAGCGCCACCTTGGAGAGCCAGCGTTCCATCGTCTCCCGCTTGTGGCCCAGCTCATGGGCGGTGTTGATGGCGATGCCGTTCACGACCCCGACGGTGGCGACCAGACCCGCCGCCGCCAGCGGGGAGAGGCCGCCGGCGGCCCAGACGGCGCAGCAGAGCACCAGGGCCGCGTACTGGGCGGGCAGGTACAGGTAGGTGAGCCACCGGTAGTAGCCGTCCGCCTGGAGCCGCGGCACCGCCGCCTCCGGCGGGTTGCGCCGGTCGTCCCCGATCAGCAGGTCGATGACCGGGATCAGGCCGAACACCACGGCGGGGGTGATCCACCAGGCCCACCCGCCCCCGCCGCCCCGCCAGGACAGCCAGGCGAGGAAGGGCAGCGCGGGGACGAGCAACGCCAGCGGCCAGAGTGGCTTGCGGGCGTCCCGCCAGGCGCCGGGGGTGACGGTCGCGTCGACGGCCATGGCCGACCTCCGATCTCTCGCCGGTGTCCTCCTGACTGTGGCAGCCGTCACGCTATTTTACAAGTCCCATTGTTTTGTAAAGTCGAACCCGTTCGATGGGCGGGACGTCCGCCGGAGGTGGCACGGCAGGTCACCACCCCCGGCGGCCCCCGATCAGCGTCCCCCCGCCCACCCCCGCGACCGGCTCGCCGGACGCCCCCAGTCCCGGGCCGGCCCACGGTCGTCGCCCGCCGTCCGCGTCAGGTGCCGCAGGCGCAACAGCAGCCCGAGGCCGAGGGAGAGCAGCAGCCCACCCAGCAGGAAGGCGGCCTGCACCGCACCGAAGCCACCGGACCGCGCGACCGGGCGGCCCGCGCCAGCGGCCGGTGGCACCTCGGCGACGCCGTCCTCGGCGGGCACCTCCTCGCCGGTCTCATCCACCGCCGACTCGGTGGGCTCGGCCGACGGCTCGGACGCCTCCGCGGATCCGCCGGGCGACGCCTCGCCGTCCGGCCCCACCACCGTCCGGGTCGCGGTCTGCCGCGCCAGCAGGCGCAGGTTCGCGTCGTACGCCTCCGCCTCCAGCGTGACCCGCCCGCGGCTCACGTCCTCCGCGAACGCCAACCGGTACTTGGCCGTCACCGTCCGGTCCGGGCAGAGCGTCCCGGGATCGAGCTGCCGGTCGGTCAGCCGGGCGACGTCACCGTCGGTGCGCACCTCCAGCGGGAACGACCCGGTCTCCTCGATCCGGTCCATCTTCACCTGGTCGAGCCGCAGGCCCGACACCCGCAGCACCATCGACCAGCGGACCTTCACGCAGCCGCCCTGGTCACGCCGGACCACCGCGGAGACCGTCGCCACCGGGTCACCGGCCCGGAACTCGTCGGGCAGGCCACTCAACTCGGTGCTGTTGGCCGCCGACGCCGGCGCCGGCGCGGCCAGGCACACCCCGGTCAGGCAGGCCAGCACCACCCCGGCCCGCAACGCGTACCGCCACCGCGTCACCTTCTCCGCCCTCCCGTCGGTCGCCTCCACGACAGACGCTAGGAGCGCGCGGAGGCAGCCGGTAGACGGGCGTGTTCGCACGGACCGTCAAGCACGGGGGGTGGTTTCACCCTGCGTGGTGAACCGGTCACGCCCTCCCCGCGACACGCCGGTCGTCCGGCCTGCGGGAGAATCTGCCGGTGTCCGAACTCGCCACCGCCTTCGTCCGGCTGCACGCGCGCCTCGCGCCGGTCGCCTTCGTGCCCGAGGTGCGGCTGCACCAGGCCGACGACGCGGTCGGGCTGTGGGAGCTGACCGAGGGCGAGTTCCACAGCGCCCAGCCGCCCCCGTTCTGGGCCTTCGCCTGGGCCGGCGGGCAGGCGCTCGCCCGCTACGTCACCGACCACCCGGAGCTGGTGACCGGGCGGCGGGTGCTCGACCTCGCCTCCGGGTCGGGCCTGGTCGCCATCGCCGCGGCCCGCGCCGGCGCGGCCGCGGTCCGCGCCGTCGAGGTCGACCCGCTCGCCGTCGCGGCCGTCGCGCTCAACGCCGAGGCCAACGGGGTACGCCTCGACGCCGAGCTGGGCGACATCCTCGACGGCGACGCGGGCGGCGCCGAGGTCGTGCTCGCCGGGGACGTCTTCTACAGCGAGGTGATGGCGAAGCGGGTGCTCCGCTTCCTGTTGAAGGCCGCCCGGGCCGGCGCGACGGTGCTGGTCGGCGACCCGGGCCGGGCGTTCCTGCCCCGCGACCGCTTCGACGAGGTCGCCACGTACGACGTGCCGGTCCCCGAGACGCTGGAGAGCGTCCGCGTGAAGCGCACCACGGTGTGGCGGCTGCGGCCCGGGCTGCCGGGGGCGGCCCGTTAGCGTGTCCGGCGTGCTGTTCCGGAGCTGGGCGGAGCCGGCCGACGCCGCCTGGCCGGACGTGGCCCGCGTCGCCGACCACGTGGGCGTCGAGCACCTGGTGGTGACCCGGCACGCGCTGGTCCGGCAGGTGTTGACCGATCCGTCCACGTACCGCCCGGACAACGCGCTCGACGCCGTCACCCCGGTCCCGGTGGCCGCCCTGCGAGTCCTCGCCGGGCACCGCTTCCGCCTGCCCCCCACCCTCGCCAACAACGGCGGCGCGAGCCACCCGGCGATCCGGGCGATCGTCGCCGACGCCCTGCACCCGGCGAAGGTGGCCGCCCAGCGGCCCTGGCTCACCGGCCTGGTCGGGCAGCGGGTGGCCGCCATCCGGGCCGCTCTTGACGCCGGCACGCCGGCCGACCTCTACGCCGACCTGGCCGCCGACCTGCCGCTGCTGGTGCTGGCCCGCCTGGTCGAGCTGCCGGACGCCCCGGTGGGCGCGGTGAAGGAGTTCGCGCGGGCCGCGCTCGAACTCTTCTGGGCCCCGTTGGACGCCGACCGCCAGCTCGCCCTGGCCGAGGAGGTCGGGCGGTTCCACCGGGTGCTGCGGGAGTTCGCGGCCACCGGCGGCGGGCTCGCCGGGGCGCTGCGCGCCGCCGGGCACCCGCCCGACGTGGTGGTCGGGGCGCTGTTCTTCCTGCTGGTCGCCGGTCAGGAGACCACCTCGCAGTTCCTCACGCTGCTGCTGCACCGGCTGGCCGGCGAGCCGACCGTCCGCGCCGGCCTGCGCGCCGGCACGGTGGCGGTCGCCGACGTGGTCGAGGAGGGGCTGCGGCTGGAGCCGCCGATCGTGACCTGGCGCCGGGTGGCCGCCGTGGACACCACGCTGGGCGGGACGGCGGTGCCGGCGGGCACCAGCGTCGTCCTGTGGCTGGCCCGCGCCGGCCGTGACCCGGCCACGGTGGAGGCGCCCGACGAGTTCCGGCCCGGGCAGAGGGGCTCACGCCGGCACCTCGCCTTCGGGGCGGGCGCCCACCGCTGCGTCGGCGACCAGTTGGCCCGGATGGAGGCGGCGGTGGTCGTCGAGCAGGTGACGCCGCTGCTCGACGGCGTGACGGTGGTCCGCCCGCCCTGGTGCCCGGACAACCTCACGTTCCGGATGCCCGACGCGTTCGTCATCCGCCGCGCCTGACCGCTGACTGCACCGGCGCCCGACCTGGGCGCGCGCCGACGATGGTCAGGAGTTCAGCTGATCTCCTCGGCCCAGGCGCGCCAGTCGTCGAGGACCCCGTACAGGGAGGGGGTGAGCCAACCCGGCGCGGACCGCCGGAACACACCCGGGTCCATCCCGCCGGCCCCCGCCGGAAGCGCACCGAGCAGGTGCGGCACGAGGTCGGTGAGGTTGGCCCAGTGGACCAGCTCCGGCTCGGCCGGCCAGGCGCCGATCACCACGCCCGCCGGCACGGCCCGCCGCTCCAGCGCCTCCAGGGTGAGCGCGGTGTGGTTCAGCGTGCCGAGGCCGGCCCGCGCCACCACCACCGCCGGGCAGCCGAGCGAGACCGCCAGGTCGGCGACCGTCCACGGCTCGCCCGAGGGCCGCAACCCCATCGGCACGAGCAGCCCGCCGGCCCCCTCCACCAGCACCAGGTCGTGCTTGTCCGTCTCCTCGCGGACGGCGTCGACCGCCGCGTACAGCTCCAGGGGCGGCAGCTCGGCGATCCGGGCCGCCGCCAGCGGGGCGAGCGGCTCCGGGAAGCTCGCCAGCGTCCGGCCGGTGAGCGGCGCGGCGAGGCGGGTGACCGTGTCAACGTCACCCGGTTCGCCGGTGGCCGTACCCGTCTGGCCCGGCTTGACCACCGCGACGCGCAACCCGGCGGCCTGCGCGGCGGCGGTGATCGCCGCGGTCACCACGGTCTTGCCGACCTCGGTGTCGGTGCCCGTCACCAGCACGACGCCGCGCCACGGTGCTCCCGTCCCGGCCGCACCACTCACCGTGCCACCTCTGCTCGCGACTGCGGGGCTCGCAACCTCGCGCTCACGGGGCACACTCCACGATGACCTCCAGGGCGCGCTCGAAGTCCGCCCGGGGCACGCCGGCGCTGAGGGTCAGGCGGAGCCGGGACCGGCTGTCCGGGGTGGAGGGCGGCCGGAAGCAACCGACGGCCACGCCCCGGTCCCGGCAGTCGGCCGCCCACGTGGTGGCCGTCTCGGGGCCGGGCGCGGTGATCGACACGACGGCGGCGTCCGGGGTCGACACGGTCAGCCCGGCGGCGCGCAGCCGGCGGACCGCGAGACCGGCCCGCTCGGCCAGCTCCGCCCGCAGGTCGTCACCGGCGCGGGCGAGCCCGACGGCCGCCCGTACGCCGGCCGCCACCGCCGGGGGCAGCGCCGTGTCGAAGATGAACGTCCGGCCCGTCTCCACCAGGTGGCGGACGAACTCCGCCGGGCCGGCGACCACCCCGCCGGCGCCGCCGAGGGCCTTGGACAGGGTTGCCGTGACGATCACGTCCGGCTCACCGGCCAGCCCCGCGGCGGCCACTCCCCCGGCGCCGCCCGGGCCGGTCACGCCGAGCGCGTGGGCGTCGTCGACGAGCAGCAGCGCGCCGTGCCCACGGGTGACCGCGTGCAGCTCGGCCAGCGGGGCGAGGTCCCCGTCGACGGAGAACACCGACTCGGTGACCACCACCGCCGGCCGGCCGGGCGCGGCGGCGAGCGCGGCGCGTACGGCGGCGACGTCGGCGTGCGGGGTCACCACCGTCTCCGCGCCGGAGATCCGGCAGCCGTCGATCAGGGAGGCGTGGTTGTGCGCGTCGGAGACGAGCAGCGTACGCGGTTGCACGAGCGCCCGGACCGCGCCGAGGTTGGCCAGGTAGCCCGAGGAGAAGACCAGGGCCCGGTCGGTGCCGAGCCAGTCGGCCAGGTCGTCCTCGAGGGCGTGGTGGGCGTCGGTGGAGCCGCGCACCAGCCGCGACCCGGTCGCTCCCAGCCCGTACGCCCGCACCGCCGCCACCGCCGCGGCCGTGACGTCGGGGTGCGTCGACAGGCCGAGGTAGTCGTTGCCGGCGAGATCGACCACGGCGTCGCCGGCGGAGCGCGGGCGAAGCGTGCGCGTCAGCCCCGCCTTGGCCCGCAGCTCGGCACGACGGTCCAGCGCCGCCAGCCAGTCCGCCACCGCCACTCCAATCCCGCGGCACCCGCCCGTCGGGCGCCTCGCGCCGGGGCGAAGGTACCACCTGGCCACGGCGGCCCCGGCGTGGCGCGGGCCGACGCGGCGTGGCTCTCAACTCCCGCTCGTGCGGCACTCGGGACAGCCACGCGGCCGTTTCCCGCCGCCGGAGCGGCCTTGTAGGGTACGGGCCATGCCAGAGATCCTCGACCAGGCCCGTTCCCAGGTGCTGGAGAACGGCGTCGGCCTCGACGAGGCCGGCGTCCTCGCCGTGCTGAACCTGCCCGACGAGCACCTGCCCGCCGCCCTCCAGCTCGCGCACGACGTGCGGATGCGCTGGTGCGGCCCGGAGGTCGAGGTCGAGGGCATCGTCTCGCTGAAGACCGGCGGTTGCCCGGAGGACTGCCACTTCTGCTCGCAGTCGGGCCTGTTCACCTCGCCGGTGCGCTCCGTGTGGCTGGACATCCCCTCGCTGGTGGAGGCGGCGAAGCAGACCGCGAAGACCGGCGCGACGGAGTTCTGCATCGTGGCGGCCGTCCGGGGTCCGGACGCGCGGCTGATGAAGCAGATGCGCGAGGGTGTCGCCGCGATCAAGGCGGAGGTCGACATCCAGGTCGCCGCCTCGCTCGGCATGCTCACCCAGGAGCAGGTCGACGAGCTGGTCGACATGGGCGTGCACCGCTACAACCACAACCTGGAGACCTGCAAGTCGTACTTCCCGAACGTCGTCACCACGCACTCCTGGGAGGAGCGCTGGGAGACGCTGCGGATGGTCCGCGAGTCCGGCATGGAGGTCTGCTGCGGCGGCATCCTCGGCCTGGGTGAGACGGTCGAGCAGCGGGCCGAGTTCGCCGCCCAGCTCGCCGAGCTGGACCCGCACGAGGTCCCGCTGAACTTCCTCAACCCCCGTCCCGGCACCCCGCTCGGCGACCGTCCGGTGGTCGAGGGCAAGGACGCGCTGCGCGCCATCGCCGCCTTCCGGCTCGCCATGCCGCGCACGATCCTCCGGTACGCGGGCGGCCGCGAGATCACCCTGGGCGACCTGGGCACCCGCGACGGGCTGCTCGGCGGCATCAACGCGGTGATCGTCGGCAACTACCTGACGACGCTGGGTCGGCCGGCCACCGACGACCTGAAGCTGCTCGACGACCTGAAGATGCCGGTCAAGGCCCTCTCCGCGACCCTGTGAGCATCCGGTGACGAGGAGCGACGCGACGGTGGCGACGAGCGACGTGGCAACCGCGGGCGCCGGTGCCGCGTGGTGCGACCGCTGCGGCGAGCCGGCCGGCGTCGGCGAGCACGTGGCCTGCCGGGCGGCCCGCGAGCTGGAGCCGCCCCGGTACTGCGCGCACTGCCGCCGCCGGATGAAGGTGCAGGTGCTGCCGGTCGGCTGGTCGGCGGTCTGCGTCGCGCACGGCGAGATCCGGGGCTGAGGCGATGCTGCGGGGCCGGGCGGTGACCCTGCGGCCGGCCACGGCCGCGGACGCGCCCGCCCTCGCGGCGATCCGCGCCCAGCCCGAGGTGCGCCGCTGGTGGCGGGGCGGCGACGACCTCACCGCCGCGGTGACCGCCGACCTCGCCGACGGCGACCTGACCGTGTACGCGATAGAGCACGACGGCCGGGTCGTCGGCGCGATCCAGTGGTACGCCGAGGACGAACCCGACTACCGCCACGCCAGCATGGACATCTTCCTCGACCCGGCGGTACGCGGCGCCGGGCTGGCCGGGGACGCCATCCGTACCCTGGTCCGGCACCTGGTCGACGAGCACGGCCACCACCGCTTCACGATCGACCCGGCGGCGGCCAACTCGGCGGCGATCCGCGCGTACGCGAAGGTGGGTTTCCGCCCGGTCGGCATCCTGCGCCGGTACGAGCGCGGCGAGGACGGCCGCTGGCACGACGGCCTCCTGATGGACCTACTCGCCGACGACCTGGCCGACTGACCCCGGGGACCATCGGTCAGCCGTCCCACACGACGTCACCGCCGTCGAACCGGCGGGCGCCGCTCGCCGGCCGGTGCGGGGTGAGCCGGCCGTCCGGCACCAGGTGGGTCACCGGCCGAGCGTGGCCGAGTGCCACCACGTCGGCGATCAGGCGCCGGTGGCCGCGCCGCGAAGCTCGTGTTGGCGGCGTAGCGCAGCGCGCCCCACGAGTCGAGCACGGCCATGCCGCCCGGCGAGTACGGCACCCGCTGGCCGTTGACGCCGACGGTCCAGTAGTCGAGCCACCGCTTGGCGTCCTCGACGTACTTCTGCTTCCCGGTCAGCCGGGCCAGCAGCACGTACGCCCCGAACTGCTTGTTGTCCCAGGCGATCGTCCACTTGTAGGACCGGGTGGTGGTCTGGTTCTCGGTGCCGAGGCGGTCGTACTCGCTCTCCGCCTTGGACCGTGTCGGCGAACGTGGCGAGCGCTCCCATGGATGTTCGACAATGTAATCTCCGTGTCGCCGACTTGTGAAGAGCACCCACGGTGGCGGCTGCCGGACCGACGCAGCGCCGGAGGCGCTGATCTCGTTACATCGACACGCCTGCACAGCGTGACGAATCTTCGCACCACGGCAAATCGAACCAGCAGGTCAGCAGATGTCTAGCCGAACGTCGGATGTCGCCCACAGTGACCGTTTAGCGATCATGCCTTGACTTCTCGACCCCTTCCGGAGGAATCCTCATGCCACAGCGTCGGCGCGTGGTGCGCGCGGCCGTTATCGCCGCCGCCACCGCCTCTCTTGCCCTTGCCGCACCGGCCTGGGCCGCACCCGGCGGCAACAACCCGCCCGGCGACAACGGCACCGTGAAGATCGACGGCAAGGAGTTCGAGGACCACGTCGACAACCAGCCGCACGTCACCTGCGAGTTCGAGCTGGAGTTCTTCAACTTCGACACCGACCAGGCCGCGGACATCACCCTGACCGCACAGCCTCCGTCCGGCACGGACAAGGTGGTCTGGTCGATCAAGAACAAGATCATCAGCACCGACCCGGCATCCGGCGCGGAGAACGACCACGACGAGGTCATCAAGCTGTCGGCCGCCGACCTGGACCTGGCCGGCCTGAAGCAGCACGAGAAGCACGGCTACCACCTGAAGCTGGACGTCGACCTGGTCGAGGGCCAGTCCTCCGACGCCAAACACAAGGTCTTCTGGCTGGAGCCCTGCCGGACGTCGCCGACCCCAACGACGCCCGCGCCCACGACGCCCGTTCCCACGACCCCGGGCGGTAACGGTGGCGGCGGCGAGGACGACCCGAGCCTGCCGATCACCGGTGTCGCCGGCACCGGCATCGCGCTGACCGGCCTCGCCCTGATCGGCGGCGGCGTGGCGCTCACCGTGCTGCGGCGGCGCCGCGACAACGTGACGTTCACCAGCTGACCAGAGGCACCACCCGACCGGCCGCCGGACTTCCGGCGGCCGGTCGTCGTTTCCTCGAGCCCCCGTCGAGGTACCGAGGGGAAGATCACCCCGGAGGTTTGATCCGCCGGAGGAGCACGACCGTACTGACCGGTAACCCGGTCAAGGGCGCCCGGAGATTCATCACATCATCGACCAACATGGATGGGATGTCGGCGTACGCCCAGGTCAGGCCGGTTGACGGCGGCGTCTAACGCGCCGGAAGACCGGCCGGGCGCGGACGTCGCGTCCTGACATACGAACGTACTGTTGCCGCCCCCGTTTTCGGCGGGCGACAGTACGCGACACCAGCGGTGCCATGGACGCCGCCGCTCCCCGGACGACCCTGAGGAGATCGCGATGGCTCTACGACTCGCCGACGGAACCGCCTGGTCCGACGTCCTGGCCCGCGCGGCCGCCGCCGCCCCCGAGGCCTTCGGGCCGGCGGTCGACGGCGTCACGACCCTGCACAACCTGATCGAGGGCGACTGGCAGGCGGTGGGCTCGCCCGCCGCCGTACGCACCCCGGTCGACAACACCGTCCTGGTCAACCTGCCGCGCCTGGACGCGGCGACCGCCCGCGGCGCGGTCGCGCACGCCGCCACCGCCCACCGGGTCTGGGCCGAGACCCCCCTCGCCGACCGGAAGGCCCGGGTCACCGACGCCCTGGACGCCCTCACCGAGCACCGCGACCTGCTCGCCCTCCTGCTGGTCTGGGAGATCGGGAAGCCGTGGCGGCTGGCCTGCGCCGACGTCGACCGGGCGCTCGACGGCGTCCGGTGGTACGTCGGGGAGATCGACCGGATGCTCGCCGACGGCCGGGAGCCGCTGCCGGGGCCGGTCAGCAACATCGCGTCGTGGAACTACCCGATGAGCGTCCTCGTCCACGCCGAGCTGGTGCAGGTGCTCGCCGGCAACGCGGTGATCGCCAAGACGCCCTCGCAGGGCGGCGCGGTCTGCCTCACCGTCGCGCACGCGCTGATGCGCCGTGCCGGGCTGCCCGCCACGCTGCTGTCGGGCAGCGGTGAGGAGCTGTCCGAGGTGCTGGTCCGCGCTCCCGAGATCGGCGCGGTCGCGTTCGTCGGCGGACGTTCCAACGGCGGGAAGGTGGCCGCGGCGCTGCTCGACACCGACAAGCGGCACTTCATCGAGCAGGAGGGCCTCAACGCCTGGGGCATCTGGAACTTCTCCCAGTGGAACCTGCTCGCCGGGCACCTGAAGAAGGGCTTCGAGTACGGCAAGCAGCGCTGCACCGCGTACCCCCGCTTCGTCGTCCAGCGGGAGCTGGTCGACCAGTTCCTCGACATGTACCTGCCGGTGGTGCGGTCGGTCCGCTTCGGCCACCCGCTCGCCGTGGGCGACGACTGGTCGGCCGGCGACCCGCTTCCCGAGCTGGACTTCGGCCCGCTGATCAGCGCCGCCAAGGCCGACGAGCTGCGCCGCAAGGTCGACGAGGCGGTCCGCGGCGGCGCCGTCCCGCTGTACCGGGGCCGGCTCGACGGGGCGCCGTTCCTCGACGGGCAGGACACCTCGGCGTACGTGGCGCCGTCGGTGCTGCTCGCCCCGCCCGGACGGTCGCGGCTGATGCACGCCGAGCCGTTCGGCCCGGTCGACACGATCGTCGTCGTCGACACCACCGACGAGTTGCTCGCCGCGATGAACGCCTCCAACGGCGCACTGGTCGCGTCGCTCGCCTGCGACGACGAGGACGAGGCGGCCAAGCTCGCGGTCGACCTCCAGGCGTTCAAGGTCGGCATCAACAAGCCGCGCTCGCGGGGCGACCGGGAGGAGCCGTTCGGCGGCCGGGGCGCCTCGTGGAAGGGCGCCTTCGTCGGCGGCGACCTGCTGGTGCAGGCGGTCACGGTCGGCGGCGACGGCCGCCTCTACGGCAACTTCCCCGACTACAGCAGCTACCCCGCCACCTGAGACGGCCCTCGGGACAGCGGTGGGCGGGGCTCCCGCACCGGGAGCCCCGCCGTTTCACCGTCTCCCGCACCGGGAGTCGGCCGCCGTGCCGGCCATCGGGGACCGGCGTGACCGGGCCGCCTACCCGCGGCCCGGCGGCCTGGTTCGTGACTCGACGTCCCGGCACGGCCGGGCGGTGACGTCGAGACACCGCCAGGGGCCCCAGGGCCCCGTGTCCTAGACGCGGGCCCGGCCCACCGCCGTCGTCGTCAGCGGCACCGTCAGCGTGACCAGCGACCCGTCCCGGTCCACCGGGGCCGGCCGGCCCAGACGGCGGACCGTCCGCAGCATCGGCGTGTTCTCCGCCTGCGTGTGCAGGACCAGGGCCGCGTACCCGGCCCGTTCCGCGTGGCGGACGAGCCGGCCCAGCAACGCCGAGCCGAGGCCCCGGCGCTGCCAGTCGTCACGCACCAGCAGCGCCACCTCGGCCATCTCCCCCTCGGCCAGGAGGTTGGCCATCGCCACCACCGACTCCCCCGCTCCGCCGCAGCCGGCGGGCGTGGCGAGGAGGGTGACGCCCCGCGCCGGTTCGAGCAACCGGCGCATCCGGGCCGGCGCGGGCAGGGCCGCGCCGCCCAGGTAACGGCGGTGCCGGCTGCGTGGCGAGCACCGCTCGTGCAGCTCGACGACGCCCGGCAGGTCGTCGCCGGTCGCCGGGCGTACGCCGAGCTCCGAGCCGTCGGGCAGGACCAGGGTGACCTGCTCGGCGGACCGGCGCGCGGCGGTCGCCGCCAGCTCGACCAGGGCCTGCGCCCGCGCGTACTCGGCCGGGGTGAACCCGGGGGCCGCGCGCCGCAGGTCGTACGACCCGCCGCCCGGGTCGGCCAGCAGCATGGTGGTCGGGGTGATCCCCGGTCGGGGCCCGGCCGGCGACGGCCGCCAGGTGACCGAGTCGGCGCCGAGCAGTGTCCGCAGCGCCTCCCCGGTCGTGTCCGGGTCCCGCACCAGTCGGGTGGCCAGCCCGAGCACCCGGGTCGGCTGGTCGGCCAGCCCCCGCGCCTCGCTGCGCGCCACCCAGCATTCGCGGCCCCGCCCCCGCTCCACGGCGGCGACGAGGTCGGCCTCGTCGAGGGAGTCGGGGGCGTCGACGAGGAAGTCGTCGACCGCGCCCCGCTCCGTGGTGTGCACCTGCACCGTGAGGATGTTGACCCCACGCAAGGCCAGGCTCGCCGTGAGGACCGACAGGTAGCCCGGTCGGTCGTCCACGGTGGCCCGGATTCGCCACAGCGTCATGGTTCGCTCCCTTCCCCGGTACGACCCTCGCCGTTGGCTGTTGCCGGCCGGTTGCCCTGGGGTGACGGCTCGCGATCCGGCGGTGCGGTGTGCGCCACAGTCGCCGTCAGCCGGCCGTGGGCGGTGCGCCGACCAGGTCGAGCCGGTCGCCGAGGATCACGGCGCTGGCGCGGACCAGCTGCGCGAGCCGGTCCACCTCGGTGGAGTGGAACGCGGCGGCGGCCAGCGGCTCGTTGTCCTCCCGTGCCACGACCAGCACCAGCCCGGCCCGCCCGAAGGGCGCGACGGCGAAGTGGGCGCCGCCGGGCGCGCTCATCGCGCGGGCGCGCAGCGGTGTCACGTCGGGCAGCCGCGGGGGTACGGGAGCCCGCCAGCTGGCGTGCCCGACGGTCGCCTCGCTGCCGGCGCCGGCCCGGGAGGCCCAGTCGACCGGCACCACCGCGGCGACCGCCCAGTCGGCGGCGAGCAGTCCCGGCACGGCGTCGACCAGGGTCGCCAGCCCGTCGCCGGGGTTCCCCGCGACCTGCGCCAGCAGTTCCGCGTCCTGCCCGGTGGTGGTGGGCGCGCCGATCGCGCGCCACACGCCGTCCACGCGGACCCCGGGGATCGCCGCGAGGCCGGCCATCAGCCGCTCCACCCGGGCCGCCCCCGGCCAGACCACGGTGAAGTCGTCCACCGCCCGGCCGCCGAGCCGCTCCAGGACCACGACCTGCACGATGTCGGCGCCGGAGACGCCCATCGTGCGCGCGACCTGGCCGAGGGTGCCCGGACGGTCCGGCAGGGTGACCCGAACTCGCAGCAGCATGTGAACCTCCGCTCGGCGGGCCGGCGCGGTCCGCCGGCAGGCACGCCCCAGCCTGACCCGCGACCGTTTCGCCCCCGTTGCAGCGGCATGTCCCGAGGGCAAAAACCCACCTTGACAACACGGCTGAGAGGCCATCAACTGATCGGATGACCGAGCCGGCTGTCGACGCACCCGCCCCACACGCCCCTCCCCGGGGCGTTGACCTGGACCGGCTCTCCGCGTATTTGGCGACACACCGGCCGGAACTGGCCGGTGGGGACCTGTCGGCCCGGCTGATCGCCGGCGGCAAGTCCAACCTGACGTACCTGCTGCGCGCCGGCGGGCGCGAGGTGGTGCTGCGCCGCCCGCCGCTCGGGCACGTGCTGGCCACCGCGCACGACATGACCCGGGAGTTCCGGGTGATCTCGGCGCTCGCCCCCACCGACGTGCCGGTGCCGGCGGCGCTGCTGCTCTGCGAGGATCCGGACGTCATCGGGGCGCCGTTCTACCTGATGGAGCGCGTCCACGGCGAGGTGTTCCGCACCCGCGCCCAGACCGACCCGCTCACCGCCGACCAGCGGCGCGGGCTGGCGATGGCGATGATGGACACCCTCGCCGCCCTGCACACCGTCGACCCGGCGGCCGTCGGGCTGGCCGACTTCGGGCGCCCGGAGGGCTACCTGGCCCGGCAGGTCCGCCGCTGGTCCGGGCAGCTCGACCGGTCGCGCAGCCGGCCGCTGCCCGGCATCGACGAGCTGCGCGACCGGCTCGCCGCGACCGCCCCCGAGGGGGCCAACACCGGGCGGATCGTGCACGGCGACTACCGGCTGGACAATCTGCTCGCCACCGTGGACCCGGTCGCGGTCCGCGCGGTCCTCGACTGGGAGATGGCCACCCTCGGCGACCCCCTGGCCGACCTGGGCCTGCTGCTGACGTACTGGGACGTGCTCGGTGACAGCGACGCCGCCGAGAGCAACCCGGTCGCCGACGGGCTGGGCCCCCGGGCCGGGTTCCCCACCGGCACGGAGCTGATCGACCGGTACGCCGGCCGCAGCGACGTCGACGTCGGCCCGCTGCACTGGCACGTGGCGCTCGGGTGCTTCAAGCTCGCGGTGATCTGCGAGGGCATCCACTACCGGCACACGCGGGGCCAGACACTCGGCGAGGGCTTCGACCGGATCGGCGACCTGGTGGCCCCGCTGGTGGCGCACGGGCTCACCGCGGTGGAGAAGAAGTGATGGACTTCGCGTACGACGAGCGCACCGAGCAGCTGCGGGCCGAGCTGACCGACTTCCTGGAGCGGCACGTCCACCCGGCCGAGGCGGTGCACGCCGAGCAGGTCGCGGCGGCCGGCGACCCGTGGGCGCGCCCGCCGGTGCTGGCCGAGCTGAAGGCCGAGGCCCGCAAGCGGGGCCTGTGGAACCTGTTCCTCCCCGACGCCCGCTACGGCGCCGGGCTGACCAACCTCCAGTACGCTCCGCTCGCCGAGCTGACCGGCCGCAGCCCGCACCTGGCTCCCGAGGCGCTGAACTGCGCGGCCCCGGACACCGGCAACATGGAGCTGCTCGCCGAGTTCGGCAGCGAGGCGCAGCGGGAGCGGTGGCTGCGCCCGCTGCTAGAGGGCGAGATCCGCTCGGCCTTCTGCATGACCGAACCGGACGTCGCCTCCTCCGACGCGACGAACATCGCCACCCGGATCACCCGCGACGGCGACCACTACGTCGTCAACGGCCGCAAGTGGTGGTCGTCGGGGGCGATGGATCCGAGGTGCGAGATCCTCATCGTGATGGGCAAGACCGACCCGTCGGCCGACCGGCACCGGCAGCAGAGCATGATCCTCGTTCCGCGGGACACGCCCGGTGTGACGGTCCGGCGGGGCATGCACGTCTTCGGGTACACCGACGGGCCGCACGGCGGGCACGCCGAGATCGACTTCACCGACGTCCGGGTGCCGGCGGAGAACCTGGTCGGCGCCGAGGGCGCCGGCTTCGCCATCGCGCAGGCTCGCCTCGGGCCCGGCCGGATCCACCACTGCATGCGGCTAGTCGGCATGGCCGAGCGCGCGCTGGAGCTGCTCTGCCGCCGTGCCCTGGACCGGGTCGCGTTCGGCCGCCCGCTCGCCGAGCAGGGTGTGGTGCGGGAGTGGATCGCCGAGTCCCGGGTCCGGATCGAGCAGGCCCGGCTGCTGGTGCTCAAGACCGCCTGGCTGATGGACACCGTCGGCAACAGGGGCGCGCACACCGAGATCCAGGCCATCAAGATCGCCACGCCGGCGATGGCGGAGTGGGTGATCGACAAGGCCATCCAGGGGTACGGGGCCGCCGGTGTCAGCCAGGACACCCCACTGGCGGCCCTGTGGGCCCAGGCCCGGACGCTCCGCCTGGCCGACGGCCCCGACGAGGTCCACCGGTCCTCGCTGGCGAAGCGCGAACTCCG
Organism: Micromonospora thermarum; assembly: GCF_012034245.1. Lineage (GTDB taxonomy): Bacteria > Actinomycetota > Actinomycetes > Mycobacteriales > Micromonosporaceae > Micromonospora > Micromonospora thermarum. Next base: position 26,528 of record NZ_JAATEO010000015.1, on the reverse strand, counting down.
CCGCTGGCGCACCCCCGCCTGACCCCCCACCCCCACCCCCACCCCCACCCCCAACCCCCCACCCCCGGCGATCTTGCACTTTCTGCCCGGGCATACGGCGCAAATGCCGCACAAGACGGGCCGAAAGTGCAAGATCGGCGCGGAGGGGGCATCGGCGGGTGGGGTGGGTGGGTGGGTGGGGTGGGGTGCCGCGAGGACGGGGTGGGACGGCGTCGTTTCGGGGGATCGGGTCAGGCGCTGGCGCGTTCGACCAACTGGGTGTCCAGCAGGATGTGCGGGGAGGACAGGTCCTCGCCGCGGATGCGCGACACCAGCAGGCGGGCCATCTGGCGGCCCATCTCCTCGACCGGCTGGAAGACCGTGGTCAGCGGCGGGTCGGCCTGCCGGGCGATCGGGGCGTCGTCGAAGCCGACCACGGCGACGTCCTCGGGCACCCGCCGGCCGGTCTCCCGGAGCGTACGCAGCGCGCCGAACGCCATCAGGTCGGAGGCGACGAAGACCGCGTCCAGGTCGGGGCACACCTCCAACAGCCGGCGCATGGCCGCCGCCCCACTGCCCTCGCTGAAGTCCCCGTACGCGATCAGGTCCGGGTTGACGCCGCCCAGCGCGGCCGTGACGGCCTCCCTGTAGCCGGTGAGCCGGCCCAGGCCGGCACCCATGTCCTGGGGGCCGGCGATGGTGGCGATCCGCCGCCGCCCCCGCGCGGCGAGGTGCTCGACCGCCTGCCGGGCGCCACCGACGTTGTCGACGTCGACGAACCAGGCGGGCTGCGCCCCGGGCTGCAGCATCCGCGCCGGCCGGCCGCCGAGCACGGTCGGCAGGCCCCGCTCCTCCAGCAACGTGGGCAGCGGGTCAGCGTCGTGCAGCGACAGCAGCAGGACGCCGTCGACGTGCTGGTTGGTCAGGTGGTGCTCGACCCGCTCCCGCTCGATCGGGGACTGGACCATGGCGAGCCACAGTTGCAGCGGTGTCTCCAGCAGGCCGGAGCTGACGCCCCGGACGATGCCGGCGAAGAACGGCTCGGTGAAGACCCGGTCGCCGGACTCCGAGACGACCAGCGCCACCGAGTCGGTGCGCTGGGTGACCAGCGCCCGGGCGGCCCGGTTCGGCACGTACCCGAGCTCGGCGATCGCCTGCTGCACCGCGGCCCGGGCCTCCGGGCTCACCTGCGGCGAGCCGTTGACGACGCGGGAGACCGTGCCGCGGCCGACGCCGGCGCGTGCGGCCACCGCGTCGAGGGTCGGGCGCCCGAGCGACCGGGTGCGCTGCGTTGTCATCGTCTGCTCCTCCGACGTCGGGAGGTCCCGGTGCCGCCACGGGTGTGGCACCGGGACCGCCCGGATGGCTGGCCCGAGCCTATTCTGCGGCCAGACCGTTGCGTCGGATCACCTCGGCGTACCACCTGGCGCTGGACTTGGGGATGCGGACCTGGCTGTCGTAGTCGACGTAGATCATGCCGAACCGCTTGGTGTAGCCCCAGGCCCACTCGAAATTATCCATGAGTGACCAGGCGAAGTAGCCGCGCAGCGGGACGCCCGCGCTGATCGCCTCGTGGGCGGCCCGCAGGTGGGCGTCGAAGTACGCGAGCCGGTCGACGTCGTCCACCTGGCCGTCGACCACCGCGTCGACGAACGCCGAGCCGTTCTCGGTGACGTACAGCGGCAGGTCGGTGTACTCCTCGTGTACCCGGCGCAGGGTCTCCACGAGCCCGGGGGCGTCGATCTCCCAGTCCATGTCGGTGACCGGGACGCCCCGCGTGACGAAGCGCACGTCCTCGCTTCCCGGCCAGCAGGACGGCGCCCGCCAGTACGCCTCCGGCGCCGCCCCCTCGACCGGCGCCGCCACCACGTGCCGGCCGTAGTAGTTCACCCCGACCAGGTCCAGCGGGGCGGCGATGGTCTTCAGGTCACCCTCGTGGACGTGCCCGAAGTCGGTGACCGACGCGAGGTCAGCCATCAGGTCCGCCGGGTACGACCCGCGCAGCAGCGGGTCGAGGAAGAACCGGTTGGCCAGCGCGTCGATCCGCCGCGCGGCGTCCGCGTCGGCGGGCGAGTCGGTGGCCGGGGTGACCGGGTACAGGTTGACCGTCACCCCGACCTCGGCGTCCGGCCGGGCGGCCCGCAGCGCCTGCACGGCGAGCCCGTGGCCGAGCATCAGGTGGTGCCCGGCCCGCACGGCGTCGCCCGGGTCGGAGCGTCCCGGCGCGTGCACGCCGGACCCGTAGCCGAGGAACGCCGAGCACCACGGCTCGTTGAGCGTGGTCCAGTAGCGCACCCGGTCGCCGAGCGCGTCCGCGACCAGGGCGGTGTAGTCGGCGAACCGGGCCGCGGTGTCCCGCGCCGGCCAGCCGCCCGCGTCCTCCAGCGGCTGCGGCAGGTCCCAGTGGTAGAGGGTCAGCCACGGCTCGATGCCGTTCGCCAGCAGCGCGTCCACCAGCCGCCGGTAGAAGTCCAGGCCCTCCGGGTTGGCCGGGCCGGTGCCGCCGGGCTGCACCCGCGACCAGGAGACCGAGAACCGGTACGACTTCAGCCCCAGCTCCGCCATCAGCGCGACGTCGGAGTCGAGCCGGTGGTAGTGGTCGCAGGCCACGTCGCCGGTGTGCCCGGCGACCACCCGGCCGGGGGTGTGGCTGAAGGTGTCCCAGATCGACGGCGTCCGGCCACCCTCGGCCGCCGCGCCCTCGATCTGGTACGCCGCGGTGGCGGCGCCCCAGAGGAAGCCGGGCGGGAAGGTCAGCGGGGGACGCTCGGCGAGGACGCCGACAGCGGGTGGACTCGCGGGGTTGCTCACGACTTGACGGCACCTTCCATGATCCCGCCGATGATCTGGCGGCCGAACAGGATGAAGACGACCACCAGCGGAATCGTCCCGACCGCGGTGGCGGCGAAGACCTGCGAGTAGTCGGTGTAGTAGGCGTACGAGAGGAAGGCCAGCGAGACCTGGAGGGTGGGGTTCTCCGGCGGCAGCACCGCGTACGGCCACAGGAACGAGTTCCAGGTCTCCATGAAGGTCAGCAGGCCGAGCACGGCCGCCGCCGGGCGCAGCGCGGGCAGCACGATGTTCCAGTAGATGCGGAACGTGCTCGCCCCGTCGACCCGGCCGGCCTCGATCAGCTCGTCGGAGACCGCCTGGGTGGCGTACTGACGCATCATGAACACCCCGAACGCGCTGACCAGGAAGGGCACGGTCACCGCGTAGAGGGTGCCGTACCAGTTCAGGTCCTGGATCATGCCCCACAGGGGGATGAGCCCGAGCTGGGTGGGGATCATCATGGTCACGATGATCGCCAGCAGCAGAGCGTTGCGTCCACGGAAGCGCAGCTTGGCGAAGGCGAAGCCGGCGAGCGTGCCGGTGATGACCACGCTCAGGGTCACCACCGACGACACGATCACCGAGTTGAGCAGGCCGGTGAGGAAGTTCGCCGCGTCGTTGTCGAGCACCCGGCCGAAGTTGTCGCCGAACGCGCCGCCGGGCGTGAAGGGCGGGGGCACGTCGTTGATCGAGTCCAGGCTGCGGGTGGCGATGACCACCATGTAGTAGAAGGGGTAGATGGACAGCAGGGTCGCGAGGACGAGCGCCACGTAGGTGAGCGGGCTGGTGCGCCACAGGCGCCGGGAGGCAGAGTTCATCGCCGTGCTCCTCACTTCACCGTACGCCTGATGAGCAGGAAGTTGACCAGCGACATCAGCGCGATCATCAGGAACATCGCCCAGGCGACGGCGGCGCCGTAGCCGGCGGTGTTCAGGTTCTCGATGCCCAGCTCGTACATGTACATCGCGAGGGTCTGGAACTCGCGCTGGTCGCCGCCGATGATGTTGCCGTTGGCGAAGACGAGGGGCTCGGTGAAGAGCTGGAGTCCGCCGATGGTGGACAGGATGACCACGAACACGAAGGTCGGCGTCAGCATCGGCAGCGTGATGCGCCAGAACTGCCGCCACTGGCTGGCGCCGTCGAGCGCCGCCGCCTCGTAGAGCTCCCGCGGGATGGCCTGCATGCCGGCGAGGAGGATCAGCGTGTTGTAGCCGGTCCACCGCCAGTTGACCATCGACGCGATCGCGCTCCACGAGCTCCAGCGCTCGGCGTCCCAGTCGATCGGGTCGACGCCGACGAAGCCGAGCAGCCAGTTGAAGACGCCGAAGTCGCGCTGGAAGAGCATGCCGAAGACGATCGCCACCGCGGCGACGGAGACGACGTTCGGCATGAAGATCGCCATGCGGAACAGCGTCCGGGCGCGCAGGAAGGTCCGGTTGAGCAGGTTCGCCAGGAACAGCGCGAGGAGCAGCTGCGGGACCGTCGAGAGCAGGAAGATGCCGAACGTGTTGAACGTGGCGTTCCAGAAGTACTCGTCGGTGACCAGCTTCGCGTAGTTGTCGAGCCCGATGAAGCTGTGGTCGCCGATGAGGTTCCAGTCGTGCAGCGACATCCACGCCGTCCGCAGCATCGGGTAGAGCCCGAAGATGCCGAAGACCAGGAAGAACGGCGCGATGTAGAGGTACGGGGAGTACGTCAGGTCCAGGCGGGTCAACGACGACGAGCGGGACCGGTGCCGCCGGGCTGGCGGAGGTGTTGGCGCGGCGGGTGACGGCGGCGCCGTCGTGGCCGACAGACTCATTCTCAGTCCTTTCCCGCCCGGCGCGCGGGCCGGCGTGCCGGCGGTGGTACGGGGAACGGACGCCGCCGGTGGCGCCCGGGCGGTTGTGCCCGGACGCCACCCACGCGACGTGCTGGGGTCAGAAGGCGCCCTGCGTCTGGGCGTCCTTCACGAACTGCTCCCAGGCCTTGTCCTTGCTGGCCTGCCCGTTCTCGTACGAGCGCAGCGCGGGCTCGAAGGCGTTCTCCTTCACCGCCTGGTGCTTCGGACCGAGGTGCAGCGGCTGGATCTTGGCGACGCTGTCACCGAAGATCTTGCCGGTCGGGGCGTTGTTGAAGTACTCGTTGGTGTAGCTCAGGAAGTCGGGGTTCTTCAGCGCCTCCAGGTTGGTCGGCAGTGGGCCCTTGAGCTTGAACGCCGCGACCTGGCTCTGCGCGTTGGTCAGGTACTCGGCGAGCTTCGCCGCCTCCTTCTGGTACTTGCTCTGCTCCGGGACGGCGAGCCACGAGCCACCCCAGTTGCCGGCGCCACCGGGCACCGGGGCGACGTCCCACTTGCCGTTGTTCTCCGCGCCGGAGTTGTCCGCGACGATGCCGAGCATCCAGGACGGGCAGAAGGTGGCCGCGAAGGTGCCCTGCTTGAAGCCGGCCGACCACTCCGGCGACCAGGTCGCCGTCTCGGCGGTGATGTTCGCGTCCGCCATGGCGATCGCGGTGTCCCAGGCGGTCTTCACGGACGCGCTCTTGTCGGCGACGATCGCGTCCTGCTTGTCGTAGAACAGGTCACCGCCCTGCTGGAACATCACGGCGCTGGCGGCGGTGGTGACCGAGTCGAGCATGCCCTTGTTGGTGGCGGCCCGGTACTTCTTGCCGGTCTCGATGAAGCCGTTCCAGTCCGGCCACAACCCGGCGACCTGGTCGCGCTCGGTCGGCAGGCCGGCGGCCTGGAAGAGGTCCCGGCGGTAGCAGACCGCGAGGCTGCCGACGTCGGTGGGCAGACCGATCAGCCGGCCGTCCGGCGCCTTGCCCAGCTCGTACTTCCAGGGCAGGTAGTCCTTGCTGTGGTCGGCGACCAGCGGAGCGAGGTCGACCCAGTTCGCCGGGTTGGCCTTGAACTCGTTGAGGATGCCTTCCTCGAGGGCGATCACGTCGGCGGCACCCTTGCGGGTGGCGAGCGCGCGGACGATCTTCGGCCGGTACTCGTTGAGCTGGGCGGTCTTGCGCAGCTCGACCTTGATGCCGGTGTCCTTCTCGTACTGCTTGATGATCTCGTCGTAACCGAACTCGCCGAACGTGTCGACGACCAGCTTGTCGGGCTTCTCGCCGGCGGCCGGGGCGTCGTCGTCGTTGCCGCAGGCCGCGAGCCCGCCGACGGCGGTGATCGCGGCAAGGGCGACGGCCGCCAGGCGGGTACGCCGCGTGGTGAGGCTCATCCTGACCCCTCTTCTCAGTGGTGAGGCTGTGTCGGGTGTGGTGGGGGGTGCCGTAGCGCTGACCGGCGCCGACGGGGCGGCGACGGTTTCCCGGGGCGGACGCGGGTGAGCCGGGTCACGCGGTTGGGAACGCTCCCATGAGATTGTCGGCAGGTGTCGGGGGTGTCAATAGACCTATGGGAGCGTTCCCAGATCGTTACCGGCAGGATGTTTGACGGCAGGCGGACTGCGGCGACCTGCGCCGAAGCGCTTCAGTTGGCTCTCCGCGCGGGCGACCGGCGGCATCCGCCGGATGGAGCGGTACGGAACGGAAACGGTTCAGCAGAACCGGCGCAGGAGGGTGCCGACGCGGGTGGCGTCGAAGGCAGCGGGGTCGAACGTGTCCCCCACCCAGTCGCGCATCAGGTGGTGCTCGGTGTGCCCCGGGTCGGCCAGCGCGGCCAGCAGCGCCTGGTAGCCGGCCGGGCCGCCGACGTCCTCCGGAGGGCCGGCCCGCTCGCCGTCGAGACAGGCGGGGTAACGCTCCTCCGGGTCGGCGGTGAAGACGTCCTCGACCAGCAGGTCGTGCTCCCACCAGTCGCCGAAGTCGTAGGTGTAGTGGAACCGGCTGCCCTTGCCGACCACGGCGTCGAGGCGTACGTCCAGCTCGTCGTGCAGGGACAGCTCCCCGTCCGGGTCGGGCTCGCCGTACTGCCGGCCGTCGATCTCGAACGAGTGCAGGTGGCAGTCCCGCCACCCCATCGCGTGCTGCACCACCCGGTGCATCCGGTCGAGGGTGTACCCGCCCGGTACGAGCACCCGGCGCCAGACCGGCGGCCGGACCCCGGCCAGGGAAATCCTCAGCTGGAAGATCTGACGCGGCATGCTGTCCCATCCTCCCTCGGCATAGGCTGCGGGCATGATCTGCCGAGCGTGCCGGGCGAGGCGGCACGACGACTGTCGGGGCCGGAACTGGTGCGACTGCCAGCACCGTACCCCCCGGCCCACCCCTCCGGTCACGGGTCCGGCCAGCGAATGAGCGTCGGAATGCCGATTTCCGCGCTCTGGCCGGAGCCGTCCGCGGACCCGCTGGACGACGCCGCCATCGCCGCCCGCTACGGCCGGACCGACCGCCCACACCTTCGGGTGAACTTCGTGTCCAGCGTCGACGGCGCGGTCACCGTCGACGGCTACTCGGCCGGCCTCTCCGGCGAGCCGGACAAGCGGGTCTTCGGCCTGCTGCGGATGCTCTGCGACGGGCTCGTGGTCGCCGCCGGCACGCTGCGCCACGAGGGGTACCGGGCGGTCCGCCTCGACGAGCGGCGGCGCGCCTGGCGCCGCGAGCACGGCCTCGCCGAGTACCCGACACTCGTCGTCGTCTCCGGCTCCCTCGACCTCGACCCGGGCCAGGCCGCCTTCGCCGACGCGCCGGTCCGCCCGGTCGTGCTCACCCGCGCGGGCGCCACCGCCCCGCCCGGCCTGACCGACGTGGCCGACCTCGTCCCGTGCGGCGACGAGCGGGTGGACCTCGTCGCGGGCCTGGCCGAGCTGCGCCGGCGCGGCCTCGACCAACTGCTCTGCGAGGGCGGGCCGCACCTGTTCGGCGCGCTCACCGCGGCCGACCTGGTCGACGAGGCCTGCCTGACGGTCGCGCCGCTGCTGGCCGGCCCGGGACCGGGGCGGATCACCGCGGGCGAGGCGAGCCCGGTGCGGCACCTGCCGCTGCGCCACGTGCTCGCCGCCGCCGACGGCACGCTCATGCTCCGCTACGCCCGCGCCTGACCCGTACGCCCGGGAAATAGTCGCCTCCCGCGGCGCTGGGACCGCGACTTCAGGGAAACCGCGGCCTCGACCCACCGTGGTCGCGCCGCGACGGTACGGACGCGGCCACGACGAGCCGCGTGGCGTCCGCCGCGTCGCGTGGCGGCCTGTCGTACGTCTCGGGCAGGATGCAGGGCGTGCGTGCCGACCTCCATCCTCAGCCCCGCGGAGTTGCCCGATGACCGACGACGGTTTCGACGGCCCGGGCGAGGAGGTCGGCCGGGTGCTCGGCACCGCCGACGCGACGCCGCTGCAGTTCTGGACGGCGGTCTCCCCCACCAGCTACCTCCAGCTCGACGACGTCGTGGTGACGCGGCGCGAGCTGCCGGACCGGGAGCCGGTGACGATCGCCGGGGTGGTCACCCAGGTGCGGGCCCGGCACGAGGGTGCGCAGTTCGACTCCGACGTCTTCGCCATCGCCGACGGCACGCTGCCCGCGCAGGTGCAGGAGGCCGCCGAGATCACGACCACCCGGGTCGACCCCGAGCTGTACGTGCCGCCGTCGCCCGGCGCGGTCGTGCACCGCGCGGAGGGTGACGCCCGGGCGCGCGCGCTGCACTTCGACCGGATGGAGCGCCGCATCCCGATGGGCATGGGCCGCGACGGGGTGCCGGTCTACCTCAACGCCGACTTCCTCGACGGCACGCGGGGCGCGCACGTCTCCATCTCCGGCATCTCCGGCGTCGCCACCAAGACCAGCTTCGCCACCTTCCTGCTCTACTCGGTCTTCCGCTCCGGTGTGCTCGGCGGGGACGCGGTCAACGCCAAGGCGCTCATCTTCAACGTCAAGGGCGAGGACCTGCTGTTCCTCGACCACCCCAACGCGCGGCTGGACGACCCCACCCGGGCGGCGTACGCGCAACTCGGGCTGACGGCCGGCGCCTTCCCCGACGTGCGCGTGTACGCGCCGCCCCGGGTCGGCGACTCCTCGGGCACGCCGGACGTGAGCAGCCGGCTCAGCGGGGTGGACAGCTTCTACTGGACGCTCACCGAGTTCTGCGCCGACCGCCTCCTGCCGTACGTGTTCGCCGACGCCGACGACGAGCGCCAGCAGTACACGATGGTGGTGCACTCGGTCGCCGCGCACCTGGCCCGGTACGCGCAGCCCGCCGACGGCGGCGTGAGCATCGACGGTGTGCGCCTCGGCACGTACGCCGACCTGGTGGACCACATCGTCGAGCAGCTCAACGACGACGAGACCCGGGGCGACTGGGCCGGCAGCGCGGTCGGCCTCGGCACGGTCAACGCGTTCGCGCGGCGGCTGATCGGCAGCAAGAAGGACCTGTCCCGGCTGATCCGCGGTGACCTCGCCACCCGCCGGCCGCACAGCATCAACACCGCCGAGTCGGCGCAGGTGACCGTCGTCGACCTGCACAACCTGCCGGACCGGGCCCAGCGGTTCGTGGTCGGCGTGACGCTCAAGAGCGAGTTCGAGCGCAAGGAGAAGGCCGGCACGGCCAAGCCGCTGCTGTTCGTCGTGCTCGACGAGCTGAACAAGTACGCCCCGCGCGAGGGGTCCTCCCCGATCAAGGAGGTCCTGCTCGACATCGCCGAGCGTGGGCGCTCGCTCGGCGTGATCCTGGTCGGTGCCCAGCAGACGGCGAGCGAGGTGGAGCGCCGCATCGTCACCAACTCGGCGATCCGCGTGGTCGGCCGGCTCGACCCGGCCGAGGCGTCCCGCCCGGAGTACGGTTTCCTCCCGCCCGCCCAACGGCAGCGGGCCCTGCTCGCGAAGCCGGGCACGATGTTCGTCAACCAGCCCGACATCCCGGTGCCGCTCTGCCTGGAGTTCCCGTTCCCCGCCTGGGCGACGCGGGTCTCCGAGGCCGGTCGGGCGCCCTCGCAGACGCTCCGGTCGATCACGCAGTCGGCCGACCCGTTCGCGGTGGTGGGCTCGGGCGGCGGCTCCGGCGACGACGACATCCCGTTCTGAGGTGGTCCACCCGTGAAGATCCTGCACACCTCCGACTGGCACGTCGGCAAGGTCCTCAAGGGAAGGTCCCGGGCCGAGGAGCACAAGGCCGTCCTCGCCGGGGTGATCGACGTCGCCCGGCGGGAACAGCCGGACCTGGTGATCGTCGCCGGGGACCTGTACGACACCGCCGCGCCCACCCCCGAGGCGACCCGGCTGGTCACCCGCGCGCTGACCGCGCTGCGCCGCACCGGCGCCGACGTCGTCGCGATCGGCGGCAACCACGACAACGGCCCGGCGCTGGACGCGTTGCGCCCGTGGGCGGAGGCGGCCGGGATCAGCCTGCGCGGCGGCGTCCGGGAGAATCCGGACGAGCACGTCATCGACGGGACCACCGCGGGCGGTGAGCGCTGGCGGCTGGCCGCGTTGCCGTTCCTCTCCCAGCGGTACGCCATCCGCGCCGTCGAGATGTACGAGCTGACCGCCGCGGAGGCCACCCAGACGTACGCCGACCACCTCGGCCGGATCCTCGCCCGCCTGACCGAGGGCTTCGCCGAGCCGGACCGGGTGCACCTGGTCACCGCCCACCTGACGGTGGTCGGGGCGGCGACCGGCGGCGGCGAGCGGGACGCGCACACCGTCATGGGCTACGCCGTCCCGGCGACGGTCTTCCCGGGCACGGCACACTACGTGGCGCTCGGCCACCTGCACCGTTCCCAGCGGGTGCAGGGCCCGTGCCCGATCCGCTACAGCGGCAGCCCGCTCGCCGTCGACTTCGGCGAGCAGGAGAACGTCCCGTCGGTGACGGTGGTCGAGGTGACCGCGACGACAGCGGCGCAGATCCGCGAGGTGCCGATCCCGGCGGCCGCCGCCCTGCGGACGGTCCGGGGCACGCTCGCCCAGCTCGCCGAGATCGAGGCGCCGGACGCCTGGCTGCGGGTCTACGTGCGGGAACAGCCCCGCGCCGGCCTGCGGGAGGAGGTGCAGGAACTGCTTCCCCGCGCCCTGGAGATCCGGATCGACCCGGAGCTGGTGCCCGCGCCCGGCAGCGGCACCCGCGTCGCCCAGCGGGCCGGGCGGTCGCCGCGGGACCTGTTCGCCGACTACCTGGACAGCCGCGGCCACGACGACGAGGGCGTCCGGGACCTCTTCGACGAGCTGTTCGAGGAGGTCGAGCACTGATGCGCCCGATGCGACTGGACCTGGCCGGGTTCACCGTCTTCCGCGACGAGACGACGGTCGACTTCACCGACGCCGACTTCTTCGCCCTGGTCGGGCCGACCGGCTCGGGCAAGTCGACGGTGCTGGACGCGATCTGCTTCGCGCTCTACGGCACCGTTCCCCGCTGGGGCGGCACGCGAGGGCTGGCGAACGCGCTCGCCCCGTCGGCGACGGAGGCGCGGGTCCGGCTCGTCTTCGAGTCCGGGGGCGACCGGTACGTGGCGACCCGCGTGGTGCGCCGGGACAGCCGGGGCAACGTCAAGACCGCCGGCGCGGGGCTCCAGCTCATGCCGCCGGGCTTCGACCCGGTGAGGCTGGACACCGGCCTGAGCCCGGACGACCTCGGCGAGGTGCTGGCCGGCACCGCCGCGGAGATGGACGACGCGGTGCAGGCGGCGGTCGGGCTGCCGTACGAGCAGTTCACCAGCTGCGTGGTGCTGCCGCAGGGGCAGTTCGCCGACTTCCTGCACGCGAAGCCGGCGACCCGGCAGCAGATCCTGGTCAACCTGCTCGGCCTCGGCGTCTACGAGCAGGTACGGGAGAAGGCGACCGCCCGGGCCGCCCAGGCAGAGGCGAAGTTCGAGGCGGTCGACCAGGCCCTCGCGGGCCTGGCGGACGTCGACGACGCCTCGCTCGCCGAGGCGTCCGGCCGGGTGGACCGGATGCGGGAGCTGACCGGGGCGGTGACGGAGGCCGTACCCGAGCGGGAGGCGGCCCGTGCCGCGGCGCGGGAGGCGGGCGCGGCGCTGGCCGCCCTCGACGCCGACCTGGCCGTGCTCGACGCCGTGCGCGCACCGGACGGGATGGCCGAGCTCGCCCGGGCGGTGGCCGCCGCGCGGTCCGGCGCCGACGAGGCGGCCCAGGTCGTGGCGCTGGCCGAGGAGCGGGAGGAGAAGCTCCGCGGTGAGCTGGCGGCCGCCGGTGACGAGAGCGCGCTGCGCCTGCTGCTGAAGGCGTACGCGGACCGGGACAAGCTGGCCGGCGAGGCGGACGCGGTCCGGGCGGCGGTGGCGGCGGCGCACGACGAGCACGAGGTGGCCATCGCCGCGCTGGCGACGGCACGGGCGGCGGCCGAGCGGGCCGAGACCGAGCTGGAGGCGGCCTTCCGGGCGCACGAGGAGGCGAAGGCGGCCGACCAGGCGGTGGCCCTGCGCGCGCACCTGCGTGACGGTGCCGCGTGCCCGGTCTGCGAGCAGACGGTGGCCCGGGTTCCGGCGGTGCCGCCGGGCTCGGCGGTGGCGGCGGCGGTCGCGGCGGGCAAGGCGGCCCGCGCCGCCAGCGAGGCGGCCAAGGCCGTCGTGACGGAGCGGGACGGCGCGGCCCGCGACCTGGAGCGGGTGCTGGTGGCGGCGCGGACCCGGCAGGAGCAGCTTGACGGGCGGCTGGCCGAGTTGGACGCCCAGCTCGCCGGCGCGGCCGAGCCGGCAACCCTCCGTCGTGAGCTGGAGGAGCACGCGCGGCTGCGCCGGGCGCTGGAGGAGTCGGCGGCGGCCGTGCGCGCCGGCCGGGACGCCGCCCGGCGGGCACGGGCCGCGGTGGACGCGGCCGAGGATCGCCTGCGGACGGCGTGGCGGGCGTTCGACGCGACGCGCGACGGGCTCGCCCGCTTCGGCCCGCCAGCCGCGGACCGGGAGGACCTGGCGGCCGCCTGGGCCGCCCTCACCGGCTGGGCCGGCGACGAGGCGGGGCGCCGCCGGGGCGAGCGGGCCGGCCGTGCGGCGGCGGTGGTCGAGGCCGAGGGACGGGTGGCGGCGGTGGAGGAGCGCGTCGCCGGTCTGCTCGCCGCCGCGGGGGTGCCGGTCGCCGACGACCCGGTCCGGGCCGCCGCGGTCGCCCTGGAGCGTGCCGAGGCGGAGCTGCGGGAACTGACCCGCCGGCGGGAGCAGGCGGGCGAGCTGCGCGAGCAGCGGGCCGGGTACGAGCGGGAGGCTCAGGTGGCCCGCGCGCTCGCCGGGCACCTGCGGGCCAACAACTTCGAGCGGTGGCTGCTCGCCGAGGCGCTCGACCTGCTGGTCGACGGTGCCTCCCGGATCCTGCGGGAACTCTCCGGCGACCAGTACGACCTGGTGCACGACAAGGGCGAGTTCTTCGTGGTCGACCACCACGACGCCGGGCTGCGGCGCGGGGTGCGCACGCTCTCCGGCGGGGAGACGTTCCAGGCTTCGCTGGCGCTGGCGCTGGCCCTGTCCGAGCAGCTCGCCGGGATGTCCACCACGGCGGCGAGCCTGGAGTCGATCGTGTTGGACGAGGGGTTCGGCACGCTCGACGCCGCCACTCTCGACACGGTCGCCGCCACGCTGGAGAACCTCGCCGCCCGGGGTGACCGGATGGTGGGCGTGGTCACCCACGTGCCGGCGCTCGCGGAACGCATCCCGGTCCGGTTCGAGGTCCGCAAGGACGCCCGGTCGGCCCGCGTCGAGCGGACCGGCCGGTGAGCGCGGTCGGTGCCGCGATGCGGGGGCGTCCCGCGTGAGCCGGTTCTTCGTCGACGCCTGGGATCCGGCGTACGGGGCGTCGTTCGAGGCCGCCGGTGCCGGCCCGGCCGCGCCGAGCAGCGCCCAGGTCGAGGCGGACCACGAGCTGCCCGCCGTGGACTGGCGGGCGATCGGCCCGCGAAGCGGGATCCGCGCGCCGGACGTGGTGCTCCTGGTCGACGGGGTGCGCCGGATCGACGCCAGCCTGTGGACGGCCGAGGACGACGGCGGGTCGTACCCGGGTCTGGCCGCCTCGTACGCGGCCGGGGTGGTCCGCTGCGACCTGGAGCGCGGCGCGGCGCAGCTCGCCGGCGCGAAGGTCGGGCGGGGCCTGTTCACGGCCAGCCCGTCCGCCGAGGACGTGCGGGCCGGCAGCGTCCACTACCCGGTGCACCGGGTGAGCGGCACCGGCGAGCTGGGCAAGCTGCCGGCCGCCGTGCAGGGGCCGTTGACCGCGCTGGAGGTGGAGGTCTCCGGCGCGGCCCGCATCGACGGGGACCTGCTGGTGGTGGACGGCCCGCTGCGCAACCGGCGGCAGCTGCCCCGCACTCTCGGCTACGTGAAGACCCAGCACAGCCAGTACCTGGACGCACGGCTGACGGCCGTGGTCACGGGGCTGGCGGCCGGCGAGCGGTCCCCGGTGTTCCGGCTGGGCACCGCCTGGGGCGGCTGGTCGTGGTACCTGCGGCTGCCGGTGGCCCACGGCGCCCCGTGGGCGGGCATCGTGCGGGTGGAGTGCTCCGCCGACCTCGACGTCGCCGAGGCGGTCGCGCTGGCCGACCTGTCCGTGGTCACCCTCCCCCGCTTCGCGTCCACTCCGTACAAGGACCCGCGCGCCCCGCAGAACCTGGTCCCGATCGCCGGCCTGGAGAAGCAGCTGCGCCGGCTGCTCGGCGACGTCCGGCTGCTGCACCGGGCGCTCGCCGCCGCCGCCCGCGCGGCGTCGCCCCGGCCGCCCGCCGCATCCGGGTTGCCGGCGTCCCGTCCGGCCGCCGCGCCCCCCGGCCGGCCAGCCGCCGCTCCCGAGCCGCCGGCGGCCGGCGAGCGCGGCTGATGGGCCGGAAGCGGGCCACCGACCGCATCGTCGCGGACGTCGACACCGGTCGGGCCGAGCTGGTGCCCGACCCGGCCCGGGCCGGCTCGTGGACGCTGCTGCTCGACGGCGCGCCGCAGTCCCACGTGGACCTCGCCGACCCCACCCACCTGGAGTTCGAGTACGTGCGGCGGCTCGCCGCCGCGATCGACCTGCTCGCCCCGGCCGGCGCGCCGCTGCGCGTGCTGCACCTGGGCGGCGGCGCGCTGACGCTGCCCCGCTACGTGTCGACCACCCGACCCGGCTCGGCCCAGCGGGTGGTCGAGGTGGACGGCGCCCTGGTGGACCTGGTCCGCCGGGAGCTGCCCTGGCCCTCCGATCCCCGGCTCCGGGTCCGGGTCGCCGATGCCCGGGCCGTGCTCGCCGGCACCCGCGACTCCAGCGTCGACGTGGTGGTCGCGGACGTGTTCGCCAGCGCCCGCACCCCGGCCCACCTGACGTCGGTGGAGTACGCGGCCGAGGTGGCCCGGGTGCTCCGGCCGGCCGGCTGGTACCTGGCCAACGTCGCCGACGGCCCGCCGCTGCGGCACGCCCGCCGCCAGGTGGCCACGGTCCGGTCGGTGCTGCCCCGCCTCGCGCTGATCGGGGACGCGGCCGTGCTGCGCGGCCGCCGCTACGGCAACCTCGTGCTGCTCGCCGGCCGTGCCGACCCGCCGCTGGCGGAGCTGACTCGGCGGGCCGCCGGGGACTGGTTCCCCGGCCGGGTGGTGGACGGCGAGGATCTGGACCGCTTCGCCGGCGGCGCTTCGGTGGTCCACGACGCCGACGCCACCGACTCGACGCCACCGCCGCCGGGAATTTTCTCGATCCGCCGTTGATCCGTCCGGCCGCCCGGTGCGTACCAACGGACGGCCAGCCCGTGGGGGGACGGCCGCAGTCATCTCCCGGAGGTCTGCATGCATGCGGTGGCGGCCGGCTGGCACGGTGACAGGGTGCGTACGGGCTGGATGTCCGCACGTTCCCAGTCCCGGCCCAGTGCCTCTGCACGCGGGGTCGACGCACGACAGGTCCCTCGCCAGAATGGGCCGGTGACGCCCCGACCCGCTCCCGGACGCCACCAGGCGGCGCCGTCCGCCGAGGCGAGCCACTCGGACCATCTGGTCCGGCTGCTCTACGCCGAGCACGCCGGGCCGTTGCTGGCCTTCGTCATGCGGCTGACCGGTGGGGACCGGCAGCGGGCGGAGGACATCGTCCAGGAGACACTGCTGCGGGCGTGGCGCAACGCGCACCGGCTCGGCGCGCAGGGGCAGGGCTCGCTGCGGCCCTGGCTGGTCACCGTGGCGCGCCGCATCGCCATCGACGAGCACCGCAGCGAGCAGGCCCGGCCGGCCGAGACGTACGACCGGGATCTGACCGCGTTCGCCGAGGCGGACAGCACCGACCGGGTGCTGCGCACGATGACGGTGGCGGACGCGCTGCGTACGCTGAGCCAGTCGCACCGGGAGATCCTGGTCGCGACCTACTTCCGGGGCCGGACGGTCCCGGAGGCCGCCGAGGAGCTGGGCCTTCCGCTCGGCACGGCGAAGTCACGGGTCTACTACGCGCTGCGCGCCCTGCGCACGGCTCTGCAGGAGAGGGGGGTGACGGAATGAGCCGGGCGGACCACATGGACGTCGCCGCGTACGCGCTCGGCGTGCTGGACGAGCACGACACCGAGCGGTTCGAGGAGCATCTCGCCACCTGCTGGGCCTGCGCCGCCGAGTTGGAGACGATGGTGCCGGTGGTCGGGCTGCTCTCCGGCATCGACGGCGAGACGATGACCGCCCTGGAGCAGACGCAGACGGATCCGGCGCTGCTGGACCGGACGCTTGTCGCGGTCCGGGCGCACCGGCGGAGGACGCGGTTCCGGCAGGTGCTCGCCACGGCCGCCGCCGTCGTGGTCTTCGGCGGTCTGACCGGGGTCGGCTTCGCCAACATCGTGGAGGACAGCGCTCCCCCTAACGTGGTCGCGGAGCCCACCAGCGGCCCGACCGGCCCGGCCGTACCGCGGTCCACCGGCCCGGACGGCCCCGGTGTCGGTGGCGACAAGGGTCTGCCCGAGGGCAAGCAGCACGACGAGGTGGACGCCACGACCGGCGTGGAGGCGACGTTCTTCGTCGCGAGGAAGGACTTCGGCACAAACGTCAATTTCATCCTGGCGAAGCTGCCCGGACCCCGCACCTGTCGGCTGGTGGTGGTCCGCGACAACAACACCAGTGAGGTTCTCTCCACCTGGTCCGTCCCGGGTGGCGGATACGGCACCAACACGAACGCCACCAAGTTGACCCTGAGTGCCGCGACCGCCACCCCGACCGGTCAGATCAAGCACTTCCAGGTGCAGTCGGTGGACGTCAACGGGGTGGCGAGCCCGCTGGTCACGATCCCGATCGACTGACGGGCACCGAAAAGGATCGGCGCCGGCCGCATTGGCCGGTGCCGATCAGGCGTTCCCTTGACGGAATTGTTTCTCGCGTCCACACACGAAGACCGTCCCCGATCGGTTCAATGATTCACGAGTGAAATTGGCCACTGTTCCACATTCAACCTTGACAGGGCGCCACCCGTATCTCCCGGTGAACTGCCAAGAATGAGGAGGGCACGTGGCACAGATGAAGCGGACCGTCATCGTCGCGAGTGCGATGGTCGCACTTACGGCCTGCGCTCCCGCGGGCTACGACGGGGCGAACTCCAGCGCCGCCGAGCCGGTCGCCGTCGCCGCGGCCGAGCCCACCGCGGCTGTCGAACCCGAGGCGACCGCGACCGCGTCCGCGGCACCGCCGGCGGACGACGTCGCCCCCCAGCAGCCGCCCGCCAACGTCGATCTCACCGAGACGCTCATCGCCAAGAAGGTCGCCCGGATGGGCAGCGTCGTCACCGACCAGGACGGGTGGATCCTCTACCGCTTCGACAAGGACACCAACGACCCGGCGGCCTCGAACTGCGTCGACAAGTGCGCGGAGGTGTGGCCCCCGGCGTTGACCGACGGCGAGCCGCAGCTCAACAACGTCGCCGACGACCTGGTCGGCACGATCACCCGGCAGGACGGCACCCGGCAGATCACGCTGGACGGCTGGCCGCTCTACCGCTACATCGGCGACAAGAAGCCCGGCCAGTGGAAGGGCCAGGGCGTCGGCGGGACCTGGTTCGTGGTCGCCCCGGACGGCAAGAAGAACCTGACCTGCCTGCCGACCGGTACGCCGAAGCCCGTCGCGCCGCCGTCGGACGCGGAGAAGGACGGGGACTCGGACTACTCGTACTGATCCATCCGGACCCGGTGGCCGGTCGGAGGAGGGAGGGCCGGCCGGCCACCGCGCCAGATCCGGACGCGCGGCGTACCGGCAACGCCCACGCGTCCGACCGCGGCGCCGGCCCGTTCCCCGGGCCGGCGCCGCACTACGACGGTCCCCCGGCCGTCACGCAGCCCCCGGCGCGGACGTGGGCGGCGGGTCGCCCACGCCGGCAGGTGGCCCGCCGTGGTCCCCCTAACCCGCACCCACGGCCGGATTCCGGCCGGTCCGCCCGGTGAGGACGACACCGTCGGCGCCCAGGCGCCGGCGGTGTCGTCCGTCCGGGGCTCCACGCGTGGCAGCATGTCCGGGTGACCGGGACCGAACCCTCCGCCCGCCGGGTGCTGCGCCCGCCCGCCGGGTACCGGCTGGCCGCGTCGGTCCGGTCGCTCACCTTCAGCCCGTACGACCCCTGCGCGCGCGTCACCGCCGGGACCTTCTGGTGGGCCACCCGCACCCCCGCCGGGCCGGCGACCCTCGCCCTGCGGCCCGTGGCCGGCGACCTGGTCGCCGAGGGGTACGGCCCCGGCGCCGACTGGGTCGTCGAGCGGGCCGACGCGGTCGCCGGGCTCCGGGACGACCTGAGCGGGTTCGCCGAGCTGGCCGCCGCGCACCCGGTCGTGGCCGAGCTGGCGGCCCGTCACCGGGGGCTGCGGATGCCCACCACCGGCCAGGTGTTCCCCCGGCTGCTGCGGGCCATCTTCGAACAGAAGGTCACCGGCAAGGAGGCCTACCGGGCGTACGCCGCCACCGTCCGCCATTTCCGGGCGACGGCTCCGGGGCCGGTGCCGTTGCTACTCCCACCGGAGCCGGCAGCGGTGGCCGCCACCCCGTACTGGGTCTTCCACCCCTTCGGGGTCGAGCAGCGGCGCGCGGACACGCTTCGCCGAGCCGCCGCGGTCGCCGACCGGCTGGAACGCTGCGCGGACTCCGCCGAGGCCACGCGCCGGCTCACCGCCGTCGCCGGGATCGGCCCGTGGACCGCCGCCGAGGTCGTCCGCGTCGCGTACGGCGACCCGGACGCGGTCAGCGTCGGCGACTACCACGTGCCGAACACGGTGGCCTGGGCACTGGCCGGCGAGCCACGCGGAGACGACGCCCGCATGCTGGCCCTGCTGGAGCCGTTCCGGGGGCACCGGGGTCGCGTCTGCGTCCTGCTGGAGGCCGCCGGCATCCAGGCGCCGAAGTTCGGCCCCCGCGCACCGATCCGCTCCTTCGCCCGGTTCTAGGAGCTGGGTCGAAGTCCCTGGCCGGCCTGCGGCGGGCCCGGGCGACGACCGGCGGACTCCGACCAGACCCTAGGGCTGGCAGAGGCGGCGCAGCGTCCGGCCCAGCCACCAGGCGTACGCGTGCTGCACGCCCCGCGCCGCCGGGCCGGCGGCGCGCACGAACCAGCGGTCCGGGACGCTGAACGCCACCACCTCGAACCAGACGTGGCCGGCGGCATCCCGGCTGACCAGGAACGCCTCCTCGCCACGCTCCGGGTGGCCCGGTCGGGTGCCGTACCCGAAGCCGGCCCGCTCCGGGCCGTCCTCGGTCCAGACGACCGCACAGGGGCCCCAGATCCGCAGCGGGCCGACGCCCAGACCGGGAGTGACGGCGACACCTGGTGCGGCGCGCGGGGCGTGCGTACGCATCCGCACCCCGGCCGTGCGGTGCAGCCGCCAGGTGAGGATCGCCTCGGCGGCGCCGGCGAAGGCGCCGTCCGGGAGGCGGAACCGGTGCCGCAGGTGGTGGTAACCGGCGGGCAGCGGACCGTCACGGGTCGCACCCACCTCGGCGTAGGTCAGGTCCGGCACAGGATCACAGTGCCACGGCACACTCACCCCCGGTACGCGGGGCACCGCGGACCCGGCGGGCTGTGGTTGGCTGGGCCCGTGACCGCACCTCCGTTGATCGCCCCAGCGAGCCCCGCCGACGCCGGGGAGATCCTGACCGTGCAGCGCGCCGCATACCTCACCGAGGCACAGCGCTACGCCGACCCGTTCCTGCCGCCGCTCACCGAGACGCTGGACGAGGTGCGCGCGGTGCTGACCGGGCCGCAGACCGTCCTCACCGCCCGGCTCGGCAGCCGGCTGGTCGGGTCCGTCCGCATCCGCGTCGAGGGCGACGTCGCGCACGTGGGTCGGCTGTCGGTCGCGCCGGACCAGCAGGGCCGGGGCATCGGCGGGCGGCTGCTGCGGGCGGTCGAGGCGGTGGTGGCGGCGCGGGTCTGCCGCTTCGCCCTGTTCACCGGCGCCGACAGCGCGGACAACCTCCGGCTCTACCAGCGGCACGGTTACCGGGTCGTGGGGCACGATTCGGATCCGAAGGGCGTCCGGCTGGCCCTGCTGGAGAAGCCGGCGCCCCTCCGCTGCTGACCAGGCGTCCGGCGGTCTCCACGGTCCGGCGGTCTCGCGGGAGACGGTCTCGCCGTCAGGCGGCCTCGCGCAGGTCGGCCAGTTCCAGCGGGGTGCACCGGCGCAGCAGCTCGGCCAACTCGTCGACGCTGCCGACCTCGCCGAGCACGTTCTTGCCCCCGCCGTAGCGCTCCGGGTAGCGGTGCACCAGCCGGTACCGGTATCGGCCGCGGATCAGCTCGACGCTCACCCGCCACCGCCCGCAGCACCCACAGACCCACTCCGGCACCCCGCGAAAGTAGCTCTGACCTGCGGATTCCCGATTGCCTCGGCGATGACGAAGGGGGACGCCGAGGGCCAGGCCACCCGCCCACCGGCGGTGATCCTCCTCACGGTCGTCGGTGCCGTCTGGTTGACTGGTCGCCGTGAAGCTGCCGATCACCCCGCCGGTCGAGCCGATGCTCGCCAAGAGCGTCCCGCGGGTCCCCACCGCGCCCGGGATGACGTACGAGCCGAAGTGGGACGGCTTCCGGTGCATCGTGTTCCGCGACGGCGACGAGGTCGAGCTGGCCAGCCGGGGCGGCAAGCTGATGACGCGCTACTTCCCCGAGGTGGTCGAGCAGGCGCGCCGGCAGCTGCCCGAGCGCTGCGCGGTCGACGGCGAGCTGATCGTGATCCGGCGCGACGGGCCGGGCGGTCAGCCGCGGCTCGACTTCGAGCTGCTGGCCCAGCGCATCCACCCGGCCGCGTCCCGGGTGAAACTGCTGGCCGAGACCACACCCGCCGACTTCGTCGCGTTCGACCTGCTCGCCCTGGACGACGAGACCTTCCTCGACCAGCCCTACCCGGAGCGCCGGGCCCGGCTCGAAGCGGCGCTGGCCGGGGTCCGGCCGCCGGTGCACGTCACCCAGATCACCACCGACCCGCAGACGGCGCACCGCTGGTTCGACCTCTTCGAGGGCGCCGGGCTCGACGGTCTGATCGCGAAGCCGGCCGACCTGCCGTACGAGCCGGGCAAGCGGCTGATGTTCAAGGTCAAGCACGCGCGCACCGCCGACGTCGTGGTGGCGGGCTTCCGCTGGCACAAGTCCGGCCCGGTGGTCGGGTCGCTCCTGCTCGGCCTCTACGACGACGAGGGCCTGCTGCACCACATCGGCGTGAGCGCGTCGTTCACCATGGCCCGGCGCGAGGAGCTGCTGACGGAGCTCGAGCCCTATCGGGACGCCGGCGCCGACCACCCGTGGGTGCACGGCGACCACGAGCGGGGGCAGCGCATCCCGGGCGGGGTCAGCCGCTGGACGGGCGGGAAGAACCTGGAGTGGGAGCCGCTGCGACCCGAGCTCGTCGTCGAGGTGGGCTACGACGCGATGGAGGGCGACCGGTTCCGCCACACCGCCCGCTTCGTCCGGTGGCGGCCGGACCGCGACCCCCGCTCGTGCCGCTACGACCAGCTCGACCGTCCGGTCCGCTTCGATGTGGACCAGGTGCTGCGGGGAGATCCGGCGAGCGTCGGCCCCGCGTCCGGGCCGGCCTAGGGGCAGGACAGCCCCGAGCCCGGCCACGATCCGATCACGAAAGGCACGCTCGTGGTTCGCACTCCCGCCCGCCGGCCCGGAGACCGTCGGGGAACCTCGCCCGTTTCCCGATGGGCCCGAGCCCTGGCCGGCCTGCTCGCGGCCACCCTGGTCGCCGCCGGCTGCACGGTGCCGGCGTTCGCCCCGCGCACGGAGGTCGAGGGCGAGGCGGCGGCCCCGGGCGCGGCACCGACCTGGCGGGCCTGCCCGGAGGTGGCCGAGGAACTGGTCGGCCGGACGGCGCCGGGCATGCGGTACGAGTGCGCCCGCATCGGGGTGCCGCGCAACTGGGGCGGGGGCACCGGCGTCACCTCCGGCCCGGGCGCCGGGGAGACGTTCGAGATCGCGCTGCTGCGGGCCCGCTCGACCAAACAACGGGACCGGATCGGCTCGCTGCTGATCAACCCGGGCGGTCCCGGCGGCTCGGGCGTCGACACCGCCGTCTACCTGTCCTTCGGGGCGGCGCTGGGCGGGCTGCCCGCCTCGATCACCGACCGCTTCGACATCGTCGGCTTCGACCCGCGCGGCGTCGCCCGGTCCAGCCCGGTGGAGTGCATCTCCGACAAGGACCTCGACGCGAGCTTCGGCTACGACCCCGATCCGGAGAGCCAGGCGGCGTTCGACGGCTTCGTCACGCTCAACCAGCGCATCGGGCGCGGCTGCGGAAAGCGGTACGGCGACCAGTTGCCGCTGTACGGCACCGAGCAGGCCGCCCGGGACATGGACGCGATCCGGGCGGCGGTGGGCGACGAGAAGCTGACCTACCTCGGCTACTCGTACGGCACGCTGCTCGGCGCCACGTACGCCCAGCTCCACCCCCAGCGGGTGCGGGCACTGGTGCTCGACGGGGCGGTCGACCCGCGAATGGGCCTGATCGCCTCGTCGGAGAGCCAGGCCAAGGGCTTCGAGCGGGCGTTCGACAACTTCTCGCGGTGGTGCGCGGCCAACGCCGGCCGCTGCCCGATCGCGCCCGACGCCCGGGCGGCCGTCACGTCGGCCATCGACAAGGCGCGGGTCTCCCCCGTCCAGGGCGACGGCGGCCGGGAGGCGACTCCGGGGTGGATCTTCTACGCCGTGGTCTCCTCGCTCTACACCGAGGCGGGCTGGCAGGAGCTGGCGCGGGCGATCGACGAGCTGGAGGGCGGCGACCCTACCGACGTGTTCCGCCTCGCCGACGCGTACGCGGGCCGGGAGCCCGACGGCACGTACTCGAACCTGTTCGACGCCAATCTCGCGGTGAACTGCGCCGACGAGGAGGAGAAGCCGAGCCGGGAGCAGATCCGGCAGCTCCAGACGCGGTGGCGGCAGACGTACCCGCTGTTCGGGCCGGCGCTCGCCGTCGGCATGCTCACCTGCACGGAGTGGCCCGGCGGCCGCGACCCGTACCCGACCGGTCGGGCGGAGGGCGCGCCGCCGATCCTGGTCGTCGGTACGACCGGGGACCCGGCGACCCCGTACGAGCAGACCCCGGCGCTCGCCGGGATGCTGGGCGTGGGCCGCGTGCTGACCTGGGAGGGCGAGGGTCACACCGCCTACCCGCAGACGTCCTGTATCACCGCGGCGGTCGACGCTTACCTGATCTCGTTGACCGTTCCCAGGGAGGGGCTTCGCTGCCCGGCCCGCTGACCGGCTGATCCGGCGGCAGCTCGGGCAGCTCGATGCCCTGCCGTGCGGCCAGCTCCTCCAGCAGCGCCCGCATCCGGCGGATGTCCGCCTTGAGCTGCTCCTGCTCGTCGTGCTCGAACGCGTCGTCGTCCACGATGAGCCGGCTGGCGAAGTGGGCGGTGATCAGGGGGATGACCAGCAGCACCATGGTGGAGATGAGCAGCGCGGCGAGAGTCCGCCCCGCCCAGGAGGTCGGTGAGATGTCGCCGTAGCCAACGGTGGAGGCGGTCACCACCGCCCACCACACCGCATCGGCGGGGCTACGGTTCTCCACCTCGCCGTAGATGACACCGGCGATCACGATCATCAGCAGGTACGACGCGATCAACGTCCGGGGCGAGTTCGCGAACCAGACCAGCCCCCGGTAGATCCACCGGAACGGCAGCAGGAGGACGTCCATGGGGCACCATGCTGCCCGCTGCCCGCAACCACCGCTCACACATCCGCCGGTGTCCCTGTGTCAGGCTCAGCGGCATGATCTTCCGTGAAGCCGTCCGAGCCGACCTGCCCGCCGTCATCGCCCTGCTCGCCGACGACGTGCTCGGCCGGACACGGGACCACAGCGAGGTCGACGAGCGGTACGAGCGGGCCTTCGCCGACATCACCGCCGACCCGCGCAACCAGCTCATCGTCGCCGAGGCCGGCGGCGAGCTGCTCGGCTGCATGCAGCTCACGTACATCCCGGGGCTGGGCCGGCACGGCACCGAGCGGCAGCTCATCGAGGCGGTCCGCGTCCGCTCCGACCAGCGCGGGCGCGGGCTGGGCCGGCAGATGATGACGTGGGCGATCGACCAGGCGCGGGCCCGAGGCTGCGGGCTGGTCCAGCTCACCACCGACAAGTCCCGCCACGACGCGCACCGCTTCTACCTGGGCCTCGGCTTCGTGGCCAGCCACGAGGGCATGAAGCTGGCCCTCTGAAGCGGGCCGAGACGAGTTCGGCGCCGCGAGGCGCCCGGCGCGCCGGGCCGCGCGCCGCGACACCGCCCCGCACGAGCGCCCGGGACACGACCTTGTTCGCGGGATACGGCACCGCCGGCCGGGGACGTCAGGTTGTCGGCGCCGGCCTCCCGTCCCGGGACTCGGGCCAGCGCAGCCCGGCACCGTCGGCGGCGGCCCGGGTCCGCTCGACGAACCGGTGCACACTGCCGTCCAGCTCGGCCAGCTCGGCCGGCCCGAGCAGCAGCACCGGCCCGCCGTCGGTCACGGCGAGCACGCAGGGCGTGCGGCCCTCGCTCGCGGCGTGGACGTCGGCGTTGCGCTCGTTGAGGTGCACCAGGTGCACCGGAACGCCCAGGGTGGGGACGAGGTCGCGCCACTCCCGCTTCGGCCCAAACCCCCGGTGGGTGATGTCGCAGAGGGCGCACTCCGTGGTGCCCCGGAGCTTGCCGATGAGGTACGCCAGCTCACCACGGAGGCCGCCGTCGGCGTGGTAGACGCCGACCAGCCGTCGGATCACACCGGTCGAGGGGGTCATGCCGCCCATTCTGCCGGTCAGCGCGGCGAATCAACGTCTCGTCCGAGCCGACGCCGAGCACCTGGTAGCGGGCCACCCACCAGGTGTCCCGGGAAGCCCCATGGTGGGGCTCAGTCGCCGGAGAAGCCGGTGAAGTGGATCTGCGCGGGGCGGCCGTCGATCTGGCTTACGACGTATACGCCCTGCCAGCGTTCGCGTATCGACGATGGGTTGAAGTCCTTCATCCACTCGACGACCTGAGCCGGCGTGGGCGTTCGGGTTCCGAAGAACTCAAGCGTCTGCTCATCGTTCAACGGAGTGACGGTGAACGGAGCCGTTCCACTCGCGGCTCCGTTGACCATATCGATGATCGAGTGCGTGCCTGACTCCGGTTGCGCCGCGAACAGTGTGTCCGGGTCGACCGCTTCCGGCCGCCGCTGGGCGGCACGCCAGCCGGCGAGCAGGTGCTCGTTGATCCCGTTGTCGTCGTGGGTGGGGTCCAGTCTGGCGCGAAACTCGTCCTCAGCCAGGGCGTACAGCGGGTTGGGCTCCTCGCGGTAGTACGCGCCCTCGGCGTATACGTCCTGACGTGCTGTTCAAGCGCGGTGGCCACGTCCGGCCGGTAGGTAACGCTGTACGACCATCGCGAAGCGCCCACGATTTCCCCGCTCGATGTCGATTGGCCGAGCGCCGACCCTAGTCCACCGGCACCCGGTACACCACCTCATAGTGCGGGCCCAGGACGATATCGGCAGTTTCCACCGCCAGTGGCCCGGCGTAGTACGTCCGCTCGATGACGAGAACGTGCGATCCGCGCGCCGTCAGCTCCAGCCCCTCGATCTCCTCTGGGCTGGCCGGTCTGGTGGTGACCCTCTCCTCGAAAGCGTCGATGCGAACGCCGATCGTGTCCATACGGGCCACCACGCCCACCGCCGCGCCCTCCTCGGGCCATTCAACCGGGGTCCCTCCAGTGATGGCGAGCGGTTCGTGGGACTCCGACAGTTGGATGGGATGACCGTCGGAGCGAAACCGGTAGCGGGTGCGCATCACCGGATCTCCGGGGTCGATCCCGAGTCTGGCCGCCACGGCAGGAGTAGCGGTGGTGTGTTCGCTGCTGTGCTCCCAGTCAGGCCGCTGGCCGGCGGCGGTGGCGTCGCGGGCGAAGGGTGAGGTAGGACCGGTGGCGGTGCGCAGGTCCCGGCCGTGGGCCCGCCGGGTGAGTCGACGGACCTGGCGTACGTAGTTGCCCGATCCGCGTCGACCCTCGATCAGTCCTTCGCCTTGCAGGATCGACAGGGCCGCTTTGACGACGGTCGTGGACACGCCGAACTGTTGCCGTAGCTGAGCCTCGGTGGGCAGCTTGTCGCCGGGACGGAGCGTCCCGTCACTGATCATGCCGCGCAGGGTTGTGGCGATGCGCAGATAAGCAGGGGCTGTGGGCATGGAGGAAGTGCCCTCCTTTCCGGTCTGCGCGCTCAGTCGACCACATCCGATTTAGTGCGCCAAATCTTGGCCGATCCATTGCCTAGAGCAAGTTAGTGCACTAACTTGCGGGATAGCTCCGTCACCGGCTGCTTCCGGTCTGCAACCAGCTAGCCGGTGATCCTCACCCCGAGCATGGGAGGCTCCCGTGGGCATACACACACCGCTCCTGCCGAACGTCTGGCCCAACAGCGACGATCTCGGCAGGCCAGGCCGTGACAGTGCC